>CAZSJX010000005.1:0-156343 GCA_964607295.1 uncultured Treponema sp. | reverse complement strand
TGGTCATAGCAAACAACAGCCTTGACGCGCCGAATATCGGCTGGTATCAGAGCGGTCCGTCAGATACTAGCGGAATGGTCTATCCAGGAGACAACAATACTCATAATTGCGGTGTTTCAACCCAGCTTAATTATCGCCCTTATGAGCGTTTCTGGCGGCCAGTTGCTATACCAGAAAAACCTGGTGCAAGCGTATTCGATGAAAGTTTTGCTATCTTAGACCCATATACAAACGAGCGCCTATATGTGCAAAAATTGAAATTTTTTGCAGTAAAGGCGGATTAGTTTTGCAACCGCCACGAATACAAAAAATTTGATTGTGCGAATAGCGAACTGAACCCTCGATTGCCGGCTAGCAGTCGGAACGAGGGGGAACGCCCGAATAAAAAAATCAGATAAAAAACGGCAATTGAGAAAATCTCTGCATTATGCTAATCTCTTCTATATATTATATTATATTTATCTTTTTGACAATTCGAGGAACTCTATGAAACTTTGGGAAAAAGGCGCTTTTCTTTCCGGCGGAAAACTTGTTGAGTCCGTTCATGGAAAAAATCCGGCTGAATGTGCAAAAAACACAATCGCTTATTCAATTCTGCAGAAGCACAATACTTCTGGCGACGCTTCAAAGCTGAAAATCAAATTTGACAAAATCACTTCGCACGACATCACTTATGTTGGAATTATCCAGACGGCGCGCGCTTCCGGGCTTGAAAAATTCCCGCTTCCATACGTTCTTACAAACTGCCACAATTCGCTCTGCGCGGTTGGCGGAACAATCAACGAGGACGACCATATGTTCGGGCTTACCTGCGCCCAGAAATACGGCGGAATTTACGTTCCTCCGCACCAGGCTGTAATCCATCAGTTTGCGCGCGAAATGCTTGCGAAGTGCGGCGACATGATTCTTGGCTCTGACAGCCATACCCGCTACGGCGCGCTTGGAACAATGGCGATCGGCGAGGGCGGCGGCGAGCTTGCAAAGCAGCTTCTTGGAAAAACTTATGACGTGAATATGCCGGGCGTTGTCGCGGTTTACCTTACTGGAATCCCTGTTCCGGGCGTCGGACCGCAGGACGTTGCTCTTGCTATAATCAAGGCGGTTTTTGCGAACGGCTACGTTAAGAACAAGGTGATGGAATTTGTGGGGCCTGGAGTTGCGAAGCTTTCAGCGGACTTTAGAATCGGCGTTGACGTTATGACAACTGAGACAACCTGCCTTTCTTCAATCTGGTCGACTGATGAGAAAATCCGCGAGTTCTATTCAATCCACGGACGTGAAGGCGACTACAAGGAGCTGAACCCAGGCGAGGACGCTTACTATGACGGCGCAATTGAGCTTGACCTTGGCGAAATCCGCCCGATGATTGCTCTTCCGTTCCATCCTTCATGCGCATATACAATAGAAGAAGTCAACAAGAATCTGATGGACATTCTTGAAGAGACTGAAAAGCGCGCGAAAGTTTCATTCGGCGACAAAGTTAATTTCACGCTGAAGAACAAAGTCATCGACGGAAAGCTCTACGTTGACCAGGGCGTTATCGCCGGCTGCGCCGGCGGCGGATTCGAGAACATCTGCGCGGCTGCCGACATTTTGAAAGGAAAGGACACAGGAAACGGAAAATTCCTTCTGAACGTTTATCCGGCTTCAATGCCAGTTTATATGGAGCTTATGAAGAACGGCGCGTTTGCCTCGCTTGTTGACGCTGGCGCAATCGTAAAAACTGCGTTCTGCGGACCTTGCTTCGGCGCGGGCGACACTCCTGCGAACGGCGCGCTTTCAATCCGCCATTCAACAAGAAACTTCCCGAACCGCGAAGGCTCAAAAATCCAGAACGGCCAGCTTGCGTCAGTTGCGCTTATGGACGCGCGCTCAATCGCGGCGACTGCGGCGAACAAAGGCTTCCTGACTGCCGCCACAGACTTGGCTGACGGCGAGTTCAGCGCGAAAAAATATTTCTTCGACAAGACAATCTATGAAAAGCGCGTTTACGATTCAAAAGGCGTTGCGCATCCAGAGGTTGAAATCCAGTTCGGTCCGAACATCAAGGACTGGCCGGAAATGCAGCCGCTTTCAGACGATATTCTTCTTAAAGTTGTCTCTGAAATCCACGACCCGGTTACAACTACCGACGAGCTTATTCCTTCAGGCGAGACATCAAGCTTCCGCTCAAATCCGCTCGGACTTGCGGAATTCACATTGAGCCGCAAGGATCCTGCTTACGTTGGAAGGGCAAAGGCTGTTCGCGACAAGTCAGAAGAAGTTAAGGCTGAAGTCAGAAAGGCTGAGAAAATCCTTGAGGAAAAATATCCAGAGTTCAAGGGGAGAATTGAAAAAGCCGGGCTTGGCTCTACAATCTACGCGGTAAAGCCGGGCGACGGCTCAGCGCGCGAGCAGGCGGCAAGCTGCCAGAGAGTTCTTGGTGCAAGCGCGAACATTGCAAGCGACTATGCCACAAAACGCTACCGCTCAAATCTTATCAACTGGGGAATGATTCCGTTCCTCTACAAGCAGGGCGATGCGGCGGCGACAGAAAACCTTCCTTTTGCAAACGGCGACTACATCTTTGTTCCGGGCGCAAAAAAGATGATTGCTGAAAAGCTTCCGTCAATAAAAGCCTACGCAGTCCGCGCCGACGGCACAACCGCCGAGCTTGAGCTCACCACCGGCGACATGACCGACGACGAGCGCAAGATAATCCAGGCCGGCTGCCTGATTAACTTCTACAGAGGATAATTTTTGAATTTTGATAAATCCCGCCCCGGGAAGCCTTGTGGCTGAAACGGCGCGGGATTTTTTTAGAAATATGGGAAAAAACAGAATAAGGGGAAATATAAGGATGGCGGTTCATTCAGTTCAAAGTTTCCTTTATGCAATAAGCCCGTTTTGAATATAACATTCCTTGATATACTGGCGGCTTTGATAATAAAAATCTGAATTGAAATTGCTTATGCTGTCGCTTATCCAGGAATTGTAGACATTAAAAAGTGTTTCAACAGTTTCAGAAACGGAGCAGTCTTTTCGTACGTCCTCAATAAGTCTTTCGTAAACTTCTCCAATATCCCAATAGTCGGGAACAGAATATTTACAATCCGAAATGTTGTCAAAGTTTCCAGTTGTAATGTCACAGATTTCTATAAATTTATCAGCTACGGAATCAATTACTTCGCAGTGAAAGACATCAGAATGAGAATATATTCTTGTTACATTTTCTTTACCCAGAGCATTTACTGCTTCTGAGCGTTTTAATTTTTGCCTGCGGGAAATGAATTCAATCAAACTGCAGGTATAAAAAAGCGCATTGTCATTTTTCATCTTTTACCTCGCAAGCAGCTAGAAATGACAGGCATTTTAATGCGTCCGCCGTGTGAAAACAAATCTGGTGAGTTGGGTATTTAAATTCAACCAAGCTCCAAAAATTTTTCCTGCTTATTTTTCCATCTATAAAGTTTTGAACATAGTTGAAAATCGTATCGTCAGCCATTGGTCCTTCAACAATGTCATAGTTATGATTTTTCCCGCTCCGACAGAAAACTATAAAATCAAGCCATTCTTCCGTCATCTTTGGAAAATGTAAAATTTTTAAACTGGAATTTTCTTTATATTCAAATTTATTTATTATCCCCTTTCCTAAAAATCTTGTTGCCCAGCGAACTGCTTGTTTTTCGATGAGAGTGCAGTAAAAACCAAAGCCAAAATCTTTATAGAATTTAGTTTTGCGGATTTCAGGGATCTTAACAACTTCTGAGCTTCCGTGAAAAAAAATGACTTTATTTTCCATAATATGAATATAACATCATAATACTTTGTTTGCAAATATTGAAAACTCTACGGAAAAATCAGACTCTGGAATTTTTGTTGAGTTTATGCTTGATGTCATTCTAAATGCTTTGAAAACTCATAATCAGAAAAATGCTATTCAAACTGAAAATATATATGTTGCGCCAAACAATTTTCAAAAGGTGAATGTAAAAGTGAATGTAAAGGTGAATGCAAATCAGAAGAAAATCCTTGCTTGCCTTAAAAACAATCCTTACGCAACTATGGAAGAGCTTTCTGAAACTATTGGAATTGCAAAAAAGAACATATTTAACAACATGAAAAAGCTTCTGGAAAACGGTCTGCTCCGCCGTGTTGGCGCAGATAAAAACGGCTGGTGGGAAGTTGTGGAACAATAGCGTTTGTACCGCTATTGTTCCACATTCAATAAAGCATAAGTTTCATTTCTCGTCCTCAAACACAGGAACTCCGCCCCAGACGTTGTCAATGTAGTTCTGGTCAAGGACTTTGTCTATGCGGACCTGCTTATCCTCCAGACTGAAAAGCTTTGTGCTGGCGTCGTCGTTCTGGTCGGCAATCCAGATTTCGTCACGGCGGACGATGTCGTGGCTCATAAGACGGCTTTCGTGAGTTGTAGTCACAAGCTGGATTCTTCTTTCTTCTGCGTTTGAAAAATATTTTTTCACAAACTGGACTGTAAGCTTCGGGTGAAGGCTGCGGTTTATTTCGTCCATTATGTATACTTTCTCTTTCCTGCTTATAAGGATTTCAAGAAGCTGGAAAAGCCTGTGCGTTCCGTCGCTCTCGCTTTCCATGCTGAATTCAATTTTTTTTCCGCCAAAATTGTGCACAAATTTGACTGCATAAAAATGAAAGGCTCTGTCCTTTTCCAGGGAAATAATAAAAATATTCCGGCGGCTTCTTATTACCGTGGAGTAAAAATTCATGTTGTGGTCTGTATTTATCGGAATCCCTGATTGTCCCGGCATCTGCGCAAGCTTAACCAGCGGACTTACAAGCATCATTTCAAGATTCAGTTTCTGCTGTGTCCGTAAATCCAAAGTTTCAAACACTTTTTCCTTGTTCACAGGTTCAAGCCGGATTCCTTCAATTCCTGTGTCAAAATCCTTCAGGAACTGCGCGAACTCATCCTTGCATATTTCATATTGAAGAAGGGAAGTCTCCTGCAGAGGCTGGTCAGGGAAAATCACTTCCAGTGTATCCTTGAACCAGAGAAATGCTTTCTGCAGACTCAACGCCTGCGGATTTGTCATAAAAAATCCGCCTGTGTTGTGGTTTATGCTGAACAAAAAAGGCGCGCCGCTCATCCCAAAACTGCGGCTCAAAACCTCAATGTCGCTGCTTTTTCCTTTGATTGAATGGTGGAAGATATATATGCTTTCTGCATTTTCTTTATAAAAGAGTTTTGTATGCCGATTTCCAGTGACAGAAACCAACTCTTCTTTTGTGATAATGCCTGTTGCAAGAACCAAGGAAATCTTGTATTCATACAGATTTTTTCCCGCAATAAAAGTGATTTCAAAATCAGTCGGCAAGGATTCATTTGCGTCATCCAGTTTGCACCAAAGCTCAGGAGCTTTCTGAGGAAGCTGTCCTGTTAAGACAAAGCTGCGCAGGATAGAAACAGCGCGGATAAAGTTTGTTTTTCCGGCTCCGTTTTTTCCATACATTGCAGAGAACTTCAAAAGACTTTTTCCTGTTCCGCTGTCGTTCAGAAGATGTTCGGGCTTTTTTGTTACACGGCCGCTTTCCATCTTGAAAGTGGTCTTTTTGTTAAAAGACAAAAAATTTGCGACGCTGAAATCAACTAGCATAGTTATTCCTAAAATCCTGATGTTTTCGTTTATAACGGCATTATATAAATATTATCGATATTTTACAAGAAAAACTTAAATAAATAGGTGAAAAAATCGAACAGAATTTGACTTTAAAATATCTCTGTGCTATAGTCTAAATGTCAAAACGGGTGAAAATATCGAAGGTTTTACCAAGTTTTGTTTTATTAAAACTGATTTTTGCAGCCAAAAACGGCGCAAGTCGAATATTCGTTGAATATGGATTGCGCCGCCTGGTCCAAGGAATGCAAAACAGTTTAAGATTTATTCATAGGAGGCGCAGTTATGGCAGTCCCATTTGTTAGTAGAAAGCGGTTGGATCCGCGCAATTTGGAGGCAGAAGGCAAGTTTTATCCAGCCCCTGCTTATATTTCAGAAATTGGAGTGAACCAGCTTGCGGAAGAAATTTCGCAGAACACGGCTCTCACGCCGACAGAAGTCATTGGTGTAATCCGAAGCCTGCTTCTTACAGTGCCGAAGTATATGATGCTTGGCTACAAGGTGCGTCTGGATGGCATTGGAATTTTTAAGCTCGGACTTAAGAACGCAATGCTCTTCAAGGGACACGAAAAGGCGACAGAAGTCACGGCGAATGACATTGCTGGCGTAAGAGTCCTTTACACGCCGGACACAATGCTCAGCGCTAAGCTTGCAAAGCCTGAGTATGTGAAGCTTGATGCCAAGTATATAAGTGATGTCGAGCCTGAGCCAGCTGGTACAGGCGATTAAATGAACTGGTAAGCCCATACCGGATAACGGCGGATGAGCTTATGACGAAAACCCCGGTAAAATCCGGAAAGGATGCTCCGTTATGAATGTTATATTTTGGGAGACCGGCGCTTTTTTTGGCGCGCCGGCCTCCTTTTTTTATCCCATATTTGTCGCAGTTTCATCCCGAATTTGCGCAGTTTTATGCGGTTTTATCAGATGTTTCCAGCAATTTCATCAGGATGAAAATTTCTTTCCGTCTTGATAAACATTTTCGTTTGTCTTGATGGATTGCATACATTCATCTTGATAAACGGAAATGGACATCTTGATGAATTTATTTGTGCGCCCTAAAAAACATTTTGTGGAACCGTGATATTTTCCGTCCAAATATATATAAATTTGTGGTATAATCTCTATATTGTGCAAGCTTATGCCCCGGTTCAAGGAAATGAGGCAGCAAGAACAAGACCGGTCTAGTTCCGCCTGCAGGAATTTCAACAAGCATTTTTGCAAAACTCAGCAAGGGCGAATTTGTTTTTATGGAAAGTCTTAGCTTGCGGCGGGATTGTTGATTTGTCTTTAATCTATAATACGATATAATATAAAATAGGAATTAAAAATGGCAGCTATAAACGACCTGATTAGTCAGATTGAAGATAAAGAGCTTCGTGAGCGAATAGAACAGGAATTGGATAAGCTTTCTAAACAGAAAAAATTCGGACTTGTTTTTGAGGAGCATTTTCCTGAGTGTGTTCCCCTGTGTGATGTGCCTGTCAAAAAAGGCTGTAAGGTTGCTCTGAAAGCGGGAAAGGTAAGCGAGTTTTACACTGTTATGCAGGTTGAAGGTGATAACGTTTACTGTGCTGATAAAAAAGAATCAAAGCTTATAAATTTTTTGAAGAAGGATTTGGTTTGCATTGCCGAGTTTGGCGAGCCTATTTACCCTTGCTTAAAGCAGATTGACAGCATTTATAAATCTGATGATGCAAGGCTTCCTGCTCATGCGCTTATTCAGGCAGATAATTATCATGCATTGCAGCTTCTGGAATATCTTTATGCCGGAAAGGTGGACTGTATTTATATTGATCCGCCATATAATACAGGAGCCCGAGACTGGAAATATAACAATGACTATGTTGATTCAAGCGACACTTACCGCCACAGCAAATGGCTCAGCATGATGAAAAAGCGCCTGCTCCTGGCAAAGAAACTGTTGAACCCGCTGGACAGCGTAATGATTGTTACGATTGATGAAAAGGAATATCTGCATTTGGGCTGCCTTTTGGAAGAATTGTTCCCGGAAGCACGTATTCAGATGGTGAGTAGTGTGATAAATCCAAAAGGTGTATCGAATCAACAAGCCTTTAGAAGAGCTGATGAATACATCTATTTTTTAATGTTTGGAAATTCTGCACCATTACCATTGCCATTGGGAAACGAGTGGTCACCGTCTGCAATAAAATCAACAGAAAAAAAACATGAAAATGTAAAAATAAAACAAGAGCCAGATTGGACATCAATGATGAGGAGGGGGTCACATTCATCTCGTTCTGAACGTCCTGGATTATATTATGCAATCTATGCAGATCCAAGGACACATAAGATTCAGAAAATTGGAGAAGTAATACCTTTAAATCAAAGTAAGGATGTAGATATTGATGGACTTGTTCAAATTCTTCCGATAAGAACGAACGGTCAAGAAGGGTGTTGGCAAGTTGGTCCAGAAGAATTGGCAAATCGAATGAGACAAGGAAGAATACGTCTTGGTAAAGAAACAGACTATGGTTTTGTTGTGAATTATCTATCTGATGGAGAGTATCAAAAAATATTAGATGGTGATTTCATAATAGAAGGAAAAGAAGATGATGGTTCGTTGATTACAAAGAGTGCAGCTACCAACTCTCAGAACAAAACTGTTGCACCAACACAATGGAAAATCGCAAGTCATGATGCATCAGCTTATGGTGCAACTTTAATAAATACAATTTTATGCACAAAGCGTTTCTCTTTCCCAAAGTCACTTTATGCCGTTCACGATGCAATACGCTTTTTTGTGGCAAGTAAGCCAAACGCGCTCATTGTGGATTTCTTTGCAGGTTCAGGCACAACGCTTCACGCTGTAAATCTTCTTAATGCGGAAGACGGCGGGCAGCGCCAGTGCATTATGGTAACAAACAACGAAGTAAGCGATGATGAGGCAAAGGCTCTTGCTGCAAAAGGCTTTGTTCCAGGCGACGCTGAATGGGAAAAGCTTGGCATTGCAAATTATGTTGCCTGGCCTCGGACAGTCTGCAGCATAAACGGTAAAGATATAAATGATGAGCCGCTCAAGGGCAATTACATAGGAAGCGGGCTTCCTATGGCGGACGGCTTCAAGGCAAATGCTGTTTTCTTTAAGCTCGGCTTTTTGGACAAGACTTCGGTTCAGCTTGGCCGGCAGTTTAAGGAGCTGCTTCCGGTTTTGTGGCTTAAGGCCGGCGGCTGGGGAAAGTGCCCGGACTCAGAGTTGATTTCGGCAGGTTCAACCACCGGCGGTCAGTTGCCGCCTTATATTATTCTTCCGGAAAATCATTTTGCAGTTTTGATTGACGAAAAGTTTTTTTCTGAATTTGAGCCTAAGGTAAATGCAGAAAAAGAAATCTGGACAGCATTTATTATAACTGACTTTGAAAAGGGATTTAAGTCTATGGCAAAGAGCCTGAGTGTAAAGAAGTCATATCAGCTTTACCGCGATTATCTTGATAATTTTAGAATAAACGTGGAGCGGAATTAGGAAATTGTGGTATATTAGAGAAAGGAGCAATGAGATGACTGAAAATTTTCGCAAAACAAAAATTTATCTTGACACTTCTGTTTTAAGCTACTTGAAGCAGGAAGACAGTCCTGACCGCATGAAAGCGACATTGCAGCTTTGGGAAGAATTGAAAACACGGGACGACATAATCATATATCTTTCTGATGTGACTCTTGCGGAAGTCTCTGACTGCTACGAGCCGAAGCGTTCTTTTATGCGTGATAAGCTGAAAGAAATTCAATTTACTTTTCTCACAAAAGATGAGGATGCAGAAAGACTTGCGGCGCAGATAATTGACCTTGGCATTCTGACCAATAAAAGCCATGACGATTGTCTGCACATTGCCATAGCAGTGCTTGAAGCCTGCAATTACATTGTTTCTTGGAATTTTAAGCATCTTGTAAATGTAAAAACTATAAACGGAGTTCGGGCGATTACCAATTTAAAAGGTTTTAGTTCGATAGATATTATTACGCCAGAAATGCTGCTGAAAGGAGATGAAAATGACTAAGCCTGATATTACACCAGATTTCACCATTGATGATATTCACAAGATTCGCGAATACAATTATGAGCATACAAAATCTTTGTCCGTGGCAGAACAGAGTGATTATTATAGAACTAAAGCCGAGCAGTTCTTAAAAGAGGCTGGTATTCAGCCGAATACAAAGACTGTTTTTTCTCAAAGAGCTTAGAAAAATGAACGTAGACCTGTTTCAATTTCAGACAATAGCCGTAAATGAATTAAGAGCAAAGACCGCAGAAGCTCTTGGCTCATATTATAGAACACATACTCCGCAGGTTGTTTCCCTTCAGGCTCCCACTGGCTCCGGAAAGACTATCATTATGGTTTCTCTTGTTGAAGATATTCTGTATGGAACAGAGAGTTATTCTGAGCAGCCTGATGCAATTTTTGTCTGGCTTTCTGATTCTCCGCAGCTTAACGGGCAGTCAAAAAATAAGTTTTTGAAATCAGATAAGATTTCTGTGAGCCGCTGTATAACTGTTCGTGAAGATAACTTTGACCAGGAATTTTTTGACGACGGAAATATCTATTTTATAAATACCCAGAAGATTACAAAGACTGCAAACCTTTGCAAACATTCTGATTCAAGACAATATACAATTTGGGAAACAATTGAAAATACTGCAAGGCAAAAATCTGACAGGCTTTATTTCATTATTGATGAAGCGCACCGGGGAATGCAAGGAAATGAAGCTGGCAGAGCAACAACAATTATGCAGAGATTCTTGAAAGGCGCGCCTGACTTTGGGCTGACTGCTCCTGTTCCGCTTGTAATTGGTGTAAGCGCGACTGCCGCGCGTTTTAATAATCTTATTGGCGATATTAATTCGACTTTGCAGAAAGTTATTGTGAAGCCGGCAGATGTTCGCTCTTCTGGCCTTTTGAAAGATAGAATTATAATTACATATCCGAATGATGCCCAGAAAAGCAATGAAATGGCTGTGCTGGATGCAGCAACAGATGAATGGATTAGCAAAGTAAGACACTGGGCGCAGTATTGTAAGGAACAGCATTATAAATATATAAATCCTGTATTTGTTGTTCAGGTAAAAGCTGGAACTGGTGGAAATGTTTCTGATTCAAATCTTGATGATATAATCGCAAAAATTGAAGACAAGATGAAAGTTCGTTTCCATGAAAATGATGTTGTTCATACTTTTGGAGATGTTTCTACTCTTACATTAAACGGGTTAAAGGTTCATCACATAGAGCCGAATGATATTGTAGATGACTTGCGTGTAAAGGTTGTTCTTTTCAAAGAGAATCTTTCTACAGGTTGGGATTGTCCTCGCGCTGAAACTATGATGAGTTTTAGAAAAGCAGAGGACGTAACTTATATCGCGCAGCTTTTAGGACGGATGGTTCGAACACCAATGCAGAGCCATATTAAAGTTGATGATTCTTTGAACGATGTAAGACTGTTCCTTCCATATTTTAATCGTGGTAACGTTGAATCTGTTGTAAAGGAACTGCAGGATTCTGAATGTGGTAATATTCCAACTATAATTGATTCAGAAACTATTGAGCAGCCGGTTTATAAAACTTATACGGTTCATACAGCTCATTCAAAAAAGTCTATTGTTGAAGATGAAAGCCAAGAGCTATTTGATTTTTGTGATGATAGTTCTGTGCCTAATGCGGATACGAACCAAAGTTATACCAGCATTCCTGATTCTATAAAAGAACCTGATGAATCTCTCTATCCTCCGCAAGTAGAGAAAGTTATTGAGAAAATTGCGGATGTAAGTGAGCTTGACACACCTGTAAGTCATGCTTCGGAAAATAAGAACAATGCGGTATCTGAACAAAAAACTGAACAGCCAGAGTTGTTTGTTTCTTCAATTGACAGAGAGGCTGTAACTAAGTTTATTAATGATTCAGCATTGCTGACCTATGTTGTGCGTTCTGTAAAGATTTCAAGTTATCTGAAATCGCTGGCTTCTCTTGTTTCTCTTTTGACTCATCAGAATATAGATTTAAGTGCTTTGGGAACTGTTACAAATGATGTTGTTGATATGATTCATCAATATGCTGAGAAACTGCGTGCTTCGGGAGTTTATGAGCAGAAAGCGAAAGATATTTTGACTTACAAATTATCAATAAAAATATTTGATGTGTTTGGCAAGGATTTGTCTGAAGGTCAGATAAGGGATTCCTTCTATCTTAGTAATACGGAACTAGACAGACAGCTTAGAGCTGTTGATGCCAAGCTTGCAGGCTTTGGTTTTCCTCAGGCGTATGGCCAGCGATATTACGATCCTGATAATCCTGATGATTTTAAGATTGACTGTATTTTGTTTGCAATTGACGAAGAATGTATGGCGGAATTGAATAAATATGCTGAAAAGAAATTCCACGAGTATAATGATGCAAATCGTCGTTACATTGTTGAAAAGAGTGAGTCTGTAAAAAAGCTGTATAGCGATATTATTTCTGACGGTGATATTGTAAGTAAACATAACTTCTCTTTGCCGGAAGAAATTATTGTTCCAGAAGGTTCAACAGGAAAAGAATATTCAAACCATCTTTTTGCTGATGAAAAAACTGGCAGGGCTAGAATTAAACTTAATACTTGGGAAGACGGCGTTATTGAAGAAGAACAGGTGCGTCCGGATTTTGTATGCTGGATTAGAAATCCTTCAAGGGCCACATGGTCGCTTACAATTCCTTATGAGATTAACAATGAAATAAAAACTGCTTATCCTGATTTCTTGATTATCCGTAAAGATGATAAATCACAGGCTGGATATGTAATTGATATTCTTGAACCTCATAATCCAGATTTTAAGGACAACTTGCCAAAGGCAAAAGGCTTTGCAAGATATGCCGAGGCTGAACCAAAGATTGGACGGATTCAGCTGATTCGTAAGGCTAAGGATGGCGGCAAGGATAGATTTAAAAGGCTGGATTTTTCTAAAGGTGAAATCAGGCAGAAAGTTTTGACTATGCAGACATCTGATGAGCTTGACCATTTGTTTGATACTGATGGATTTTTTGAATAGAAGCGGAGATTTACCAGGCGGGCGTAGATATGTATTGATACCCGGAGTGAATTTACAAAAAAACTAAAAACCTGTCATAACATTATCAGCAATAGTGATGAGTTTTCATCGGAGTCAGTTTTTGATGAAATCAGCAAGATTCTTTGCATGAAGCTAAGCTTTGAGCGTGATGCAAAAGAAGGCCTGATTTTTATTCTGGAAGAGTATCAAAAACAGAACGAAATAGAAATTGAATAAAAACCAAATACATACAAGCTCAAGCGTTTCAAAAATCAACATTCCGATTCAATATTTAAAACAAATTCCCTTTTCCATAGTATAAAAATTTAGACATATACTTTTTTCTTAGCTGTCTACTTTTTTGTAAATTTGCCTTTGTTATCATTTTGCCTATTTGGAAAATTGATTCAGTTCTGGTTATTTTATAAGAATTTATTTTCTTGAATTGCAAGGAAATAAGTGTCTTTAGCCAGAAAATTGCTGATTTTTTGCTGTATTCTTTTCATCTTGGCACAATATATGCTTATGTAATAGGAAGTTAAAAAAAGATATGGAGTGTTGGTATGGAAGTTGATGTTGCTCATGAATACTTGAATTCGCTGAAGAAATATCCGCTGCTTTCCGCTGAAGATGAAATCAGGCTTGCAAATAGAATCAAGTCTGGAGACGAGGAGGCGTTCAATCTTCTTGTCAGATCCAATCTTCGGCTTGTTGTGAGCATTGCAGGAAAATTCAGGCAGTGCGCATTTTGCATCATGGATTTGATTCAGGAAGGAAACCTTGGGCTTATGACTGCCGCTAGAAAATTTGATCCGGCTTTTGGAGCAAGGTTTTCCACTTACGCATACAGATGGATTATGCAGCACATCATGAGGTTTATAGGCGCCAACAGCAGTCCGATTTCGATTCCAGCGCACAGGGAACTTCTTTTGCGCCGTATTCAGAAGATTCAGAATGTTTTTTTCCAGAAGAACGGAAGAGAAGCATCGGTCAAGGAGCTTGCTCTTATTGCGGGAATTTCAGAAGAGCGCCTGAAGGATGTTCTTGAAAGCTCTTATACGGTTGCGTCCCTTGATTCTGAAATCATTGATGATGGAAAAGTTGTTCTGCTTGGCGAGGTTATTCAGGATACTTCATTTTCGCCTGAAGAGCTTGCTGTCAGAGAGGACTTTAAGGGATGCGTTAATTTTTTTATGGATTCTTTAACAGGAATAGAAAAGAGTGTTTTGCGGTACCGTTACAATTTTGACAATGACCAGCATTCGAAAAGCTTGCGTGAGGTCGGTAGAATTGTCGGGTTAAGCCAGGAGGCTGTGCGTCAGACTGAGCTCCGGGCCAAAAAACATCTAAAATCTGCAATGGAGAGTGTTTCTGCTGTTTAAGGCATATTTAGTCAGTTCTTAGTCTCCTTATTACTGTTAAATTCTCTTGCGCAGGTTGAGGGGTTCCGGATGTGAAATTTTTTCAGCGCCGGGGCCTCTGTTTTTTTTTGCTAAGCGCGGATATATCGGAAGGCTGGGTATTTCAAAAAAACATTCAAAGAAGTATTATGTCTGCATGAAAATGATTCTTGTTGGCACCGGGACAAGCCATGGAATTCCTGTTATTGGCTGCAATTGCAATGTATGCCGCTCAGCCGATCCGAGGGACAGCCGCCTAAGATGCAGCGCGTTTCTTGAGGCTCCTGCTAATATTCTTGTGGACGTTGGACCTGAATTTAGAATTCAGGCGCTGAAATATAAAATCAACAATGTGGATGCGGTTTTTATAACGCACAGCCATGCGGACCATCTTCACGGCATTGACGACCTGCGTGTTTTTAGCCACACGAGGGCGCTTGATCCTGCCCATCCGGACAACAAGGAAACTGAAGGCAACGGGCTTAAGATTTACACAACGGCTCATTCGGAGCATGATATCCGGCATCGGTTTGACTATATTTTCACTCCGATGAAAGAAGGCGGAGGAAAGCCCAAGATTCAGATTATGAGCGCGGAAAATATCAGTGAGGAAAATCCTCTTTTTATAAACGGAATTGAAATTCTGCCTGTAATGCTCAAGCACGGGCATTTGGACGACATGGGGCTTTTGTTCAGCGAGAAAGGGCAGGACGGAAAAAAGCACAGCATCGCTTACCTTACGGATTGCAGCTTTGTGCCGGAAAATTCGATTGAGCTTGTTAAGCGCAATGCGGGAATTCTTGAGCATCTTGTAATCGACGGCCTTAGGAAAGAGCCGCATTCAACACATTTTTCATTTGAACAGGCGTTGGAGGCAGCTGAAAAAATGAATCCGCGCAATGTTTATCTTACGCACATAACCCATAATATGAGCCATGTCCAGATAGAGGATTATGTAAAAAGCATTTTATGGAAGTTTCCTTATCTGAAGAAAAATGCAGACAATGGATTTTATGCAGGACCTGCCTATGACGGACTTGAACTTGTGTGTTAGCCTTGCGTTTTTTTACATGCAAAATTCCCTGGCTGGTTTTGTTTTTGCAAAGTCAGTCAGGGAATGATAGTTTACTTTATTTTTATGGCGTCTGAATCTAAGATTGCGGTTCTCCAGACGTAGCGTTCTGGGTTTTCCATTTCATTAACTTCAAAAGTGTATGCGTACTGCACGAAAAGATAAGATTTGTTTGTGCTTTCAAGAAAATGGCTGAAGCCTGTTGCCAGAAGCTCTTGGTTTATTGCTTCTGAACAGTAAACAGGATTTTCTGGATTAGTATAGTCATTTGCTTCATGAAGTTCAGTTGAAGATACTTTGTCTGATTTTTTTCCAAAGTAACCTCCAAACCAAATTGCGTCATTGTTCCAGTCTGTTTCTGTGCTGGAATTTTTTGCATAGTAGGCGATTCTTGTTCCCACATTGTCTCCTTCCGGCGGAATAACGTTTGAAACTTTAACAGTTGGCTTTGTTCCGTCGTAAGATAAGTCTATGTGGCGGCTTGTTAAATTGGAATAGTCGATGTCGCCTATTCCGTCTGTGGCAGTGATTATAATAATTTCTTCAAGAGTTTTCGTTATTCCGTTTTCGGTAGTAGTTTGTATTCCAATATTGAACTTGTATTTTTCTCCTGGCTCGCAAAGCGGATAAACGAATGTGTATGTTTTTTCAGCGTATTCCCAGATATTCTGCGGTGCACATCTTGTTGTCCAAAAATCTTCTATGCCTTCGATGTCTTCAAGTCTTCTGATTTCAAGGTAAGTTGCATCGCTTGGAAGTTGAATTTCAAACTGGATTCCGCCTGAAACTGCTGTGGCCTTTACATGATCTGTTTGTGTTATTTCAGCTGCGTTTTCAATTGAGCGGCTTGAATTGTGCACAACGCCGTTTTTCTTAATTCTAAGATCAAGAACTCTTGAGCTTGTGTCATTTGAATCTGAACTGCTTGAGCCGTCAGAACAGCTTGTAAAGCAAATTGCGCAAATCAATGCGATTCCAAAAACAAGGTTTCTAATTTTCATATAAATACCTCAAGGTCATTTTACCCCCCCCCGAGTTTTGTCAAGAGGTTTGGCCGTGAAATTAGAAACTATTTGCGTTTAAAACAAAAAAAGACTGCCAGATTCTGGCAGCCTTCTTCAAGTTTCATTATTAATCTCAATGACAAAAACTATTCAGCCTTGTTAGCGCCTGCGTTTGCAGGAGTTACATTGATTTTCTTTGTAATGAATCCAGAGCGGAGACACTGAGTGCAAACTTTGATTGTTCTTGTTGTTCCGTCGATTTCTGTCTTAATCTTTAAAAGATTTGGCTTCCACTGACGGCGTGTATGGTTGTATGATTTGCTTACTCTGTTACCGTGCATTGAATGTTTTCCGCAGACATCACATGATCTTGACATATCTCGTACCTACCTAAAAATTTGTTCCTAACAGTGCAACCATAATATAGAAAAAACATACTTGTGTCAATGATTATAAACAATCTTCATGACTTCTCCCATAAAAAGTCAATAAATCAAATGGCTATTTTCCGTAAGTTTTTTCTATTTCTATAATCTGATCGCGCAATAATGCGCTGCACTCTGATTGTTGCAAAGTAACTATATAATTGCCCGCTCATGCGGTCGCAACAATCAGAGTGTTTTTGCCCCAGAAACCGTTCCTCCGCGCAAAGTTTACTTAAATTATTTATAATGCGTTTGCCCTGATGATTATATTGAATCCGGCAGTTAGAACTGATTTCCGTTTAAAAAATCCTCCAAGCCCATTTCTTTGAGTGTGTTCTCATATATAGCCTCTATTTGACTTGAATTCGAATTTGCATTTTCTTTCGTTGTATCCATCCAGTCCTTTAAGCCTGTGTGCTCAACTTGATAAATGAACGTTACAATCTGGCCTTTTGTGCAGACGCTTTCAGGTTCGAATGTTGTTTTTGTGGCTGGTTTTGCGATTGCGCCGTAGTATGCCCAAGAAACTGGCTGCTGATATTTTGATGAGCGCGGAACATCGGTAAAGTTATCAATTGCAATCATCGACATTGAGCCTGAGCATTTCCATAAGATTTCAAGCGCATCGCCACGTGTGCAAGGAGCGTTTCCGTTGAATGTTTTTCCCTCTAAAAATCCTTGTTTGTAAGCCCAGAGTGCCGCGTTGTAGAAAGAATCGCTTGGCTTTACATCTTTGAACGGATTTTTAACAGAAACTTTTGGAGACCCCTGCCAGCGGTAAATGTATGTAACAACTTGTCCTCTTGTGCAAGGCTCGTTTGGAGAGAATGTTGTTTTTGATGATGGCTTTGCGATTCCTTTTTCAACTGCCCAGGGAGCAGAGCGTGCAAAGTCATCGCTTGACTTTACATCTGTAAATCCTGCAATTTGTGTTGCTTCTTCCGGCTCGCTTGGTTTTATTCCAAGTTTGTCTTCTGGAATTGCTTTAAGGATTTTTCTTCCGAGCTTTGGAGAATCTATCCATCTGCTGCCATGAACAACTTTTATTCCGTTGTCGTGAACGTATTTTTTTCCGTATTCAAGAATACTGCTTCCTTGAACTATTATGTCATCCTTGAAAGTTGGAATATAGTCTTTTTGCGGATTGTCCTCGTCAAGAACAAGCTTGCCCACGTTGTAGCAGTCGCTTATGTAGCAGTCGGTCCTTGTGAATCCCAAAATTCCTGTGGCATAAGTTCCTGTGATTTTTCCGATATTGTAGCAGCTTGTTATGGTACTTGCCATTTCTGGAGACAAGTCTTCAATAAACTGCTGGCCAGGGCGTACAACTTTTCCCACAATTCCTCCTGCAAGCGAATTTCCGTATCCAAAGTTTGCATAAGGAACTGTAACTTCACCTGCGTTCATGCAGCCTGTGATGTGTGAGTACGTCATCTGCATTACAATTCCACCAGCCCTTGCGGAACGAAGATCGCCAAGCTGCCTTGTTGTGGTTGTGTAATTATAGTTCATGTAGTCTGTGTCGCTTGTTGTTATGATGATTGGAGATGTGTTGTAGCAGTTTATAATTTTTGAGTCTTCAATTTCTGTGAACATTCCGCCTGCCATCACATATGCTCTGCTAGTTTGCTTGCCTGCGCGTCCTGTGTGTACTTTGATTTTTCCGCCGGAAGTGTAGCAGTTTTCTACTATTACGCCCGCCGCATAATTTGAAATCGCCGCCACCCGAAGGTCACAGTTGTATTTCATTTTTGTATGGCTGATGTCAATTGTATAGTTCACAACTCCAAGATTTCTAATGAATGAATTGTTTTCCGGAAATATTGCTCCGAAAAGAGCGTATGCGCGTGTTGCCTCAGCTTCTCCCATAAAGATGTCGTCATTATGGTCGATTATCGTCATTCCAGAGATTACGTGGCCGTTTCCGTCAAAAGAACCTGTGAATTCTCCGCATCCTGCATCTGCTGCCTGAGGATATTTTTTTATCCAGGCACCGCCGTAAGCTGGAGTTCCTCCGAGTGGAATCCAGTTGCCCCAATTTGAAAGGTCGATGTCGGCAATCAGTTTGTAGTGCTTTGAAAGTCCGAATCTGACTGAGTTGAGCTGCTCTGCTGTTTTGATTAAGTATGGATCTTTGAGAGTGCCAGTTCCGCCTTCAAATTTGAACGGAGTTTCCTTTAGGACTGCCGGTGCGCCATCCCAGTACGATTGTGTTGATTCTGTTTCTGCGGGCTGAGTTTTCTTTGATTGCATTTTCTTTTTTGTCTGCGAGAAAACTGGAGCTGCAGCAAGTGCAAGCGCGCTGATTAAGATTATGGTCTTGAAAATTGATTTTTTCATTTTTTCCTCCATAAGATTTTATTTTGATTATTTTAAAGTTGCTTTGATTCAGAATTTTTTAATCCGCTTTTATCGGCAGGAAATCTTCTGCAATTACATATATTGTCTCGCCGTTGTACGGATTCTTTGTCGGATAATGCTTTGCGTAATTTCTCGAGCCTCCGACTCTTGGACCTGTAACCCAAATGCGTGTTCCTCCTGTGTAAATATATTTCAGCCAGCCGCCAAAATCATTGCCTGAAAGAGCGCAGTCCAAGAAATGCCGGGCAGTTCTGTTTGAAGAATAGAATCCTGCGTCTGCTTCCACAGCTGTTCGCGCTTGATACCATCCGATTTTGTCCGCATAAAAACTTTTGTTCGCTGTAACAATCGCAGTTTCAATTGTGCAAGGAGTTTCCGGCGAAATTGTCTTTTCTGAAGTTTTTTCGATTAAGCCGAGCGTGTCCATAAATCCCATTGGTTCTTTTGCCCATTTTGCAATTTGAGCGCTGTCGCTATATTTTTCAAGCTTTGGAGTGTAGGGCGTGTATTTGATGTGAGAATTCTTTTTTACGTATTGAAGCGCGCGGTAAAAATATGTCGCCATTTGCTGACGGCTCAGAATTGCATTTGGATTAAAAGCTCCAGAGGATTTTGCGATTCCAGCTGCAGCGGCTTTTCTTGCGTAAATATTTTCTGTGTCAGGAAAAGCAAGTTTTGAAACTGGGGTGATTTCTTTGCCAGACAATTTTTCTGCAAGATTAACCGCGAGCGAGGCGCATTGCAGTTTTGTAATTTTTGCCGTGTAGTCATTTCCAAAAAGTTTTTCATCAACCAAGCCGTTTTGGAAAGCCCAGTTCACGTCGTTTTCTGTTTTGCCGCTCATTTTTGCTTTTGCAACTTTATCAAGGACTGCAAATGAATTTAGTCCGTCAAATTCAAGCGAAGCGCTTTCCAATGCTTCATCTTTATAAATTGTTTTCCATTGCTTTGCTATAATTTCCATATATTGTTCATAAGTTCCATCGAAGCCTGTTCCAAGCGCATAGTCAAATGTTGCTCTGTTGAAAACTTTAGGAGAACTGTTGCAGTCTTTTACATTGTTTCCGCATTGTGAGCAGGATTTCCAGTAAACGCGTTCTCCTCTTGAATTTATTCCGATGAAATTTTCTTTTATGATTTTGTGGTCGATAAAGTGATGTCCGTAGAATCTTCCGTCTTCAATCGGTTCTGGCTTTTCTTCAGAAAGTTCGTATGAAAATGTGTGATTCGGATTGTATTCGCATTTTCCGCAGAATTCGCAGGAATAATAATATTTGTTGATGTTTTTGCAGGTTGATTTTTTGTAAAGTTTGTCGATTGTGGCAAGCCTTTCATTATAAACGTGATTGTTACAATGCAGTTTTGTAGCCTTGTCTCCAAGTTTTGCGGCTGAATAAACATCTCCTGAATAAGTTTTTGTCTTGAACCTAAGAAGAAGATAGACTGAAAGCGGGTCGTCAGGATTTTCAAAAATTCCTCTCATTCCTTTTGGAAGCTGATTTTCAGGAACATAAAGCGTGCAGTCCCACGAATTCATTGGCGCGTTTGTTGATGCAAAAATTGATTTTCTTTTTACATCTATAACTTCATTGAGAAATTTTCTTATATCGACTTTTGAACTTAGCCACAAATTCTTTAAATTCCGGGGATAAACATGAGACCACTTCATAAGCCAGTTGTATGCAAATAATGGTTCTGCATCAGGATTGGCAACATCGAGAATTATTGTTTTTATTCTTGCGCGCTCTTCTGGAGTTGTTGTTTCGTTAAGATAACGGCTTATTTTTTCTGAACTGTTAGGATTTATTCCTGCTTTTTTGATTTTTTCTTCTGTGATTACAAGCGTTGTCTGGTTTATGTCGGAACACAAAAAATCCGCCTGTGACTGCGTGTAGTAAGGATATTCGCCTTTTGTGTTTTCTGGCAAAACGTAAGCCGGACTTCGTTTTTGCGCAAAAGAATTCTGCAAATTAAAAATTGCAATGCTGATTAAAATTAGAATTTTAGAAAAATACTTTTTCATTTTTCCTCCATGATTTTTTATTGTCCCAATGTCATTTTTAGCCAGTCCATAAAGTGCGAATGTTCAAGATTATAAATGAACGTTACGACTTGCGCTTTTGTGCAGGCTGAATCCGGCTCGAACGTTGTTTGTGTCGTGCCGTTTGCAACCCTCATCCAGTAAGCCCAGGAAACGGCGGAATGATATTTTGACGAGCGCGGAACGTCGGTAAAATTGTCTGCCGGATTCATCGGATAAGAATTCGCGTATTTCCATAAGAATTCGATTGTGTCTCCTCGCGTGCAGGGAGAGTTTCCGTTGAGAGTATTTCCTTTGAAAAGTCCTTTTTCATAAGCCCAGAGCGCCGCATTATAAAAACTGTCGCTTGGCTTTACGTCTTTGAACGGATTTTTTATTGAAGGCTTTGGTGAGTCGTTCCAACGGTAAATATAAGTTAGAACTTGTCCGCGAGTGCAAGGCTCGTTCGGAGAGAATGTTGTTTTTGATGAAGGCTTGGCAATTCCCTTTTCAACCGCCCAGGGAACAGAAAGCGCAAAAATATCGTTTGACATCACGTCTGAAAATCCTGCGACTTGTGTTGGAGTTTCCGGCGCGCTTGGCTTGATTCCGAGCTTGTCTTCTGGAATTGCCTTTAGGATTTTTCTTTTGAGCTTTGGAGAATCTATCCATTTGTCGCCTGAAACAACTTTTATTCCGTTGTCGTGAACATATTTTTTGCCGTAGTTAAAAATTTTGCAGACTGGAATAGCGATGTCGGCTTTTATTATCTGGTGAGGCTCTTTGTTCGGATTAAGCTCGTCAATTTCAAGAGTTCCCGCGTTGTAGCAGTCGCTTACGTAGCAGTCAGTTCCTGTGAAGCCCATAATGCCTGCGACGTAAGTTCCACGGATTGTTCCGATGTTGTAGCAGCTTGTGATGTTTGTTGCGGTTTCTGGCGGAAGATTGTAAATGTTTTCCGGGGCATCGCTTATTCCGACCCTCGCAACGATTCCAGCAGAAAGGGATGCGAGTCCCCAGTTTGCATACGGAACTGAAATTTCGCCTGAGTTCATGCAGCCGGTTATTTTGCTGTATTCCGCCCGCCTTGCGATTCCTCCTGCTATAACCATCCTCTTGCTTCCGCGTTGCGTGTCTATATAGTCCGTGTCGCTTGTTGTGATTATTAGAGGAGAAGTGTTGTAGCAGTTTATGACTTTTGTGTGGTCAATTGAAGAAAGAAGTCCGCCTGCGTAAATGAATAAACTGTTTTCCTGCTCGTCGGCGCGGCTTGCGTGGATTTTGATTTTTCCGCCTGATGAATAGCAGTTTTCAAATGTTCTGCTTGATGCGTTTGGTGAAAGAGCCGCCGCATTGAGCGTGCATCCGTTTTTTAGCTTTGTGTAGCTCACATCGATTGTATAGTTTATGATTCCGAGGTCTTTTACAAAGTTGTTTTGCGCTTGTCTGAAATCTTTTGGTCTAATCATTTCGGCGAAAAGCGCGTAGGAACGTTCCGCAAAGTCTTCTCCCATAAAGATGTCGTCGCTGTGGTCGATTATCGTCATTCCTGAAATTACGTGGTGGTTTCCGTCTAGTGAGCCTGAAAATTTTCCGCTTCCCTTATCCGCCGCCTGGAATCCTTGTCCGCCGTGGCTTCCGCCATAAGACGGAGTTCCGCCGATTGGAATCCAGTTGCCCCATTTTGAAAGATCGATGTCTGAAATCAGCTTGTAATGAAAATCAAGCCCGAATCTGATTGAGTTTAGCTGCTCTGCTGTTTTGACTAAGAACGGATTTTCGGCAGTTCCGTTTCCGCCTTCAAATTCAAACGGAGTCTGTCTTAAAATTGCCGGCGCGCCTTTCCATTGCTCTTGCTCCGAAGTGTCGATTGCGAGCGTTTTTGCTTTTTCAATTTCTTTTTCCTGCTTTATGTTTCTTTTTGCTGCGGCAGATTCTTCATCTTTTTGAGATTGCATTTTTATGTCTTTTACGCAGGTTGCCGGAACGAATCCAAAGTTGTTTTCTGAATCTTTTACGAGATACCATTTTCCAATCGCGTTCGGAAAAAATCTTTGCGCGTCAAGGTCGTAGATTCTGAACTCATCTGGAAGCTCTGTTCCTGCATTGCTGGCCGTTGTCGGATATTTTCTGATTTTCGAAGGATGATACATTTTAAGCATGCCTGATTCTGAAATCGGGTCGTATTTTTTTCCTATCGCAACGCTTGTGTTGGGATTTCCCTGTTTTTGCCTTTCTTTTTCATATTGAATCATGTCCGCGCTTTTTGGCTCGTTTGGACTTTGAGCCCAAGCCGTGTATTTTACAACGAGATTTTTTTTGCTTCCTTTTATGATTTTCGCAGCCGTTTTGTTTGCGGCTGAAGGCTTTGTCTGTTCCGTAAAATAATTTTCGCCTGTCGCCTTGTAAGTTACCGTTGCGCAAAAAAATGAGTTCGGTTCAAGCGGACCTTTTGGCTCGTAGACAACCGAATTGATTTCGCACATCGCGCTTTTTCCTGAAAGTGCGCCCGGCATTCCTTTTTCATTGACTTTTAGCTCGAGTTTTGGAATTAAAGAAATCGCCCTGCCGCTTTGAGATTGTGTTTGCTTTGTCTGTGAAAAGGAATTTTGCAAAATCAAGACTGCCACAACAATATATGCTAAAAAGAAAGTTTTTGTTTTCATAAGTCCCCCGAAAAGCTGCTGTTTATTTTCCGTATGTTTTTTCTATTTCTATAATCTGATCGCGCAAAACGGCTGCCTGCTCGTAGTCCAGACGGTCGGCTGCTTCAGACATTTCTTTTTTCATCAGGTCAAGAAGCTTTTTTCTTTGCTTGGCTACAAAAAGATTTGTGCTGTTCTTTAAAGCGTCAAGCTTTATGCTGGCTTCCTGCTCTGCGTCTTCCTTCTGGTGCTCAAGAATATCTTCAACCGCTTTTTTAATTGTCTTTGGAACAATTCCGTGTTCTTTGTTGTACGCTTCCTGAATTGAACGGCGGCGTTTAGTTTCGTCAATGGCTTCTTTCATTGCGTCGCTCATTCTGTCTGCGTACATCAGGACTGTTCCGTCGGCATTGCGGGCAGCTCTTCCTATAATCTGAATCAGAGAGGTTGTGCTTCTTAAAAAACCGATTTTGTCTGCGTCAAGAATTGCAATCAGGGAAACTTCCGGCAAGTCGATTCCCTCGCGCAGAAGGTTGATTCCAATCAGAACATCGGTTTCTCCGGTGCGAAGGCTCTTTAGGATTTCAACACGCTCAAAAGTATCGATTTCAGAATGAATGTATTTTACTTTTAAATTCAGCTCAGAAAGATAGTCGGTCAAGTCTTCCGCCATTTTTTTTGTAAGAGTAAGAATCAATGACCGCTCGCCTTTTTTTATGCGCGCGCTTACTTCCTTGAATATGTCCTGCATCTGACCTTCGCTTGGACGAACTTCTATCTTTGGATCAAGAAGTCCGGTAGGGCGGATAAGCTGCTCCACAACCTGAGTTGATTTTTTTATTTCCTCCGGGCGCGGCGTGGCGGTTACGAAAATTACTTGGTTCATTTTATTTGTAAATTCATCTGCCTTGAGAGGCCTGTTGTCCAGCGCGCTTGGCAGCCTGAATCCAAAGTCGATTAAGTTCTGCTTGCGCGCCCTGTCTCCTTCGTACATTGCTCCAATCTGCGGAACAGAAACATGAGCCTCGTCAATCATGCATAGAAAATCATCAGGGAAATAATGAAGTAAAGTTGCAGGCGGATCTCCTCTTTTGCGTCCTGAAATCGGTCCTGAATAATTTTCGATTCCAGAGCAGTAGCCCATTTCCTTCATCATTTCAAGGTCGTAAGTTGTGCGCGTCTTTAAACGTTCAGCTTCGAGTATTTTTCCGGCGGAACGAAGCTCTTCAAGGCGTGCATCCAGCTCAGACTGAATTTTTTCTGTAACGCTTGCCATCTGGTCGCGCGGAACAACGAAGTGCTTGGCAGGGTAGAGCTGAAGCTCGTCAAGTTCCTCTATTGTCTCGCCCGAAATCGCATTGAATCTTTTTATGCGCGCAATCTGGTCGAAGTCAAGCTCGATTTTATACGCCTCGTCGGTTTCCATGTAAGGCGGAAAAATTTCAATGGTGTCGCCTTTGATTCTGAATTTTCCGCGCTCAAGAACCATGTCGTTCCTTTCATACTGAATTGAAATAAGCCTTGATGCGATTTCGTGCGTGTCAATCTCATCTTCTTTTTCTACATGAATCCGCATTTCCTTGTAGAGGTCCGGCATTCCCAGTCCGTAGATGCAGCTTACGGTCGCAACGATAATCACATCGCGGCGTTCCATTAAGGCGTAGGTTGCGGCAAGTCGGAGCTTGTCAATCTCTTTGTTTATAGAAGCGTCTTTTTCGATGTAAAGGTCTCGCGCTGGAACATAGGCTTCCGGCTGGTAATAATCGTAGTAGCTTACAAAATATTCAACCGCATTGTCTGGAAAAAAAGTTTTGAATTCCCTGTAAAGCTGGGCGGAAAGAGTCTTGTTGTGGCTTATAATCAAAGTTGGACGCTGCACCGCCTCGATGATTTTCGCCATTGTAAAAGTTTTTCCGCTGCCGGTAACACCTTTTAGGGTCTGGTACTTGTCGCCACGGAAAAATCCCTCTGAAAGCTTCTGTATCGCCTGAGGCTGGTCTCCTGAAGGCTCGAACGGAGACACAACATGAAATTTTCTCATGGCAATATTCTATATAAATTGATAATAAATTTCTATGGAAAACAGAAGATGCCGGATTAGATGCTTGAACTGTAGGAACTGCCTGAAGGTTCAAGCTCTACTTTTATTTTTTCAAATTTCTTGTTCCGGTAGACAGTTACAGTTACTACATCGCCTGGAATTTTGTCTTCAATCGCGCTGTAGTAGTCCGCCAGCTTGGAAACTTTTATTCCGTTTATTTCTGTTATGATGTCGCCGCCAAGGTAGATTGTCTGCGGGTTGAAAGTGCCGTACTGCACAGCCTGTGTTCCGCCCCTGATTCCAGCCTGGTCAGCCTTGCTTCCTCTTCTTACGCTGCTTACAATCATGCCGGAAGAAATTCCGTATCCTGCATAGTTTGCAATCCGCGCGGTGTTCTGTACGAGCGAAAGCTTCATTGTTCCGCGGTTGACCTTTCCGTATTTCAGAAGATCTGTTACAACACGTCTCGCTGTGCTTGCTGGAATTGCGAATCCGACTCCAGCAGAGGAGCCGCTTGAGGAGTATATCATTGTGTTGATTCCTATCATGCGTCCCTGGCTGTCTAGCAGTGGTCCTCCCGAATTTCCCGGATTGATTGCGGCATCTGTCTGAATCATATTTCGTATTATTATGTTTGCGCTTTTCTGAATTGGCCTTCCAAGCCCGGAGATGATTCCTGTTGTCATTGTGCGCTCCAGGGCGAACGGATTTCCGATTGCAATAACTTTCTGCCCGACCTTGAGACTGTCTGAATCTCCGAATGAAATTGTTTTTAGGTCGGCGTTTTTTTCAGGCTCAAACTTTAAAACCGCAATGTCGCTTTCTATGTCCTGGCCTACGACTGTGCCCTCGTATGTTGTTCCGTCCGCAAGCGAAATATTTATGACTGAGGCTTTTTCTATTACATGGACGTTTGTTACAACATATCCGCGCCTGTCAATTATAGAGCCTGAGCCTGAACCGCTTTCTGTTACAATCGGCTCGTAGAACCAGTTGTATCCCATTACTTTTGTCGTGATATTTACAACAGCCTCATTGCATTTTTCGTACACTGAAATATTCTGGGCTTCATCCTGTGTGTAAGAGCTGTTTTCTGATGATACGGAAAGAGGCTCTGGAAGTTCCGCAGTATCTTCTATTTTTTCAGGCACTGTCTTTTCTGCTGAAATTTCTTTTGGTGAAAAAATGAAGAATGCTGACACAGCCGCTGCTGAAATAATGCCTGCCGCAAGTGAATAAGCGACAAGCTGTTTTTTTGAATAGAGTTTCATGCTGAAAATATAATAACTTTCATTGTAAAATTCAACTTTTATAACATTCCGTGTTCCAGAAAACTAAAGTAGTCTTCCTTCGTTATTATTATGTGATCCATGAACGCAATTCCCAGAACTTTTGACGCTTTTAGAAGACTTTCCGTGGCCTCAATGTCCGCTGTGCTTGGATAGCATTGTCCGCACGGATGGTTGTGGCAGCAGATGATTCCTGATGCGTACTCAGAAACTGCGCCTGCGAAAACTTCCCGGGGATGAATCAGAGCTTTGTTTATTGTTCCAACTGAAACAACCCTCGTGCTTAGAATTTCTTTTGCGCCGTTCACTGTAACTGTAATGAAATGCTCAGTCGGCATGAGCGTGTAGTGATGCAGAAAAGGAATCACATCTTTTGGCGAGCTTATGCACGAGCGCAGAATTCCGCGCCTTCTTCTTCCAAGCTCCAGAGCGGCTGCTATTATGAGCGCCCGGCTTTCTCCCATTCCGTCTATTTTTTTTAGGCTGGAAACAAGCTCCTCCTCGTTGCAGGAATTGATAGTCTTTATGACTTCCTCCGCGAGTTTTTCAATGGGGTTGTTTTTTGAGCCTCTTCCTAAGATAAGCATTATAAGCTCTTCATCGTCAGGATAGGAAATTCCATTTATCAGTGTCAGCTCTCTGATTCTTGGCTGGCTGACGGCTTCATCGCAATCTAAAATATAATTCTGCATATAAATATAATTGCCAGAAAAAATAAAATTATGCAGAATTATCAGCAAAAATATAAAAAAAACTTAAAGCGGAAGCTCAATTTCAAAGTGCGCGCCGTTTTTTCCGTCCGGTCTGCCGGTTTCTTTTATCGTTCCGCCGTGGATATTTACAATGTGCCTTGCAATTGAAAGCCCAAGGCCTGTTCCTCCGTGCTCACGGCTTCTTCCTTTGTCTACCCTGTAGAACCGTTCAAAAATTCTGTCCTTGTATTCATCTGGAATTCCGTTGCCGTTGTCTTCTACAATTATTTTTGCCCTGCCGGAATTTTCACAGACGGAGCAGGAGACAATGCTTTTTTCCGGGCAGTATTTTACAGAGTTGTCTATTAGGTTTGTTATCGCCTGCTCAAGAAGCCCGGGATTTCCATTTATGAATATTTCTTTTTCGCCGGAGCTGAATTTTATTTTTATTCCTTTTTCTTTTGCCGCGGATTCAAGGTTCTGGCATGCCTTTGCCGCTGTCTGCGCAAGGTTCGTTCTTACGGTTTCTAACGGCCCGTTGTCTGTTTCAAGGCGGCTGAGCGTAAGAAGATCCTCTATTATATTTATAAGGCGGCTGCACTGAGTGTTTATGATTCCAAGAAAGTGCATTGCTGTCTGCGGATCATTTATTCCGCCGTCGATTAAAGTTTCTGTAAATCCCTTGATTGATGTAACCGGTGTCTTCAGCTCGTGGCTTACATTCGCAACAAAGTCCTTGCGTATCTGCTCGACTTTTTTTAGGCGCTGGATATTTTGCGCTATTCTGTCCTTCATTGAGTTGAACGATTCCGCAAGGTCCGACATTTCCTGCGGAGACGAGATGCTCAGGTGAAAGTCAAAGTTGCCTTTTGCATATTCTTCCGCCGCGCTCTTCATCAGGTAAATTGGGCGGACTGTCTTGCTTGAAATATAGAACGATGCAAGCAGCACCAGTGCGAAGAGAACTGCCGCTGACGCTACAAGCGTATTTTTTACAGATGACGAGAAGAACACGGTCTGTTCAACCGGCATGGAAATTCTGAGCGCAGAAAAAATGCTTCCGCCTGAAAGAGGAATTGCATAGTACATGAGGCGCTTTCCGTTTGTAGAGCTTTCATGAACTGAGCTTGCTTCCTTTCCGGCCAGAGCCATGCGCACTTCCTCCCTGTAGCTGTGGTTCTCCATTTTATGCGGATCTGATACTGAATCCGCCGCTACTGTTCCGTCCTGCATTATGAGCGTGATTCTGAGCGAACTGTCAGAATGAGTGAGGTCCTTTATAAAACTGTCCGCGCTTTCCTGGTCCTGGGGAATTATCTTTGCAAGCGAATGGGCGAATGACTCAAGGTTTGCTTCTGTCTGGCTGACAGCTGTGCTTTCAAGCGCCCTGAGGCATACAAAAATCAGGATAGAAAATCCAGCTGCAAGCAGAAGCCCGTTGAAAACAAAAAGCAGCGTGCGTATTTTTAAAGCTCCACGCATATTATTCCTCGCAAATTCTGTAGCCTACGCCCCGCAGAGTCTCTATGAAAGGGGCAGGGCTTTCGGGGCGGTCTCCAATTTTTTTTCTTATGCCTAGAATCTGGACATCAATGGAACGGTCTGTAACAGGATAGCTTGAGCCTTTTACAGCGTTTATAATCTGCTGACGGCTGAAGACCTGTCCCTTGTGCCTCGCAAGAAATTCTAGTATTGAGAATTCTGTTGCGCTCAGCTCAATTTCCTTTCCGTCCTGCATAACCTTGTGCTTTAGCGGTGAAATCACAAGAGAGCGGATTTGTATTTCCCTGTCCGAGTCTGTGTCCGCTGAATTCTTTTTTCTGCGCAGAACGCTCTGTATTCTTGCAAGAAGAACTTTCGGGCTGAACGGCTTTGTTACATAGTCGTCCGCTCCTAGCTCCAGTCCTGCCACGATGTCGGAGTCCTCTGTTTTGGCGGTAACCATGATAATAGGAATGTCCTTTATCTGGCTGTCGCTCCTTATAATCCGGCAGATATCAAGTCCGCTCATGTCTGGAAGCATAAGGTCAAGTATTATAAGAGCCGGATTTTTTGAGCGGCATAATTCCAGCGCCTGCCTTCCGTTTTCCGCTGTGAGCGCCTCGTAGCCCTGTTTTTCAACATTGTATTTTATGAGCTCCCGGATTGGCTCTTCGTCATCTACAATCAGTATTTCCATATCAGTTTCATTATAGAGCAACCGCCTTTGATTGCAATATTCAGACTGTTAAATTTCTGTTAAATTTTAACACGGATTTTGCCAGGCTATTCTCCGGTGTACTTGAGTACAATCACTGTAAGATCATCGCGCAGAGGAACTGCTTCCGTGAACGCTTCAAACACATCGATTAAATATTCCAGAAGCTGCTTTGCGCTTATTCCCTGAGGAGCCCTTGCGAGAATTTTCTGAAGAAGCTCTGTCCCAAGCTCGTCTCCTGCAAGGTTTCTGCTTTCTGTGAGGCAGTCGGTGAACATGATGTAGTACGAATTTTTTTCAAGCGGAATGTTCACAGTTTTGTAGCTGTCCTCGAGTCCTTCAATTCCAAAGAACGAGCCTCTGAAATCTCCGTCTGCTGATCCCGCAGCATGGACATTGTTCTTTTTATCAATGCAGAGCAGGTCGGTATGCCCGGCGTTTATGTATTCAATCCTGTCGTCCTTTATGCGCAGGAGAATTCCTGTGAGATAGTTTTCTACATTTGCTTTTTCTCTTATAAGCTTCTTGTTGAATGTCTTTGCGAGCGTGCTTAAATCATCCTGCTTGTTCTGGCGGAATGTATCCTTCGCAAGATACTTTGAAAGAATTCCCACAAGCCCTGATGCGACTCCGTGTCCGGAAACATCGAACAGCGCGGCTCCGGTCAGATTTCCCTTGTCGTCATAGTAGAAATCATAAACATCGCCCGAAACTGAAGCCATAGGCCTAAAGATATACGCGCAGTCCCACTTGGATGTTTTAGGCGCGCGCTGCGGATAAATGCTTTTCTGCACAATCTCCGCAAGCTTCAAATCTCTCATCTGCATGGCTTCCTGTTCAAGCAGTTTTCTTGTAGTTTTATTCAGCTCCTGAGTGCGCTCAAGAACTTCTACGTTTACAATAATTTCAAGCAGGTCCTTGAAGATAACTACGCCAAAATAAATTCCGCCGTGTTCCACGACAATCGGATCGTAAAGATGCTCCTCTGTTCTTGAGACCGCCTTGGATGCCACCGCCTCTACCGGCTCAAAGGATTCGACTGCAAGATAGTCAGTAACCATGAGCCGTGATATTGGCTTCTTTGAATAAATGCTGAACCCATACTGCGTGCCTAGAACCTTGAGCAGCGTGATGCGTGGAATAATTCCAAGAACATTGCCCGCGCTTCCTACAACAGTCAGAATTGAAATTTCCGGGCTGGCGTCAAAAAGAGCAAGAACATCCTTTACTTCCATGCTCTGCGGAATTGTCATGCCTTTTCTTGTAATTTTCGAAATCGGCCTGCTGCCTGGCCTTGCAATGTTCTGCGCGCTGTTTCCTGATTTTGACCGCTTCTTGTTTTGCGTAGAGATTATCCTGACAAATGCGTCCTTGCTTGCTTTTGTAAACACACGGTCAGGTTTTCCTATAAAAAATCCTTGTGCGCAGGGAATTTCAAGATCCATTGCAGCGGCAAGGTTTTCTTGTGTCTCAATTCCTGCTGCAATCAGCCTGATTCCGGAGTTCCTGCAGAATGCGCTGAGCCTTCTGACGGTCTCCCTTGTTATTTTGTCCTTGTGGATGGATTGCGCAAGCTCTATGCTGGTTTTTATAAAGTCTGGATTCAGTGCGCAGATTCCGCTTAGGGCGGCTCCCGGATCCGTTATTCCTTCAACTGAAATTTTAAATCCTTTGCTTTTTAGCCTGCGCGCCGCATCGCAAAGCTTTGGCTCCGGACCTTTGATGTCTTTGCCTGATATTTCAATCGCAATGCTTGACGGCTCTATTCCGTTCTTTTCAAGCTTGCTGAGCAGATATTCTTCCAAAAGACCTTCCTGAATCAGAACACTGGAATCTATGTTCAGGAACAGCCTCCGGTTGAGTCCCATTGCCCTTGCTGTCTTAAGAGCGGACTTTATGCATTTTTTTTCCAGCTGCCATGAAATTCCTGCGTCCCTGCAAATCTTGAACAGGCTTTTTATTCCTTCAATATAGACCGAGTCGTCAATTCTTGTAAGCGCCTCGTATGCAAATACTTCTCCTGTTTCCAGCGACACGATTGGCTGAAACACAGTGTAAAGGTTTTTGCTAGACAATATTTCATCAAAGTTCATGCCGCCATTGTTAGCTTTCCTTTGTTTCCGTTTTATTCTGCTTTTGTAAGAAGTCTGTTAAAAAGCAACGGATGCAATCTGAATTGTTTTTTCAAGCCGTATTAAAATGAAAACAGGCCGGCGCATTCGAATGCACCGGCCTGTTTCTCTGCTGGCAGAAAATTACTTCAAGTTAATCAAGCTCTTGTCATAATCTGCCGGCGGAACAAATCCCATCAGCTCCATAAGAGTTGCAGGCCAGCTTGAAATTCCAAGACCGTCGTTCAGCTTTGTGTTGTCGTACTCGCCCTTGTATTCCGGGTCATAAATAATTCCAGGAACAGGATTCAAAGAATGGCTTGTCTTAGGCTTAGGCTCGCCGTTTTTATCCATTTTTACAGAACCGTCTTTTGCATGCTCATACATATCGTCGCTGTTTCCGTGGTCAGCTGTAAGACACAAAATTCCTCCAGCCTCGTCAATGGCAGCCTTAAGACGTCCGAGCTGCAAATCCATTCCTTCCATAGAACATACAACAGCGTTGAAAACGCCAGTGTGTCCAACCATATCGCCGTTCGGATAGTTCAAGCGGATGTGGTCGTATTTTCCAGACTTGATTGCCTCAATAACCTTGTCAGTGATTTCGGCGCATTTCATCCATGGACGCTGCTCGAACGGAACAACATCAGAAGGAATTTCAACGTAATCCTCAAGTTTCTCGTCAAATTTTCCCTGTCTGTTTCCATTGAAGAAGTAAGTTACATGACCATATTTCTGAGTTTCAGAAATCGCCATAAGATGAACACCAGTCTTTGTAAGATATTCGCCCATTGTCCGGTCAATGCTCGGCGGATTCACAAGATACTGATGCGGAATATGAGCGTCGCCGTCGTATTCCATCATTCCGGCATATTCGCAGGCAGGAACACGCTTTCTGTCAAAATGGCTGAATTCTGCGCCAGCCTCAAAAGCGTTTGTAATTTCAAGCGCGCGGTCGCCGCGGAAGTTGTACAGAATAACAGAATCGCCGTCCTCAATAGTTCCAACCGGCTTTCCGTTTTCCGCAATTACAAACTCGTGCATATCCTGGTCCAAAAGCCCAGCCTGCTCCGCGCGGTAAGTTTCAATCGCCTTTGTCGCGCTCTCAAACTGCCGTCCTTCGCCCAGAACATGAGCGTACCAGCCGCGCTGAACCATCGGCCAGTCAGCGTTGTAACGGTCCATAGTAATGAACATTCGTCCGCCGCCAGAAGCGATTCTATAGTCAGCATCCTTGAAAGAGGCAAGATATTCCTCCAGCGGAGTAACAAAAGTCAGCGCGGAAGTCGGGTCAACATCACGGCCGTCAAGCAGCGCATGAACGCGGATTTTTTTGATTCCTTCCTTGTCAGCCTCGGCAACCATCGCCTTCAGATGGTCAATATGTCCGTGAACATTTCCGTTGGAAACAAGACCGATAAAATGCAGAGTCGAATTCTTGTCCTTCACATTCTTAATAAGTTTCTTCCAAGTTTCGCCCTGATACATCAAGCCGGATTTAATCGACTCGCCAACAAGCTTAGCTCCCTGGGCAAAAACGCGGCCGCATCCAATCGCATTGTGGCCAACCTCGCTGTTTCCCATGTCATCATCAGAAGGAAGCCCAACCGCAGTTCCGTGAGCCTTAAGCTTCGTGTGCGGACAGTTCGCTGTAAACCAGTCCAAATACTTCATCTTAGAAGCTTTCACCGCATCGCCGTCAGCATATTTTCCGTATCCCACGCCGTCCATAATTACAAGAACAACAGGACCTCTTCGGCCTTTCCAATTTGGATTTTTCTGCAACGCATGCATTGTATCTGCCATATATAAACCTCCAGAATGTTTTAAGCAAAAATACTGTTGCATTAAGTATAACAATTAATGGAATTGTTTACAATTGATACAGAATTGAGACATTCTGCGGAAATTGAAATTCCGCCGCCATTCATTGAATCTTGACCAGCCATTTTTTTTAAGTACAATTTATTTTATGAAAAGCTATAAATTAAATGAAATATCAGATAAGCAGATTCTTGGAAGAAATGTGAAAGATGCTGAAAATTTATCAACTTTGGCATTATTTTGGGGAGCGTCTGCTTTAGAAATTTGTGTAAAAGCGACTGAAGTTTGGGTAAATCTTTCTTCAAATTTTGATAATGCTGAATCTTGGGTTTGTATTGAAGTGAACGGAATGCAAATTTCGCGTTTTATGGCTCCAAAAGAAAAAACTTGGATTTGTGCCGCAAGAAATTTAAATCCAGAAAAAGAAAATCTTATTTCCATTATAAAAGACACTCAGGCAATGAGTTCAGATTCTCATCATTCTCTTTTTATAAACGAAATTGGATTGGACGATTCTGGAAAATTTGTAAAAATTCCCGGGCGAAAATTGAAAATTGAATTTATCGGGGACAGCATAACGAGCGGAGAAGGTCTTGCCGGTGGAATTGATGAATGGGAATGGATTCCGCAATGGTTTTGTGCAAGCAAGACTTATGCACTTCAAACTGCAAAAGCCTTGAATGCCGACTGGAGCGTTGTAAGTCAGTGTGGATGGGGCATTTGCTGGGGATGGGACGGAAATCTTCACAATGCAATTCCTCCTCACTATGAAAATGTTTGTTCAGTTATGTGGGGAGATTTTCAAGAAAAACTCGGCGTGAACCAAAAATATGATTTTGGAGAAGGCTCTGATTTTGTTGTAATAAATTTAGGAACAAATGATAACGGAGCGTTTTTTCAGCCAGCATGGAAAGATGAAAATGGAATTGAACACGTTCTTCACACAAAGTCTGATAAGGTTGCATCCAGCGAAGATGGTCAAAAAATTTATGATGGAGTAAAATCTTTTCTGAAAAATATAAGGCATCATAATCCAAATGCAAAAATTATCTGGTGTTGGGGAATGATTCGCCTTGAAACTGTTCCGGTTTTTATAAAAAAAGCAATCGATGATTTTTCTGTAGAAAATGATGATAAAAAAGTTTTTTCACTTGAGTTAGATTCAATGGAAGATGTTGAAAAATTGCCAGAAGATAAAGGCAGCCGCGGACATCCAGGTCCAAAAACTCATAAATTGGCATTTCAAAAATTATATGATTTTCTAAAAAATCTTTAAAAAAAAGGATGTCCAAAATTTATAAAAAAAAACTGCCCTCCATTTCTGAAGGACAGATGTTTTGTTTTAGCCTCGGTTTGCTTAGTCTATTTGCTGTTTGTGATGAGCAGCGTCTTTGAGTCCAGTTTGAGTGAAGCCTCAATGTCTGTATTCTTGCCCATCTTCAGTATGCTCAGCTGTGTTGTGGAATTCTTTGATGAAAGGTGGATTACAGCGGAAAAGTATGGCAGGAGCGCTTTTGGAGCAGAATCCTCAAGCTTATCTCCGTCTGAAGTTGCGCTGAACCAGATTTTTGTCTTTGTAGCCTTTGCGTAGCTTGCGACTGTCTGAAGATCCGCCTCCTTTACCTTTGAGAAGTCAACATCATCGATAACAACTCCTGCAACTGCTGTTCCGCCTGCTTTAAGCGCATTCAGAGTGTTCACAACTTTTTCAAGGCTTATGTTGTCCTGATTAAAATTCAGTATTGTCCTGTTGCGGAGAATCTGCTCCTTTGTATCAGCGGAAATAGCCTTTTTCTTTGAAATCTCGTTGTAGATTCCGTCATACCATGAAATTACGTTTTCGCTGTGCTGGTTGAAAGAAACGTGGACAAGCTGTTTTCCGTTTAGAAGTGTGTCCATTCCGAACTGCACAAGCACTGATGTTTTTCCAAGTCCCTTTTTCGCTGTAACAAGTCCAAGTTCTCCGGCCTTAAGACCTCCGTTTGCCGCCTCGTCAAAAATGCGGATAGGGCTCTTTTCATATAATTCCTGCTTTGCCATAATGCTGCCTCCTGAATTTTTAGCTTGATTTTTTTAACTTTTGCAGAAAGCGTTTTGCTTTAAAACTTTCTGTGTCCGTTTGAATAAGTATACCACATAAATTTTATTTGACAATAAAAAAAATCTCCAGTGAAAGAAAATTCTTTCGCTGGAGATTTCCAGATTATGCTGGATTCAGAAATGGCTTATTTTGCCAGTCCCGCCTTTTTCTTTTCAGCATAAGTCTTGATAAGCTCGTCGGCAACTGCATTCGGAACCTTGCTGTATTTTTCAAATTCCATTGTGAATTCTGCCTTTCCCTGTGTTGAAGAGCGGAGAATTGTAGAGAATCCGAACATTTCAGAAAGAGGAACTTCTGCGTTTACTGTTGAGTTTCCGTTCTCATCAGAAGAGTCGATGATAACACCGCGTCTCTGGTTTATGAGTCCGAACATATTTCCCTGGAATTCTGTAGGACCTGCAATCTGAACTTTCATGATTGGCTCAAGGATTGCTGGCTTTGCCTTTGCATAGCCTTCACGGAATGCACCGATAGCGGCAGTCTGGAATGCGATATCTGAAGAGTCAACAGGGTGGTACTGGCCGTCGTTGATTGTGCATCTTACGCCGACAACAGGCGCTCCAATAAGTGAACCCTTTTCCATTGCTTTCTTAAAGCCCTTGTCGCAGGAAGGAATGTATTCGTTTGGAATTGCTCCTCCTTTGATTGAGTCAACAAACTCGTAGTCTTTCTCGGAAATTGGCTCCATGAAACCAGCAACGCGTCCGTACTGTCCGGAACCACCAGTCTGCTTTTTGTGAGTGTAGTTAAAGTCAGCACGCTGTGTGATAGACTCGCGGTATGCAACTTCCGGCTGGGAAACTGTAACTTCGCATTTGTATTCACGCTTCATGCGCTCAACGTAAACTGCAAGGTGAAGCTCGCCCATTCCCTTGATGATTGTCTGGTTTGACTCAGGATCAACGTAAGTCTGGAATGTCGGATCTTCTTTTGTAAAGCGGTTGAGAGCCTTGGACATATTTGCAGCATCCTGCTTGTTTACAGGAGTGATTGCTTCTGAAATAACAGGCTCCGGAACGAACATAGAAGTCATTGCGATATTGAGTCCGCCGCCGCAGAATGTATCACCAGAGGCGCAGTCAACACCGAACAGCGCGATAATGTCTCCAGGCTGGCCTTCGTTGATGTCTTCCATTGCAGCTGCGTTCATGCGGACAATGCGTCCAACCTTGAACTTCTTTTTAGCGCGTGTATTGTAAAGCTCGTCGCCTTTTGTGATTTTTCCCTGATAAATGCGGACATAAGTAAGCTGTCCGTACTGGCCGTCGTCAAGCTTGAATGCAAGAGCAACGCAAGGCTTGTTCTCAACATTGAAAAGCTCAATCTGCTCTTCGTTTTTGTCAAGGTCAAGACCGTAGTTATGGACTTCTGTAGGATTAGGAAGATAGCGCACAACACCGTCAAGAACAGGCTGGATTCCTTTGTTCATGTGCGCTGAACCGCAGAATACAGCTACAAAGTTTTCTTCAAGAGTTCCCTTGCGGATTGCTGCGATGATTTTTTCTTCAGGAATATCCTCTTTTTCTTCCATAAGATCTTCCATGAGGGAATCATCAAACATTGCGGCTGCCTCAAGAAGCTCAGCTCTCTTTTCTTTTGCCTGCTCTACAAGTTCTGCTGGAATTTCAGCAACACGGATTTCTTCACCGTCGTGGCCTTCAAAATAGTAGGCTTTCATTGCGATAAGGTCTACAACACCCTGAAGCTTGTCTTCAAGTCCGATTGGAAGTTCAACCATATACGCATTGAGTCCGAGCTTGTCGCGGAGCTGGGCGCATACACGGAGCGGATTTGCTCCCTGGCGGTCGCATTTATTTACGAAAGCGATACGTGGAACATGGTAACGCTTGAGCTGGCGGTCAACTGTTATTGACTGGGACTGAACACCTGCAACAGCGCAAAGAACAAGGATTGCTCCGTCAAGAACGCGGAGAGAGCGCTCAACTTCAACTGTAAAGTCTACGTGGCCTGGAGTGTCAATAAGGTTGATTGTTGTTCCCTTCCAGTTTACCTGAGTCGCTGCCGACTGGATTGTAATTCCACGCTCGCGCTCCAAATCCATAGAATCCATTACAGCGCCTACACCGTCTTTGCCATGAACTTCATGGATCTGGTGAATCTTGTTGCAGTAGAACAAGATACGTTCTGATGTTGTTGTTTTACCAGAGTCAATGTGCGCACTGATACCGATATTACGTACTTTTGTAATATCAAAACCCATAGTGTATACCTCTCAAAAAAAAATTCGTGAGTCGGCATAATACGAAAAGCAAAGATTTCCGCATAATGCAATTAATTCAAGCAATTTTATTAAAAAATAGCGGTAAATTCAATAGGTCTTAGGGCGTTTTGGTGAAAGTTTAAAAATTTAGTAAAAATGATGTTTTTATGCTCCATTTTACCTTTTTGCCTCCGCCTTTGAATGATGCTGACGCGGATGGACTGTGCCTGAACGTTCCGTTTGTTTCTGCGGTTGAAAATCCGATTCCAGCCTGGGACAACATTGTTTTTCTGGGGTAGACTGCGCCTGCGAATGAAAACGTGCTTTTATGCGGATTTTCTTTTTTGTATGAAAAGCTTGTGCTTGCGGTGGCGCTCCTGAAATTCTTCGAGGCCTTTATTTGTGCAGAATATTCCTTTTGATTTTTTTCTGTGGAATAAAGTAATGATGCGTTTGATGAAATTTTGCATTTTCTGCTTGAGATGCTTATCGCTGTTTTTGCGCAGTATTCATTGAAATCGGTAGAAAGCCTTTCTGCTGTCTGTCTTTCCGCGGAGTAAAAAAGAATTCCTGCGCTTGCTGAAGTTTTCCCGAACCAGAATGTGTACTGCGGATTTATTCCTGCCTGCATTTTTATTCTGTTTTCGGTTTTGTCTGCGGTTATCAAGGATTCATCTGCTGTATAATAGAAAGAATGTAGCAAAAAGTCGCCTAGGAGAATAAAGCTCTGTGCTCTTGCCCAGCAGAAGTTTCCGCCGAACGGACTTTCGTGTATTCCTGCCGCTCCAGAAATTCTAAAGTGCGGGAAAGCGAGGTTCGCTTCAGTTTCCGCGGCTGCCCGTTTTTCCGCGGAAAAATACCGTTGCTTTTGAAACCATGACGTGGAATTGTTTCTTCCATATTCGAAGAGGCCGCCTGAAAATGAAATTGACGCATTCGGAATGAGCGGCGCTGAAAATCTCTTGAAGGCGGATGCGTAAAATTCGTTTGTTTCAAGAATAGAAAACTGGAAGCTTGGAAAAAGTGATTTTCTGCTCCCCGGTGAAATTGAAACTGCCATTGACAAAGGTGTTTTTGCGCCGCTCCATGATGGAAGCTCAGGCGAAATTCCAGGAACCAAAAGCGACGGTTTCTTTAGCGCGCCGGGAATGTAAAAGCTCGGTTTTTTCAGCCTTGAGATTCCCTGTGAAAACTTCAGTGTTCCCGCAAGAAATTCGGCGGACGCTGATTTTGTGGCTGAAAAACATTTTACTCCATAACGGTATTTTTGCATTTGTTCAAATTCAGATGGCGACGAGGATGCGATGCTGCTGAATGTTTCGGTTCCTGTTCCTGCAATCCAGACAGCGGTGAGTCCGCGGGTTTTTAGTTTTACGCCTGAATCATGCTTTACGGAAAAATTTTCCTTACCTTCCTCTAACGGAAATTTAAGGGCGCTGCTTGAATGAAATTCGATTTGCGCATTGCAAATTCCAGCCGACAAAATGATGGCTATAAAAGCGATGTTGTTTTTCATTACATTATTTATTTCTGTAAAAAATAATTTTCTGCATACTTTTTATAAAAAAAACTGAATTTATTCATAAAACGGTGCTGATATTTATAGAAAATTATGACATTTTTTGCGTTTTTGTGTTTTTTTCTCTTGAATAACATTGAAAAATATTATATATTCTACGCTATATTTTATATCATCAGCATGTCAGATTGCAGCCGCTTCTTAGGCTTTGCCAGGTAAAAAGGAAAATCAAGTAAAAAAAGATATTTTCAAGCGGTTCCGGTCTTTCATGTAAGGAAAAGGGAATCGTTTATGGAAGATTTAGAAAACAAAGTTGACGGGATTGCTATGCCCGCAGAGGATTCACAGGTTTCTGTGGATAATTCAGTTGAATCATCAGGCGAGCCTGAGACTATTTCATTTGCAGACTTGGGGCTTGATGAAATCACTCTTGCTGCAATAGAGAAAAAGGGATTTAAGGTTCCTTCGCCGATTCAGGTTCTTGCAATTCCGCGCCTTTTGAACGGAGATGCTAACGTTATTGCCAAAGCCCGCACGGGAACTGGAAAAACCGCCGCGTTCGGACTTCCGCTTGTTCAGGACTTGCGTGAGGAAAGCGATCACGTCCGCGCTATAATCCTTGAGCCTACACGCGAGCTTGCAATGCAGACTGCCACAGAGATGGCCTCTTTCGCAACTGGAAAATATCCGCGCACAGCTGTAGTTTACGGCGGCGCTTCGATGGGCGAGCAGATGAGGGCCTTGCGCCGTGGTGTTGAAATTGTCGTTGGAACTCCTGGACGTGTTCAGGATTTGATTGACCGCGGTGTGCTTGACATAAGCAAAATCGACTATTTTATTCTTGATGAGGGCGATGAGATGCTTGATATGGGCTTCATCGAGGATATTGAGAATATTTTTGAATGTGCGAACCAGGAATGCCGTGTTCTTTTGTTCAGCGCGACAGTTCCAAAGGAAATCCTTAAGATTGCCCAGCGCTTTATGGGCGAGTATGAGATTGTTGAAGAGGAAGGCTTTGAGGAAGAGCCTCTTTTGATTGAGCAGAAATACTGGGTTGTCCGCGAAAGTGAAAAAGTGGATGCCTTGGTCCGTCTTATTGATATTTCGCCTGATTTCTTTGGACTCGTGTTTGTTCAGAGAAAATCAGATGCCGACTATGTTTCAAAGTCTCTTGATGAGCGCGGATATGAGGCGGCCGCATTGCACGGTGATATTCCGCAGGGACAGCGTGAAAAAATACTTGCAAGGTTCCGCTCAAAGAAAACAAGAATTCTTGTTGCGACTGATGTTGCCGCGCGTGGAATCGATATTGAGGGCGTAACCCATGTTGTAAACTATGAGCTTCCTTTTGACGGACCGACTTATGTCCACCGCATTGGCCGTACTGGACGCGCCGGAGCTGCAGGCATGGCGGTTACTTTTGTAAAGCCGGAGGAAACTCGCAGACGCCTTAACTATCTTATTAATACTGTAAGAAAAAGTTCAAAAGGCGATATTATTGAAGACAAAGTTCCTTCTATTGAAGAAGTTCTGGAAGCAAAGAAGAGCCGCTTGTTTTCTGATATTAAAAATAAGCTCGGACTTAACCAGGAAAATTCTGAGTCTCAGAATGAATCTGCTTCTTCTGATGAAAATAATGAGACAGATGTTTCCGCAGAGCCAAAAGTTCCTCACTTAAGAAAAGGAGATCCTGTTTTTGACAAGCTTGCAGAGGAGCTTTGCAACGGACAGAATCCGGAGGAAGTTGTAGCATCGTTGCTTGCAGTTTCCTACGGCGGAATGTTGAACAAGAACCGCTACGGAAAAATCAGCTCTTATTCTGTTGAGAAGAGCCGCGACAGAGACCGTGGCGGACGCCGTGAGCGCGACCGTGGCTCAAGAAAGGGCGGAGATGTTTTTGTCGGCAACGATCAGCTTAGGCTTTATGTTCAGATGGGATGGGATGACGGATATAATCCAAGAAAGATTGCTGACTTCTTCCATGACTTGCTTGGTGTTCCGGGGCGCAAGGTTGATGCTATTGATATGGCGGATAAATTTTGTCTTCTTACTTTGCCTGCTGACGATGGAAGACGGGCTATTGAGCTTTCTGAGCGCGACCGTTCTTTGCCTCATATGCATCTTGACACAAAAGTTACTGGAGGCGGACTTGGCGAGCGCGATTCATTTGGCCGTGACCGTGGCTCAAGAAGAGGCGGACGCGACAGAGGCCGTGACCGGGACCGTGGATTTGGACGCGACAGAGATTTTGGCGGCCGCCGTGAGCGGGATAGGGACAGAGGATTCCGTGGAGGTTCACATGCAAGAGCTGGAGTCCATACTGCCACTCAGAGAAGCGGCTCGTCTTCATTCTTCAAGAAATCTGATGCCCAGGAATATTAATCCCTGGTTTTGACTAAAGACGCTGCTAGAAATAGCGGCGTTTTTTTCTGCTTGCATTGACTTCAATGCTGTTCATCAATAAAATAAAGAAATGTACGAAATTAAAGATTCAAAGCCGTTTGATACTGATGAAGAGGATTTTGACACTGTGATGGCTGCTGATATTTCTTTTTCAGGAAATATACGTTTTACTAAGCCGTTTATGATAAAAGGAAAAATGAACGGAACAATCGAGGCTTCAAGCGATTTGCTCATCGATACAAATGCGGAAGTTAATGCTGACATTTCAACAGAGCGTGTGCTTGTCCGCGGAAAAGTTGTAGGCAATATAAATGGCCGGAAGCTTGTCTATGTTGCTTCGACTGGTTCTGTAATTGGCGATATTTCTTCCGCTCAGGTTGTTCTTGAGCCGGGCTCTGCTTTTTCAGGAAAATGTTCGATGTCCGGAATGTGATTTTTCGGTTGGATTTTAAAGGTTTCGATATGAATAGGAAAATTTGTTTTTCATTTGCTATATTTTTGATTTTTATTTCCGCATCGTTTTCACAAGGTCTCCGTCCTGATGCGCTTAAGCTTTACCGTGAAGGAAAGTATAAGGAAGCTGTGGCTGTCTGTGAGGCTGAAATTTCAAGCAGCCCGAACAATATGGATTCCTATGCGGTTTTATGCTGGTCGCTGGTTGGAAACAAGCAGTATAAGGAAGCTGAGCTTAGGGCTACAGAAGCTAGGAAAATCAATTCCTATGATATTCGGCTGATGGAAGTTCTTGGCGAGGCTAAGTTCTATCTTGGAAAAAACAATGAGGCGCTTGATATGTTTCAGCGTTATGTTGCAAACTCTTCTGAAACTGCGGCGCGTCTTGGAACCGCATATTATTATATGGGGGAAATTTATGTCCGTCAGACAAAATATGAGCATGCGGACATTTCGTTCAGCGCGGCTGTGAAATATGAACCGACCTACAGCTCTCATTGGTGGACACGGCTTGGCTATGCGCGGGAAATGTGCAAGGATTTTAAGAATGCCATTTCGGCGTATAACAGGGCTCTTGAACTGAATTCCCAGAATTATGATGCTGCGCGCGGAAAAGCAAGATGCCAGGAACGACTTTAGTTTTTAACTGATGAAAAATATTATTCATTTTGAAACTCTTGGATGCAGGCTTAATCAGGATGAAACAGAGGGCGCGGCCCGTGCTTTTTCTGATGCCGGTTTTATCTGTGAATTGAATTCTGTTTCGTCTGTAACAGAGCCGTCTGAGGATGTAGTTTTAAGCGTAATAAATACATGTACAGTTACAGGCAAGGCGGAGCAAAAAGCGCGCCGTATAATCAGGCTTCTGCTTGAAAAATTTCCTTCGGCGATTCTGATTGTAACAGGCTGCTATGCGGAGGTTGCTGCCTCTGAGATAGCTTCAATTTCAGAAAATAGAATTGTAATTGTTCCAGGCACAAAAAAATTTCTTTTAAAGGAAATAGCCTCTGCCATGAACGGGGGCAGCCTTGGCTTTGAGAATGGAAAATTCAGTTTTGAAAATTTAAAATCCTTTGTTGATAAAAATACTTTTCTGTTTGAAAAAGCGGATCTTGCTAAGAAAATTCCGGCGGCTGTAAATCCGTTTGCCTTGTATACACCTGTTTTTGAAAAGCATAGCCGCTCAACCTTGAAAATTCAGGATGGCTGCAATAATTCGTGCGCATTCTGTAGAATTCATTTTGCACGTGGAAGCTCTGTTTCCCTTGAGCCTGAAAAAATTCTTGAGCGTGCGAAGGAAATTGAAAGTCTTGGTTCCTCGGAAATTGTGCTTACTGGCGTTAACTTGAGCCAGTACGCAGGAAAATCAAAAGACGGCCAGGTTCTTGGTTTTAAAGAGCTGCTTGCATTTCTTCTTGCTAACACAGAAAAAGTTAAGTTTAGAATTTCATCTTTTTATCCGCAGCACATAACGAAAGAACTTTGCGCTGTCATGTCAGACAAAAGAGTTCAGCCGTTTTTTCATTTAAGCATTCAGTCTGGAAGCGATTCTATTTTAAGTTCAATGTGCAGGCCCTACAAAAGCGTGCAGGTTGAAAATGCGGTCAGTCTTCTTAGGGAATGCAAAGAGAATCCTTTTATTTCCTGTGATATAATCGCAGGATTCCCCGGAGAAACTGAAAATGACTTTGAGCTGACAAAAGCTTTATGCAGAAAAATGAATTTTGCGTGGATTCATGCCTTTCCTTTTTCTGCGAGGCCAGGAACACTGGCTTTTTCGATGGCACCGAAAATTCCAGAGAGGATAAAAGACGAGCGTGTTAAGTGGCTTAACGGAATTTCTCTTTCTGGAAAAATTTCTTATATAAACTCTTTTAAAGCGAAGACAGTTGAAGCGGTTGTTGAAAAGAAGATTTTGCAAAAAGCAGACGGAAAGTATGCTTACCATGCTGTTACTGAAAATTTTCTTCATGCGGAATTTTTTACTGAAGAAAAACTTCGTCCAGGAAGCACTGTTGTTCTGAAAATAATATCAGCTCTTGAAGACAGCATAAAGCTTGGAAGGGAAGAGGAGTGTTCCGCAGAGCTTTTAAAATGAAAAGGACGCAATGATTTTTCCAAAGCGTCCTTCGTTTTTTATTTAAAATTTACAGCTGATGCCTGCGTTTATAAAACTGTTGTCTTTCCATTCGTAGAATTCGCTGTCTTTGTCTTTGCAGTGAATGTACATTCCGCTTAGGGTCAGGGTCAGGTTTCCGTTTGGCTTATATGCGATTTTGGGCTGAACTACAAGGTCTCCGCGCTCTATGCCCCATAACGCTGTAACTTCCGGCGCAATTTTATCATTCATCCAGGAATCACTGATGTTTACGACAAGCTTGTTGTTTGTGTAGCCGGTTTTATCGTAATCAACATCATAGGCTTTGAATGCTGATTTTTTTGCGCCATAATCAGAAAATCCTTCTGCGTCATCAATCTTGTCGCCTTTTAAAATGTAAGCTCCGGTTTCCTGAATATTTATATTTATGTTGTTGACAGGAATATCAAAGTCAAAGCCGGCGAGCCAGGCAATGCTGTTGTTGTGAACCCATGGATTGTCTCCTGCAACATCATCAGTCAGGTTGTAGGCAAGTTCTCCGCGCAGGTTGAACCTTCCAAGAACAGTCGCCGCTTCAAGTCCGAATGTCTGTTTCCAGTCGTATTCAAGCGAAGGAAGTTCGGCTCCGTTGCTCATGATTGTTGCGCTCATATCTGCGGAAGGCTGCTTGTAATGTCCGTAATAGTAGCTTGCGCCCCAGTCAAGTGAGCCGATTGTTCCTGTAAGCCTAAGACCTGCCTGTGTGTATTTGAGCTTCTGCGTGTCAGGATACAATGAGTCTTGGTCAAACTGAGCCGCTTTCATGATTCCGCTTCCTCCGGCTGAAATCCAGCTTGATACAATCTCTGCCGCTGAATTTTTTAGTTCAGTATATGCGGCTGGAGTCCAAATTCCGTTTTCAGCGAACCTGTCTTTTTCCATGTATGGAGTCCATATTCCTTCTAGGCGTAAATCATTCTTTTCAAAAGAATATATTGCGCGGAACATTGGCGTGCTGAGCCGGCGGTCGATGTACTCAGGAACAATAAAGTCAGTGTAATCATCTGAATTGAAATTATCCAGAACATGAAGCTTGTCACCTTTTCCCCAGATGACTTTCATTTTTCCGGCTTCGAGCTTTAGCTTTCCAAAGTAGCCGCGGACTGTAAGTTCATTTATTACATCCTGCGGATAATCCTTGATTGCTCTTTCATCGAATTTCAGCTGAATGTCCGCATCAACGTTTGATGCTGAAAAACTGATTCCGAGCTTTGCGGATGGAGACGCAGTAACAGGAAAATCTGAAATTGAATCATAGTCAGATTCTTTCTGTCCTTCGTATTCCGGCTTGTCAAGGTACATTCTGGACTGAAGTTCTCCCTCGCCGCTGAATGTGATGGATGTGGCTGAGCTTCCTCCAAAATCATCAGTGCCGTCAGAAAAACTTCCCCAGTCGTCAAAATCCTGTGCGAATGTGACTGAGCAGAAAATCATTGCCAGCGCAAAAATTTTGCTTTTCATATCAAAAAAAACTCCTGCTTTTGTCTATTAGAATTTTCCTGTGTTCAAGAAATCCTGTGTAAAGATTTTGTCTGGAAGCGCTGTCTTTACATCAACGCGGATGATTTTTATGGAAGTTGAATGTTTGGTCTGGACATTTTCCATCTTGTTTTCCATTGGAATGTTGAAGCCGTCAACATTTTCGATTTTGAATACTGTGAGAGTTTTTAAAAGCTTTCTGTTTTTATCAAAAAGCTCTGTGTAGACAGGATAGTCTGTGGCTTTGTCAACCCAAACCATTCTGTAGCTGTACTGGCTTGATTTTGGATCTATTGGCGTGTTTTTTACAACTTCACAGCTGAATCCGTTTTTTGTTTCCTCTTTTACGAATTCATGTGTGTCCTCTTCCATTTCACGGGTTGAAAGGTCATCGTAAGTTGCGTCAGTTCCCATAAATGATTTTGAGCCTTCGCTTGAATTTACGCGTCTTGTGTTTTTCAGTGCCGGCAGGTAAATCCATTTGTCATCTGGAGCGCCCTTGTTTTCAATCTGAAGAAATCTTGTGTCCTTGATGTTCGCTGGTGAACGGAAGTCCATGACTGCGCTTGTTATGTCATTTTTGTTGCGTCCATACTGAAGGACATTGCGCTGCTCTGTGTTTCCGTTTTTGTCTGTTAAAACCATTACGACCTGCGAGCGGCTGTAGTCAGGCTTTGCGACATCATGAGTTCTCTGCATGATTTCGTCTCCACGCGCATCTGCGAATGAGGAAAAAGTTCCTGCTGCCAATGCTGCGGCAATTGCTAGTGTTTTCAATGTAATTTTCATTTTATCCTCCGTTTTATTTGCCCTGAAAATTAATCCAGGGCATTATAATTTATTTGTTTTCTTCTTTTTTCTTTGGCTGCATGAATTTTGGATCTGTAAGATTCAGAATTCCTGGAATAATTGTCATTGCAAGGAAACTAGATGTAAACATTACAATTGCAACAAGAATTCCGATGTAGCGCAAAACTATAAATTTTGAAAGTGTAAGAACAAGGAATCCTAAGCCTACTGCAAGCGCATTTGTAAGAATTCCGCGTCCGCTCTTTCTGAATGTTTCTTTCAGAACTTCAACGACATTTTCTGTTTTTGCCCTTTCTTCCTTATAAGTTGTCATAAAATGAATTGTATAGTCAATGCCTACGCCGACTGCGACTGATGCGATTATGCTCGTGATAAAGTCAAGATTGATTTCGCAGAAGCCCATTGTCATGTAGTTAAGGAGAATGCTGAATGCAAGCGGAATTGCTCCTAAAAGTCCAGCCCAGCATGATTTGAAAGAAATCGCAATAATCAGGAACACAGAGAACAGTGATAGCGCAAGGCTTGTTATCTGGCTGGAAACAATCATGCTGGTCATCCTATGCTCCATCTGTGCTGAGCCAGTTGCTTCAAGCGTGTATCCTGCCGGGAAATGCTCCGCAGCGTAGTTTTTCGCATCTGCAATTATAACGCCGCTTTCCTCTGATGAATGGCTTCTAAGCTGGCAGGTTATGCGCATTTCTTTTGGATTCATGTCATCATCAATAAATCTGTCAAGCGAGCCGCTTAAAAGTGTGAGGTAGTTTTCAACAATGCTTTTGAGCTGTTCACGGGTTGCAACAGGATATTTTGAAGTGTCATAAGGAATTTCATAGTATGCAGTTCCGTTGTAGTTAACTTGCTTCATAAGATGGTTAACGATATCTTCTACGGACGCATACTGCCCGCCTGCCTCAATATAAGCGTTGTTTAAAAGCTCAAGAACTTGCTTTGTAGTCATGGAATTTTCAAGCTGCTCACTGTAGGCGATATTCGGGTCTATGAAATCTTGTGTTGGAGCGGCCTGCTCTTCAGAATCATCAGTGCCCCAGTTTGACCAGTCGTCAGAGTCTGAGGATGCGCTGTCTGAGCCAAAATCAGAACCCCAGTCATCCCATCCATCTGAAAATCCGCTTGAGCCAGAACTGTCTGATGTCTGTGCAGAAGAAACCGGCTGTGCTCCAGGAACATGCCAGACCTGGTTTATGCGTTTTATAAATGTTGTAAAGGAAACTATTTTTCCGATGTTTTCATGATTTGCAGCAAGATAGTGCTCCATGTTGTCTACAGCCTTAAGAAGCTCAGGATTTGAAATGTCCCCCTTTTCCTGCCCTTGGATTACAAAGAACAGGCAGTTTGAGCCTGCATACTGCTGGTCAATATGGTCAACATCCCGCCTGAAATCACAGTTCTTTGGAAAGTAGTTAATCAATGCTGTATCGATTTTTAGAATTCTAAGTCCGGTAAATGACAGGACGATTATAATAACAGAAGTCAGCACAAGCCGTGGAACTGAGCCGCAGAAGAATTTATATATTGAATAAAGTGTATCTCCGCTGGCTTCTGCCTCTGTTTTTCCTCCGCGCTGAATTTTTGCCAGCTCCAAGCGGCGTCTTGCATTTTCCATCTTTGCTTTTACTTTTGCAGTAAGCTTATCGATGTTTCTCTCTTTCTTTACTGCCTTTCTGTAATCTTTTAAAAGAAGAACTGCAGGAATAAATGTTATAGAGAGAAGAAGTGAAAGAGAAACTCCTACTGCTGTGAATACTGCAAAGCTGTGCAATGGACCAAGCGGGCTTGTTATAAGTGAAATAAATCCTACAATTGTTGTGATGCCAGCGAGCAAGACTGCAATTATAACTTCGTTTAGTCCAGAGAAAACACATTCCTCGTATTTTTCTCTCGTCATTTCATCCTTGACATTGTTTATTGCAATGTAGTAATGAGAAAGAACGTGGATTCCGTATGCAGAGCCGACCGCAATTAACGAAACTGGAATTACACTTGAAATCAATGTGAATGTTATTCCAAAGAATCCCATCATTCCGACAGAAATTATTGTTGAAAGCAGAACTGTGCATAAAGGAAGAAGCATTCCTGTTATAGTTTTGAAGCTCATATAAAGTGAAAGAAGCACAACGACAATTACAAGAGGAATCAGGACTAAAAGGTCTGAAATCATAAACTGCTTTGACTCTTCTGAAAGAACCGGCTCGCCTACGAATTTTACATTCAGGTGATGCCCGTCCGTTTCCTCGTTTACGATTGCCTTCACTTTTGAAAGAACTTTCTGCTGCCTCATGATGTCAGTTCCGAGTTTTCTTACTTGTGATTTTATTTCCTTTATATTTGCTTTTGTCTGGGAAATTTCCGCATTGAGCTCTGCTTTGTTGTCTGAAGTTTTTGCCTTCTCCATGAGTTCTGCGAGATGCGCCTGGTTTTCTTCCAGGGAAATTGTTTCATCGCTTTTTGGTCTGAGGGAAATTTGCATTTGAAATCCAGTGTTGTCGTCATTCACGATTACCCGGTTGTACATATCATGCCATTCTGCAAGCCGAGACTTCAGCTGAAAAATATCCTCGTCAGTTCCTGTGTATGTGTCTGGTATAAGCTGTGTCGCTGATATTGAGCCATTGTCGTCACAGACATAGTCAATGTGTGTAACTGAATCTATGTCTTCGACTTCCGGAAGCTCAAGAGTTCTGTCGGTGATTTTTCTTACAACATCAATGTATTCTGGTGTAAGTATGGTTGTTCCGCTTTTTGTTTCCAGCGTGATTCCAATGGAAAGCATGCTTCCAAACTCATCTTCAGTTTTTGTAAGCAGATCATAAGACGAATCTTTTTGAGGAAAGAATGAACGGAGTGAGTTTTCAAGAGCTAAATTCTTTAAAAAGAATCCAAAGAATCCTGTGAGCAGCAAAGTAACTGCTATTATTACCCACGGATACTTAAAAAAGGTTTTTAGAAATTTCTTTTTCATAAAACAATCCTTTCTGAATAATGTCTAAAAGATTAAACTTATTGATATATAAATATAATGTTTTTTTTATAAAATTCAATAGATTTTGAGAAAAAATAATCAAAAGTTTAATTATTTAAACTTATTGACATTTTGCGGGTTAAAGCAGTATCATTGTATTCTGAAAACAAAATGCGGGGCATTACAAATGGCAATAAGCAAAAGTGAACTAAAGAAAATACATGAGATGCTCAACAAGTGCGGGCCGCTCTTTATTGCTTTGGGTGATGAAGTTCGTCAAAAGCTTTTGCTTGATATAGCAGATGCCGGTGAGAACGGTATAAGTGTAATGGACTTGACTGCAAAATCAAATCTTTCGCGGCCTGCTATTTCACATCATTTGAAGATTTTAAAAGACTCTGGTTTTGTAACGACAATAAAACGCGGAACATGGGTTTTCTACAAAATTTCCATTTCTGAAAATTTTGCGGAAATAGACAAGCTTGTAAATGAAAGCCTAAGAATAATTGAAAATGTAAGAAGAAGACAAGCTGAATAAAAATTCAGTTCAGTCCGTCTACAATCTGAATGCCGGAGCTTGCTCCAATTCTGTTTGCTCCTGCTGAAATAAATTCCAGCGCTTCCTGCGTAGTATGAATTCCGCCGCTGGCCTTTACTCCCATTTCATTTCCTACGGTTTTTCTCATTAGTTTTACAGCGTGGATTGTGGCTCCGTTCGGCTTTTTCATTGAAAATCCTGTGGAAGTTTTTACAAAATCAAATCCTGCGTTTTTTGCGCAAATGCATGACTGGATTATTTCATCATCATCAAGAAGCGTTGTTTCCAGAATCAGTTTTGTTATAACTTTTTCCTTTCGCGGAAGTCCGTCTTTTTCCGCAAACATAGATGCCTCCTGAACGCTCCTTGCTAAAATTGAAAGCTGCTGAGTGAGCTCGCTCCATTTTTTGCTTTTTACAAGATTCAAGTCAATCACAAAGTCAAGCTCATCAGCTCCGTTCGTAACTGCTATGTCGGCCTGGGACATTTTTGATTCTGTTCCGCCGGCGCCAAGCGGAAAGTCTATTACTGTGCAAACCTTTGTCTGTGAACCGGAAAGAATTTTTGATGCGGCTGAAACGAAAGCTGGATTTATGCATACACTGGCGAATCCGTATTGCTTTGCCTGTATGCAGAATTCTTCAACTTGCGCTTCTGTTGCTTCCGGGGAAAGAAGTGTCTGATCTATAAATTTTGCAAGCTCCTGTTTTGTCATTTCAAATTCCTCCAGATGAGTTTGTTGTCTATAATCTCGCAGGCGATTTGTCCTTCATGTTCCATGCAAGAAAGATATGAACGCAATGTTGTGCCGATTAAATGATATGGAACAACTTTCATTTTTATTGATGAATAGTCTGCGGCTGCTTTCAGAATTTCTTCTGTTGTGCTGAATCCTTCATTGATTTTTTTTAAAATCAGAGATTCAAATTCGTAAGTAACGATTATGTTTATTTCTGCAAACGCATTGATTGTGGCAAGCGTGCATTTTGAGCCATGGCCGGGAACATAAAAATCAGATTTTATCGATGCGACTTTTCTCACTGATTTTCTGAAATCCTTTTGGTTGCATAAAAAAGGAATCCATGTTTTTTTTAAAAGCTCGATTCCAAAAAAACTGTCGCCTAGAAAAAATGCTTTTACTCCGTCTGACTTGTCCTGAACCAGAACTCCTATCTGGTCAAAAAAATGTCCGGGAAGTGAATATAGCGAGATGAATACATCATCAAGCTCAATTTTTTCTTCAGTTAAAATTCTGTCTGCGAAAATTGGCTCTGGCGGTGTGAACTGCGGAATGTCAAATTCCTTTAGCGAGGCTCCTCCGCAGTAGATTGCCCCGATTATTGCTGGAACTTCCATTATTCTTGCTGACTCGGCTGAAGCCCAAATTTGTGCCTTTAGATTTTTTTTTAGATACAAGGAGCCGCCGCAGTGATCAGCATGAGAATGTGTATGGATTACGGCTTTGATTTTTTTTTGTGGAAAGAGGGAATAAAGTGTTTCAGCAATGAGTTTTCCGTCCTCGTCCGACTGTCCGGAGTCGATAAGAAAAATTTCATCATTGCTGAAAACAACTCCAATGTTTGTGGAGTGGCAGAACATGCCTATATTGGCTGAAAGTTTCACAAATGATTTTTCATTTATAGCCATTGCCTTGCCAGCTCCACTTTTTTTTATACTTCAGCAGCCTCAATAGATTTTACTGTGTAATCGTATTTGTGGTCGTTGATTGTGAATTCTCTGTGCTCTCCGTTTTTCATATCAAGAAGGCTGTTTCCAAGCGGCGAAAGATATGAAATTATTCCTTCATCAACATTTGATTCCCACGGACCAAGAATTGTGTAGACATCTTCCTTGTTCTCAAGATTGTTCTGCAGTGTGACTTTTGTTCCGAATGAAACAATTGATGTAGTTGCTGTTGTTGGATCGAATACGACTGCGCGCGAAAGTTCTTCCTTGAGTTTTGAAAGCTGGACATTAAGACGGTGCTGGGCTTCTTTTGCGGCCTGATACTCAGCGTTTTCTTTAAGGTCGCCTTTCTCTTTTGCCTCGCCGATTTCTGCCGCGACTTTTGGAAGCTGAACTTTCTCAATGTCTTCTGCAAGAGAGCGCTTGACTTCGAGCATTTTCGCAGTAACCAAAAGGCCTTTTGGAGCTTCCTGCTTGATTTCTGCCTCCTGGAATTTAAAGTCAGGATATTGCTTCAAAATTCCATTTCTCAGGGAAGCCTTGTACTGAAGCTCAAGGTCAGAAAGGTCGCTGACCATTGTGTACATTCTTGTGATTACTTCCGGTGAATTTGCAAGCATATACTCAAGCATTGGATTTTTATCTTCATTCAGCTTGCTTCCAAAGAGAAGCGCTGTGGATTCTTTTATTGTCTTTGTGTTTTCAACTGTGTTCACGTGATTGTTTTTTTCACGGTTGCAGACTGAAATGATGTTGACTAATGTTACAAGCTGCTTTTCCTCTGAAATTTTTGCTTCAACAAACCATTCCTCGTTCTTGCACTTGGAAATGAGATAGTTTACAGCGTTCCTGTTGTTTCTGTAGTCGTTGAAAATATCCTGAACAAGTCGGACCGCTTTTTCCTTTTTTTCAGCTGAAATTATTTCTGCAATAAGATTCTTGTCGAGCACAGTCGGGAACAAGTAAATATACTGCGAGTCCCAGTCGGAAAGCATTTTGATATTTGCAAGGAACATTTTTTTCAGGTGCGTGTTTTTTGTGTCCTTGAGCTTTGTGTACATTTCCCGCGGATTTTCAATTTCTGAATAAAGTTCCGAGAATGTGAACTTAGCCGGATTTTCAAGGGCTGAAATTCTTTTTACAATTTCCTGGACAACAAGATAAGACGCTACTATCTGCTCATTGACCGAAGTGAATGCCTTGAGATAGTTTGCAAAGTAGCTGAACATTTCAGAGAACTGGTCATCAGACGGATCTTCAATCACCTCAAGGTAGCGCGCCATTATATCGATTCTTGGGAAAAATTCCTTGTTTGCCTTGAATTCATTTGCAAGCCGCTCTGATTTGCTCAGCTCCCTGTCGCGGACTGTGTAGAAATTTGCATCGTTCGGATTTACGCAGAACGGAGGCTCCGCAAGAATTTTCTGAGCCTTTGAATGCCAGCTTGTCCATTCGCTTGAAGCCTTTGTTTTTCCATCCTTGTCCTTTGATGCGTCTTTTAAAATTGAAGGAACAAGCTCTGCCTTTATATGCTTTTCATCGCAGTTGTTGTTGTAGCTTTTGATTATGGTTTTAAGAGTCCATGCAATATCAGTCTTGACTTTTTTTACGAGCTCCTCGTGCTTTATAGTTTTCTTGTAGACTTTGATGTGGTCCTTTGCAAGAGGCTGAAGCGCGCTTACCGCCATTTTCAGGGACATTGTATGAATGCCGGTTTTCTTTCCGAAGTTGATTGTAAGAATGTCGCCTTCAACTTTTGAAATAATTCCGACGCCCCATGTTCTGTGGAAAACGTAGTTCTTTGCATCGAATGCGATGTGCTTTTCAAAGTCATTGATTGCTTCAAAGACATTGCGGAATGACTGGTTCAGATTTGAGGATTTTATATATTCTTCAAGATGCGAGTGGTCCGCATATTTTCCGCGGAAACATTCTGTAATTTCTTTTCGCGCCCATGAATCTTTGCTGTCAATTTCAAGTATAAGCTTAAGGATATTGATTGCAGTGTCCCATTTTGCAGTATCCTTGTAATATGCGTAGAGTTCCTGCATGAGAACTGAAGACTTGTCCTCGCTGATTGTCTTTGCGATTTTACGCTGAACAAGCATGAAGAAGTCAAGCTCTTCTGGAATATAAGAAACAAGAATTGACCACACTGCTTTTGCCGAGCCGATATTTTTTGCGGCGACAAAGCGGAGCAATGCCTTTTTGTAGTAGTTGATTGCGGCCTCTTTGTTTCCCTGCGAGTCGTAGCGTTCTGCAAGGATTCTTGCCATTTCTGCTTCTTCAAAGTCAAGCTTTACAATTTTTTCGTAAAGCTCCCAAAGCCTGTCATCGTTTGAAGCCTTGTAATAGTCAGCAAGTTTTCTTAGAGCAAGCTTGTTCTGCGGATCATCCTCAAGAATGGAGCTGCAGAGATACTCAACTAGAGATTCCTTGTGGTTCTTCTCAAAAATATCAAACAGGGCGTAAAGGGAGCTGGTGTCTACGGAGCCTGTGCGCATTGCAATCATGCCTGAAAGATATAGGGCTACAATGCTGTCTTTTGTGTGCGCAAGCTGCTCGTCGCAGATATCCTTGATGCTGTACTCGCAGTTCTGGTTTCTACATTCGTCAAGAATTTTCTCAAGTTCTTCGATATTGCTCTTGGTGAAGTTTGTAATTCCCGCTCGTGTCCATGTTTCTGCCTTCAGCATTTCGCGGACAGAATTTTCAAGTTCTTCAGACATAATGTTTGCTCCTAGTTTTTTATAAACTCCTCTGTTTTTCAGAGGTTTCCGAATCTATATAAATTGTGAATTTCAGGATCAAGAATTTTCATCTTGAGCATGACTTCCGAAATGCTGCTTGACTTTTCTTTTGACGAAATATAGTAGTCTATAAGCCAAAAATAAAGGTTCAAGAGCCTGGGCTTTATAAGCTCCTTGTTGCTTCCCGGATCTTTCATCTCGCTTTCCCGGGCAAAAATTTCCTGCCTTAAGCGGATTACTTCCTGCGCCCTTAAAAGACGCTTTACGGTGAAAATATCAAATATAACTCCGTAGACCGCAACCCATTCCTGCAGCTGTTCGCCTGTATAGCCAAGTTCCACAACCTTGTTTATAAGGGCGTTTATCATCGGCGAATCCAGAAAAAAAAAGTCTATTTGCTTTGCGTCTATGAAAAAAGCTTCCCTGAAAAGCATTTTTGCATTTTTTGTTTCTCCGCAAAGCGCATAGCAGTCGGCGACTTCTGCAACAACAGGCGCCTGTCCGGAAAGAGTTCCGTTTGCTTCCTTAAGAAAGTTAAGGGCAATTTCATAAGAGCCCAGCTTTTTATAGCAGAGGCCTGTCTTTCTTAAAATTTCAGACTTGAGCTTGCTGTCTTTTTCGTCCGCGGCCTTGCTGTAACATTCCAATGCGAGCGAAAAAATTCCTTTTTTGAAAGAATAAATTGTCCTTTCATATTTTTCACTTTTTTTTCCAGTTATGAAGACAAACTGCTTCCATTGGTTCAAAAGAGTTTCCCCTTGCTCAAAACTGGAATGTCCGGGAATTGAATTCAGCGTGTCAATCCAGAATCCGCAGCATTTTATTGCAAAAACGATGCCTTCATCTTCCAGATCGATTGTGAGCGCGTCTTTTAGCAGTTCCGAAGCTTCTGAAATATTGCAAATTTCAATAAGTTTGAACGCACTGAGGAGCGCATTTTCCGACTGAATACCCATAAAATATAATTATATGTATTTGAAAGATTTAGTCAATGTGATTTTTCTAAAAAAGGGGGTAGTATTTATAATGTTTTTTTTATGTGTTTGTCAATAGTTCTGTGCTTAATCGCTTAAAAGTTTTGTATTTTTTTTGCTTTTCTGGAATTTTGCCTGTGAAAATTCAGATTGATAAATAATTGGAATTTATTTATCATGAGCCTATGAAAAAAGATACCAGGTTTCTTTCGCCGTCGCTGCTTTCTGCGGATTTTTCAGATTTAAATTCTGCATTCAAGTTTATAGAAGAAAAGGGCGGTTCGTTTGTTCATGTTGATGTTATGGACGGGCATTTTGTTCCTCAGGTTTCTTATGGACAGCCTGTAATCAGTTCTATCCGAAAATGCACAAAGCTTCCGTTTGATGTCCATCTTATGATTGAGCGTCCGGAAAATTCAATTGTTTCCTATATAGATTCTGGCGCGGATATTGTTACTTTCCATATAGAGGCTACTTGCCATGCTGACCGCTGCATTCAGCTTGTGCATAGCGCCGGAAAAAAAGCTGGAGTCGCGCTGTGTCCTGCAACTCCTTTAAGCGCAGTTGAAGAGATTCTGCCTTTTGTTGACCTTGTCCTTGTTATGTCTGTGAATCCGGGGTGGGGCGGGCAAAAACTTATTCCATATACTATTGAAAAAATTCAAAAACTTGCCGATATACAGAGAGAGAAAAACTTTAAATATCTTATTTCTGTAGATGGCGGCATAAACCAAGAAACCTTGGAGAATGTCCTTGAAGCGGGAACTGATATTGTTGTTTCCGGCTCGTCATTTTTCAGGGGGAATTTAGAATGGAAATAAAAAAACGCTTTGTGCTGGCATTTTTTGCTTTGACTTTTGCACTTCCGTTTGCATTTTGCCAGAAAAGTCCGGCAGATGAAAGCGCGGCGGATTCTTTTGTGCAAGGGCTTGTCTGCTACAAGGAAAAAGCCTGGACTGACGCTTCTGTATTCTTGAGGCAGGCTGCGGATTCTGAGGAATACTTAACTGATTCAACTTGGTTTATGATTATTATGAGCCTCGTTTATTCTGAAGATTTTTCTTCTGCGGTGAACAGCTGCGATTATTTTATTTCTTCATTTTCCGAAAGCCCTTTGCTTCCTGCGGTTGAATATCAGCGTGGAAGAGCGTTGCACAGCACCGGACAGAATGACAGCGCGGTAATGGCTCTTGGAAGCTTCTGCAATGAATATCCGGAAAGCGAAATGTATTCATCTGCGTTGTACTGGATTGCCGAGTGCTTTTATGAAGACTACGACTTTGAAACATCGCGGGCTTTATATGAAAGAATTGTTTCTGAGTATCCAGACAGCTCAAAATACAGCGATGCGGAATTCAAACTTTATCTTATAACCCAGCGGGACCGTGAGCAAAAGCTTCTGTATCTTTTAAAGATGACAGGCGAAGAGTATCTTAGCAGCAAAGAAAACTATGAGCGTGAACTTAGGACTATGCAGTCGGAAGACATCGCTGAATTAAAGAAGCAGCTTAGAATTGCAAACAGCAGAATCAGGGAGCTTGAGGAAAATTCTTCAGCTGGATTGCCTTCCGCTTCAAATGTACGCGCGGAAAATTTAAATGACGGTATTTCGGCTTCTTCCGCAGGAATTGACGGTGAGGAAATGTACTCCTTAAAAGAAAAGGCCGCTTTGATTCAGAAGCTTCTTGATGAAAAATACGGGGGAAAGTAATGAAAAAGAAATTGTTCGCTTTTGCTTTTTTTGTGGCTTCTGCTCTTGCCTTGAACGCCCAGGAGGAAGACCGTTCTTTTGTAATGCAGAAGGATTCTTTGGATAAAAAAGAAATCCCTTCTTATTCCGCAGAAAAAAATATTGTGATTGACAGGGATGAAATTCGCCTTGCTCTCGACAGTGAGACTGGAGCTTTTTCTCTTTATGCGCTTCCTGAAAAAGGGCGGGAGATTTCACTTCTTTCAAGCTATGATTCTGGCTCTGCATCTTTTTTTGCCCTCAAGGCTGGAAGAAAAGAGTATAAGCTGGTGCGTGGAACTGGAATAAAAACAGAGTCCCGCAGAACGCCTTTGGGAGCGCAGATGGCTTATCTGATTCCTGATGTTGCCCAGGTTGTTGTTGACTTCAGCTTTCTTCCGTCGATTCCTAATTCTACAAGAACAGATATGCTTAGGGTTACGGTTTATACAATCAACCTTGGAAAAAATATACAGTCCTATGCGCTGAAAGGCGTGTTTGATACTGTGCTTGGTGAAAATACTTCAGCGCATTTTTCTACAGCGGCCAGAAGCAAGATTAATTCTGAAACCCAGTTTACTGATATGTCTGACGATTTATGGATACGTTCCAGCAATACGAAGGCTGCTGTTCAGTTTCTTCTTGAAGGGGCGGGAATAAGCAGGCCTCGCAATGTTGTGCTTGCAAACAAGGACAGCCTTGTAAATTCTTCCGGCTGGATTCCTTTTGTTCAGCTTGGAAAAAGCTTTACTTCAGTTTTATCGTACAATAATTCTGCGCTTTGCATAAACTGGGATACTGCGTATCTTGACCCTTTGAAAACTTCTGCTGCCGGATTTTTTATTTCAGTTGCAACAGACGGAAATATTCCCGCCGGAAAAAAATTTCTTTCCGATCTGGCAAATGGAAAGACAATGCTTGGAATTTATTCAAAGGTTGCAGTTCCAACAACAGATGTTGCTCCGGCTCCGACTCAGCTTACGCCTTTGGAAGCCGGAATTTCAGAGGAAGAAATTCACGACTATACGAAAAACGGAACGCCTTTTGTTGAAGTTACAGAAGAGCAGCTTGATCCTGAGTATATTCAGACTTTGCTTGACCATATAGCATCTCTTTCAAATGATGGAACTGAAATTGACAAAGAGGAGCTTGCCCGCCTTAATTCAGAACTGGATTCAATTCTAGCTAAACTTGGAGTTGATAGATAAATGGGACGTTCAAACCTGGACATTGCTAAGCATCTCATAAAGCGCCGCAAATTTGATCTTGCAATAAATATTCTTGAGTCATACGAGGATATTTATGAAGGTGATTTTGAATATTACCTTGCTTTGGGAATTGCTTATTTATATGCTGATGTTCCAGGAAAAGCATCTCAGAATTTTAGGAGCGCGCGTGAAATAAAAATAAAAAACACGCAGCTTCTTTTGGGACAGGCGGTTATATTTCTTAGGCATGGAGAAACCGACAGGGCTCTTGAATATTATCTTGAAGTTCTTGATATTGATCCAAGGAATTCTGTTGCTCGTTCTGCAATGGAATTTATCAGGCTTTATGGAGATTATACAACAATCTGCAAGTGGGTTGATTCCGGGGATATAAAAAAATTTTATCCTCCGATTGGAATAAATCCTGACATTATAAGGAACTGTGTTCTTGCAGGAATTCTTGCTGGAGCCGTTTGCTCAATGCTCGTGGTCTATAAGCCCTGGCAGAATTTTAAAAAGGTTTCCACTGAATTTGATTCGAAATTTTCGCTTTCGATGGATGAAATAAAAAATCCGCTTCAGATAAATGTTCCTGAAAAAGATTTTTCAGTTAAGCTGGAAAAAAATCAGGTTGCATCTGTTTTTGATTCTGCAAAAAAATATTTTGGCGAAGGACGTGACAATGCGGCGCAGGTTGAGCTTAACAGGATTTTAAACAGCAACGCAGTTCCTTCAATAAAGCAGAAGGCTGTGGAGATGGCATCGCTTCTCAAGGAGCCTTCGTTTAGTTCGTTGAAGGACAATTATTCTTACCTTGAGGTAAAAGAAAATCCTCTTATTTATCAGAATTGCTATGTTATTTGGGACGGCACAGCTGTGAATGAATATAGAAAAAGCGACGGCTCGTGGGGCTGCATGCTTTTAGTGAATTATATTCCTTCTGAAGAAAAGCGTTCTTCAATCGGGACTGTGAAAGTGGTTTTTGAAAAAGCTCCACAGCCTCCTGTTGATATGGAAAAGCCTGTCAGGTTTCTTGCTAAAATAAAAATTGAAAATGGAGAGCTGTATCTTTTGGGCTGCGGAATTTATCAGCAGTTGAAAGGAAGGACTTTAGGAGAGTTTTAGAATTTTTGCTGGAAAATTAGTTTGCGTTGCAGACTTTTATTCAATTCCGTTGTTGCGGAAGATATTAAGGAATTTATATGAAAGAATTTTTACCTTACGACAGTGTTAGAATCGATGCGCTGAAGCTTGCTCATAAAATCTATCAGCAGGATAAATTTGTTCCTGATGTTATTTATACTTCCCTGCGTGGCGGCGCATACATGGCGAATGTAATCAGTGAATATTATAAAGTTGCCTTAAAGAACCACAAGCCTGTTCTGTATGCGGCTGTTGTTGCAAGAAGCTATACTGATGTTTCTCAGCATTCTGCGGTTAGAATTGACGGGTGGACTTATTCGCCTGACTATCTTCGTGCTGGCGACAAAATCATGCTTGTCGATGATATTTTTGATTCTGGAAGGACTCTCAATTATTTAGTTGGAATTCTTCTGGAACGAGGAGTTCCCCGGGAAAATATAAAAATCGTTGTGCATGACTATAAAGTGTACAAATGGAAAGACCAGCTTCCTATTCAGCCTGACTATTGGTGCAGAAAGTTTGATATTTCAAATCCTGAAGAAAATACATGGATTAACTATAATAGCCATGAGCTTGTCGGGCTTACAGAAGAAGAGCTTGAGGAAAATTTCTATAAGCCTTATCCGGATTTACGCGAAGTCTTAGGGCCGATTTTTAAGGATGAATAAATTCCATGAGTAAAATTCGATTGTCTGTGAAAAAAATTATAACGCTTCTTTTGCTTTCTTCTTTTTGCAAGCTCTTTGCTTTTGAGGAAAAAAATATCCTGAGTCCTGTTTCCGGAGTTTGGAAAAACAAGCAGGCTCTTGTCTTGAATTTGGAAAAAGGCACAGATGTTTATTATTCTTTTACAGGCAGCGATCCTTATGTTTCAGGCTTCTTCTATGATTCTCCTGTTGTTATTGATCAGACTGGAGATGTCGTTGTAAAAGTAACGTCAGTTTCTCAAAATGGCGAAAGAAAAGATTTTACAATTGAATATAAAGTCGAAGAAAATTCAGACATAGAATATAGCATCCAGTCAAAGGAGTTTATAAATTCAATAAATCAAAAGCCGGCGCTTCCATATATTTCTGGAACTGACTTTTTCATTCCTTCTGAATTTTTATATTCACTTGAAGCTTCAAGGACTCCGTATTTAAAGTCGAAGCTTTTTCTTTCCGCCAAAAATTCTGTAGAGCGTTTTGTGCCTTGCTTTGCTGTGGATTTCACCGGAAAAAATTATTTTCATTTTATAATTCAAGTTCTTCCTGCTGAAGAAACTGCCGGTGTAAAAACTGATATTGTTCCGTTTGAAATTTCTGATTGGAATAATTTTGTTTTTAAAGATAAAAATTTTATTTATAGAATTGACGATGAAAACTGGAAATCTCCGGCAGAACCGAGCTTTATAGACAGAAGCTATGCCCATAAAATTTCTTGGCAGCCAGTTGAATTTTTCCCTGAAAATAAAATCTTTGAGTATGAGCTTCCGGAAAAGCCTTCTGTTTTTTCAAAAAAGACTGAAAACGGCATTGTTGAATTTTTTATAGATGGAAATGAGAAATTTACTTTTGAAAAAAATTCTTCTCTTGCTTATGCTGATGCTTTTGAAAATGAGGATGTTAAAACTTCGGCCTGCCTGAAAATTTTTTATAATGGAAATTATCAGGGAACGGTGGATGCTGATTTTTCTATAGACAGACTTCCTCCTATGCCGCCTGAAATTTTTTCATCGTCTGTAGGAAAGTTAAAAAGAGCGGAATCCTTTTTTAAGATTTCAAGTGAGCCTGGCGCAGAGATTTTTTATGCTCTAAGCAAGCCCTTTGAAATACCGGATGGATTCGTTGAAAGTTCTCAGGCTGAATTTGACAAGATAAAACCCGAAAATTTTTCTTTGTACAGCGGCGATAAAATTTTTCTAAAGTCCTCGGATAAGAATGCGGTATTCTATAAAGTCTGCGCTTATGCTGTTGATGCGTCTGGAAACAAAAGCGGAATTTCAGAGCAGAAAATAATAATTGATGAAACCAACTATTATCTTTCTTCTGATTCAAAGAACGAAATTCAAGACGGCTCTTATAATAATCCGTTCACTTCTTTCGAGCAGCTTGTTTCAGTTTTGAATTCTTCATCTAAAAAACTTAGATTCCATGTCTATGGAGATATTGAAATTCCTGATAATGAAATTTTGATTTCCAAAGACTGTTCATTTATCGGACACGGAGCTGGCTTAAAGCTTAACGAAAATTCTATTGTCAGAATTTCTGGCGCTAATGTTGAATTTGAAAATCTAATCATTGAAAGAAAATTCCGCTCTGAAAATTTACCTCTTGTCGCTGCAAAGAATTCTTCTGTTTCAGTTTCTAACTGTGAATTTTCAGCGACATTTTTGAAAAAAGGTATTTTGATTGATTTGGAAAATTCGAAGGCTCAGCTTGAAAATTCTGGGTTTACAGTTCAGGCGGATTCTTATGCCTGCGGAATTTCTTCCAAGAATTCAAATGTTGCCTGCAAGTCATCAAGATTTACATCAGTTGCGGAGTCTTGTTTCAATATGAAAATTTCAGGCGGAAGCGCTTGTCTCCGAGAATCATCTTTTTCTTTGATTGGAACTGTGGGCCGCGCAGTTCAAATTCTTGATGCAAGCGCCTCGGTTGCTCAGAATGCTTTTTACGCCAGCCTTTCTGATTCGACTAGAAAAAGTTCTGCTATTTGGAGCAATGTAAATTCCGTTGTTTTGGAAGAAAATATTCAAGAAGGATTTTAGCTTTATGGATTTTTTTGCTGGAATTGATGAGGCGGGAAGAGGACCTTTGGCCGGGCCTGTTGTTGCCGGCTGCGCTGTTTTGCCTTTGGATTTTCCTGTGGAGATTTTAAATGACAGTAAAAAACTTTCTGAGAAAAAACGCTCGATTGCTTTTGATGTAATAAAAGAAAAGGCTTGCTGGGGAATTGGAATTGTCAGTGAAAAAATCATTGATGAAATAAATATTCTTCAGGCTGATTTTAAGGCGATGAAAACAGCCTTTGACATGATGATGATAAAGCTTCCTGATTGGTGCGGGAAAAATGGATTTGATTTTGAGCGGTGCAAGAATTCAATGGAAGTAATCGTAGATGGAAATGTTTTGCCATTTTCAGATAAAAATCTTAATATAAAATCAGTTGTAAAAGCTGATTCAAAATTTCCATGCGTTATGGCGGCGAGCATTCTAGCAAAAGTTCAGCGTGATAAAATCATGATTGAGTACGACCGGCTTTATCCTGAATACGGATATGCAAGGCACAAAGGCTATCCAACGCCTGCCCATAAGGAAATCTGCCGCCAGTTAGGACCGTCTCCCATCCAGCGGCTTTCGTTTAAATATTAATATTCGTTTTTTTCCGCATCAGGCTGTCTTTTTGAAACAACATGAAGCCTGCCGGAAATTTCCTTGCGTTCTGCTTTTCTTTCTGAAACTAAGCGGCTTTCTCCTTTTCTGCGGTAAATTTTCTTTGCCGGTTTTTCTTCTGCCATTCCGCCCGCTGCATATTTTGCTTCCTTGGCAGCTTTTTTTTCTGCACGGAGTCTTGCGCGTTCCTTCTGAATTTTCTCAACGGCCCTTAAGGATTCATCCATTCCGCCTAAAAAGCTTTTCATGTCATCCGCAAAAACAACGATGTCGCGTCTTTCGTCCTGGCCGTCTTTTATTTTGCTTTCAACAATCTGAAGAAAAACATCGCCATTGCGGTTTTCCTTTACGTTGAAATAATATGAACGCTTGTCCAAGTTTACCTGGTTTGTAAAAAGTTCTCCACGAATTCCCATAGTGTCCTTCCCTGAAAATTTAATTTGATTTTTTGTATCCAAAAAAGATACAGGATATGACTCCATGCAATCTACAGTATTTTTGAATTTATTGCAAGAGGCTTTTTTCTATGAAAATTGACTGCAAATATTTTTCAATTCTTCAATCAATTCATTCATGCTTTCTTCCTCTGTTGAAAATCCAAAACTGAATCTTACTGCGCTTTCTTTTTCTTTGGAACTTAGCTGCATTGTATCAAGAACTGGCCGTCCTTTGTGTGAGGATGAGCAGGCGCTTCCTGTTGAAATATAAAAGCCTTTTTCACTTAGCGCGCGCTCCATGACTTGGCCGGGGATTCCGGGAAATGCGGCTTGAACAATCCATGGCGAAAAATTTTCTTCGAACTTTTCATCTTCACGGCAGTGCGGAATTATAACACAGCCTTTGATTTCCTTGAGCCTGTCTATGAAATTTCTTGTAAGAATTTTCTGCTGCTCAAATCTTTTTTCAGCCGCTGTATTTCTTTCAGAAATAAAATACTTTTCGAGGCAAAGTGAAAACGCTTCTGCGCCAAAAAGATTTTCAGTTCCGCTTCTAATATTTTTTTCCTGTCCGCCGCCTTTTAAAAAAGAATTCATTTCTCTTGAGAGGTAAAGAATCCCGATGCCTCTTGGTCCGCCAATCTTGTGGGCGCTGAATGAGGCTGAGTCTATTCCTTTTTCCTTCAGGTTCAAGTGAATTTTTCCTGCAGCCTGAACACAGTCAACATGAAAAAACGGCTTTCTTTTTCCTTTTGCTTTTTCTTCAATAGCTTTTGCGATTTCATAAATAGGCTGGATTGCGCCAGTTTCGTTGTTAACTGCCATTACAGAGACGAATGCTGTATCGTCTTGAATCGCATCTGAAATGTTCTGCGCGCAAACAATTCCGGTTTTATCTGGATTTACATTTATCACTTTCCATCCGCAGTTTTGTATTGATTTTGACATTTCCCGTAGAGCCGGATGCTCAATGGAGCTTAAAACAATGCTTCCTTTTTGCGGCCGGTTCAAAATGGAAAGAAGCGCAAGATGATCTCCTTCTGTTCCGCCGGAAGTGAAAAAAATATTTTCTGTGTTTACATCCAGAGTCTGGGCTGCTCTTTTTCTTGCGTTCTCCAGAACTGTTTTTGCGTCAGTTCCAGCCTTGTGGATGCTTGACGGATTTCCCCAGTGCTCCATGGAAATTTTCAGAGCCTGGTTTAAAATTTCTTCATCGCTTGGAGCTGTCGCTGCCCAGTCAAAATAATGCCTTGATGAAATCATTTTAGCACCTCAAGTATTTCTTCATCCTGAACTTCTGTTACGAATGTAGATTGTTCTGCTTTTTGGAGAATGACCTTTATGCGGTTTCCAGAGTTCTTTTTGTCCTTGTGCATTGCGGATACCAAGGCAAGAGAAGCGTCTGGAATATCTTTTACAATCTGAGGAAGCGGCTCTGTGCAGAATCCATAGCTCAAAAGTATCGAAATACATTCTTCTGCAAAAGCGGAGGTGCAAAGTTTCTTGTTTAAAGAAAGTGCCAGTGCTCTTCCGATTCCCCATGCCACAGCTTCTCCATGGCTTATTTTTCCAAGGCCCGCGACAGTCTCAAGCGCGTGTCCGAATGTGTGCCCGTAATTTAAATATGCTCTTATTCCCTTTTCTTTAAAATCCTCATGCACAGTTTTTGCTTTTGCTTTTGCGCATATTGAAATTATTTTTTGCAGAACTTTTTCATTTCGGTTCATGACTTCCGGCTTTTGAGTCTTTAGGATTTCTGTCAATTCCGGAGAAAATAGAAAAGCTGTTTTTACGACTTCGCCGAGCCCTGAAATAAATTCATTCTGCGGAAGGCTTTGCAAAAACGAGGTCCATATATGAATTTTTTTTGCGGGATAAAACGCTCCAATCATATTTTTATAGCTGTCAAAGTCGCATCCGGTTTTTCCGCCTATAGAAGCATCGACATCAGAAAGCAAAGTCGTCGGAACGAATTCGACATCAACTCCGCGCTTAAACATTGAAGCCGCGAAGCCTGTCATGTCGCTTAAAACACCGCCGCCGATTGCAACAAAAAGGCAGTTCCTGTTAAAGTTTGAGCTTAGGGCAGCCCTTGCAATTTCAAGAACATTTTCTATTGTCTTGTATTTTTCTCCTGCGCCAAGAATGCAAAGTGTGTCGCTTCCTTTTTTTAAGACAGCCGGAGCTTTTATATTCTCTGCGGTTTTATCTGTAAAGTATGAAATAAAATCCGCGCATAAGGGAGCAATGTTTGTGTCGGTAACAAAAAGCCTGTTGCGTCCGTTTTCTACAGGAAAATAAAGGCTGCTCAAGCTGCTTTTCCCATCGTAAAAAAGAATGTCAGTTTTATCAAAGCCTGAATTTTCAGGAAAAAAAAGTTCAAATTGGTCTATTGGTGAAATATTCATTTCTACAGTTTACAGCATTTGCCTTTTGCTTTCAATTGCGGCTTGCCAGGCTGAAGGTTTTTGCTGTTTGCTGAAAAAAAAAATCCTGCTGAAAAAATTCCGCAGGATTTGTAGTTTATGAAACTTTTTGTTAAAAATTGAATGTGTCAGGCTTTAGTTTTTCACGCCGGTTTTCATAAATTCAAGAAGGCATTTTCCGTCCTTTGAAAAAATTGAAAGAAAGTTCCCTGACATTGAGTATGAGTCCGCTTGGTCTATGTTGATAAAAAACAGCTGCTCAAGTTCCTGTGCTTCTTTGCTTCCGCTTGCCATCAGTGTTGAAGCTCCAAGGTTAAAAGAAAGTTTTCTTGATGTCTCGTCAAGATTGTAGTCCATTGTGTAATAGTTTACTCCTGAAAAACCGGAAGCCCTGTTTTCTTCATTGAATGTGAGTGTAGGAAGTTCAGCTTTGTCCGCATCTATGCTTTGAACTCCGTTGTTCTTTAGAATTGCGGCCAGTGTCCAGCTAGAGTCTTTTATAGAAGCCCGTGCGAAAACCATTTCGGAGTTTTCTGCTGAATTGAAAATACACAAAAGTGTCTGTCCGTCTTCCTTTTTAATCTTCCAGCTGTCAGCTCCTAATGCGGAATTTAAAAAGAGTCGTTCAAATTTCATGCTTTCCTTGCTGCCCATCATTTTCGTAGTAATAAATCCTGGCTCTGCGTGTATTTTTTTTCCGTTCACTTTGAAAATTCCTGAAAAAGAATTTACGCCTGAAAATCCAGATACTTTAATGTCCAGATTTTCATCCTGCAAGATGGAAACTGTGGTGCAAAAAAGATCCGCTTGGTTTTCTGCGGTTTTATACTGAACAAGTTTCCAGTCGCCTTCAATCTGCTTTGCGTCCTTTGACTTGCAGCCTAAAAACATTGCTGTTGCAAAAGATGCGAGCGCAAAAAAGACTTTGATTTTTTTCATTTGAATTTTACTCCCGTAAAAAGTCAAGAAGATTGTTTCAACAATCGATTGACTTTTTACATTGTTCCGTAATGAAATGAGGAACAGCAGTTGATAGTAAAAGTTTGCAACGCAAACTTTAGTTAAGATAAAAGCCGTGCCATTTTAGCGGTTTTTATCTTATCTTGCAATCCTTTTCAGTTTTATAAATATTGAGCGCTCCGGCGAGAGTCTGAAGCTGCTCTACGGATTTGTTTGCCTGAATTGAAACTTCCTTTAGCTGCGAGTTTATTGCCAGCGCGCTTTCTGAAATTGAATCAACACTCAGTACTAAGCCCATTGTTCCTTCTGTAACTTTTTCCATTGCGTTTGCTATATTTGAAGTGTCTTTTTCCATGTCGGAAAATCCGCCGGAAACAGATGCCGAGCCTGAGGACAGAGTTCTGAGTTTTTCAGCTACTGAAATGTTAAGGGAATTTTCGTTCTCTATTATTCCAGACATTTCCTTGAAGTCAGAATCGACTGCGGAAACCTGCTTTACAATATCCGAGAAAATCTGGCTTGTAACATTTGAAACTTCCACAACGCGCTGCACGGAGTCAATGATTCCGCCTATGACTTTTGCAACATTCTCTGACTGCGCATGGGTTTTTTCTGAAAGTTTTCGTATCTCCTGTGCAACAACGGCAAATCCGTCTCCTGCTTTTCCTGCGTGTGCGGCCTCAATTGCAGCGTTCATGGCAAGAAGATTTGTCTGGTCGGAAATTGAAGAAATGATTTTGTTTGTCTCAAGAAGCTTTTTTGTGTCATTCGAAATTTCCTGAATTGTCTGCGAAACATTCTTTATGTGCAGGTTTCCTTTTTCTGAGGCGGCAGAAAGAAGCCCCATGTTTTCCACAGTGAATTTTCTGATTTTATCAACTGATTCAACTGAATCAAGAAGAAGCTTTATCTGCTGTCCGGCTTCCTCGATGTCGGAAATTTGTGTTTTTATTATGCTTCCGAAGCTTTTAAGATTTTCAGTTGTCTTTTCAATTGTGTCGGACGCGTTTTGAATTATTTCCTGCTGTCCGGAAACTGAATTTTTCATTGCTTCAAGCTCATGCACAATTGCCGAGGATTTTTCTTTTCCAAGATCAAGCCCCTGCTGCTGAAGATTGTTTGTGCCGCGTACATATTCAGCTTTTTCTGTAATTCCGTTTACAAGAGTGTTTGCTGTCCTTGTTATGCAGGCAAGGCTTCCTGAAAGGCTTCCAATTTCATCTTTTTTCGCATAGTTGAATTTTTCTGTAAAATCTCCGTCTGCGATTTTGTTCATTGATTCTCTAAGCTTAGAAAGCGGCTTTAGAATCAGATAGATGAAAAGCGTGTAAAGGCATGACACTACAAACATTCCAATAATAAACATCCTGAGCATAACAAGAAGCGATTTTTCCTTTATTATGCCGGAATCAGCGTCTATGCATCTTACGAGGTACCAGTCAAGGACTTTTACATAGCAAACTCCGTATTCTGCGTCTTTAAGGCTGAATGTGTAAATTTTTCCGTCTTTATATGATTCAAGTGATGATTCTATTTTCTCGTAAAGGCCTCCGAGATGCTTTTTTACTGGAGCTTTCTGGCTTACCAATGATTTGTCTGTAGCCCCCGTGATTTCTCCAAGGCTGTTGAAAAAGAAAAGCTGTCCGTTTCCTCCGTCGCTTACGGTTTTATATACGGAGTCAAGAAATGAATCCAGAATAATTCCAGTTCCAACAACTCCAACCGGCTTTTTTTCAGGGGAAAAGACCGGAGCATTTACCCATAGGCAGGTTTCATTTAAATCCGGATTGTAATTTATATTGAAGTTGTATGACGGTGTTTCGTAAAGGGTCATATTGTACCAGTAGCTTTCTGGCTTTTTAGGGTCAAGCGTATATGAGTATTTGTCCCCAAAGTAAAATTCATGGTCGCTGTCGTTTATCCAGAAATTAATTCCGGAAGAAAATGATTTTCCGTAGGCAGCCATTTCATCAAAGGCAGGCTTTTTTAGGCTCTTGTTGTCTACATTTTGAAAGTAGTTTGCAATTACCGGGGAATGTGCCATTTGCAGGGCAAGCGTAATATCCTTGTTGACAGAAGATTCCAGCATGAGCTGATCTATGCTTAGTTCTGTCTGGATTCTTTGCGAAAGGTTTTTTCTTCCTATCTTTGTTTTTGCGGCATTGTAGGTAAAAATAGAAATAAAGCATATTGAAAGGAAAAATGCAGATGAAAATAGCAGTGTTTTTTTCATTAACGACATAACGTCCTCCAATTACAATAAATTATACATTAATTTTTTTAATTTTCAACTTAGAAATCTTTTTTGGATATAAAGAATTCTAAAAGGCCGCCTTTCTGTGTTTTTGCTGATTCTTGCCCGGACTCGGTGGAATTTTAATTTCGTTCTGCTTTTTTTTCTGAAATGTTTTGCTTCTTCAATCTTTCAAATGTTTTGAATTTCTTTTATATTATAATACCTTTGATTTCGGATTAACTATAATTCAATATAAAAAATAGCTAACGGTCAAGATTCGTCTGTCAAAACCGCCAGATATCGGGCTGCACAGTTTTTTTGCCATCCGCTTCTCTCCTTGCGCTGTTTTTTACTCATTATAAAAACGCGAAATTGAGGTTAATACAAAAAATATAAAATGAGGTGCTACAATTATGGAAGAAAATGACGAAAAATCAATTTCAGAGGCAGAGCAGTTTAGAAACCGCGTTATTTTAAAGGCGGCGCGCATAGAAAAAGTGGAGCAGCATCCTGGCGGAAGTCTTCTATATATACTTACATTGAATGACGGCGATGACGAGCCGCGTCAGATTGTAAGTTCCATCGTGCCTTTTTATAAGCCGGAAGAACTTTTGGAAAAAACAATTGTTATTGTGTACAATTTAAAGCCTGCAAATTTCCGCGGAGTCAGGAGCAACGGAATGTTGCTTGCCGCTTCTGATCCGAATGTTACAGACCATGAGACTTGCGAAGTTCTTTTTGCGCCGCAGTTTGAGCCTGGCACAATTCTTGAGCCTGAAGGATTTGAGCCACCTTCGGAAAAATATTGCTATGTCAAGCCTGATAAATTCTTTTCGTTCAAACTCTATACAAAAGATGGTTTTGTTGAAATCGACGGAAAAAGAATCGGCGCGGATGGAAAATTCATTGAGGCCCATGTCTATAAAAACGGTTCTGTAGGCTGAAAAATTGCTTGCACGGAAATTTTCCATGCCCTGCTGCGTTGTTTTATCCGTTGGGCTGGCGGATTGCGGGGTTTTCAGGAAATTCGTTTATTTTCTTGAAAAAATTGTTTGACTTCTGTACTTTTTGAATTTATAATTACTGCATAACATAAACCCTTAGGAGGCCGAAAGTGGCAAAGGTTGAATTAAAAGGAATCGGTAAGATTTACGATGGAAATGTTCAGGCTGTAGAAAACGCCAACATTGTTATTGAAGACCGCGACTTCTGTGTTTTTGTAGGTCCGTCTGGATGTGGAAAGTCAACAACTCTCCGCATGGTTGCTGGATTGGAAGAAATTTCTGAAGGCGAGCTTCTTATTGATGGCGAGCTCATGAACGATGTTCCTCCAAAAGATAGAAACATTGCGATGGTTTTCCAGAACTATGCTCTTTATCCTCACATGACTGTATATGACAACATGGCTTTCGGACTTAAGATCCGCAAGATGGATAAAGGTGAAATTAAACGCCGTGTTGATGAGGCTGCAAATATTCTGGGCCTTACACAGTATTTGGACCGCAAGCCAAAGGCTCTTTCCGGTGGACAGAGACAGCGAGTTGCTGTTGGACGTGCTATTGTGCGCAATCCTAAGGTATTCTTGTTTGATGAGCCGCTTTCTAACCTTGATGCAAAGCTCCGTGTTACAATGCGTGGAGAAATCGCTGGTCTGCACCAGAGACTTAATGCTACAATGATTTATGTTACTCATGACCAGATTGAAGCTATGACAATGGGTACAAAAATTGTTGTTATGAAGGACGGACATGTACAGCAGATTGGCGAGCCTCTTTATCTGTATAACCACCCGATTAATAAATTTGTTGCAGGATTTATTGGCACACCTCCAATGAACTTCCTTTCTGTTACAATTAAGAAAGAGGGCGACAAGATTGTTGCTGATGAAGGAACATTTACTCTTGTTCCAACAGCAGAGCAGCAGGCTACTCTTAAAGACTATGTAGGCAAAGAAGTTTACTTCGGTGTACGTCCGGAGGATCTTGTTTACTGTGATGCTCCTGCTTCAGAAAACAATATGCAGATGAAAGTTTCTAACAAAGAGCCTCTTGGCGCAGAAACACATCTCTTCCTTTCTACAAAGACACAGAGCATTGTTGCCCGTGTACAGGCTTCTTCTAAAGGCGACTTCAAGATTGGCGAAACTGTGAACTTTAAGCCTGCTATGGAAAGATGCAAGTTCTTTGCTAAGAATCCAGAGGATCAGAGCAAGGAAATCAACATCTGTGAAGCAGACAAAATTTCTGCTCCATGGCTCAAGAATGCTATCACAGGCGAAATTGGCTATAAAGTAGCAATTGGTTCTGAAATCAGAAAATAAAATATGTGCTTCAGGCTTGCTCAGACAGGCTTGAAAACTTGTAGTCTTGGACACCGCTAGAGCAATTCTGGCGGTGTTTTTTTATTGTAATTGGCTTTCTTTTATTGTAAACTTTCAGCATGATAAAAGATGGCTCTGTTGTTATATATAAAAATTCCGCCGCAGTAGTTCTTTCTGCTGCGGAGAATAATAAATTTTCTATAAAATTCCAGACTGTTCCTGCTACGGCCACAAAACCTGCGGTCTATGATACTCAGAATGTCCGCTCAAAGGATATTCTGTTGCTTAGTGAAGGTCCGGTTTCTTCTCTTGAATCTGTGTTGAAATTTTGTGAGGAAAAATGTCCGTCAGCATCAGATATTTATAATCTTGAGCAGACAAATGAAATTTTTCTTCAGATAAAAGACTGCTATGAGCTTTTGTCTATGGAATCTTCCGGGGAAATTTATCCTTTCGGTGAGCTGGTCTCGCTTTTTAGGGGAAATGTAAAGCCGGATGAAGCATGGGGGCTTTATTGCGCTCTAAAGAATACTGTTTTTTTCAGCCAGGTTCTAAAGGAGCAGATGGAAGGAAGAATTGCATTTTCGGTTCGTCCGCAGGAAGAAATAGATTCTCTTGTAAAAAAAGCCACTGAAAAAGAAAAAGAGGCTGGGCTTCGTTCTGAGTTTATTCAGCGCCTGAAAGCAGGAAAACTTTTGCCTGAAGATTCAGTTTTTATGGGAGATGTGGAAGCCCTTGCCCTTGGAAAAACTGACAAGAGCCGGACTATGCACGATGCTGGATTAAAGGAATCTCCGGAGCGGGCGCACAGGCTTTTGCTTGATACCGGACTTTGGGATATTACACGGAATCCATATCCTTTGCGCTGGGGGCTTTCGACAAAATCGGCATCGGATTCACTTGATTCGCCGCCGGAAGAAGAGAGGCTTGAGGTTGACGCTGTTTCGTATGCGATTGACAATGCCTGGTCTACTGATCCGGATGATGCTGTTTGCTTTGACGGAAAATATCTTTGGATTCACATTGCGGATCCTGCGTCTACAGTTCAGCCTGATTCTCCTATAGACAAAAATGCGCGCGCAAGGGGAGCGACTCTTTATATTCCCGAAGGCGCCGCAAGAATGTTGTGTGAAAGCTGCCTTGAGGATTATGCGCTTGGACTAAAGGAAAAAAGCCGGGCCTTGTCTTTTAGGCTTCTTCTTGATGAAGACGGCGCAATTGAAGGCTGCTCTGTGTTCAAGACGCTTATAAAAGTGAAACGGCTTTCTTATGAGCAGGCGGATGAGCTTATGGAAACTGAAGAGCTGAAGCCGTTGTTCTCTATTGCGCAGAAAAATGTTGAGCGCAGAAAAAAATCCGGCGCTGTTCAGATTTCAATGCCGGAAGTCCACATTTCAGTTGATTCAGGCACAAAAAAAGTTTCAATAGAGCCTCTTGTTCATCCGAAAAGCTCGCAGATGATCCGTGAGATGATGCTTCTGGCTGGAGAAGGCGCAGCGAAATTTGCATTCAAAAACCAGATTCCTTTTCCGTTTATAAGCCAGGAGGCTCCGGTTATTCCTGATGATATTCCGGAAGGACTTGCCGGCCAGTTTCGGCTTAGAAGATGTATGCGTAAAAGGTCTGTGGGTGTGACTCCCGGAATGCATTGCGCCCTGGGGCTTAATATGTACAGCCAGGTTACAAGCCCGTTGCGGCGGTACGGAGACTTGATTGCTCATATCCAGCTGAGGGCTTTCTTGGATAAAAGGGAGCTTTTGGACAAGGATACTATGCTAATGCGTATTTCAGAAGGAGATGCTGGTGCGCAGGCGGCTCACAAGGCTGAAAGAAAAAGCAATATGCACTGGACGCTTGTTTACCTTCTGCAGAATCCTGAATGGACAGGAGAGGCAGTGTGCGTTGACAAAGGAATGAGGCTTCCGCTGTTTTCAGTTCCTTCGCTTGCAATTGAAACTTTTCTTCCTTGCCCTGAAAAAACAGAGCTTAATGATGTGGTGAAAATAAAAGTAAAGAAAATTGAACTTACAGAACAGCAGGTTGAATTTGAAATTATAGGCTGACCGCCTCTCTTGAAGTTTTTGCTTTTGGGGATGTCCTTGTGTTTTTTTTGTACATAAAAATATTGAGGTATAGTTGAATGAAAGATTTTCAGAATGGAATTGAAACAAAATGCATTCATTCAGGCTATGAGCCAAAGAACGGCGAGCCTAGAATGATTCCCATTGTTCAAAGCACGACGTTTAAGTACGACACAAGCGAGGCTATGGGAAAACTGTTTGACCTTGAGGCTTCTGGCTATTTTTACAGCAGGCTTCAGAATCCTACAAATGACTATGTGGCTGCTAAAATTGCCGCTCTTGAAGGAGGAACTGCTGCTATGCTTACTTCTTCAGGGCAGGCTGCAAACTTCTTTGCGGTTTTTAACATTGCAGCTGCGGGAGATCATGTCGTTGTTTCCTCTACGATTTACGGCGGAACATTCAATTTGTTCAATGTTACAATGCGCAAGATGGGAATTGATTTTACCTTTGTAGATCCCGGATGTTCAGATGAGGAGCTTGAGGCTGCCTTTAAGCCGAACACAAAGGCTGTTTTTGGCGAGACAATTGCGAATCCTGCTCTGATTTTGCTTGATATTGAGCGTTTTGCGAAGGCTGCGCACAGCCACGGAGTTCCTCTTATTGTAGACAATACTTTTGCAACTCCAGTGAACTGCCGTCCGTTTGAATGGGGAGCAGACATCGTAACTCATTCCACAACAAAATATATGGATGGACACGATGCTGCTATTGGAGGCGCAATCGTTGATTCTGGAAAATTTGACTGGCTTGCCAACGCTCAAAAGTTTCCTGGGCTTTGCACTCCAGATGAAAGCTACCACGGTGTTGTTTATGCGCAGAAATTCGGAAAGGAGGGCGCGTTCATTACAAAGGCCACAGTTCAGCTTATGAGGGACTTTGGCTCTGTTCAGTCTCCGATGAATGCGTATTTTTTGAATCTTGGCCTTGAGTCCTTGCCGCTGCGTGTTGCACGGCACTGTGAAAATGCCTTGAAGGTCGCTGAATTTCTACAGGCGCATAAAAATGTTTCCTGGGTGAATTATCCGGGCCTGAAGGAAAATAAATACCACAGGCTTGCGGAAAAATATATGCCTAATGGAACTTGCGGAGTCGTTTCTTTTGGTGTAAAAGGCGGAAGGCTTGCCGCTGAAAAATTCATGTCCAGGCTTAAGCTTGCGATGATTGCAACTCATGTTGCAGACAGCAGGACTTGTGTTCTTCATCCTGCAAGCTCAACCCACAGGCAGATGACAGATGATGAGCTTAAGGCGGCTGGTGTTTTGCCGGACATGATAAGGTTTTCTGTCGGTGTTGAAAATGTAAATGATATAATTGCCGATTTAACTCAGGCTTTGGAGGATTAAAATGCCGCATATTTCAGTTCAAATGTTTCCAGGACGGAATGATGAAATCAAGAGGAATCTGGCAGAACGCCTTGCAGAAACTGCGAGCGAGGTTCTTGGCAGAGGCATGGAGCATTTTTCTGTTTCCGTAGAGGATATTCCGCAGGATGAATGGAAGGAGCGTGTCTTTGACAAGGTTTCAGATCCTGACAATAAAAATGTTTTTGTAAAGCCAGGATATACAATGTAGCCTTGTGTTTAAAATGTTTTTATTGACATCGCTAGTTTTGCATGGTATATTTTCAAATATGAAAAACACAACCCGTTGGGCAGTAATTATCAATATCTCATCGTTGGCTTACCTTTATTTTAGCTTTTATTGGTTTTCTCGTGCCTTGCGGAAGTTTCGCTAGATAGTAGCGAGCATTGTGTTTGCCGAACAACTGGTAATATAATGGAGCCTTCCGCAGCGGAAGGTTCTTTTTTTTTCAGAAAAACTTTGGAGGTTTTTATATGATAGTGATTTTGAAGAAAGGCGCATCCGGGCCGGCAATTGACGGTTTTGTTGAAGAAGTTAAGCAGAAAGGTCTTGGCGTCCATATTTCAACTGGCGTGGACAAGACTATTATCGGGCTTTTAGGAGACACTTCAAAGCTTGTGCCAGAGGATTTTCTTGCGAATGATATAGTTGAAAGCGCGGAGCGTGTAACTGCTCCATATAAAATGGCGGGACGCTCTTTCCATCCGGAGAATACGGTTGTCTGTGTCGGCTCCGGCCAGAGCGGTGTTGCTGAATGTAAATTCGGAGACGGAAAAACTGTTCCGGTGATTGCAGGACCTTGCGCTGTTGAGACAGAGGAGCAGATTATGAATGCGGCGTTTGCGGTAAAGAAAGCTGGCGCCAGGATTTTACGTGGCGGCGCATACAAGCCGAGAACTTCACCTTATAGTTTTCAGGGGCTTGGCAAGGAAGGAATAACACTTCTTGAAAAGGCAAAGAAAGAAACAGGGCTTCCGATATGCACGGAGCTTATGGCAATCAATGAGCTTAAGAATTTTGAAAATGTTGACTTGATTCAGGTTGGCGCAAGAAACTTTCAGAACTTTGACCTGTTGAAGGAGCTTGGCAAATTCAACAAGCCGGTTTTGCTTAAGAGAGGACTTTCTGGAACAATCAACGAGCTTTTAATGAGCGCAGAATACATAATGGCCAACGGAAATGAGAATGTTATTCTCTGTGAGCGCGGAATCAGAACTTATGACGGCTACACGCGCAACTGCCTTGATGTGAGTGCGGTTCCTTACATTCATAAGGTTTCGCACTTGCCGGTTGTTATTGATCCAAGCCATGCCTGCGGAATCAGGTGGATGGTGGGAACTCTTGCCCAGTCTGCTGTTGCGGCCGGCGCTGACGGACTTGAAATTGAAGTTCATTGCTGTCCTGAAAAAGCATGGAGCGATGCAAGCCAGCAGCTTCCTCCTGAGCAGTTTGAGCAGCTCATGGTTAAGCTTGGAAAATATGCGGCAGTTGAGGGAAAAACTGTATAAAAAAATCGCCGGATGTTTTTCTTTTAGCAAGAATGAATATCCGGCGCTGAACTATATTTTACTGGAAACTTAAATTGAAAAATTTAGCAGACTTGACTTACGGAATTGTTGGATTCGGACTTATGGGCGGCTCTCTTGGAAAGGCTATCAGGGAAAATGTGCTTTCTGTTTCTTCTGCCAGTGGAAAAATTTTTGCTGCGGACATAAATGAAGCCTCGCTTTCCTTGGCTCATGAGCAGCATATTGCGGACGAAACTTTTCTTATCAGCGAAGTGGATTCTATGCTTTGCCAGTGCGATTTTGTTTTTGTCTGCCTTTATCCTCATGCGACCTTGGATTTCTTGATTCAGCACAAGAATAAATTCAAGAACGGCTCAGTTGTAACAGACATAAGCGGAGTCAAGTCTGAAATATTTTCCCATCTGAATGAAATTCTTTTTTGCGGATTTGATTTTATTCCGGGGCATCCGATGGCAGGCAGCGAGAAAGAAGGCTATGCGAATTCCTGCGGATCTATTTTTAAAAATCACAACTATATTTTAATGCCGCTTAAGCAGAACAGTCTGGAAAACATTGAGCTTTTTAAGCAGCTTATTTCGCTCATGGGGTTTACCAGAATTGTAGAGACCGATGCTTTTGTCCACGATCATAAGATTGCCTTTACTTCCCAGCTTTGCCATGTTATTGCCAGCGCGCTTGTAGACAGCGCGGAAGATTCTAAGATAACGGCTTTTGGCGGAGGAAGCTTTGAGGATCTGACCAGAATTGCAATGATTAATGCACCTTTGTGGACTGAACTTTTTCTTGCGAACAAAAAAGAGCTTTTGCTTCATATTGAGAATTTCGAGAAATCCCTTGACGAGCTTAAGGGATTTATAAAAAACAGCGACGCTGATTCCTTGAAAGCCTACCTTGAGAATGTCCGTGAAAAGCGCATTTCCATGGGCCGCATAGAAGTAAAAATATAGACGAATCTCGGCTGTTAGCTATTTTTTTATTGAATTGCAGTTAACTCGAAATTAGGGGTGTTTACTTCTGAAGCAGCTTGAAGACTCCGTCATCTGGATTGAATTCAACACCTTCGTTGTCTGCCTCTTTTGGAAAGTTTCCTTTTAGAAAATAATCATCAAGAAGATGAATGTAATATTTCGCCACATTGTCACCAGTGTTTTTTTCTGCGAGTGAAGAAAACAGTTCTTTTGCTTTTGAATAATTTCTTCTGCTGAATTCAGCCATTGCTGTTTCCCAGTTTTGCATATACTCAAGAAGTTCTGGAGATGCGCTGGATTTTTCTTCGATAAGCTCATAAAGTCCGATTGGTGTGCTGATGTTTACGACACGAACTTTGTCAAGGGGACGCACAACAAATCTGTCTCCAATCAGCTTCCTTGTGCTTTGGCTAATAAGAATTCCGTTTGTGTGATACTGCTTGTTGACACCTTCAAGCCTGGACGCAAGGTTTACGTTGTTGCCCATCATTGTGTAGTTCTTCTTTTTTTCTGAGCCAAAATATCCTGCAATCATTTCGCCGGAATTAATTCCGATTCTAGTGAAAATTGTTTTGTTGTTTTCTACAAGAGTTTTAAATGCGGAATACAACGCTTCTTCCATCCATGAAGGCTTCGGATTTTTGGAATAGCGGATAATATCCTGATTCATCGTCTGCTCGGCTTTCTTCATTTTTATTGCGGCGGCACAGGCGTGGACTGCATGATCCGGCATTGCAACCGGCGCGCCCACAAGAGCGATTATTGCGTCTCCTTCGTATTTGTCAACGGTTCCTTTTTCACTGATTATAATGTCCGACATTTCTGTAAGATAGAAATTCAGAAGGCAGCCGAGTTCTTTTGCTGTAAGCAGTTCGCTGAATGATGAAAATTTTTGGATGTCTGTAAAAATTGCTGACATTTCAAATTCTTTTCCGCCCAAAGTAAATGAGGAAGAGTCGTTAATAATCTGGTTTACAACATCCTTGGAAAGACACTGGCTGAATGCAGAACGGATAAATCGCTTTTGCTTTCCTTCCACAGACAAGCTTACAATAACACTTGCCATTTCTGAAATAAGAAAAGCAAATAAAGGCGCTGCCATTAAAATCCAGATTCCGTTGTTAAATAAAATTACTGGCACAAAAATTGAAACTGCGATTCCCGCAAGGATTCCGGCTGAAATAAAAAGCGTCGAAAAGCGCGGTGAAATTTTTTCACTTATAACAGCGAATAAGGGCGCAAAGAATGCAAGCGCAGCCAGCCATAGAAGAGAAATGCAGAATGGAACTTTTTTTATAAAGCCGCCTGTAAGATAATTGTCCAGGGCTGTAATATGGATTCCAACTCCTGGATAAACTTGTGAGACTGGTGTTGAGCAAATGTCAAAAAGTCCCGGAGCATAATATGCGCAGAAAATATAAAGGTCACTGAAATTTTCTGGAGTTAAAATTCCTTCCTTGCCTTCCAGCCAAAGCTCATGGCTTTCAAGAATATTTTTTGCGCTGTACGGAAAATAATCGTCAATGGATTTCGTAAAGCGTAAAAGGGCTGTTCCGTCATCTAATGCGGGAATAGAAGAAAAATCAGGCGTTTTTTCAGTTAGAAAAACAGGAGCAAGACCGAGCGTTGGGTATTCAATTCCATTAAAGGTATCAGAAATTCGTGTGCGCCGGATAATATCATCGCTGTCCTTTGCGCTTGTAATGTTTCCTAAAAGCGCCGCATTGTCTCTGACCGGCTTTACGGGCATCAGCGTTTTTCCGTAATCCTCTTCTGAATAAAAGAATGTCTGGATAACTTTTTTGCTTTTTGCCTCTGCTATTCCCAGTGCAATGTCATCTTCTTCTCCATATACAGAAGGCTCTGTGTAAAGAATATCAAATGCAATCGCCTTGGGATTTCCGGCGGAAATAAAATCAATCATTCTTCCATAAGCTTCTCTAGGCCACGGCCATGACCAGCCATACTTTTCTTTTGCCCAGTCAATGCTTTCCTGATCAACGATAATCAAGCATATTTCTTCGCAAGGCTGCTTGTGTTTTGCCGAGTTCATCATGCGAATGTCATAGAATTTATTTTCAAAAGTATTGAATAATTCTGAAAAATAAAAAACTAAAGTTATCAGAATGCTTGCAGTCGCAATGATTACGGCTCTTATCCAAAGCTTATGTTTTTGTTTCATGGCTATTTTATTCCTGCTAAAGCTCTTTCAAATCTGGACTGGCGGACATCTCTTGCGGCTCCTGAAAAAGTAAAGTTCTTAAGAACCTTTTGCACGCTGTTGATTCTGGTCTCTGGCTTTGGATGGGTTTTTCCCCAGCCTGAATCTTCTCCGCTGCTTTTTGTTCTAAGCATTTTTAAAACATCAGTCAGGGCGTTTGGATCATATCCTGCGTCAGACATAAGCTCAACAGCTTTTTCGTCAGCCTTGAATTCCTGGCCTTTTGTATATCCTGTTTCTGTAATGATGTTCATCATGGAAATGCTGCTGCTGGTAAGAAAATCTGCGGATTCTTTTTCCTGCTGATTGAGATTTGAAAAATGCTTTGTGTAGTCTTTTGCCATTACTGCGGAAGATGAAATTGCTTCTGTTGTTCTTACTGTCTTGATTGCTGTAACTGCATGCTTAAGCTGGATGTGGGCAATTTCATGGGCAATGATTGCCGCAAGTTCATCTTCAGAACTGCAGCACCGCAAAATACCAGTTGTAATAAAAATATGCCCGCCGCTTGTAGAGACAGCGTTGATTTCATCTGAATCAATAATTGCAACACAGTAATCTTTGTAGATTTTTGGCGTGTCGGAATTCATTGTGATGGCCTTGCAAATTTTATTAACATAAGAGGTTGCCTTTGGTGACGCTGTGTAAAGCTTGTATTCAGTCAGGACGTTGGATGCAACAGTTCTTCCGATAAAATATGAATCCTGGGATGTAATAGGCTCTGCGGCCCTGTCAATTGATTCAAATGTGCTTGTCGCCTGCTCAGCTTTTTGCTTAATATCTTGGCTTTTTTGAACAACGGAGTTGACTTTGTTCAGTGCTCCAAAAATATCGGCGGAAAATGCTGTTAAAGCAATTGATGTAAAAACGCAGCCGCAAAGAATTTTTTTAGACAGATTTTTCATTGCTCCTCGCCTCCTGCATTGAGCTGGCCTTCTTTTATAAAGGCAATGGCATCTTTTTCGGAACAGGCGTTTGCTTCAATTTTGTCAACCTGTGCAAATGAAATTTCGCTTGCCTGGCTGTAAACTTTTTCAAAAGCCTTGTCCATTCCTTTTCCTGCCAGCCCAAGTTCTTTTGCGTTTGCGGAAGTTTTTCCGCTTGTGTTTATAATCAGTTTTTTGGAAGTCAAGGATGAGTTTGGAAGCCAGCCTTCAATTTTTCCATCCTCAAATGAAATGCGTGACCATGACTTTCCTTTGGAAGTAACTTTGACTTTGTCGCCAAGCTTTAGGGTTCCTGTGCTTCCTGCAAATTGAGAAGCCTTGACTCTGACAGTCGCTGAGTCCACCTGCACGTACTGCGGTTTTGGCTCTGCGCTAAATGCTGAAAAAAAATTCAGCAGCATAATAGATAAGATTGCAATCTTTATTTTACTCATGCTGAAAGTATAGCATTGTAACCGTTTGTGTTAAATAGCCTTGATTTCGAGTTTCATAATATACTTAAAAAATAGTGGGAAGAAGAAAAACTGCTGTCAAAAACACTCTGTTTTGCTGCCGCAAAATCGGCAATGATGATAGTTCCAAGAAAACTGCGTTGTGGCCCGAGTATGAAGTGCGTCTCGGCAGTTGGCTAATTTCTTATGTTGAATTATAGTTAACTTGAAATTAGGGGCATTAATAACTCATGTTTGCATTTTGCCTGTATTCAGTTTATAATAGAAAGCTCTGGAGTAAATTTGATGAATAAAGATTTTGAAGTTCTTGATAAAGTGATTGGCCGTGTACCAGATTTTCCTAAGAAAGGTGTTTTGTTTTACGATATAACTGGAGTTCTCCGGCATCCGGAAGCGTTTCAGTATACAATTGAGCGCATGGTTGAACTCTACAAGGATAAAAAAATAGATGCTGTCGCTGGAATCGAGTCCCGCGGATTTGTTTTTGCATCTCCTTTTGCACAGGCAATGGGGATTCCTCTTATTCTGATTAGAAAAAAAGGGAAGCTTCCTGGAAAAACATATTCATGCAAGTATTCGCTTGAATATGGCGAGGCGGAAATTGAAGTCCACACTGCCGATATTTCCAAGGGCCAGAATATTCTTTTGGTTGACGATCTTATTGCAACCGGCGGAACATTGAAGGCTGCCGCGAATCTGGTGGAGCAGGGCGGGGCTAAGGCAACTGATGTCTTTGGTGTTATAGGTCTTCCGTTCTTGAATTATCAAAAAAAGCTGGAAAATCTTAATGTTACAACTCTTATAAACTATCAGTCTGAATAAAATTTTATTTTGCTGTTTATATAATTTTTGTATCGTTTTATAGAAATTTATGTTATAATTCAGTATATGAGTACACATATTAATGCAAAAGAAGGAGATATTGCCGAGTCTGTTTTGCTTCCAGGCGATCCTCTTAGAGCTAAGTTTATTGCTGAAAATTTTTTGCAGGATGCCAAGTGCTATAATGAAGTCCGCGGAATGTATGGATTCACAGGGCTTTATAATGGAAAAAGAGTTTCTGTTCAGGGAACTGGAATGGGGCAGCCGTCGCTTTCAATTTACGTGAACGAGCTTTTTCAGTTTTACAATGTGCAGAAAGCTGTGCGTGTTGGAACTTGCGGAGCTGTGCAGAAGAATATTGCGCTTAGAGATGTAATTCTTGCGGAAGGCGCATGCTCGGATTCTGGATTGAATACAATGCGCTTCAACGGACTCCATTTTGCTCCGGTTGCGGACTTCGAGCTTCTTACAAAAGCTTATTCTGCCGCTGAAAAAATCGGCATAAAGCCAAATGTGGGGCTTTGTGTTTCAAGCGATATGTTCTACGATTCAAAGGAAAACTGGAAGCTTTGGGCAGAGTATGGAGTAATGGGCGTGGAAATGGAAGCCGCGGAGCTTTATACGCTTGCTGCAAAATTCAATAGAAAGGCTCTAGCGGTTCTTACTGTGAGCGACCATATTCTTCTGGGCGGGGAAACTTCCGCAGAGGAGCGTCAGGTTGCTTTTACAAACATGATGAAGATTGCGCTTGAAGCTGTTACTGCTTAGTTTAAAATTATCGAAATGGCTTTGTCCATGAATAAAAATTATTTTGATATGCGCGGAAAATTTTGTGCCGCGATGCCTTATTAGGGAGAAAGAAAAATGAAACCTGTACTTTTGGTTCTTGCAGCTGGAATGGGAAGCCGTTACGGCGGAGTTAAGCAGATTGATTCTGTCGGGCAGCACGGTGAATGTCTTTTGGACTTTTCAGCGTTTGATGCTAAAAAAAGCGGCTTTGGAAAAGTTGTGTTTGTTATCCGTCCTGATATTGAAAAAGATTTCAGGGAGCGTCTTTTTGACAGGGTCGCACGTAACTTTGATGCGGAGTATGTTTTCCAGACACATGATTCTCTTCTGACTGCTGGAGAGGCTGAAAAATCATCTGCGCGTACAAAGCCCTGGGGAACAATCCATGCGGTTCTTTGCGCAGAAGAAAAGATAAATGCGCCGTTTGCTGTAATAAACAGCGATGATTACTATGGCAGGGAAGCGTTTGCTACTTTAGGAAAATATCTTGCGTCGATAAAACCTGACTCTTCTGAGCATGCGATGGTTGGATATGTTCTTGGAAACACAATGAGCAAAAGCGGTTCTGTTAGCCGCGGCGTGTGCTCTGTGAAAGACGGCTATCTGGAGTCGATTGTTGAAAATACTAAAATCAGCTATAAAGGCGATGGAATTGTAAGCGAGCTTGACGGCAAGGAAATTTCATTTAGCGGAAAAGAGTGGGTGAGCATGAATTTCTTTGGATTCAGTTTAAAGGCATTTGACCGCTTCCATAAGTATTGGGATAATTTTAAGTCTTCTTCAATCGGAGAACTTAAAGCCGAGGCTTTGCTTCCAGTTGCGGCCAGTGATATTGTAAAAAATTCCGAGGGCAGCATAAAGTTTTTTACATCTTCTGAAAAATGGTTCGGCATGACTTATCCAGAGGACCGCGAGATTGTAAAGCAGGAAATCGCAAAAAAAATTGAGTCCGGATATTATCCAGCAAGGCTTTGGGAGCTGTAAATGAAAAAACTGGACGCTATAAAGTCTGAGAAAATTTGGGGCTATGAAAACTGGATTGCTTCTACTCATCGAAATGGATTTCAAAAGGATTTCTTTGAGCAGTGCGGAGGAGATTATCCGCTCTTAGTGAAAGTTATTCAGGCTGACAGCACTTTAAGCGTTCAGGTTCATCCCGACGATGAAAAAGCTGCTCTCTACGAGCATTGCCGTGGAAAAACTGAGTGCTGGTATGTTCTTTCCGCAAAGGAGAACGCAGATATTGTCTATGGTCTAAATGGAATTTATAATGCCAGTGAGCTTAGAAAGGCTATCGAGGCAAATTCCTTGCAGGATTTTCTGCGTTATGAAAAGGTGCGGACCGGAGATTTTATTTATATTCCGGCGGGAACTGTCCATGCAATCTGCGGCGGATTGCGTCTTTTGGAAGTTCAGCAGTCAAGCGATATTACCTACAGGCTGTATGACTGGGGACGCGGAAGGGAATGTAATGTAGAAAAGGGAATTGCCTGTATAAAAGAAAGCGGCATAAGAAAAATTGCGCCTTTTCCTGGAGTTTTTTCATGTCCTTATTTTTCGCTTGAAGAAATCGATGTTGAAAATTTTTATTCTTCAATAATTGAAGGCTGCGCTGAAACAAAGAATCCGGGCGGCGTAGTTCTTGGCTTTGTAATTGAAGGCAGCGGAACTATAAACGGTATTCATGCTTCAGCAGAAGATATTTTTGCGTTTGAGCCTGGAGAAGCTGTTGAAATAAAAGGCTGCCTTAAAGTTATGAAGATTTCAGCAAAGTAGTTCGTTCTTTTATGCCTGGCTTTGATAATTTTTTAGCCAGTCTTTTAGCGGAATCGTCCAGTCGTCATAAAGCTGGCTTTGGCTCATTAGGCTTTTGTACATTTCCTTTATGTAGTCCTTGATTTCCTTTGAGTCATGCTTGTCAGCATAAGCCGAATTTGTGAACATATCATCGATAAAATCAATTGACATTTTTTCTGTCAAAAGCTCGGGCGCAGTTTTTGTTACCATGTAAATTGCTGATGAAATACAGTTCACGCTGTGCTGCTTCATGTACAGGACGGATTCTGCGATTTCGATTCCATGGGCGTAAATCTCATTGTTCCACTGTTCTTTTTCTGATTCCAAAAATTCTTCACGTTCAAAAAGCATTCTATAAAATCCAATTGTGAGAGCGACAATTGAAATATGCAGGCTTGGAACACAAAGGTAATGTGGATCCCAAAACTGAATTCCTTTTGAGGCTTTTGTTGTTGGCTTTGGCCGCGCTGTTGTTGTAAGGCAATGAGAATAAATTTTGTAAGCTTCCTTGTAAAGCATAATCATGTAGCGGACATATTCGGCGCTGAGTTTGATGCCTTCAAAACTTCCGTAGCGCTTCATTGTCATGCACATGGGGCGGATCCAGTAGTTTACAAAATCAAGATAGCATTGTGCGAATTCCGGCTTGAATGGAATTTTTGAATCCAGCCTGTGATCTACTTTTTTTACAGGAATATGTATTATGTGGAATTTTTCAAGATACTGAACTATAAAGAATTTTTGTATGACATTTAAAATAAAAACTGCAAAATATTTCAGTCCAGTCCAGTGAAAAGTGAACATTGCGTAGGCATAGAGCACATTAAAACTTTTTAAAGTTCGCCCAAATGTTTTTTTGATTCTCTTTTGAGCTGGCTTTTTTGCATTTTTAATTTTGAATTTATATTCCGTATTTTCTTTTTTCATTTTCCAAAAACCCTTTTTGCTGCTGATACTGTTTCCATTGCGTCTTTTGCGTAGAAGTCAGCTCCGATTTTTTTTGCATATTCTGGTGTTAAGACTGCGCCGCCAACTACAATCTTACATTCCAAGTTATTTTCTTTTAATGCTTTATGCAGCATTTCTATTGTTTTTTTCATATTAACAACTGTTGTTGTCATTAGGGCACTCAGGCCTACAAGCTGAATTTTATTTTCTAGAACTGTTTTTATGACAGTTTCCGGCGGAACATTTTTCCCAAGGTCGATTACTTTGTAGCCGTAGTTTTCAAGCATTGCCTTGACGATATTTTTTCCAATATCATGAATGTCGCCAAAGACAGTTGCAATCGCTATTGTTCCTTTTTCATCCTGCTTCTTTCCTGATGCCGCGAGCGTTTCCTTTATTTTCAGAAATGAATTGCTGACAGTCTCTGCGCTAAGCAAAAGCTGCGGAAGAAATTTTTTTCCATTTTCAAAATCCTTTCCGACATTGTCAAGCGCTGGAACTATGCAGTTGTCGATTATTTTTACAGGCTCGGTTTTTTCAAGAAGCCGGGCTGTTGCTCCTGCTGCCTTTTCCTTGAATCCTTTTTCAATTATTTGTATAAGCTCTTTTTCTTCTGAATCTTTTTCAGTTTCCTTGTTTTCAGCTAAGATGTTTTTTTTTTCAATATCTCTATTTGGAGAAGATATGGGCGAGCCGTTTATCTGGATGGAAATTGTTCCGTCGTTAACTGCGTCTGAAAGAATTTTTTGCCGGGATTTTTCAGTTGTAGGATCAAGCGTTCCTGTGTAGGACTGAATGTAGTCAAGGCAGTTTTCATCAAAGCAGTTCAATGCCCTGTAAGCCTTGTACGTGTCCATCATTGGAATGCTTGCAGGATTTATGATTGCTGCGCTAAGCCCGGCTTCAAGTGCGAGCATAAAGAACCTTGAGTTTATAATATCTCTTCTTGGAAGTCCGAATGAAATATTGGAAACTCCAAGCACAAACTGAATTCCTTCTCTTCCAAATTTCTCTTTTAGGATTCTGATGGCTTTTATAGTTTCAAGAGCTGCCTTTTGCTCTGAACTTACAGTCAGAGTAAGCGTGTCAATAAAAATGTCCCTTACGGGTATTCTGTATTTTGCCGCTTCATGAATTATTTTTTCTGCGACTTTTACTCTTCCTTCCGCAGTCGGAGAAATTCCATCCTCATCTATGCACAGCGCGACAACAGCACCTCCGTAATGTCTTATGAGCGGGAAAATTTTGTCCATGACTTCCTGCTTTCCATTGACGCTGTTTACCATCGCTTTTCCATTGTAATATCTCAGTGCGTGTTCTAGAACATCGCTTTCACTTGAGTCAATTTGCAGCGGGGCATTGAAAACTTTTTGCACTGATTTTATAGCCTGAAGCATCATTTCTTTTTCATTGATTCCAGGAAGTCCGACGTTTATGTCTAGAATGTGCGCGCCTGATGCTGTCTGGCTGTCAGCTTCATCAATTATAAACTGCATATCGTTGTTTTGAAGCGCTTCCTTGCATTTCTTTTTTCCTGTTGGATTTATGCGCTCACCGATAATTACTGGCCCTGCTGAACCTCCGGCTTGAATGCTCTTGTTGTAGGAACAGATAAAGGTCTGGAAATTTTCTTTGCCTGGCTTCAGTTTTTTTTCTGAAAGTTCTTTTACCATGAAGTTTATGTGGTCTGGAGTTGTTCCGCAGCATCCTCCAAAAATTGAAACCCCGGATTCAAGAATTTTTTCCTGCGCATTTGCAAATTCTTCTGGAGTTACATTGAAGACATCTTTTCCATTTATGACTTCTGGAAGGCCGGCATTAGGCTGGGATAAAACTGGAATATGAGAATATCTGCAGAACTGCTTTGCGAGCTCAATATCTTCTTCCAAGCTTCCGCCGCAATTAAAGCCAAGAGCATCGACATGAAGAGATTCCAGGTATGTTACGCAGGTAAGAACATCAGCTCCTGTTAAAGTTCTGAAATTTGGCTGGAATGTCATGGTTGCTATGACAGGCAGGCTTGTATTTTCCTTGATTGCGAGAACTGCGGCTTTTACTTCATAAAGGTCGCTCATCGTTTCTATTATTGCAAGATCGGCGCCAGATTTTTCTGCGGCAACAGCTGCTGCTTTGTATGAATTGTATGCTTCGTCAAATGTAAGCGGTCCGTTTGGTTCAAGCAGCTTTCCTATTTGCCCTGAATCCCATGCCACAAAGCAGCTTGTGTTTTTATCTTGCGTACTACATTCAGCAATTGCTTCTTTTGCAAGAAATATTCCCTTTTGAATAAATTCTTCAGCTGAATGAGATGCGTTTTCAAGTTTTATTTGATTTGCTCCGAATGTATTTGTGGTGCAAATATTGCTGCCTGCCAATATGTATTTTTTGTGAATTTCTTTTATTGCTTCAGGATTGTAAAAATTTAAATCTTCTGGAATAGAATAAGAAAGCCCTGGGATTTTTTGAATCATTGTTCCCATTCCGCCGTCAAAAAAGACCGGCTCTTTCCTTTGTATTTTGCTAAATAAAAAATCCTTGAATCCGCTCAAGACAGGCTCCTTGTTTTTTAACTGTTTATTGCAGAAATGATTTTATCAACGTTTTTATAAATTTCCTGGGCAACAGAAGGCTTGTTCATTGTGTAAATGTGGATTCCTCTTATTCCATTTGAAATCAAATCTATAATCTGGTCTGTTGCATAAGCGATTCCCGCCTGCCGCATTGCTTCTGGATTTTCTGAAAAGCGGTCGCAGATTGCAAGAAGCTTTGAAGGAATATATGCAGATGAAAGTTTTATCATCTTTGAAATTTGATTGCTGTTTGTGATTGGCATAATTCCTGCAAAAACAGGAACATGAATTCCCTTGGACTGAATCTGATATAGATAGCTGTAAAGCATATTGTTGTCAAAAAACATTTGCGTTGTAAGAAAATCAACACCAGCATCTATTTTGTATTTCAGGTTGTCTATGTCATCCTGCCTGTTGTGGCTTTCAGGATGGCCTTCTGGATAGCAGGCGCCTCCAACACAAAAACCTTCATCCTTGAGAATTTTTGCAAGAACATTTGCGTGCTCAAGGTCTTTGCTCAGCGGATTTGAAATTCCCTGCGGAATATCTCCTCTCAGCGCAAGGACATTTTCAATTCCGTTTTTTTTCATCTGCGAAATTATATTTTTTGCTTCCTCGGGTGTGTTTCCAACGCAAGTAAGGTGCGCAAGTGCCGGTGTTCCAAATGATAGAATTTTGGAGGCTATCTCAACTGTATTTTCTCTGGTTGTTCCTCCAGCGCCATAGGTTATGCTTATAAAATCAGGATTCAGGCTGCAAAGCTCTTTTGCTGCATGGACTGTGCTCTCAAAATTTGCCTGCTGTTTTGGCGGAAAAACTTCAAATGATAGAAGTGTTTTTTTCTGTTCAAGAATTTTTGATATTTTCATTTGATTCCTCTGATTTCTTATTTTATAGAATTGCGCTTTCCTTTTCAATTTCATCAAGCCGCTTCAATTTTTCATCATCAATTTTTACAAACAAATTTTTTTCCTGTGTAGGAAGGACAAGTCCTTTGGGGCCGTTTTTTGCTCTTCGTAAAAACTTTACCTGAGTATAGTATAAATCTGCTTGTTTGTTCTTCCTTGCTTTTGAATGGTAGACTGCAAGATTTCCTGCGTAAAGAAGAATTTCAAGAGGAATAGTTTTGTTTTTTTGTGCTTTTATAAAAACATATCCGCCTGCATAATCCCGTGTATGGAGCCACATATCCTGGCCTTTTACAGTATGCCTTAAAAGCTCGTCATTTTCTGAAGAATTTCTACCGACGATTATTGTCCAGCCGTCGATCTCATAATGAAGCCCTGGATGCTTTTTTTGAATCTGCTGCTTTGGCTTTGTGTCATGGCGAAGCAGCTGCTCGATTTTTAAAGTATTTTTTTCTGAAATTATTCTTTTGTATTCTTCATCTAGTGACGAAATTGCCTTCTTGGAAAGCTCAATGTCATGCTTAAGTGATTCTATTCCGGATGCGGCTTTTTTATATTGCTCGTAGTAAGCCGCGGCATTTTCCTGAGCATTCAACTTTTCATTAAGCCTGATGTGAATTTTTTCGCCTGTGTTGTAGTCTATGCAATCAAGGAATGCGCCTTTTATCTGGCTTGCAAATGAGAGAATCAAATCTCCTGTGTGCCTTAATTTTTCTGCATTTTCAAATTCTGATTTTTTTTCTATGAGATGCTGAAGCGCATTTTCCATTTTGCTTCGTTTTACATTGTACCATTTCTCTGCCTGAGCCAGAAGGCTTTCCCTTGAAAGATTTCCGGTGCGCTCTGTGTAATACAGGTTTATTTTTTCATTGAATGAAAGATTTTCCTTTCCTTTAAAAAAATCATCATCAAACGTTCTTATGGGAAATTTTTGAAGTGAAAGAGCTTTTTCTTCATCAGTTGGAATTTTTTCCTGTGGTAAAAAAAGACTTCCTGTGATTTCTCCTTTTGCAGGCCGCCGGTACATACAGTCTAGGATTTTTCCCTTTTCATCTGTTACAATAATATTCGCTGCATTTGACCAAAGCCGGGCATAAATAAAAAGCCTGTCTTTCCATGTTGAAACATCAAATTTTATAATTCTGTCGAGTCCAAGCTGTTTACAGGAATTGATTCTCATTCCTTGAACATGGGACTTTAAAAATTCATTGAATCTTAGCGGCTTTTCATTCTTTGGAGATTTTAAATTTGTCTTGTTTATTCTGCATGACTGCGACGAGGTGCAAATTACTATATTGTACGGCTCTTCTTTTCCGACAATTTTAAATGAAAGTGTATCGTATCCTGGCTGAATTATTTCCTGAATAAAGGTGCCTTCAAGTTTGAGTTCGCTTAATATTAAATTTATTTCATTGCAGTTTAATGACATTTGAGTGAGTATATCAGATTTAAAATGGATAGTGAATTGGTGTATTGAAAAAGCTAATAACTTTTTGATTCCATTGATTTTAATTCTTCTATAACTTTATTGAGTCTTTTTAACTCCCGGTCTAGAATTTTCTCATAGTTCAATTCACCTGAATTTATCCGTTCCCGTTCGTCTTCCCAATTCTGTAGGCTTGATAAAAACAGAAATTTGAATTTTCCTATATTTGCCTTTTCTGCCCAGACAGATGCTTCCTGCCAATAAATGTACCCTGCTTCATAGCAAGTTTTTGCTTTTTCAAGGTTGCGCAGATATTCGTCTTTCCATGGGGCATCATAAAAATACGCTGCCTTCTTGTCATAGATTCTTCCAAGACGCAAATGCTGCTCTATTAATTTTAAGTTCAGGTGCATCTGAAAAAGATAGCGGTATTTTTCCCATTGAGTCTCGTTTTCAATTTTTATATATGCGTAGAGCGGATTGCAGAAATCAGCCTGCACAGCTTTTTCGAGCCAGTAAATATTTTCTATGCAGTCATCAGGTTGCTGCTGATGGTGAACATGATAAAGCTTGTAAAAATCTTCCTTATATTTAACCATGTAAGCGCTAGGTTTTTCTGATGAAAAAACAAGCACGGTGAGGATAATGAAAAAAATTCCGGTCGTTTTAAAAAAAGACTTTTTCACTCTTTGTATATCGGAAAAAACGGATTCCGCTTTTAGAATATTTTGTAGATTAAATCGATTTCTTTTTCAATCTTCTGGCTGATTTTTTCCTTGTCAAGGGTTGCGTCTATGCGGACGATTTTCATTCCTTTTCCGTCGTATTCTGCAATGGCCTTTTCATATTCTTCTCTTGTTTTTTTTAGGAAATCTATTTTTTCGTAAATTTCTTTCTGGCCTCTTGATGAAATTCTTTTTAGTGAAATTTCAGGGTCTATATCAAAAAAGAACAGGAGCCGTGGCAATGGAAAGAATTTATTCAGTGTTCTCGGAATTTCTGGAGAACAGCCTATGCTCTGGTATGCGAGGCTTGAAAAAAGGTATCGGTCGCTTACAACGATTTTTCCGTTTTCGCAGGCGGATTTTATTCCTGTAATTAGGTTGTTTTGTTCTATTATATAGGCACCATTTATATGCTCATTTCTGTCTGCTGCAAAAATATAAGCGGCGGTTTCATTTGTAACTTGAATTTCACCTTTGAGCATTTTCCGAAGAAATTTTCCTGTTTCAGAAGATGTCGGCTCTGCTGTGAATAAAAGCCCGGGTGCCTTTGACTTTAAAATTTCAAGCTGAGTTGTTGTTCCGGCTCCGTCAATTCCTTCAAATACAATAAAGTTTTCTAAAATCATATAAAATAGCGCCGCCGCCTGAAAAGACCGGGCATTTCCTCAAATAATATTTTCTGTTAAAATGTGGTAGAGATTTTTTATGAAATCCAAAGTGTTAAAGACAAGCATTGGCATTCTTATTTTTCTCTTGATAGCCGCATCTTTTGTTGCCGCAATGAAACCTGTTTATAGCAAAGTTGACGGAACAATCAGAAGCCATGAGAAAAAAATTGTGCTGGAGCTTGAAAAAAATACAGGCTTGAAAATTTCATACAAATCTTTATCGCCGTCCATTCTATCAAAAATCTGCATAAAAGGTATAGAGGCATTTGATTCAAAAAACGGTCAGCAAATTTTTTTTGTAAATAAAGCTTATGTTTCTTTCAGCTTGTCAAAAATTCTGAAAGGTGATTTTGAAAATGCATTTGAAAAATTTCTGATAAAAGACATTTCGGTGAATATTGACAGCAAAATAATTCCAGCAAGACCGGCTTCTGAAGAAAAAAATATTTCAGAAAAGATTTCATTGCAGCAGGCTGAGGCATTAATAAAAAAAGCAGCCTTTCTTCTTCCGTTTGATGTTCAGGTAAAAAGACTTAATCTGAATTTTACTGCTGGAAACAAAAAGATTTTTCTATTGCTCAAAAATTTTTATTTGGAAAAAAGTGAAAATGGAGCTGGCGTTGGCTTAAAGTCAGAAGGAAATTTTTTGTTTTATTCCGGCTCAAAATCATTCGGAGCTTCTTTTGGTTTGAATGGTCGAATTTTAAATTCTGTTTCTGGAAGCTCATGCAGTATAAAGCTTGGCAATAATCCAAAGGCTGATGTCTCTCTTAAGAAGCTTGAATTTCTTGCCGTGTATAGAAGTCCGAAAATTGAAATCTTTTCGGCGCGCGAGGCATTTCCATTTTCCATGAAGCTTTCTCTTGATGCTGATTCAAAGGATTTTTCAGCAGAATTAAAGGCAAGCAGTTTCGACCCATTGAAAGTTTTAAGAGCTCAGAAACTGCACCCTGTGGCGAAGTTTTTTAATGGAACTGTTTTTTCAACAGATTCAGAATTCTTCCTTAATTTAAATTCGCTGAAATATAATTGGCGCTCAAGGAGTTTTTTTTCTTTGCCTGAACGTTTTTCAAAGGATGTTCAGACTTTAAGTGTTGAGGCTTCTGGAAATAATACTGATATAAATATAAAAAAAATTTCTGCGTCCGGAGGAATAGTTCAAGGAACTTTTGAGGGCTCATTTTATATTCCGAAGCTTCAGCCTTCTGGATACATGAATCTTGAGTATTACGCTTATTTCAATGGAAATAAAATTTCTGCTGAAATTTTTTTTGAGCCGCGAAAAGACAAGGGCTTCGATTTTTTTATTCCGCAATTGTATTTTGGAGATTACAGCTGCTACACAGCTTTTCAAGGATACTCATCGCTTGGAATGTCTATTGAGCTTGTTATTGAAGCCAGCGATTATTCTCATCTTGAGTACGGCGAGCCTGGAAAAATAAATGCGAGCGGAAGCCTTCAGCTTGGAAAGAATATGTATCTCCAGGCTTCAGCTGAACTAAAAAATTTTTTTGTTGAAACTGGTGTCAAAACCGGAGCTTTTTTCACAGAAAAAGACGGAAAGAATGTTTTAGATAAAGTCATAAAAACTAGCGAGCCTTATATTTCAAATGTTGAAGCCTATTTTGCTACGGATTTTAAAGACTATAATTATAATTCTCCGCTTGCAATTTTTGCCAATACAAAAACGGACAAGGAAATTCTGCTTTTGTCTTTTGATGGCATGGGCGGAAAAACTGGAACTTCTGTTCAGGTAAGCAAGGCTGACTTAATCTATGGAAAAAATTCGTTGAGCGCGTCCGGCGGTCTTGATGTGGAGTTTCCAAAGAGCCAGATGACTTTTTCTTCAGATTTCAGTTTTAATTCAATTCCTTATGCGTTCAGCGGACTTTTCGTTTTTGGAGACTGGCTGAATATTTCCGGGGATTATGGGCTTGATGTTGCTGTTGACTTTAAAAATTTTATAGATGGTTCTTTGCGTTTTAAAGACTTGCCGGTTTCTGTAAATGATTTTACAGCCGCATTTTCTTTAGACTCTAGTTTTTCGGTTCTGTCAAAAAACGACTGGAATTTTCATATTGAAAATTTTTTTGCTTCTGATCTTTCTGGAAAATTCCGTTTAAAGCCTGAGCTTGCTATAAAGGGCGATGTAAATGAAAAAAGTTTTCTTGCTTCCAGCATCGTTTACAAGGACTCTTTTTCCAGAATGTCTGGAGAAGGCTATGCTTTCTGGAATATAAATGATAAAATTTTTGACAGCTCAACATTGTCGGTTCAGCTAAAGGATTCTAAAAATTCTGAAAAAATATCTTTTCAGGCTGAGCTTACGAATCCTATGCGGGAAAATTTTTCCGTGGAAAATTTAAAGCGTGACTTTTATTTTTCAGCAGGCGCAAAAGTAGAGTCCTTTCCTTTGTCTCGTTTTCTTTTGCGGCAAAATGAAGGCAATGTTTTAAATGCGGAGCTGTCTGCAAGCGGAACTTTTGAAAATCCGTATTTGTCCGCAAAATTAATAGATTCTTCTATTTTGGTTGGCGGTTCAAATTTAACTGCGTCTGCCGAAGCTTCTTTAATGGAAAATATTTTTACAATTTCAAGCGCGGATATTTCATGGAAAAATTTTCAGATAGATTCTGTCTCGTCAAATATTGACTTTGAAACTTTTGATGGAACGGCTTCGCTGAAGGCCAGAGTCCATGCCGGTGAAAATAAAATTGAAACTGGAATTAATCTTGCTCTCTCAAACCTTTCTGAAAATCCAGAGGGCTTTTTCCCCGAGGCATATTCTGTTGAAACAACTTTTGCTTCTGTTGAAAGCGAGCTTATTACAAATTTCATTCCGTTTAAGTTTTCGGTAATCCGTTCTCCAGGAAGATTCGATATTATTACCGATGAGAACCTCGGTGCGTTTGGTGAAATTCTTGACGATGGAAGAATCAGTTTTTCTGTTGGCAATGACAAGCCGCTGCATTTTAATCTGAATGGAACTGTCGAAAAGCAGATAGTTGATCTTGATTTTGAGAACATATTCTGGGATGTTTCAAAGTGCGCCCATATTTTTAATACAAGGCTTTTTTCTGTTTATTCTGCAATCGTTGAAGGAAACCTGAATTTGTCCGGGGTTATAACAGATCCTGATATGGACGGCCGGTTCTTAGTTTCTGAAATTGATTTTAATCTTCCGCAGTTTGTTCCAGAGCATTTTACGGCTGATGAAATAAATATTGATTTTTCGCAGGAAGAAATTTCTATTCCTGAAACAAACTTTAAAATCAAGGACGGAATTCTTGCTGCAAACGCGCTTGTGTCTTTGGACAGATGGTCGCTGGAAAGCCTTGAGCTGAATCTTTCAACATTGGAATCGGAGGATATTCCAATTGATTCAAAAGTTTCATACTTTAGAATAAAGGGCTATACTTCAGTTGATGCTTCTCTTGTCATGGAAGACCGTTCTGTGAGCCTGAATGGTTCTGTGGGCTTGCGGAATGCAGAGCTTTCAGTTTCCATGAATGCTCCTGATTTTAGCCAAAAGAAAAAGCCCGCGTCGTCAAATGATATAGACTTTTCCATAAACTTGGATCTGATGATTGGAAAAAAAGTTCAGATTGCAATAAATCCGCTTGTTAGAAGCCTTGTTGCTCCGTCGACTCCAATTTCTGTAAATGCTGATACTGCTACGGGGCTTTGGGGAATAAAGGGCGATGTCGTTTTGCGAGGAGGTGAAATTTCGTATTTAAGCCGAAACTTTTATCTTAAGCAGGGACAGCTGATTTTGGATGAAACGCAGAATAAATTCGATCCTGTTATAACAGTTCGCGCGGAAACCCGTGAGCACGATACAAACGGCGATCCTGTTGTAATCACGCTTTCTGCAGTTTCACAGAATATTTCAAGATTCAATGCGGTTCTTTCTTCCAGCCCTGCGAAGTCTGAAAATGAAATTATGGAAATTTTAGGACAGATTGCATCAGGAGACGCGTCTTCTGTCGGAAACTTTCTGGTTGCGGCCGGAGACTATGGAGTTCAAGTTACGCTTCTTAGAAAAATAGAAAGTGCATTGCGTGATTTGAGTAATTTTGATATATTTTCTGTCAGAACCACTATCCTGCAGAATTCAATTATGCAGGGTCTCAATATGAACAGAGTTTCCGATAATAGTTCTATAATTGGTAACTTATTTGATAATTCGACTGTTTATATTGGTAAGTACTTTGGCGATGACATTTATGCCGATGCCTTGCTGCATTGGACTTATGACAAGACTAAGGTTGATTCTGGCGGAACTTCAGGCAGAGGTCTTGTTTTTCAGCCGGAAATCGGTTTGGAATTTGAAGCGCCTTTTGCCAACATAAGATGGAATTTTGCTCCTGACTTGGGGGAACTCCAGCAATCGTGGACACAGGCAACTTCTATTACACTGTCATGGCGTGTATCATTCTAATTATATAGAGGACTTTATTTTATGCGCGTTAAGAACACTTTTTTTGTGTTTGCTGTTTTTTGTGTTGCGGCGATTTTTTCTGCTGTTCCTGCTTTTTCTCAGACTGATTCTGAAGACTGGTTTTACGGAAAGCCTATAAAAAATATAGTCTTTGACAACCTGAAAAATGTAAAGTCCAGCGACTTGGATGGTGTTACAAGCAGTTTCATAAGCAAGCCGTTTTCTGATGATTTGATAAGCGAGCTTTATGACAGAGTTTTTTCTCTTGACTATTTTGACGATGTTGAAATCAAGGCCGCAAGGAATTCTGACAATGGAAAAACTGTAAATCTTATATTAAGTGTTGCCGAGCGGCCGATTGTTGTAAAACTTAATTTTGACGGAAACAGATATATTCACGATGCAGATTTAAAGTCAAAAATTTCTTTAAAGGCAAAGGATATTTTTATAGAAAGCAAAGTCCTTGAGGATGAAAGAGCCATAAGAAACTATTATATTGAAAAAGGTTATACGAAAATTTCTGTGGACTCTTCTTTTGAAATGCGAGATGACGGCGCTTATGTTACTTTTAAAATCAAAGAGGGGCGTCAGACCGTTGTAAAAAGTATTTTCTTTGCGGGAAATCAGGTGGTTTCTTCAAAGACTCTAAAGGGAAAAATTTCACTGAAAGAAGCTGGTCTTTTTAAGAAAGGTTCATTTCAGGAATCTTCATTGACAGCGGATTCCAGGGCGATTGTCGCTTATTATCAGAACCGCGGATATGCAGATGCAAAAGTTGTAAATATTGATCAGAACACTTCCTATAATGAAAAAAAGAACCGTGAGGAAATTGAAATAACTTTTGAGATTCAGGAAGGAATCCAGTATAATTTTGGCGGAATTACTTTTGAAGGAAACCACGTTTTTACATCAGAGGAACTTGAGAATCTTGTTACCCTAAAAAACGGCGCGGTTTACAATGAAACAAAATTTCAAGAAACAAGAATGAATATCCAGAATTTGTATTATGAAAACGGATATACTTCAAATAGATTTGCAACTGACATAAACAAGGATGTTGAGTCAAAAGTTATTTCGTATACAATAAGAATTCAGGAAAATCCAAGAAGCCATATTGAGAATATTCTTATAAAGGGAAATGAGAAAACAAAGGATTTTGTTATCCGCCGTGAAATTCCGATAGAAGAAGGCGACATTTTTTCAAATGCAAAAATTTCAAACGGAATGAGAAATCTTTATAACCTTCAGTATTTTTCTGCTGTTTCTCCGGAAGTTCTTCAGGGGTCCGAGGAAAATCTTGTTGACATAGTTTTCACTGTTGAGGAGCAAAGCACAACATCGCTTGATTTTGGTTTTACATTCAGCGGAGTTTCTGATCCAGGAGAAATTCCTATTGCGCTTACTGCAAGAATTCAGGATTCAAATATTTTTGGTGAGGGAAAACTTGCTTCTATCGGAACAACACTTTCTACAAATGAACAGTCTGTTTCTTTAAGCTATGGACAGAACTGGCTTTTCAATAAACCCATAAGCACGAATGTTTCTCTTAGCTATTCACATTCAAATAATTACGCCCTGAGGGATAAGGTGCTTCCGAGCGGCGACATTGACAATGACTATTATTATATGCAGTATGAGCAGAATCAGTTCAGCCTTGGACTTTCCTTGGGACACCGCTGGACTCCTAACTTTGCGATTCTTACACTTTCTGGCGGCATTACAAGCAGTCTTATAAATAATCTTTACGATGATTCCCTTTGGATTCCTTATGACACTTCGATAAGCCAATATTCTGACAACTGGGAGCCACGCAATTCTATTTGGACCTCGTTTTCCATGGACGGAAGAAACATTTCATGGGATCCTTCTAGCGGATGGTTTGCAAGCCAGCGGCTTTCCTGGTATGGACTTATGCACGAGGGATTTTTGCCTTTTGCTCCTGACTGGGGAGAAACTGAATTTTATTTGCGCACAGACACCAAGGCTGAAAAATATTTCACGCTTATAAACAAGCCTGTAACAGACAGCTGGGCATTGAAGCTTGTGCTTATGGGATATTCCGGACTTTCGTTCCAGTTCTCTGCCTTGGATTCAACAATAAAAAAGAACAATCAGCTTTATATAGACGGAATGTTTAATGGACGCGGCTGGACAATTTATAATTCAGACAAGGGACGCGGAACAGCTTTGTGGTGCAACTCACTTGAGCTTAGAATGCCTGTGATTCCAGGAATTTTCTCGCTTGATCTTTGGGGCGATGCTGTTGCAATTGCTGACGAGCCCTATCAGTTCTTTAATTTAAAAGAAGAAGACTGGTACTTTAGTTTTGGTCCAAGCTTTAGGTTTTCTATTCAGCAGTTTCCTTTGCGATTGCTGTTTGCAAACACATTTAAAATTAAAGACGGCTCTCCTGTGTTCACTGATCAGGATGGAGATGGAGATTACAACTGGCGCTCCAACTGGCATTTTGTTCTTTCGTTCAGCATGACAAACCGTTAGTTTCTGTTCTAAAAATATTGACTTAATTGGAGTTTTTATGAAAGTTTTTTTTACAAGAAAAATCGCTGCTGTTGTTCTATTTGGAATTTTTTCATCAGCGTTCTCGTTTGCTCAGCAGATTACAAAATTTGCTGTTGTGGATACTTCAAAAGTTTACCAGGCATATTTTAGGAATTCTGCTCCTGTAAGAAATTATGAAAATAAAAAAGAGGAATTTAAAAAAGAAATTGACCGCCTTGTTGCAGAGCTTCAGCGCTTGAATGATCAGAAAATTGAATTTGAGCGCAAAGGAAATGACACAGAGGCTATGAAAATTGAGGCGCAGATTACAAAAAAGTCAGATTTCATAAATGAATATACAAATGCAAAAAACACGGAGCTTGAATCTTTAAAGAAATCTCTTCAGGAGAACAACAGTTTTTACAAGAAGCTTTACGATACTCTTGCGCGTGTTGCGGAAAGTGGCGGATACAGCATGATTTTGAATCTTCAGGAGTCGAATGCTATTTTGTGGTACAGCCCTTCTGTTGATATTACGGACCAGGTTATTTCACAGCTTGGGCTTATGTAATTTTTTATGGAAACCTGCCTTTGAATTTTAATTCAGGCAATGGTCTGAACTTTGGAGCAAAAAATGGCAGAAGAAACCCCCGTTATCGCACAGTATCTCGGAATAAAAAAGCAGCACCCTGATGATGTCCTGTTTTTTCGGCTGGGTGATTTTTATGAGATGTTCAATGAGGATGCTGTTGAAGTTTCTCGTCTACTGAATCTTACATTGACGCATAAAGGCGATAATCCCATGTGCGGTATTCCTTATCATTCAGCAAAAGGCTATATTGCAAGGCTGCTTAAGATGGGAAAAAAGGTTGCGGTTGCCGAGCAGGTTGGTGAGATTGCAAAACGCGGACTTACAGAGCGCAAGGTTGTTGAAATTGTAACTCCGGGAACTGCCGTTGAAAGCGAGTATCTTGATGGCGGCTCAAATAATTTTCTTGCCTCGATTTTTATTTCCGGCGGGTTTGTGGGGCTGGCTTATATTGATGTTACGACCGGAGAATTTCGGGCTACAAAATTTCCAGAATCTAAATTTGCGGAAAATATTTCTAAGGAGCTTGGCCGGTGCAGTCCAAAGGAAATCATTCTTCCGGAAAGCTTGAAAAATAATAAGGAAATACAAACTGTTCTTGAGGCAATTTCAGTTGCATCGGTTTCATGGTATCCGGACTGGCATTTCAATGCGGAAAAGAATTATGAGCATCTTCTAAGGCAGTTTAAAGTTTCAAATTTAAACTCTTTTTCACTTACAAAGGAAAGCCCGGAAGTTCCTCCGGCAGGTTTTCTTCTTGATTATATCGAGAAAACAACAAATGCGCCTGTTTCCCATGTTTCAGGAATTTCTGTTTATCAGGATTCGCAGTTTGTTATAATCGATGATTCTTCTCGCCGGAATCTTGAAATCACTTTTAATTTGCGCGACGGCTCTTCCAGCTATACCCTGCTTGAGTCTGTGAGCAATACGAAGACTGCAATGGGAAGCCGCCTTTTGCGCTCGTGGCTTTCTTTTCCTCTTACAAGCGAGAATGAAATAAATTCAAGGCAGAACCATGTTGAGCTTTTTGTGAAGAACCGCACTCTGCTTCATTCCCTGCGTGAAAATCTTGATGGAATTCTTGACGTTGAGCGTCTGGCTGGAAGAATTGCAATGGACAGGGCTCATGCAAAGGATTTGCAGGCGTTGAAGTCCAGCCTAAAATTCTGGATGAAATCCCATGCTGTTTTAGAGCAATATGATTTTTCCATGTCGGAAAAGGAATCAGCGCAGAAAATTATTGATCTGATAGAGAATTCGATTGCGGAAGATCCCGCTACGGTTTTTACAGAAGGCCGGATTATTAAAGACGGATGGTCAGAGGAGCTTGATTACTGGAAAAAAGTACGCAATGATTTTAATGGTGTGCTAGAAGATTATATCGAGTCTGAAAAAGAAAAAACTGGAATTCAGAATTTAAAAATAAAAAGCACAGGCAACCTTGGATATTTTATAGAAGTTACAAAAGGCAAGCTTGATAAAATACCGCCTCATTTTATTATGCGAAGATCGCTGCTAAATGCTGAGCGGTATACAACTGAAAAACTTCAGGAGCTTGAAAATTCTTTGAATGAATCCGGCGCGAAAATTCTTGAGCTTGAGCATGATCTCTTTATTGAAATCAGAAATGAGCTAAAGAAATACATTCCATATCTCCAGCAGTCCGCAAAGGAAATTGCTTATGCCGATGTTATCTGTTCTTTTGCAGAATCGGCAATTCTTTACAATTGGAACCGTCCGCTTGTTCTATCGAATACTTTGGAATTTTCTATAAAAAACGGCAGGCATCCTGTTGTTGAGCGTCATCTGCCTGCAGGCGAATTTGTTCCGAATGATGTTTCATTGTGCGCCTCTGAATCAGAAAATGCCGTGTCCTTTGCCTTGATTACAGGACCGAATATGGCGGGAAAGAGCACGTTTTTGCGTCAAAACGCTCTTATTGCGCTGCTTGCCCAGACTGGCAGCTTTGTTCCGGCTGATGAGGCGAAAATTGGCATTGTCGATAAAATTTTTTGCCGTGTAGGAGCCAGCGATAATCTGGCCCGCGGAGAGTCGACATTTCTTGTTGAAATGACAGAGACTGCAAGAATACTTCGCTCTGCGACAAAAAATTCCCTTGTCATAATGGATGAGGTTGGGCGAGGAACTAGCACAGAAGACGGACTGTCTATTGCATGGGCTGTAAGCGAGTATCTTTTAAATACACTGAAATGCAAGACTTTTTTTGCAACGCATTACCATGAGCTTACGAGACTGGAACACAAGTCTTTAAAGCGGCTGTGCATGGCTGTTGCTGAAAATGGAAGCGATATTGTTTTCCTTAGAAAAGTTGTTGAAGGCTCTAGTGAAAACAGCTACGGAATCCATGTCGCCCGGCTCGCGGGAATTCCAGAGTCTGTTATTGAGCGCGCGGGAAAGATTCTGGAGAAAATACAAGGCGAGGCGTCAGTTATAGTTCCGGATACTGAGACAGAATCGCCTTCAGTGACAAAAATAGAGCTTTTCTCTGGCTCGCTGTTTTCGGAAGACGAGCTTGTGCTTGATGAAATTCTTTCATGCGATATTGACAATATGACTCCTATGGCGGCGCTTCAAAATATCCTGCGATGGAAAAAAAGTTTGTCTAAGCAATAATTTTTTTTGAAAACACTGCATTTTTTTAATTTTTCAGGCAATTATATATTGATGGCTTTTAGAAAAATTACAGTCTATGATTTTAAGCGTTTTGGAATGCTTGCTTTGAACTCCATGTTTGGAAATGGAAAATGCTGTGTCTGCGGAAATTCTACTTTTAATGGAAGAATTTGCCTTTCATGCTCAGAAAAACTTTATAATGACTCAGAAAGTTCCTGCTGTGAAAAGTGCCGGATCTGCGGAAAATCTCTTGTCAGTGAAAATGAAATCTGTATGTCTTGCCGTGAGGAGCGTATTCTGAAGAGTTCAGACAAAGTTGTTCCTGTTTTTCCGTACAGGCTTTGGGCAAAAACTCTTTTGTTTGAATGGAAAATGCAGAACCAGAGAAGTCTTTCGCTTTTCTTTGCTGAAATTTGCAATTCAGTGATTAAAAAGCGAATTTCTGAAAGTATCTTTATTGTGCCAGTTCCGCCCCGTCCTGGTAAAATAAAGTCAAGGGGCTGGGATCAGATTGAGGAACTCTCTGAAATTCTTAGGGTGAAATTTGGATATAAAATTCTAAAGCTTCTGGAGCGCACTGAAAAAATTCAGCAGAAAAAACTGGACAGAAAAAGCCGCTTGATGTCTAAAGGAAGGATTTACAAAGAGTCAAAACTTTTAAAACGCCTTTGCTCTGAAAATTCTTTGCCGGAACAGGTGCTTTTGATTGATGATGTTCTGACTACAGGCGTTACAGTTGAAACTTGCTGTGAAATTTTGAAGAATTCTGGAATTTCAAAAGTGGATGTTTTATCTTTATTTGTAGTAGACTAGAATTGTTTTATGAATTAAAATATTAGAAGCGTTAGCTTTAAAATCTTTGGGGATTTATGGGAGAAATCTATGGCAGATGAAGATACATTGTTGCAGCTTGTAACTTTTCAGCTTGGAGATGAGCTTTATGGTGTGGACATTATGGATGTTAAGGAAATTGTCAAGATTCAGAATGTGCGTCCTATTCCGAATGCTCCTTTTTATGTTGAAGGTATTATAAATTTGCGCGGAGAAGTTATCCCTATAATAAATCTGCACAAACGATTTTATATCAAGAAAATGGCGAAAACTTCAGATGATGAGCTTGGAGAAGAGGAGGGCGGCTTTATTATTCTTGATATCGAAGGGAATAAAATTGGAATTATAATAGATAGAATTGCGCGTGTTGTACCTGTTCAAGGCGATGAGATAAAGCCTCCGCCACAGATGCTCAGTGGAATTGGAACTGAATATATTCATGGTGTGGTTCGGCAGGAAAATAATTATCTTATTATTCTTGATACACGCAGGCTGTTCAGCGCAAAGGAACTTCAGAAAATTCTTGAGCCGGAAGCTGTTTGATTTTCTGCTCATGCCTGTTTTTCTCGGAATATCTTCTCTTTTATGCGGAAATAGAATTTTCGTTTCTGTAAATATTATGTTTTAAGGAAAAAAAATGATTCATACTTATAGTTCTACAATCCGCCGTAAGGAAATGGAAGCTGTTCTTACCTGCATGGTTGATGAAAAAATAGGACCTGGAGAAATGAATGCAAGGCTTGTTCAAACTGCGAAAGAACTGATTGGATTTGACGGTGCGGTTGCTTTAAGAAGTCCTGCTATTGCATTGGAATATATTTTTAAAGCTCTGGACTTGCCTAAGGAAAGCGGTGTGATTGTAAGTGCTCTTGCTCCGTCTTATCAGCTTCTTACTGCAGAAAAGCTTGGATATAAAGTCCTTGTTGCTGATGTTTGCGAGGAAACTGGACTTATTACACTTGAATCTGTTGAAAAATGCATAAAAAACGGCGGCAGGCTTTTAATTATAAATGAAACAATGGGAATTCTTCCTGAAATAAAATCATTTTTGGAACTTGGTATTCCTGTTGTTGAGGATATTTCGCAGTCGGTTTTTGCAGAGTATCCTCCTGAAAATCAGCCGGAAAAAAAAGAGGGTGAAGAACAGAAAGAGCCTGTTGGAAAGAAAGCCGGAATGTACGGTCTTTATGCCATTCTGGGAATGGAAGATCGCGATATCGTAACTTCAGGCGGCGGCGCATTGCTTATAGCTCCGAACCGCCGGGAGTGGACAGTTTTAAAGCATATTGCAGATGAGGCTCCTTTTACCGATATTTTGCCTGATATGAATGCTGCGCTGGCGCTTGTTGAGCTAAAAGAGTTTTCCCGAAATGAAAAAACAAGGCGTGAGCTTTTTTCATTGTTCTCAAGGGCTGTTATGTCTGGCCGCCATAAAACTTTTGTGCGCGCCGCAGAATCTGGCTCTACAATTTATTCATTTCCTTTGGTTTTGAACTCTGGATTTAAAGATGTAAAATCCTATGCGCAGAAGAAAAATATTGAGATCCGGCAGGCGTTTGAGAATTCTATAATCGCGCTTAGGCAGGAAGAGCTCGCTTCCGATTGTATTTGCGCAAATTCACTTTTGCTGCGCTGCGCATTGTTTCCTTTGTATCCTAGGCTGGGCCAGAAAGATGCGGCTCAGATAGTAAAGGTCTTGTCTTCTTTGCCATGAAAAAGTGTCTTATCATAGCTAATTCTTTTAAGGAAAACGCCGGCTTCTTGGGAAATGAAATTTCAGCGTTTTTGGAAAAGAAGGAAATTGAGAATTCTGTTTTTCTATATGACGGAAAAGAGGTCCGCTCAAAAGCTATCGATATTGATTTTTCAGGCTATGATTTTGTTGTGACATTGGGCGGCGACGGAACGGTTTTGTTCGCCTGCCGTGGCTGTGCTCCTCTTGGAATTCCTGTGTTTCCGATAAATCTTGGAGAGTTTGGCTTTATTGCCTCGGTTTCAAAGGATTGCTGGAAAAAGGATTTGGAGCTTTTCTTAAAAGGAAAGTGCTACATAAGCAGCCGCTCCCTTGTCCAGTGTGAAGTTTTGAGAAATGGAGAAACGGTTTTCAGATGCTGCGGTATGAATGACTGTGTTATTTCAAGCTGCCCTTCATCGCATCTTGTGAATCTAAATGTAGCTTATAACCATGCTCTTCTGGGGCCTTTTAAAACAAACGGAATAATTGTTTCTACTCCGACTGGCTCCACAGCTTATTCTGCCGCTGCAGGAGGTCCAATCTTAGAGCCTGAGCTTTCGGCCTTGATTTTAACGCCTGTTAGTTCTTTCAGCTTGTCTGCGCGTCCGCTGGTTTTTGGAGAAAAGGGCGAAATTGTAATAACCTTGATGAGCAGCCGGTCTGACGCCTCTTTGACTTGCGATGGCCAGATTGACTTTGGTCTTAAAGAGGGCGATGTTTTGATTTTAAAGATACCTGAATTTCAGGCAAAGCTTATTTGCTCCACGCAGGAAAAATTTTTTTCAGCGTTGCAGAGCAAGTTAAACTGGTCAGGAGGTCCCCGTGCTTGAAGAACTGGATATAAAAAATTTTGCGCTTATTGAAAGCGCGCGCATCGAATTTGAAAAAGGCTTTACGGTTCTAAGCGGTGAAACTGGAGCTGGAAAATCAATTCTCATCGGCAGCCTTGCTTTCTTGCTTGGCGGAAAAGCCGGGCCTGAACAGATTCGCGCCGGATGCCACGAGGCTCAAGTTTCCGGTGTTTTTTTTCTTGAGAATAAAGAAGCCTTTCTTTGGCTTGACGAGCATGGAATTGAATCCGAGGAAAGCCGCATAATACTAAGGCGCATTGTCCGTGATACAGGAAAATCTTCAGCATGGATTGGAGGAACTCCTGTTACAAAAGCTGTTCTTGCTGAATTCTCTACTTTCCTTGTTGATATCCACGGACAGCATGAGCAGCAGTCTCTTATGAAGGTTGCCGAGCACCGCCGTTATCTTGATATTTATGCCGGAATCGTCAGCGAGGTTTCGGTATTTACTTCAATTTATAGCCAGCTTGTTGAAAAAAGAAAAATTCTTGAAAATCTCAAGAGCAGCGAGTCTGAACGAAATGCTAAGATTGATATGCTGAATTTTGCAGTTTCTGAAATTTCTGATGCGAGGCTGAAACCTGAAGAGGATGAGGAGCTTGAGGCTGAAGAAAAGCGTCTGTCATCATTTGAAAAGCTTTATGCTGATATTGAGGAAATAAATTCGTCCTTTGAGGGCAGTGGAGAAAATGGAATAATTTTTCTTCTGAAAAAAGCATGCGGAACAGCGTCAAAAGCCCTGGAGTCAGACAAGTCTCTTGAGCCGCTTGAAAGCCGTCTTCAGTCTGCATTCTACGAGATTGACGATATTGCGGGCGAATTTAGAAGATATGCAGGCTCGCTTGTTTTTGATCCGGACCGTCTTTCCCAAATTCAGGACCGCCTTGAGCTTATTTTCAGGCTTAAGCAGAAATATACGGGACGGAATTCAACAGCGGCGGATCTTCTGGCTTATGCTGAAAATGCATCAAGGCAGCTTGAGGAGCTTGGCGGTTCAGCCTGCAATAAATCAGCTTTAGAGAAAGAAATTTCAGAGCTTGAAAGAAAAGTTTACTTGCTTGCAAAATCGATTAGTGAAAAACGGAAGTCCGCCGCAGAAAAAATGTCGCTTGCTGTGGAAAAAATTCTTTGCAGCCTTGGAATGAAGGATACAAAATTCCGTGTTGAAGTTGCGGAAAAAGAAGGCAATGCGCTTGAGCAAAAATGCAGTTCCTATGGAATGGATAATATTGAATTTTTAATCAGCGCGAATCCCGGCTCTCCTTTGAGTCCGCTTGCGAAAATTGCGTCTGGCGGCGAGCTTAGCCGTGTAATGCTTGCGCTTAAGACAATTCTTGCAGACGGCGATTTGGCAGGAACTCTTATTTTTGATGAGATTGATACTGGCATTGGCGGGGAAGTCGCAGTTTCTGTTGGAAGCCACATGAAGATGCTTGCTGAAAAAAAGCAGATTCTTTGCATAACGCATCTTGCGAGCATCGCTGTTTATGCCGATAATCAGATTAAGATTCAAAAAGGCGTGGAAGGAAATACGACAGCCTCAAATGTTTTTGCTGTTTCTGGAGAAGAGCGTATAAAGGAAATTGCCAGAATGTTGTCTGGTGACTCTGCTTCTTCCCAGTCGCTTGAGCATGCGGCCGCCATGCTGCACAAATTCGGAGGAATATAATGGCTGTATCTGATGAATTGCGAAAAGAATTTAATGAAAGGATCCGTCCTATAAAGCAAAAAATCAATGACTGCCTTAAAAAGGAAAAAGACGAGGCTTTTGCCCTTAGGAGCGCAAAAGAAGGTGTTGAGGAAAAGAAAATTTTCCTTTGCGAGGAAATGGTTTATACTGCGACTCTTCAGATGAGCATAAACAGCGTGTCGCTTGAGATGCTTGAGACAAAGAACAATGATACTCTTAATGATGCTAGAAAATCAATTTATAAATCTATAATTTATCTTGAGGAGATTGTTACAAATACGGTTGACTGTCCTTTTTCAGAGCTTGAAGACCGCGTTGCAACAGTCTCCTTTGTTCCTGTCGAGCGGAAACTTGATATTGTGAAAAAAATCGGGCTTGCAATAGATCTTCTTGCCGATGCTTTCGGCGACAATTCGAAATGGAAAGAGTCTTTTGTCGAGATGCGCGCCCGCCATGCTGTTGTCGCAAAGAATTTTATAGACATGAAGCAGGCCTGCAAGGTTTATTTTGACCATGATTCTCCGGTTTATGAAACAACTGTAACTTATATCAGGTTTTTGCGCGGTCTTTTGGACAAGTGCGCGATGGAATACCGGGACCGCTATGAGCTTGCTTCCCGCCGCCTGGATGACATGAGAATGGCGATAAATCTTCTTATTGCGAACAGAAGAATCGCAATGGCGCTTGGCGACAGCACAGAGTCTGAAAATATAAGAAAAAAGGCCCTTGTCTGGAAAACGAAAATGGAAGCCGATGTAAAGGCAGGAAGCTCGAAGTAATGAAGAAGGAATTTACGCTGAAGATTTTTGAGGCATTTTCTATTGAAAGATGGAATGACTTGGTCCGGCCTTTTGAAATAATTGAAATGGACAAGCACGCTGAAAAAACTGTTGTGGCGTATATAATTGCAAAGTATGAAGAAAATCTGGGCGCAAAAATTGACTGGGAATGGCTGATTTACGCAAGCCTTTTTGATTTGCTTAGAAAAATACAGCTTTGCGACATAAAAAGTCCGGTTCAGACCCTCATAAAAAATGAGTATCCTGAGGAGTATGCCCGTCTTAACGGCTGGGTTCTGGAACGCTACAGGGACTTGATTGATGACAGGGAGCTTTACAGGAAATTTGAATTATATCTGAATGATTTAAGCAGTTTTTCCGCTGAAAAGAAGGAAATTCCGCTTACTGTAAGGATTTTTAGGGCGGCGCATAAGTATTCAACTTTGCGTGAGCTTGAAATGATTTCACCTGTGAATGAAACTGAGCGCCTTGAGCCAATCCGCAAGGAGCTGAACTCTGACCTGCAGAAATATCTTGACCTGCGCGGTCTTCAGCTTTTGATTACAAAACAGAAGCCGTTTGAATTTTTAATGCGGATTGAGCAGCTGCGGTTTCAGACAAGGTGGAACCAGACTCCGAGGGTGCCGAGAACTTCAGTTCTTGGACACTGTTTTTTTGTCGCGATTCTTACACTGCTTTTGTGCCGGGAGTCGGGAGAAAAAATGTGCGCAAAGCGGCTTTACAACAACTTTTTTTCCGGTCTGTTCCATGATTTGCCGGAGAGTGTTACCCGCGATATAATTTCACCTGTGAAGAGAGCTACCGACGGGCTTCCTGCGATTGTAAAGGATATCGAGGATAAAATTGTCTCTAAGGAGCTTGTTCCGCTTATGGAGAAATTTTATTGCGATGAGATACTTTATTTTACCAGCGATGAGTTTATGAACAGGTGTGTTTTTGATGGATGTGTGCTGCCCGTAAGCTTCGAGGAGCTGAATTCCGCATTCAATGAAGACAAGTACAATCCTGTGGATGGCCGTCTAGTTCGTATTGCCGACCATTATTCAGCATTATTGGAGGCCGGGCTTTCAATGCGCTATGGAATAACAAGCCAGCAGCTTTCTGACGGCAAGGCGAATCTTCTGAAAGTCTATGACGATGGAAAGATTATAAACGGAATTGATGCGAAAAAATTGTTTCATGATTTTATAGATTGAAGAAAATCATTGTAGAATTTATAGACTGAAAATAGATTATGTTTTGCAAATAAAAAAAGCACTGGCAAAAGTACTGAATGTTTCGCCAGTGCATTTAAAAGCTAGTTTTTCATATCGGCAGGATCAGAATCTTCTTCTATTTCTTCCTCGTCGTTGTAGAATCCGTCATCAAATCCGCGGATTCTGTTATCATATCCGTCCTCTGGCTCCTGATCATCATAAGGCTCATCGTAATTGTCAGACTCTTCTAAAAAATCATCCTCGAAATCGTCCTCGTATTCATCGTCCTCGAAGTCATCGTCAAAATTGTCATCAGACATTTCCTCTGAAAAGTCATCGTCATCATAAGAAAATCCGGTCATTGATGAAAATTCAACATCATCGTCATTGAGCATTTTTAAATTCCTCTTTGAGATTAAGGGATTGGATAAAACTGATCAGGTAAAGATTAAGGTACTGTTATATTTTTGTCAATTGAATTTCATCTATTTTTTAGCTAAAATTTATAGCGGTGTGTTCATCCTAAAATTTTTCTTGAACGCATGATTCTGCTTTGCTTCACGGCAGAGCGGCAATAATGATTGTTCTAGCGCAAAACGCTTGGCGGCCAGATGCTGGGCGGTTCTGACAGACGTGTCTCGGCTTTATATAAAATTATAGCTAACTCGAAATTAGGGATTAGTAAGATTTCCGCAGTTTTTCTGTTGACAATCTGTGCAAAAAATCGTTATAATTTTGGACGTATGTCTGACAGTATAACTGTTTTAGCGCCTGCGAAAATAAATCTTGGACTTGAGGTTTTTTCAAAGCGTGCTGATGGTTATCATGATTTGCATAGTATTTTTACAACAGTTGCCTTGTTTGATGAGATTTGTGTTTCTAAAACTGATGAAAGAAATTCATGCATAGTCGAATGTTCTGGAATGGAGCTTCCGGAGCAGAATACGATAACTGCGGCATACAAAGCTTTCTGCGTGCTGACTGGCATAGATTCAGGTGTCCATGTTTCAATTAAGAAAAGGATTCCTGCCGGCGGTGGATTGGGGGGCGGCTCAAGTGATGCTTCTTCTTTTATTCAATCCGTAAATAGTCTATTCAGAGCAGGTCTCGGCATTGATTCCCTTTCTTCTATTTCAGGAGAAGTTGGAAGCGATGTTTTTTTCTTTACACATGCTCTTGCAGCGCAGGGCGGCAGGCGGTTCAGCAGGTTTGAGCCTTTTGCTGCTGTAGTTGATGGGCGAGGAGAAAAAGTCAGGCAGATACAGCATAGAAATGATTTTTCTGTGCTTTTGGTCTTTCCGAAGGTCAGTGTCTCTACAAAGGACGCTTATGCGCTTGTAGATGAGGCTGCCGGTTTTAAAGGCAGCTGCGGCAGGATTCCGCTTGAGGAAATTTTTTATATGCCTGTAAAAAAATGGAGCTTTGAAAATGATTTTACTGCTCCTGTATCAGGCAGATATGCGGAAATAGCTGAGGCATTGTCTAGGCTTAGGTCTTGCGGCGCGGATTTTGCTGATATGAGCGGCTCCGGCTCAACAGTGTTCGGTATTTTTGAAAAAAAGACGGCGGCTTTAAAGGCGAAAGCTCTTCTTGAAAAGGAGTTTAATCTTGCGCTTTGTCTAGGCGGCTGATATAATAAAATGCAGGCTTTTGTAGCTTGATAATGGAAAATCAAAGGTGTTTTCTTGTGATTTTATAGATTTTTATTATTAAAGAGGGAAGATTGTTATGCAGATTACAGATGTTCGGATCCGCAAAGTTGAAGGCGAAGGAAAGCTAAAGGCTTATGTTACTGTTACATTTGACGACTGCTTCGTTGTTCATAATGTAAAAATTATTGAAGGATCTTCTGGTCTTTTTATTGCAATGCCAAGCCGTAAAACTGCGAACGGCGAGTATAAGGATGTTGCTCATCCGATTAGTCCGGACTTCCGCAATGCGATTCAGGCTAAAATTCTTGAAGAATATAATGCGGGACATATAGAGACTGGTTCTTCTGAAGAATAGTTTTTAGTCCACAATATATTTTGGGACGTCGTCAAGTGGTAAGACAATGGCTTTTGGTGCCATCATTCCGCTGGTTCGAGTCCAGCCGTCCCAGTTTTATATATTATTTTAAAATTTGTAAGGAGTTCTAAAAATGGAACAGTTTGTTATCAATGCAACTACACGCACGGAAACAGGAAAAAAATATGCAAAGAAACTTCGTGCGCAGGGAAAAATTCCAGCGGTTGCATACAATGAGAAAGGCGAGTCCTTCATGCTTGAGATTGATGCCAATGAATTCTCTAAGGCATGGAGAACAATTACAAAAACTACACTTGTTGTTTTGAAGATTGACGGTGTTGAAAACAAGGCGTTTATAAAAGATACAGAATATGATATAAAGACAGACAAGACTCTTCATGCTGACTTCCATATTGTAAGCGGCCAGAAGAAGTTTGCGTATGTCTACAAGATCCGCTATTCTGGAACTGCTGCTGGAGTTCTTAAGGGTGGATTCATGGTGAAGCATGTTCCTGAAATCAAGATAAAGGCTCTTCCTCAGGATTTGCCTGAATTTATTTCAGCTGATGTCTCTAAGCTTGAGATTGGACAGAAATTCACAATCGCTGATTTCGACCTTGGTGACAAGATTGAGGTTCTTTCTGATCCTGCAGCTCTTGTTGTTTCTATTGCGCCTCCAAAAAAATAAGCGCTATAAATCAGACTATGAATTTTTATAATTTCTAAATGAAATCCCTCTGTGGTTTGCAGGGGGATTTTTTTGTTTTGCTATTTTTCAGGATATATAAAAATGGACTTTATTCAGGATTTTCAGGCTAGGGTTCTGGATAATTTGAACCTATGCCTTTCAGAGATGGAATTGACACTGGGAGTGTGCGGTTGTGCCGGTGTGGCGGTTTCCGGCGGGGCAGACTCAGTTTCGCTTCTTGTAGCATTGAAAAGGGTTTTAAACATTCCGCTGAAAGCTGTTACTGTCAACCATAATATCAGGGATGGCGGCGAAAGTTCTGCAGATGCTGATTTTGTTGAGGCGGCTTGCCGTTCCCTTGGTGTAAAATGTGTCCGATATGATATAGCTCCAGGCGAAATTTTTTCATTTGCGAGAGAGATAAAAACTTCGGTGGAAGATGCGGCTAGAAAAATTCGCTATGAAAAGTTTTCACAGTTTATGGAAAGCGAGAAAATTTCTTTTTTGTGCCTTGCGCATAACAAGAATGACCAGATTGAAACTCTTGCCATGCGCTTTTTACAAGGCTCTTCTGATTTCCGTGGAATTCCGACGACACGTGGAAAATTTATCCGTCCGCTTTTAAGTATTTCCAGAGACGAGATTGAAAAGTACCTTCATCTGCAGAATATAAGTTTCAGGACTGACCGAACGAATTTTGACAACAATATTTTTAGGAACAGAATACGAAACAAGCTTGTTCCTTTTCTTGACAGTGAGTTTCCTTTTTGGCAGAGCGCAGTTTCATCCTTGCCTGAAAAGAGCCGTGCGGAATATGAGGCGCTTTCCTTTTTTTCTGACAATGAGCTTTCAAAAATTGAGGTTGAGGTAGAAAATGGGAAATTTTCATTTGACGCTGTGAAATTTTCTTTGCTTCCGCTTGGGGTAAAAATCAGGATAATTTTTAGGGGAATCGATTTTGTGAAGGCCTCTGAAAGAATTCCTTATGCCTTTGTATCCGGCTTGGCTTCAGAGTGTTTAAAAAGCACAATTTCCTTGGAATGCGGCGGACTTGAGTTTTCGGTTTGCGCCGGAAGGTTTTTGATTCAAAAGAAACGAAAAGTAGCGACAGAGAGCGGTTTTTTTGCTATAATAGAAAGAAATGGAACTTATCAGGCCGGGCAGTTTTGTTTTGAAGTTTTTTCATCTGGTGATAAAATTTTTTTGAAAGCGGGATTGTCTGAGCTTTGCTTGAAGAATTTGAAGTTTCCATTTATATTCAGAAGCAGGCAGCCGGATGACTTTGTAAAAAATGCAGACGGTACTTTTAGGCCGGTTTCGAGGGTTTTTGATGACTGGAAGGCTGGAAAGACGAGGGATTTGATTCCGTTGATTCAAATTGTCTGTCCGGAAGAGAATGGTTCTGCCCAGGAAATTTGCTGTATATGGGGAAGCCTTTTTGGCTTTAAAGACTGGATTGTAAAATGAAAATGCGTCAGGAAAAAAAATTGAGCTCGCGGCATCTCTTAAAAAGATTTTTTCTTGTTTTTGCCACCTTGAATTTATTAGAATTTTCTTTTGCGGAAAATGAGAATTCTAGGCTTGCAAACAAGAAGACTGCGTTGCGCTGTCTTGAAACTGCCTCGAATTATATTTTTGAAAAAAACTGGGAGGCTGCAAAAAATCAGGCTTGCTTCGGAATTGCGTATGACGATTCGGTTTCGGACCTGTGGTATTTGTATGCTGTTTCTGAAAATGCCTTGGGAAAAACGAAAGCCGCAGTGCTTCCGCTGCTTGAGAAGGCGATAAAAAACGACAGCTGGACTAATTACAACCGCGACAATGCGCGCCTTCTATATGCCGATATTCTTTGCGACACAGGAAGAATGTCTGAAGCATTGAATGTTTTGGACAGCCAGCCTTTTTTGTATTCTTCTGATTCTGAGCTGATTCGAATAAAGTGCCTTTACCGGCTGGGTGATTCTTCGTCTGTTTCTAAGGCTAGAAATAAGATTGACGGCACAAGAAGAATTTATCCTTCTGACACACGGTTTCCGCTTGTGTTTTTTAAGAATGAAAGTCCTGCCAGTTCAGATGCGGCGGTAAGGAGACTCGCTTCATTTTTTGTCTCCCGTCTCGATTCTTATTTGCAGCTTGAGCCTGAGAATTCTGAGCTTGAAATTTATTCTGCCTTGTTTTCTTCCGGTGAAACTAAAAGCAGAATTTTAAAATCTTTCAATGCAAAAGGATTTAAGCATCCGCTTTATGCGCAGGCTGCTTTGGATGAAGGCCTTATGAATGAACAGGAAGCGGCCGGCTATATTTTTGCATTTACAGATGAAAAAATCGACTATAGTATTTTTAAGGATTTTATTCTGAAGCTCTCTGAAAATGATTCTTGCAGCCTTGCGGAAAAATATCTTTCTGCTTTTTCGGGCTCGTTTTCTTTTGATACTGACAAAGATGGAATTGAAAATTTAATTGTAAAATTTTCACGTGGACGTCCGCAGGAAATTTCATTTGACAAAAATCAGGATGGCGAGCAGGAATGGAATGTTCTTTGTGATTTTGGAGCGCCGGTTTCTGGATATTGCAGGGAAATGAAAATGAATTTTTTCTGGGAAAAGTTTCCTTATTTAAACTACGCGGAGTTTCTTAGGGACAAGGAGCCTGTCGAGAAATTTAATTTTGTTCCGGAAACCTTGAAGTGGTCTCCGGTTTTTATAGAACGCGATCACGAAATTTCAGAAAAGCTTGGCTTTGATTTTTTTATTCCAAATGTGGATAATGCTGGCTGCGGATTGAATATTGCGGATTTTCTTGATTCTGCCTCTGACTTTGAAATTTCAATTTCCGGCAATGAAAAAATCAGATTTATCCTTTTGAATGGAAATATTCAGCAAGCCTTGTATTATTCATCTGATGGCCGGCTCTATGCACAGGCGCATTTTGAAAACAACATTCCAGTTTTCAGAACCGTTGATTTTGATAAAGATGGAATTTTTGAGGCTACAGAATTTTATTCAGTTGACTCAGAGAAAAAAATGAAAATTCATTCCCTTGAAGATGAGAGGCAGATTGTAAAAAATCTTTTTGGGCTTCCATCCGGGAATGCAGAATTCTATCTTCGGATGATTCAGATTGACAGGAACAATGACACTGTTCCGGATTTTACTGAAGAATATTTGGAGAACAGTGGAAAAATTTCTTCGTGGGATACTGATGGAGACGGCGAGTGGAATGTCAGGCATATTGTTTATCCAGACGGAATTTCCGAGGAGTCCATGTTCTATACAGTTCCAGACAAGAAGCTTGTCGCCATAAAATTTGAAAATAATATTCCGCAGAAAGTAACAAACGGAAATGAGGAATTTTTTGTTTATAAAGATGCCGGCTCGGATTTTTACTGGCTTTTGAAAAATAGTTCTTTTGATGCCGAAAAATATTCTGCGCTGGCAAAAAAAGCAAAAGCTGCGCTTGATGAAAAGAGTGTTCAGGGAGCTTCTACAATCACTGTTGAAAATGAAGTGCAGTCAGTGCTTTGTATTCGTATTGAAAAATTTGACTTTGGAATTTTAATAGAAAATGAAAATAAGAATTAAAAATTTTTTCAGCCCGTTTTTGGGAATTGCTTATGCTCTGCTTGTTTTTTCCTGCGGAACTATAAAAGGCGGCAATGATGTTTTTGTTCCGGTTGATTACAGTGAAGAACGCGCAGTTGATATAGAAATTGGGCTTATTGAAAATCTTTCGAAGGAAAATGAAATAAAGGCTTTGTGGCGTGCAAGGCTTCTGTATGGAAAAATTTCTTCAGATGAAAAGTGCAGGCTGATTTTTGAACGGACTGCTAAAATTTGCGTAGATTCCTGTTTGCGCGCTATTGATGAAAAAAAGTATTTTGATGCGTTTGGATATTATTTGTCTCTGGAAGCGGCAGGCTGCTTGGAGCTGGATTCAATCTCAATGTCAAAAACTGAATTGGAGCGGCTGGCTTTTCAGAATGTGCCGGGCGGTTCGCTTGCATCTGTTTCAAATGCAAGTGTTTCTGACATGATAAAGGGTACAGTAACTGTTTTTGTTGACAAGGGAATTAAAATTCAGCGTGGAATCGGTTATGCAGATGCTGTTCTTGGAAGCGGTTTTTTTATTTCAAAGGATGGATATATTGTAACAAATCACCATGTTATTGCTGATATGGTTGATAAAAAATACGAAGGATTTTCGCGGCTCTACATAAAGCTTGCGGAAGATCCTGACACCAGAGTGCCTGCAAAAGTTGTTGGCTATGACAAGACTTTGGACTTGGCGCTTTTAAAAACTGAAATCGACGCTCCCTATGTTTTTGCGCTAGGTTCCAGCAGCGACCTTTCCGTTGGCGACAAGGTTTATGCAATCGGCTCTCCTTTGGGGCTGGAAAAGACTTTGACAAGCGGAATTATTTCGTCAACAGACAGGCAGCTTTTTACGGCTGGAACTGTTTTTCAGGTTGATGCGGCTATTAACAGCGGAAATTCCGGCGGGCCTTTAATTGATGAAAAAGGGCGTGTTCAGGCTGTGGTTTTTGCAGGAGTTCAGAATTTTCAGGGACTCAATTTTGCAATTCCTGTTGAGTATTTAAAGAATGAGCTTCCATTTTTGTTTAACGGCGGTGAGCGGGAGCATCCTTGGATTGCTTCTTATGGAAAAACAAAGCGGCTTCCTGGCTCAGGGGCAAAGAATGAAGGCGTTTCTGTTTTTTATGTTTTGCCTGGCGGAAGCGCAGACCGTGCTGGAATTCGGGAGGATGATACTGTTGTTTCGGTTAATGGAGAAAAAATTAATTCACTTTCGGATTTGCAGATTGCATTTATGAAGCAGCCTTCCGGAGTTATAACCAGGCTTGGAATTTTAGCTTCAGATGGAAGCGAGTCTGAGAAAATCGTTTACCTTGAAAAACGTCCTCTTTCTCCCGGCTATGAATTTTTTAAGCATGATTTGATTGAGAACTGTTTTTATCCGATGTTTGGAATGAAACTGGTAAAAGTTTCGCCTTCAAATAAAAAGAAATTCTCTATAGTAAAAGTTATAAAGGGCTCTGTCGCAGATGAGAGCGGATTCACAGAAAACGATCCTGTTGAGCTTCTTGGAATTGATTTTAGTCCGGAAAAGGAAGCCGCAAATATCAGTCTTTATGCCAAAAAGCGGAAAAACGGATATCTTGATGTGAGCCTTAGTATTTCAGCGGGACTGGACAGCCCGTATTATTTTTAGCATAAAAGTAAAAAGGAATAAAAATGACAGAATTAAAGTACAAGCGTAATTTTTGTATTACTGCGCACATTGATCATGGAAAATCAACTTTAGCGGACAGGCTTATTCAAAAAGCAAAGATTGTCGAAGACCGGCAAATGAAAAACCAAATTCTTGACAACATGGATATTGAGCGTGAACGCGGAATTACAATAAAAAGCCAGGCAGTTACAATTCCTTATAAGGCAAAAGACGGGCATGATTATGAGCTTAATTTTGTTGATACACCTGGCCACGTTGATTTTAGCTATGAAGTAAGCCGTGCGATTGCATCCTGCGAGGGCGCTTTGCTTCTTATTGATGCTACTCAGGGCGTTGAAAGCCAGACAGTGAGCAATCTTTATATGGCAATGGAGCATGACTTGGCGATTGTCCCAGTCATAAATAAAATAGATCTTGCAAGCGCAGATATTGAATCTGTAAAAAAACAGATTGATCATGATTTGGGGCTTGATTCCTCTGATGCTCAGCTTGTTAGCGCGAAAACCGGACAGGGAATTGATGATTTGCTTGAGGCTATTGTTACGAAATTTCCCCCGCCAAAAGGTGATGCTGACGCTCCGCTTCAGGCCTTGATTTTTGACTGCCATTACGATGAGTACCGCGGCGTTATTGTTCATCTTCGTTTAATGGAGGGTCGCGTAAAAACTGGTGATATAATCCGTTTTATGAGCAACGGCACAGACTACAAGGTGGAGCAGGTCGGTGTATTTAAAATAAAATATGAGGAGACCGGAATCCTTGAGGCAGGAGATGTCGGCTATATTATTGCTGGAATAAAAACTGTAAGCGATGTAAGCGTCGGTGACACAATAACGCTTGCTTCAAAGCCAGCTGCCGCGCCGTTGCCAGGATTCAAGGAAGTAAAGCCTGTTGTATTTTCTTCAATTTATCCCATTGATTCAAATGACTATGAGGAACTAAAGGAGGCGATGGAAAAACTAAAGCTTAATGATGCCTCGCTGGTCTACGAAAAGGATAATTCGCTTGCGCTTGGAAATGGTTTTAGGTGCGGATTTTTGGGGCTTCTTCACTTGGAAATAATTCAGGAGCGTCTTGAGCGTGATTTCAACCAGATTGTAATTTTTACTGCTCCAAGTGTAAAGTACAAGGTTAAGACTCCAGGGCATGACGAAATTTTTGTAGATAATCCTGCTGACTATCCGGAAGGAAAAATCGAGTCATCGCAAGAACCGTATATAAAAGCTTCAATAATAACTCCTGCCGAATATCTTGGCTCTATTATGGAACTGTGCCGTATAAAGCGTGGAACTCAAAAAAATATGCAGTATCTTGATGAGAAGCGCGTGGAGCTCATTTATGAAATGCCTCTGTCGGAAGTTCTCTTTGATTTTTACGACAAGCTGAAATCTTATAGCCGCGGATATGCAAGCTTTGACTATGAAGTTACTGAATATCGTCCGACAGACTTGATAAAAATCGACATTCTTATAAACTCAAAGCCTGTTGATGCTTTGGCGCAGCTTTGCTACAAGCCAAGTGCCGTTGAGCGTGCAAAAATTGTTTGCGAGCGTCTTAAAGGTGAAATTTCGCGCCAGCAGTTTAAAGTTGCAATCCAAGGAGCGATTGGTAGCCAGATAATTGCAAGAGAAACTGTGAATCCTGTACGAAAAGATGTTCTTGCAAAATGCTACGGCGGAGATGTAACAAGAAAACGCAAGCTTCTTGAAAAGCAGAAAGCTGGAAAAAAGAGAATGCTTATGGCCGGAAATGTTGAGCTTCCGCAGAGCGCATTCCTTGCTGTATTAAAAGAAAAAGATGATTCCTAGCTAGCCTTAATTTCGAGTTTTTATAGTGAATTATACTTAACTTGAAATTATGGGAAAATATTAAAGCGGCTTGTTTTCTCTTATGGCGATTTCAAGCTGCTTTATAAAAAAATCAGTTTCGGCTCTGATTCTTTTTAGAAAAGACTGATCCATTTTAAATGAGTAGCCGTCAGGAAAATGCAGGAAAAGATATTCCCGGCTCTCAGCAAGCTCCCTTATCTGGTTGCTAATGGAACTTTTTTTAGAAACAAAAGGTGATTTCTCTCCGTCTGAAAGCAGGCTCCTAAGTTTTTCAAGTTCTCTTTTTTCGTTTTCACAGAAAGCAAATCCGTTTTTAGATGATTCGCATTTTTCCTTCGCGGTACTTTCATTTATAGTGAAAATATTGCTTTGAGGTATTCCAAGATTTATTCCTGTGCTTGAGCAGTCAAAGAGATTTTTTTCATTCTGAAACATTATGCAGAACTGCCGGGCATATTGCAGTAAAATTTTCGTGGTGCGTATTTTCTTTCTGGCTTTGGATACGGCAGCTTGCGCCGCCTCTGAAAAAGCCGCGTCATAGTTTTCCGCCGGCACAAGTCTGTTTGAATTTATGAGCCGCTGCTTCAATGCCATAGTTCCCCTTGCGTGTGTTGTTCCTATTGTGTAGCTAAAATCCAGCCCTGCGGTAAAAACTGGGACGGAACTGCTGCTTCTGAGCTTTAGCGCAATGTATGTCGCTGCAAGTCCTACAGAGCCCATTGGTGCAATAAAGTTTTTTATAATATTTGATTTTTTGAGGCTGTCAAAGAAATTTCCCTCAGTGTATTCTGTGGCAAACCATATTACTTTTCCGCCTGGAATTTTTGTAGCTTCCGGTCTTGCGCAAAGATCGGCAAACAGAAGAATGCCGCTGTCCTTTGTATCCAGGAACGCTTTTTCAATTGCAATCTGGCTTTCCATTGTAACAACAGCGTCTGGCCTTATATTTCTTGACAGCAATGGAGACAATGCGGCGTCGACTGCAAGTATGAAAAAATCGCTTGGAGAAAAATCCGAATATGAAAAACTGTCCAGTCCTTCGCCCGCGCCGAAAACAATCAGCGGCTTTGAAACTGTTTTTTCCACATTATCCAATGTTTCTGAATGTCCGAGCCTTGCAATGTTTTTTAGGAAATTCTTGGAAAAAAGCCGGCCGAATTTTACAAGCGTGATTCTGTTTTTCCAGAATGTTGCGATTATTTCATTTATGGCATTGACCGTGAAATCAAAGCTCTCTTTTGAAAAGGCTGTACCTGCGCTGAAGTCAATTCTAAAAATTCGCTTTATGTTTCCGTTTCTGCAAATGCTTCTTGCAAATGAATCGATGCTTTCCCTGTCGGACAGCTTGAATAATGGAACATTTGCACTGTTGTTTTCTGCTGCGAGCTTCAAAAGGTTTGCATCATCTTCCAGCGCGGCAATTTCACATTTTTCCGGAAGCACTGACTTTAGTTTTTCAATTCCGTACCAAAGAAGCGGAGAGCAAATTATTACAAGTGTGCCGCTTTGCAGCTGAATCTTGTCTATATAAGTTTCAATTGCTTTTGCCGGATTGTATCTTGAGTATAAAAATCGCCCTTTGTATTCTACTGTCTTTAAAATAGAAAAGCCCTGGCCGGCATTTACCAGACGGGGCTTCTCCTGAACTGAGTTGTCCAATTTACTTCCTGTTCTCGTGCATAAGAGAAATATATGTTGCAAAGAAATTGTCTACAACTTTCGGGCTTGCAAAAAGAGCAGAAGTGGCTGAGTTAATGTCTGCGCTGTGGATTTCTATTTCGCTTGCATCCTCCAGCTCCTCTTCAACCTGAATTCCTGTGCATTTTAGAACAACAACATTTGCGCCCAGCATAAATGGAGAGCTGATTTCGTCCTGCTTCAATGAAAAAGCGGTCTTGTAGGCTTCTTCATTTGAGGCGATTCTTGCGAGCGGTCCGGATTCAGAAACTGACGAATAAATGCTTGAGCTTCCATAGTTTACAGGGAAAGGCTGGATTTCTGATTTCTCTACAGCGAATTTTTTGCATGCGTTGTCAAAGCTTGTAATTGCGGCTTCTGAAACAAAGTTTTCTGCAATCTCAAGGAAATAATTTTCTATGTAGCTTTTTTCATTTGAGTTTATGTAGCCAAGAACTGCATCTTGAACAGTGCTGTCCTCAAAGTCTGCCGCTGAAACAGAGCCGTCGCACCTGAATATTGAATATCCGCGTTTTGTTTTTATAACAGCGCTGATTTCATCTTTCGAAAGCATTTCAAGATCCGCAAGTGAATCTGCATTGTCCAGCATATTTTCTATCTGGTAGCGGTATGTTCCTGCGCTTTTTCCATTTGCATCTGAATAATATTTCTGTGATTTCTCGCTTGCGGCATCCTCAAATGTGATTTCATTTCCATTTATCTGCTTTAAGATGGCTTTTGCTTCCTGCTCATCGTCCACGGTAATTACAGAAAAATCATATTTTGTAAATTTCTCTGCATTTTCCTTGCCGAATTTCGCAGCCTCTTCTTTTGGAAAATTCAATGTGCTGAATGTAACGGCATCAAATGAGTGTTTTTCAGCTCCCATTGAAGCGAGAAATTTTTTCTCCGCAGAGCTTCTTTTTAGTCCATATAATGGAGTTCCGTTAAATAGAACTGAATCATCTGTTCCTAATAAATCATAGAAATAGCGCTTGTAGACAAGGCTGTCTTCAATGTCTTTTCTGAGCGCTTCAAGATCAGATGCGCTTGTCTGGTTGTATGCTTTCTGTGAGAATTTTCCTGTTGAAGGATCTGTGAATCTTTCAACTACAATTCTGTTTATTGCTTCTTTTGGAACTTCATATCCTGATTTTTTTACTGAATCAGTAAAGGCCATGTCTATTACAGTCTGATAAAAAGCTTCCCTCATAATTCTGTAGTTCTGCTCCTCGCCAAGCTTATAGCCTCTAGCTTGGTATGACTGGGCGATGTTTGAAACAGAAACGAAGAAATCTGAGCCTGGCTCATAAGTTATTTTCTTTCCATTATATGAGCCGTAAGAATTGACTTTCTGCTTGTTGAAGATTGACTGAAAAACTGCGCTGGCACCAAAGGGAAGAAAGACCAGAGCCGAAATTACAAGTATTATTACAGCTCCAATTTTTGAACTGTCTTTCTTTGTTTTCTGTTCAGTGATTTTGTTTTCTTGATCCATAAGAAGATTCATCCTTTTTATATATAAATAGAAGTGAAACTATTTTATCATTGTAAAATATAAGTGTCAATGTAAAATTCCACATCACATTCTGCGTGTCAATACACAAAGTTTTGTTTTTATGTTACACTGATTCCGCCGGAGGAATTATGATTCAAAAAACATTAAAAGAAGCTCTTTCAAAAAACGAGTATCCAGGACGCGGAATTATCGTTGGAAAATCTGCTGATGGAAAATATGCAGTTTCTGCCTATTGGATTATGGGAAGAAGTGAAAACAGCCGCAATAGAATTTTTGTGGAGGACGGAGATGGAATCCGCACACAGGCATTTGATCCTTCAAAGCTTACAGACCCGAGCCTTATAATTTACGCGCCTGTAAGAGTCCTTGGAACTAAGACAATTGTAACGAATGGCGACCAGACGGACACAGTTTATGACGGGCTTAAAAACGGACTTAGTTTTGAAAAGTCTTTGCAGTCAAGAAAATTTGAGCCAGATTCTCCGAATTTTACTCCGCGTATCTCTGCCTTGCTTGAAGTTGAAAACGGCGGCTTCAATTTTTCAATGTCGATTTTAAAAAGCGACTGCGGAGACTGCTCTTCTGTAAACAGATATATGTTTGCCTATGAAAATCCGCGCGCAGGAATCGGCCGTTACATTCATACTTATATGCAGAACGGAAATCCTCTTCCAAGCTTTGAAGGCGAGCCTGAAATTCTGGAACTGGACGGCAGTTCTGTAGATGACGTTGCGGATTCAATCTGGACAAACTTAAATGAAGACAACAAGGTTTCGCTTTTTGTCCGCTTCATTGAAATTGCAACAGGAAAAACACAGACAAAAATAATAAATAAAAACTGATTTGAGCTTCAATAGTGAGTAAAAAGATAGCGGCAAGGAGAGAGGCGGATGGCAAAAACACTCAGTTTTGCTGCCGCAAAAGCGGCAACGATGATAGTTCCAAGGCAAAACTGCCGTGTAGAGGCAACTTAGTTGCTTCGGTTTTGACAGACGCATCTCGACTGTAGCTATTTTATATTGAATTATAGCTAACTCGAAATTAGGGATAAATAAAAACTGATTTGAGCTATTTCAGCGATTTCAAAAGGGCAAGAACTTTTTGGAACGCTGAATTTTCCTTTTTCATTTCCCTTGAGCCTCTTGTGATATTGCATAAAGACAGATTGTATTTCTTTGCAATTTCGCGCTGGGTTGTTCCTTCGTCAAGTTCCTTTACGAGGCTCCATCTTTTTGAAAAATCATTCAGCTCTGACTTTGTAAAAAGACAGCCGAAAAAATCAAATATAAGGTTCTCATCCTGAATTTTTGAAAGAAGCATGCAAATTTCTTTAATCTCATCATTGTTGCTGTTTTTGTTTTCCGGCATTTTTACCTCTGGAAGAATGATAATCCAATTGCGTTAAAAAAGCAAACTGTCTTTAAAATAAAAAGACCGGTTTTTACACCGGCCATGCCTTTTGGCATCCAGGCTCCAATGGGTGGGAGGGGATAAATTGAACACCTGGTAATTTATATATCGGAGTGTGTTCTGCTTTTCTTGAATTTATTTTTGTCAAATTGAATCCAAAAAAACTGCTGTTTTTTATTCATCCGTCTCCTGAACCGCCGCGTCAATCACTACGGAAATATTGTAGCTCCGTCCGTCCAGCGTGGAGACAGTTTTTGTTATTTCATAGTCGCCGACCATGAATTTTACGGTGTGGTCGCCGCTTGTCGTGTAGAACTGTTCTACAGGAGCGGTAAATTCTTCCTTGTCAAATGTTATTTTTGTGCCTTCTGGAGCAATGAGCCTTATGATTGGCTTTATTTCCCGAAGCAAAATTTCAACTTTTGATGTTTTTGCCTGCTCAACGCTGACTGCGCGCACTTCATTGCGGTAAAAGTCGCTCACAACGTTTACACTGTGGTTTCCGGCGGGAACAAGAATATCTGTTTTTCCAAGTTCCGACTGCTTGCCGTCAACAAAAACTGTAAATTCCTTTGTCTCTTCATTTTCCGGACGCTTTAGGTCAAGCGATATTTTTCCTTCATTTGAAAGAATTGGATATGCGCAGACTTTGAATTTCGACTTTGGTATTGAGTCGCTAGAGCCCTTCATTGCCAGCTGAAGCCTGAAGAACAAGAATCCGTCGTCATTCGCTGGAATCATCTGCGCGGTGTATGAATATGCGTCGCCTTTTATTGAATGATTTTTCTTTGTTGGAACTTTTATATTGAAGCTTAGGCTTTCACCGAATGTTCCAACTTCCACCCTTGTTCCGCTGTAGTCAATCAGGCTGGAGCCGGGCGCTGGTGAAATTCCGGAATACAATGACCATGCCACGGAATCCCGCCATTCTGCGACGATTTTTGGAACTTTTATTGAAATTTCAATTCCTTCTATAAAAGTTTTATCCTGCGGAAGCTTTATTGCAACGGCGTCGTTCACTCCGGCTTCAACTTCTTTCTTCTCAAACAAGGAATCGATGGTTACTAAATTTGTCCTGCTCACACGGAAAGGCTCGGCTTTTGACAGAAAGATTCCGCAGAAAGCCAAAAACATCAAGGAGAAAACTTTTTTGTTTTTTTTCCTGGCAATGCAAGATTTCATGCCAATATTATAGACCTAAAATGCTTGGATTTCTAGTGTCTTGCCGCCGAAAACCGGTTTTTTGTTCAGGCTTTATCGTTGCCGCTATTTTTTTATTCACTATTAAAACTTGAAAATTAAGGCTGCTTCAAGTATTTTCCGGGATTTAAATAAGAGCCGTTCTGCTTTATTTCAAAGTGGAGATGAGGTCCTGTTGAAAGTCCTGTTGTGCCGACTTTTCCGATTTTTTGGCCTGTTGAAACCGTCTCTCCCTCTGAAACTAGAAGTTCCGAAAGATGCGCATACAGGCTTTCCATTCCGCCCGGATGTGAAATTATGATGTGGTTTCCGTAAATTCTGTCTTCCTGCTTTATGAATTTTACAGTTCCGCTTTTGCAGGCGAATACAGGCGCGCCTTCTGGAGCCGCAAGGTCGATTCCTTTGTGAAACTGCCATCTGCCGGTTATAGGACTTTGCCGCTTTCCATAGCTGGAAGTCAGAACGCTTTTTTCAAGGGGCATGGACATTCCGGGGTTTAAGAAATATGCTCTTTCTGCCGGGCTGAATTTTTCTCCAGGAACAAAATAGAAAATTCTTCCGTTTATTTTGTACTGCCCGAAAATCTCTTGTGAAATTTTTTCCTTGTGCTCGTTTGAAAGCAGAATCTCAATAGAAGTGTTTGGAGATTCCGGTATGAAAAGTCCGTTCGCAGATGGAAGAATTAGAGTTTTTCCTTCAAGAATTTCGCCGCTGTTTTCTATAGAATTTAAAGTTGACAAGGTTTCCTGCCAGATGCTGCATCTTGCCGCCACAGTGAAAACGGTGTCGTCCTTTTTTGCTTTGTAGGAATAGAATGTCGGAACGCTGGACTTGAGCCTCAAAAAGTCTTTCTGGCTCTGCTGGACTTCCTGCTGATACTGGGAAAAAAGAAAATCCCTTGATTCCAGGGACGGTATTTGCGGAAAATTCTGAGCCTGAGCATAAAAAAATGAAAAAAATGCTCCAAGAATAAAAAAAGACTTTAGTTTCATAAATTAAAAAACAAAAAGGGCTGCTCAGAAAAATACTGGGCAGCCTTGTTTTTAACAGCTGGTGGCTGTTATTCTTCTGAGATTGCTCCAACAGGGCATACAGATGCGCATGAGCCGCAGCTTACGCAGTTGTCAGCATTGATCTGACGCTTGTCGTTTACTTCGCTGATTGCTTCTGAAGGACATTCTCCTTCGCATGCTCCGCAGTTGATGCATTCCGATGAAATTTTGTAAGCCATAATATACCTCGGTTTGTGTGTGTGGAAAATTTCCATAAATTATAGAAATCTTCTAAGAAAAATAATACTTGAAATCTTCTAAAAAGGCAAGTTTTGTTTTCTGTTTTAAGTGAAGCAAATAGCTTGCCATACAGAAAGGTTCTATTAATGTAATGCTGAATTTTTCCGTCTATAAGCCTAGATGAAGGCACTGATGCGCCTGCATTTAAACACCAATCCGTGCTATAGCTGCCGCGCCCAAAAAGACGCGGTCCAGTTATGCACATTGCCCGTTACAGGGCAAAAACACTAGTCGGAGCGAACAACGCGGAAGCCGGTAACATTGTCCCCTTCACCCGGGTCTTTAATGCCCCGGCTGTCAACAGAGCAGATGTTGTCGTAGTTGCACCAAGAACCACCACGTAGACTGCGGAGAGAACCGGACAGCACACCTGCAGCAGGCGTATCGTTTGGTATGTTCTCGCTCCACCAGTCCCAGCACCATTCCCAAACATTGCCGCTCATATCATAAAGTCCGTAGTCGTTCGGTTTCTTTTTTTTTACTTCCCTTGTTCCTGTGTCATACTCATACTCATATTTTGCATACCACGCAACATCATCTATATCGTCGCTTCCGGCGTATTTATAGTCTTTTTTGGCACGTGCCGCCCATTCCCATTCGGCATCTGTAGGCAGACGGTAGCCGTTTGCGTTCCAGTCGCAAGTTGCTTTGTCCCATGCGCTGTCACTTGAAGTAGGTACTGACCTCCAATCAACTGGATTTTTAGAGCCGTTTATTGTGTAGCACGGTGTCAAGCCTTCCTTTATAGAACGCCTGTTGCAGTAGACAAGAGCATCATACCAGCTTACGTTATTTACAGGATTGTTGTCCGGATTTCCGTCTACATTCGCCATGTAAGAAGGAGTACTATCCATTACATCTTTCCATTCCGCCTGCGTTACTTCGTGGTCGCTTATCCAGAAGGCTTCTATATCAAGCACACGTTCGCTTACAAATACTTCTGATTTCGGTGTCCAAGTTTCGTTTCCTGTGATTGAAACAGCCGGAACTTTTACAAAGTCTTTTGGAATTTCTACACCGCCAGAAGTTTCTCCACCAGATGTTTCTCCGCCGGTTATTTCTCCGCCGGTTATTTCTGAACTGTCAGAGCCGCCGCCGGAGCTTCCGTCAGAGCAGCCTGCAAAGGAAAATGCAAGCGCCATGGCAGCCAGCACAGCTGAAATCTTAGCAAACTTTTTCATAAGCCCGCTCCTTAAAAAACATAGATTCCGCTGAAAAAATTCAGCAAGTCTATTGTACCCCCCCCCGGGATTTGTCAAGTGGGTTGGCAGGGCTTTTGCTGATTTTTTAACGGCAGCCCCTCTTTCTGCCGCTGTTTTTTGAAAGCATTATTAAATTCAATTTGAATCGTTTTATGACAAATATGATTTCTGTGTATCTTTTCTTTTTCTACTTTAAAACTATTTTTTTTTATGGTATATTTCCAAAGATTTTTTTAAATTCAGTGCATAAAATTAAAAAAAATATATATAAAGTTATAAAATCTTAAATCAAGGTGCTTTGGAATTCATTTTCTGCTGTTTTGGCGGAAAGTCTGCTCATTGTTTAAGGTTTCATTTCTAGCGCTATATATCGGAGAAAAAAATGGCTAAGACAGAAGAAAAATTTCCGGCTGAAATGTCGGAAAAGCTAAAGGCCTTGGAAGCGGCAAGGCTTCAGATTGAAAAGCAGTTCGGCACAGGCTCCTTGATGAAGCTTGGAACAAAAACAGATACGGCCTCTATTGATGTTGTTCCTTCCGGCTCGATATTGCTTGATGAGGCTCTTGGAATTGGCGGCTATCCGCGCGGACGTGTTATTGAAATGTATGGCCCTGAAAGCTCTGGAAAGACTACACTTGCGCTTCATGCTGTCGCGGAGGCCCAGAAGCTTGGCGGAATCGCTGCTTTTATTGACGCTGAGCATGCCCTGGATCCTGTGTATGCCAAGAATCTTGGTGTGAACATTGATGAGCTTTGGGTTAGCCAGCCGGATACAGGAGAGCAGGCTCTTGAAATTTGTGAAAACCTTGTGCGCTCGGGTGCTGTGGATATAATTGTTGTGGATTCTGTTGCTGCTCTTACTCCGCAGAAGGAAATCGAGGGCGAGATGGGCGACTCTGTTATGGGGCTTCAGGCGCGCCTTATGAGCCAGGCTCTTAGAAAGCTTACGGCAATTGTTGGAAAAAGCAAGTGCATTGTAGTCTTTATCAACCAGATCCGCATGAAGATTGGCGTTATGTTTGGAAATCCTGAAACTACAACTGGTGGCAATGCGCTGAAATTTTATTCTTCAATCCGTCTTGAAATCCGCAGAATTGAGTCGATTGACGGCAAGGGCGAAGAGGATGCAGTCGGAAACCGTGTACGTGTAAAGATTGTGAAGAACAAGGTCGCTCCTCCGTTCCGCAAGGTTGAGCTTGATATTTACTTTGGAAAAGGAATCTCTTCCGCCGCTTCTATTTTGGATTCTGCTGTGAAGCATGGGCTTATAGACAAGCGTGGAGCATGGTATACAAGAGGAGACGAAAAAGTTGGACAGGGAAAGGAAAATGCGGTTGCATATATAGAAAATAACCCTGCATTTAAAATGGAGCTTGAAAACACTCTGCGTGAAAAAATCTTCCCTGGGCAGATTTTGCGTACAAAAGAAGGCGAGGTCGTGACTAAAGAGCAAATTCTTCAGTACGAGAGGGAGCTGCGCGCAAAAGGTGTTGGCACTGGATCTGTTGTTGAGCCTCCTGCGAAAGAAGCGGCTCCTGCTGAAAAAGTTTCTGCTGCAGAAGAAAAGACCGCGAAAACTGCAAAGCTAAAGACTGCGAGCCTTGCAAAAGCCGCATCGGAAGACAAGCCTGTTCCAGATGAGCTTTTCTAAAATTTTATGGAACGTGTTGTTTTAGGGCTTGGCTCTAATAAAAGTTTCGGGGATTTTTCTTCCCTGGAGCTTTTAAAAAGAGCCTGCTGCTCTCTTTCAGATTTCATTCATGAACTGAAATTTTCTTCTATTTATAAGACTGCCGCTATGTATCTTGCCGGACAGGATGATTTCTATAATATGGTTGCCGTCGGAATGTATGACGGGACAGCTGATTCACTTCTTGAAAAAATTCATTTAATCGAGCAGGAATTAGGGCGTAACAGAAGCCTTGAGGTTAGAAACGGTCCGCGCTCGCTTGATATTGACATAGAGCTTTTTGGAAATCAGGTTATAAAAAAAGAAAATCTTGTTGTTCCGCATGAGCGTCTTTTGGAAAGGGCATTTGTTCTTGCTCCTTTTCTTGAAGTTTTGCAGAAAAATGCCGATGTTAATAAAGCGGACATAGATTTCTACGGAAAAAAGCTTGAGCTTTTAAAGAATCAGCGGGTGGAAAAATATTGTCCGTTTTAAAGACTTTGCTTTGGAGCGCAAAATGGAACAAGAGCGGACAGTTTGTCATAGAAAATTTATGGCAGGAACGTTTGAAGGACCTCTCGATCTTTTATGGAGCCTTATACGTGAAAATAAAATAAATATCTATGATATTCCGATTGCGGAAATTACGGAACAGTTTCAGGACTATCTTGACTATGCTGTAGAGCTTGACTTGCAGGATTTAAGTGAATTCTATCTTTGGGCTGCAAAGCTTGCATGCATAAAAAGCCGCCTTCTTTTGCCTGTTGAAGTCCGCTATGATGATGACGAAAGCATGGAAGACCCTCGGGAAGAACTGGTTGAGCAGCTTATTGAGTACCAGCGCTTTAAGAAACTTTCTGTTTTGATGGAGGAACAGGAGGAGCAGAGCGAATGGAGCTTTGAGCGTAAAAAAATAGAAAGGACGCTTCCCTTTGACGAAGATGATTCCCAGTGGAAAAAAATGGATACATGGGCCTTGCTTCAGGATATGCAGAAGATTTTTAGAAATCTTACAAATGTAAATCCTGATGAGCGTCTTTTGAACATGGGAGAGGACATTGCTCCGAATGAAAAAATCGCATTGATAAACGAGCTTTTGGAAAAGAAGAGTGAATGTATGTTTACAGACTTGATAACTAGAAAAGGCAACGAGCTGGATGTAATTTGCGCTTTCATGGCGATTCTTGAGGCTGTAAAATTAAATTTAGTCGAAATATATCAAAATAAAATGTTTGGAGATATAAAAATATGCAGGAAGCAGAAAGCGGCGTGATTTCTGAAGAAATAAAAGACAATGATGAAAATGTTTCAGTTTCTGACAGTTCTTATAACGAGTCTGAAAATGAGCTTGAAAGGCGCCGGGCGGAACTGAACCTTGATGCGGAGACCGCTCTTTTGGAAACTGTTCTTTTCCTGGAAAGCGAGCCTCAGACAGTGGAGAGCCTTTCAAAAATAACGAAGATGGCGTCTAATATTGTTGAGGAGTGCATTGAGCGTTTAAAGGAAAAGTATTCAAATGCTGATTCTGGAATAGAGCTTTCGATGATTATCGGAGGATGGACACTTACGCCTAAAAGGGAATGCTTTGATTTCGTGAAAGAACGCTATGGCAAGAAGAATGAAGGCAAGCTGAGCCGTGCCGCTATTGAAACTTTGTCGATAATTGCGTACAGTCAGCCTATAACACGCGCGGAAATCGAAAGCATACGCCATGTGAATGTGGATAACATGATGCGTGTTTTGCTTGACAGAAAATTTATAAAGGAAGTCGGAAAGAAGGATATTCCCGGAAAGCCTGTCATGTATGGCACAACAAAAGAATTCCTTGAATTCTTCCATTTACAAAGCATTGCAGATTTGCCGCAGCTTGATGAAAAAGAAAGCGAGAGGTTTGAACTTGCCCGTTAATAATTCAAATGAAGAAAAAGAAGGCGTTATGCGTCTTCAGCAGTACATGGCAAAATGTGGTGTGGCTAGCCGCCGTGCCAGTGAAGCTATTATTTGCGCAGGCCGTGTTTCTGTGAATGGAACTGTTGTCGCTGAGCTTGGAACAAAAGTTTCTTCCGGCGATATAGTCTGTGTTGATGGAAATGAAATTCATCTTGAAGCAAAGAAGCGTTATGTTCTTTTGAACAAGCCTTCTGGATATGTTTGCTCTGCAAGCGATGAGAAGGGCCGGCCTGTTGCTGCTGACTTGCTGAAAGAAGCCTATTCAGAGCGTCTTTACAATGTGGGCAGGCTTGATATGTTTTCAAGCGGTCTTATTATTTTTACGAATGACGGCGACTTTGCCGCAAAGCTTTCTCATCCTTCCGCGGAGCTTGAGAAAGAGTATATTGTTGACACAAGCCTTCCTATGCCGCGCTCTCTTGCTGATGATTTTATGGACGGAGTTAGGATTGACGGCGTTTTCTACCGATGCAAGGATGCCCGTGAGCTTAATTCCCATAGAATGAGAATTGTTCTTGTGGAAGGAAAGAACCGTGAGATCCGCCGTGTCTTTGAGAAGTATGAAGTCGGAATAAAAAGCCTTATGCGCATAAGAATTGGATGTGTCGGGGTTGGCGAGCTTCAGTTTGGCCAGTTCAGGGATTTGGCTCAAGATGAAGTGAAAGCGCTTCTTAGGCTTTGTAAAAACTAGAAATTCAATTGTAAAAGAGGTTTTTTATGGTTGTTGCAATAGATGGTCCTGCCGGAACAGGAAAGAGCACGGTTGCGGGAAAAGTCGCAAAGGACTTGAATCTTACATATTTAAATAGCGGAAGTTTTTACCGCGCCCTCACGCTGGCTTTGCTGGATTCAGGAATAAATCTTGATGATGAAAATCAGGTTGTTGAGTTTGCCAAAAATCAGAGTCTTGACTATAAAAATGCAAGGTTGATTTTAAACGGAAAGGATGTTGATGATTTGCTGCATCAGGACAAGGTTGATGCGAATGTTTCCAAGGTGTCGTCTTTTGTTGAGCTGCGGCATTTCGTCAATTCAAGGATGCGGCAGATTGTAAAGAGCCTTAGCATAATTTGCGAGGGCAGGGACATGACGACTGTAGTGTTCCCTGATGCTGAATTCAAGTTTTATCTTGATGCTAGTATTGATGTTCAGGCAAGGCGCCGTTTCGATCAGGGAGTCAGCGGTCTTTCTCTCGAGGAGATTAAGGCGGCGATAATCAGGCGCGATGAAATGGACAGAAACAAAGCTGAAGGCTCCCTAAAAAAGGCGAAGGACGCTTTTTATATTGATACATCAGACTTGACCATAAATGAGGTTTGTGAGATAATCGAAAGCAAAATTAAATCAAAAGGGTTTGCTATGGAAAAGGAAGTGGAAAAGAATGGTGCTCAGGGCTCCGACAACATTTACACACAATTAGAAGCATCTATTAATAACATGGAGCCGGTTGAAGACGGTGCTAATGTAAAAGCTACTGTTGTTCAAGTTACAGATGATATTGTATTCGTTGATGTAAACTGCAAGTCAGAAGGAAAGATTCCTGTAGCTGAATTTGCTGGCAATCTTCCGAAAGAGGGAGATGTAATTACAGTATATCTCGTAAGTCAGTTTGGAAAAAACGGTCCTGTTGTCTCAAAGCAGAAGGCCGATGAAAAACGTCTTTGGGAGGAACTTAAAGTTGCTTCTGAACAGAAGACTCCTGTAGAAGGTGTTATTTCTTCTGTTACAAAAGGCGGATATATGGTTAATCTTGGCGGTGGAATTTCCGCATTCCTTCCTATTAGCCAGGCTGATGCTCAGAAAGTTGAAAAAGAAGAAAAGCTTATTGGTGTAAAGTCTAAGTTCTATGTTGAGCGCCTTTATAGCAACGGAAAACGCAATGTTGTTGTAAACCGCCGCAAGTATCTTGAAGAGCAGATTAATGAGAACCGTGATAAATTCTTCGAGACTGTAAAGATTGGTGACTCTGTAAAAGGTGTTGTAAAGTCCTTTACAAGTTTCGGTGCATTTATAGATCTTGGCGGATTTGATGGTCTTCTTCATATTAATGATATGAGCTGGGGACACGTAACACGTCCAAAGGATTTTGTAAAGAAAGGACAGGAAATTGAGCTTAAGGTTATCCGTCTTGATCCAGAGGGCAAGAGAATCAATTTGTCTCTCAAGCATTTTACAGAAGATCCTTGGGTTCACTTTGAAGAGAAATACCATGTAAATGATATTGTAAAGGGAAAAGTTACAAAAGTTCCAGATTTCGGTGCATTTATTGAGCTGGAAGAAGGAATTGAAGGTCTTGCCCACATTTCTGAATTCAGCTGGACAAAGAAAATCAACAAGCCGTCTGACATGGTAAAAGAAGGCGATGAAGTTGAGTGCATGATTCTTGGTTATGATATTCAGGGCGGACGCGTTTCTCTTGGTCTTAAGCAGGTTACTGAAAATCCTTGGGATTCTATTGCGGACAAGTATCCGGTAGGAACAAAGGTTTCTGGCAAGGTTGTAAAGATTGCAAACAGCGGCGCTTTTGTTCAGCTTGAAGAAGGCATTGATGCTTTCCTTGCTGGTGAGGATCTTTCTTGGACAAAGAAAATTAAGCATCCTGGAAGTGAAATCAAGGTTGATCAGCCGTTGGATGTTGTTGTTTTGGACTGCGATCCAGAAAGTCGGAGAATCCGTGTTGGAGTAAAGCAGCTTACAGACAATCCTTGGAAGGCTTTCGCTGAAGAATATAAAGTTGGCGGAACTTTGGAAGGTGAAGTTACTTCTATCAATGACTTCGGAATTTTTGTAAAAGCTCCTAATGGAATTGAAGGTCTTGTTAACAAAGCAAACCTTAGCGATGACCGGGAAGTTCCGTTTGAAGAAGCTGTAAAGAAATACAATGTCGGCGATAAAGTTAATGTTTATGTTGTTTCAATTGATGTAGACAAAGAGCGTGTTGCATTCTCTGTAAAGGAATACAAGAGGGCTCAGGATCGTGCTGAAATTTCACAGTATATGTCTTCTAGCAACGATGACAGAGCTTACACAATTGGCGACAGCGTAAAAAGCCACGCAGAGTAAAAACTGAAATCAATGAGTGGAAACGGCTTAATTTCTTTAGACAGGCTAAAGTCCCTCATTGAAATAAACACACGTATAAATTCAAATTACGCTGATTCAGATACATTGCTGATTTCAATTTTGGAATCAGCAATGCTTATGGTAAAATGCGAGGCTGCGTCTCTTCTTCTTGTTCGGAAAGAAATCAATTCGTTGGAATTTTATATAAGCCTCGGTCCTAAGAATTCCGAAGTCAAGAAAATCCTTGTTGAAAAAGAGTCAATTGCCGGCTGGGTTGCTGAAAACTGCCAGTCGGTTATCATCAATGATGTAAATAACGACCCTCGTTTTAATTCGACAGTTCAAAATACAACAAAATATGTTACGAGAAACATGATTGCCTTCCCAATGAGCGTTAAGGGCGACTGTGTTGGTGTTATTGAGCTTATTAATAAGGAAAATAACGGAGACTTCACTGATGATGACCTTGTGATTCTTGAGCTTTTAGGAGAGCAGGCGGCAGTTGCTTATCAGAATGCCTTGCGCTATAAAAAGAACAAGGTTCAGCTTAATGCCCTTCAGTATGTGGTTGATGCTGGAAAAGACTACCATCCTTTCATTGCGCGGAATCCTGTTGTTCTTGCGCTGCTTGAAAACATAAAAAGGGCTTCCTCGATAAACTCATCTGTTTTGATTACTGGTGAAAGCGGAGTTGGCAAGGAGCTTTTTGCAGAGCAGATTCATCTTTTAAGCAACAGAAAAAACAAGCCTTTTGTCCGTGTAAGCTGCGCCTCTTTAAGTCCGTCCTTGCTTGAGTCGGAATTCTTTGGCCATGTGAAAGGCGCTTTTACCGATGCTGTTAGCACAAGAAAAGGCAGGTTTGAGCTTGCGGATGGCGGTACAATTTTTTTAGATGAGATTGGAGAGCTTCCTTTTGATTTGCAGGCTAAGCTTTTGCGTGTGATTCAGGAAAAAAAGTTCGAGCGCGTTGGTTCCTGTGATACAATTTCAGTTGATGTAAGGATTATTGCAGCTACAAACCGCGATTTGGAAGCGATGGTAAAAGAGGGCAGTTTTAGAAGTGATTTGTATTTTAGGCTGAATGTTCTTCCGATTGCTGTGCCGCCTTTGAGGGAACGCCGGGATGAGCTTGAGGATTTATGTGAATTCTTTTTAAATAAATTCAAGGCTGAAATACATAAAGAATTTCTTGGCTTTTCACAGACTGCAAAAAAGGCGATTTATTCTTATATGTGGCCCGGAAATATCCGTGAGCTTGAGAACACTGTGGAGCGGGCTTGCATAATTGGAAATCCGCCTTTCATCCAGGCGAATGACTTGAGGCTTCCTGTTGATTCTGCAAGTTTGCCGGAGTCAGCTGAAATCGGAAACTGCGCGGAAGAAATTTCTCTTATGAAAGACCGCAGCCTGAAAAATGCGCTTTCAGAATTTAAAAGGCAATACATTGAAAGAATATTGCGGGAGACAAACTGGAATCAGACTGCCGCTGCGAAAATTCTTGATATTCAGCGCACTTATGTTTCAAAGCTTATTTCAGAACTGAATATTCAAAGAACTTAGGTTTTGACAAAAACGCAGATATTCTATATAATCAAAAAATATTCGGAGTAAAAAATGTCTAAAAAAATAAAAGATGCTGCAAATGTGAAAATTGAAGATTTTATTGTTAAAAATAGAAAAGTGTTTGTTTGCGGCTTGGCTGTTTTGGTTGCTGTTGCCGTGGCACTCTGTGTTATATTTGCGGTTTCTGATTCTGCTAAAAAGAAGGATTTGGCTGCTATTGATTCAATTGAATTTTCTTATGCTTCAAAGTCAGGCGGAATTGAGGAGTCTGAAATTGCTTCCCGCCAGGCAAAAGCAGAAGAGGCTTTGGCGCCGTATCTTTCAAAGAAAAATGTTGCTGGCGTGCGCGCAAATATGCTTTATGCTGATATTGCTTTTGCAAAGAAGGATTTTTCAAAGGCAATGGACTGTTATCTAAAGGCCGCTGATGCTTCAAGAAAGGCTTATACTTATGCGGAATGTATGTATAATGCCGCAGTTTGTGCCGAGGAGCTTTCAAGAAATGATGACGCTGTGGCTTTTTATAAGTCTGCTGCGGATGAAAAGGATTTTTATCTTGCTTCTCATGCGCTGTTCAATGCTGCAAGAGTTTCTGAGACTTTAGAAAATTATTCTAGCGCTGCTGAGCTTTACCAGAAGGCGGTTGATTCCTATAGTGGTGATGAATGGGCGAATCTTTCTGAAAGCCGTCTTATTGATTTGAAGGCAAAAGGAAAGATTGAGTAGATTTTAGTTCAGTGTGCTTTTTGCCGCTGTTGATTTATTTTTTTTCAGGAGAAAAATGGACGGTTCTTGTTTTGTTAAAAAAATTGAGGCCGTCTTTTTTTTATTCAGCTTGATTTTTCTTAGTTGCGGCCTTGATACTTTTTATTATCTTGAGCCGCCAAAAACAGACGGACATACTACGAAATATACAAGCGATGACAGGCCTCAGCTTTACTTTTCTTTTTTAACAAATGAGGAGGGCGATAATTCTAATTACGGCTCATCTGATTTTTCTTTTCTAGGAACTGAGGTTTATTATAAAATCTACAATAATTCTTCAGCAATGGTTAGCGCGCAGAATGCTGTTGATTCATTGAATTCAAGCAGTGATGTTTCTGCGGCCGCAGTGAACCTTATAAACTCAAGAAATTATAAAACTCTTTCCTTTTCATCGTATAGTAAAACTCCTTTGATTCCTGCGGATAATGATGACCGCTATGTCTATATCCGTCTGAATAGCATAAGTGGACAGGATGAATTTTCTGCTGCGGTGTGTTATGGAGCTTCCGCGATGGAAAAATACGATTCTGCTTCAGGCGCTGCGACTTTGATAGGAAAGCCTTTGCGCAATGTGAGTTCTGGCTCTGGCTACGGATTTGACTTCAATAGAAACGACCGCCAAAATAATCCGCCTCCTGTTTCAAGTGATGAGGATGTGAGCTGGTCAGGCTCAAGTTCAGGAGATGGAACATGGTATGTTGATATGTGGGCCGTTTCAGTTGGTAGAGACTCAAGCTATTCTCCTTCGTATAGCAAGCTGCTTCACCTTGGCTCCATTTCAATAAAAGAAGAATGGTACGACTGAGATTCTATACTATCTCTAAAATTTTGCTTATAAAAGCGCAGTTTTCCTTCATGTCTTCCTTGAGCTTCCACGGAGGATTGATTATAAACATTCCGCTTCCGTAAAGATGCGCGCCTGACTCTGATTTAGTTTCCTCTGGATTTTTTGTAATTAGCTCGGCTTTAAAGCTTTCGCATGGAGCTGTTCCTAGCTTGCAAAAATCTTCAAGTTCTGTCAGGAGCTGGGAAGTTTCATTTTTTCTACGCAGCAGCAGAGGATACCAAAGCGCTATTATTGCGGTGTTCCATTTTTTTCTTACAGTTTTTAATGCCGTGCAGACTTTTTTGTAGTCCTCTTCATTTTCATAGCTTGGATCACATAAAACCAGCCCTCGTTTTATCAGCGGAGGTGTAAGCGCGCAAAGGGAGTCGTAGCTGTCCTGATTGTGAATTGTAACTATCCGGCCTTTCATGTTGATTTTTAAAGATTCCAGTGCCTGCGGATGCTTTTCTACAAAATGAAGGCTGTCGGTTTTTCTTGAGTAGAGGCGCTCCAGTTCCGGGCTTCCTGCATATTTTCTTTCTTCAAGATAAGGCGACTCTCGCTCGATGTATTCTTTTAATCCGTGTGGAAATTCCTGGGAAGTCCGCTTATAGAATTTGTATATTTTTTCAATTCCGTCTTTCGCTTCATTTGTCTTTAAAATCCGCGTGTCATCAAGATTGAATATTCCTGCGCCAGAATGACTGTCGATTATCGTGAACGGCTTTTCCTTTTTGCAAAGGGAATCCAGAATGAGGCAAAGACAAGTGTGCTTCAGCACGTCTGCAAGATTTCCGGCGTGATATTCGTGCTGATAGCTTAGCATTTTTCAACTTCCTTTATCCAAATTTGCGCGCTTGCATCGCTAGGCATTCTCCAGTCTCCTCTTGGTGAAAGGTTCACCGTCCCGACTTTGGCTCCATCTGGCATGCAGCTTCTTTTGAACTGCTGGCTGAAAAATCTTTTGTAAAAATTCTTGAGCCATTTTAAAATTATTTCTTTTGTGTAGATTGTTCTTGTTGCGTTGTCCTCTTTTCCGAGAAAGGCCTTTTGCGCAAGAAAGTAAATTTTCCGCGGAGAAAATCCCCAGCGCAGAACGTAGTAGAGAAAAAAATCATGAAGCTCATAGGGGCCTACAATTTCTTCTGTTTTCTGGCTTATTTTTCCGTCTGATGGAGGAAGAAGCTCAGGGCTTACGGGAGTTGCAAGAATGTCGTTTAATACATTAGAAAGATTTTTATTTTCTTTTTGGAGGGCTTCGTCGGAAAACCAGGAGACAAGATGGCGCACTAAAGTTTTTGGAATGCTGGAATTTACACCGTACATGCTCATCTGATCTCCATTGTATGTGCACCAGCCAAGCGCAAGCTCGCTTAAATCTCCAGTGCCTATTACGATTCCATTGCACTTGTTTGCAAAATCCATAAGAACTTGTGTGCGTTCACGCGCCTGGCAGTTTTCGTAAGTAACATCATGCGTGTTTATATTCTGGCCTATGTCTTTAAAATGCTGGATTACGGAGTCCTTGATGTTTATTTCTTTTAAGGTTGTTCCCATTTCATTTGCAAGAATGCATGCATTGTTGAATGTTCTGTCTGTTGTTCCGAATGAAGGCATTGTTATGGAAAAAAGTTTTTCTCTGGAAATGCCGCATTTGTCAAAGGCTCTTGCGCACACTAGAAGAGCCAGCGTTGAGTCAAGTCCGCCGCTGAGTCCGATAACAACTGACTGCGCGCGGATATGCCTAAGCCGCTTTGCAAGGCCTTCCGATTGCATTTCAATTATCGAGAAGCATCTTTCCTTTCTTTTTTCCGCATCAAAAGGAACGAACGGGTGTGGATTTATTTTTTCATACAGCTGTTCTTCTGCGTTGTCTTCAAACGATTCCTGCTGAAGCCCGCTGATAAGAATTGTCTTGTATTCGGACTTTGCCGCGCCCGCATTTTTTGAGAAGGTCGTGGACTTGAGCCTGTCTTGTGTCAGTTTTTCCAAGTCAATGTCCGCTATAAGAAAGTTCGGCGTGGTTTCAAAAAGAGCTGATTCTGCTTTTATTTCGCCGTTTGCCGCGATAATGCTGTGTCCGCTGAAAATCATATCTGTGGAGCTTTCGTCGTGTCCTGCGTTTGCATAGATGTATGCGCTTATTGTTTTTGCTGAGTGTCCGGCTACAAGCATCCGCCTATATTCGGCTTTTCCTGCGACTTCATTGCTTGCGCTTAAATTTGCGATTATGGTGGCTCCGTTTAAAGCATGCCTTGTTGAAGGAGAAAGCGGAACCCATAAGTCTTCGCAAATCTCAGCGGCAATTTTTACCGAGGAATCATTTTCATCCTGAATAAAAATATCTGTGCCGAATGGAATATTTTCCAGGTCCTTGCAAAGTGAAATTTGTCCTGCTGTGTTTTCAGAAAACGGCGAAAACCATCGTCTTTCATAAAATTCAGAGTAGTTCGGAATAAAAGATTTTGGGACTAGCGCAAGAACTTTTCCTTTGAAAATAAAGGCCGCGCAGTTGATGCGCTCTGAATCCAGAACAACAGGAAGTCCGATGCAAAAGAGAACTCCGCAGTTTTTTGTTTCTTTGCAAATATTTTTTAGAGCAATGTAACATTCCTCTTGAAGCGTTTTCTGCTCGAATAAATCCGCGCAAGTGTAGGCGCTGATACAAAGTTCTGGAAAAACAAGCAGCTTTATTTTTTTATCAGCTGCTTTTTTTACAAGCTCAATTATCTGCCTGGAATTGAAATCGCAGTCTGCCACAGAAAGCGAAGGTGATGCGCTTGCAACTCTGAAAAATCCGTAGTTCATAATTTGATTATACGAATTATCTGCAGAAAATTCAATTTTATCATGTGTAGCAGGCAAGTATATCGTCCTGGCTGTTTTTTAGAATTTCTATTACATCCGGACGGAATGCATCTTTGTCTTCAAGAATTGTGTTCATTGCCATGTTGAATTCCGCGGCGCTTATTTCCTCTTCTGAAAAAAAGTTTATGCAGAATTCTATTGCTATTGCGCACATTTGAGTATAAATGTTGTTGATGCTGCTTTTTAATCCGTGAGGCATTCCTCTTCCGTCGTATCGCTCATGGTGGTGCATGCAGATGTCGGAGCAGACTTTTACAAAGTAGGCGACATTTTGAGAGCTGTTTACTCCTACAAAATCTGCGCCTGCTATTGTGTGTGTGTCAGGAATGTCATCTATTTCTGACTGGGAGTAAACCTTGAATTTTTCATGGCTTACAATCATTCTTCCTATGTCATAGAAATAAGCCGCGCGGCTGATTATTTCAATGCCTTCCGGCGTGAGGTCTTTTGGCGCTTTTGTCGCAAAATAGTTTTCAAGCATGATATGCACAATTTCACTTACGTGTATATAAAGGTCGTCGTTCTTCTTTTCATTTTTAAGATAAGTAAGGTAGACGCGGCGCAGTTTGTCCGCATAAAGAAGCGTTGCCTTAAGCTCATTGTCTGAAACGGTTCCCTTAAGCATAGATGCCGCAAGAACTTTTTTTGCAAATATCGTTTTCAGCTTTGAAAGAATCTGCTCTTTGTCATAAGGCTTCTTAAAGAATCCTGCAGCTCCAAAGTTTGCAGCCTTTATAATATTGTCTTTTTTTGCTTCTGAAGAAATAAGCAGAATTGTCATTCCGGAGTGCCTTGACTTGTCGAGCAGGCTGAGAACTTCAAATCCGCTTAGCCCAGGCATATTTATGTCTATAATCAGTCCGTCTATTTTTAATGCCGGATTTTTCAGAATGTCGAGCGCAACATAGCCGGAGTCCGCTTCAATGACATTGTAGAAGCTTGCCAGTATGTTTTTTAAAACCGCCCTGTCAATTTCAGAATCATCAACTATTAAAATTGTTGTCATCTCTTGCTCCAATTGTTGAATATCAAAAAATCACTGAAACTGAATTTTTAAATATTTCAAAATAATTATATCATATCATCTTGAAATGTAAAGAAATAAACTTTCGCAAAAACAATTTGCCTTGACATCTGGTGTGTATTTTTTTAAAATACTGAAAATCTTTTTGCAACGGGCTTTATTTTAAGATTCCTGTCGCGTGTATTTTTGGAAATCTATATGCTTGAAAAAATGAGAAACATCGGCATCATGGCTCATATTGATGCTGGAAAAACAACCACAACTGAAAGAATTCTTTATTATTCTGGAAAAATTCATAAAATTGGCGAGATTGATGACGGCGCGGCTACAATGGATTTTATGAAGCAGGAGCAGGAGCGTGGAATTACAATTGCTTCTGCTGCAATTACAACTGAATGGAAAGGCTTTAAAATAAATATAATCGATACTCCGGGCCACGTTGATTTTACTGCGGAAGTTGAGCGTTCGCTGAGAGTTCTTGACGGTGCTGTTGCTGTAATTTGCGCTGTCGGATGGGTTCAGCCTCAGACTGAAACTGTCTGGAAGCAGGCAGATGAATTTCATGTTCCGCGCATTTGCTTTGTAAATAAGATGGACAGGGTTGGCGCGGATTTCTTCGGCGCGATGGATGATGTCCGCAATAAATTTGGCTGTGAGCCTGTCGCTCTTGAAATTCCTATGGGAAGCGGGCAGGACTTTGAAGGTGTCATTGATCTTCTTAGAATGAAAGAAATCCGCTGGGATGCAGAGACTGAAGGTGAGAATTTTACAGAGTCAGAAATCAGTGAAGAGTACAAGGCTCTTGCACAGGAATGGCGTGAAAAACTGGTCGATACAGTTGCTTCAAATGATGAGGAGCTTACAGATTTTTATATAGAAGGAAAAGAAATTTCTGTTGAGCAGCTGGTATCTGCATTGCGCAAAGCCACAATCAACAGAACTCTTGTTCCGTTTCTTTGCGGTTCAAGCCGTCATAATCAGGGAGTTCAGCCTCTTATTGATGCGATTGTCGCTTATCTTCCTTCTCCAGACGAAGTTCCTCCAGCTGAAGGAATTCACGTAAAGAAAAATGAAGAGGAGAAAATTCTTGTAAAATGCGATCCAGATTCAAAGATTCCGGCTGGACTTGTGTTTAAAATTCAGTATGACCGCGAGGCGGGAATTCTTTGCTTTGTGAGAATGTATTCTGGAAAAATTTCAACAGGAACGCAGGTTTACAATGTTGGAAAAAAGAAGCGCGAGCGTGTAAACAGAATTCTTCGTGTCAATGCAAACAGAATGGAGCAGATGGACAGTGTGAGCGCTGGCGATATTGCGGTTTTTGTTGGCTTGAAGTTTGCGCAGACTGGAGATACTTTGGGAAGCGAGGGAATGCCTGTCCTTCTTGAAAGCGTAAAATTTCCAGAGCCGGTTATTTCAATTGCGATTGAGCCGGAAACAATGGGAGACCGCGCGAAGCTTCAGGAAACACTTGAAATTCTCAGCCGTGAGGATCCTACTTTTACATTCCGCGATGATGAAGAAACCGGCCAGCTTGTTATTTCCGGAATGGGCGAGCTTCATCTTGATGTTCTTGTTACTCGAATCAGGGATGATTTTAAAGTCCAGTGCAGGGTTGGCTCTCCGCAGGTTACTTACAGGGAGTCTGTTTCTGCCTCGGCTGATTATAAGGAAGAGTTCAGCAAGGTTCTTGCCGGAAAAGAAAATGCGGCCGGTCTTACGCTTCATGTTGAGCCAAGAGAAACTGGCGCCGGAAATTCTTACACTTGCGCAGTGCATGACAGTTCTGTTCCAAAGGAAATATATGAAGCCATTGAGCAGAGCATTGAAGGCTGCTTTGCTTCTGGAATAAATATGGGCTATCCTTGTACGGACATTGCGGTTTCTGTAACTGATATAAAATACGATGAGCTCACTGCTTCCACTTTTGCTTTTGAGGCTGCCGCTGCTGAAGCATTTGACAAGGCCTGCGGTTCTGCTTCTCCTGAGCTGCTTGAGCCTGTTATGGAAGTTGACATTGAATGTCCTTCAGAATTTGTTGGAGACGCAATGAGCCAGATTACTCAGCGCGGCGGAATGATTGTAAGCATGGATGAAAAGTCCGGCGGAAATATAATTCATGCGAAAGCTCCAATGGCAAAAATGTTCGGTTTTTCTACAAATCTTCGTTCTGTAACACAAGGAAGAGCAAGCTTCGGAATGGTGTTCAGCCATTTTCAGGTGAAGTCGTAAAAATTCGGAGGAGCCTTGAGAAAGATTGTTTACTGCGTTACTGCTTTGGCGGAAACATCTCCTCAGGCAGTTCCTCTTGGCGCCGCTTGCATCGCTTCTGCTGTAAAAAACAGTCCGCTTGCGAAGGATGCTTTTGAAGTCCGTCTGGCTTCTTTTTCATTGGAAGACGGAGCCTCCTCTGAAATCGAATCTGAAATTTTTTCCTGCTCTGAAAATCTTTTTGCTGTCTGTTTTAGTGTCTTTGTATGGAACAGGAATTGTCTTGAAATTTTAGCGCAAAAGATAAAGAAAAAATTTCCTTCGGTTTTTCTTATTGCCGGCGGTCCGGAAGTTACAGCTTCTCCTTTTTCATTTGAAAATTTTGACTGGACTGTTTGCGGTGAAGGGGAAGATTCTGTTCCATTGCTTTTGGCCAGGCTCTTAAATTCTGAAACAGAAAAAATTGATATTCAGGGAATACACAAAAAGGGCAGTGAGAAAAAATCTTTGTGCCGCAGTTTGTCTCCGTCTCTTCAAGGCTTGTCTTCTCCATGGCTTGATGGAACTTTGAATCCTTCTGATTTTTGCGGAGTGCTATGGGAGCTTGCAAGGGGCTGTCCTTTCAAATGCTCTTACTGCTATGAAAGCAAAGGCGAAAAGAATGTCCGCTATTTTTCGATGGAACGCATTGAGCGGGAATTGGAATTTTTTGCTGAAAAAAAAGTGCCGCAGGTTTTTGTTCTTGATCCGACATACAATGCTGGAAAAAAGCGCGCTTTAGAAATTCTGCATCTTATAAAGAGAAAGGCTCCTGGAATATTTTTCAGTTTTGAAGCGCGCGCGGAATTTATTGACCGGGAGCTTGCCCATGCGTTTGCTTCCATTCCGTGCAGTCTTCAGTTTGGTCTTCAGAGCATGCATGAAAATGTTCTTTCTACGGTGAACCGGACATTCGATAAAAAGAAATTTGTAAGAAACATCGGCATCTTGAATAGAGAGGGCGTTGTCTTCGGTTTTGATTTAATTTACGGACTTCCCGAAGACAGCTTTTCAGGATTCAAGCAAAGTGTGGATTTTGCGGTTTCTCTTTATCCGAACAACCTTGAGCTTTTTTGTCTTAGCGTCTTACCGGGAACTGATTTGCATGACAAGGCTTTGGCTCTTGGTCTTGAATGGCAGAAGGTTCCTCCTTACAATGTCCTGAAATCAAAAACCTTTTCCGCTGGAGAAATAGAAAGAGCCCGTGAGTTTTCTCATGCTGCTGATATTTTTTACAACAAGGGCATGGCGGTTCCATGGTTCAATCTGATTATAAGTCCGCTGCGCATGAAGCCGTCTGTCTTCTTTGAAAATTTTTTGACTTTTTTAAAAGCGAAAAAATGCCTTGAGCTTTCTTTTGGGCAGATTCAAAATATGCAAATTGAATTTGTATCGCTTTTGTATAAAAAGCATCATGCTGAAAAAATGTTTCCTGTCGCTTCTGATATGATTGTTTTGAACAATGCGCTGAGCCTTTTTACTGCGGAAGGAAAAGAATCTTGCGTTGAGCTTCGTTATCATCCTGATGATTTGATGAGCGGCTGCAGTGTTGCGTTTTTGTCGGAAAACTGCGGGAAATTTAAAAATAAAACAAAAATTTTCGGCGGAAAAAATGGAGCTGACTGGAAAGTCATAAAGTAGCAAAAATAGAAGATAATAAGCAATATGCGGCCTTGAACTTTTTATATGAAATATAGCTGGCTCTGAAAATCCGCAGAATAAAAAAAAGACACTTGAAAATCAAGTGCCTTGTACTGAGCTACTCGTGATTCGAACACGAGACCCACGCCTTAAAAGGGCGTTGCTCTACCTACTGAGCTAGTAGCCCATCCGTTTTTCAACGTGATTAGTATCATATACTCTAAAATAAATTTGGTCAAGAGTATTTTTTTGATTTTATCAAAATAGTTTAAAAAAATCCCCTTGACACGCTTTTGTTTTTCTTTTTTACTTTTATTAGTTATATGAATGGACTTGTTTTAGGCGGAAGCAAAAATGTTTTTCAGGTTGAATGTGAAGACGGCTTTGTCCGGGAATGTTCTCTTAAGGGAAAAATTCTAAAGGACGGAAAAGGTTATTATAATCCTCTTGCTCCAGGCGACCTTGTTGTTTTGGATGACGATTCTCTTGAGGAAGAAAAAGGCCTCATAAAAAATCTTATTCCCCGAAAAAACGAATTTGTCCGTTGGAATGTAAAAAAAAGGCAGCCTCAGGTTCTTGCCTCCAATTTAGACTGCCTTCTGATTGTTACTACTCCAGATGAGCCTCCGTTTAAGCCGCGCTTTATTGACCGCGCGCTTGCTCAGGCGGAATTTCAGAAAATAACACCGGTAATTGTCTGCAATAAATATGAGCTTCCCCAGTCAGATGAATTTAAAGACAGGCTTTTGAACTGGGAGGAAATAGGCTATAAAATAATCCGTTCAAGCGCAAAGACCGGTGAGGGAATTGAAGAGCTTGCGAATTTTATTGAAAGCAAAACTTGTGCTTTTGTCGGCAAAAGCGGTGTTGGAAAAAGCTCAATTATAAATGTCCTTGACAATAACGTTGTTCTAAAGACGGGCAGCCTTTCAAAAAAATACGGAAAAGGAACTCATACAACAACGAAAGGCACTTTGATTCATCTGCAGCTGAACGAAGCGCTTATGGGCGGAAGAAAAGATGCGGTTGCGAATATAATTGACACTCCGGGTGTAAAGACTTTTTTGCTGCACGGAATTTCTGCTGAAAATCTTGCGTTTTATTATAAGGATTTTTTTCCGTTTATCGGAAAGTGCGCTTTTGGAATGAGCTGTTCCCACCTGAAGGAAAAAGGCTGCGCTGTTTGCAAGGCTGTTGAAGAGGGCAGGATTTCAAAGGCACGCTATGACAGCTGGAAAAAAACTTTTGAAGAATTAAAGACCGGTGTTTGGGGCGACTGATTTTTCAGTTAGAAAAAATCCTCTGGAATTTCTGATTCAATTGTAATTTTCTCTTTTGAGACAGGATGTATGAATTCCATTTTTCTTGCATGAAGTTTTATTCGGTCTGCTTTTATTCCGCCGTAAAGTTCGTCGCCTGCAATGGGAAGATTCACGCTTGAAAGGTGAAGCCTTATTTGATGAGTCCGCCCTGTGTGCAGCTGGCAGTCAATTTGTATAAAGCCGTTTTTTTCTGAAACTATCTTGAAGCTGGTTTTTGAAAAAAGTCCGCCTTTGGATTCTGGAACTATTCCCATTTTGCAAGCTGAGCTTTTTGCCGAAACTCGCGCGATAAAATTTTCAACTGTGAATTCCTTTTTTTCCGGAACAGTTCCTGTGCAGACAGCCCTGTAAATTTTTTTTATTCCACGGTTTTTAAACATTTCAGAAATTTCTTTATTCACGTTTCTGGTTTTTGTGAATAAAAGAATTCCGCTTGTTCCTCTGTCCAGCCTGTGCATTATTCCTGCATACGGTGGATTTCTGAGCGCAGGATTTCTTTGCCACAGATATTTTATAATGCATTCGTGCGCATTTTTTCTTTGGCCTGTAATTGTCTGCTCGGTTGGAAGAAACGCCGGCTTGTTTATTGCGATTAAATATTCATCTTCAAAAAGAATATCTTTCTGTGTGATTTCAAAATCTATGTCTTCAGGCTGTTTTTCAAAAAAGAATTTCTCCTTGTCGAGAATGACTTTCACTGTACTTCTGGAATTTATCTTTGCTGAAGGAATTCTGCATTGCCGGGAATTTATGTAAACTGCGCCGGAGACAATCAGCCGCCTGATTTTACTGTTTGAAATTTCGCCTTCAAGAATCTCTGGAATTTTTTGCCTCAGAAATTCATTTAGAGTTTTGTTTTCGCTTGCTGTCCAGCTTTTTTCAATCATCATCTTATAATAAACCGCATTTTGAATAAATTCAATTTCCACGGGTTTTTAATTTACAAAAAAAATGCAAGGCTTTATAATCTTCGGATATGGAAAAGCAAGAGAATTTAAAGCTTGGAGTTTGCTGGATTTTATTTTCCGCATTCGGATTTGCTGTGATGGGATTGTGCGTCCGTTTGGCAGGAAACCTTCCTTTCGTTCAGAAAACCCTTTTTAGAAATCTCATTGCGCTCTTTGTTTCTTTTTCAACTTTGTGCTTGAAGGCGAGAAAAGACAGGTCGGTTCTGAAGGTTCCGCATGATGCCTGGAAATTTTTGATACTAAGATCTGCTGTTGGCTCTCTTGGAATTTTTGGAAACTTCTATGCCTTGGGATTTATGAACATTTCTGATGCCGCCATGCTGAATAAGATGTCGCCGTTCTTTGCGGTAATTGCAAGCATTTTTATTCTTGGTGAAAAGCCCGGCCCGGTTTCTGCACTTTCTCTGATTGTCGTTTTCACAGGCTCGCTTTTTGTTATAAAGCCTACATTTGATTTTGTAAAAGTTTTTCCTGCCCTGTTTGCCTTTGCCGGCGGAATGGGCGCAGGCTTTGCATCATGCTGTGTGCGAAAACTGCATTCGTATAATGTCTGCGGCGATTTTATAATTGTGTTCTTTTCAATTTTTTCGAGCCTGATTGCGGTTCCGTTTGTTTTTATTTATCACGCTCCAATGACTTTTTTTCAGGTTATGATTTTGCTTTGCGCGGGAATTGGCGCGGCTTGCGGTCAGTTTGGAATGACGAACGCTTATTTCAATGCGCCGGCTTCAAAAATTTCGATTTATGATTATTCAAATATTGTCTTTGCAGGAATTCTCGGTTTTATTTTTCTAGGACAGATTCCTGATGCTTTTAGCATTGCTGGATATTTTATTATAATTGGAACTGCGGTTCTTGTTTTTATCTATAATTTAAAAAAGTCCGCTAAAGTTCAGGCTGAAAATTAGCAAGGAATTTTGCTTTCTGCAATAGCCTTTAAAATAGATTCCATTACCTTGAAGCTTGCGGGAGTAAGAGAATCTATGTTGTCGTCCTTTGTATGAAAAAGTCTCCATGTGTATGGAAGGTGCTCTTTGTATGAAAAGTCCGGAATGTTTTCTTCAAGGCGTTTCTGCTTTGAGGATTCTCTGTTCATAACCGCATCCTCAAGGGATTTGTCGCTGTTGATTTTTCTTGCGTACAGGGAGGCTTCTTCTGCCGGTAAAAGCGTAATTGCAACCGCAGGAATTCCGCAGGCAATAAAAGATGCGTTGTCGCTGTATGGAACTGGAAGCGTCATCCATCTGCCATCTGTGGCATACTTTAAAATATTTTGTGTTCTTGTATAAAGGTCATTGAACTGCGATTTGAATTTTGGGGATGCAAGCGAGCTTAGTCCGCTTTTTGAAAGGATTGGAATTTCTCCGCGGCCGCAGGCATCAAAAACATAAACATCATCATTTATAATTCCAAGACGCTGAAAAGTTTTTGCGATTCCAAATGCGCCTTGCTTTGTTACTGTCCATCCAAGCTCTTCTCCGTCTGTAAAAAAAATTCTCACATTATGAAATGATGGAAATGATTTTAGCTGTACTGCCCAGTTCATGAGCTGCCAGTCTGCCGCGCTGTTGTCATTTGCGCCAGGACTTCCTGAAACTCTGTCATGATGGGCAATCACAGTTTTTATTTTAAACTGAGGATTGTAGCTTGAAGGGCTGAACTGAACTAAAATGTGGTTCTTTCCGTCTATTACAATACGATTGGAATTTACACCGTGGCTTTCGAGCCATTTCTGTATAAAGTCCGCTCTGCTGCAGTTTTGATCCAGATATTCTGAAAACTCGTACGGAAGGAATCCCATGTTGTTCTAGTAGTCTCCGTTTCTGCGTCCTGAGCCAAATCCTCTTCCGCCGTTTCTTGGCTCTCTTGAAAATTCTGTGCGGCTGCGCGGCTTTTTTTCTTCTGCGTAGTTCACGCGGATTTTGCGGCCATCGATTTCTTTGCCTGCAAGCTCAGCAATCGCCTTGTCTGTTTCCGCTGAATCTTCCATTTCAACAAAACCAAATCCTTTTGACTGGCTTGTATCGCGGTCAATAATAATTGTTGCGGAAACAACATTTCCGTAAGCAGAAAACAGCGAGCTTAATGTGTCCTGTGTGGTTGAGTAGCTCAGGTTTCCAACATAAAGTCTTTTTGACATAAATAATTCCTTGCAGATTCACAAAGCGTTTGCAAGGAATCATGCAATATAAAAATACTATGGAAAAAAAACGTTGTCAAGAATAACTCTGAAATGTGAAATTTTCGGCGGCTGCCTCGGTTTGTTCAGCTTTGGTTTTTGTAGAGTTCTTTTCTTCAGCGTGGTATACTTTTTTTATGGAAAGCAAGAAATTTTATAAAGACGGTCTGCGTTTTACATGCCAGCGTTGTTCATTCTGCTGCGGACATTCTCCGGGCTTTGTTTATCTTTCTCGCGGTGATCTTGACAGGCTCTGCGCTTTTTTCAAAATTTCTAAAGGCGCATTTGTCCGGGAATACTGCCGCTGGGCTGATTATTACTACGGAACACAGGTTCTTGCGCTTTTGGAACAGAAAAATCATGACTGCATTTTATGGAAGAACGGCTGTTCCGCATACAGCGCGCGTCCTCTGCAATGTTCAACTTATCCTTTCTGGACATGGATGCTGAACGACAGGAACACCTGGGACGAATGTGCAAAGGAATGTTCTGGAATGAACAAGGGCAGGCTGTGGACTCTTGATGAAATTCTGGAAAACGAAAAATCTTATTCCGCTAATGAGCCTATTACCCGCGGGCAGACAGAAGAAATCATACGGATGGAAAATGTTCGTGGTTTGTGAGGAATTTTTCATGCCCTGAATTGAGCGCATTTAAAAAGTTTCCGTATTGAATTTTGAAAATTTATTTGTCCGCCTTGCTCCTGAATATATTCTGAACTAAAATGTTTGCATGAAGAATTTTGAATTTGTAAAGGCTCTTGTAGGCGAGTCTGTCTCTGAAAAAGACCTGGAGCATATAGATTGTTTTTATAATGAAAATCTTGGCATTTTTGTTCCAATCAGTGGAAAATGCGGGTATGCCAAAAATGTTCATACCCACCAGTCCTATATGGTTGTTACCGCTTTTGACAGGCGGAATTCTCTTGCGAACTGTTTTCCAGCCGCAATTTTTTCACCGGAAATTCCTCACATCGATGATCCGGCGCTTCATTATTACGTAATCTTCATACCAAGAAAATTTTTTGAAGAAAGATATAAAATGTATGCTCAGAGTGTTCCCGTTTTTGCTCCGAGAAAATTTGAAGTCTGCCCGGATATTTTAAAATACATGAATATGTTTGCTTTTGAGGCATCGAAAAATATGCAGAATTCTGACATTATGCTCAATGCGTACGCAGAGCTTATTACGCACTGGATTATACGAAGCATTCTTGGCGAAAACATGGATACGCGTTTTGTTTCCAACGACTATTCTGTTGCAAGAGCGCAGAATTATATGGAGCATCACTTTGGCGAGCGCATAACAATCAAGAGACTTTCGGAACTGGGCTTTGTTTCTCCGTCCGGCCTGACCCATAAATTCAAGGCGGAAATGGGAGTTTCACCGATTGAATATCTAATCGAAATTAGAATTCGGCATGCGAAAATTATGCTTCAGCAAAAAAACATGACGGTTACAGAAATTGCCCACGCCTGCGGTTTTTCAAATTCTGCGTATTTTTCCTCCTGCTTTCAAAAAAGAACGGGCGTGACTCCCAAAGAATACCAAAGACGATATAGAGCTGCCCAGAAATAGAGCGCGGGATTTGCAGGATTTTATAAAAAATTTGCAGAAATTTAAAAGTCTTTTTTTATTTTTAAAAGTAGTATAGTTCTCAGAAAAATTCAGCAAGGAGAAAATTATGACAAAAGAAGAAATGTTTGACCTGATGAACAGAACTATGGTTATGCACCTTGCCACAGTTGAAGACGGTCAGCCGCATGTCCGCGGAATGTTGCTTTACAAGGCTGACGAGAGTGGAATTGTTTTTCATACAGGCAGCTTTAAAGATGTTTTTAAACAGATAGAAAAGAATCCGAAAGTTGAAGTTTGCTTTAATGCGAATGATATTCAGCTCCGTGTAAAAGGTGTAATTGAAGAATTGAACAGCCTGAAGTTAAAGGAGGAAATTTTTGCCCATCCGACAAGAAAATTTCTTCACCAGACATCGTGGCTTGAAAATAATTCTGAAGGCGTTTTTAGAATTCTGCGCATTAAAAACTGCGAAGCCAAGGTCTGGAGCATGAAGAAAAACTTTGGCAAGGCGGAGTGGATAAAAATCACTGAATAGCATCGGCTGCAACGGCTTTTAGGAATCAACAGTCTCGCTGCTTGCGGCAAGGTTGTTGATTTTTTAAATGCTGTGTTATAATATTGATTATATGAAGAAAGAAGAATTTTATGATTTGCTGGAAAATATTCCAAAAGCCGAGCTTCATGTTCATGAGGAAGCTGTTTTAAGCAGGGAAACTGTAAAGAAAGTTTATAAGCGTAATTTTAATCAGGATATGTCAGATGAGGAGTTCAACTCTCTTTTTGAATATGATGATTTGACTGGTTTTCTTTCTTCCTTTATAAAAATTCAGTCTTACTTTACGAGCATAAATGACTTTGAGTATATGTTCAGGGATTTTGAGGCTTACTTGGACAAAAACAACATTGTCTATTGTGAGACATTTTTTAGTCCGACTTCGCATTTAAAGAAAGGCTGGAGTTTCCATGATATGATGAGCATTGTCCAGGACAGCATTGACCGGATAAAGAAAAATTCTGGACGCACTGTAAAGCTTATCGTTGATGTAAGCCGCTCGTTTGGTGTGGAAAACGCAATGAAAAATCTGGATCTTGTGCTTGCAGAAAAAAATCCTTGCATACTTGGAATCGGTCTTGGAGGTGATGAAAAGAAAGGGCCTGCCGCAGAGTACAAGGATGTTTTTGTAAAGGCAAAGGAAAATGGTCTTCATGTTGTAGCCCATGCCGGTGAAAGCTGCGGAATTCCTTCTATGAAAGATACTTTGGAGCTTTGCAAGGCTGAACGTATTGGACACGGAATTGCTGCTGTTCAGGATGCTGATTTTATGGAATATCTTGCAGAAAATAAAATTCCGCTTGAAGTTTGTCCTACAAGCAATATCTTTATTTTAAAAGAATTCAACGGTGATATGAAAAATCATCCTGTAAAAAAACTTTATGATGCCGGTGTTTTCGTTACGCTGAATACGGATGATCCTACATTCTTTAAAGTTTCGCTTATTGATGAGTATTGGAATATCTACAGCAGCCAGAATTTTTCTTTAGATGAAATAAAAGAAATTATCAAGAACGGTTATAAGGCCGCTTTTATTTCCCAGGAAGAAAAAGACAGCTATTGCAAAGATGTTGATGCCGCCTGGGAAAACTGGTTTAAAAATCATCCAGAAGCAAAGTAGCTGAATAATCTGAATTCTGCTATTGGCATTTTAATATTGTTGCCGTGCATTTCACAAATCTGATATGCACGGCAATTTTTTTTGTTATCTTTTAATTTTTACAGTAAAACTAATTTTGTTTTCATTTCCTTGCCAGTCGGTAATCTTTAGCGTTCCTTTTCCGGCGGCTCCAGTTGTTTTTACATAGAGGCCTGCCATTCCGCCTTTAAGGGAAACTGCTTTAGGGCCTATAAGTTCAATTACTCCTTCTGCTTCTGCTGTTACGGCTTCCTGCATAAAAGGCTGAAGGTTTCCGTTTTCGTCTTCTGCCCGCAGATGAACTTCCGCGGCATCATAGCTTTCTTCCTCGATTAAAACCGTGCGGCTGACCTGGAATTTTAAACAGGTCTTCTGGCACATTGACTTTATGATGGTTTTTACAGGCTTGCCGTTTTTTATTGCTTCAAATTTATACGAAGATGCTGCTCCGCCCCAGTTGCTTATGTATTTTCCAAAGAGCGCAATGAGCCTCTCTTTTGAAATAACGCGCGTTGCAAAAAGCTTTGCGGCTTCCAGCTTATATTTTGCGGGGAGATTGTTCTGGCCGAATTTCTTTATTGCAAAAATCAGCTCCTTTATTTTTTCGCTGTGCCTTGCAGAAATTCCATCCTCGGTGATAAGCCTGTCTCCGATTATGTCATCAACTAAAATCGGTCCGTGCGCAAGATTTTTGAATGGCGAGTCAGACGCTTTGAATTCCTTTATAAAAACATTGTTTACAAAAAAGTTTACAGAATCAGCATTTGTGAAAATCCATATATCTCCCAGAAGACCTTCGTCATATTCACCTATGCTCATGTTTGAATTCACTTCAATAAAATCCCCTGTAAAATCTTCCTGGCATTTATAGACAGCGGCGGCTAGCTTTGGATTTCTAAACATATCCATTACTCCGTGGTAGCAAATTCTGTCTCCTGAGCCGAACTCCTTGTGTGTATTGTAGTCAAATGCGCACCATCCGCTTGAGCCTGCACATTCATCGTGTTCTGCCGTGCTGTCGAGGACTGCTGCATGTCTTATTGCCTGCTGTGTTCTTCTCTGTTCTGTGTCAAAAGCTTTTGTGGGGAACATATGCCCGTTGTGTTCCGTTATTAAATATCCGCCGTGGCTTTTGGTAACTTTGTCCTTGTCAAGGATTCCGGCGTTTTTGCCTGAATGGCTAAAGTCGTTATAGGTGTACACGTCTTCCAGAAGGTTGCTGCCTTTTATGCATCTTACACCGCCTGTAGGACGCGTTGGGTCTATTTTGTGCGCGAGAAAATTTGTTGCCTTGTAGAATTCGTCATCGTCCTTGCTTTCATTTATTCTTACTCCCCACATAAAGACTGAAGGATGGTTTCTATACTGTGAAATCATCTCGTCTTCGTTTTCTAGAGCTTGAGCTTTCCATGCGTCGTCTCCGATGTGCTGCCATCCAGGAATTTCAGTGAACACAAGAATTCCTAGCTCGTCGCATCTGTCTATAAAATGCTTGCTCTGCGGATAATGAGATGTCCTTACATAGTTTACACCGAGCTCAAATTTCAAAATATCAGCGTCTTCTCTCTGTATGTTTTTTGGCATTGCATATCCCACGTATGGGTATGACTGATGGCGGTTCAGTCCTCTGAGCTTTATTTTTTTTCCGTTGAGATAAAAGCCGCTTTCATCAAATTTTATTTCTCTGAATCCGAATCTTACTGTTTTTGTGTCGGTGATTTTTCCCCTTGGATTTATGAGCTCTGTAACAAGATTGTAAAGAACCGGATTTTCAAGTGTCCACGGATGTACTGGCTGTGCGTCCGCCGCTGTCAGGATTTTGTTTCCGGGAACTCCTGTGTTTATCTGCGCGGCTATAGAGCTTGCGGTCTCAACACGCTGAACAATAGTATATCCCTGCGCATCAGAAGAATTAAGCGTTATTTCAGTTTCAAAATGGCTTGCCTTTGTTTTTATAAAAATATCTTCTATATAAACCGGATTTTTTATATCGAGATAAACGTCTCTGTAGATTCCACCATAAGTCATGTAGTCAATTACAAATCCGAACGGCGGAATGTTCAGTGTTTCGTTGCTGTCCAGTTTTAATGCAAGCAGATTTATTTTTCCAACCGGAGCAAGATGTTCTGTCAGGTCAACTGTGAATGCCGTGTAGCCGCAGCTGTGCCGTGCAAGAAAGGTTCCGTTCATGTACACGTCGCATTGATGGGCGGCGCCTTCTATTGTAAGAAGAACTTTTTTCCCTGCCCAGCTTTTTTCTGTTGCGAAACTTTTTCTGTAGACGCTTACTTTCTGATATACGCTTTCGTCAAATCCGTTGAATGGAGTCTCGCAGACTGAATGTGGAATTCTTACCTGCTCAAACTTTCCTTTGAATTTTGGATCCAGCATTTTTTCTGTAAATGAAGGTGAAAATTCCCAGCCGTTATTAAAATAAATTCTGTCTTTCATTTCTTTAGTCTATTCAAAAGAATTTTTATGGTCAATATTCAATTTTGCATTAGCCTGCCTCTGCGGAAAAAGTCGCCTGTTTTACGACCTTGCGGCGATGGAAATATATATAATCTAGGAAAAATCGCTGCGGGGCTTTGTCCTGCGGGAATAAATTTTTATTGGAGTGTTTTTATGAAAAAGCTGATGGCTGTTATGGCCTGTGTTTTTGGACTCTGTGCTTTCTGTGCAGCTCAGGAGGGAATTGACTGGAAGAATTACGGCGCTGGAATTGAAGATGGAGATATCATTGTCCGCGGAGATATTGGAGCAGGCGCGCACTTTAAAAAGCTGCCTTATGACGGCTCTATGAAAGTTCCGTACCTTGAAGCTTCTGTTGAATATATAAAGAAATTAAGCGGCCTTCCTTTTGGCTTTGGAGGATTTATCGGATATTCTCAGGACAAGATGAGCGAGAGTACTTCTTACGGTGTCCTTGATGTTCCGGACTATGAGTGGAAAGGTGAAATGAACTACATAAATATTGGCGCGCTGGCAAACTACCATATCCAGCTTCCTGTAGAAAAACTTGATGTATACGCTGGTCTCCGCCTTGGACTTGAATTCTGGAACTGGAAAGTTGACTATGAGTATGCTAGTAGCAGTGAATATGATTATGTAAATAATAAGTATATATGGCAGACTTCAAAAGAGTCAATCAAGAAAAACGGAACAAATTTTTACGGCGGACTGAATCTCGGCGCTTCCTATTTCTTTACTGAAAAATTTGGCGCCAATCTTGAAGTAGGCTATCCTGCATTTATAAAAGTCGGCGGAACAGCCAAGTTCTAGGATGCAGGACCTGCGCATTTAGAGCGTGTGTTTTTTTACGATTTTTTTTATATCCGTCTTTAAAGTGCGCAGGATTTCTGACTCGATTGACTTAAGCTCTTCCGCAGAAACGGAGATGTCTTTTGTTTCCGGCGACATATAAAGCCTGTACGGTTCTATTTTCAGGGATGCTGCAATCTTTTCAACAAAAGAAAGCGACGGAAATCTTTTCTTTGTTTCAATCTGCCCGATGTATGAAGTGTCGGTCTTGCATAGTTCCGCAAGCTTTTCCTGCGTGATATGCCGCTCCTTTCGAAATGTTTTCAAATTGCTAATAAATATATCTTGTAAATCCATTGCTTATATTCTAAAAGCTACTTTTCTGATTTTGTATATGCTTGACGCATGGTATAAATGTGTTAAAATAATAGCTATTAGCTAATAAAATGGCGTGGCTGCATAAAAAATGCAGAAATGCAAGGAGTCGTTACGATTAGACAGGTTAGAAAAAACGAGAAAAGCGTAGTACTCT
>CAZSJX010000004.1:0-176261 GCA_964607295.1 uncultured Treponema sp. | reverse complement strand
TGTGTAATTACAAAGGTGTGGAAATCATAGAAGGGCACTTAATGCCTGACCATGTCCCCTTCTTCAAATTCCGGCAGAACCGGTTGAGTTCGGGAGACGCCGCCATAGAAATCAGGCACTTCCAAAAATCAATATAGCATAATCATTTAATTTTGTATAGGTATTGTAAAAAATGTCTCAGTATCAGTCTTTTTTTTATAAGATAAAAAGCACAGCAATAATTACAGTGGCCACCAAAACAAGTTCCAAAATTAAGTACAGTATATCTTGTTATTTGTATAGACAAAGTAGAGCGGTTATGGTAAAATTATCCCACAAGAGGTGAAGCAATGCCAAAAATGGCTGAAAACGTGAAAACGAAAATTCCTGCTGCTAAAATTGTAAGGCGTGTGCTTGATGTTTTGATGACGGCGCTTTCTGTTCTGCTGATGGGCGGAATTACTGCGTTTGAAAATCTTGCGGTGCATGAATGGCTTGGAGCGGCGCTTATTGTTCTGTGGATTTTTCACAATGTCTTGAACCGCGGTTTTTACCGTTCGCTTTTTAGGGGAAAGTACAATGCCGCGCGGATTGTTATGGTGTCGGTGAACGGGGCTTTGCTGGTGTGCGTGGCTCTGCTTGCTGTGAGCGGAATCATTCTTTCTAATTCAGTTTTTACGTTTTTGAATATTCATGGCGGAATGGCTTTTGCCCGGACGGCGCATCTTGTTGCAAGCCACTGGTACTACATTCTTGTTGCCCTGCATTTTGCGCTTCATGTGGGCGCAATTTTTGGAAATATTCCTGCCGCAAAAGACAGCCTGCATCCTGTCGCCGCAAAGATTTTCCGGGCAGTTCCGGTTGTTTTTTCCGCCTACGGAATCTGCGCTTTTATTCTGCGCGGCTACTACAAGTATCTTTTCAACACCCAGCCGTTTTTCTTTTTCGACATCGAACGCGGATTTGCCCTTTTCGTCCTTGACTACTTCTCAATTTTCGTGCTTGCCGCAACTGTTTTCTATTATATTCTGAAATTTTCACTGAAAAAAAGGGCGGCGAAAGGGTGAGGACGTTTTTACTCGGCTATAACTGAGCCGGATATTTCCGAGTAAAGAGTTTAGCAACAGTTTTTGAATATTATTATTTAGCTTTATTTTTACAGTTTTTGACGTTCAAGGCGTTCTTTCAGCGCGATAATATTCCGCCTGATTTTTTCAATTGTTTTTTCGAATTCGCCGTCGCTTTTTCCGGTCGGGTCTTCGATTCCCCAGTTTTCGTTGAACGGTTTTCCGATGTAAGGGCAGCCGACGTTGCAGCCCATTGAAACCGCAATGTCCGGAGAAGGAATTTCGCAGGCAAGTTTGCTTCGCTGGCCTTCCGCTTCCATATCGATTCCGTACAGTTTTTTCATCAGTCGGACGGCGTCCCGGTCGATTTGCGGCTTGGTTTCGGTTCCGGCGGAAAAGCTTTCAAAAACGTCCGCGGCAAGATGCCTTCCGAACGCTTCGGCAATCTGGCTTCTGCAGGAATTGTGCACGCAGATGAACGCGACTTTTGGTTTTCTCACCATTTGAATTTTCCTTTTGTTTTGTTCGCGATTTTTACAAGGAAGAGCATTACCGGAACTTCGGTTAGAACGCCTACGGTTGTGGCAAGCGCGGCGGGGCTTTTTGTTCCGAAAAGAGCCACGGCGACGGCTACCGCAAGTTCAAAGAAATTGGATGCTCCTATCATTCCCGCCGGAGCCGCTATGTCGTGCGGAAGTTTCAAAAGCCAGCACGAAATGTATGCAAGTGCGAAAATCAAAAATGTCTGTAGAACAAGCGGAACGGCAATCAGCAGGATGTGCAGAGGATTGTTCAAAATGACCGTTCCCTGAGACGAAAAAATCATGACAAGCGTTAAAAGCAGTCCGATTGTTGTAATTCCGTCAAATTTCTTTATAAATACATTCTCGAAATAGTCTTTTCCTTTTTTTCTCGTAACAAAAAGCCGTGTCAGCATGCCGCCGACAAGCGGAATAACCACAAACAAAACTACGGACAAAATAAGCGTATTCCACGGCACTGAAACTTTTGAAACACCGAGCAGAAATTTCACAATCGGGACAAAAGCTGCAAGGATAATCAAGTCATTGGTCGCAACCTGAACCACTGTGTAAGCTGGATTTCCTTTTGTCAGGCTGCTCCACACAAAAACCATCGCCGTGCAGGGAGCGGCACCGAGGAGAACCGCACCGGCAAGGTATTCCGTTGCCAAGTCGGGTGCGATAAACGCTTTGAAAATCACAAAAAAGAACAGGCTTGATACAGCATACATTGTAAATGGCTTAATCAGCCAATTCACTACCCAAGTAACAAACAGGCCTTTCGGATTTTTTCCGACATTTTTTATGCTTTGAAAATCCACTTTCATCATCATTGGAAAAATCATAATCCAAATCAGAATCGCCATAGGAATTGAAACTTTTGCATATTCAAAGCGGCTCAGAAAGTCCAGAATTTGTGGCAGAAATTTTCCGATTAAAACGCCCGCCGCCATGCACAAAACGACCCAGACCGTCAGATACTTTTGAAAAAATCCGATAGAAGACGATTTTTCTTGAATCATTTTCAGCTCCTTTTTGCGCTCTTTAAAATATCAGCGGAAAAACCGCCGCTCATAAACAGCATCCGTTGGGTTTGGTGCAGTCCGGGCCGCAGGCAAGAGAGCCTACAAAACTTTTGAAATCTGCCAGTGTTCCGCAGTTCAGTGAATAGTGCCGCCATTTGCCGTCCTTGCGCTCGTTTACGAGATCGCATTCGGCAAGTATTTTCATATGGTGCGACAACGTTGGTTGGGTAATTTCGAATTTTTCCAGTAATTTGCAGCCGCATTTTTCGCCGTCCGAAAGCATTTTCACGATTTTCAGGCGGTTTGAATCGCCCAGAGCCTTGCAGATTAGAGCTGCTTCCGTTTCCTGCATTTTTGTTTCTCCTTATATTGATAAGTATCGATATGAAGAGTATAGAATATACATAGATATTTGTCAATGTGTTTTTATTTATTTTCATCAAGCTGGATGGCTTAGGGATTGGAGGGGCGAGCCGGAGGCAAGTTCCGCAGGAATGGAGTGCGGTTAGCACGGAACCCCGGAAAGCCCGACGGCGGTGGTTGAGTTTGTCGAAACCGCCGCCGGAAGCTCCAGAGTCTTGTTATGCTAGCTGTTCAGAAGTTTTTTGATGTCGGAAACGATTTGCTCCGGCGTTATTCCGAGCTGCTCGAGAAGCGTTTCGGGGGTGTAGCGGTCGTAGAACTTTTTTTCGAGGCCGTAGTTTTTGACTTTCATGTTGCTTGGGCCGTAGAACGAGGCGATTTTCTGGCCGAATCCGCCGCTTGTGATTCCGTCTTCGAGGGTGATTACGAGCTGGTGGTCTTTTTTTAGTTCTTCCAGAAGTTTGTTGTCTGTTCCGGATGCGAACCGCGGATTTATGAGCGTCGGCGTGAATCCGAGCGTTTCCTTTACTGCAGCGGCGATTTTTTCGCCTTTCTGATAGAAGTCGCCGAGCGCGATTATTGCGGCTTTTTCGCCTTTCTGCTCAAGTTTGAAGGTGTCGAGCGCGTCGAATGTTTTTTCTGCGGCGCGGTGGGTAACTTCGTTTCCAGGAATCAGAATCAGAACCGGATGTGATTTCTGCTCTGTCGCCCAGTCGAGCATATTTGTGTATTCTTCGGCGCAAGTCGGGGCTAAAACTACAAGGTTCGGAATGTTTGTGAACGCCGCAAGCCCGAAAATTCCAAGGTGAGTAACGTCTGTAAGTCCTGCGAACGATGTGTAGTTCATGAGCATTGTGACCGGCATATTGTTTATGCAGACATCCTGCGAAATCTGGTCGTAGGCGCGCTGAAGGAATGTCATATTTGTTACAAGGAGCGGTGTTCCGCCGTTTTTTGCGATTCCTGAGCAGGCTGCGACTGCCGCTTCTTCGGCGATTCCCACGTCAAGATACTGTTTGCCGAGCGTTTTGCGCTGTTCCGGGCCGAGTCCTACAGACATTGGCATTGCCGGTGTTACAACGATGAATTTTTTGTCTTTCGCGGCTTTTTTCATAATCCATTTTGGTGTGATTGCGCCGTAGCTTTCGCCGTTTCCGAAATTTACGGTTGGTTTTCCTGTTTCCCGGTTGAACGGGATCGTCCAGTGCCAGGCTTCCTTGTTGTCTTCCGCGATTTTGTAGCCTTTTCCTTTCTTTGTGTGGATGTGAAGAACTACCGGATGATTTATGTCCTTTACTTTTTTGAAAAGTTCAATCATTGCGGCGATGTTGTTTCCGTTTTCTTCATATATATAGTCAAGTCCGAATGCGCGGAACATATTGTCGGGTGATTTTCCGTTTGAATCGCGCAGTTCCTTCAGATTTTTATAGATTCCGCCGTGGTTTTCAGCGATTGCCATTTCGTTGTCGTTCACGATTATTATGAAATTTGAATTCAGTTCTGAGCCGGCCGCGCTTAACGCTTCAAGGGCTTCTCCGCCGGAAAGCGAGCCGTCGCCGATTACCGCGATGATGTTTTCATTTTTGCCAAGAACATCGCGTCCTTTTGCAAGTCCCAGCGCGAGCGCAATTGAAGTTGAAGTGTGTCCAACGTTGAAAAAGTCATGCTCGCTTTCTTCCGGGTTTGTGTAGCCTGAATCTTCTGAAAAATGCGCGTCGTCAAGGTAGCCGGCTTTTCTTCCTGTAAGAAGTTTGTGCGGGTAGCTCTGGTGCGAAACGTCGAAAACAATTTTGTCTGTAGGAGAGTTGAAAACGTAGTGAAGCGCGATTGTTGCCTCCACCATTCCAAAGTTCGGCCCGAAATGTCCGCCGATTTTTGTAAGCCTGTTGAAAAGGGCTTCTCGCATTTCTCCTGCGAGCGCGTTCATTTCTTCAAGTGAAAGTTTTTTTAGGTCTGCCGGTGAGTCAATTTTTTCCAAATACATTCTATCAACACCTCGATATATAAGTTTCGTTTTGTAACTTATATAAAATGTAATAAAGAAAAGGTTACTTGTCAATATTTATTTTGTAATTTAGGAACAAAACGTTTCTTATTTTTTACAAGATTTGTTCAGTATTCTTTGCAGAAGCGGCAAATTTTATTCGGGCTGTGGAGTCTCGATTTTTGTTCGTTTTTGATTTTTCAGTTTTGTTCCTGCCGCGTGTTGCGCTCCCAGAAAACGCCGCCGCTGTAGCCCTGGATTGTTTTGTCTGTTTCCGCAAGAAGAAGGCGTTTTTCGGCAAGAAGGCAGTATTCTTCGTTCTGTTCAATTCCGCAGAAACGCCGCCCGAGTTTTTTTGCCGTTACGCTTGCTGTGCCGCTTCCAAGAAACGGGTCGAAAACAATATCGCCGGGGCGCGAGCTTGCAAGAATCAGTTTTGCGTAAAGTTTTTCGGGCTTTTGCGTTGGATGGTCGGTGTTTTCCGGCATTGACCAGAATGGAACTGAAATGTCGTCCCAGAAATTTGAAGGGCAGGTCAGACGGAATTTTCCTTCGTCGTTTTCGCTCCAGTCTTTCGGTTTTCCGCTTTCCTTGTAGGGCGCAAGAACTTTTCGCTTCATTTTTACGGCTTCAACGTTGAAATAATATTCGTCCGGATTTTTTACGGCGAACCAGATGTCTTCCATTCCGTTTTTCCAGTTGAATTTTGCTCCGCGGCCCTTTTCACGCTGCCAGGTGATTCTGTTCATTACAAAAAGTTCTTTTTCAAGCGCGCGCTGCAGCGATGAGGTGCATTTCCAGTCGCCGCATAAGTAAAGCGAGCCGCTGGATTTGAGTTTTTTGCAGACTTCCGGAAGCCACATTGAAAGATATTCCTCGTAGCTGCTTTCCGGGCGGGAATTGAATTTCATTCCGTTGAAATTTTTTGAAAGATTGTACGGAGGGTCGATTATTATAAGGTCGGCGAAATTTTCAGGAACGAATTCAAGCATTTTCAGGACGTCGCCGTTGATTGTGCGGTTCACAATGTCCGCGCCGGGCGCAATATTTTTTTCAGTGAGCAGGCGGCTTTTTAGCGCGGGAATTTCTTCCGGCTGCAAAGTTAAAGTTCTGTTGTTTTGTGCGCGTTCTTTTTTTTCCATAAGTCTTGTCTGAGCCTTGTGATTTTGCTGAAACTGAATATTCGGTCTTCTGCAAAATTATAGAAGATTTTTTGTTTTATAAAAATAGTGCTGCCATCTTTATGAAATCCATTTTACGCGCATCAGAACAAAGTCGCGCATATCTGCGTAGAAATCAATTTTCGGCGGAACAACGTCGATTTTTTTCAGGGCTTCCTGAATCAGCGGATTTTTATAGCAGCTTACGGCGGAAGTCGCGGCGAACATCAAAACATTCAGCTGAAGTTTGAACGCATCTTCCTTGGAAATTGAAAGCATTTCCGCCAGACGGTCGCGCAAAGGCCATGCGAATTCGTAGTATTTTTTCTTGAACGCGGCAAGACGGTCAACTGTAACATTTGTTTCAACAATCGGATTCAAATAGGAAACATACCGAAGATAATCCTGATTTGCGTTTAAAATTCCTGCCCAGACCTCGGAAATAACTTCCGGCGAATATTTATTTCCCTCCGGAAAAGCAGAAATGAGCGCACTGTAATACGCCGCCATTTTTTGCGCGGAAAGCTCCAGGAAAATCTCCTCTTTTGTGGCAACATATTTGTAAAGGTTCGCCCGCGACCAGGTAAGTTTTTCAGCAATTGTGGTAAGAGTAATTTCTGTGTACGGAATCTGGTTAAAAAGTGATTCCGCAGCCTCTTTTATCTGGTTGAGCCGCTCTTCCTTCTGATCGTCGCTGCGCGCGCGTATATATTCTGCCATAAAAATAAGAATACCACACGGCACGAATTTATTCAATAAACAACGCTATGTTGCTAAAATCAAAAATCACGGCAGTTGTAATATTAAATTTTACTGTTTATAAGCTTAGATGGCAATGTCAGTGCGCCTGCCGAGGCAAGCAAATGTCGGAATGTTTTAGCAGACGCATCTCGACTGTTAGTTATTTTTTATATCAAATTATAGTAACTTTAAATTAGGGGTATATAATAAGTTTATGTAAATGATTGTATGATTTTTTTGTTTTGTGATATAATAAATGCTAGAATCATATTTTTGGAGGAAATTTCTTATGGAGAAATTTTTTAAAATCAAGGAGAAAGGGTCTACTGTAAGCCGCGAAATTATTGGCGGTATTACAACTTTCCTTGCAATGTCTTATATTCTCGCTGTCAACCCGGGAATGTTGGGCTCAATCGCTGGAATGAATTTTGGCGGTGTATTTACTGCGACTGCTGTTTCAGCTGCTATTGCAACTCTTATAATGGCGTTTCTTGCAAATATGCCTGTCGCGCTTGCTTCCGGAATGGGGCTTAACGCGTTCTTTACTTACACAGTCTGCGGACAGATGGGCTGCTCTCCTTGGTTTGCGCTTACTGCTGTTTTAATTGAAGGCGTTCTTTTCATTCTGCTTTCATTCTTTGGCGTGCGCGAGGCGATTATAAATTCAATTCCTTCAACTATGAAAAAAGCTGTTGCTGTTGGTATCGGACTTTTCATTGCTCTTATTGGACTTAACAATGCTGGAATTGTAACTTCTGCAAACGGAACAATCATCGGGTTCAATTCAATCGACATGAACCATGCTACTGCCGCGGTTGCAATCATCGGCCTTGTAATTACAATTGTTCTCTATATTCTAAAGATTCCTGGAGCAATTCTCATTGGCATTGCCGCTACAACAGTTATTGGAATTCCTTTTGGTGTTACATCTGTTCCAGAGAATTTTAGCCCGGTTTCAGTTCCTAGCGCTCCGTTCCTCTTTAAGTTTGAGTGGGCAGGCGTTCTTTCCTTGAAATTCTTCGGTGTGTTCTTTACGTTCCTGTTTACAGATATTTTTGATACAATCGGAACTTTGATGGGCGTTGCTGAGCAGGCAAATCTTGTTGATGAGAAGGGCAATGTCCAGAATGCAAAGGGAGCGCTTCTTGCTGATGCTATTGGAACTGTGGCCGGAGCTTGTCTTGGAACTTCAACTGTAACTTCTTTTGTTGAATCTTCTTCCGGAGTTGCAGCCGGCGCACGTACTGGTCTTGCTTCTGTAGTTACAGCTTTCTTCTTCCTTCTTGCTTTGTTCTTTACACCTTTGTTTGCTCTTGTTCCTTCTTGCGCTACAGCTCCTGCGTTGATTTTTGTAGGATTCCTTATGATGCAGTCTGTCTCTAAAATCAACTTTGCTGATATTACAGATGGAATTCCTGCATTCATTACAATCATTGTAATGCCGTTTGGATATTCTATTTCAAAGGGAATCGCATTCGGAATGATTGCTTATGTAATTTCAAAGCTTGCCGGAAAGAAAGCAAAGGAAATCCCAGTTGTTACTTGGATTCTTGCTGTAGTCTTTATTTTCGCGCTTGCAATAAAAGCTATATAGGATTGTGAATTAATCTGAAAAAGGCTGGTTTTTTAACCAGTCTTTTTTTTTTTCAAAATTTATGGTAGCTTTTTTGTATGAGTGAAGAAATTAAAAAATATATGCGTCCGACATGGGATGAGTATTTTATGGAAGTCGCCCGTACAATTGCAAAGCGCGCCACCTGCGACCGCGGAAGAAGCGGATGTGTAATCGCAAAGGACAATCAGATTCTTGTTACAGGCTATGTTGGAAGTCCTGCCGGGCTTGCTCATTGCGACGAGGCCGGACATCTTATGCGGAAAATGATTCATGCGGATGGCTCTGTTACCCAGCATTGTGTAAGAACTGTACATGCGGAACAGAATGCTATCTGCCAGGCCGCAAAAAGAGGAATTTCAATTGACGGAGCGACCGTATATTGCAAAATGACTCCATGCAGAACGTGCGCTATGCTTATTATAAACTGCGGAATAAAAAGAGTCGTCTGTGAAAAGCACTACCATGACGAGGAAGATTCAATGAAAATGTTTTCCGAAGCCGGAATAAAAATTGAGCATTTGGAGGATGCGGTTCAGACTTATGCCGATATGTAGATGGTCTGCATACCGGCACCTGTCCTTATGCTCTTATAGTCTTTAAGTTTTCATTCAGGCTTGGATTTCTACATTCTCCGTCATCAGTGTAGAGAGCATAGCCTGCGTTTTTTTCTGCAAAGCTTAGAATTTTCAGGTTTTCAAGGTTGATTTTTTCAACAGATTCCGCGCTGTCCGCAAGAGGCAGAATATGGCCTTTACGAATGAAGAGCGCAACCTCGTTCAGTTCAACATGGATAAAATTGTGTCCCGGCGGAATTATTTTTTCCTCATAGCTTTCACTGCTTGTGAATTTTATAAGTTTCATTTCTTCCGGAAGGTAGACGTGGCGGCCTGATGCGTTCTGCTCATAGACTGGAGCAATCATAATGCTTTCTCCAATCATAAGCTGATCCTCTGTTCTTCTTGCGTCTTCGTCTTCCGGCCATAAGAACCCAAGCGGACTTGCGTACATTGTTCCCTGCAGCGCGGCTTTCATAAACTCGCTGTAGATGTAAGGGAGAAGCCTGTATCGCAGCCTAAGGATATTTCTGAATTTTTCTATGCTGTCATTGAATCTAAAAGGCTCTTGTTCCCGTGTTCCTAATGCAGAATGATTCCTTAGCAACGGCATGAAAATTCCAAGGGAATACCAACGCAAAAGAAGGTCTTCTGTTGTGTTCTCTCCGAATCCGCCTAAATCTGCGCCCGTGTATAGAAATCCGCACATATTAAGAGAAGGAAGCATTTTTAAATTCAAAAGAATATGGCTCCATCTTGACATATTGTCTCCCATCCAAATTCCGCCGTATCTATGGGCGCCTATGCTGGAAGACCTTGAAAAGATTAGCATTCTTTTTTCTGGGGAAATTTTTTCAAATGCTTCGTAAGCGGCTCTTGTCATGTTGTATCCATAAATATTATGAATATCATAGTTGCGGAATTTTTTTCCATCCTTGCAGTGGTAAAAGCTTTTGTAGTCATTTTCGTTATTTGCAAGATTCAAAACTGCGTCTTTCAATGCAAAATTTTCCTTTAAGCCGATGTTGTCCTTTTTCATTTCATTTATTTCAGAAAAAACTTTTTCAAGATTTTTTTCAGAGTAAAAAAGGGCAGGCTCGTTCATGTCATTCCAGAAGCCTTCGATGCCTTGGTCTGTAAGAAATTTATATTTCATTCCGAACCATTTTCGCGCCTCTGGATTTATAAAGTCAGGAAAGCAGCATTTTCCCGGCCAGACTCCTGCTGCAAAATCCTTCCCATCTTTATCCTTGCAAAAATAGTTGAATGATTTTCCTTCTTCGTAAATTTCAAATCCGTCTTCAATTTTTATACCCGCATCAATGATTGGAATAATGCGTATGGAATTTTTTTTCATGCCGGAAACAAAATCCTTGAAATTTGGAAATGCATTATTGTTGATTGTAAAGTCCTTGAACTTGTCCATGTAATCTATGTCAAGATAAATCATGTCCAGTGGAATGTTGTTTTTTCTGTAGTTCTCTGCGACTGACTTTATATCCTCTTCGCAGTTATATCCCCAGCGTGATTGTCCTATTCCAAACGCCCATCTTGGAGGAATGTAGCTTCTGCCTATCAAAGTTCTGAATTCTCTTATGATTAATTCTAGCGTTGGGTTTTCTATTATATAAAGTTCGTATCCCGGGTTTTCCACGGTGATTTCAATCATTGAATAATTTGTTGCTCCGATGTCAAATGTGATTTTTCCAGGACTGTCAAAAAATACTCCAAAGTTTTTTTCTCTGCCGGATACAATAAAAAAATTATGGGCGCCATATAATGAACGCTTGTTTTCATTATGCTCAGGCTGATCTGTGCAGAAGCTTTCATAAATAAATCCCCGCTTGTTTATGCCTCGTACGTTTTCTCCAAGTCCGTATACAATGTCGCTGCTGTCCATTGAAAGCGAGAATCTGTTTCCCTTGTTTTCAAAATACGGAATTTTTTCCTTGCAGATTTCCGGCTTCACTTTCACAGCTTCTGTGTCAAACGGTTCTCCGAATACAAATCTCTTTACCATCTTAATGCCTCCAATAAAAAGTCACTTTAGTTTTATAGTCTTAATTCACAGTTTAGCGATAAACTACGCAAATTGACTTTGGTTTTATTCTGCCTTTTAGAATGTGATTTTTGGATACGAATTTTGTTTTGTTTGCCTTGTCGATATAGGTTCCCTTTGGAAGCTTTATTTCAACTTGCACATTGGATGGTTTGTTGTTTAAGTTTATAATTACGCATCCCTTTTCTCCGCGCTTTATAATTAGAACTCCAGAATTTTCTCCATTGATGAATTCTTCATTCTCGCCTTGCATTGCAATTCTGAATTTATTCACAGCAGAAACTTCCGGACTGAAATATTCATCATTTCCGCTTTCTCCAATCTTTGATTCAGATGGAAACTGAACGGATTCTTTTCCTTTTGGCCGGCTGAAAAACAATGGAGTTCCGTCCTTTCTTGCGGCTATGACTGCCCAGCCTGCGCGGATCATAAAGTTTGTAAGAAACGCCGACTCGCCTTCATTTGCATACGTGTCATGGCTTTCAACCCACGTTACAACCTCTGGCGAGGCTGCGTTTTTGAAGTCAGCAATACCTCTTGCATTTAGTTTTTCGTTCTTCAGGGCGCTTCTTAAAAGCTTTCCATAGTTGCTTGCTGTTACAGGAAAAAGTTTTCCGTATGCGTCTTCTCTTGATGCTCCTTCTTGGAGAACTTCGCCATAAATAAAAAGTTCATCTGCGTTTTTTAGAGCTTTTCCATTTATCGCTTTTTTTCCTGTGAAAACCGGCCAGAAGTCGTTTTCTTTTGAAGCTGGATCTACGGGGTCGTCGGGGAGGGCAATGTGCTTTGCTGTGTCGAATCTGAAACCGTCTGCGCCGCAGTCAATGAGGTCATTTATATAGTTCATAAAATATTCCTGAAAGAGCGGATTTTCTGTGTTTATGTCTGGAAGTCCTCCGAGCATTGCGCTTGTAACTTCTCTGCGGTTTGCCATGCTTCTGATTGTATGGTCAGAATTCTTGTGGTACATTTTTTCCATTCCGCCTACAGCCTCAATAAAGCTTTGTGAGATTTTATCCTTGTGTGTTGTCGTGTGGTTTGGAACAACATCAACGATTACTGCAATTCCGTATTTTTTTGCCTTTGCGCACATACGAGTAAAATCATCTCTTGTTCCAAGCTGATAGTTGCCGATTTTCCAGTCTGTGGGCTGATAGTGATAATACCACTTTCCGTTTTTTGTACTCATGATTTCTAGTCCGCCATTGTCGCCTTTAAAGCATTCGTTTGCTGGAGATGTCTGTATTGCCGTAAATCCGGCTTCGGAAATTCTTTCAATGTTCTCTTCGATTGTCTTGAACGACCAGCACCAGCAGTGAAGTATAGTTCCCTGTTTTGTCTGCTTTTTGTTTTCTGCGGGCATAGCTGAAACTCCTATAACAAGAATCATTGCAATTGCAAAAAATCTTCTAATCATTTTTTTTCTCCATTCTTGCTAATTATTTTTTTTGTGTAATATTGTCTATCCATTTTCTGCTTCTTACTCTTGCAGTGCCGATTATAAGCCTGACAATTTCTTCAACAGAAAGAAGAGCGTAAACTTTTGTGATGTCAAGCTTAAATACCAATGCGCCCAAAAGTCCAAGCGGAAGTCCTATTCCGTAAGTTCCAAGGACGTCCAGGAACAAAGTGAATTTTGTTTTTCCGCCGCTTCTAAGAATTCCGCTCCCGATTATCATGTTGCAGACTTTTATCCATAGATAGAATGAAAATATCCATAAAAGATGTTTTGCATATTTCTGGACTTGAGGCTCTACATTGTAAAAATTTATGTATATTGGAGCAAATATAAAAATTAAAATTCCTATTGCGGCGCATCCTGCAACACAGATTTTTATAAACTTCCATGCGAGCCTGTAGCCTTTGTCAAAATTGTTTGAACCAAGTTCATTTCCTATGAGAATTCCTGTGGCTGCTGAAAGTCCGCTAAAGAATCCGATTGTTAACCCTTGTACAGGAAAGGTTAACGTAATTGCCGCAAGCTCGGCTGTTCCCATGTGCCCATATATTGCGCTGTAGCCTGCGTCTCCTAATGCCCATAAAAGCTCGTTTCCTATTGCAGGGAGAGCAGTTATAAAAAATACTTTCAGGAATGAAAAGCTATTTTTGCATAGTAGAACAGCTTTCATGTTTGCAGGATGTTTTTTTCTTATCATAAAAATAATGAGAATTGCGCATTGAACTAATATAGAAATTACAGTTGCAATTGCGGCTCCGTCTGAACCAAGCGCCGGAAATCCTAAAAGTCCAAAAATCATGATTGCATTGAGAATTGTGTTTATTGCAACAGAAATAAATCCTGTTATAAGCGGAGTTTTTGCAAAGCCAGTGCTTCTTAGCATTGCAGAACAGCAGCTTATGATTGCAAGAGCAAAATAGCTTATGGAATTTATTCTCAAATAGTTTTTTCCTATTGAAATAACTTCTGTGTCTCTTGTAAAAAATGAAAGGACTAACTCAGGTGTGAAAAGTGAAAATATGAAAAAAACAAACGAAACTGCCAATGCTGATAAAACTGAAGCTCTCATTACATTTGCATGCTTGCTGGAATCTTTTGCGCCTTCATATTGAGATGCGAATATTGAACTTGCGGCTGCAATTCCTCCTAGAGCGAAAAGCATTACAAAGCAGGGTCTTCCTGCAAGGCTTACTGCGGCAACTGTTTTTGAGCCTAGCTGCCCAATCATAATTTGGTCTATCATTCCTAAGCACGACTGGATTAAATTCTGAAGTGAAATAGGAACTGCAATTGAAATTAAGTTGTTAAAAAATTCTTTGTTTTCTTTTTTCATTTTAAATACCTCTCTCCATTAATGTTCCGATGCAAATATCCTTGGAAATAATATCGCTGTTGAATTTCTTTCTTAGCTTCTGCAGGTAAATGTCAAAGTGAATATGCTCGGAAATAAGATTCACAATCAGCCTGTTGTCGCTTGTCATTCCCAGGAAGTCGTTTTCTCCGTCTGGAAGCCTTTGAATTTTATGATGCGGCCTGTGCGGAAAAAAAACTGATCTGTCGTTGCTTCCTACTATGCTGTGCGCCATATCCGAAACCAAAAGTATTCTCTGTTCCGGGCAGCAGTCAGTTCCGTCAAATCCGCAGAAAAATTCAAGCGGAATGCCAAGCGTGTCCAAGTTTTTCCAGCTGAATAAAACTATTCGAACTTTTTTCTTCGCAGCTGCAAGCAAGGAGTCCTTGAAGTATTCTAGCGGCATTGAGCAGTTGAATACAATTTCCTTTTTCGCAGCTGAAATAAGCTTGTTTACAAAAGATATAAGTTTTGTTTTTCCTTCAATGTTTACAAACCGCTCCTGTGTTGATATGTGTGAATTCAGCCTTTTTAGCATGTCCTTTGCTTTTGCGGCATTGTCTGAATATTTTTGTGAAATTTCGTCAATTAAAATATCTGGCGGCACAGCCTGGTATTCTGCAGTAGAACCGGGAATGCTAGTTATGCATCCTTTCTTTAAAAGATTTTCCAGTGCGGAATACACTGAAGGACGCTGCGCGTTTATTTTTTTTGCAATCTGGTATCCGCCCATCTTTTCTTCTGGAACAAGAGCGCAGTAAACAAGAGATTCCATTTTTGAAAAACCAAGGGCTCCAAGTGTTTCAATAATTGTGTCTGGCATATTTCTCCTTGTAGAGTGCTGTTAGTAGTAACAGTTTTACTACTAAGGAATATATATCCTTTCTTTCTATCTGTCAATAAATATTTTAATTATTATATAAATTATGATTTTTGAAGCTTTTTGATATGAAAAAACGTACTTTTGTTATATTTTATTTCAGCTTGATGGTGCGGGGAATAAAAAAAAACTGCCCTGGTCTGATTCCAGAGCAGCTAAGGATTTACTTGAAGGATTGTCTGTTAATATTTTTTATCAGCGTATCCAATCCAGCCTTCATTTTCAACAAGGGCTTTTTCAAATCCCTCAAGCTTGAAAGGGTAGCTTTTTGAAAGAGAGCCGGCAATGAGTTTTACTTTCCATGTGCCGTCCTCCTTCTGCTCGATTTTACATTCTGTGTCCTTGTCTGCAAAAGTTCTGAACATATCATCAATATCTTTTTTGCTCATATCAAGCGCAAGGAGACCGCAGTTGTACATATTCTGGCGGAAAATGCGGGCAAAATTTACTGCAATTACACAGTAAATTCCGTTTACTTCCAGCGCCCATGGAGCGTGTTCACGGCTGGAGCCGCATCCAAAATTCTCACGTGTTATGATGACTTTTTTGCCCAGAACATCAGTCTTTGGGTTGAAGCCTTCAAGCTTCAAGTCCTCAAGAAGATACGGCTGGAGCGCCTGCTTTGTGTTTTCTGTGAGATACTTTGCAGGAATTATTTCGTCAGTATTAATATCTGAGCGATCCAAGAATAAAACTTGTCCACCAAACTGTTTCATTTTTTTCCTCTTCTTTGTTTATTTTTCAGCCTTTAAAAAAGCATGAATTAGTGATTGTTCCTGCAATGGCTGTTGCTGCGGCTGTTGCTGGACTCATAAGATGTACCATTCCGCCTTTGCCCATGCGGCCATTGAAGTTTCTGTTTGTTGTAGAGGCGCAGACTTCTCCTTCTGCAAGAACTCCGTTGCTCATTCCAAGGCAGGCTCCGCAAGTTGGGTTTGTAACACAGAATCCTGCGTCCATGAAAATTTTTATGATGCCTTCCTCAAGCGCCATTTTATATACGAGCGGAGTAGCAGGGCTTACAATTCCTCGTACGCCGTCTGCTATTTTATGTCCTTTGAGAATTTCCGCAGCGACACGGAGATCACTTATTCTGCCGTTTGTGCATGAGCCGATATAAACCTGATCGACCTTTGTTCCTTTCATTTCTGAGACTTTTTTTATCTGGTCAGGCTTATACTCAACTGTGCATACTGGCTCCAGGCTTGACAAGTCGAATGTGTAGATTTTTTCATATTCCGCATCCTCGTCATCAATCCATTTGCTGTATTCTTTAAGCGCTGCCTCTTTTGACTCAAATTCATCCTTGATAAACGGCCACAAGTATTCTACTGTTGTCATGTCAGGAAAACAAATTCCGCTTGTTGCTCCAGCCTCGACTGCCATGTTGCAAATTGTCATTCTCTCTTCCATTGACATATTGTCAACGATAGGACCTGTGAATTCTGCGACACAGTTTGTTGCTCCGTTTACTCCAATCTGTCCGATGAGAAAAAGAATAACATCTTTTGCGAATACTCCGTCCTTGAGTTTTCCGTTTAAAATAAATTTTATAGCTTTTGGCTCACGGAACGAACACACGCCTTTTAATATTCCGACTTCCAGATCTGTTGTTCCGACACCGGCGGCAAACGCTCCAAATGCTCCGTGCGTGCAAGTGTGGCTGTCTCCCATGATTACTGTAAATCCCGGACGTACAAATCCCTTCTCTGGAAAAATTGCATGGCATACACCGTTTGCGCCAATATCAAAGAAATCCTTTATATCATTGCGCCTTGCCCAGTCGCGTAGAATTTTCTCCTGCATTGCGCATTTGCTGTCTTTCGCAGGTGTTACATGGTCTATGACAGCCTTGATTTTTGTGCTGTCAAAAACACGGTCCTTGTTCCGTTCAACCAGGTCATTGATTGCGATTGGAGTTGTGATTTCATGGCAGAAAACTCTGTCAAGCTTAAGAATGTTTGTTCCCTCAAAAGGAGATTCAACCAGATGTGATGAAAAAATCTTCTGTGCAATGTTTTTTCCCATAGAAATTCCTCTTTATTAATAAACTTTAGTATATTTAAAGTTTATTAAGTAGAAATAAAATTGTCAATATGCTTTTATGAAACAACATTTTGTGGTTTTCCGCTGATAAAGCATTTCAGGTTTTCTACCACAATGTTCAGAAGTCTTTGCCTTGTCTCTGTAGCGGCCCATGCGATATGCGGGGTTATTATGCAGTTTTTTGCGCCTAGCAGAGGATTGTCTTTTTTCATAGGCTCCTCGCTTACAACGTCTGCCGCATATCCCGCGATTTTTTCTTTGTCAAGAAAATCCCTTACATCCTGTTCGTCTACAAGCGGACCTCTGGCTGTGTTTATTAAAAATGCAGTATTTTTCATTAAGGAAAGCGTTGTTTTGTTCACTACATTTCTTGTTTTTTCTGTCAATGGCGCATGAAGGGTGATAAAGTCGGACTCATTGAACAATGTTGAAATGTCAACCGGATTTTTTATTTCTGGCTTTGGCGTCCTTGTGCAAACGATAACTTTCATTCCGTAAGCCTCGGCTATTCTTGCAACTCTGGAGCCTATGCTTCCATATCCAAAAATACCGAGTGTTTTTCCCTCAAGTTCAATCAGCGGAACCTTCCAGTAGCAGAAGTCCGGGCATCGTGTCCAGTCTCCGGACATCACGCTGTCTGAATGAAGCTGAGTGCGGCATGCGAATTCACTTATAAAGGCGAATACGAGCTGCGCGACTCCCGCGGTGCTGTAGGATGGAACATTTGTTACTGTAACACCATGCTTCCGGCAGGCTGCTAAATCTATTACATTGTATCCTGTTGCCTGAACTCCAATATATTTCAACTTCGGACATTTTCTGAGTATTTCTTCCGTTATGTTTATTTTATTTAGAAGGATTGCATCACTGTCGCCGATTCTCTCTGCAACTAGAGAATCCTCTGTTCTTGGAAAAACTACGGTTTCCCCAAGCTGTTCTAGCGGAGACCATGAAAGATCTCCTGGATTCAATGCGTTTCCATCGAGAACTGTAATTTTCATATAAAACTAGCCGAGAGCTATAACTCCAGTAGAATTGATGGCTGCATTTATTGCGTCCTCAATTCCAGCTGTTCCTTCATCAAAGTCAACGCAAACCTGGCATTTTGCTGCTGAAGAGACTACATTTGTAACACCTGCGACTGCTTTTACAGCTGCATCAACTTTTGCTGCCGCTGCATCATCATCCATTCCTGTAACATAAATCTTTTTCTGCATTTTTGTCTCCTAGCAAAATTTTAAATACGGAATTATTATAATAGGGTTTATATTTTTTTTCAAGCAAATTTATGATTCAGATGATACAGAACGGCCTAATTGTCCGCATGCGCCTCCAATTTTAGCTCCGCGCTTAATTCTTAAGTTTACTTTAAGCTTTGCTCTTTCAAGAATTCTCACAAATTCTTCACATTCATTCCTTGAAGGAGTCTTAAATTGCAATCCTTGCACAGGATTCCATGGAATGAGATTTATATATGCATCAAGGCCGGCGGCAAATTCTATCATTCTTTTTGCGCTTTCTGCTCCAGTGTTCTGACCTGAGAGAAGGGCAGCTTCCAGTGTTATTCGTTTTCCTGTTTTCTCCGAATAAAACTTTATTGCTTTCTTTAGTTCAGGCAAAGGATTTCCCCTTGCGGCTGGCATAAGCTGTTCCCGAAGAGCAGGATCGGCTGTAGTTAATGAGACTGCAAGCCTTACAAATGGGCCGTTCTCTGCAAGGTCATAAATTCCGTTTATAAGTCCGCAGGTGCTTAATGTTATTCGTCTTGGGCTTAGGCATCTTCCTTTTTTGTCTGTTAAAATCGCCACGGCTTTCCTTATTGCATCCAGATTCTGAAGAGGTTCTCCCATTCCCATAAAGACTATGTTGTCCAAGGTTCCAGCCTCTTTTTCCATAAAGAAAAATTCTTCAACAATTTCTCCGGCCGTAAGGTTCCGTCCAAGTCCAAGCCGCCCTGTCTGGCAAAAGGCGCATCCCATCGCGCATCCTGCCTGGCAGCTTACGCAGGCTGTCTTTCTGCCTTCTTTGTCTGTTAAAAGAACTGTCTCTATTGCAAGTCCGTCCGAAAGTGTTATCTGGAGCTTTATTGTTCCGTCTGTGTCCTTTAAAGCTTTCGTCACTCTGGATGAGCGCAGGAGCGCATTTTCCTCAAGGAATTTTCTAGTTGCCTTGTCTATGTTTGTCATCTGCTCAAATGTTTCTGCGCCTTTTGAAAACCATTCATAGATTTGCTTTGCGCGGAAAGCCGGCGACAGATGCAGCAATTCTGCTATTTCCTCAGGGAAAAGCCCTGAAATTGAAACTTTTTTTTCCATAATAATTATAATCAGCTTTCTTGAATTTGGTCTATGAAGTCAGATACTGCCTGGTTCTTCATTCCAAGCTTTTGAAAAGAGCGAAGTGTTTCCAGCGCTTCTTTCTTGTTGTCCATTTTTAGATAGCAGTCTGCCAGATCAATGTAGAGACGGTAGTTCTTTGGGTCTCCGTTTACAAGCTGTGCAAGCCTGTCCGCGGCTTCCTTGAATTTTCCTTCGCCCTTGCATATAAGCGCAAGTCCCAGCGCTGCGTAGATGTCAAAGTCTATATCCATTGCCCTGTTGTAGTATTCTGTGGCCGTGGCATAGTCGCCTGTGTTTCTGTATGCGTCGCCTGCGCGTGTGAGTATAACCTTGTTTTTTGGATCAATCTCTAGAATTTTATTCCAATAGCCGATTGAGCGGAACTGCTGGTTCATTCCTCTGTAGCAGTCCGCAATTCCAAACAGCGCATAAAAATTGTTTGGGTCAAGCTCAAGCGCTCTTTCAAAATAGGGGAGGCCTTTTTCAAATGTCTTGATTTTTCTATGGCAGTTTCCGATTGAAGTGAGAACTCTTATGTCCACGTGCGAAGGATTCGCTTCAAGCATCCGTGTCCAGTAAAAAAGCGCATCCTTGTATTCTTTGAAATCATAGTGAAGATGGCCAAGACCAATCAGCGCGTACGCATTGTTTTCCTCCATGTCGAGCACTTTCAGGTAAAGAGCCTTTGATTTTTTAAAATCCTTTATTTTCCTGCACGCGTCGGCCACTCTTGTTAAAACGGTTATATTCCTGTCGTCATGTACAAGATACTGCTCCCATATTTCTATGGCCTTCTTGTACTGATTTATTGCCTTGTAGCAGTCTGCGAGTCCGAACAGGGCATAGTTGTTCCCCGGATAGAATGAAAGGCATTTTGAGTAATGCTCTATCGCTTCCTTGAAGTGGCACTGCTTGCGCTCGCTGTCGCCAAGCCCCACAAGCGCGTAATTGTTGTTTTCTTCTATGCTAAGAATCTGGCTGAAAGCTTCTATCGCTTCTTTTGTGCTGTTGTCCTTTAAGTACTGATACCCTTTTTTAGAAAGCTCGCTTATTGCCGCTGCGCTGTCTTCCTTGTTGAATTCCTGTGCCTGCGAAAAAGTGAATTCTTCGGGTTTCAATTCATCAGCCATTTTTTACCTCTCTTAGCTTTTTAACATGACAGACACAGTCTGCGATATCTTTTCTATAATAGGTTCGCTTTTTCTTTTGTTGTGGGCAAGCATATACATTTTCAGCGCATCTAAATATTTTTTGTTCTTGCTGTAGCTGTCTCCAATTCTGGAAAGTCCATCGGAGTATCCTGTGGCAATGAAAATTCTTTTCGCCATTTCAATTTTGCCTTCATTGAACAGCGCATTGGCTTTCCTGTTGAGAGCTACTTTCTGCTGGTCTGAAAGTCCGTCCAGAGGCAGCTCTGAAGTCTTTATGAATTTCGCCTCTTCTGGCTTTGCGCCGGCCTGATTTTTGAAATTGCCTGTCATTGACTTTTTACCTTAATAAAATACAATTTTAATTGTAACTTGTTATTTTGATTTGTCAAGCAATGGTTTAAAAGACTGTCAGTCTGCATTTTCGCTTTTTTCTTCGTACTTGTAGAAATTTACAATTGATCGGCCATAGATTCTTTTGTCTGAAAGCACGAGGTTTCCTATTCTATCTGGAAGCGGATCTTCAGCAGGGTAGTGGATTAGAAGCTGTCCGTTCCTTGAAAGAAGCTCTCTTGCGCCGGCTGTCTCAACAAGCTCTTTTCTGAATCTATACGGAAAAGGCGGATCCATGAATATGTAGTCGAATTTATCCTTGCACCTCTTCAGAAAAAGCTCAACAGCCATAAAGCGGCAGTTTATGCGGACACCGACTTCCTCGGACATTTTTACGTTCTTGAGAATCGTCTTTGCCTTTGACTTGTCCATTTCACAGAGCGTTACCTGGGATGCGCCGTGCGAGACAGCCTCCAGCGCAATTGTTCCTGAGCCGCTGAACAAATCAAGAAAAGATTTTCCTTCAAGGGAGAATCCGATTATGCTGAAGACAGATTCCCTCATTTTGTCCATGGCAGGACGGATCGCCATTTTTCCATAAGGAGTTTCTGTTACACGGCCTCTCAGCTTTCCGCCTGTTATTCTCATCTCTAGTTTGCTCCGTTAAGCAGCCAGTATGTGTCATCGTGGGCAAGATTCTTGTTTGACTTTGCATAGTCAAAGGCTGTTTTCCCGTTCTCATCCTGCAATGCCGGATCTGCGCCTGCGTCCATGAGCTGCTTTAAAATCAATGTTGATTTTCCGTATTGCGCTGCGTACATCAGCGGAGTCTGGCCCTTCCACAGGCGGTTCAGCGGAATTCCCATGTTTAGGAACAGATTTATCTTTGCCTCGCGGATATGGTCTGAGACGGAATTTCCTGTTATTGCAAAAATGAATGCCCTGAAAACCTCGTCCTCGGAAACACTTCTGTTTTTTAGGAGAATCGAGATTATCTCCGGATTCTGAGAGTAGTCAGCAGCCATTAGAAGCGGAGTGGCGTTAAATTTGTTCCTTACGCGGATATATGCCGCATTTTCAATAAGCATATTGAGAATATTCAAGTTGTTCTGATATCTTACTGCGTACATAAGGGCTGTCCAGCCGTCCTTGTCCCTTAGATTCACGTCCGCGCCGCTTTTGAGAAGAAGGTTCACATCCCAGTCGTTTCCGGCCTTTGCGGCTTTCATAAGAAGCGTAACTCCATTTTTATCCGCAGCGTTCGGATTTTCTATAAATTCATTTCTGTCGGCAGGAAGCTCTGTCTGCTTGTCTTCGTCTTCTGCGTAGTCTAAAAGAAATGCGCTTGCATACTGCTGGATTTCAGCCTGCTTTTCATTTTCTTTAACTTCTGAGCCTGAATTGTTTTCTTCTTCGAGCCCGGCTTCAGCTGAATTTGTCTGCTCTGGATTTTGCGCTGTTTCCGGAGTCTCTTCCTGTGCTGGCGGCTCTGGAATGTAAAGCCCCTGCGGATCTTCGGCTCCTTCTGAAAGCTTTTGGTAAACGCCGTATTCGTGGTTCATTCTTGCGTATGCGAACGAGTCCATTCCGCTTTTATCTTTCTGCAGAATTCTTGCGTTTCGGCTGCGCTTCAGGACAATTCCGTACTTGGAAACAAGGTCTACTGTGTCCGGATTCGATGAATACTGGGCTGCGTACATCAGCGGAGTTTTCCCTTCCTTTGTCTTTGCGTTTGGATTTGATTCCTTTTCAAGACAGAGATTTATGATTCCAATGTCCCTGTCGTTTTTTAGCGCAAGCATAAGAAACGTCTCTCTTTCTTCTCCGAACACCTGCATGTAAAGATCTCTGTTCTCTTTAAAAGCCTGCCGGATTTCTTCTTCTGATCCCTGTCTTGCAAGCTTCTCGTAGTCAACTGCGTCTTTTGCGTGCATTGCCGCAGGAATCATTGCTGCCAATAAAAGTGTAAATAAAAACTTCGTCTTCATATACTACAATTATATTCAACTGCGAGGAAAAAAACAATAATATTGAAAAAAAATCCCTTTGACTTTTGATATACAGCATGATAGAATTTGCTGAAATTTTTCTATCCAGTTTGGACGGCAAAAGTTTTAGATTAACTAATAGAAGGAAAAGTTATGAAATTTGGACACTATGATGATGTAAACAGGGAATACGTCATTGAAACTCCGCAGACACCTTACCCTTGGATTAACTACCTTGGAAACGAGAAGTTCTTCTCTCTTATTTCCAATACAGCCGGTGGTTATGCCTTTTATACAGACGCACGGTTGCGCCGCCTGACACGCTACCGCTACAACGACATTCCTCTTGACTCTAACGGGCGTTATTTCTATATCAAGGACGGAGACACTGTCTGGAATCCGGCATGGCAGCCGACTCAGACTCCTCTTGACAGCTATGAATGCCGCCATGGATTCGGATATACAAAATTCGCTTCTAAGAAAAATGATGTTTCCGCCCAGGTTCTTTGCATGGTTCCTAACGGCGTTAACTGCGAAGTTGAAATGGTTACTCTCAAAAATGAGGGCAAGTCTGAAAAAAAACTTTCGCTTGTGTCATTCATTGAGTGGTGTCTTTACAATGCTTCTGACGACTGCCAGAACTTCCAGAGAAACTTTTCTACCGGAGAAGTTGAGATTGAAGGCAGCGTGATTTACCATAAAACAGAGTACCGTGAGCGCCGCAACCACTTTACATTCTATTCTGTAAATGCTCCTGTTGACGGATTCGACACAGACCGCGAGACTTGGCTCGGACTTTACAATCCTCTTTCCAGGCCAAAGACTGTAATGGAAGGAAAAAGCGGAAACTCTGTTGCAGACGGCTGGAGCCCGATTGCCTCCCACCGCCTGAATGTTGACCTCAAGTCCGGCGAGGAAAAAACTTTTGTCTTTGTTCTTGGATATGTTGAGAACGACCAGGATAAAAAGTGGACTGACAAGGCGAAAGACGGCCTTCTCCGCACAAATACTGCTAGTGGAATCATCAACAAAGAAAAGGCCTACGAAATTCAGGAAAGATTCAGCACAAAGGAAAAAGTAGAAAAAGAATTCAATGTTCTGAAGGAATTCTGGGACGAAATTCTTTCTCACTTTACCCTTAAGACTGGCGATGAGAAGCTTGACCGCATGGCTCTTTGGAACCAGTATCAGTGTGTTGTTACATACAACTTTGCGAGATCCGCATCTTACTTTGAAAGCGGAATCGGACGCGGAATGGGATTCCGTGATACTTCCCAGGATATGCTTGGAGCTGCGCACCAGCTTCCTAACTCAAGAATCCGTGAGCGCCTGTTTGATGTGGCGGCTACACAGTTTGAGGACGGCTCTGCTTACCATCAGTTCCAGCCGCTTACAAAACGTGGAAACGCGGACATCGGCTCCAACTTCAATGATGACCCGCTTTGGCTTGTTCTTGGCGTAGGACGCTATATTTGCGAGACTGGAGACAAGGATTTCCTCAACGAGATGGTTCCTTTTGACAACAGCGAGACAAACAAGGCGACGATGTACGAGCATCTCAAGCGCTCATACCGCTACATCACAACTCACATGGGACCGCACGGACTTCCGCTTATCGGACGCGCCGACTGGAATGACTGCCTGAACCTTAACTGCTTCAGCATGAACCCGAATGACTCGTTCCAGACATGTACAAACAAGGAAGGCAAGAATGCTGAGTCTGTCATGATTGCGGAAATGTTTGTATATGTAACTCCTGACTATGCCGCGATGTGCCGTCTTCAGGGAGATGAAGAGGAAGCTAAATTTGCAGAAGAAGCCGCCAAGAAAATGGAGGAGGCTATCTGCACAGCTGGCTGGGACGGAGAATGGTATGTCCGCGCCTATGATGATGCCGGAAACAAGATTGGCTCACATGAATGTAAGGATGGAAAAATCTTTATTGAGTCCCAGGGATTCGGAACAATGGCGAAAGTCGGAAAAGACAAGGGCTATCCGAAGAAGTCTCTTGACAGCGTAAAGAAGTATCTTGACTCTAAGTACGGAATTGTAATCTGCTGGCCTGCATATCAGGACTATCATATTGAGCTTGGCGAGGTTTCTTCTTATCCGCCTGGATACAAAGAGAACGGAGGAATTTTCTGCCATAACAATCCGTGGGTAATTATCGGAGAAGTTGTGAACGGCCGCCCTCAGGACGCTTTTGAGCACTACAAGAAGATTGCGCCTGCCTACGTCGAGGAATTCTCTGAAATCCACCGCACAGAGCCTTATGTTTACAGCCAGATGGTAGCAGGAAAAGAAGCCCGCCGTGAAGGAGAGGCAAAGAACTCTTGGCTTACAGGAACAGCCGCGTGGAACTTTGTTGCTTTGAGCCAGTATCTTTGCGGTCTGCGTCCAAGCTATGAGGGCCTTGTTGTTGAGCCTCGTCTTCCTGAGCATGTAAAGACAGCCAAGATGACGCGCAAATTCCGCGGAGTTGAATACATAATCAGTGTACAAAACAACAAGAACGACGGAGATGTAAAAGTCGAGGTTGTTTCTGGCGGAAAGGCGAACGGAACCACAGTTGTTGCCGACAGCGGCGCAAAGCAGGTTGAAGTTTCTGTAACTGTAGGCTGATTCATTCTGTAGCACAGTAAAAATTGTTTTTAAAAGCCTTGTGCCGTGCTTTTGCATTGCATGAGGCTTTTTTATTCGTTAGCGGAGCGGGGCAGTAAAAAAAAGCGTACCGGTTATTATTTTCCTTGGATTTTGCAACAAAGCCTGAATGTTTTATGGATATTTAAAATAAAAAAAGACACTAAGAAAACTTAGTGCCTGCATGGGGAGTGAAGGATTCGAACCTACGAAGGAAAACCAACAGATTTACAGTCTGCCCCCTTTGACCACTCGGGAAACTCCCCGACTCAAGCTGCTTGTAGGACTTGGACCCACGACCCCGAGATTACAAATCACGTGCTCTACCAACTGAGCTAAAGCAGCAGATAATCAACTTGCGGTTAATCAAGCGATGAAACTACTATATACTATGGAATCTTTTATGTCAATAGCTTTGTTTGGATTTTTATTATTTTTTAGTTTTTTTATTTGTTCTGTTTCAAAATACTGCGTTTCCAGAAAGTTTTGTATGCAGATTTATTTTTTTGAATTCACAATGGATTCTGCTGTCTGGTGCAGAAGAGTTTTGAAAGTTTTTTGAATGTCCTGCGGAATTGAGTTTAAGTCATTCAGCAGATTTTTTTCCTCGGCGCTTACAGAAACAAGCGATGTGCTGCTTTGATTTTCTTTTCGTTCTTTTCCTGTCACAAGAAATTCTACAGAAACATTCAGGGCTTTTGCAATTTTCACCGCAATATCCGCCGGCGGAATCGAAGCTCTTATGCCAAGATAATTGTCCAGAGTTCCCTTTATAATTCCAGTTTTCGCGGAAAGCTCCTTCACGGTGAGGCCTTGAAAATCAAGTTCATTTCTAAGATTTTCTCTGAATGAATTCATAATCAGATTATATCAATTGATGTGTTTTCTTATTGATTTTATCGTTCAATCTGCATATAATTAAAGGTGATATGTCAATTGATGTATTTTAAAGAGAGGATTTGTTTTGACCCGACACGCAGTTCTTTGCGGAAGCGCTCCGCTTGGCTTCACTCAGAAAAAAATAAACGAAATGCACAGTTTCCTTGTCAGCGCAGAAGGCGGCGGCTGGCAGGAAAAAGAAATCACGGTTTTCCCGAACGGCGTTTCCGAAGCACTACTTTCGTTTACTCTTGAACGTCTGAAATCGCAAAAAACTGACTATATTCTTCTATATATATGCACTGAATCAGCGCTTTCAGCCGGCGAGAAAAGCGTGTGGCTCGGCGGCGAGGAAATCCGCAGGAGTCTGGTTGAACGCGCTCTGACGGACGGGACCGGGCAGGTGGTTTTTGATTCGTGCAGAGAAATGATGAGGGATGAAGTAGATGAATGTGATGGGGAGAAAATTTCCAGCCGTACTGAAGTTGATTCGCTGTTTTCTGTCAAGTGAGGCTTTCTTTGTTGTTTAAGTGAAATAGGTGATATCACTTAAGTGTTAATGGGAAGTTGCTTGGCAAGGAAAGAAAGCATTGCTTGCGTAGGAACTAGATTCTTACTTGCGCAGGAAATGGAATATTACTTAAGTAATTATGCGAGGATTGATTTACTAGGAATGTAAGGTTTGCTTTAGCAAGAGAGAGAAAGTTGGATGAGTAAAATAATTGATGAGGAAGTAATCGAAGCAAGTTATAAAATAAAAACTGCTTTTGAAAATACAAGGAGTTTGTCATGGATGAGGTAAAAATAAAATATCTGGAATTTATTCAAAATATCATAACAAGGATGAATCAGAATTCATTTATGATAAAAGGCTGGATGGTTGCAATTGTATCTGCATTGCTGGCAATTTATGCAAACAAAGAAAATAAATTGTTTATCTTGATTTCAATCTTTCCTGTATTTATCTTTATGCTCCTTGATTCTTATTATTTGTGGCAGGAAAGAAAATTTAGACATCTCTATAACAAAGTGCTAGAGGACAATGAATCTAAAAAAATAAGATTTTTTTCAATGAATACGAATGTTGGAAATGATTGCTGCAAAATCTGTTATTTCAAAGCATTGTTTTCTATTACAGAAATTGGATTTTACTCTTTGCTTATTGTTTGTCTTCTTGCGCTTTATTTTGCCAAAATATAGGACAAAATATAGGAGAACATAAAAATGAATATAGCATTAATTATTGCGGGCGGAACAGGAAACCGTATGGGGCAGGACATACCTAAACAGTTTATAAATGTATATGATAAGCCGGTAATTATATATACACTCGAAGCTTTTCAGAAGCATCCGAATATTGATGAAATTTATGTCGTATGTCTTGAAGGCTGGCAAGATATTTTACGTGCGTATTCAAAGCAATTTGGAATTACAAAATTAAAAGATATTTTTAATAATGGTTCATCGGCACAAGAATCAATCAGAAACGGAGTTATGGGAATTAAGACTGCAAAAAACGATGATATCATCATAATTCATGATGGTGTTCGTCCGCTTGTCGATGATTCTGTTCTTTCTGATGTCATTGCAAAATGTTATGAGTTTGGAAATGCGGTTAGTTCAATGCCTTATAATGAGCAGATTTTTGTCAAGACCGATGAAAAAACTACAAACAAATACATTCCACGTGATACATTGCGTCGGGTTTCAACTCCACAGGCATACAAATATAACAAACTGGTCTGGGCGTATAAAAAGGCATTTGATGAGAATATTGGAGTCGAATCGTCGTCATATACAAATACAATGATGGTAGATTTGGGTGAAACACTGCATTTTGCTTCAGGCTCCGACAGGAACATAAAGCTTACGACTAAAGATAACCTTGAAATTTTTAAGGCATATCTGAAGATGGAGAAAGACGGATGGTTGAAGTAAATTCCGAAATGAATAGACTTTATTATCAGGGCATGAAAAGCATTCCTGACTTGGACTGTGATTTTACAAAGCTTGAGGGTAAATCCGTACTGATAACAGGTGCAACTGGAGTGATTGGTAGTGCTTTTATAGATTTGTTGATGTCTCTTAAAATCAGTAGATTACAAGTTTACGCAGCAGGCAGAGACTCTGTTCGTGCTGAAAAACTTTTTTTTAAATACAAAAATAATTCATGTTTCCATTTTCTCAAATTTGATGTTACAAAACAATTTTCATTTGATGAAAAATTTGATTTCATCATAGATTCAGCTGGTGCTTCTTCGCCTCTTCTTTATTCTCAAAAGCCAGTAGAAGTTATGGAATCGAACATTCTTGGAGTAAAAAATCTTCTCGACTATGGGAAAGAACATGGTCTAAAGAAATTTGTTTATGTTTCTTCTGGTGAAATCTATGGCGAGGGAGATGGTAGAATTTTTACAGAAGACTATTCAGGATACGTCAATCCGCTCAATTATCGTTCGTGCTATCCGATTGCCAAGCGAGCTTCAGAAACTTTGTGTGTGAGCTATGCTAGGGAATATGGGATAAATGTATCTATTGCACGTCCGTGTCATGTATATGGACCTAATTTTTCAGAAGAAGACAATCGTGTTTATGCACAGTTTATCCGCAATGTTCTGAATGGAGAAAATATTGTCCTAAAAAGCAAGGCCGAGCAATTCCGTTCGTGGATTTATTCTTACGACTGTGCGGATGCTTTACTCTGTATACTTTTAAGAGGTGAAAACTGCGAAGCATACAATGTTGCGAACTTTAATTCAAATCTTTCTATAAAAGAATTTGCTGAGATTATTGCAAGCCAATCTGGAAGAAAAATTGTTTTTGACATTCCTGATGACGGTTTTGGAGGCGTAACAACTCCTGTCACTAAGGCTGTGTTTTCAACTGAAAAACTTGAGGCACTTGGCTGGAAAGCACAGATTGGAATCGAGGATGGAATCAGAAAGACGATTGAGGCTATGAGAGGAAAAAAATGAAAATCAGAAGTCAAGAAACTTTTAATTTGTCTGATTATCCCAAGAACGAAAAGAGATTGAATATTACAAATAAGGAAGAAAAATGAGTTTTATAAAAAAAATAATGGAGTATCAAAAAAAAGGCATTTTTCGAACTCATTTTTTTAGATATGTTTTTATATCTAAAAAAGTTTACAAACTTTTTAATCTGTTGCTACCTTTTATAAAAATAAAGCGAAAGAGAATTTTTTGTGACCATTTTGCAGGTTCAAGTTATGGTGATAATCCAAAATATATTGCAGAGAGACTTCATAAAAATCATCCAGAATATGAAATCTTCTTTGCTTATGACAAAGAAAAATGTAAACAATCAGGCTTTCCAACATTTGTAAAAACAGTTCCGCTTTATTCATTCAAGCATTTAGTTTCGTTAGCAAGCTCAAAATTTTGGATTATCGATTATCGTCCTTTTGTTCATATTAATAAGCGTAAAAATCAGTTTTACATCCAAACTTGGCACGCTTCGATTGGAACAAAAAAGTCAGAAAAAGATTCAGAAAATGAACTTTCAAAGCAATATGTAAAAAATGCAATAAAAGATTCAAGCCAAATTGATTTAATTACTTGCGGAAGCGAGCAGATGTATAATTTTCATAAAAACTCTTTCTGGTATTCTGGTGAAATCTTAAAATCAGGTTGTCCTCGTTCAGATATTCTTTTCGACAGAGATAAAATAGTTGAAATAAAAAACAAGCTTGGTTTTGAAGGAAAAAAAATCTGCATTTATGCACCTACTTTTCGCAATTCTCATTCACTTGAAAGCTACAAACTTGATTTTACAAAACTTAAAAAATCACTTGAAGAAAAATTTTCTGGCGAATGGAAAATTATATTACGGCTTCATCCAAATATGGCGGAGGTTGATGTGGCAAATCTTCCTAGCTATGTAAAAAACTTTTCACATTATAGTGATGGTATGGAGCTTTTGTGTATTTCTGACGTTTTGATAACCGACTATTCTTCAATTATTTATGACTTTATGCTCACTGGCAAGCCTGGATTTATTTATGCAACAGATTTTTCTGATTATGAAAAAGAGCGCGGATTTCTAATTAATTTAAATGAAATACCATTTTCTATTGCAAAAAATAACGAAGAACTTGAAAAAAATATTCTAAACTTTGACTATGAATCTTATTTACAAAAAGTTTTAGATTTTAAAAAGGAAATTGGAACTTACGAAGACGGCAATGCAAGCGAGCGTGTTGCAAATTGGATTTTAGAGAAAAACGGAGAATCATAAAACTAAATGACAAATATGGAATACACAACATCAGAAATAAAACAAAAAACAATTTCAGGTTTTTTCTGGCGGTTAGCGGAGCGAATATGTGCGCAAATTGTAACGTTTGTTGTAACCGTTGTGCTTGCCCGCATTTTGCTTCCAGAAGATTACGGCATGATTGCCCTCGTAAATGTTTTTATTGCAATCATTGACTCGCTCATTACAGGTGGACTTTCTAATTCTCTTATTCAAAAAAAAAATGCCGACAGACTTGATTTTTCTTCGATGTTCTACTCTAGCATTCTGATAGCTTTTCTTTTATACATTGTACTTTTTATGTTTGCTCCTTTAATTGCAAAACTTTACAAAAACAATGACGTTACTCTTATTTTCCGTGTAATGGAAATTAAGTTTTTTATTACGGCGATTAATTCTGTTCAACAGGCGTATGTTTCACGAAAAATGATTTTTAAAAAATTCTTTTTCGCGACAATAATAGGCACAATAATTTCCGCAGTTGTCGGAATAGTAATGGCTCTAAAAGGATTTGGTGTATGGGCATTGGTCGCTCAGATTCTTGTGAATCCTGCAATCGATACAATTGTGCTTTTTATTACAGTTGAATGGTGTCCAAAATTAGAGTTTTCCTTCCAGCGATTTAAAACGCTTTTTTCTTACGGCTGGAAACTTGCATCTGCAAGTCTTTTAGGGGAGTTTTTTGATAAACTTCGGCAGCTTGTGCTTGGCGTAAAGTATTCGGCAAGCGACCTTGCTTTTTACAACCGTGGTGATGTATTGCCTGTTTTAATCACCAGCAATATAACAACAACTCTTGAATCCGTATTGTTTCCAGCATTAAGCACTTTTCAAAACGATAAAACTAAACTAAAAAATGCTGTTCGTCATTCTATAAAACTTGGAAGTTATGTGCTTTCGCCATTTTTGATTGGACTTGCTGTTGTTGCAGATAAAGTTATTTTTCTTTTGTACGGAGAAAAATGGAGGAAATCAATTCCATTTGTAAGTATTTTATGTCTCTCTAATATTACTTCAATAATTTCTTCTATTAATATGCAGGCAATAAAAGCAAGCGGACGGAGCGACATTGTTCTGATTCTTGAGTTTATAAAAAAACCGCTTTTTCTTGTTACGGTTATAATCAGCATGTTCATAAGTCCGATTGCAATGGCTTGGGGAGCAGTAATCTACGGATTTGCTGCGTGCCTTATAAATTATTTTCCTAACAGAAGACTTTTAGGCTACACATTATGGGAGCAAATTTCTGATTTATTTTCAAATGTGCTATTGGCGAGCTTGATGGCGATTCCTGTTTATTTTGTGGGAATAATAACATTGAACATTTTTTTTGTTTTATCATTGCAAATTTTCTGCGGAGTTGCAGTTTATATTCTGCTTTCTGTGATTTTTAAAGTTCAAAGTTTTTATGAAGTAAAAAAAATGATTAAAGAAAAAATAAAAGGAAACAAAAATGAAAATTAAAAATATTGTAATCAAAATGATTGCTTACAAGCAATTGCATCCAGAAAAAAGAGCATTGCAAAAGAAAATATTAAATATTTTGCATAAGGGGATTTTAGATGCATACGTTTCGTTTTTGTATATATTCAGCAAGAAAAATTTTAACAAAGAGCAGAGCAATAGAATTTTAAACTGGAAATGGTATGTGTATCTAAAAAGAAAGTACTGTAAGATTTTGAATAGTTTTCAAAATCCGGAAGTTTTGAAAAACGAATTTGTTCCAAAAGTTATCTGGTGGTGCTGGCTTCAAGGCGAAGAAAACGCTCCCTCTTTTTGCCGAGCCTGTCTTAATTCAATTCGCTTTAATATGCCAGACTATGAAGTTAAAATTGTTACTGAAAAAAATATGTGGAGTTTAATAAGTGTTCCACCCTATATAAAACAAAAATACGAACAAGGAATAATTCCGCGTACGCAATTCAGCGATATTCTTAGAACGTGTCTTCTTATAGAACACGGCGGAATTTGGATGGATTCAACTGTTCTTGTTACAGGAAATATACCTAATGGAATTTTTTTTAAGCCGCTGTTTTTTTTCCAAAACTTTGGACGAGGAGATGAAGCGATTTGTCTTTCAAGTTGGTTTATTTCTGCTGAAAAAGAAGAGCCGAGCCTTTGTATAGTACGAGACCTTTTGCTTTTGTATTGGAAAGAGAATAATTTTCTCTGCCACAACTTTATCTACCATTTATTTTTTACAATGGTGTGCGAGAAATTCCCGCAGATAATAAAAGCAGTTCCTCGTTACTCAAATCTTCCTCCGCATATTCTTCAGGGCGAGCTCTTTGACAAGTTCACAGAAGAACGATGGCACGAAATAAAACAAATGAGCGCTTTTCACAAACTTACATACAAGTTTGACACATCAAATGTTGATTTAAGCGGAACCTTTTATGAGCATATTTTACAAGAGTTTGGAAAGAGGTGAATAAGTGACAAAAGCAAATAAAATATTTAAGGAGCTTGATTTATTCATATATATGCTATTGCTCTGTTATATGCTTGTTGATTGTATGACGGGATTTTTGAGAATAAAAGGTCTGCCTGGTGTCAGCCAGCCTTACAAGATGTTGCTTATGTTATTGATGATTCTGTCATTAAAAAGTTATATAGGGACAGTTATCTATTGTTTCTTCTTTGGAATAATTTCCATAAATTTAATATTTTATTTTTTTTATAGTTATACAAGTTTTTCTGATTCTTTAGCAATGCTATTAAGAATTGTAATGGCGCCTATTTTATTTATTTGAAAAAACAAAATGAAAAAGAACCTAAGAGATTTCTCAATATAATAAAATTTAATACTTCTGTCTTATTTATAAATCTTTTGCTTGGCTTGTTAGGGTTTGGAGGTTCTACCTATGAGAATGAATCTGCATTGGGAATAAAAGGCTTTTTTTATGATGGAAATGCTTTAGCAGCGACATTATTTGCAATATATGTTTTGTGGATAAATTTAGCTCCTAAAAATAAGGTCATAATTTCTATTGTTTTTTTATTTTTTGGATTTTTAATTGGCACAAAAGTTTCTGTATTTTCAGTTTTATTATACTTTATTCTTTGGTGTTTTTTAGATGTTTCTAAGGGAAAACGTTTTTTTGTGTTATTTATATTAACACTTAGCATAAGTGTGCTAGTTTATGTCTTATTACAAACCCCAATTTTTCAGTATCAAATAGACAGAATAAAATGGCTATTAAAACTTTTTAAAGGAAATTATATTTCTGTTTTTTTGTCTGGCAGAAATTTGGATTTAAATGCACATTATGAATTTTATAAGAAAAATTTTTCCATTAGGGAATTTCTTTTTGGTTTTGGTTTTTTGAATTTTAGAAAAATAATTGAACTTGATTTTTTTGATACTTTCTTTAGTTACGGATTAATATTCTTTTTAGGGGTATTTGTCTTTTACTGTTATTGCCTTTATATAAATAGAAAAAATAAAAAAATTACAATTTTTAATTTGCTTTATTTTTGTCTAAGTATAACTTCTGGACATATATGGTTCAATTCTCAAGTTGCACTTTTCTTTTCTCTTGCAAATATTATTTTCTTAGATCGAGGTAAAAAAATAAATGAAACACATTTTGCTTCTTACAAACATGTATCCTTCAAAATTAAATCCGACTTACGGTATTTTTGTAAAACAAACTTATGACTGGCTTTCTGATAATTATAATGTTACTCTTGTAAAAATAACTAAGCAAAAGTCTTTTTTTAAAAAATTTTTCGCTTATATGTTATTTTATATAAAAAGTATAATTTTTGGACTTTTCGGAAATTACAATTTAATCTATGCTCATTTTATTTCTCATTCTGCCTTATCTGTTCGAATTATAAAGTTTTTTAAATCGAATTTAAAAGTTGTTGGGAACATTCATGGAGAAGACGTGTTTTTTCAATATGAAAAATTTTCAAAAAATAGAAAAAGATCAGAAAACTTCCTAAAACAAGCAGATTTTATTATTTCTCAATCTTCTTATTATAAAAATCGCCTTTCTAATGAATATAATTTTCCAGAAGAAAAAATATTCATTTCTCCATCTGGCGGAATTGATATTAATTTGTTCAAATCTTTAGACATTGCAACTTGCAAAAAGAAAATAGATTTGAATCTAACAAAAAAGTATATTGGTTTTGCTTCCAGACTTGAAAAAGGAAAAGGCTGTGATGTTTTAATAAAGGCTTTTTCAAAATTAAATGTGTCTGATTATATGTTGCTTATTGTTGGAAACGGAAGTGAAGAAAATAGCTTAAGAAATCTTGTTCAAAGTTTAAATATTTCGGATAAAGTTATTTTTATGCCACTTCTACCTCATAAAAAGTTAACCTATTTTTATAATTCGCTAGATGTGTTTTGTTTTCCTTCGGAATCGGAATCGGAATCGCTTGGCTTGGTTGGATTGGAAGCGATGTCTTGCGAAACTTTATGTGTAGTTTCTAATAATGCAGGAATAATGACTTATGCAGTTAATGAAAATAATTCAATTGTATTTAAAAAATCAAATGAACAAGATTTAACTTCAAAATTACAACAGCAATTTGTTTTAATAAAAATAAAAAGCAGCAAATAAAGATAAATGCAAGAAAAACCGCAATGAGATATTCTTCCGAAAAAGTAAAAAAAGAATTTCTTGATTTTTTTAACGAGGTTCTAAAAATATGAAAGATTTAATTTCTGTTGTTGTTCCTGTTTATAACGTAGAAACTTATATTTCAAAATGTGTCACTACTCTTGTAAATCAAACTTATAAAAATTTAGAAATAATACTTGTTGATGACGGAAGTACAGATAAAAGTGGAATTTTATGTGACGAATTTGTAAAAAAATATGATTTTGTAAGAGTTATTCACAAAACTAATGGTGGGCTTTCTGATGCAAGAAATGTCGGAATTAAAACTTCCAATGCTGAATACATAGTTTTTGTAGATTCTGATGATTTTGTTTCTGAACGTTTTATAGAAATTTTAGCAAATGGATTTGATAGAGAAAATGTTGATATTTCTTGTTGTGCTTATTTACGATTTTATGATGAAACTGAACCAAAGATTAATTTTAAAAATAACGATTCTGTTATGATTTTGAATAATAAAGAAGCAATGAAATTTTGCTATTCAAAAATAGGAAGAAATATAGATATTGTTGCTTGGAACAAATTGTATAGAAAATCTTTATTTTTAAATAATAACATTGAATATCCAAAAGGAAAATATTTTGAAGATTTATACACAACTTTTAAACTTTTTTATTATTCAAAAAGAATATATATAACAAGTATTCCTTTGTATTTTTACCGTCAAAGAAGTGGAAGCATAATGTCTAGCACAATGAGTTTTTCTAAATATGAAAATTTGCTAGATGCATTGAAAAGTCCGTTAGTTTTTTATAAAAAACACTCTTCTAAAGAGTTATTTTCGCTTTCGTTTAGTATGTATTGCAGAGTTGTTATAAAACAATATTACAATGCTGGTAAAATTAAAGACAAGATAGAACAGGTAAAAGTTCGTGATTCTTTATACAATGATTATTTTAAAATTTACAAAGAAAATTTTAAAGAAACAAAAATTAGTTTAATTCGAAAAATTGTGTTTTTTCTTTTTAAGATAAAACCAAACTGCATTTCAAGGATAATAAAATGACCTTGCATTCCATATTTGCAAAGATAAACTATTTCTCCAACTTCGAAAAAAAAACGACAATATCAGTATCTCCCTTTTATCTTTTATCTCTTCCTTCTCTCTTCTATAATCCTCATCATTTCTTCCGGTCGAACAACGAACGGCTTGATTGGAAAATCCTTTATGTTGCCTGTTACAAGAAATGTTTCGTCTGTCTGACGAGAATCCATTGTAACTTCGTAAAAAATAATATCGTCTGGATCAGTGGGCTTTTATTCGGTTGCAATGCCGGAAAGTTCAACACCGTTGTCAATAATCGCCTTTATCAGCAAGTTTTTAGCTTCTGGTGTAAATTTCTTCTTGAACTTATTTCTGCTAAGAACTTCGGAATATTCTGCAATGATTTCTTTACTGTAAACAGGAATAATTGTTTTGTTAAAAACTTCCATAAGAATCTTTACTGTCGCCGAGTCTTCGTGCGACTTTATCAACGCCGAAACAAAAACGTTTGTGTAAATAACTGCAAAAATTTTCATTCTCTATTTTCCCTCCGCAATGGCAGGGGTAGCTTGTCGCTCTTGGCGATACGCCTTGATTTCGGCATTAATTTCATCAAGGCTCATATCTTGCAGTCCGTTCTTTTTTGCTTCTTTTCTAAGTTGCGTAAATGCTTTTTGACCTTGTTTAAGCGATGCTTTTTTATTTTTATCAATCTTCAAATTAAACGGAATTCCGCTTTCTTCCACGGACTTTTTCAAGAACACGCGGATTGCGGTCGGCAAATCAAGTCCGAGCCGCTCAAAAATGTCAGTCGCTTCGTTTTTCAAATCCTCGGTCAACAAGTTGATACTATGCTAATTTTGGAAAGTATTATTTTTACAGTTTCTTGCTGTAAATAATATAAAATAGATAATTTGTTCTTTGACATTTTTATTTTTGAAAGAAAAAAAATCGGATAATTTCAGTTTTTTTTCTTCAGTTTATGTGTTATATTGTTATCAAAGGAGGCTGTTATGGATACACAAACAGCATATCTTTCAAACGATGGTGCATATACAATCTTTTCTTTCGGTGATTCCCGCTTAAAGTTTGTGGCTCCGTATTCATTGGAGCGATATGAAAGTGTTGTAAAATGGGATGACGGGTATCTGGTTGTGATGGCAAAATATGCTCATAACAAAGGTTCAGAAGAAGAATACATTGATTTGCGTCCTATTTTAAGAAATCTATATATAAATCCAGATAAGTTTTTGAATCCAATAAAATCTGTGGAGGTAAAATATGCCTGATTTAAATAAGATCTCCGATGAAGCTGATATGATTGTCTGTGGTTTTGCCTATAAAAAACAGAGTGACGGTGTGCATATTTTTAATTTGAACAACGGAAGCGGTGCCGCAGTAATATCTGATGACGGTTCTCTTATTGAAACAAATATGGATGATATAGAATTTTCAATTGCGCAAAAACATTATCTTGACAATGCAAAATACATGGAGGCTTAATCATGCCTAAGTATTTTTCGTTTAAAGTTTGTGGATATTATCTGTATTTTACATCAAAGTGCATTCTTGAAGCGATGCACGTCCATGCAAGTGATTCAAAACTTACTGAAGAATATTCTGCAAAATTCTTTGTAAAGGGCAACGGAGATTCTGTTCTTCAGGAAAGAGGGTGCCTTAATGACCGTGATGTAAATAAAATCCAGGCATTTATCAAAGATAATTACCAAATTATGTATGAAAAATGGCAGGATATAGCAAACAAGGATTTTATATCGGAAAATAACCAAGTTCATTAGCTCAAGTCTTTCTGAAACAAAAAACTCCGCCCGCAATCCTTTTAAGACTGAAGGCGGAGCTTTTTACATCAACACGGTTTTATTTGCTTGCGCCTGGGAAGTAAGGCTTTTCAAATTCCGGGTTTCCGTGTGTGTAATGCGGAAGGAGTTTCGGGGAAACTTCGTCGCCCTTGATTCCTGCTGCGTCGCGCTCTTTTTCAAATGCCTTTACATGGTCAAGGTTCATCTTTGAAGAGTCAGAAAGCTGAATGTCCTTGAAGATTTTTCCGGCTTCAATTCCAGCTTCGCGTCCGAATACAACTACGTCAAGCAAAGAGTTGCCCATCAAGCGGTTTGTTCCGTGAACACCGCCAGATGCTTCTCCGGCAACAAGAAGATTCTTTATGTTTGTGTGGCAAGTCTTGTCGATTTCAACGCCGCCGTTCTGATAGTGAAGCGTAGGGTAAACCAAAATCGGTTCCTTGCGGATGTCGATTCCGTACTTTATGAACATATTGTACATTGCCGGAATAGATTTCAGGATTGTGCCCTCGCCGTGAATCATGTCAATCATCGGAGTGTCAAGCCAAACCGCATCCTGAACGTCATTGTGAACGCCGCGTCCGTTGCGCACTTCCTTGATAATTCCAGAGGCGTTTACATCGCGGGTTTCAAGCGGATGGATGTAAACCTCGCCGTCTTTATTGATAAGCTTTGCGCCGAGCGAACGTACTTTTTCTGTAACAAGCTTTCCAAGAATCTGAGTTGGATATGCGGCACCAGTAGGATGATACTGCAACGAATCCTGATACAAGAGCTTTGCGCCTGCGCGGTAAGCCATGACAAGTCCGTCTGCTGTAGCGCCATAATGGTTGGATGTCGGGAATCCCTGGTAGTGCATGCGTCCAGCGCCGCCAGTTGCAATAATCACAACTTTCGCCTTTGCAATTCTGACTTCATTTGTTTCAACGTTCATAAGAACTGCGCCGCAGGCGTTTCCTTTGTCGTCCTTTATGATTTCAATTGCCGCTGTAAAATCAACAACAGTTATTTTGTCCGGGCGGTTAAGAACTTCATCGCGGAGTGTGCGCATGATTTCTGCGCCTGAATAGTCTTTGCAGGCATGCATACGCTTGCGGCTTGTTCCGCCTCCATGTGTTGTAACCATTGTTCCGTCGGCTTCCTTGTCAAATTCAACTCCAAGATCATTGAGCCATTTGATTACAGAAGGCGCCTTGTTTACAAGAGTGTAAACAAGCTCCGGTTTTCCGTCGAAGTGTCCGCCGCCAAATGCATCGAGGTAGTGCTGCGCTGGAGAATCGTTCGGTTTGTCTGCCGCCTGAATTCCGCCTTCAGCCATCATTGTGTTTGCATCTCCTATGCGGAGCTTTGTTGCAAGAAGAACCTTTGCTCCGGCCTCGCTTGCCATGATTGCAGCAGAAGTTCCCGCTCCGCCGCCGCCAATTACAAGAACATCAGTTTCATAGTCAACGTGCGCAAGGTCGATGTGCTCAGGCTCGATTCTTGGTTTTGCCTGAAGCATTGCGGCAAGCTCAATAGGAGCCTTCTGGCCTTTGTTCGGACCAATCTTGAGCTCTTCAAACTGGCTTGCGATGCGGTCTGGATGATATTCCTTTAAAAGCTGGTCTTTTTCATCAGCAGTAAGACGAGCATGTTCAAATTTCAGGTTTTCCTCGCGTTTTGCAGCTACGATTTTCGCTGCTTCGTCTAATTCGTTTCCGTACATTTTATTCCTCCGTCTTACTTTTCAATTTCGCGGTTGTTGTAAAGCTCTTTGATTTCAGCTAAAGGCTTCTTCATGAGATTCTGAATAAGCTCCTCGCATTTTCCCTCGTTGATTTCGTTTACGCGGTCAATAAGGTGCTGGCTCTGGGGCTGGATATATTTTCCGTTCAGACGGCGTGCAAGCTCCGCAACCTGAGGATGGCTGATTCCGGCAGGACATCTTGACGAGCAGCATCCGCACATTACGCAGTCAAATGAAAGGTCTGCGCACTTTGCAAAATCACCGCGCTGAGCGTATGCAATGTACTGCATTGTGTTCAGGCTCTGAGGACAGGCTCTTGTGCAGGCATTGCATCCTACACATGAATAAATTTCTGGATAGAGCTGCATCATAACAGCCTGTTCCGGCTTCATTGTGTTCAAGTCGTAAACCTGCTTTACAAGAGGAAAGAATGGAAGCGTTGCGATATACATATCGTTTTCAACTTTCTTTGAGCAGGCAAGGCAGGTCTGAAGCTGGTTCTCGCCCTTGATGCGGTAGATAGTAGCGCACGCTCCGCAGAATCCGTTGCGGCATCCGCAGCCTCTTTTAAGCTGGTAGCCGGCATATTCCATTGCATTCATAATTGTAAGCTCTGCCGGCACTTCATATTTTTTGCCGAACAGGTATATTGTAGCCATTTGTTTTGTTTCTGACATAATTCATTCCTTAGGGCTTTGCCCCAAAAAACCGGCTTTCCTCCAGAATTCCTAAAGCAATTGCCTCTAAGAACCCTGAAGGGGCAAGACCGGCTCTTCATTAATTAATATTCAGGTGGCAGTTCACCCAACTGATCAAAACTGAATACCGGTCCGTCCTTGCAGACAAACTTGTCACCGATATTGCATCTTCCGCATTTTCCAATTCCACATTTCATTCTCATTTCCATTGTGGTAAAGATCTGGTTGTCTTTAAAGCCGAGATCCTTCAGGATTTTCAATGACATATGAATGAGAATTGGCGGTCCACACATAATTACAGTCATGCCTGCATCAGGCTTGAGCTCTGTGATAAACGGCGGAACAAATCCAACGTGTCCATCCCAGCCATCTTCAGCGCGGTCGATTGTGATGTCGATTGAGCAGTTCGGCTGTTTCATCCATGAGTTCTGCATTTCATCAAGGCGGACAAGATCAGCCTTTGAGCGTGCTCCGTAGATTACCTGAATCTTGCCGTAGTTGTCGCGCTTGTCCATCATGTAGTTTACTACAGAGTGAACCGGCGCAATGCCAATACCGCCGGCAATTACAAGAATGTCTTTTCCTTTAAGCGCGCCTTCCACAGGGAAGCCATTGCCTACAGGTCCGCGCAGACAGATTTCCTGCCCGATTTCCGCATTGTGAAGCCATTCTGTTACGCATCCGCACTTCTTGATGGAGAATTCCATGTGGGTTTCAAGAGTAGGCGAGGAGGTGATGGAAATCATTGACTCTCCGACTCCAGGAACGATGAGCATCGCGCACTGTCCCGGAATATGGTTGAACAGTTTTTTTCCATCAAGACCGACTACACTGAAAGTTTTTACATCAGGAGTCTCCTGTTTAATGTCAATAATTTTTCCTACATAAGGAATAAAGCTTTCGTTGTTTTCCATTTCGTTCCTCCATTCCTTAGATATCATCACTCTCGTTAATGGCTTTTATAACCTTGACTATGTTCATGTTTACAGGACAGCTTTCTACGCAGCGTCCGCATCCGACACAGCTGAACATTCCGTCGTGAGCCATAGGATAGTACATAAGCTTATGCATGAAGCGCTGGCGTGAGCGTTCCTTCTGGGTGTGGCGCGGGTTTTCCGCCGCCATCTGGGTAAAGTCGTTGTACATGCACGAATCCCAGCAGCGAATCTGGCGGACTCCATTGCCTGTCGCAAAGTCGCGGACATCAAAGCACATACATGTCGGGCAGACGTAGGTGCAGGTTCCGCATCCTACGCAAGGCTCTGCAACTTTTTCCCAGACCTTTGAGTTGAAAATCTTAAGCATATCTTTGCCCTGAAGCTTTGAAAGATCCAGATGGGCAAAAGGAAGAGAACCAGTCTTATCCTTGATATCCTTTTTTGTGTTTTCAACAGAAGCTGTGTCGGCATCTGCAAGCACAGATTTTGCTTTCTCGACAAAAGCTTTTCCTTTTTCGGTGTTTGCCTCAAAATAATATTTTCCGTCTGAAAGCCAGCAGCTTACATCCCCGCTTGGCGCAGAAAGGGAGGCATCAATTCCGAATGTCGGACAAAAACAAGTTTTGGCAGGCTCGTTGCAGGCAAGGCAGATTACAGTTCCATGCTCGCGGCGGTTCTTGTAATATGAGTCAACTGGATTCATGTTCAAGTAAACGTTGTCGATTGCTTCAAATCCTCTTGCATCGCATGCCCGGACACCGAAGATTACAAAGTCTTCGATTTCCTTTCTCGGATCTACAACTTTTACTTCTTTTCCATTCATTTCATAGCTTACCATGTGCTCTGTCTTCGGAAAGAAAAAATCCTTTGCGGAGCGCGTGGTTTTTAAAGCTTCGGAAAGCTTTACGCCTTTTTCCCATCTTGCGAAGTCAGCTTTACCTGAATTGTTGTCAACAGGCAAGTACAAAGGCTGTTTAGAGCCGATAAGCTCAAATAATGAATCGATTTTATCTTTTGCGATACTAAGCATTATTCATTACCTCCGTCTTTTGATCTGTCGTAAACAATTGTTGTCTCCGGATCATCCTCCTGAAAGCGAAGCATTGCAGGTTTTGACTCCATGTCTGCTCCAGCCTGATACTCGCCGTAAATTTCATTAATGTCCTTAATGTACTTGCGGTTGAGAAGATACAGCGGAATGTTCTGAGGACAAACTCTTGAGCATTCTCCGCAGTCAGTGCAGCGGCCAGCGACATGCCACGCGCGGACAATGTGGAACAGGCTTTCTTCAAAGCTTGTTTCTGCGACTTTTTGTGTTGTGTAAAGGGCGTTGTTGTCGAACACGCATTTTTCACATGTACATGCCGGGCATACATTGCGGCAGGCGTTGCAGCGGATACATCTGCTGAATTCGTTTCTCCAGAAGTTGTAGCGTTCATCGGCTGACATTGCCTCAAGCTTTTCTACAGCCTCCATTCGTGATGCGTTTGAAGCTGGCTCCGCCTCCGGGTCTACTCCGATGTACTCGTCGCATGAAACAGGCTTTTTTCCAGCGCAGTTCTCACAGACTTCCTTGCCGTCAAGAGTATCCTGGCAAGGAACACCGACTGCATAAACATCACCACGGGCAATGCGGCTTTCCTTTAGAAGCTGTGTGAATGAATAGGTATCAGATGGCTTTAGAAATACTAGCACAACCTCGCTAGGAATTGGAGCATCCTTGGCATTTGGATCGCGCTGCTTAGCCATTGTGTTGTTCATTCGAACTGTGCTTTTTGCAATCTCAATGTTCTTTGTAATTCCAACCAAATATTTTGAAAGATTCGCCTTGCAATATTTATTGAAGACAAAATCTCTGTCTAATTCTTCTGCGGTTGCAAATACAGCCGGAGTAATATCATCCTCAAAAAGACCTTTTTTCCAGCCTACAACCTTGTTTACTTTGCCTTCAGAAAGTAATTCTTTAGCACGGGCAATTAATTTGTCTTGCATCTTACATCCTCCAGCTTTTTGTTCTCGCCAAGAGACTTTATCTGAGCAACAAAATCATTCATGATTCCTGCAAAGCGGACTCCCTCGGCGGCGGAACACCATTCTACACGGGTGCGGCCTTTGTCGATTCCTAGATAGTCAAGCATCGAGAAAAGCAAAGTCATGCGGCGGCGTGCAAAATAGTTTCCTGTTGAATAGTGGCAGTCACCTGGGTGGCATCCACACAAAATTACACCGTCAGCTCCACGCTGAAATGCGCGCAAAATGAACAAAGGATTCAAGCGGCAAGAGCATGGAATACGGATGATTTTTACATTTTTTGGATATTCAAGACGATTGTTTCCAGCCAGGTCTGCACCTGCATAAGAGCACCAGTTGCAGCAGAAGGCAACAATTCTTGGTTCCCATTCTTTATTTTCAGCCATAGTCTACTTCCTCAGATTAGAGAACTGAGTCAACCTCCGCCAAGATTTGTTTATTGCTGAATCCCAGAAGATCCATAGCTCCTGATGGACAAGCAACTGTACAGGCGCCGCAACCGTGGCACATAGCCTTGTTTACCTGAGAAACACGGCGTGTAACTGTAGTTCTGTTTGGTCCGCGGAAATCCTTCTCTATATAAGAGATTGCGCCGTAAGGACAGACGTTTGCGCATTGTCCGCAGCCGTTGCAGGCATTTTCGTTTGGATTTGCAGTGCAAGGATTGTTCTTGAGCTTGTCTTTTACAAGCAGGCAGATAGCCTTTGCAGCGGCGCCAGAAGACTGGGCTACTGTTTCAGGAATATCTTTCGGTCCCTGGCAGCATCCTGCAAGGAAAATTCCTGCGGTCGGAGATTCTACCGGACGAAGCTTTGCGTGGGCTTCAAGGAAGAAGTCGTTGTTGTCCATTGAAGTTGTAAGCATTGTCGCAAGCGGACGGGCCGACTTGTCAGCCTCGATTGATGCGGCAAGAACAACCATGTCAGCCTTGATATGAACCTGCCTGTTCAAAATCAAATCCGACCCCTGAACATCAAGAGTTCCGTCTGACAATGGAGTAACTTTTCCTACCTGTCCCTTGATGTAGTGAACTCCGTACTGCTCAACTGCACGGCGGTAGAATTCGTCAAAATTCTTTCCTGGAGTACGTACATCAATATAGAAGACAGTGATGTTTGTGTCAGGATAGTGATCACGTGTCAAGATTGCGTGCTTTGCAGTGTACATACAGCAAATCTTTGAGCAGTATTCATGGCCCTTTGATGAATCTGCGGAACAGCGGCTTCCTACGCACTGTACAAAAACAATGTTCTTTGGCTCTTTTCCGTCTGAAGGGCGGAGAAGATGGCCGTTTGTAGGACCGGATGCATTGCACAGACGCTCGAATTCAAGAGATGATACAACATCCGGACTCTGGCTGTAGGCGTATTCGTCAAATTTTTCAAGGCTGATTGGATTATAGCCTGTGGCAACGATGATTGCGCCGTATTTTTCAGTGAGCATTGTTTCTTCCTGGTGGAAGTTGATTGCTCCTGCCGCGCATGCTTTTTCACAGAATCCGCAGACATTGTCCTTGCCGTTCTTCATCGCCTTCATGTGCAGACAGTAATCTGCGGAAATCGCAGCTACTTTTGGAACTGCCTGGGCAAACGGAATATCAATCGCCTTGCGGTTGTTTAAATTCAAGTTGAAGGCATTTGGAACTTTCTTGTTAGGACAAGCCTCGATGCAGGCGCCGCATCCAGTGCATTTTGTCTCGTCGACAAACCGTGGATGGCGCTTGATGTCAACCTCGAAGTTTCCGATGTATCCTTTCACACCTGCAACTTCAGAGTATGAGAGAATCCGGATGTTGGAATTCTGGCTTACTTCTGTCATTTTTGGAGTAACGATACAAGACGCGCAGTCCAATGTAGGGAACGTCTTGTCAAGCTTTGCCATTTTTCCGCCGACTGTATAGTCCTTTTCTACTATATCTACCGGGAAGCCTGCGTCAGCAATATCGAGAGCCGCTGTAATTCCAGCAATCCCGCCTCCGATTACCAGCGCGCGCTTTGTCATTGGAGTCTCACCTTCAATTAAAGGCGTGTCAAGGATGGTTTTTGCAACAGCGGCCTTGCCCAATGCGATGGCTTTTTCTGTTGCGTCGCCCATATCTTTCATAACCCATGAGCACTGCTCGCGGATATTTGCAACTTCTACTTTATAGGCATTCAGTCCGGCGCGCTCGGCGCATGAGCGGAATGTCTTTTCGTGCATACGTGGAGAACAAGAGCAGAGAACTACGCCTGTAAGGTTCAGCTCATGAATCTTGTCCTCAATCATTTTCTGACCGGCAGAAGAACACATATAAGTGTAGTGCGTTGAAAAAACAACACCGTTTACTTTTCCAAGTTCCTCTGCGACCTTAGCTACGTCAACTGTTCCGGCGATGTTAGTGCCGCAGTGACATACAAAAACACCAATTCTTTCCATGCTGCTGCTCCTATTTGCGGTACTTTCTGAATGCGCTCATTAAAAGCTGCTGCGGAGTCTCTTCATCCAGTTTTTCAGGAACCTGGACAGGATCAAGGTGAAGCGGACCGCGCTCACGCTCTACAACAGTTCGCACAGCGTCGATAAGCTTGGCTGGCTCCACCTGGCGCGGACAGCGCTCCAGGCAGGCAAAGCAGGTCAGGCATGTATAGATTGATTTGCTTTTTAGCAGCGGCTCAATTTCTCCGTTTTCAACCATCTGGACAAACTGGTGCGGATGATATTCCATGGAATCATAGTTAGGACATGTTCCGGAGCATTTTCCGCAGACCATGCATTTTTTAGGATTGACTCCGCTTGTTTCAAGAATCAGTTCCTTGTATTTCTGAATTTCAGACTCAAGCATTCACAGCCTCCTTTGCTACGGCATCTTTTACACCGAGAGCTTCTGCAAGAAGTTCTGTAAAATAGATAACATCAAGCTTTGAAGAGCCCTTGTTTTTGATGAGATTGTAGCGGCAAAGAGGGCAGCTGGTTACAAGAAAATCCGCTCCCATATCCTCTGCATTGGCAAGAATTGAAGCCGCTCTTTTCTGAGGAATTGATTCATCCTCAAATGCCGCATACGCGCCGCAGCATTCATTGCGCTGGGCATAAATTACTGGAGTTCCGCCGATTGCAGATATAAAATCCTCTAGAATTTTCGGGTTTTCAGGGTCGTCAAACTCCATGACTTTTCCAGGACGAAGCAAGAGGCAGCCATAATAGGCACCGATTTTCTTTCCCTTGAAAGGATTTTTTACGGCCTTTTTTACATTGTCCCATCCGACTACATCGCGTAGAACTTCAAGAAAGTGAAGGACTTCTGTTTCCCCGTGGTACTCAATGTTGTCCTGGGCGAGATAGTTGTTTACTTTTAGAATTGTATTCTCGTCATTCTGCAGGTCGTTGTTTACCTGCTTGATTACATTGTAACATGCTGAGCACAATGTTACCAATGCCCGGTTCTTATCCCTGGATGCCGCCAATGCTCTTACAGAAGGAAGCTTTGAGGCAATTTCATTCTTGCCTGTAGGATATACACCGCCGCAGCACTGCCACTCTTCAATTTCTTCAAGGTTGAAGCCTAGTGCCTGTGCGCTTAAGCGGCCGTATAAATCCAAATCCTTCGCTTTGTTTTTCAGCGTGCAGCCCGGAAAATAAGAATAAGTCAGTGTGTGTGTCTGGTTGTCACTCATTCTTTTGCTCCTAAGTGCAGGATATTTTTAAAAAGCCTTAAGAAAAAACTTAAGGCCTGGTATTTTTATTTTTTCACGCCAGCCATTTCTTCTGGATGGAAAACCTCGTCAAATTTTTCAGCTGTAAGGAAGCCGAGCTGGACACAGGCATCTTTAAGCGAAATATTCTCTTCGTAAGCTTTGTGGCTTGTCTTTGCCGCGTTTTCATATCCGATGTATGGATTCAAGGCTGTAACAAGCATCAGCGAGTTGTACAGGTTGAAGTGCATTTTTTCCTTGTTTGCCGTGATTCCAACCGCGCAGTTCTTGTTGAAGCTGACCATGACTTCGGCAAGGAGTCTTACGGACTGAAGGAAGTTGTATGCGATTACCGGCATGAAGACATTCAGCTCAAAGTTGCCCTGTGAGGCAGCCATTCCTACAGCAGCGTCATTTCCCATGACCTGGACAGCAACCATTGTCATCGCCTCGCACTGCGTAGGATTTACTTTTCCTGGCATGATTGAAGAGCCCGGCTCATTTTCCGGAATATGGATTTCTCCAATGCCGCATCTTGGTCCGGATGCAAGCCATCTTACATCGTTCGCAATCTTCATTAAGTCTGCTGCAAGAGCCTTCAGCGCTCCATGTGCAAAGGTAATCTCGTCTTTTGAAGTCAGCGCATGGAATTTGTTTGGAGCTGTTATAAAGTCCTTTCCTGTGAGCTCAGAAACTTTCTTTGCAACAAGAGTGTCAAATCCGTCCGGCGCATTCAGGCCTGTTCCTACCGCTGTTCCGCCAAGAGCAAGCTGCTTGAGATATGGAAGGGAAGATGAAAGCATTTCCTTGTCGCGCTCAAGGGATGTCCTCCAGCCTGAAATTTCCTGAGAGAACTGGATTGGAACCGCATCCTGAAGGTGTGTGCGGCCTGACTTTACAATTCCCTCGTTTGCCTTCTCCAGCTTCTTGAAAGTTTCAACAAGCATATCGATTGCAGGAAAAAGCTTGTCTTCAACTTCAACAACGGCGGCAATGTGCATTGCGGTCGGAAATGTGTCGTTTGAAGACTGGCTCATGTTTATGTCGTCATTCGGATGGCAAAGCTTTTCGCCAGCAATCTGGTTTGCTCTGTTTGCAATGACTTCATTTGTATTCATGTTTGACTGTGTGCCGGAGCCTGTCTGCCATACAACCAAAGGAAAATTTTCATTCAGAGAGCCGGAAATAACTTCATCGCAAGCCTGTGCAATCGCCTTGAGCTTTTTATCTGTCATCTTCTCTGGCTTGAGGGCGTTGTTTGCAAGCGCGGCCGCTTTTTTTAGGTATCCAAAGGCCTTTGTGATTTCACGCGGCATTGTTTCAATTCCGACACCAATGAGAAAATTTTCATGGCTGCGTTCAGTCTGCGCTCCCCAAAGCTTGTCAGCAGGAACTTTTACTTCGCCCATGCTGTCATGTTCTATTCTGTATTCCATTTAGAACTCCAGCTGCTTGATTACATCTTTGAGACAGTCAGCAGAGTGCTTTAGCTGTGCAATTTCGCTGTCTGTAAGAGGCGCTACAAGGCGGCCTGTGATTCCGTTTCCGCCGACAACTGTAAGTATGCTAAGACATACATCGCTGATTCCATACTCGCCTGTGAGCATTGAAGATGCGATTGTAACAGAGTCATTTGAATTCTTGATAATCTCGCAAAGACGGGCTGTTGTAGCTCCAATTCCGTAGTTTGTGCATTTTTTTGCTGAAATAATGATTCCGCCTGACTTGCGGACAAAGTCTTCAATTTCCGCATGATCCGGTTTTGCCTTTCCTTTTCCGTTAAGACTGTCGTAGTATGAGTCTACAGGCACTGAGGCTACATTTACCAAAGACCACGGAACAAATGAAGAGTCTCCGTGCTCGCCGAAAACATAGGCATGGAGATTTGGCTGGCCGATTCCGTATACATCGGCAATTTTTGTGCGGAGGCGCGCAGTGTCAAGCAATGTTCCTGTTCCGATAATGTGGTCAGCAGGAATTCCAGAAGTCTTTACAAACTGGTATGTAAGAATATCTACAGGATTTGCAACAATTATATAAATCGCGTTTGGAGCAACTTTTGCAATCTGAGGAATAATTGACTTTGTGATGTTCACATTTGTCTGGGCAAGGTCAAGGCGTGACTGTCCAGGCTTGCGTGCGACTCCGGATGTCAGAATTACAAGGTCTGAGTCTTTTGCGTCCTCATAAGAGCCGTCATGGATATTTACAGGACTCATGTATGGAGTTCCCTGGCGGATATCCAAAGCTTCTCCCATAGCGCGGTTCTTGTCGATGTCAATCATAACGATTTCAGTTGCAATGCTTTTAAGACAAAGAGCATAAGCAATAGATGAGCCAACCTGGCCGGCACCAATGATGGTGATTTTGTTTGCCATAAATATCTCCTGTGTGCAAATAATTTAAAAAAGCCGCTGCACAGATTTCAATAAAAATTCCTTCTGCGACAGCGATATTCAAATTATATTATAGTACAAAAAAAATCACCTGTTAATACTAATAAAATCAAAAATCTTTATTTCAGGCTGTTTTTATTGATTTTTCAATTTTCTTGTGAAATTTGTAACAGTTTATGCAAAATATTGTGATTTATTTCACATGAACTGGCCCCGTTTTCCGCATTAAGGATTTTAATCCTGTCCGGCTTGGTTCAGCGCGGCTTGTTGAATATTTTTTCCTTTCAATCTAAAATACCGCTTGATTATGGAAGCTTTAAAACGTTTCAGCCAGGATGTGATTGACTCCATGCGTTCCGATATTGAGGATGCTGATGGAAATGAAGTTTTTTGGGCTGGAAAAATAAACGCAGACGGAATTGTAGTTTCTGTTCAGACGGGAGCGCGCGGAAATGAAAATTCCGTTGTTGTAAATAAGAATGCCGCAAAAGAAGGAAACGTCATTATCCATAATCATCCGGGCGGAAATCTTTCTCCCAGCGCGGCGGACCAGAACATAGCGTATAACGCTTCAGACACATCGCTTGGTTTTTATATAGTAGACAATGAGGTTCTGAGGGTTTATGTCGTTGTAGAGCCTGTAAAGCCTAGGAAAATTGAGCTTCTGGACGAGGATGGCGCCGCTTTTTTTCTTTCGAGCCAGGGACCTTTTGCAAAATCCTATGGAAACTATGAGGAACGGCCGGCTCAAATTTCCCTTTCAAGGAAAATAGCGTCTTCTTTCAACACGGAAAAAATCGCCGTTTTTGAGGCTGGCACTGGAGTTGGAAAAAGCTTTGCATATCTGATTCCTTCTATTCTTTGGTCCGTAAAGAACAAGGAATGTGTTGTTGTTTCTACAGGAACTATAAATCTTCAGCAGCAGCTTTTTGAAAAAGATATTCCGTTTGCGCAGAAGCTCATAGGGAAAAAAATAAAGGCAGTTCTTTTAAAGGGCCGGCAGAATTATGTCTGCCTCAGGCGTCTTTCCGAAGCAGAGAATGACAGGAGCCTTTTTAACGACGAGACTGAAATCCTGGACAAGATAAATGAATGGTCAAAAACAACCTCGACCGGAAGCAAGTCGGATCTTTTGTTTCTTCCGCCTGAAAACGTCTGGGCAAAGGTGAACAGCGAGAGCGATGCCTGCATGGGTGGACGATGTCCGTACAGGGAAGGCTGCTTTGTTATGAAAGTGCGCAATGAGGCTGCCAGCGCGAACATAATAATCGTAAATCACCATCTGCTGTTTGCCGACATTGAAAGCCGCATGGGCGGAGCCGGATATGACAATGCCGCGGTGCTGCCTCCGTACAGGCGGATAGTTTTTGACGAGGCCCACGGAATTGAGGACAGCGCGACAAGCTTTTTCAGCGAAATCATAACGCGCTTTAAGGTCATGAAGCAGGTGAATCTTTTATACAGAACGTTTAGAACCTCCGCCGCAGGATTTCTTGTTCAGGCCGCCGCGTTTTCTTCAGCTGATGACTGCATGGAGCGCGCTCCAGTTCTTGTCAATGGAATAAAGGACGCTCTTTTGGAGCTGGATCAGGCCGCAGTGCTTGAGCTTGATGATGATTTCAGCGCAAGAATTCATGCAGGCTCTTCACGGAAATTCAGCGGAACTTTCAATGCGCTTTCAAGGCTGAAGTCGGCGGTCACAGCGTTTAATAATCTTGTCCGGGATGTTCTTGAGAAAATTGATGAAAAAGATTCAGATGTGCCTGCTGTCTGGGAGGCGAAAACTGTCCTGCGCCGCCTTGAGTCTTTATCGGCGTTGTGCGGAAATTTTATGCTTTGGGAAGAAAAGGATGATACGGTTTTCTGGCTTCAGAAAGTGAAGATTCCTCCAAAAATTCCCGGAGAGGACTTTGTAACATTTGTTCAGTTTATTCAGACTCCTCTTGACATTGCGCCTTTGATGAATTCTGGTGTTTTTGAGCCTATGAAAACTGTTGTCTGTACAAGCGCGACCTTGCGGATAGACAATAGCTTTGGATACTGGACGCGCCGGGTTGGAATTTCTTTTGCAGACCAGAAGCGTGTCATGCAGGATGCTTTTGATTCTCCTTTTCCGTATAAAGAAAATGTTCTGCTTACAGTTCCGAACGACGCTCCATTTCCGGACTCTCCGTATTTTCAGACGTTTGTTGAAGATTCAGTTCCGAAACTCATTTTGGCTGCCGGCGGACGTACTCTTGTTCTTTTCACATCCTATGACAGCTTGAAATTTGCTTTCAACGCAAGCCGGAACCTTCTTTCAGAAAATGGAATCGAGGCATTTAAGCAGGGGGATGATGACAGGTTTAAGCTGCTTGAAAAGTTTAAGGAAGATACTGACAGCGTCCTTTTTGCAACCGACAGCTTTTGGGAAGGCGTGGATGTTCCGGGGGACAGCCTTAGCCAGGTGATAATTGTAAAGCTTCCGTTTGCTGTTCCGAATGATCCTGTTTTTTCTGCAAGAAGCGAGGCTCTTGAAAAGAAAGGCGGAAATCCCTTCATGCAGCTAAGCCTTCCGCAGGCCGTAATAAAATTCAGGCAGGGGTTCGGTCGTCTTGTGCGCCGCGCTGATGACAAGGGTGTTGTTGTTGTTTTAGACCGCCGCATTGTTGAAAAAAAATACGGCGGAATTTTTACAAGAAGCGTGCCTGCCACAAAAAGAATGTATGCTTCTCTTGGCGATGTTCTGCACGCTGTTAAGAATTTTTTTGAATGAAATTTATTTTCTGTTTCCAAAAAGCCTCAGAAGTGAAAGAAAAATATTTATAAAGTCAAGATAAAGCTCTAGCGCGCCAAAGACCGCGATTTTCTTGAAGTCATCAGAACTGTCCGCCCTTGAGGAAATGCGCATAAGCTTCTGCGAGTCATAGGCAGTAAGTCCTGTAAATACAACTACAGAAACCACAGAAATCAGCCAGTCGAGCATTGTGCTTCCGGCTCCAAAAATAAACAGAATTCCGTTCAGCAGGGAAGCGATAATAATTCCAACAAGCGCCATCATCAAATAGCGTCCTGCTGATGTAAGGTCGGATTTAGTTCTAAGTCCATAAAGAGACATTGCAAAGAACATTGCCGCTGCGGAAACAAAGCAGATTCCGATTGAGCTTGCTGTATATGTGAAGAAAATCGTAGAAAGTGTCAGTCCGTTGAGCGCAGAATATAAAATGAACAGAAGACGCGCGTTTGCCACAGAAATTCTTCTGATTGAAGATGAGAGTCCCATTACCAAAGCTATTTCTGCAATGCACAGAATAAGAATGCCCATTCCGCCTGTTGCCCTTAGAATTGAGATAATAAGACCTGAGGATGCTGAAAAGAATGAAACTGCCGCGCTCACAAGAAGTGCGATTCCCATCCATAAATAAGTTCTTGTTAAGAAAGACCTTTTTTCAGTCTCTGTCGGTGCATAAAACGCCATTTGGTTTTCCATAGAAATTCCTCCGAATAAAATACTTTTCTATTTAATATAATATATTATATATAAAACCGCAAACAGTGTCTTTTGTAACAGCGCGCTCCTAATTTATTTCTGCGGCTTGGTATCAGTCAGTAAAAAATATCTTTTCTTTTGCAAAAATTCACATTATAATAGGAAAATATGACAAGGCTTTTTTTTGCGGGATTTTTCATTGCTGTGCTTTTTGTTTCATGCGCAGCTTCTGTGGAAGAATCAGAAGCCGTAAATGATACTTTAAAAACCTCCGCAGAAAAATTTGAACGAACGGCTTTATGGGCAGATGAAATCGAAGGCGGCATTTTCAGCGGAAAGCTTCCAGCTGTTGACGGCGTTGCTGCGGATTCCGTTTTGTCGCCTGCCTCTGTGTCTTTGGCCTCTATGAAATCGAAGCCTGTTTTTCCAAGCATTAAGGATTCTTTTAGCCTTGATGTTTCTTCGATGGACAAAGATGCGCTTAAAATTTTAAACTCATTCTTTATTTCATTTGAGAATGGACAGGAATGTGAGGTGTATTTTTGTGCAGAAAACCTTTATTCTCTGGTGATTTTTCTGCATGATTTTTTTGCGCTGAAATCAAACGCTTTAAGCCATATTGCAGGGGAGCCTTTTTTTTCTGCCGGAATATATCAATGCCCGGTAAGGATTTTCCTTGGGCAAAACGATGCAAGTATTTCAAGTCTTGATGTTTACGCATATTTAAAAGAAATAAACCAGGAATGGAAGATGTTCCAGCTGGAAATTTTTAGCTTGAACAAAAATTCGTAGGAGGAGCAGATGCCGGAAAACAAGGAGCTTACAAGAATAGAAAGGGAGCTTGTGCTTCAATATCTTATGGATGACAATGTTCCGCTTACTGTTACGCTGGAAGAAAAACCGGAGCAGGCTGATGTGGAAATGGTTGGCGAAAAAATTCCTGTGCCGGAAAAAGAAAGCCGCATTCCTGCAAGCGCGGTTTTTCCTGTCGCAATTCCTTCTGAGCAGATAAAAGTTCTGGACAAGGGAATAATTCTTTTAAAGAATCCCGCCCGCACTGTTCTTCCTTTTTTAGGAAAACTTGTAAAGGTGCAGTTTTATTTCAATCATCTTGGACTCTATTTTATTACAACAATGAAAGAATGCTCGCAGGGGCTTGCGATTGTTGTTCCTTCAAGCATAAAAAGAATTCCTGAAACTTTTTCAAAAAGCGACTATGATTTTAGCGGAAAAATTTCCTACAAGGCTGCGGATTCTGTTGTTGAGATTGACTGCATTCCCATGAAAGGCTATAGAATTTTTTCCACTCCAAAATGGTCTGAAATTCCTGAAGAGAATCAGCATGAGGCAAAGTGTCTTCTTGAAAAATTTGTTCAGGAAGTAAAATCCGGGCAGACAAATCCAATAGGAAACGGAATCCAGCTTTTGAGCATCGTCCGCTATCTTTGTGAAAGAAATATTTTCATCCAGGAGCCAGTGGAGGGCAGGGTAAAGCCGTTCTTTATAATATTTGCCGATGACAAGAGAGCTGTGCTGGCTTGTGCTGAAAATTCCGAGAGCCTTGATTCTGAGCTAAGATACAGCCTTTCGCTTTCCTTTACACTTTCAAAAAACAAACTTTTAAAAAGAACGGTGCAGACAGAATGTTCTGTTGAAAAAATATATGAAAATGAGAATTCAAAAAATGTAAAGTGCATCTCTCTCAGATATGAAAATCTAAAAGAGGAGGATTCCAGATTTTTGTATGAAAGACTCACTGGAAAAATACTAGATAACTAAAATAAGTGAACCTCGCCGTCAAGCAGATGGCTGTTCGTTCTCATAAGGTGCTAAAGCCTGTTTTTCCGCAGTTCAACAAAAGTCTGATTATTAATAACTCAGCACGAATCAATGCTTTCTGTTGAATAAAGAAATATTCCGTTTTTTATTTTTGAATTTTGTCTTGTTCCCGAGAAGAACTCCGATTGGATTCAGTATCTCGATGTTCTCACAGATGATTTTTACAATTACAAGAATCGGAACTGCAAGTATCATTCCTAAAAATCCCCAGAGCCAGCCCCAAAGCGAAAGGCTTACAAGAATAAGGAATGGTGAAATTCCAAGGTCAGAGCCTTCCCATCTTGGCTCAATAATATTTCCGAGGATGAAATTGATTGCAAGCACAGCTATTCCGACATAAATAATTTTTCCGAATGAAGGATAAAACTGGAGTACCGAAAATCCTGTTGTAAGCGCCCATGAAAGAATTGAGCCAAACGTCGGTATGAAATTTAAAATGAATGCAAGAAATCCCCAGATAATAGCAAAGTCAAGTCCGATTATAAGGCAGGACAAAAACACAAGAAGCCCTGTAAAAAATGAAATGAGAAATTTTATTGAAATATAGCGCGTCACTTCTGCAATCGTTTTTGTAATAATGAACATTATTTTTCTGTTAAGATGCTCTTCTGGAAAAGCGGTTTTGACTTTTTCCTTCATGCCGCGGATTTCAATTAAAAAGAAAACTATAAAGAGCGCGATTACAAGTATGACCTTTGCAGTTGAAAACATATAGCTGCTTGCCGCCAGCGCAAAGTTCTGTACAAAAGTTCTCACTCCTAATGAATTCCAAAGATTTATAATAAGCGATGAATTCTCGTCAAAAGGAATATGGAAAGCTTCCGCTATAAGACTGTAGACTGTCGTGAATCTTGCCTCGTACTTTGGATATGCATTCAAGACTGTCCGGCAGCTTGCAACCAGAAGATTTCCTATTATAAAAAAAGCCGCTGCTGCTAAAATCACGACCAGAATTATTCCGGCAATCCACGGAACACGAAATTTCGTAAGGTTCTTTACAAATGGATAAAAAACAAACGAAAGCATCAGCGCAAGTGTAAGCGGAATAAAAAATGACGATGTAATTTTCAGGATGACGGTTGCCAGAATTATGGAAGCAAAGAGTAAAATATAAAATATGCCTTTTGAGTAATTCTTGTCTTCCATAACTTTGGTTCCTCTATTTTATTTCTTTATGGTTTTGTAGACTGGAGATGATATGTCTGCCTTTGGACCTATTTTGCTGAATCCGCAGTAAGGAACCAGAGCCTCCGGAATTGTTACAGAACCATCCTCATTTTGATAATTCTCGAGAATTGAAAGCATTGCTCTTCCAACTGCAACAGCAGTTCCGTTAAGCATATGGACATACTTGTTTTTTCCATCATCGTCATGGTATTTTACATTCAGCCTGCGTGCCTGATAGTCGGTGCAGTTCGAGGTTGAAGTTACTTCTCCATAGTCTCCGTCTGGATGATTTTCGTCCGCTCTACCTGGCATCCACGCTTCCAAGTCCCACTTTCTGTAGGCGGGCGCTCCCAAGTCGCCGGTGCAAGTATCTACAACACGGAATGGAAGTCCGAGGCCAGTGAAAATTTCCTCTTCAATCAAGCGAAGTTTTTCATGAATCGAATCGCTCTGCTCTGGAAGACAGTAGACAAACATTTCGACCTTGTCAAACTGGTGAACTCTATAAAGGCCTTTGCTGAACTGACCGGCCGCTCCTGCCTCCCGCCTGAAGCAGTGCGAAAGACCGCAGTACATAAGAGGAAGCTTTGTTTTGTCAAGAATTTCTCCTGAATGGTAGCCTCCAAGCGTTATTTCCGCTGTTGCAACAAGGCAGGTTCCTTCGTCCTCAATTGCATAAACATTGCTTTCATTTCCACGTGGATTAAAGCCGATTCCTTTGAGTACTTCCTCACGCGCGATGTCCGGAGTTATAAATGTTGTAAATCCGTGCTTGCGAAGAATGTTAAGGGCGTACATGATAAGAGCCTGCTCAAGAAAAACTGCCTCATTCTTTAGATAATAAAATTTTGCACCAGAAACTTTTGTTCCGCGCTCAAAGTCAATTAAATCCAATGACTCGCCGAGCTCAACATGGCTCTTTGGCTTAAAGTCAAATTTTCTTGGCTGTCCGACTTTTTTTACTTCAAGATTTTCAGTGTCAACTTTTCCAACCGGAACTTCTGGATTCGCCATGTTTGGAATTTGACGCCCGGCTTCATCAAGCTTTGCCTCGAGCTCAGAAAGCCTTGCTTCGGCAGCAGAAACAGCATCCTTTATGCTTTTCCCTTCCTCTATGTATTTTGCTCTTGTATCAGGATCAAGTTTTTGCTTCATTGCGGCCGCATTTGAATTTCTTTTCTGCTGAAGGTTCTGAAGCTCTGTTGTAAGAGCTGTGCGCTCGTCAAAAAGCCTTACTACTAAATCTGCATCCGCTTTTGAAGGATCCATGTTGCGGTCTATGATGTTTTTCTTTACTGCTTCAAGATTGTCTTTGATAAATCTGTAGTCCAACATTTTTTTGCCTCTATGAAATGAAATAGATTATAGTCAGTTTACTGAATTTCGTAAACTACTTCAACATTTACAGAAACAGAAGTTTTTCCAGCTGAAACATTTGTTGAGCCTGCTTCTGCCTTTGCTGAATACACAGCCGCGCTTTCCTTGATTGCCGGCTGCTCCTTTATTGAAATAATTTTTCCAACTGAAAGTCCGCTTGTGCTTGCAAGTGTGACTGCTTTTCTTTCTGCATCCCGGAGCGCAAGAATTCTAGCCTGTTTTTCAGCGTCTGAAGTTTCTCCTGCGGAAAACGATATTGAGTTAAATTGATTTGCACCTGATTTTACAGCTTCATCAATTATTTGCCCTGTCTTTTCAATGGAAGGAACAATGATGTTTATTCCGTTTGAAACCACATACTGGCCGAGAACTTTACGCCCGTTTGAGTATGAGCTTTCCTGCTGCATATAAAATGATGATGTTGAAATGCTTTCCTTCTCAACACCAATAGCTTCCAGTGAATTTCTTACAGCTTCCATCCTTTTTGCATTGTCTTCGGTTGCTGCCAGAATGTTTGCGCTTCTTGTTACAACGGAAAGTGAAATTACGCCCTTTTCATTGTCAAGCGTTGCTGTTCCTTTTCCTGTTACGGAAATTGTTCTCGGATCATTTTTTTCCGCTCTAAAACTGCATGAGCAGAATATGAAAATGACTAGAACTGCTGAAATCAGAATTTTTTTCATTTGTATTCTCCAAGACTATCTTATATTGAAATAAAATTTCTTTAAGTATGTGGCGCGCTCGCTGGCTTTTTTCCAAAGCGGACTTTGCGGATAACGGCGGACAATTGTCTCGTAGTTGTCAAGCGCATTTTTTATATTTCTTTCTGACGAATTAGATTCAAAAATTTGAGCCTGAAGAAACAGACCTTCATCGATTCTTGAATCCGCCTTCTCGAAAAAAGCGTCAAGGCAGGACAGCGACTCCTTGTACTTTTTTGAACTGAAATTTTCCTGGGCCGATTTTAGAAGCCCATCAGTAGAAGAGTCTGCTGGCGGATTGATTCTTTCTGCTGGCGATGAGAAAACTTCCTGAGAACCGGAAGTTCCGCTGCCGGAAGAATCTTCATCAATAATTTGCGATGCGGAATTTTGAGCATCCTTTTGAGAGAAAATATTTTCCTGCTCATCGCCTTTTTGAGCTGAAACTTCTGGATTCAAATTTTTTTCCTGGCTCTCTGAATTTAGCGGCGGCGGAACAATAGAGGAATAATCAGGAGCTAGAACTCTTTCAGATGAGAAATTTTTTCCCTTTATTTCAACTTCAAGATAGTCGTCAATAAATGTGCCTGTGAGCTGGTCGTTTTTATAAAAATGAAGAATTGTTTTTCCGTCTTCCTTGGAGCGCAGGCTGAATGAAGTGTTTTTGTCTCCGATTTTCCTTCCAAAATAGCGCATCAAATTTTTTCCGTCTTCCTCGCCAAGGTAAATCCAGCCTTTTCCAGGATAAACAATATCAAGGTACTGGCTGTTTTTCATTGAAACCGAACGCGACGGAACTACGGCAGCAGATATTTTTTCAGGTTCTACAGTTTTCTCTTCCTGTGAATCTGGCTCAGGATTTTCTTCAGTGTTTGATTCAATTTCCAGACTCTCTGGCTGAGAAATTGTTTCTTCAGGAATTTTGCTGTCAGGAATTTCAGCGTCTGAATTTTCTTCTGCTTCCATTGGAATTTCAGTTTTCTCATCAGCTGGAGTTTCTAATTTTTCATCCTTGATTTCTTCCGGTGTATTCCCGCTGGTGGAACTTTCCTCTTCTGGAACAGCCTCTTCTTTTTCTGGCTCAGGATTTTCGTCCTGAATTTTTTCTTCCGGCGGAATAAGCGGAATTTCTTCAGTTTCTTCTATTGGCTTTATTATTTCCAAAGGCTCAAGTAGAACTGGCTCAGGCTCACTTTCATAGTATCCCTGGATATCTTCAATCGGCTCAAGAACTGTTTCATCTTGTTTTTTTTCATCCGGAAAATTTTCTGCAGCCGGAATTTCTTCTTTTGGAATTTCTGGATTTGTTTCCTGAACACTTTCTGTTTCCTGCTCAGGATTTTCTTCAGAAATATTTTCTTTCTCTGGAGGCAAAAGAGGCTGAGTGTTTTCTTTTGGCGCAGAGGCGCATGAAAAAAATAAAAATGCAGAAAACAAAGCTAAAAAAAATTTTATCATGGAGCTGCTCCTAAAATTTCATTTGCAATTTTTTCATTTGCTTTTCCAAGTGACTCAACGTTTTCGTTGGACGGAACAGAAAACCACCTGTTGAATTCTTCCTTGGTCCAGCAGGAGTTTTGTTCACGCAAAAAATAGTAGTCCTCAGTAAGAGAATCGTCTCTTGGCGGAAAAAATTCATCCACCGCTGAAAAGGGAATTTGTTCTGGAAAAACAAAAGTTTCCTTTTTTTTCTTCTCCTGAAAAATTCCGGATGCAAAGGCAAAAACTGCAAGAAGCACAAGGATTACTGTGATTCCCGCCGTAATCCTTGTGTTTTTTTGGAGAAAATTCTGCAGGTTTTCCTTTATTTTTTCAAAGAAATTCATTGCTGGCTGCTGGCTTCCGCTGTCTCATCTCTTGATTCAGTTTTCAGAGTTCCGTCTGGATTGTGTTCTCTTCTTGGAGGACGCGGTGGAATTACGATTCCCTCTTCAGGCTGAACATCTTCTTCCACAAAATCAGACTGGTCGCTGAAAGCTATGTTTCCGTTCATGGTGTCCTCGTCGAGGCGGACTTGCAGAACTTTTGTAATTCCAGATTCTTCCATAGTAACGCCAAGCATTGTAGAGGCGCCCATTACAGTTTTTCTGTTGTGCGTGATAACAATGTACTGGCTTATATTTCCGAATGCGCGCAGTGTGCTTACAAAGCTTGCGACATTTTTATCATCGAGAGCAGCGTCAATCTCATCCAAAAGGCAAAACGGGCTAGGGCGGACCTGGTATGTTGCAAAGAGAAGCGCGACTGCTGTCATAGTTTTTTCGCCGCCGGAAAGAAGCGAAATATTCACGAGTTTTTTTCCAGGCGGCTGTGCAAGAATTTCAACACCGCTTGAAAGAACGTTTGCCGGGTCAACAAGCCTAAGCTCAGCCCGTCCTCCGTTCATAAGCCTGCGGAACATATTGTGGAAATTCCTTCGAATTTTATTATACGTGTCCAAAAACATTTCAGACGACTTTGTCCGGATTTCTTCACTTACGCGGACAAGATTTTCCAGTGTTTTTTGCGTGTCGTTATAATTTGCCTGCTGACGTTCGTAGCGTTCTTTTTCTTCCGCGAACTGCTCGATTGCCATTAAGTTCGGCGTTCCAAGCTCCTGAATTTTCTGCTTTACCTGAGACAGTTTTTCTTTCAAGGCTGGAACAGGAGTTGTTATTGTGTACATCCGCTCCTCAAATTCCATAAGGTCGCGTGAAAAATTTTCCTGGAAATTTTGCTTTACATTTCTGATTTCTGTATCATACTGCGCAATTCCAACGCTGAATTTTTCAAGCTGGCTCTGGTATTTGTTGCGTTCCTCCTGCTTTTTCTGAAGCGCATTTTGCTTGCCGCTTACCTGGCTGTTGCATTCTGAAATCTGCCTGTCAAGGTCATTCAGTTCAGATGTGATTTTTTGTCCCTGGGACTCCAGTTCTGCAATTGCCTCTTCTGTTTCCTGAATCTGCTCCTCGTTTTCTTCCCTGCGCTTGTTTTCTTCAAAAAGCTCATTTTTCTGTTCCCTAAGAGAAGTTTCCTCGGATGCCAATGTCTTGCGCAAGGTTGAAATCTGCTGCTCGCATGAAGTAATTTGCTGCGCCATCTGGGCCTGGTTTATTCTTAGCTTTGAAAGAGTCTCCCTGTACTCGTCAATTTTTTTGTTAAGAGCATTGTTTTTTACATTCAGCTCTTCGCTCTCTCTTTTTATTGAGTCGATTGCATCCAGATTCTGCTGAATTGACGAGTCGATGCCGCGTTTTTTTGTAATAATTCCTTCCGGTGAAAGGAAGTCATCAATGAACTGCGGAGTTGTTTTTGTGTATTCCGATATATTTTTTGAAAGCTCTTCCAGCATACGTAAAATTTCAGAAAATGCTGAAACCGCATCATTTCCCATTTGAGCGGAGTCCTTTTCTGAATGTGCAGGAAGCGAGGAAAAATCCCTGAAAATATTTGCACGTCCGTTAGCATAAATTTTGATTTTTTCGAGCGATGTTTCAAGAGCTTCCTTTGCTTTTTTATTTGAAGTGCTTGAATATCCGGCGTCCTTCAGCTTTGCATCGAGTTCTGTAACAATGTCCTCTGTTATTGATGCAAGCTGTTTTTGCAGTTCAGCGCGTTCTGAGTCAAGGCTGTTGATTTTTCCAGAGTTCGTGTTGATTAGCCTTATGTTTTCTTCTATCTGGCTTGAAGACTGGCGGATATTCTCAGAAAAATTCTCGACATTTTTATTTATGTCTGAAAGCTGCTTGTGCTTTTCATGAAGCTCTGCATTCTGGCTGTCAATTTCATCGTTGTATTCATCAATGCGCTCTTCAATGTTTTTTATCCGGTTTTCAATCTGACCGATTTTTTCTTTCATCTGGCTTTGATGCTCATGAAGCTGCCTGGCCATTGCTTTTTTTCCGGTCTGTTCTGCGCTGATTTTTATTACAAGCTGCTGCTTTATGTTTACTTGCTCCTGAAGATCCTTTACTTTGTCAGTATTAACTTGGAGCGTATTTAAAATTTCCTCAATTTCATTGGCAGCGGAATTTCTTTTTTCCTCGGCTTCCTTGCGGTTTTGCTCATGGCGCGCCTTGCTCTGGGTGAAGTCTTTCAGCTTTAAAAGCTGAATGTCAAGCTCACATTCAAATTTCTCATCCTGAAGTTTTCGGTATTTCGCAGTCTTTTCAGCCTGAACCTTTAAAGTCTCGTAGCTGCGTTTTGTTTCAGCAAGACCAATATCAATCTGGGCGAGATTTGCCCTTGTCTTTTCTAGCTCACGTTCCGCATCTGCAACTTCTGCCTTCGAACGGCTGATTCCCGCTGCCTCTTCAAAAAGATAGCGTCTGTCCTCCGGCTTGCTTGAAAGAATCTGGTCGATTTTTCCCTGCTCCATAACGGAGTAAGCGGCTTTTCCGACTCCAGTGTCCATAAAAAGCTTGCGTATTGAGGAAGCGCCGACTTGGTTAGCGTTTATAAAATATTCATTTTCACCATTGCGGTACAGCCTTCGCTTTATTGCTATTTCTGAATCTTCAAGAGGAAGAAGCCCGTTTTCATTTGCGATTGTCAATGTAACTTCCGCCATTGAAAGGGCAGGCCTGGTTTCTGTTCCGTTGAAGATTACGTCTTCCATTGATTCGGCACGAAGATTTTTAGATCTGTTCTCTGCAAGAACCCATTTTATTGCATCTACAACATTGCTTTTTCCGCAGCCGTTGGGGCCAAGCAGGGCTGTGATTCCATCGGCAAAATTTATATGGGTCCGGTCGGCAAAAGATTTAAAGCCGAAGATTTCAAGACTTTTTAAAAACACAGGAAATTCCTCAATTTAAAATGTTTTTCTATTATAGCAAAATATCAGCCGAGCCTCAAGTATCAATAGAATTCGGATCTATTACGTTTCCCTTGTAAAGCATCTTAGGGAAAACCTTGATTTTCAGCTTCTTTTCAAGGCGCGCGTAATTTTCCATTTCCCAGGCGTCTCCGATTACACAGTTTATTCCTGTCGCTCCGGCTCTTGCGGTTCTTCCTGCGCGGTGGATGAAGAAGTCCTCCTTTTCAGGCAAATCCATCTGAACAACGTGGCTTATGCCTTCTATGTCAAGCCCTCTGGAAGCAAGGTCTGTTGTGATAAGAATCTTCGCTTTTCCGCTCCTGAATCTGTCGATTGCAGATTTTCTGTCGACCTTGTTCGTTTTGCCGCATAAAGTTTCACAGTCAATCTTTTTAAATCTGAGCTTTGATGCGATGTTTTCTATCTGGTCTGATTTTGATGTGAACACCAGAAGCTTTTTTGGTTTTTCCGCATTTATGAAGCTTCGCAGCGTGTCAATTTTGTCTCTTCTTTCAGCAAAAATAGCCCAGTGGGAAATCCGCTTTCTAAGAACATCCTCCATTGGCAGCGCGACAAAAAGAATTGCATTTTCCTTTTCATCATTGAAGATTCCGTTTCTTGCCTTCTGAAGAATTTCGCGCGTATAGTTGCTTACCGTAGCAGAATTTCCTATAAGCTGCACAGTTTTCGGAAGGCGCTCCATCAAGTCCTTTGTGCTGTCCCTGAGCTCCGGGCTTAAAAGACGGTCAGCCTCATCAAGAACCAGAGTTTCAATATTGTCAGCTTTAAGCTTTTTTAGATGAATCAGCTCAAGAAGGCGGGCAGGGCCTCCGATTACAATTTCAGGCTTTTCTTTTAAGAGCTCAATCTGCCGTGAAATCGGAGCGCCTCCAATCAGAAGCGCGCACTTTATTCCGCTTATTTTTTGCACCTGAACTTTTATCTGGGAAGCAAGCTCATAAGTCGGGGATGCAATCATGATGCGCGCAGTTCTCTTTTCAGTAGAATTCAGGCGGCTCAGAAGCGGAAGCAGATATGCGAATGTTTTTCCGGTTCCTGTTTCGCTTTGGAACATTATATTTTTCCCTTCTGCAATGAGGGGGATTATTTTTTTCTGCACTTCTGTAGGCTCTGTTATGCCGTTTTCTTCAAGCTTTGAAACTATTGTCTGGTCGATTTTTAGTTCTAAAAAATTGTTCATGGATTAGAATATAGCATATTTTGCACATTTTGTGATATACTATATCACTATGAAAATTGGAATTGACACATTCGGTTGTGATCACGGAAAATCCGGTCTTGGCTCATACCTTATGTCCTTTATAAACAATCTTCCTGAAGAAACGGGAATTGACTTTGAACTGTTCGGCGAGGAGATTGACAGGTACACTTATAATGTAAACTGCGATGTGCCTTTTTCCAGCATCGGAATAAAACCAGGTGCTTCTTCGCTCAGGCTTTGGCATTATCTGTCTGCAAATAGATTTATAAAAAAATCTGGTTATGATGCGGTTGTTTTTCCGGCTGGAGCCAGGCTTGTTCCTTCAAGCTTTAAAGTTCCGGGAGTTGCAGTCATAAATGACATTCCTGGAAATATTTTCAAAAATGAAAACTGGCTTGCCCGTAGGCATATAAAAAAAGGCCTTGCAAATATTGACTGCGTGATTGTTCCAAGCATGTTTGTAAAAAAAAATCTTGAGCGGCTGAACCTGAAATGCCGCCGCATAGAAATTGTCCATAGCGGAGTTGACCACAGCTGTTTTTTCCCGGTTGAATCGCTGGGAATTGAAAGTGAAATCGCCGACATAAAGCCTTTCGCAATAAAAAAGCCTTATATAATCTATGCGAGCCGGATGCAGGGACCTGAAAAAAAGCATATTGAGCTTATAAAGGCTTTTTCTCTGTTCAAGAAAAGAACCGGCTTGCCGCATCGTCTTGTCATTGCTGGAAGCGACGGTCCTTACAGTGATGAGGTTCACAAGGCTGCGTTTGAGTCTCTTGCTGCAAGTGATATTTTTATAACGGGATATTTTCCGCATGAAAGCTTTCCTGAGCTGTATAGAAATTCTGAGGCCTGTGTTTTTCCTTCTGTCAATGAAGGGGCAGGGCTTCCTGTTCTTGAGGCTATGGCAACTGGAATTCCTGTTGCTTGCGCAAAGGCAGGCGCGCTCCCTGAGGTTGCAGGAAACAATGCGCTTTTCTTTGACAGCGATAATATAGAAGAATTTGCCTCCTGCATAGAAAAGATAACAGCAGACGAAATTTTCAGAAAAAAAATATCAGAAAGCGCAATTGCATGGTCAAAAAGATTTTCCTGGAAAAAATGTGTGCTTGAGACTTTTGAAATAATAAAAAGTGTTTTAAAATGAAAAGGCGGACTTTCAGCATTTTGTGTCTTGAAAGTCCGCTTTGTTTTTAAGCTGTCTTTTGCTCAATTAAAAGTGATTCAGCTGTCGGAAGCTCCTTTTGATTCACAATGTCCTTTGTGATTACAAGCTTCTTTTTGCCTTTTACGCTTGGAACTTCATACATAAGATCAAGCAGTATATGCTCAACAATTGCTCTTAATCCGCGCGCTCCAGTTTTGCTTTTAATTGCCATTTCAGCAATCTGGTCAATTGCCTCGTCATCAAAAGAAAGCTCCACATCGTCTATTGCAAAGATGGCCTGAAACTGCTTTGTTATGGCGTTTTTTGGCTCCACAAGAATTCTTTTTAAGTCATCCTTGTTAAGCTCCTTTAAAGCGCAGGTCATTGGAAGACGTCCGATGATTTCCGGAATAAGGCCGAATTTCACCAAGTCATCGCTTGTAACTTGGTTTAGAAGCTCCATTCTTTCTTCGCTTGTCCTGCGTGTGCCTTCCGCTCCAAATCCGATTGATGCAGTTGAAAGCCGCTGCTCAATTATTTTGTCAAGCCCGACAAAAGCTCCGCCGCAAATAAACAGAATATTTGTGGTGTCAATGTCAATCATTTCCTGGTTCGGATGCTTTCTTCCGCCCTGAGGAGGAACAGACGCGTGAGTTCCCTCAAGAATCTTTAAAAGAGCCTGCTGGACACCTTCGCCAGATACATCGCGTGTTATTGAAGTATTCTCGCTTTTCCGGCCTATTTTATCAATTTCATCAATGAAAATAATTCCACGCTCCGCAGCGGCAATGTCTCCATCTGCGGCATTTATAAGTTTCAGCAAAACGTTTTCTACATCCTCACCGACATAGCCGGCCTCTGTAAGTGTAGTAGCGTCCGCAATTGCAAATGGAACATTCAGTTTCTGCGCAAGTGTCTTCGCAAGAAGCGTTTTTCCTGAGCCAGTCGGTCCTAAAAGCAGAATATTTGATTTTTCAATCTTTACATCCATTGAAAGCTGCTGTTCCTTTGAAATAGAAAGCTGCTTGTAATGGTTGTATACTGCCACAGAGAGAACTTTTTTTGCATAATCCTGTCCGACTACATACTGGTCAAGATATGCTTTAAATTCTTTTGGCGATGGAATTGCGCTCATGTCAATCGGCGCGATTGTGTGGGCCTCATTATTTAAAATAGTCTGGCAGGTTGCCACACAGTGCTCACATATATAAATCATATCATCCGGTGAGCTTACAACTCTTCGGTGCTCGTCAGCAGGACGACCGCAAAACGCGCATACTGGCTGACTGTTTCTGCCTAATCTGGCCATTATTGAACTCCCATAAAAAGTCAATTAGAAAGCCTGAACTTCCGGTTTGACTTTTTAAGCCGCTTCACAATGAAATGAAAAGCGGCGGTTGATAAAAAAAGTTTGCAACGCAAACTTTAGCAGGACAAAAGCCGCGCTGTTTTAGCGGTTTTTATCTTGCATTCCTTTTTTTGCGCTGTTCATTATATGGTCAATTATACCATAATTCTTAGCATCTTCAGCCGGCATATAGAAATCGCGCTCCATGTCGGCGGCAATTTCGTCTTCTTTTTTGCCTGTCTGCTGTGAAAGATATTTTATGCTAAGTTTTTTTAGACGACCTATTTCTTTTGCCTGAATTGCAATATCGCTTTCCTGTCCTTGAGTTCCTCCCCATGGCTGATGAATCATCACACGGCTGGAAGGAAGCGCATATCTTTTTCCGACAGTTCCGCCTGCAAGAATGATTGCGCCCATGCTTGCCGCCTGTCCCATGCAAATAGTCTGGATATCGCACCGCACATATTGCATTGTGTCATATATTGCAAGGCCCGCTGTAACAGAACCGCCCGGACTGTTTATGTACATGCTTATGTCTTTTTCTGGATTTTCACTTTCGAGATAGAGAATCTGGGCAACAATTAAATCAGCAGTTTCATCGCGAATTTCACCGTCAACAAAAATTATTCTATCTTTCAAAAGCCTTGAATATAAGTCATAGGCACGTTCTCCGTTTCCGCTTCGTTCAATGACAGTCGGAACAAGAGTGTTCATAAATTCATTCATTAAATTTTCCTCTGCTGAATAGTGTAAACAAAAAAAACGGAATGTGCAACACTCCGTTTTCTTTGCTTCGCCATCATGAATTTTTCAGGCTATCTATTGTTTTTAAAGAGATCCGCAAAGGCTGTTTTGTCGCCCTTTGAAACTTTTACCTGCTTGTAAAGCGCGTCATAAAGCTTGTTCTCTTTAATCTCATCAATAATATATTCTTTTGCGCGGGCATCCTTGTAATGCTCTTTTACTTCATCAACAGTTGAGCCTGATTCATCTGCGATTTTTGCAAACTCAGCCTCGACCTCTTCTGGAGTAACTGAAATGTTTTTTTCACGGATAAGCGCATCAACAATCAGGCGGCTCTTGAGCATTTTTTCAGCATCACCAGTCCACTGAGTCAGCATGGCTTCTTTTGTCTGTCCGGATGCGGAAATCATTTTTTCAAGCTGCTCCGGTGTTGTCTGGAACTGCTGCGCCATCATTCTCCAGCGGCTTTCCATTTCTGCCTGAACCATTGACTTTGGAAGCGAAATAGGATTTTTTTCTACGAGCTGCTCAAGAAGGCTTTGAGATTTCAGCTCTGCAATTTTTCTATTCTTTGCGCTCTCAAGACCCTTTGAAATATCTTTCTTAAGATCATCAAGAGTTTTGTATTTTTCGCTTACATCCTGGGCAAGATCATCATCAAGAGCTGGAAGATTGCGAATCTTGATTGCTTTTACTGTTACGCTGATTTTCTTTGTTTTTCCAGCAAGATCCTTGTTTTCATCCTTGGCATCATAGGTCTTTGAGATTTCTTTAGTCTCATCCTTTTTCATGCCAATAATCTCATCATCAATCTTGTAAATATTCTCGCCAGTTCCTACAGTGAAAACAAAGCCCTCGCGCTCAGAGCCTGCAACAACGGCTCCTGTGTCGTCAAGCTCCTTGTAATCTATTGTAACAATATTGTCCTTTTCAACAGGCTCGCCTTCTTTCTTGTCAATTACAACAGCATTTCTTTCCTGAATAGCCTTCAGTTCCTCTTCAAGCTCCTTGTCGCCAATTTCAACCTGAGGTTCCTTGACTTCAATTTTTGAAAAATCCTTTACTTCAACTGAAGGGAAAACATCGTAAACTACTGTAAATGTAAAATCCTTATCCGTGCTGAACTCAGGAAGCTTGTCTCCGTCAAGGCGCGGCTGTGTATAGGGAAGGGGACGGATGTCCTTTGATTCTTCCTCTGCGAAAATCTGATTCAATGATTCATCAATAAGGTCTGCAAGAACTTCCTGCTTTAGAGAGTCCCCGTACTTCTGCTCAAGAACCTTTACAGGAACGTGTCCTTTTCGGAATCCTGGAAGCTGAACATTTTTTGCGTATTTAGAAATGTTTTTGTTGTATCCAGAAACAACATCTTCTTTTGCAATTGTGGCAGTGAGCTTTACTGCTGAATTTTCAAGTCTTGAAATTTCCTTTGTTACCTTCACGTGGGAACCTCTCGATTATAAAATAAAAAAGCGATTCAGAAAAAAATCCAAATCGCTTCGTCGTCGAGCGGAAAACGGGAATCGAACCCGCAACATCGACCTTGGCAAGGTCGCGCTCTACCATTGAGCCATTTCCGCAAATTGCGTCGCAGCAACTGAACACAGTACTGCTTTTTGTAATGTAAGAGCGGAAAACGGGAATCGAACCCGCAACATCGACCTTGGCAAGGTCGCGCTCTACCATTGAGCCATTTCCGCAAAACCTCTGCGTTCTGTATTAATTTCTTTTCAAGTAAAAAGAAGATTAAATATGCGAAAGGAGGGACTTGAACCCTCACGCCTAGGGCACTAGATCCTAAGTCTAGCGTGTCTGCCAATTTCACCACTCTCGCGTGAACTTTTTGACCTACACAGAGTGTTTCAAAATCCTTTGAGCGATGGGAGGATCGAACTCCCGACCCACAGATTAAGAGTCTGTTGCTCTACCAGCTGAGCTAATCGCCCGATTTCTATGCGTCCGACACGGCTCGAACGTGCAACCTTCGGATTCGAAGTCCACTGCTCTATCCAGTTGAGCTACGAACGCGTCCTGCTGCACGGCTCCATATTGGAATCCGGGTGCCTGGTGGGATTTGAACCCACGACAACCAGATCCACAATCTGGCGCTCTACCCCTGAACTACAGGCACCATGCAATCGATGTAATAGAATATATCTAAATTACATTTGTTGGTCAAGCGGAAATTGTGAAATTTCTAAAAAAATTTTCATTTTATCAGATTTCCGCAGATTGAAAGGGCAATAAGTCCGAAAGATACCGCAAAACAGGCAAAATCACGGGCTTTGTACGGATATTTTTTTAGACAGCAGCCCGATGTCCTCAATTTAAAGCCGCGCAGGTCGGCGGCGATTGCGGTTCCGCTTGTCTTTCTTACCGAGGAAACCAGCAGAGGCGCGCATAATGGCAGAATCAGCGCGAGCTTTTTCAACGGATTTCTTGTGTCCAGCTGGATTCCGCGTGATGTCTGCGCTTCCCGGATTCCTTCCATTTCCTGGGCGAAAACCGGAATAAACCGGATGGCGGTTGTCAGCGTGAATGCGTATTTGTACGGAACGTGAAGCTTTTCAACAAGCGCGTTTGAAAGGTCGGCAAGCTTTGTAACCGAAAGCATCAGCGCAAGCGGAAGAGTCGCTCCGCAGAGCTTCAGCACCAGATTCAGCGCGGCGGAAAGCCCGGCATCGGTTATTTTCAAAAACGAAATTTGATAAACCGCATTGCCGCTTCTTATTATCAGAAGCTGAAGGATAAAAAGAAAAAGCGAAATCTTGACAAGCCCTTTTAACAGCCTGAACGTTCTTCCGGAAATTCCGCAGAGAATTCCTGCCGCAATGTCAACGGCAATCAGTCCTGCAAGAACGATGGCTGACGACGAAACAAAGCACGACGAGCATATTGCCATTGAAAAAAACAGCTTTGATACCGGGTTCATCCTGTGGAATACAGAATCCCCCGGAACGTAATCGACAAGTCCTTTCATTTTTTTGCCTCCTGAATTTTTGCGGCAAGCTCATCCGCTGTACGCACGTTTTGAAAGTCGAATCTGCCCGGAAACTTTTCCTCAAGCTCAAGCGCAATCTGGATAATCTGCGGCGGAAGAAGGCTGGCCTTTTTTAGGATTTCCCGGTTTCTCATGATTTCAAGAGTTTTTCCGTCCGCCTCGATTTTTCCGCCTGCAAGGACAATCATGCGCTGCGCAAAATCAAGCACAAGCTCCATGTCGTGGCAGACCATGATTACGGTTGTTCCGCTTTTGTTCAGCTCCTTTACAGCGTTCATAATCTGCATGCACTCGTTGTAGTCAAGGCCGGTTGTAGGCTCGTCCAGAATCATGATTTTCGGCTCGACCGCAATGATGGACGCAAGAGCAAGCCGCTGCCTCTGTCCACGGCTGAGCGAGAACGGCGCTTCATCCGGATTGAAGTTAAACTTTTTGATAATGTTTTCTGTCCGGCGAAAAATTTCTTCTTCCGTTCCAAGCTTCAGCGCTTTCTGCCCGAACGAGATTTCGTCACGGACGGTGTAGGTGCAAAGCTGCCTGTCTGGATTCTGGAAAAGGAAGCCTGTGTTCTTTGCAAGCTCGCTGTTCTTTGCTTTTTTTGTGTCTGCTCCGTTGACGAGAATTTTTCCGGCGGAAGGCTTTAAAATTCCTGCAAGAAGCTTGCTGAGCGTTGATTTTCCGGCTCCGTTTTCGCCTGTGAGCGCGACAAATTCTCCGTCGTTTATTGAAAGTGAAATTCCGTGGATAAGTTCGGCTTCCTTTGATTTTCCGTAGCCGAAGCGGACTGAGTCACATTCTATCATAGAATTCCTCCTGCAAGCGAAACGGCTTCTTTTGTGTCAATGCAGATTTCGGTCTGCTCAGGAATCATTCCGCGTGAAACCAGGCATTTGTAGAAGTCTACTGCGCGCGGATAGTTTACACCGAGAGAGGCAAGTCCGTCCGAATTTTTCAAAACATCGCGGACATTTCCGAAAAATTTCAGCAAGCCTTTGTCAATCACCGCAAGCTTTTTTGCAAATTCGCACAGCAGCATTATTTTTTGTTCTATTATGACAATTGTCATTCCGTAGGACTCGTTCAGGTCTTTCAGAATTCTGAAAATGTTTCTGCTAGAAGCCGGATCCAGCTCGCCGGTCGGCTCGTCAAGCACAAGAATTTTAGGCTTCAGCGCGAGGATTGCGGCAACCGCGGTTTTCTGTTTCTGTCCGCCGCTCAGCCCGGAAATTTCACGGCTGCGGAGATTTTCGATTCCGGTTTCTTTGAGAGCCCACTCAAGCCGGGGTTCGATTTCGTCTTTTGGGATTCCGAAGTTTTCAAGCCCGAAAAGAATTTCATCTTCAACAACTGAGCAAGTCATCTGGCTGTCGATGTCCTGAAAAACGCTTCCGGCTTCAAGAGCTATGCTGCACGGATCACATTCAAAGACATCCTTTCCGTTTACAGTGACTTTTCCGTAGTATTCGCCCTTGTAATGGTGCGGAATGATTCCGTTTATTGCGCAGCTGAGCGTAGTTTTTCCGGCTCCGGATGCGCCTATTATGCCGACAAAATCTCCGTCCTGAATTTCCATGCTGATATTTTTCAATGCCGGAACCGTGCTGCCGCTGTACGCAAAGCTTAAATTCTGTATGCTTATCATTTTTCCTCCGCCTTATTTCAGTGTCATTTTCAGCGGAATATAAAGCATCTGGACTAGGACTGCGTTTATGCAGGCGGTGCAAAGAACAATCGGAACGTATGCCGCGAGAGTCGCCTTGTCTGCGCCGAGAGCGAAAATCAGAAGAACCGTGTAAAGTCCGCCGCTTACAAATGTGCTGAACAAAGTCGCAACCGCCGGCTTGAAGTCAAATTTGCCGAGCTTCGGAAGCGGAACTTTTATTAAAAGCGACATGACGACTGCGCCTGCGATTTCGCTTGCAAAGTTCAGGTACGGAGTTCCAGGAAAGAACTGGCAGATTGCGCCCGCAATTATTCCGATGACCGCGGCGGATGCGACGTTCGCATTGATCAGTGCAATCGCCATGCAGTACATCGCGATTATAAAGTTCGGCTTCATTCCGCCAATGTTTATCAGCGAGCCTACAAAGAATTTCAGCACGGCTCCGGCGGCAAGCAGGACGGCAACCAGAATCAAGTCGCGGATTTGCAGCCCTTTTTTTTCTGTTGTTTCAAGAACGCGTTTTTCACCAAGGTTTTCATTCATAAAAAGCTCCTTTTTTTTGTTTCTATTGACAGAAACATACAGCCGATAACGCTTTTTGTCAAGGCGGAATTTTGTTTTTTTTTCAAAACTGAAATTTTTAAGGCAATAGACTTTTGAACAAAGCTAGGCTATAATTTAAGAATGAAATGGTTGATTGTTGCTAATGCTGGGCAGGAAGAAAAATTAAAACGCTCAGAAACTTTTTTCACTTCAAATAAATGCTGCTTTGAGAAAGTTTGTTTAAATCAAGATAAAGAAAGTCTGAATAATGTTTTGAAGAAAATTCCAAATTTTGAGGGATTTCTATTTTTTTCGAATGGTGAGAATTCTGCGCTTGCCTTGTCCTGCGCATCAGGCTTTTGCTGCGGAAAGAAAATGCCGGTTCTTGTTTGTGATGATGCAAAGGAAATTGACGGACTCTTTGATTTTGACACGGAGATTTTGCTCCATGAAATTTTTTATTCAGAGGACAGCCTTTTTGAATGGCTTGAAAAAAATATAGATGAAATAAAGTCAGACAGCGTAAAGCGCGCAAGCAGAGATTTTCTTTTGGAGCAAGGCATTTCATGCAACGCGGACAGCTTTGAATTTTATCTTGAAAAAGAAAAGACTGAAATCTGCAAGTCAATCCTGAATTCTGGAATTGATGTAAATTCAAAGACGCTGCAAGGTGTTCCTCTTCTATGCGTCGCAACAAGAAACGACAACAGGGAAATGCTAGAATTCCTTCTTGATAGGGGAGCTGACATAAATGAAGTTTCCGCAGACAGGGGATATTCTCCAGTAATGGATGCTGTCTGGCGAAAAAACTATGAAATTACCAAGATTCTTATAGAGCGCGGCGCCGACTTGAGCATAATGAGCTCGGACGGCCAGTCTATTCTTGTGCTTGCGGTTGGAAATGGAAATTCAAAAATTGTAAAACTGCTTTTGGATTCTGGAGCGGATCCTGATATAACTGACAGCATGGGAATGAGCGCCCGCGGATATGCGTCGCTTTTCAAGAATGAAGAGCTTATAAAGCTAATGGAAGCAAGCAAGAAAAAAAATGTCTAAAAATAAAATTGTAATTGCATTTGCAGGCGGCGGAACTGGCGGACATATTTATCCAGGAATTGCCATTGCCGATGAATTGAAAAAAAAATCCGGCGGGTCAACAGAAATAGAAATTCACTGGATAGGAAATTCAAAAGGAATGGATTCCGCAATAATTGAAAAAAATCTTCAGAGTTCGGGCGGAAGCATTTCATTTTTCCATGGAATTCCGTGTGGAAAGCTCCGGCGTTATTTTTCATTTAAAAATTTTGCAGACATTTTTAAAATATTCGCAGGACTCGTAAAATCATTTTTTATTCTAAAAAAAATAAAGCCTGATTTTCTTTTTTCAAAAGGCGGATTTGTAAGCGTGCCTCCATGCGCCGTCGCCGCTATTTTAAAAATTCCGTACTTTACACACGAGTGCGATTTTACGCCGGGTCTTGCAACAAGAATCAACAGCAAAAAGGCTCTAAGAATTCTGCTTTCCTACGAAGAAACAAAAAAATATTTCAGCAGTGCTCAGCAAGAAAAATGCGTAGTTACGGGAAATCCTGTACGGCCGGCGTTCTATGCTGACAATTCAGAGGCTGGAAAAAAGTTTCTTGGAATAAATGACGGCTGCAAAAAAAATATTCTTTTGGTTTTAGGCGGCAGCCTTGGAGCAAGCCAGATAAACAGCCTTGTAATGCAGTGCCTTGATGAGCTCAAAGAAAGTTATATAGTTGTTCATCAGACAGGTAAAAAATTTGCGCAGGAAAATCCTGACATCATGGCTTCTTCTAGCAGCGGCTACAAGCCATATGAATTTATTTACAGTGAAATGGTTTCTGTAATTCAGGCTGCTGATGTAATAGTTTCCAGGGCCGGAGCAAATTCACTATGGGAATGTGCGGTCTGCTCAAAGCCTATGGTTTTAATTCCTTTGTGCGGCGCAGGAACAAGAGGCGATCAGGTTGACAACGCTGAGTATTTTTCAAGCAAAGGCGCGGCGGTTTCCCTGATAGGAAATGATGCTACAAAAGAAAATCTTCTTAAAGCTTTGGATGAAATGAAAAACTTGGAAACTAGAAAAAGAATTTCTGAGAACTGCCGGGCTGTCTGCAAGGAAAAAAAGCCTTCCGAAGCTATAGCAAATCTTATTTTGGAGCAGATAAAGATATGATGTTCCCTGCAATTGATATTGTTTTTTTGCTTGTTGTTTTGACATTCGCTGTTATGGGAATGATAAACGGCTTTCTTAATGAACTGTTCGGAAAGGCGGCGCCTGTTGTAAGTATATGGCTTGCAGTCCTTTTTTACGGACGGCTTGTTGCTCCAATTGAAGAGCATTTAAAAATTCATTTGCTGTCTGTTGTTCTTGCTTTTCTGCTGATTTTTGTAATTTCATTCATTGTTATGAAAATTCTTCAGACTGCTATAAAAAATATTTTCGGCGGCGAAATTTTCAAGGACATGGACAGGTTCTTAGGATTTGTTTTTGGACTTTTGGAAGGTCTTGCAGTTGTCGGAATTGTCTTGATTCTAATGAAATCTCAGCCTTGGTTTAAAGTTGACCTAATGCTTGACGGAAGTTTTTTCGCAAGAATTCTGAGTCCGTTTATTTCTGTTCCGCTAGAAAATTTCTCGCAGGCAGTTGAAAATGTTCCGTCTGTTCCAATTGCAATACCGCTTGAACAGGCGCAGGGAAACTGAAAATGTTTGAAAATATTTTAAATCAAAGCGCCACGATGCTTTTGCAGGATGACATAGAAAAAAAGCGTTTTCCAAATTCTGTTCTGTTTTCAGGTCCGTCATCATCTGGAAAACTTTCCTGTGCCTTTGAAACTGCAAGGGTTCTTTCCTGCGCGAATCATGGTGAATGGAACTGCACCTGCTCAAGCTGCCGGCAGCACAAGGCCATGGTAAGCCAAAATCTCCTTCTTTGCGGCGCTGGAAACCGAACGTTGGAAATTTCAGCTGCAAAAAGAGCATTGATAAGCCAGAATATTCAGAATACAAAGCATCTTGAGGCTTCAAGATATCTGTATTTGCGGGCAGTGAGAAAACTTGTTTTAAAATTTAATTCTGTTCTTTGGGATGGAGATGACAAGCTTTCAAAATTTTCTCCGGTTTTACAAAACATAGAGGAGGGGCTTGAAAAAATTCAGCCTGGAAGAATTCTTCCAGACGATGAAGAGCTGAAAAAAATATTGGATTCAATTGAAAAAGACTGCTCAAAGCTTGAAAGCAATTTTCTATATGGCTCGCTTCCTGTTTTTCAGGTAAGAAACATTTCCGCATGGGCGCACTTAAGTTCCGCTACCGGAAAAAAAGTTTTGATTATTGAAAATGCCGACCTGATGGTAGACAGCGCGCGGAATGCCTTGCTGAAAATTCTTGAGGAGCCTCCGGAGAACGTGATTTTTATACTCACAACTACAAGGCGCGGAGCAATGCTTCCGACTATACTTTCAAGAGTCCGCACGTACAATTTTTTTGAACGGTCTTTAGAGCAGCAGAAAAATGTCATAGACAGAATTTTTCACTATGAGCCGGTTTTTAATGATGGGAAAATTTTTGATACTATAACAGAATTTCTACAATCATTTTTAACAGTAAAGCCTGAATCCGTAAGAGATTGCGCCGCTGAATTTTTTTCTAATGTGGCGCAAGGACACGTTCCTGATATTCCACGGATAATTTCAGTTTGCAATTCTTTTGAGCCTAGAATTCTTTTTAGAATTTTTATCTGCGCAATTATTGAGACTCAAGAAAAGTTGAAGTCAAGTGCCGCAGGTTCTGAAGTTTCTTTTGAGATTTTAAAACAACTTAAAGCTTCGTTGAATAGTGTTGAGATTTTTAATCAGAATCCCGCCGCCTGTCTTGAGGAGCTGGCTCGAAATTTGATGCACATAAATTATATGAATAATGGGATTCTAAAGAATTTTTTTTGAGGAAAATTTAAATGACAGATTTCGTTGAAAAGGTATCTGAAAAAATTACAAAGCTTTCCGATGAACAGCTGGAGCGTCTTCTAAATACCGTCCGTGAGGAAAATGAAGCATATGATTCTATAATCCAAAGCATTCCTTCAGGCCTTGTTATTGTGGATAAAAACTGGTGCATATCAAAAATAAATAAATCCGCAAAACGCTATCTTCATTTTTTTCATCTGCATCAAATAAAATCAGAGCCTGTGTGGAATCTTATTGCAGACGAGGAAGTTGCAAGTTTCATTTCGTTCTGTGCGCAGGAGCAGAATACAAATACCAGCGAGGAATTTTCTATAGTCTCATCAGACGACAAGGCCAGGTTTATTGTTGTTTCAATTTTACCTCTTGTGCGGGACGGAAAAATTGCCGGGACAATTATTTTCATTGAGGATATAACTGCAAAGCGGCAGCAGGAAATTTTGATGCACAGAATGGAAAGCCTGAAAAGCCTTACAAACCTTGCGGCATCAGTTGCCCATGAAATAAAAAATCCTCTTGGAGCAATAAGCATTCATATTCAGCTCTTGCAAAAGTCAATCAAGAAATGCAGGGAGGGTGACGGAAAACTTCCTGACGAAAAATTTATGGAAAAATATCTTTCCGTTGTAAATGAGGAAATTGAAAATCTGAATAAAATCGTGATGGATTTTTTGTTTGCAGTTCGCCCTCTAAAAGTGAACATGGCGCTTTTTGAGCCTGACACGATAATAGAAAAGTCGATGAACTTTTTTATGCCGGAATTTGAAAGCTGCGGAATAGAAGTTTCTGTAAATTTGCATGGTGAAGGAAACAAGCTTTTGATTGATGAAAAACTTTTCCGTGAGATTTTTATAAACATTGTGCAGAACGCAAAGGCTGCTATTCTTTCCGGAAAAAAGGAGAAAGGAAAGCTTGCCATAAATTCCTTCATAAAAAATGATCATTATATACTTACAATTGCAGACAATGGATGCGGAATGGACGAGGCTACATGCTCAAGAATTTTTGAGCCATATTATACAACGAAAGCTGACGGAACAGGACTTGGACTTACAACAGTATATAAAATCGTAAAAGAATTTCGCGGAGAAATAACTGTAAATTCGGAATTAGAAAAGGGCACTGTTTTTACAGTGCAAATCCCTGTGCCGCAAAAAGAGACAATGCTGCTTGAGGGGTGATTTTTTTTACCTAACGTTAGCTTTTTCAAGAACTATTTATTGTCTTTTTTTTCATTTTTTTTTGGAGGAAAAATTGAAGTTTACAATTTTGATTATAGATGATGAAAAAAATATCCGTGAAGGGCTTGCTGCGAATTTTGAGCTTGAGGACTATAATGTAAAGACCGCGGCTTCAGGAAAAGAAGGGCTTGAGCTGATTTCAAAAGGCGATATAGACTTGGTGATCACCGATTTAAGAATGCCGGGAATTTCTGGCGAGGAAGTTTTAAATCATGTAGCTACAGAAACACCAGGAATTCCAGTGATTATTCTCACGGGACACGGAAGCATAGATTCTGCTGTGGATGCAATGCGGCACGGAGCTTATGATTTTCTTACAAAGCCATTGAATCTTGATCAGCTTGGAATGATTGTAAAACGGGCGCTGGAAAGCAGGCAGATAAAAATTGAGCATCAGGAGCTAAAAAAAGAAGTCGCAGAAAATTCTGCATTAAAAGAAATGATAGGCACTTCCGCCGCGATACAAAAAATTCAGGAGACAATAAAAAAAGCGGCAGCATCAAAAGCAAGCGTTCTTATTACCGGGGAAAGCGGAGTTGGAAAAGAAGTTGTGGCACGTGCAATCCATGCCTTGTCCTCCCGCCATGATAAGAATATGATAAATGTCCATTGCGCGGCATTGAGCGAAACGCTTTTGGAAAGCGAGCTTTTTGGCCATGAAAAAGGTGCCTTTACAGGAGCTGACCATTTGCAGAAAGGACGGTTTGAGCTTGCGCACGGAAGCACAATTTTTCTTGATGAGATTGGAGAAATAAACCAGAACGTTCAGATAAAAATTCTTAGAGTGCTTGCTGAAAAAAAATTTGAGCGTGTCGGCGGAGAACAGACTATAGAAGTCGATGTCCGTGTGATTGCGGCGACTAATAAAAATCTTGAGGAAGAAATAAAGGCCGGAAGGTTCCGGGAAGATTTGTATTACAGGCTGAATGTAATTCATATCCACGTTCCGCCTCTTAGGGAACGAAAAAGCGATCTGCCTCTTTTAATTTCAGCGTTTCTGGAGGAATTCAACAAGGAAAATGAAAAGAATATCAAGGGGTTTTCCAGCAAGGCAAAATCCGCGGTTATGAAATACGACTGGCCGGGAAACATAAGGGAGCTTCGCAATTGTGTTGAAAGCGCGGTCGTGATGTGTTCCGGAGAAGAAATAAACCTTGAAGACCTTCCGCCGGCAGTAGCAAAAAGCTCTCAGGAAAACAGCATTTCAATTCCGTTCGGCATAACTTTGGATGAGGCTGAAAAAATAATTATCCAGCAAAATTTGGCGTCGAATAAAAACAACAAAAGCAAAACAGCGGATATTCTTGGAATTGGAAGAAAAACATTGCAGCGGAAAATTTCAGAGTGGGCAGAGGATGGAGAAAATAAAGATGGAGACAATGTATGACAGGCTCGGTGATCTTTTAAATGAAACTCTAAAATCCGGGCAAGTGAAATTTAAAAAGAAAACTGAGCATAATAAAAAAGAAATTCCGAAGAAAGAAAAAGCAGCCGAGGAGAGCTTTTCTAGAAATATACATAAAAACAGAGATAAGGCCGGCCAGAAAAAAAGCGCAGAATTTAAAGGAACTGAAAATATACCATTAAAGAAAATAACGCCGGAAATTGAACGCGCATTCAGGCTTCTTGACATAACGGCCTCTGCAAATTCCAGCGATGTAAAAAAAGCCTACAAAGAAAAGCTGAAATATTTTCATCCGGATAAATATGATAAAAATCCTGTGCTAAAAAAAATTGCCACGAACAAAACACGCATGATTGTTGAGGCCTATAATCTTTTAATGAAGTCTTTTCAGTCTTAGGATGAAAATGCGGCGCGGTAGGAAGACGGAGCAAGCCCTGTGCATTTTTTGAACACTCTGGAAAAATGAAACTGATTTTCAAATGAGAATTCGTCTGAAATTTCAGAAACCGGACTTGAGGAATTTATCAAGGCGAGGGCTGCTGTCTGAATCTTGAGCCTCATGAAATACTGATGCGGTGTCATCTGCATTTCATTCTTGAATATTCGTATAAAGTGCTCTTCTGAAATTCCGCAGAAACTTGCAATCTCTGAAACTGAGCATCTGCTGTATACTTTTTTTTCCATAAATTTTATTGCATGCTCAATATATGTTTTTGATGTTTTTGAATTTTTTTGCCCTGAATCATTTCCTTCAGTTTTGTTCTTCTTCCCGAACCATCGGAACAAACAGCTTTCAAGAAGGAGCTCGGCAGACTTTTTTAAATCCGCAGAATCAGACTTTGAAAATTTCATTATGTCTTCAAGTATAAATTTTATAGAGGCCGTTTCATTTGCCGGCACAGGCTGGTTCTTTTTTCTGCTTGCGGAATTTGTCAATAATTGATATAGGGCTTTTTCAGACTTGCTCAAAGAAAAAAGGACTGCATAGTAAGTCAAAGGCTTCTTTACTTCTTTAGGCAGAATTGAATGAAATTCTCTGGGGAATACAAGGGATAGGGTATTATTCCTTATAATATAAGAAGTTTTGTTTGAAAAAAAAGTTCCTTCCCCTTCAGAGAAAAAATGAATTTCAAATTCCATTTCTCCATGCGAATGGTAGCGTCCGTGCCAGGCAAGTTTTTCTCCGGCAATAAGCTTATAAATAAATGCAGTTTCTTTTATTTCCATGGCGTTTTCCACAAGAATTTTCAATATTTTAACATAAAAAATCAATTTTGGATATATAAAATCAGTTTTCTGTATTGCTTTATAGTCAGTTCGGGCTGATACTGTTCTATGTAATCGGATCTGGATTTATTTTTTTCTGGAGGTTTTATGAAAACTGTCGCTGGAATTGATCTGGGAACACAAAGCATGAAAGTTGTTCTCTATGACTACGAAACAAAAAAGACTTTGGAAAGCTCGTCCTGTCCAATGGAGCTGATTTCTGAATCAGACGGAACTAGGGAGCAAAAAACTGAGTGGTATAAGAAAGGCCTTGAAGTCTGCTTTTCAAAGCTTTCTTCTGACGGAAAAAAATCAATACAGGCGCTTGGAGTTTCCGGGCAGCAGCATGGCTTTGTTCCCCTGGATTCAGAAGGAAACGCGCTCTACAATATAAAGCTTTGGAATGACACTTCAACTGCAAAGGAATGTGAGCTTATCACAAAAGCGGCAGGCGGACAGGACAAGGTTGTAAGCGAGGTCCAGAATTTTATTTTGCCTGGATTTACAGCTCCGAAAATTTTATGGCTTAAGCTTCACAAAAAAGAGCTGTTTGAAAAGCTTCATTATATAATGCTTCCCCATGACTATCTGAATTTTCTTCTGACTGGAAACTATGCGATGGAGCAGGGCGATGCCTCAGGAACCGCTTTGTTCAACTCAAAATTGAAAAGATGGTCTGAAAAAATCTGCGCTGCAATCGATGAGTCTCTTATAGAAAAGCTCCCGAAAATCATAGCAAGCGATGAGCCTGTTGGATTCGTCTCGAAGGAAGCTGCGGAATGGCTCGGGCTTCCAGAGGGCGTTCCTGTTTCTTCAGGCGGCGGAGACAACATGATGAGCGCAATCGGAACTGGAGCAGTAAAGCCCGGAACTCTCACAATGAGCATGGGAACATCCGGAACATTGTACGGCTTTAGCGATATTTCTGTCGCCGATCCTGCGGAAGGAATTTCAGGGTTCTGCTCATCTTCCGGCGGATATCTGCCGCTTCTTTGCACAATGAACTGCACAGTCGCTTCCGAGGAAATAAGATCGCTTCTAAATCTTGACGTGAAAGAATTCGATGCTGAGGCTGAAAAGTCAAGGCCGGGATGCGAAGGCGTTTTTGTACTTCCGTTTTTCAATGGCGAGCGGACTCCGAATCTTCCGCATGGAAAGGCAAGCATAACAGGACTCACTGCCGCAAACTGCAGCAGGCCTAATATCGCAAGGGCGGCTCTGGAAAGCGCAGTCTATTCAATGAGGGCAGGACTTGATTCATTTAAAAAGCATGGATTTACAGCCAGGGAGATTCGTCTTACAGGCGGCGGAGCAAAAAGCAAGGTATGGAGACAGATCGCCGCGGATATTATGAACCTTCCTGTGAAAGTTCCTGTGTCGTCAGAGGCCGCGGCTTTTGGCGCCGCTCTTCAGGCTTTGTGGTGCCTGAAAAAAATCCATGGAGAGCCGGTCTCTATGGAAAGCATTGCAGAAAGCCATGTGGCGCTGGACGAATCAAAAACTACAATGCCCGATGAAATTTCTGTGCAGGAATACACAAAGGCGTTTGAGGAATATAAAATTCTTGTGAACCAGGTTTCGCCATTGTACAAGTAAAAAAGGTTTGCGTTGCAGACTTGAAATATAATTTGAAAAAAAGCTGCTGTCGGCTTTTAGGAGGCTTTATGTCATTTTTTAAGGGATCAAAAGAATATTTTCCAGGAATCGGACAGATCAAGTATGAGGGCCCGGAGTCAAAAAATCCGCTCGCATTTAAATACTATGACGCTGAAAAGGTTGTGATGGGCAAAAAGATGAAGGACTGGCTAAAATTCACTGTGGCCTACTGGCATTCTTTCTGCGCTGACGGAGGAGATCCGTTTGGAAGCGGAACACGCGAATTCACATGGAAAAATCCGGAAGAAAAAGTTGACGCCGCGTTTGAATTCATCACAAAGCTTGGCTGCGGATACTACGCATGGCACGACCGCGACATCTGCCCTGAAGGAGAAAGCCCTGCAGACAGCGAAAAGAAGCTCTCGCATATCACAGACCTTTTGCTTGAGCGACAGAAAGAGACAGGCGTAAAGCTTCTCTGGGGAACCGCAAACGTATTCAATAATCCGCGGTACATGAACGGAGCCGCAACAAACCCTGACTTCGATGTTGTCGCCCAGACGGCAAGCCAGATCAAGGCCGCGATTGACAACACAATCAAGCTCGGCGGAGAAGGATACACTTTCTGGGGCGGACGCGAAGGATACATGAGCCTTTTGAACACAGACATGAAAGCAGAAAAAGAGCACCTCGCCATGATGCTGACCCTGGCGCGCGACTATGCAAGAAAGCAGGGATTCAAGGGTTGCTTCTATATCGAGCCGAAGCCGATGGAGCCTACAAAGCACCAGTACGACTATGACTCGGAGACCGTAATCGGATTCCTGCGCGCCCATGGCCTAGACAAGGATTTCAAGCTCAATATCGAGGCGAACCATGCCGAGCTTGCCGGCCACGAATTTGCGCATGAGCTCACAGTCTGCGTGGACAACGGAATGCTCGGCTCAATCGACGCAAACCGCGGAGACCCGGTGAACGGATGGGACACAGACCAGTTCCCTGTCAGCATCTACGAAACAACGCAGGCAATGCTCCAGGTAATCAGAATGGGCGGATTCACAACAGGCGGACTAAACTTCGATGCCAAGGTAAGAAGAAATTCTGTCGCGCCGGAAGATTTGTTTATTGCGCACATCGGCGGAATGGACATCTTTGCGCGCGGACTTGAAAAGGCGGTTCAGCTCATAGAGGACGGACGCATACCTTCAATGGTAAAAGAACGCTATGCAAGCTTCACCTCCGGAGACGGAAAGGCCTTTGCAGAAGGAAAACTTACGCTTGAGCAGGTCGCATCCCTTGCAAAGCCTTATGGACAGGTCGCAAGGACTTCCGGAAAGCAGGAGCTTTACGAGAACGTTCTCAACCAGATCTGCCTCGGCTAATTGAAACTATGCAGCCTTCGGGAGCTTCCCGAGGGCTTTCTTTTTGCAGTCCATTCGGGAACATCCCGAGCGCTGTCTTTTGTTCCGGCAGACGTTCGGGATTTTCCCGGGCATGATTTTCAGCATAATCCCATTGTTTGCAAAAACATTGTTTCTATTGTAAAATAGTTTCCATGGAAAACTCGATTCTCCCTCAGGACTTGACTGGAGTTCATATACATTTTGTTGGAATAAAGGGAACTGGAATGGCCGCCCTTGTGGAAATTCTTTCCGCGCGCAAGGCCGTGATTACAGGCAGCGATGTTTCAGAAAGATTCTATACTGACGAAATCCTTGAAAAGCTTGGAATCAAGGCGGAGCCGTTCAGCGGACAGAACATCACGGAAAAAACGCGGCTTGTAATCTACTCAAGCGCATATTCGCCAGAAACAAATCCGGATCTCGTCCAGGCGAAAAATCTTGGCATTCCGCTTCTCTTATACAGCGAGGCTCTTGGAGCAATATCCGCCACGGCGTACAGCTGCGGAATTTGCGGAGTCCACGGAAAAACCACAACAACAGGACTTGCAGGAACAATGCTAAAGGAGCTTGGCCTTCCATCCCAGGTTCTGGCCGGAAGCATTATTTCTTCCTTTGGAAATTCCTGCACAATGACTTCCCCGGAATTCTTAAAAGCGGGACCGTCTGAAAGAAAATATTTCGTTGCGGAAACCTGCGAGTACCAGCGGCACTTCATGTCATTCTGTCCGCAGAAGATAATCCTGACTTCCGTAGAAAGCGACCATCAGGACTATTATCCGACTTTCGCCGACATTCAGAGCGCGTTTGTTGACTATATCTGCAAGCTTCCAGAAAACGGAAGCCTGATTTACTGCGCTGACGACAACGGCGCAAGGGAAACCGCCAAGATTGCCGCCGCAAAGCGTCCTGACATAGTTTTGATTCCGTATGGAGAAAACGCGCCGGGAGATTTTAAGCTTTCGTTTGGAAAATCCGGGGGCGGAAAGCAGCTCTTTGCAATCGGAAACACAGAGTGCGCGCTTCATGTTCCGGGAAGGCACAACGCAAGAAACGCCGCGGCCGCTTTTGCCCTGTGCTGCGAGCTTTTAAAGGCTGACGGAAAAAATCCGCAGGAATATTTTGAGAAGCTAAAGACCGGCATCGGAAAATTTTCAGGCGGAAAGCGCCGCAGTGAAATTGTGGGGCGCGCAAAAAACAGGTTCGGCCAGGACATAATTTTTATTGACGACTACGGGCATCATCCGACAGCAATAAAAACCACATTGTCAGGCTTCAGGCAGTTCTACGCGGGCCACAAGATTATAGTTGATTTTATGAGCCACACTTACACACGGACAGCTGCACTGCTTGAGGAATTCGCATCCAGCTTTGAAAGCGCGGACATGGTTGTAATAAACAAAATATATGGGAGCGCGCGGGAAAAGGCGGGCTCATCAAGCGTGACCGGAGAAATTCTTGCCGAGCATACAAAAAAATACCATCCGGATGTTGTCTACGCAGGCGAATTTGAAGAAGCCGCGGAAATAATAGAGGCTGAGCTGAACAAAAAATCCAGCGCAAAGGACGGCTACGTTTTTGTTACAATGGGCGCAGGCGATAACTTCAAGGTCGGACAGATGGTTCTTGAAAAATTTAAGTCTTAGGAAAAAAATATGAACAGCATGACAGGATATGGCTTTAAGGAGGCCATTGTAGAAAACACGCAGATAAGCGTTGAAATAAAATCAGTCAATTCCCGTTTCTTGGATTTGTCTGTGAACATTCCGTCTTTCTTGAATCCGCTGGAAGCAAGAATTCGTAAAATCGTAACTGAAAAGATTATCCGTGGAAAAATCGATTTGACTATCCGTGTCCACGACAATAATTCAACTGCAAAAGTCAGCGTGGATCCGGCTGCGGCAAAAATGTACAGCAATGCAATTCTGGAGGTTGCAAAGGCACTTGGAAGGCCGGAGTCAGAAATTCCTTTAAGCCTTATTGTTTCCCAGGAAGGCGTTTTGAACATTTCACATGAATACAACGCGGAGTCATACTGGCAGAAAATAGAGGCTGTTTTTAATGAAGTCCTGAATCAGTTTATTGAGGACAGAAAGCGCGAGGGAGAGAACCTTAAATCAGATTTGCTGGAAAAACTTTCTGTTCTGGACGAGTGCGCCGCGTTTTTCAAGAAATGGCAGCCGGAAATGGAAAAAAGATTCCGCGAGCAGATTTCAGCAAAATTCCATGAGCTTCTCGCAGACAAGGCTGATGAAAACCGCATAATGGCGGAAACTGCGGCAATGATTGTAAAGTACACAATCAACGAGGAGATTATAAGGCTTCAAAGCCACCTTAAGGCGCTTAGAAAGGAAATCAACGAAAGTCCGGCTCCAGGAAAAAGAATTGATTTTATCTGCCAGGAGGCGAACCGCGAGATTAATACAATCGGAAGCAAGAACCAGTTCGTGGAAGCTGGAGAAAAAGTAATCGATGCAAAGAACGCTCTTGAGAATATAAGAGAGCAGGGCAAAAACATAGAATAATAAGGAGCAAAATCATGGATTATAAAATTCCACAGGGCAAGGAGCTTAGAATTGCCATAAGCGGAAAATCAGGATGCGGAAACACAACTGTAAGCACTTTGCTTGCGCAAGAATTGAAAATAAAGCTTATAAACTTTACTTTCCGCCAGCTTGCGGCAGAAAAAAATCTCACGCTTGCCCAGATAATTGAAAATGCAAAGACTGATGACAGCTATGACATTGCGGTTGACACAAGGCAGGTTGAGCTTGCAAGAAAAGAAAGCTGTGTTCTTGGAAGCCGTCTTGCAATCTGGATGCTAAAAGAAGCTGATTTAAAAGTTTATCTTGCCGCAGATGATGATGTCCGCGCGCAAAGAATCCTGAACAGGGAAGGCGGTTCTCTTGAAGAAATAAAAAAATTTACTACGATGCGGGATTCAGAGGACAGCCGGCGTTATAAAAAGCTTTACAACATAGACAATGCCTGTTTTGACTTTGCAGACATGAAAATAGACACAGCAGTCTTTACTCCGGAGCAGATAGTAGAAAAAATTCTAAGGGAGCTTGAAAAAAGAAATCTTATAGAAGCTTGAGTAATTTTTACTATCAGCTGATAAAAACAAAGGCTCTGGATTTTTCCAGAGCCTTTTGCTTTTTAAGCCTATAAATTCGAAACAAGCCATTCCTTGAATGAGTCATAATCCTTGCTCATTGGAATAGCATTGTCAGGAAGTGAAAGAACTTTTTCAAGGCGCTCTGGAAGAGAAACTTCTTGTCCTGTCGCCTTGTATACTGTTGCGCCGAATTTCGCAGGGTGAGCTGTTTCAAGAATTATTGCAGAAGCCTTTTTGTCCACAACAGCTCCTGCCCATGAAGGAATATTCGGTGTAAGCCCAGGCTTTGTAAAATCATTCTTGCGGCCGTTTACAAGCTTTTCCATTTCTCCGCTCCGAATATCAGTCCAGGCCTTCCATGCGACTGCGCCGTGCGGATCTATTACATATCCGGTTTTGTTTTTACAGCTTTTTATTCCCTCGATAGTTCCCTCGTCATCAGTCCAGTACGAAGCAAAAAGGCTTCTGACCTGCTCAAGCGAATACATCGCGGCAATTCTTTCATAGTTGCTAGGCGCGCCAACGTCCATTGCGTTGCTCAATGTTGCAACAGAAGGACGTGTCTTGTATTCTCCGCTTGCAATCCAGTCCGGAACTGTGTGGTTGGAATTTGTCGCGGCGACGAATCCTGTTATAGGCGCTCCCATTTCACGCGCAATAAGGCCTGATGTAAGATTGCCAAAATTTCCGCTAGGAACAACAACGATAATCGCATCTCCTCCATTTTTGCTGTCAAACGGAATTCGCTTTTTTACAACAAGAGATGAGTACATATAATAGAACGACTGAGGCAAAAGGCGCGAGATATTTATTGAGTTTGCGGAAGACAGCCTGAACTTGGACCGCAGCTCCTTGTCTGTGAACGCAGTCTTTACAAGCCTCTGGCAGTCATCAAAGTTTCCTTTTACTTTTAATGCGCGGACATTTCCTGTAAAGGTTGAAAGCTGCTTTTCCTGCAACGGAGAAATTTTTCCATCTGGATAAAGAATTGTAACATCAATTCCAGGAACATTATGAAATGCGCTTCCTACTGCGGAGCCTGTGTCGCCTGAAGTTGCAACCAAGATATGGAGGTTGTCATTCTCTGAACGGTTGAAGTACGACATTACGCGCGCCATGAATCTTGCTCCAAAATCCTTGAATGCGCAAGTCGGACCATGGAAAAGCTCAAGCACATAAGTTACAGGGTCAATTGGAACGACTTTAGAGGAAAAAGGATAGCAGTCCTGAATTATCGACTCTAAATCTGCATCAGGAATTTCATTTTCAACATAAGGCTTTGCCATCTCGTAGGCAATTTCACGGAACGAAGGCTCTGGATTGCGCTCCAAAAAAGAATTCTCAAGCCGCGGAAATTCAACAGGCATATAAAGTCCGCCAGTTTCTGCATTCATTCCGTTTAAAACCGCAGTTCTAAAATCAACACTTACTTTTTTATCTCTTGTATCTGTATATTTCATAAAAATCCTCATGCAGAAATTTTGAATAGCCCTGATTTCGAGTTAGCTATAATCTATAAAAACGCAAAGCTAGAGCTGAATAGATTATATCAGTGATTATAAACTTTTACAACACACGCAAAAAATAATAAGCAAAAGATTGTATAAAAAATGCGATACAGCAGATGGAACAATTGAATCTGTTTTTATTCTGCAAATCCTGAGAACCGCGCCGCATAAAACCGCATTGCAAACAGAAATCCAGCCCAAATATCTATGGGCAAACGCGAATATTAAAACTGAAAATATTTCCACCAGAGGCTTCCATTTTTTTAAAAGAAAATGCAGAGTCTCCGGAACAAACTGCCGGTAAAGAACTTCCTCAAAAAATGCTCCGGCCGCCAGTGCGAAAATAAGAAAAATCCATGCCGAAATATTTCCGTTAGGAAAGAACACTTCTTCCGAATAAGAAATTTTAAAGACAAAGGAAACAGCATGGACTGCGACTAGAATCAGCATTAGAAAGCCAATTGTAAGCGAGCTCCATTTCAATGATTTTATAAGGAAAATAAATTTTTCATTTGCGGATTTTTTTTCGCATTTGTTTTCAAATTTGAACTGAAACTGAAGAGCCGCCGCAATAAAAAACTCAGCCAGCACAGAAAAAGAAAATCCATCGCTAAAATCAACTCCTTTGTCTGCGAAAACCGGCGGAATCAGCAATAAAAATAAAACAGCCAAAAACTCTGCTAAAACGTATCTTTTTTTCATTTTGCTGTATTATACTATCAAAAAAAAAAAAAATTTACTATAATAACAAATATGGATGCATAAACGCATAGTTTTTTGGGGTGTTTTTGTGCCTGCTGTAATTTCCGCAATTATAATTCTTGCTTTTATATTTGCTCTTTTTAAATTGTACAAGGCCTATACTGAAAAAATAAATTTTTTTTCAAAGGGATTCGACTACGGATTCAAACATTCTGAAATTTCTTCTCTGTGGCAGCTTGCAAAGAAATGCGGAATTGAAGAGCCGCTTTCACTTTATATTTCTGAAATTTCCGTGAACAAATGCATTTCTTCTGTAATCGAGGAGGCGGAGCAAAAGGGCATGGGAAGCTCAGCGCAAGTCCAACAGTTTCTTGAAAAGCTTTACAAATTTAAAACACGCGTAATTCTTGACAAGGAAAACAAGCGCGGAATTGCAAGCACAAAATCTCTTGACGCGAACCAGAAGCTTAGCATTATTTTAAAAGGAAAGGGAGTCTTCAAGTCCCGGATTTTGAACAACGGAACACAGCTCATAGTTCTTCTGCCATACCAGATTTCAAAGCAGTCCAAGAGGCCGGAATTCCTTTCTGAGTCTGAATGGGACGGAAAAGAAATTTCTGTTTACTTTTGGCGAAACGGAGACGCCGGCTATGCGTTTGACACAAAGGTTATCGGAACTGGAATTTTTAGAAGCGACAAGGCTTTGTTCTTAATGCATTCAACAAAGCTCGACCGGACTCAAAAAAGGCAGTCAATAAGATGCAAATGTGAAATTTATGCCCAGATGTATATTCTCCAGCAGGGTGAAAAAATTGAATACGACAAGGTAGAGACAGATCCGGGATACAAATGCCTGCTTGAGGACATAAGCGAAGACGGAGCAATGATAAGAATCGGCGGAAAGGGAAAGTCAAATGTGCGCATAAAAATTCAGTTTGAAATAAACGGAGCGCTTGTTGTCATGCATGGCGTAATACGCGCAGTTGAATGGAACAGCCAGCTCGGCCAGTCAAGGCTTCATTTTGAATGCACGCATATAGAAAAAGGCATGAGGAATACAGTTCTTGCCTTCGTTTACAATGTGATTCCGCAGGAGCAAAAGGAAATTCACCAGGCGATTGAGCAGGTTTCTTCCGAGGAAAACAGCGAAAATGAAAATATCCAGCAGGAAAAATCAAGCCAATGATTTTTGCAGCGCATAAACTATAGATATTTTTCTATATATTTTATATTATTTATTGAAGAAGATTTACTATGAGAAAAAATTTATTTAGCCCGGTTCTTTTAGCTTTTTTTTCACTCTGCGGATTTTGCCATGCGCAGAATTCCTATATATCTGAATTCTACAGAGGCAACTTGATTGATAAAAAACAAGTTGTTGAATCATCAAGCGCGGCTGGAGACTCTTCAATTGCAATCGCGTCGCTCGACTTTTCAATTTCCGCGTATAGCGCCCTCAGCACTGATGCTGATTTTATAAACCTTGTGGAAATTTCTGTAAAGTCGCTTACAGCAGGAAACAGCAGAGGCAAGGAAAAAATCGTCTCTGAGAAGCTTAGGGAAATTTTCAAGCTTTTCAATGATGTGAAAATACAGATTGCTGTCATTGACGCTTTTTCTGTTTTCCCATCTCCGGAAAATTTGTATCTTGTAAACGACTTTTTCTACAGCAAAATGCAAAAATCGCAGGAAATGGATGAAGCGATTTTAAAGGCTGTCCTCTTTATGGGTTCCCATGGAAATTCCGCTTCATTCAATATGCTCTTTATCGCTGATATTCTTGAAGTTTGGCCGTCTTACAGCGCGATTTTGGCTTCGGCTTACGGCGGACTTGCGAATGAAAGTGAAAAGGAAATTCTTCAGTTCCTGGCGACAGTCCCAATTGAAAAAAAGATACTTATTTTAAAAAGGCTTGATGAAAATCCGAAAATTTCAAAAAAAATTTGCGGGGATGCTGCAGAAAATGCGCTGTCGTCGGTTATATATAATATTGACGGAGCGAAATTTGATTTTTCAGGGAGCAAGCTTAATCTGGTTCTCGTCTGCCTTCAAGTGTTTTCAGACACACAGTGGACAAGAGCGGCTGCTTTGATTGCTTCATGCTTTAATGGAATAAAACAAGAATATGAAAACGGAAGGCTTTCTGACGAAGATTTTTCTTCTACAATAAAGAATATGGCTTCTGTTTCATCTGCGGAAACTGCTTCGACGCTTTCATCCTATCTTGATTTTCTAAACAAGCAGACTGAAAAAAATCAGCCTCCTAGCAAGGCCGTTGTGCTTTCTTTAATCAATTCACTGGGGGACATGGGCGACAAGGCCGCTTTTGACAGCCTTCTTTACGCAACTTATCTTGATTATCCAGAGGAGGTTATAGCTGCCGCAAAAAATGCCCTTGCAAAATTAAAGTGGTAGAATTCTTAAAAGAAAATTTTCTAAGTCCTTTTGTTTTGGCGGCAGTTCTGTTCTGCATTTTTGTCTACTCGGGATTTGCCGGGATAAAGGAACGATTTCCTTATAAAAGCCTGATTCCATTTGAAGAAACAGACTCTGTCTCTGGCATAGTCTGCTCCAATCCTTCAAAGTTTTCTTCCGGAAAGTCTTATATTCTGAAATTAAAGCTCGCTTCTGTGTCAGGTGAAATCTCCGGGACAAAAGTGAATTCGCAGGCATCTGGAAAAATTTCAGTTCTTGTTCCAGCAAGAATTGTCGAGTCGTTGTATCCAGGAAAACTATATTCATCCTCCCAAAGCGGTGTAGTTATTGAAGAAGGAGAAGCTGTAACATTCTATGGAAAATCAACAAAGACTTTCTTTTCAGCGGAAAACGCAGTCCAGCTTGAGCAGCCTTCATCATTTAAACAAAAGCTTTACAGGTTCAGATCATTTTGCAGGCTTGCCTTTAAAAGGCTCATGTACAGCTGGGGAAGCGCAGGCGGCTTTATTCTTGCTTTGCTTTCCGGTTCAAGAGAATACACCGACAGCTCATTATGCGAAACTTTTAGAAACGCAGGACTTTCCCACGTTCTCGCATTAAGCGGAATGCATCTTTCCTTTTTTTCTGCAATCGCCGGCGGCACTGGAAAAAGAATCATTGGAAAGAAATTTGACTTTTGGCTCAGGCTGCTCGGCATTCTATTTTTTACATGGTTTGCAGGACTTTCACCTTCATTGTTCCGTGCGTTGCTTTGTTCATTGATTCTTATTTTCTGCGGATTCTTCTTTTGCACTAGGATAAATTTTTTCAAAGTTCTCTGCTTTGTCTTTTTGCTTCATTGCATGATTTTTCCTGATGATATTTTTTCTGCGGCGTTCATGCTTTCCTACGGTGCGCTTGCAGGAATTCTTCTTTTCGGAAATGCCTTTAGCTATTTTTTTCAGCCATTTCTGCCTAAGAAAATTTCAGACTCTCTTTCTGCTTCCGCCGGAGCCCAAGCCGCTACATTTCCTTTGAGCCTTGCCATCTTCAAATCAGCGGCACCAATAGGAATTCTTGCGTCCGTTGCGGTTTGTCCGCTTGTGAGCGTCTTTTTGTCTGCCGCAATGGTTGCAATTTTGATTTCTTTTATGATACCTTTTCTTTCTCCAGTTTTTGGGGAAATAATGAATTTTCTTTATCAGATAATAAAACAAACGGCAGAACTTTTTGCGCTTTTGCCGCTTGTGGAAATTTAAGTTTTTTGGAGCAAATATGAATCACCCTGATTATAATTCGCCTTCTGAATTAAAGAGTTTCCTTGAGCAGGCCGGAATGGCAATGCAGAAGAAATTCGGACAGAATTTTATGATAAACCAGTCTGCACGTGAAAAAATAATTGCTCTTTTAAAATTGAACAGAGGAGAGCTTGTATGGGAAATCGGGCCTGGTCTTGGCTGCATGACAGAGCTGATTCTTTCCAGCGGCGCGAACCTCGATGTTTTTGAAATCGACAGAGGCTTCATTTCATTTTTGAAAAAATTTTTTGAGCAGCAAGAAAAATCAGGTCAGTTTAAAATTGTAGAGGGCGATGTCTTAAAAAACTGGAAGAAAACACTCAATGCGAATTCACAGAAGCCTGAAAAACTTTTTGGAAATCTTCCATATAATATTGCGGCAACTTTCATCGCTGATACTATCACAGAAAATATTGTATTTGAAAAATGTGTCTTTACAGTTCAAAAAGAAGTTGCACAGCGGATGGCGGCAAAAAAAGGCACGGAAAATTATTCCGCGTTCAGTGTTTTATGCCAGTGGGGCTACGATGTAAAACTGGATCTTGTTCTTGGCTCCAGCAGCTTCTGGCCACGGCCCGCAGTTTCATCACAGGCAGTTGTAATGACAAAAAAAGAAAAGCCTTTCAGTGGAAATTCTGCGCTTTTTGTGTCTGCTGTCCACGCTCTTTTTTCTGCAAGGAGAAAAACCGTCCAGAACAACATAAAGCCTCTTCTTCCGTGCGAAATTTCAGCGGAAGAGTTTTTTGAAAAATGCGGCATCCCAAAAACCGAGCGTGCGGAAAATTTAGCGGTCGAGGACTTTGTAAGAATTGCGGATGTGTTGAGCCTCCTCAAACAATCTGATAAAATGTAGGAATTCCGTAATATGAGGCATAGAAAATGACAGCAGAACAAATTGCAGAAAATTTTGAATCAGTTAGAAATCAAATCAGAGAGGCTGAAAAAAAATCCGGCAGGGAAGAAGGCTGTGTAAAGCTTTGCGCTGTAAGCAAATTTCATCCTGCTGATGATGTTATTGCTGCGATGAAATCAGGCCAGACGCTTTTCGGCGAAAACCGTGTTCAAGAGGCATTTGCGAAATTTACACAGATAAATTCAGTTTCAATGGCCAAGCCAGAGCTTCATATTATTGGAAGCCTTCAGACAAACAAAGTCAAGAAAGCCATTGAAATAGCATCCTGCATTCAGTCTGTTGACAGGGAGGAGCTTCTGGCGGAAATTGAAAAGCATTGCGCACGGGCTGAAAAGAAAATAGAGGTTTTCTTTGAAGTCCATACTGGCGAGGATTCAAAAAGCGGGTACAAGGAAAAATCCGCATTGCTGAAGTCGGCAGAGAACTGCGCAGGCGGACTTTATCCTCACATTGTTCCAAAGGGACTTATGACAATGGCTCCTTTTACGCAGAATGAAAGCCTTGTGAGAAATTCTTTTTCGGCACTAAGAAATTTAAAAGCTGAGCTGAACAAGGAGTTTCCGTCGCTTGATATAAATGAGCTCAGCATGGGCATGAGCGGCGACTATAAAATCGCAATAGAAGAAGGAAGCACCTTGGTCCGCATAGGAACGGCATTGTTTGGAGAGCGCAGCTATTCTTAGCAGAATGAAACATTTTATTTTTGGCTTTATAGTTTTTATTTTGCCTGTGATTTTTCCATTGCAGGCTTTTTCACAATCTGACGGAAATTCTGATTCATCTGCGGAGCCGTACAGTGAAAGCGAATTTCCGCAGTGGTCGAAAGACTTGCGCCGTTTTGAAATTGTCTCGCTAGGAGCAGTTCCGTTTGCCGCAATAAGCATAAATTTAGGATACAGCGCGTATCAGTATTTTTCTGGAAACTCATCGACATTTGAAACTCCCTTCAGCAAAGGTTCCTCTCTGACAGAAGGCGAGCAGATGAAAATTTTTTGCGCTTCGGTTGGCGCAGGAATTCTTGTGGGTTTTACAGACATGGCTATAAACTTTGTAAAGCGCTGCAACGAAAAAAAACGTCAGCAGAAAATTCTTGAAAGCAATGACCAGATTATAATAGTTCCATTTCAGGAAATTGAAAACACTGAAAATAAAAATTTAGATTCGGAGCAATAGATGTCTTTTTTTACGAACAAAGTTCCTCCAACATACAAAGGTGAAATTCGGCTTGATAAATACATAGCGTCTCTTCCAAACGGAATGAACAGAAGCAAGCTGAAAAGCGGAATTGTCTGCATACAGGTCAATGGAAAAAAACAAAAGATTTCATGCCAGGTGAAGGCAAATGATATAATTGACATCCAGTGGGAAGAAAATGTCCCGGACAATATTGAGCCGGAAAATATTCCGCTTGATATTATTTATGAGGATGAAAATGTTTGCGTTGTAAACAAAAGGCAGGGAATGGTGACGCATCCGGCCGCAGGAAACTGGAAAGGAACATTGGTGAACGCTCTTCTTTATCACTGGGGAAGAGAGTCGATTCCTGAGCTGAAAGAAGGTCAGGTTTCAAAAATTCTTTCAAACAGGCGTCCTGGAATTGTCCACAGGCTGGACAAGGAAACTTCCGGAATAATTATAACCGCCAAAAACCATGACACCGAGGAATTTCTTTCAGCGCAGTTCAGAAACCACAGCTCAATTATAAAAGAATACATTGCAATTTGCATAGGCCGCCCGCAGCATCAGCATGGAGTCATCCGGACAAACATAATCCGCGACCCAAAAGAAAGAAAAAGATTCAAGGCTGTGGTGGACACCGAGGAAGGGAAAAGCGCAGAAAGCTACTACGAGTGCGTCAGCTGCTATGGAGAATACTCGCTGATGAAAGTCCGCCTAAACACAGGAAGAACGCATCAGATAAGGGTGCACATGAAGTACCTTAACTGTCCTATTCTTGGAGACGGAATTTATGCGCATCAGGACAAGAAATTTCCCAAGGCAACGCTTATGCTGAATGCCCGGCTTTTAAAAATAAAAATTCCTGGAAAAGACGAGCCTTCAACTTTTAAATCACCAACGCCAGAGCGCTTTATAGAAATTATGAAAGCCCTGAAGCGTGACTATGCAAAAGTAATTCTTCCAAAGGACAAGTAAATTGGCAATGGATACAGAAAAACACATACAGATTGTCGCCGGGCCTTCAAAGGAGAATCCATTTATTGTTGTAAAAAAGCCAAGAGGGCTTCCAAGCGCGCCTCTTTCCGAAGGAGATGACTGTGCGTTTTCCCAGGCCGCAAATCTGTACCCTTGCATTCTGGAGGTCTCCGGAAAAAAAGAAATCGAGCACGGGCTTGTCCATAGAATCGACACAGAAACAGAAGGCCTGCTTCTAATAGCCGCAACGCAGGAAAGCTACAACGCATTTTTATCATGCCAGTCTAAAGGGCTGTTTTTAAAAGGCTACTCCGCTGAATGTCAGAGAACCGATGCATGCCAGTTCTGCGGATTCCCACCTGCTGAATTTTTACTAGAAAAAACATCAGGCAGTATAAAAAAATACACAGTCTCTTCAAAATTCAGGCCTTTTTCTCAAAAATCCTCCCAGGTTCGTCCTGTAACAAACAGCTCCGGAATGGCGGCGCAGAAGAAAAGCGGCTCAAAAATTTATACTACAGAAATTTGCATGGATACAGACAAACTTTTTGCAAAATGCTATATAAAAGAGGGATACCGTCATCAGGTGAGATGCCACTTGGCCTGGCTTGGCTTTCCTGTGCGCGGAGACAGGGTTTATAATCCGCTTTGCGGGGAAAATGAGGAAATGCAGTTTTTTGCCGACTATTTAAAATTTCCGCATCCTTTAACTGGAGATTTTATAGAATATTCATGTTAGCGACTGGATTTTTCTATAGATGATAGCTCCAAGGCAAAACTGCCGTGCAGGGCAACTTCGTTGCTGGCGGTTTTGACAGACGCATCTTGACTTTTAGCTATTTTTTTATATTGAATTATAGTTATACAAAAAATAACACTTATTTTTTCCAGTTCTATTGACTTGACTTGAAATATTGTTTACATTTTGGTTACCGGCTGTTCGGTAACATTAGAGACAAGTTTTTATGGAAAAGAAACAGAATTCAACAAGGGATAAAATCATTCAGTCAGCGTTCTCTTTTTATGAAATGCTTTTTTTTGAAAGAATTTCACTTTCAAAGATTGCTGCAAAAGCCGGCATTACAAAGCCTGCAATCTACAAGCATTTCAAAAGCCGGGAAGATTTGGAAAACGCAATGAAGTCGATTATTATAAAAGAAGTTGCGGACACCATAAAAAGCTGCGGTCAGGATAAAAGCGAAGCTTCCATCCTTGAAAAAGTCATAGTTCTTCTTTGCAATAAAAAGCATTATTTCTACTTTATACTTTCAAACACGCTTGAGCTCAGCATTGACAACTTTTTGTCGGAGGCAGTGAACAGCGGAATTACAGATCTTAATTTAAAAAATGCCTTCGATAGCTGCGACAAAATCTCAAGCATTGAATTTTACAAGAAGATGATTTTTATTTCCGGCACAATGATTTTTTTCCAGGGCGCAAGGGATTTTATTTTGCTGGACACAAAAACTCAGGATTCAGATGAAAAAATCAAGGAGTATGCGGAAAAGCTGTCCAGGTTTATTATGCTCGGCGGCCTTGGGCATGACATAAAGGACACTGATGAGCTCAGGCTTTCCCAGCTTGACCTTGCTTGCAGACAGCAGATTCAGTCCCTTAAAGAGCCTTGCAAATTCTTCACTGCCATGGGGAATGTTGTCCGACGTGTGGGATTTTCAAGGACAACAATTGAAGAGCTTGCAAAAGAGCTTGGCATTGCAAAGAGCAGCCTGTACACAAATTTCAGCTCAAAGAAGGAAATGTTTGAAACCCTTGTAAGGGATGAATCTCTGAGCCTTTTTAACGCTATCAGGCAAAATCTTCTTTACGCAAGGAACAGCGCGGAATGTGTCTACATTTTTATGGAAACAGAGACTGAGTTTTTTCTAAAGCGGAAATGCCTGCTTTATGTATGCCGCTGGCTCATGTTCAAGAACACAAAGGAAGATTTTAAAATCAAAGTAGTGCAGCAAAAAAAGGAAAAGACATTGGGCAAGGAAGAGTGCATTGACTTTGCTTCCTTTATATTTAATGCGGACATCATAACCAGCCTCCCGGACTTAGGAATTCCAGAGATGAATGCGGAGATTATGTTCTCATGGATTTTCCACATGCCGCTTTTTTTCCTGATGCACAGCGAGCTTCATCATTTTCCTGAGGAATCTGTTCATGCGGCGGTAAAGGATTTTTTCTATTGCATGGAAAAAGGAATTAATTTTATAGACAATAAAGGAATAAATATTTCAGGAGAAAAGAAATGATTTTCAGCAAAAAGACGTTTTTTAAGATTTTAGTCTTATGTTCCATGAGCGCGGCTTTTGTTTCTGCGCAGGAAGCAAAGGCTAAGAATTCAGAGTCTGAAAAAAAGACTGTAGAACTGACAATTCTGGAAGCCGTGGACTATGCGCTTGAAAACAGCAGGACATTGAAGAGCAACGACATTGACCTGGAAATGAAGGAGCGCGCAGGAAAAAACGCATGGAATGTGCTGCTTCCAACGGTGCAGGCAACCGGCACTCTCAACAGGACTACAGACATCTCTTCAAGCCTGCAAGGCACAAATACAATGATGAAGCTGCATGGTCTTCCTGAAATCGAGGAGACAGACAGCATGAAATGGACTGGAATTGCAAGCCTTTCTGTTGACTGGAATTTCAGCCTTGCAATGATTCAGCAGATAAGGGCTGCAAAGGCCGGCTATGAAGCTGGAAAAATCAGCTATGACCAGAGCCTCCTTGAAACAAAAGTCAGCGTAAAAAAGCTTTTCTATGGACTCCTTTTGCAGCAGGAAAACTTGAACCTTCAGAAAACAACGCTCGAAAATTCAAGGCAGCGCATGGTTCAGGCCGAGGCCAATTTTAGAAACGGAATGGTTCCGGAGCTATCGCTTCTTCAGGCGCAGGTTACATACCAGAACAAGCGGCCGGAAGTTGAGCAGCTGGAGCGTGAATTCCGCCAGCAGCTTGACACCTTTGCATTTCTTCTTGGACTTCCTGTGGGAACAGACATTGTGCTGCAGGGAAGCATAGAGCCGTATTATGTTGACCTGGACTACGACACGCTTATTGACCGCTATGGAAAAAACAGCCTGGACATCCAGTCTATTGACAAGAACATTGAGCAGCTGCAGAGAAACCTTGACGCGCTTAATCTTTCAACTTACACTCCGTTCTTTAATATAAGCTACGGATTCAAGCCTATGCTCACAAATTTTCTTGATGCGGACAAAGGCGGATTTCCTACAGGCGGAGACTGGACAGATTCAGGCTCTATAAGCTTCACCATAGGCTGGAACCTTACAAATATTCTTCCGTTCTCGTCAAACAGGCAGCAGGCGAAGGATTTGCAGGCGAATATCGACAAGCTTAATATAAACAGAGAAATGCTCCTTGAAAATCAGAAAATGACAGTCCGCAAGTCTGTGGATACTTTGATTCAGGCAGGAGAGCAGATTCAGTCTATGAACAGAAACATAACGCTTGCCCAGCGCTCCTATGACATGACGGTCCGCGCATACAGAAACGGAACAAAGGAGCTTCTTGAAGTCCGCGATGCAGAAAACCAGCTTAATACAGCAAAGCTCGGGCTTGCAAACCAAAAGTTCAATTATATCTCGGCGCTTCTTGACCTTGAAACAACACTTAATACAAAACTCACTGGAGGAGAAAAATAAAATGAAAAAAACAAGCTCAAAACTAGCATTTATTCTGATGGCGGCGGTTATTCTGCCATCTGCATTGGTTTCCTGCAAAGGAAAGTCAGAAAAGGCTGCAAAGGAAGAAGAGGCTGAAACAATCTACGCTGTAAATGCGGATATTGTGCAGTCCGGCAACCTTGACGACTACCTGGAATTCGGCGGAGATGTTTCTTCTGTATCTGCGGTTGATGTTTACCCGGACGCGGCTGGAAAAATTTCCCGCATAAGAGTTGCTGTAGGCGACGTTGTGAAAAAGGACCAGATTATCGCCTATGTTGATCCGAGCCGCCCAGGAATGAACTACAGCGAAAACCCTGTAAAAGCTCCTATTTCCGGAAGAGTAACTTCGTTTCCTCCTACAGTCGGAACAATGGTTTCGCAAAGCTATTCAATCGCAAAAATCAGCGACACAGACGAGCTTCAGATAAAGGTGAATGTCGCGGAACGCTTTATAAGCAGAATCAAGGAAAACCAGACTGCGGTTGTTTCGTTTGATGCGTATCCTGGAGTCGAATTCAATGCGCGCGTTTTTGAAGTCGCTCCTGTTCTGGACACAACAAGCCGCACAATGCTTGCAAAGCTCAAGGTTGAGCCGGCCGACTCAAGAATAAAAGCCGGAATGTATGCGCGTGTCAAGCTTATTACAGACACAATTGAATCAGCGGTTGTTGTTCCAAATGACGCGATTGTTTACCGCGATGGAAAGCCTTATATTTTTACAGCGGATTCCGCAGAGCAGGACAGCCAGGTAAAAATGGTTTCTGTAAAGGAAGGACTTTCTGTAGACAACAAGACTGAAATTCAGGAAGGAATAAAAGAAGGCGACATCATAATCATAAAAGGCCAGTCTCTTTTAAGCGATGGCGCGAAGGTAAAGATTCTTTCAATTTCTGGAAAAGCTGTTGAAAGTAAAAATGAGAGCAAGGACTAGAATATGACATTTTCAGAAAAATGTGTAAATAAACCTGTAACAACATTGCTGATCTTTTTCATCATGGTCGCAATGGGTATTTTCTGTATATTCGATATGCCTGTAGATATGTATCCAGACATGGATTTGCCTTATATGCTCGTTTATACAGCCTACGATGACGCAGGTCCAGAGGAAGTAGAGCAGAGCCTTACAAGAACGATGGAAAGCTCTCTTTCAGGACTTAGCGGACTTAAGAAAATGCAGTCGCAGTCGCAGTCAGGCGCAAGCATTATCTTCCTTGAATTTGACTACGGAACGAACCTTGATACAGCGGCTATAGAAATCCGCGACAAGATTGACATAGTACGAAGCTATCTGCCAGAAGACGCGGACTCTCCGATTACACTTAAGCTCGATCCTTCAATGATGCCTATCATGAACATCGTAGTTCAGGGCGACTTGACTCCGGAAGAGCTTAGAACAATTGCGGAAGACACAATTCAGCCTAGGCTTGAGCAGCTTGACGGTGTCGCGTCTGCAAATGTTATCGGCGGGCGCGAGGAATCTATAAACGTAGATATTCCGCGTGACCGTCTTGAAGCTTACGGACTTTCAATCTCCACAATCGCCCAGATGATTGGCGCGCAGAACGTTCAAAGCTCCGGCGGAACAATTACTTCAGGAGACAAAAACTACACTATAAAGACAAGCGGAAAATACAAAAGCATCGAGGATCTCAAGAACACTGTAATCACATATAAGCCGGACTCTCTTGACAGCTCAAGAATAGTTACAGTAAAGCTCCGCGATATTGCTGATGTATACGACGGCTACAAGGATGAAAGCACTCTTGCATACCTTGACGGAAAGCCTTGTGTAATGCTTATGATTCAGAAGCAGAGCGGAAAAAATTCTGTTACAGCCGCGAAAAACGTAAGAAAGGCGATGCTGAAGCTAAAGGCGGATCTTCCTGCAGGAGTCGAGCTTGTTGAAACATCAAACTCAGTAGATATTATTGAGCAGACAATAGATGAAGTTGTTTCTTCTGTTGTTCAGGGCGCGCTCCTTGCTGTTGCTGTCTTGTTTATATTCTTGCGCTCTATAAAAAGTACATTCATCATCGGACTTTCCATTCCTATTTCAGTATTTGTAACTCTCATGCTCATGTACTTCAAGGGAATGACAATAAACATGATTTCCATGGCGGGACTTCTCCTTGGAATAGGTATGCTTGTTGACAACTCCATCGTTGTCCTTGAAAATATTTACGCCTACCGCCAGAGGGACGCAAAGCCAAAAGTAGCGGCGATTCTCGGAAGCCAGGAAATGGTAACTTCCATAACCGCTTCAACTTTGACATCTGTATGTGTTTTCCTTCCGATGATTCTCTTTAGGAAGAAGCTCGGCATCATGGGACAGATGTTCGACAGCCTTGCATACACAATCATTTTCTCGCTGATGTGCTCTCTGATTGTTGCTATTGCGCTTGTTCCTGTTCTTTGCTCAAGCTACCTGAAAATAGACAAGATTGTAGACGAAAAGAAAAGCGGAATCGGCTATGGAATAAATCAGGCGTTCAACAAATTCTTTTTGAACCTTGACAACGGCTATGCAAAAGGAGTCCGCTTCGTTCTTCATCACAGAAAGACATTCATCATTGTTCTTGTGTGCTGCTTTGTTCTTTCTATAATAAGCGTAAAATTCGTAGGCTTTATCTTCATGCCGGAATCAGCGTCCAACACAGTCGGAATCGAAGTTGAGCTTCCGATGGGAACAACGCTCGAAGTTACAGAAGACACGCTGCGTTCTCTTGAAGAAATCGGAAAGAAAGAGCTTTCCGGCGTAAAATATACATCTGTAACAGTCGGCGGAACAAGTGTAATTTCTGCAAGCTCTGAAACAAACACAGGCGCAATAACCTGGACTTTGTACGAGGCCGCCGAGCGCGAAAAAGGCTGGGACAACGAGAAGTCTGCAAAGGACAAGCTTAGAAAATACTTCAACACAATTCCTGGAGCAAAGCTTTCATTCTCAACAAACTCCAACAGCGCGTCTTCCGGAGAAATGAGCATTGACATACGCAGCAACGACCTTGATCTTGTGCGCACGACAGCAGCCCAGGTTGAAAAGCTGTTAAAAGAATATGCATCTGAATTCGTAACAGAAGTTTCCAGCGATGTTGAGGACGGACTTCCTCAGGCGGAAATTGTAGTTGACCGCGACAGAATGTACGAGCTTGGACTGAACATTTACAATGTCGGCTCTGAAATCAACGCCGCAATCAATGGAAAAACTGCGAGCCGCTATACAAAGCTTGGAGACGATATTGATGTAATCGTCCGCCTGGCAGAAAAAGACAAGAAAAAGCTTGCTGACCTTGACCAGGTTTCTGTAGTGAATTCAAAAGGCCAGAGAATTCCTCTTTCAAGCTTCGCCCATTACGAGGAGAATCTTTCGCCTGTTACAATTTTGCGCGAGGACCAGTCCAGAATTGTACACGTAAAGGCAAAGCCGGTTTCTGGAGTTTCACTTGATGTTGTTCAGTCAGGACTTCTAAAGATTATCAACGACAATATTCCAAAGGACGACGCTGTAACAATCTCCATAAGCGGTGACTACGAGGATATGATGGAAGCCGTTGTAAACTTCGGAGCTATAATCATCCTTGCGGCAGCCTTGGTTTTCATCGTTATGGCGAGCCAGTTCGAGTCCTTGATTGACCCGTTCATTGTTATCCTTACAATTCCGTTCTCTTTCATCGGTGTTATGATGACTTATGCAATGGTCAGCCAGCGTCTTAGCGTTGTTACAATCATGGGTATGCTTGTTCTTGTTGGAACAATCGTTAACAACGGTATTGTTCTTGTTGACTACACGAACCTTCTAAGAAAGCGCGGATATGAGCTTGAAGAAGCCTGCGTTGAAGCCGCAAGAAACAGGCTCCGTCCAATCTTGATGAGTACGCTTACAACAGTTATTTCTCTTGCGCCAATGGCATTCTTCCCAGGTGAAGGCTCAACTTCAATGCAGCCTATTTCCCTTACGACTTTCGGCGGAATGACATTCGGCTCCGTAATGACGCTGTTCCTCATGCCTTCTATATACTATATTATAAATTCAAGAAGAATGAAGAAAGCAGCGAAAAAAGCCGCCAAGAAAGAAGAGCTTCAGAAAAAGAAGCTTGAAGCCCTTGAGTCAGGCAACGCTTAGTATTGTTGGAGGAAAACTATGGCTGATGAATATGAAAAAAACATACAGCGCGTGCGTGTTGAAATAATCTGCTCACAGGCGCTGGAAGAAGACTTCGCTGAAGAATTTGAAAAGGCCAATGTAGGCAAGCACTATACAAAGATTTCTCCTGTAATGGGAGCAGGCTACAGCAATCCGCACTTAGGGGATTCAGTGTGGCCGCAGCTTAATACAATGTACATAATCTACTGCACTGAGGAAGATGCAGAAAAAATAAAGCAGATTGTGGTTAAGCTTAGAAAACTTTTTATTACAGAAGGAATCGGCTGCTTTATTGGAAGCGGAGTTGAAATCTAATAGCCTTAATTTCGAGTTTTTATATTGAGCAAAAAAATAGCGTCAAGGAGAGAGGCGTAGGTCAAAACTGCGCGTAGGGCAGCTTCGTTGCTGGCGGTTTTGACAGACGAATCTCAACCGTCAGCTATTTTTTTATATTGAATTATAGTTAACTCGAAATTAGGAGTGTAATATAAAAACCGCTGAGATTGCGCGGCTTTTATATTAACTAAAGTTTGCGTTGATAGAATTCAAAATCATGCCGTTGTCTTAGACATTCTTTTCCATGTCCTGTTCGGGAAGGGAAGTCTTCTCTTGCATTATTCTTCTTATTGAAACCATAAACAGCGGAACAACCCATAGCGCACCCAGCGTCCATATAACCGGCTCGCAGAAGCAAATTGCGGTATAGCCAAGCACCGGAATAAGAACAAAAGTTGAGATAATTTTTACAGCGAGCTCAATTCCGCTTGCAGCCAAAGGAGCTTTCTTTCTGTTTATTCCCTGAAGCGAGCTTCGCACAATTACAAGAACAAACAGCGAATAGTAAAAAGGAACTCCTGTCCTAAGGTACTTAAGTCCGTTGGCTATTACAGAAGCCTCTGCATCTGCTCCGGTAATGACCATCACAAGCGTCCGGCCCAGAAAAACAGAGACCAGGATAAAAGCCGTTGCGCAAATCCATCCAATAAGCACCAGTGAGAACACGCCTTTTTTTATGCGGCCATACTCCCTTGCTCCGTAGTTCTGGCTCACATAGGCAGCGGCGGAAACCGAAAATGCGGCTCCAGGAATCATTCCAAGCTCAAGCCATTTCCTTCCTGCTGTATAGCCCGCAATTAAATCAGGACCAAGACCGTTTATTCCAGCCTGCAGAACAACAGAGCCGATGTCCACAACAGAGAGCATCAGCGACATTGAAAGCCCCTGCGAAAAAAGCTCCTTTGTAATGGACTTTGAAATATGAAAATCGCCCGGTTTTAAGCGCAAAACAGGCCGCCTTAATATTCCAAAACAAAAAGTGAGCAGCACAGAAACTCCTTGCGCAATAACCGTGGCTGCGGCAGCGCCTGCTACACCTCTTTTAAGCACAACAATGAACAGAATGTCAAAGCAAAAATTAAGCGAAACACTTATAATCAGAAAAACAAGCGGAGACAAGGAATCTCCCAATGCGCGCAGGATGCTTGTAAACACATTGTACATAATTGTAACAATAAGGCCGGCGGTTAAAATCGAAAGATAGGCTTTGGCCTGAGGAAAAAGAGTAGCCGGAACCTGAATCGCGCGCAAAATCGGATTTATAAACACAAGCCCGATTATAGACAAAAACACAGAGATAACCACTGAATAAAGATAAGCGCCGGCGATAGCCATTTTCAGCCCGGCATCGTCCTTTGCGCCGAACTTCTGGCCAATCACAATTCCGAATCCGCTTGCAAATCCCCATCCAAGGTTTATAAACAAATTGAATATAATTCCGCTTGAACCTACAGCCGCCAGCGCGTTTGTGTCAATATACCTGCCGACAAGCATAATGTCAAAAAGGTTGTAGAACCTCTGGAAAACAACACCCAGCGCAATCGGCAGCGCAAACAGCATTAACGGACACACAACAGGGCCTTTAGTAAAGTCTTTCATATATAACACACTTTATAAAAAAATATAGCCAATGTCAAATGTTCCCAAAGACAAAAATCCCTCATTGCCGCCGCGTTTAACATAAAAAAGCAGCGGATTCCTATGTTTTTTTGGAAAAAAATCAGCAAAAAACTTACCAACCCACTTGACAAATCCCGGGGGGGGTACAATAGACTTGCTGAATTTTTTCAGCGGAATCTATGTTTTTTAAGGAGCGGGCTTATGAAAAAGTTTGCTAAGATTTCAGCTGTGCTGGCTGCCATGGCGCTTGCATTTTCCTTTGCAGGCTGCTCTGACGGAAGCTCCGGCAGCGGCTCTGACAGTTCAGAAATAACCGGCGAAGAAACTTCTGGTGGAGAAACTTCTGGTGGAGAAACTTCTGGTGGAGAAACTTCTGGTGGAGAAACTTCTGGTGGAGAAACTTCAGGCGGTGAAACATCGTCTGACAAATACTCAATCACTTATGAACTTGACGGCGGAACGAATGCATCCGACAATCCTGCAAGCTACACAATTGAAGATTCAATAACACTTAAAACTCCTGCAAAAGACGGATTTGTTTTTCTCGGATGGTACACTGACAGCGAATTTGAAAATAAAATTACAGAAATTGCAAAAGGTTCAACCGGTGAAAAAACACTTTACGCACAATGGTGGAATAGTACCGACTTTGTAAAAGTTCCGGCTGTATCTATTGAAAAAATTGAAACTTTGAAGCCAGAATCAAATGTATTAATTAAAGGCCGCAATCTTGAGATAAAAGCCTTTTGGATGAGCGACCACGAGGTAACGCAGGCGGAATGGAAAGCTGTGATGGGAACTACTCCTAGCGGCATGGCAAATACTTATGGAAATCCGGACAACAATCCTGTAAACATGGTAAACTGGTATGATGCGATTGTATATTGCAACAAGCGTTCTATAAAGGAAGGCTTGACTCCATGCTACAAAATAAACGGCTCTACCAATCCAAATGATTGGAACAATGGCAATGTACCGACTTCAGACAATGCTACATGGAACGCCGTAACTTGCGAATGGAACGCAAACGGCTACCGTCTGCCTACAGAAGCCGAATGGGAATGGGCAGCACGAGGCGGAGAAAATTACACTTACGCCGGAAGCGAGAATATAGATGAAGTTGCGTGGTATATTGGAAATTGGAATGATACAGGAACAAGGGAAGTAAAAACAAAGAATGTAAACGGCTATGAACTTTATGACATGAGCGGCAATGTTTATGAATGGTGCTGGGACTGGGAAGGTAACATATCAAGCAGTACGCTTGCAGCAGGTGCGTCTTCCGGTTCTTACCGCGTGAAACGCGGTGGCTGTTGGAGCGGCAGCGGCGACTACTGCGAGGTTGCTTATCGGGACTGCAGCAGCCCGAGTCACCGTGACTACATTCTCGGCTTCCGCGTTGTTCGCTCATGCGACTAGTGTTTTTGCCCCGCACCGGGCAATATAAATAACTGGACCGCGTCTGTTTAGGCGCGGCTTTTTTTTCAGTTATAAATCAGCAGTCTTTCCACGGCTCGTGGCGTGTAATGCCAAGAAGAACAGCGTGACGGCCCGCACAAAATTTATACTCCAGCAGACACAAGAAAACCGCCTTTTTTATGCACGGCAGCTATAGCACAGATTGGTGTTTAAATGTAGACGCATCAGTGCCATCATCTAGGCTTATAGACGGCAAAATTCAGCCTTATTGTTGCATTGCAGAAAAAATGCATTTTCTTAGTTTTCCTATTGATATTCAGCTAAATCTAATATATAACATATGTTATATATTAGATTGCCTTTCTTTTTCTTCAAGGAAAGCACAATGAATATTGCAGTCAAAAACGGCGCAGGGAGAGAGGCGGATGCAGAAAACGCTCTGTTTTGCTGCCGCGGAAGCGGCAACGTTGATAGTTCCAAGGCAAAACAGTGCGTAGTTCGATATCGGGCGGTTTTTGCAGACGCATCTCGACCGGAAGCTGTTTTTAGATAGAATTGCAGTCATTATTAGGAGAAAACTATGAAGAAATCTATTTTCTTGATTTTACCAGCGGTAATGCTAATGCTTGCCTCGTGCATGGATTCAGCGGGCGGAAACGGCGGGGCTGGCTCTGTGCGCGTTGTGCTTCCGGGGGCTTCACGCGCGGTTTCCAGCAGCGACAGGGCCGACTCGTACACGGTTTCCCTGCTGAAAGGCGGAAGCATAATTGAAAGCCAGACAGCCGTGCCGGGGGGGGCGGTAGAATTTGACGAAGTTGACGCCGGAAGCTACACAGTTGATGTTGAGGCAAGTCTAAGCGGCTCATTGAGTGGCGTGGGAAGCGCGGAGGTTGCGGTTTCTGAAGGCGAGACGGCTTCATGCAGCGTTCTTATGAGCAGAGTTTACACTGCGGCGCAGGCTGCTGAGCGTATAAGCGGCAATAACGGCGAGAACTGGAACATAATTGTTGCAGGCTCGATAACTGACAATGGTTTGTCAGAAATAGCTGGAAGATTGCTGACAGTTCCATCGGATGGACGAATAAGCCTTGACCTTAGCAGGACAACCGGGCTTAGCTCAATTGGAACGGATGCATTTAAGGACTGCGCATCCCTTTCCAGCATAGTTCTGCCAAAAGGCATAACTGAAATAGGAGATAATGCGTTTTTCTACTGTTCATCACTTACAAGAATTGAGATTCCAGACAGCGTAACAACGATTGGTGCAAGCGCATTTAGCAGTTGTTCTGTTCTTAAGAGCGTAGCAATTCCGTTTAGCGTAACTGAAATTGGTTCCAATTTATTCTATGGCTGTCAATCCCTTGAATCCATAGAAATTCCAGAAGGAATAACAACGCTCGGGAATGAATTTACATTTTATAATTGCAAATCCCTTGAAAGTGTAATTCTTCCGAACAGCTTAACTGAAATTGGCGGCTCTGCATTCGAATCTTGCTCGGCATTAAAAAGTATAACGATTCCGCCAAAGATAAATAAGATATCCATTAAAATGTTCAAAGACTGTGAAAATTTGAAAACAATAACATTCTTGGGTGAAATTAACAGTGTTGAAAGCAACGCATTCGAGAATTGCAATATCTTGACTACTGTGAATTACGGCGGAAATCAGGAGAGCTGGAATAAGATTGACTTTGGAACAGGCAATGACCTTTTGAAAAATGCCGCCACAATAATCTGCTGTGACGGTACTATAACAAATTCATAGACAGCATTTTCCCGCACCGGGAAAAATAGATAAGAAGCATGAACTTAATATGAAAGGCGTGAAATTAATACAGCCGCGCTTATTTTATTAAAAACCTGTCGCTTTTTATAAATTTTTCCAGGCTTTCCTGCCATTCAGGAATTTTAATTTTCAGCAGGGACTGAATTTTTTCTTTGCTTAGAACTGAATAGGCAGGGCGCTTTGCAGCGCATGGATACTCGTCAGTCGTGCAGGATGCAACAGCGCAGTCATTTGAAATTCTTCCGTACTTTTTTCCAAGCTCATATATTTTTTTTGCAAAATCAAACCACGTTGTTTCACCCAAATTAGTAAAATGGTAAATTCCATAGGGCAGGGCGGACTTTTTTCCAAACAGGCTTTTTGCTTTTTCTGATGTAGACATAATTTTTAAAATTGCAGAAGCCAGATCCACAGCGCAAGTAGGAGTTCCTTTCTGGTCGCACACAACGCTAACTTCATCCTTGGAATCCATGGCTTTTGTCATTGTGTAGACAAAATTTTTTCCATCGAAGCCGTAAAGCCACGCAGTCCGCAAAATATAGTACTGCGTCATCTCTTTTTCCACAAAGTCCTCGCCGTCCGCCTTTGTCCTGCCGTAAACTGAATCAGGGCATTTCAGCATATTCTCTGTATACGGAAAATTCCCGGTTCCGTCAAAAACATAGTCTGTTGAAATATGAATCAGCTTTGCGCCAAGCTCACGCGTGATTCTTGCAATGTTCTTTGGACCTTCGGCATTAAGCTTTTCCGCAAGCTCTGAATCCTCTTCGGCTTTATCCACAGCTGTGTATGCGGCGCAGTTTATTACCCATGTAATTTTTTCCGGAACAGTTCCACGGGCAACTGAAATTCCTGTTCTTCCGGCGGCAGTGCCGTGGTTATGCGCAAACTTAGAAAGCTCCACAGGATTTGCTATGTCCACATCCCTGTCGCTTCCAATCCAGTTTATTTTATTTTCCGTAAGCTGCCTGGCAATTTCACTTCCAAGCATTCCTTTGCAACCGATAAGCCAAACCATTTTTTGCTCCAAAGTAGAATCAACAGTCCCGCCGCAAGCAGCAAGATATGCCGGTTCTTAAAAGGTATTGCAGCCGAATTTAATGCCCTTTATACGACGCAAGCATCAGGGTATTAAACTCTCCGCACGAATAAAAGCGCCTTTAGTGTTTTTCCTTGAATTTTTTTACAACATCCCTGACGGAAGAACTCGCGCCTTTTTTCATGACAAGAACTTTACCATTTTTTACAACAACAATCAAATTCTGAACTCCGCAAAGAGCAACAGGAACATCAGAATAAACAAAATTTCCATCGCTCTCAACTGAAATGAACTCATCCTCGCCGTGCTCAAAGTATTTCTCAAAAGAATCCCAGCTTCCAACATCGTCCCAGTTGAAAGACGCCTTGACTGCGACAGCGTTCTGTGTCCGCTCGGCAACCGCATTGTCAACCGCAACCGGCTTTACAAAACGGTAGGCTTCATCAAGAGGCTTCCAGTTTTCTATATATTTTATAGAGTTAAGAAGCTCTGGCTGTGGAAGCTTCGCATCGTTAAAGGATTTAAAAGCCTCGTGCATTTCAGGCTCGTACTTCTGTATTTCAGATTCAAAAAGCGAGTTTGAAAATCCGAACATTCCGCTGTTCCATGCGTATTTTCCGCTCGCAAGGTATGCTTTTGCAGTTTCCAGATCCGGCTTTTCCTTGAAGCTTTCAATTCTTAAAACTGAATTTTCAGAATCCAGCGGCTCCCCCATGTTTATGTAGCCAAAGCCTGTTGAAGGCTCGCAAGGCGGAATTGCAAAGCACACAAATTTTCCCTGGTGCGCAAATTCAGCTGCCTTCCTGCAGTCCGAGACAAAATTTTCCAAGGGAGAAATAACATGGTCGCTTGTTAAGACCAGAATCAAATGCTCGGATTTTTGCGCAAGCTCAAGAAATTTGCAAGCGAACAAAAGCGGCGGGCAAGTATGCCGTGAGCAAGGTTCCGCAACCACATACAAGTCGTCTTCAATCTTCTTTCTATGCGCGCCGGAAACTTTTTCTTTTAAAGCAGCAACCTGCCTTGTAAGCTCTCCGCAAATTTCAGGGCGGGAAATTATAAGAATTTTCCCTGAAGGCTCAACAGACAGCGCTCTTATAACCGCATTCTGCAAAAACGAAATTCCGTCAGCAAAAGCCATGAACTGCTTTGGAAATTCCGGGGTTGATGCGGGCCAAAGCCTTTCTCCAAAGCCGCCTGCGAGAATAACAACATCAGTAAAATTACAGCTGCCCATTTATTGCTCCTGCTGAGTCTGGCTTTCCATCTTTGAGAAGAAGTAGGCGCAGAAAGTTTTTATTCTGTTCATGAAGGATGTGTCGACACGCTCTCTAAGGAAAAAAATGCTTGGAGCCTTTACAGCGCCAATTCCATAAAGAATCCATTTGTCATCAGACCTGAAAATTACAATTATTGACTTCATGTTTTCCGGACTCACGCAATTGAATTTGTCATAGTAGCGCATCGTGGAAAGGTTTGTAGACTCGTAGTAATAATATTCGCTTTCTTTTTCCGAAGTTATTCTCATAGGAACAAGGCCGAAAGGCTTCATTTCAAAGTCTGCATTTACAATTTGAGTATTTCCGTTTTCCTGGGCAGAAATTATTTCCGCGGAAGTATACAGGTCGTACCATTCTTCAGCCCGCTCTGAATAATACGGAATTCCTGCATAAGATGGAATATCCATTACAAGCGATGAAAAATTTTCAAGAAGATTTTCATTGCCCTCATAAGGATATTCCTTTATGACTTCTGCAAAATAGGCTGGCTTAAGGCTGTTGACTGTTTCCACGGCTTTTTTTATGCCAGGGTTTTCACTGCCCATGCAGATTTTCTTGTATGAGCCTGTGTTTTTTATTACAGTTTTTCCGCTGGCTAAAGATTCAATGTCGTCAGATGACAAATTTTTGTTATACGGCGATTCTGAAAAAGCGCAGGCAAATGCAGCTGAAAAAAATGCAGCGGCAATAATATTTTTAAAAATAGCTTTCAATGTTTTCCCCTATAAAAATAAAGACAAATCATTATAGTAAATAAAGCGTGTTCTTACAAGGTTACATAAAGCAAGAAAATCCGTAAAGGCTGAAAAATACGCTAGATTGAAGAAAGTCTTTTTTTTGTATAGAATCTTAATTTATGAATATGGAAGCTTTTATTTTGGGCTGCGGAGGAATGATGCCGCTGCCGTATCGCCACCTTACATCGGTTTTGCTCAGACGTGATGGAGATTTGTTTTTATTTGACGGCGGAGAAGGCACGCAGGTTTCTTTACGGCGGCTCAATCTAAAATGGAAAAAAATCAACGCCATTTTTGTTTCGCATACGCACGCGGACCATGTTACAGGCCTTCCAGGGATTCTCATGCTTTCTTCCCAGGTTGACAGAACAGAACCCCTTTATATTTTTGGACCGCCGAAAATTGCAGATTATATAGAAACAAGCCGCAGGGTTCTGGATATGTACATAAACTATCCGATTATTGTAAAAGAGATAACAGAGCCAGGAGTTATCTATGAGGGAGACGGATTTTATATAAGGTCATTTCCGCTTGAGCATACAAAAACTTGCGTCGGATACACACTGGAAGAGCTTGACCGGCCAGGTGAATTCAATCCGGCTGAAGCAGAGCGTTTAAAGATTCCTAAGGGTCCTTTATGGGGAAAGCTTCAGCGCGGGGAAAGCGTTGTAAACGAGGACGGAGTTGAAATAAAGCCAGAGCAGGTTGTTGGAAAAAACAGGTGCGGCCGGAAATTCAGTTTTGTGACAGACACAATGTATCTTCCTTCAATTGCAAAGGAAGTGAAGGGCAGCGACCTTTTAATTTGCGAGGGAATGTTTGCAGACGGATGCGAGGATCAGGCGAAAGAAAAAAAGCACATGACTTCCAGACAGGCGGCGACTATCGCAAGGGATGCCCAGGCGCTAAGAATGGGGCTCATTCATTACAGCCCGCGTTACAATGACAAGGAGCTCAATGTTCTTCTGGAGCAGGCCCAGCAGGTTTTCCCGGAAGCCCGGCTCACAAAGGACAGGATGAAAATAGAGATTCCCTATGTTGAGTGAAGTTGAATTGATTTCCTTCTGCAAGAATTATGGAAAAGTTTCAGCCTGCAAAAACATAGATTTTTATGCGGAAAAAAATTCCATAACCGGAATTCTTGGACCGAACGGAGCCGGAAAAACTTCTGTTTTAAAAGCAGTCTGCGGACTTCACTGCAAATCCGGCGGAACAATAAAAATATGCGGAACAGAAGACACTGATGAATTTAAAAAGCTGACAGCCTTCGTTCCAGAAGTTCCTGATTTAGACCTAGGACTTACGGTAAAGGAAACGCTTTATTTTGAGGCGGAAATCTCAGGGCAGAAAAAAGACGAGGCTAAGCTGAACATAAAAAGAGCCGCTGAGATTTGCGGACTGGAAGAAGTTTTTAGCAAGAAAATTTCAAGCCTTTCAAAGGGATTCAGGCAAAGGACAAGCCTTGCAAAAGCAATATGCAGGCTTCCAAAAGTTCTTGTTCTTGACGAATTTTCAGCAGGTCTGGATCCGGCTCAAATTGCTTCATTCAGAAAAAAACTGAAAAATCTTTCAGGCTCAATGACAGTTATTTTTTCAACACATCATATTGAAGAGGCGGTTTCGCTATGCGGCAGAATTTATATAATTGCAAACGGAACAGTCGCTGCTTACGGAACTGAAAAAGATATTATAGAAAAATTCAACTGCAAGAATCTTGAAGAGGCGTTTATTCGCGCCACGGAAAAAACACAATGAAAAGTATTCTAAAAAGATATTTCTTTAACTTTGCGATAAATCCATTCACATATATTTTGCTTGCCGCATTTGAAATTTTTATAAGCCTTAGATTTTTCATAGGACAACGGTTTTTCCTTGGGGCAGGCTCTACGGATCTGCATAGTTTTTTTTCAGCATTTCCTCCTGCCTGCATTCTGTTTTTGCCAGGACTAGTTTCAATTTCTTCAAATGTCAAAAAGGATTTTCCAATAAAATCAGCTTTAATGTTTTTCCCTGAATTCTTTTCAGTTCTTTTTCTCTGCTGGTCTGCCGCATTTATTTCTTTATTAGTTCCAGTATGCGTTTCTTTTTTTGGCGACATTGAAATTTCTCTTATTTTTGTTGGCTTTATAGGAATTCTATTTTACTTTTCAGCAGCCGCCTCTTTCTCAGTTTTTATTTTCAGCGTAATAAAATCATCCGGAGCGGCTTTTGTTGTTTCGGCGGTCATTCTTGCTGCTGTGAATTCAGCGCACAATATTCCGCTTTACTTTAATCCGCCGTATTTTTTAAGCGGTGCAATAAAATTTATTTCATTCGCCTGGAGATTCGACTCTTTTTCAAAAGGAATTTTCAGCATTTCTGATTTTCTTTTTTTTATTTCATGCTCCGGACTTTTCTATGCGCTTTCCTTTTTTATCCAGGAGAACAGAAAAGGCAACGAGTCTGTTTATTTAAAAAAACTGAGGCGGGCATTTTTATTTTCGTTTGTTCTTTTTACTGCTGTTAATGAAAACTTAAAATTTAAAATTGATTTTACATCTTCAAAAAATTTCAGTGTAAGCAAATACAGCAAGAATGTTTTAAGGCAGATTGAGGATCCTGTTTCAATTTCTTACTATTTAAGTCCAAAGTTAAAAAGCCTGTATCCTCAGGCAAGGGATGTGATTGACTTTTTGCAAAGCTATGCAGGAGAATCAAAAAAAGTTTCACTTGAAATTATAAATCCCTCAAAAGGAAATATTGCGCAAAAACTTTCAGAAGCAGGAATAAGAGGCTATCCGCTTAGAACCTCTTCGGCAGACTCTGCAAGCATTACAAATGTTTATTCTGCTATAAGGATTGATTATCTTGGAAGGACAGCGACAATTCCATTTGTCATGAATATATCAAGGCTTGAATTTGATTTGACTAGAAAAATAAAATCACTATTTGATGAAAAAGAAAATCCAGTTCAGGTTGTTTGCGCTTCAGCATTAAAAAATGAATACTCACTTGCGTTTCAATACCTTGAGGCGGAAGGATTTTCAGTTGTCCAGACGTGCCTTCCTTCTGAAAAAAAATCAGGAAGCGGACTTTCATTTAACGAGCTTCCAAATATTCCTCTGATTGTTTTTGGCAGCGACAATTTTACAGGAGAGGACTGCAAGGCTCTTGAAAAGTTTATACTCGATGGAGGGAAGGCATTTATTGCAAGCCAGCCGTACTCAATAGATTTTGAAGACAGCTGGTCCATAAAGCAAAATGAGTCCAACCGGCTTTTTGAGCGGCTTATGTTCACTTTTGGAATTTATTTTAAGCCGACATTGACTTGCGATATTTCAAGCCTGCGGATTACAATGACAAGCGACACTGACATCAGCGGGAACAAAAAATCTCCGCAGACAGAATACGTGAATTATCCGCTTTGGATTTCGCTTAGGGCGCAAAAGAATGCAGTTTCAGGACTTTCACTTTTTTGGCCGTGCGCATTCGACATTGACAATGATGTTGCAGAAATCGAAAGCTTAAAAACAGCTCCACTGCTTTTTACAAGCAGCCGCTCATGGCAAATCTCAAGAGAAGATAATTTTATAACAAATCCTTTTGCAGTTCCAAAAAAAGCGGAATCAGAAGAAGACTATTCATCTTTTGCAGTCTGCGCATCTGCCTCAAAGGAAAATGAAAAATCGCCATCGCTTATACTTTTTGCAGATCAGTATGCATTTTCAGACTCGCTGCTTTCATACAATTCAAATTCCATTTTTGACGTTGACTCCAGAAGCCTTGATTTTTTATGCAACGGAATTTTTTTACTGAATGGAGAAGACGGACTTTTGAGCCTAAAAAACAAAACATCATCCAGCACAATAATTTACAAAGTTTCCACTGAAAACATTAGAGACGCAGCGATAAAGACAATTCTTGTTACATGCCTGCTTCCACTGTTTTTAATCCTAACGACAGGTTTTATATTCTGCTTAGGCAGAAGGAGGTTCAATAAATGAAGCACATTTCATCAAAAAAAGCGCTTCTTATATTTTACGGCTTTGACATAATCCTTGTTTTAATTCTGATGATTCTTTTTTTGCCTCTGTCAAGAAAAAATATTCCTGAAACTTCAAGAATGAATTTCATTTGCAATGCGGATGAAATTTCTTCTGTCGAGATTTTTAATGCAAGGGACAAAAAGAAAATTATAATATCAAAAAATGATAATGTATGGATTGGAACTGATGATGATTCAAACATGGAGCTAAACTGGCCGTGCGACATTCAGACAATAGAAAATTTTCTTTCTGAGGCGGAAAAGGAAAACTTCCTATATAAAAAGGCTGAAAAAGTTTCATCATGGGCAAGTCTTGGCGTTGATGAGAAAAATTCATGCCGAGTCTCTTTTTTCAAAAATGGAAGTGAAAAAGTTTCAGAATTTTTCTTTGGGATAGAGGATCCAGTTACTGAAAGAATTTCATTCAGAACGTCAAAGGAACAGACAGTCTGGGAAACAAAAACTTCTATTTCAAATTTTCTTTTTAAAGATGCTTCTTTCTGGGCAGATCCATATATAGAGCCCCTGTGCATAGCAGATGAAGACAAAACGACCGCAAGGCTACGAAGAGGCCAGCTAGTGTACCTTTCTCCGACTGAAAATATAAAGCCTCAGAAAGTCATCTCCAGAATATTCAGCAGCACAAGGAAAGCTGTCTATTCAATTTACAAGAAGGATGATGTATACATAGTCATTCCATCATTTTCTTCTCTGGAAAAAAGCGAAAACGCAATAAAGTCAATAAACTATAGATATTCAATAAGCCAATGGACTTATGAAAAATTTTTAGAGGCAAACAATGAATGAAAAAAAATCAGCTATTGGTGTCTTTGAGAGCTTTGCAGAGGAATATTTAAACTTTGAGAAGACTCCTAAAAAGAATATCTTTTGGCTTGATACAATGGAATTTCTTTGCAGGCGTCTTTCTAATCCGCAGAACTGCTGTCCGTGCTTCCATGTTGCAGGCAGCAAGGGAAAAGGCTCAATTTCAAAAATGATTGCCTGTGTTCTAGAAGAAGCAGGATACAGCACAGGACTGTATTCATCGCCGCATATATTGAATTTCAGCGAACGCATAGGAACAGCCCACGGACCTTTCCCAGAGGAGATTTACGAAAAGTCAGTAAAGCAGCTTATAGACAGCATATCTTCAATCAAGACCGAAGAGCTTCCCGGCAAAAGACCTGTTACATGGTTTGAGCTTGCAACTCTGCTTGGAATGTTGTGCTTTAAAAACGCTGGAACAAACTACGCTGTCTATGAAGTCGGAATCGGCGGAAGACTCGATGCGACAAACGTAGTAACTCCTGCCTGCAGCTGCATAAGCCTGATTGAAAAAGAGCATACAGAATACCTTGGAGACACAGAAGAACTTATTGCCGCAGAAAAGGGCGGAATAATAAAACAGGGAGTCCCTGTAGTTGTTTCCTGGCAAAAAGAATCCGTGAAGAAAGTTTTTGAGAGAATCTCAAAAGAAAGAAATTCTCCAATAATTTTTGCTGACGAGCAATGCAAGCTGTCTGAAGTTGTATACAAAAATACACAGAATCAGTTTAATATTTCTCAAGATGTACATTTTTTTAGACAAAATTCAACAAAGATGTGCTTTTCTATTTCTTCACAGAAGTTTTCAAAGCCTCTGAATATTTCACTTTCATTGCTAGGGGAATTTCAGGTAAGAAACGCGGCGGTTGCAGCCCTTGCTTTAAAGACAGCGCTGCCTGCGCTTGATGAAAGCATAATAGAGAAAGGTTTTGAAAAAGCTGTGCTTCCAGGAAGACTGGAGTCCGTGAATCTGGAAAATTCCCAGTTCAAGGATATTTCATGCCTTATATTAGACGGCGCCCATACAGTAGGCAGCATCGGCTTCACAATAGATACATTCTGTACCCTTTTTTCAAATTCAGTCTCCAGTTCATACCTTCTTTTTGCCTGCGCGGCCGACAAAAATGCAGAAGAAATAGCAAAACTGTTCAAAGGAAAATTCGACCATACAATTCTAACTGTGCCAGGCGGAACAAAAGAGTCAAACTTTTCCCGCTTAAAAGACGCATTCGAAAAATCAGGCATAGAATACACAGCAATCCCTGACTATCTGAAGGCAATTCCATATATACTTTCAAAAGCGGCGGAAGAAAAGGCGGCTGTTTTGGTTACAGGTTCTTTCTATCTGGTTGCAGAAGTAAAAAAGTACCTTCTAGCGCAGAAAACAATCACGCAATTCCGTTAATGAATAAAAACACGGGGAACACGCTTTGATATTCCGCAGGTTATTTCGTACGGAATTGTACCAGTAAGACGCGCAATGTCATCGGCGCTTTGCAAGGCTCCATCACGGCTGTCTCCAAACAGAACCGCTTTGTCCCACCTTTTTACGGTACAATCTGCACCTAAATCTATCATGCACTGATCCATGCAGATGCGTCCGCATATAGGATAATTTTTTCCGCCTATTGCAATTTTCACACCACATTCAGAAAAACGCCTTAGCCATCCGTCAGCATATCCGGCGGGAATAACCGCCACATTTGTGTCAGACTTGGCTTCCCATCTGCATCCATAGCCTGCGAATTTTCCTTTTTCAAACGGACGTATTGAAGAAACCTCGCTTTCCAATGTCATTACAGGCCGCAAGTCTATCTTACTTCCTTTTGAGGCCAGATATTCCCTTGAAACTTCATCGGCATAGTAGCCGTAAACAATAATTCCAGGGCGAACCATATCAAGGTGCATTTCAGGAGAATCAAGCGTGGCGGCTGAATTCGCGCAGTGGCAGATTCCAGGATTAATTCCTGCCGACCTTATGCAGTCCAGCGCCTCAAGAAATTCTCTAAACTGAAATCTTGTGTATTCCTTTCCTTTTTCAGAAATGCTGTCGCTCAGCGCAAAATGCGTCGCCGTTCCGCCTAAAGCAAGATTTCCGCAGCTTATAATTTTACGTGCAATTTTCCCGGCATCGCAAGGAAGACAGCCAATCCTGCCCATTCCTGTATCAACGGCAAGATGAACCTCAAAGTTTTCTATTTTGAGGCGCTTGCAGGCAGAAGAGAAAAGCTCTATGTATTCCTCATCAAAAACAAACGGTGTGATTCCTGCTGAAACAGCCTCATCAACCTCTTCAGGAGAGCAAAGGCTCAGCATAAGAATAGGCGAGGTGATTCCTGCATTTCTAAGCTCAAGGCCTTCCCCGCAGGTCGCCACAGAAAGATAATCCGCGCCGGCCTCAACCGCAGCTTTTGCGCAAGGAACCGCTCCATGGCCGTAAGCGTCAGCTTTTACAGCGACACAGATTTTTGTTTCAGGCTTTAAGCTTTTTTTTATTTCTATAATATTGTCTTTTAAATTATCCAAATGAATCAAAGCTCTTGTAGCACGCATAACCAAAAAGTCTAGTCAAATCCAAAATTTTGTCAAGCCAAGAAAGTTCCGTTTCACATTCTATAGAATAGAAAGAAAAAAAATGTTATCGTAGCGCCATGGTAGTTTTTTTTGATTTGGACAGAACCTTAATGGATTTTGAATCTGCGGAAAACCTTGGAATAAAGGCAGTTTTCGAAAAGTACAAAAGTGAAATAAGCATGGATTTTCTTGAATTCCGCAGCCAGTGGAAAAAATGGGCGCAAATTCTGTTTGACAAGTATTCAGCTGGCGAGCTGACATTTGATGAGCAGCGGAAGGGAAGAATTGCAAAACTATTCGAGCTTAACAGCCATCCTATAAAATCAAGTGAGGAGCTTGACAAAAGATTCAGGCTTTACTGGACAACTTATGAAAACGGGTACAATCTTTTTGCAGATGCGGCTCCAGCATTGAGAAAACTTTCAGAACTGAAAATTCAGCTTGGAATTATAACAAACGGCGATTCCGAAAACCAGCGGTCAAAGTTAAAAAAATCCGGCATATCAAATTTTTTCAATCCGATTGTAATTTCCTCAGAACTCGGAATCAGCAAGCCGGACTTGAGAATCTTTCAGAAAGCAATGGAGATTGCAAATTCCACACAGAGTGAAACCTGGTACATCGGCGACAGCATTGAGCACGATATTGTTCCATCCAGAAAGCTCGGAATAAACACACTCTATCTTAATAGAAGCAGGCAGGGCGAACTGAAAATTGAGCAGACAACACCTTTCTATGCGGAAGTTAAGGATTTCTATGAAATGACCGGAATAATAGAAAATGAAATGCTTAAGAAAAATGCCCAGAACGAGACTTGAACTCGTACATCCTTACGGACTCTAGTACCTGAAACTAGCGTGTCTACCAATTCCACCACCTGGGCAAGGTTTTAACAGTATATTTAAATATCAGATTTTTGTCAAATGCATTTACAAGAATTTGCCGGAATTTCAGCTTTTGCACCTCATAATCAGGGCGACAAAAATCACAACCAAGGCAATAATGCTTGCTACGAAAAGCCATGCCGGGACATCATCAGAGAAAATTGTTTTTTTCTGAATCCAGAACGGCTTTTTTGCTTTTTTACGTGAATTCCGTGGAAAATGCTTCTTTTCTGAATTTTTACTGGACTCAGGAGAGCCGTACAGCTCTTCCTTGGTCACGGCATAATGGCAGGCGGGGCAGCCTTTTAAGAAATTTCTGACAGTACCTATATGGCCGCAGTTAGGACATCTTACCGCCGCAAAAAAACGTCCGCACTTTGGACAGAATTTTGCATTTGGAGCAACCTCTGAGCCGCAGCCCTCGCAGAAATACTTGGCACGTTTCGCGTCAGCCATTACTCAGTTCCCAAGTTGTCTACTGTATAGTCATAAATCTGCCATATTCCATCACGCTGCCGGACATAATAAGTGTAGCGTTTGCGCTCCATGAAATTGTCGTTTTTAAACCATTCAATTACTTTTACAGAGCCTTCCGTCTGTGAATATGAAGTTGTTTCAATTTTGAATTTGGACGGAACAGCCACAATGTCATAATCAATTCTCTGAAGCATTAAATCGGCCTTAAAAGAGCGAAGCATATCAGAACGCTCGTCCGCGCTCACAAGATTATATTTCTTTCCGCGGGAAGGATCACGCTTGAGCATTTCCTCCAAATCCATATAGAGGAAAAACTGGTCCCAAAGACTTTTCTGGCGGGCGACAATTGTATATTCTACAACACGGTCCGGACTTATGTCTTCCGGCTGAAGAACAACCGCGCTGTCAGCTTCAACAGGAAGCGATGACGAAGACGCGGCAGACGGGCTAGGGCGGACTTCAAGGCTAAGCCTGTTAGATGCCATGCTGATATTTTTATTCCTATAAAGCTCAGGATAGAACCGCAGCTCCGCATAATAAATGGAAGGGTCTTTGATTTCCAGATAGTCCTTTAGATTCTCGCGGAAGGAATACTCCTCGCCAGGCTCAAGTGAAATCTCACGGAAATAGACAGTCTGGTTTGTAGTGCGCTTTCTTATCAGCTCCTGCGTCGACGGAAGCTGAACTTTTTTCACATTGAAAGCAATAAAATCCACGGAAAACATCTTGTCGTCAGCAACTTTAAATCTAAGGGTAGACGAGCCTTTGTTAGAAACCGTTATGTAAACATAGACCGGATTATTTTCCGGATCACCTGGATAATAAACAGTCCTGTCGTAAAATTTTATTGAAACTTCCGCATTGTCAAGTTTATATTCAGTTTTTTCCGAAGCCTGGGCATAGGCAAAAAAACAGGAAACTGATATGGCCATAAGCAAAAAGCGTTTAACGTTCACAAAGACACTCCCGAGGAAAACCTCTTTTGTTTGATCTGCAGGGCTTTGCAATTCCCCTGAAATAAAGCTAGAATAAGCAGATTATTCTATATAATATATCGGACAATTATGAAAAATACATTATCAACAAAAAGCCAAAATCCGCTGTTCAGCATTATTAATTCATGCAATGAATTCCACTCAGCCGCAATAAAGTGCGCAGATGCAAAGCAAGATGACTTTCCTATGCAAATTTCAGGACTGAAAGGAAGTCTTCCCGCTTTCTTTATCAGGCAAACTGAAGAAAGATACAGACAGAACTGCATCCATGAAACCCAGTACGAGAATAAATTTTTTCAGTTTCAGAAAGACATCATCATAGTTGTTCCAACTCAAAAAGAAGCTGACGAATGTGAAACAGATTTGAATACAGTTTTCGAGGACGCTGTGGAGATTTTTAAATTCCCATGGTGGGGAACGATTCCATACAGGCCTGCGGCAAAAGGCACAGCCGTCTTTGGAGAACGAGCAGGAATCCTTGCAAAGCTCACTGTAAAAAATCCATTCTCACAAAAGACAAGGATATTCATAATAACACAAAGGGCTTTCCTGACTCCAGTTCCGCCAGCCTCATACACAAAAACTCTTGTCACAGTTTTACGGAAAGGGCAGGAATTTGATCCAGAGAAGCTGGCAGAAAAACTGGCAGAGCAGGGCTATATTAGAGTTCCAAAAATCGGAATGAAAGGCGAATTTGTCCTGCGCGGTGAAGTTCTTGAAATTTTTATGAGCGGAGAAAAATTTGCCCATAGGATTGTATTTGATTTTGAAACGATAGGCCAGATAAAAATTTTTGATCCAGAAACTCAAACCTCAATGGAAAACATAGAGAGCCTTGTAATTTATCCGCAGAAAGAAATTATCTGGACAGAAAAACTTATTGAAAAACTTGAGGCGGAATGGGAAAAAGAAGACAGCGCCGGCATAAAAAACGACTTCGCTCTTTATGACAAGGCAAAGAATACAATTTCAACCGAACGGTCGTTAGAAAACAAAGAAGAAATAACAGAAAGGGCAAAAACTAACGAACAGTTGTACGTAAAAGACAACAACAATTTTAACTCCGATAGCAACAACGACCGTTTGTTAGACAAAACAGCCGCTGGACAAACCGCACATCTAGCCCTTACAGAAGCCGCAAAACAAAAAAAAGACAGAATGCTGGCAGAGCTTATTGAGTTCAAGGAGACAGAAGGCGAGGAGCTGTTTTATCCAGTTCTATTTGACAAACTGTATTCTATTTTAGACTACTTAACAAGCAATACAGATGTCTATTTTTTTGACTGGGACAGATTTGTAAATGCGGAGAAAATGCTCAAAAACGAATATGCTGTGGCATATAGGCTGGCGCGCCAGAATCTTCCGGTGTTCTTTCCAACATCAATGCAGCTTGACTTTTCTGTTCTGGCAAGCGGATACACAAAATTCGTAGCCTTCAGAACATTAGACACACTCAGCAATTCAGAAGAAAACATCCAGGCAGATTTCATCACATTCAACTCATCGCTGGAAATAAAATCAGAAAGCGGGCAAAGCTACTTTGGAAACATAAATTACCTGAAGGAACAGCTGGCATCTTTCCTGAAAGAAAAATACAGTATTTTCATTTTTGCCGACAACGGAAACCAGGCCCTTAGAATAAAAGAAATCATAAAGGAATTTTGCGACTCAGGAGTCCATGTTCTCCCGCAGGCTCTCACAGCCGGATTTATGATTTCAGATGAAAAGCTTCTTGTCATTCAGGAAAACGAAATTTTCGGCCGGAAGAGAAATGCACCGAAATCGATTAGAAAGGCAAATTCAAAGCCGATAGACACATTTGTGGACCTGAATCCCGGCGACTACATCGTCCACGTAAATTACGGAATCGGTCTCTTTAAAGGAATCGAGCGTGTAAAAGCAATGGGAACAGAGCGCGACTATATAAAGCTCGAATACGCTGAAGAAGAAATTGCCTTCGTTCCTATAGAGCAAGTGAACATGGTTCAGCGCTACATTGGAAGCGAAAATGAGAAGCCAAGGCTTGACAGAATCGGCTCAAAAAGCTGGAGCGCAAGAAAAGCCAAAGTCCAGCAGAAAGTTGAAGAAATCGCGGAAAAACTGATTGATCTTTATTCCAAGCGGCAGGCATCACGGGGATTTTCATTTCCAAAGGATACAGAATGGAACGCCGCATTTGAGGCAGCATTTCCATACGAAGACACGCCAGATCAGTTTTCCGCAACACAGGAAATAAAAGCAGACATGGAAAAGCCAGTTCCTATGGACCGCCTTGTATGCGGAGATGTTGGCTATGGAAAAACAGAAATTGCAATGCGCGCAGCTTTCAAAGCTGTAATGGGCGGAAAGCAAGTTGCATTTCTTGCGCCAACCACAATTCTTGCGGAACAGCACTTTGAAAACTGCCTGGAACGGTTCAAGAATTTTCCAGTCACAATTGCGCAGCTTTCAAGGTTTGTTTCTTCAGCAGAGCAGAAAAAAACAGCCTCAAGGCTTGCAAGCGGAGAAATAGACATTCTTATAGGAACTCACAGAATGCTTCAGAAGGATGTCATATTCAAGAATCTTGGACTGATGATAATCGACGAGGAGCAGAGGTTCGGTGTAAAAGACAAGGAAAAGTTGAAAACCCTGAAAACAAACATAGACTGCCTTGCAATGAGCGCAACGCCGATTCCGCGCACGCTGCACATGAGCCTTCTAAAAATCAGGGATATGTCGCTTCTAACAACGCCGCCCCAGAACAGACAGCCAATTGAAACTGCAATTGAAGAGTACAACGATGAAAAAGTAGCCCGCGCAATAAGAAACGAAGTCCAGCGCGGAGGGCAGGTTTTTTATCTTCATAACAGGGTTGAAACGCTCGAGGAAACCAGGCTGAAGCTTGAAAATCTGGTTCCAGAAATGCTGGTTGAAACTGCCCATGGGAAAATGACCAGCGAGGAGCTTGACGATATTTTCAGAAGATTCAAGATGGGCGGATTCCACATACTGGTTGCAACTACAATAATTGAGAACGGCATCGACATTCCGAATGTAAACACTATAATAATCGACCGGGCGGATATGTACGGAGTAAGCCAGCTTTACCAGCTTCGCGGACGTGTAGGAAGAAGCGACCGAAAAGCATACGCATATCTTTTTTATCCGCAGAACAAAGCCTTAAGCGATGTGGCAATGAAAAGGCTTCAGGTTATAAGCGACTTTACAGAGCTAGGCTCCGGCTTCAAGATAGCAATGAAAGACATGGAAATTCGCGGAGCCGGAAATCTCCTTGGAAAAGATCAGAGCGGAGAAGTTTATGCAGTTGGCTTTGAAATGTACCTAAATCTTTTAAATTCAGCAATAGAAAGGCTTTCCAGCAGCGACTGGACAGCGCCCGAGGAAGTTCTTCTTGAGCTTGAATACTCCGGATTTATTCCAGACACGTATATAAAAGACACTCAAACAAAAATGGAGCTTTACAAAAAAATCGCGTCTGTTCAAAACCAGGACTCTTTAAATTCAGTCTGGGAAGAGCTTTTTGACAGGTTCGGCCCGGTTCCAGACGAAGTAACAAGCCTTTTGAGCCTTGCAAAAATCCGGATAATCTGCAACAAGCTTTCAATAAGCTCCTTAAAAGAGAAAAAAGGAATTGTCCAGGTTGAATTCAGCAAAGTTTCAAAAGTGAACATAGACAAACTCTTGAGCCTGATAAAAACAAGCTCAGGACGAGTAAAACTCAATTCAGAAAAGCCAAATCAAATTATACTGAAGACAGAAGCAATTGACTTAAAAAGCAAAAGCGACTTCATAAAGGAAAAGCTTGAGCAGCTGCTTTAATTCAGTTTTTTTCAATTCAGGAAGGAAATTTTTACAGCCCGTAAAACTGCTGATAATGCGTATTCTGTCTACTAAAATATATAAAACTCTCCTTTCATCCAGATTTTTAAACCAATGTCTTTTAGTTTTGGGCCAAAAAGTCTGGATGCGCCTTTAGGAATTCTTCCTGTTCAATTTGCAGCTGCCTGCGCTTGTTTATGAGATCTATATTTATTTTTGCAATCTGTGAATAAAGCTCCATATAAGAAACCGGCTCTTTTCCGCAAGAACAGGAATCAGCCTTTATAAAATTCTTATTGTCTTTTCTCCACATTTCCTCATCTTCCGCAGTCCAGCCGCTTATTTCATTCTTTGCAAGAGTATGAAGCTTTTCTATGGATACAATCTCATACCATTTTTTTTCATAGAACGATTCGACTGCCAGACGGAAAGACTTGTCGCTTACAGGCAGGACAGCCAGATAACGATTTTCCCCTGCGGGCTCTATTCTGGCATTTGAATTTTTACTAAGAAAATCATTGCACTGCGCTGACTCAAAGAAATCTTTTGCCGGCAAATAAAAAGTGTAACTATAAATTCCGCCCCAAAGCCCCTGGCTCAAGGATTCACGCTTCCGCATATTGGTTGCAGGAAAAATAAAGGCTTCCGTAATCTGTAAATTTGAAGGCAAAGCTTTATTCATGCCTGCAACAAATTCCTCCGGCTCTATATCTTCATAAAGCAGACAAGACGCGGTTTCTTCACACGAAGGAATTCCAAGAGCCATGGCTGAAGCAAATTCCATGCGGGGAAGCGGATTGAATCCGGATGTAAAGACAAAATTAAGGCCAGAACGCAGAACCGCCTTATGAAAAATTTCAACCTGGGACAGATAAGAAGTGAATTCTCCGCCGTTTTTTCTTGTAAAATTGAAAATCACCCTATAAAGAACAGGAATATTACATTCAGGCATTTGTTCCAGCGCAGTTACAGTATTATTTTTTATACACCTTCCTGCTGATTCTACAGTCTGTCTGGTGAACACTTCGACATTTTCCTTTGTATTGCAAACTCCGCATTTATGGTTGCAGTCTGCACTGCATTTTTCTGTAAGCTTATGCTCTGTTGACTTCTGCCATTCATTTTTATAAAATCCAGGCGCAGGTCCGAGAGTCACAGAGTTCCAAGGAAGCTTCTCTTCAGTCCAGCTATGAAAAATCCAGTCCCGGACGTTAAATTCCGCTTCATAAAACGCCTCTTCCCACAAATGAAAATTTTTCTGCAGATAATCATCCCAGGCATCAAAACGCGCGCCTTTTTTGTAAGCGCTTAGGATGACTTTTCCGGCGTTAAAATCTCCGCGGCTCAAAAGCCCTTCAAGAACAGTCGCATTGTAATTGTGTCGTCCCATTTTGAATTTTCCACGTGGAAGGCTTTTAAATATATATTCAATTTTGGCCTCTGCGGCTTCAGGCTTTATCTGCCTCACCCGCTCATAAGGAGTATGCGGCTTAGGAATAAAGACACCCACATTTACATTGCATTGAATTTTTGTTTTTGCCTGAAGATCAAGAAGAAAATCAACTATGGCTTTTTCCTCGCTCCCTTCAGAGCCAGGAGCGCAGTTTCTGTCCTCAAAATAGTCCCCAAGGGGAAGACCAATCATAAAATAGAATTTTGCGCTTGACCATCCGCGTCTTTTAGCCTCCGCTATAATTTCCTCAAGATGGCTTGCATAAACTTCCTTGTTAAGGCTCAGCTGCCACATTTCCTCAGGAGTCTCAACGGCGAATGTAAGACCGCTTTTCCTGATTTTTGAAAGTTTTTCCAGAATATCAAGTGAAAAAGCATTCACCTTCAGCGATGGAAGCTGAAAAGAAACATTAAATCCCTTGTACCGCTCATTTAAAACATCAAGAAGACTTGCAACTTCAGGAAAATCCGCGCTGCTCAAGGAATTAAGGCTGATTTCCCGGTAGCCGGCATCAAAAACAAGATGATCAATCTCATTAATTATCAAATTCCTGTTTTTTACCCGCATAGGACGATAATAAATTCCAGCATGGCAAAAACGGCAGCCATTTGGACATCCGCGCATAATTTCAACAACGCCGTGATCCTGCACAGGCTTGCTTGAAGGCAAAGGAAACCAGTCCGGCACAGATGGAACAAGTCCAAAATCCGCCTGCACTGCCCTCCTCACAATCTTTTTCTCAAGATGCTTCTTTTTTGTCCAAACAAAGCTCTTAGTCTCAATAAATTCAATCAAACTTTTTCTTGATGCGCCATTTTTCTTCATTCGGGATAAGTCCGCAACCAGATTAAAAAGAGCCGGCTCCGCTTCTCCAATAAAAACTGCATCAAAAAAATCGCTGAATGGAGCCGGATTTGTAACACCGCATCCGCCGGCAATAATAATTGGCTCATCCTCATTTCTTTCGCTTGCAAGAAGATGTATTTTTCCTGAATCAAGCATTGCCAAAACTTCCGTGATTCCAAGCTCGTATCCGATTGAAAAACCAATCATATCCGTTTTAAACAAAGGAATTCCTGTCTCAATTGTATAAAGAGGAACACCGCTTTCTTTCAGAAGATTCTCAAAATCAGTATCCGGCGCAAATACACGCTCGCACCTTACATCCTCAAGCTGATTCAGCCCGTTGTAAATAATTTTCACAGCAAGATTCGACATTGCAATTTCATATAAGTCAGGAAACGCAACAGCAAAGTTAAAATAGCTTTCTTCTTCTGAATGGGGCTTGACAGTAACTCCAAATTCTCCGCCAATGTAGCGAGCCGGAGACTGCACAGAATTCAGCTTGGAGCCAAAAATTTTAAGCGGATCAATCAAATCACAATTTTTCATAAAGATGCTTTGAAATCAAGACGGCGGTTATTAATGCTCATTAGAAGACCGATAGCAATCATATTTGTCAAAAGCGCTGAGCCTCCATAAGAAAGGAACGGAAGCGGAATTCCTGTAATCGGCATTATTCCCATGACCATTCCGACATTTACAATAAAGTGAAAAAAGAACATTCCAAGAATTCCGGAAGCAATGTAGCAGCTGTATGAATTATTAGTCTGCCTTATTATATGCGCGATACGCAGAAGAATCGCAAAAAATGCGCAGAATAAAACAATTCCGCCTGCAAAGCCCATCTCCTCTGAAAAAATGCTGAATATAAAATCAGTGCTTTGCTGAGGAAGAAATCGCAAATGGCTTTGAGAGCCTTGCATGAATCCCCGGCCAAAAAGAGTTCCGGCGCCAATAGCGGTTTTAGACTGAATTATATTCCATCCGGCTCCACGAGGATCGCTGTTAGGATCTATAAAAACTATAAGCCTTGCTATCTGATAAGATTTCAGCACTTTTCCGCAGGCCCATGAACCAACAAGGGCGCACGAAAAAATTCCAAAAAAATATGAAATCCAGTAATAATATTTTTTTCTGAAAAACGTATTACCCAAAATTCCGATTACGCAAATTCCAAGAGAAGCTGAAAAAACTAAAATTCTAAGCTTCATATTTGAAAGTACGTGAATGACGGGAACTGATTTTCTATAAATTTCAGTTTCCCAGATTGGAAGAACTGCAAAAATAATTGTAAGCATTCCTGTCAAAAAAACAATCATAAGATAGCAGACAGGAACGTCGGCCATAAAGCACATAAAAAGGAATATTGGAAGGAAAACGCTTGCCGTTCCCAAGTCAGGCTGAAGAAGTATAAGTCCCATTGGAACAGTCATTATGCAAATTGCAAGCACAAATCTCTTCATGGGCTTTTCAGCAGATGATTTGTCAAGATAACGCGCAAGAAAAAGTATAAAAGCAATTTTCATAAGCTCGGAAGGCTGAATTCCCAAGTCTCCTATTCCAAGCCAGCTTCTAGCTCCGTTTACGTATCTTCCAAAAAATCTTGTGTACACAAGGACTGCAGCCATGAAAATAAAGAAGTAATGGGAATAACGCTCCAAACGCCTGTAGTCCAGCAGCGCCATAAATGTCATAACAAGAAAACCAATGCAGAACCAGATAATCTGCTTTATGTATTCATTGGAAACAAGAACGCCCTCTGAATTTATTCCAGATGAATAAATAAACGCAATTCCTATAGTAATCAAAAGTACGACACATAAGAGAAGTATATAGTCAATTGAACTAAAAAATCTGATTTTCATTCGCGTCTTCCTCCAGATGCCCTTTGCCTGTTCAGCAAGTAACGGAACTTCAAAGCGTCCACAGATTCCTCAAAAGTCTGATTATTGAAAATTCCTTGAATAATTATATTTGTAGCATAAGGAGCCCACCATTCCCAAGTATTTACAGCCTCAACTAAAACCGCCACAACAACCTGCTCTTCAGGCGGAGCATCAAAAGGAGCATAGGCAACCATCCATGAATGCCAGTGGTTTTTTCCAACTCCATTGACTTCGGCAGTTCCTGTTTTTCCAGCAATCTGAACAGAAGTATTATGCATAGGATAAACGGCGGTTCCATCTGAAATTGTGTAGCGCAAATTTTTTTGAATTTCTTTCCAAACTTCAGGAGATACTGTAGACTCATGCATAACTTCGGGCTTTATTTCCTGAATTGAATCATTAGAAGAATCACGCACCTCCTTTAGCAAATGCGGCCGATAAATTTTTCCGCTGTTGCAGACCATAGCCATCATATTTGCAACATGAAGAGGCGTTGCAAGAGTATACCCCTGTCCGATTGACATATTCATTGTATCTCCGCCAAGCCATTTTTCATGGTACCGGCGCTCTTTCCATTGAGGCGTAGGAACGAAACCGCTGCTTTGTGAAGGCAAATCAATTCCAAGGCTCTGTCCAAATCCAAATTCCTTGGAATAGCTTGCAATCCGCTCCGCTCCAAGATAATCTGTTCCTATGACCCAGAAATAAACATCGCAGCTTTGTGCCAGCGCATTTTTTAAATCAAGCCATCCATGTCCAGGAAGACCTATATGGCAGCGGAAAACACGGTCTCCGTAAGTAATTCTGCCAGGACATTCTATTTTCTTTTCCGGTGGAAAGACTTTCTCTGAAAGAACCGCAGTGCTCATAATAATTTTAAAGGTTGAGGCAGGCGGATATTCAGCGTTTACAACCCTGTTCAGCATCGGCTTGTTTTTGTCTGCCGCAAGGACTGCATACTGGGAGGAAGCGTCGTCCCTTGAAAATATATTGGCATCAAAATAAGGATAGGAAACCATGGCAAGAATTTCCCCGGAGGACGGCTTTAGAACAACAGCAGCCCCTACCCGCTCGCCAAGCGCTTTTTCAGCCAAAATCTGAATTTCATTATCAATTGTGAGAACAAGATTTTTTCCACTCACAGGCGGAACTACGACCGGATCCTCATTCAGAATACGTCCATGAACATCAACCGTGCGGATTATGCTTCCTTCTTTTCCCTGAAGCAAACTGTCATACTGCCTTTCAATTCCGGTTTTTCCAACAATTGAATTTGAAGTATAGCCCTTGTTGTACATCAGCTTCAGCTCTTCATTTGTTATATCGCCCACATATCCCAAAACGTGGCTCATTGATCCGGTCTCCGCATAATAGCGGACAGGCTTGTTTCTCCATGAAACACCGGGCAAATCAGTCAGATTCTCCGCAATATTTGAAATAATTTCAAAAGGAACATTTGTCTTTATTTCAACCGGGGAAAAACTTTTTCTAAGGCGGGGCGGAATTTTTGCATCGATATTTGACTTTGAAATTCCAAGAAATTTTGCAAGCTTCGTTGCAACAGTGTCAAAATATCCCTGCGGAATTTCACCAGGAATCAAATCAACAGCAAAGGAATCTGTGTTTACAACCATCGGCAGCTTCGCCTTCCTGTCAAAAATTTCTCCACGCTGAGCCGCAATCGTTGTTATCGTCCTTGAAATCCGGACAGATCTATTCTGATACTGCACACCTTCCAAAATCTGAAGGCTAAAAAGTTTCAGAGTATAAACAGCGAAGAAAATAGAAATAATTCCGAGCAAAAATGAAATTTTATAATTCTTTTTAAGAGAGCCGCTTTTATTCTTTGCGTCTTCAAAAACTGAATCAAAACGATTTTTTCCGCTCATTGAAAAATATTCTCCGGCTTTAAAATAATGCTGTTCTTCAGCAACCTTAAAAACTTAAAAACAAACGGGCTTAAAAATCCGTTCAGTAAAATTTCAAATAAAAAACTGAAAGAAAAAATTTTGTATGAAACAACAATAAGCGGAAAAAATACGGAAATAAGATAGATAAAAAGAACTTTCAATACCGTGGCGCAGATTCCGAGAAAAAGAGGAACAAAGAAGCCTTCTGTGTTCAATGACTTGTTGAAAATTCCGCCTAAATATCCAAGCACAGACCTAAGAAGACAGTTCAGCCCGAGCGGACAGGCGCTCAGAAAGTCCAAAAACAATCCGGAAACGAAGCCTGTAGTCTCGCCAATTATTTTTCCATTGTTTATGGAAAAAAACAAAACGCATATCAAAGACAAGTCTGGCAAAGCCGGAAGAAAAACAATATTAGAGAGAACCGCAGCTTCAAAAACAGAAACAAAAAGCAGGATAATGGAACTTGAAAAAAAAGCTCGTAACATTTTTTCTCCAAACGATAAAAACTATTCTTTTACAGCAGGCGCCTTGTCGTTTAAATTCTTTTGATCAACAACAAGCACATTTTCCAGCCGCAAAAAATCTATCACAGGCTCAAGCTCAATGCTAAGAGACGAGTCGTAGTCAAGCACTGTAATCTTTGAAATGCGTCCGATAGGAATATCCTTGACATAATTTCCGTTCTCGCCGCTAGTAACAACAATATCGCCGTGGTTCAGGCTGTCAAAAACCCTTTTTCTTATATAGTTGAGATTGAGAGGACTCCCATAGGAACCGTTTCCTGAAACAATTCCAATATCACGTATATTCTGAATCCGCGCAGAAATATTGCACTTTGTATCGTAAACAGGCATTACAAGGCTGGTGTCAAGACCGGCTGTAACAACCTTGCCTACAACACCAACATTTCCTCCCTGAACAGCAATGACAGGAAAACCTTTTTTCACTCCGCTTCTAGCGCCCTTGTTTATTGTAATTCCTGAATAAAGATTGTCCGGATCACGTCCTATTATCTGGGCAGGAATATTCTTATACTCAATTTCAGTTGCAAACTGAAGCTGTTCACGCAGACGCTCATTCTCCTTTCGTATCTCAACATTATTATGCTGCATGAATTCATAGTTCTCCAGTTTTTCAGCAAGTTCCTTGTATTCTTTCTGGAGCACAGCAATATCCCTTATTGAAGTTACTGTTCCAGTTACAACATTCACTACAGAACTGCTTCCTTTCTGAATTAATGAGAGTATGGAAAAACCAACCTTGTTAAAATTAACAACAAATCCGCCGCCAGAGAATCCTAAAAGCAGTCCGCTGAAAACAACAAAAAATGCTAAAAGAATTTCCGCAGTCTTTATGCGGATAGAAGCCTTAAATTTTCCCGCCATGAGCAATCAACCTGATGTTTTCAGTCATTCAGATTTTCATAAATTGAACGACGCGTAGACATATCCTTGAACAATTCGAACGCCTCGCCCGCACCTTTTGCAACACACTCAAGAGGCTTTTCTACAAGGAACACAGGGACTCCAGTCTCCTTCTTTATCAAATCCTTCAAGCCTTTTAGCATTGATCCGCCGCCAGACATAACAATTCCACGCTCAACAATGTCCGCCGCAAGCTCAGGAGGTGTGCGGCCCAAAGTTTTTTTAATCTCTTCAATAATTTTTGAAACAGGCTCCTTTAACGCTTCCCGTACTTCAACAGAATCCACTTCAAGGCGGCGCGGCAGACCGGTAATTGCGTCTCCTCCACGAATTTCCATTTTTCTGATTTTATCATCATCAATATTCTTTTCTGCAATCGCGTTTCCAATTTCAATCTTCAGACGCTCAGCTGTCTGCTGGCCAATAATCAAATTATGAACAGAACGAATATGCTTTATAATCGCCTCGTCAAAGGCATTTCCGCCGATTCTAATTGAGCTTGTAACAACCATTCCGCCTAGAGAAATAACAGAAACCTCTGTAGTTCCGCCTCCAATATCGCAAACCATGTGTCCGGCCGGCTCATAAATTGGAATTTCAGCGCCAATAGCCGCAGCAAGGCTTTCCTCAATCAGCTTAACTTCCTTTGCGCCAGCCTTCAATGCGGCAGCCATAACCGCATCCTGCTGAACCTGTGTAATGCAGGAAGGAATTCCAATTTTCATTCTTATAGACTTAAAAAGATTGTGGCGCGGAATTACCTTTGAAATAAAATACTTAAGCATTTTTTCTGTCGAGTCGCTGTCCGATATAACGCCGTCCGCCAAAGGCCTTATAGCTACAATGTTGCCAGGTGTCTTCCAAAGCATTCTTTTAGCCTCAACACCGACAGCCTCAATTCTTCCAGTTCCCTTTTCAACTGCCACAACGGAAGGCTCGTCAATAACAATTCCCTGCCCACGGACATAAATAAGTGTATTGCAAGTCCCTAAATCAATTCCTATATCAGTTGTAAAATTATCAAGAAAGCTCATTTTTCCTCCTCAAAGCTTTTCTGTAAAAGTAAAATTTCTATAGTCCGGCAATTTTTTTCAGCGCGCCTTTATGGTTAAACTGAATTTTCAGGCATTTCCGCCATTCTGCACGGGCTTTTATATTATCGCCTTTTTTCTCATATAATACACCAAGTCCGTAATGCGCGTCAGCAGAATTTTGATTTTTTTCAAGAATTGAGTAGAATTCTTTCTCTGCCTCCAAAAAATTACCTTCACTTGTATATATCTGGCCTAGAAGAATATGGCTGTCGTCCAAAAGCTCTTCATTCTGGCTTGTTTCCATAACGCGGACAAGATACTGCTTGGCAACTGATTCCTGGCCATTATTGCAATACTGCTTGGCAATATTAAATAAAAGCGTATCAGTCTCGCGGACAAGGAGAGCTTCTGTAAACGCAGCGATGCTCTCGTCTGTCTCGCCAAGGTCCGCATAGCTCAGGCCAAGCAAAAGCGGAATATCAGACGACTTATATCCGTTTGAAACTGCAAGCGAAAGATATTTTACAGCCAGATCAGCATAGTAATGATAGGCGGAAACCTTGTTCTTATAAAAATACGCGCGCCCAAGCATATACTGAATCTGAGAAAGCGTGTCTTTTCTGCATCCGCGCATTGCTTTTCTAAGACTGAAAATTGACTTGTCCAAAAGCTCCTGAGACTTTATATTGTCAGTTTCGGATTCAGCCAGCATAAACGAGCTGTATCCTAAAAAAGTAAGCGCGGCATTATGGTATGGATTTTCCTCAAGAATCTTTGACGCAGTGTCATAAACTGATTTATAGCCATCCTCTGTATGAAGCGACCAGTTTTTGTACATGGAATCAACCGAGCTAAACTTAAAAATCTTGTTGCCGATAAATTTTATGGAAATAAAAGAAAATAATGCTACAAAAAGAACTGCAAAAGATGCGATTATAAACTTAATGACAAAGGTTCGCCTTTTATGATAAAACAAGTCTAAACCGTATCTATTTTTCATTTTCCCCCGCCCGAAAAATGCAATAAACAAAAGTATGCTTGCCTTCAGAAAAACTGAGGCAAACAAAAAAATAAAAGGATATGATAAGCCGGGTTCTGGAACGCTTTTTACAAAACGTGTTGACCATCTATCTGCAATGCCAGTTGCCCGGCATTTCCAGCAATCTACCCGCAGCATAAGGCCGGAAAACCAAACTGCTATATGATTTTGCTCCTAATGAGGTTTGCTTATGCCATTTCTGTTGCCAAAAATGCGGTAGGCTCTTACCCTGCCTTTTCACCCTTGCCTATACAGGCGGTAATTTTCTGTAGCACTTTCTGTCGGAAAAGAAACTTTACTGAATACCAGCAGTTTTTCTTTTCCGCCCGGTTATTACCCGGCATTATTTCCGGAGGAGCCCGGACTTTTCCTCACCAAAAAGAAGCTCATCACCTCTTTTGGCGCGGTCAACATATCCTTATTTTTTAATTTTCATAGTCAAGGGATTTTATAGAAGAATCTGAATCTTCTGTTTCATCTCCCTCGATATCGATAAGATCCTCATCATCCAAAAGATCTTCATCAATTTCATCAGCTATATCATCATTGATAGAATCATAGTTTTCGTCATCTTCCGCCTCTTCATAGAAAAGAATTCTGCTGCAGTAAGGACAGAAAAGTATTTTTTCTCCATGATGAACTTCATTTGCAAACTGCGCCGGCAGAATCATGTGGCAGCCATCGCAAACTTTTCCTTTTACAGCAACAATTCCCTTGCGGTTCCGTCTTATGATTCTCTGAAACTTCATAATCGTCTCTGAATCAATGCCTTCTGACATCTCGGCTTCTTTTGCTTTCAGAGCCTCAAGTTTTTCGTTGCAGGCGGCAATTTCCTTGTCAAGATTCTCACGCGCCTCATTTACATCCTTTTCAGTTGAAGCAATCAAATCCTCTTCGCCCTTAAGCAAATCATTAAGCTCAGCCATGCTTTTTTCCTCACGCTGAAGCTCTTTGCGCTTTGAGTCCTCTAAAGCCTGTGCTTCTGAAATTTGCTTTTCAAGAATCTCATACTCGCGATGCGTGGAAATTGCATCCATTCCCTTCTCGCCTTCCTCGCGCTTTCTCTGAGCCTCATCAAGCTCCACTTTTAAGCGGGCGACAATATCTTTTTTCTCTTCATACAGCTCATTTTTTTCGATATATTCTCTCTTGAAGCGGTCAAGGCTTTCCGTGCTGCCATCAAGAGTCTTCGGCAATTCCTCAACCTTTGCTTCAATTTCATATTTTTCAGCAAGCACGTCCTGCAATTTTTTCAATCTTTCCAATTCTTCTGTCATTTGCATAGATGGCAACCTCTTGTAAATTCTATATATAGGTGCAATATTTTACACAATTTCATTTTTCTTGTCTACCCAGTTTCTTTTAGAAGTCCATAAAGTCCCTCAGGTTGCTTGAACGGCGAGGATGCCTAAGCCTTCTTAAGGCCTTTGCCTCAATCTGGCGAATTCTTTCTCTTGTTACATTGAAATAAAGACCAACTTCCTCAAGTGTAAGAGAATATCCATCGTCAAGGCCAAAGCGCATCTTAAGAACCTCCTGCTCACGCTGCGGCAAAGTGCTTAAAACAGACCGAAGCTGCTCCTGAAGCAATGTGTACGCAGTCTGGTTTGCAGGATTCTCAATTTCCTTGTCCTCAATAAAGTCTCCCAAAGAAGAATCTTCCTCCTCTCCGATTGGAGTCTCAAGAGAAATCGGCTCCCTGGCAACATTTTTCACCTGCTTTACACGCGCAAGCGGCCACGAAAGCTGCGCCGCAATCTCTTCATCAGTTGGCTCCCTTCCGTACTTTTGCATAAGCTGGCGGCTCTCACGGACAACTTTGTTTATCTGCTCAATCATGTGAACAGGAACACGGATAGTTCTTGCCTGGTCTGAAATTGATCTTGTGATAGCCTGGCGGATCCACCACGTCGCATAGGTTGAAAACTTATAGCCTTTACGATATTCAAATTTTTCAACAGCCTTTATAAGCCCGATATTTCCTTCCTGAATCAAGTCAAAAAGCTGGAGTCCGCGGTTTGTGTATTTTTTCGCAATTGAAACAACAAGGCGAAGGTTTGCATTTATAAGACGGTTTTTTGCCTGCTCAAGCTGCATCCTTCCTCGCTCGATTTCCTTTTTCATCTCAAGAATTTCATCAACGGAATTTTCAAAATCGTACTCAAGCTCGCGCAGCTTTCTGTCTATTTTCTGAATTTCAGTATAATCTGAACGAATTTCATCGGCGGACATCGCAAGCTCTTTTTCCAGCTTTGCAGATTCCGTTCGTATTGCAAGACGGCGGCCAATAGAACGCAGGCCGACAGCATCGGCAATCCGCAGTTTTTTCATGCGGCGCTCCTGAATCAGATGGTACTCGTCAATTTTCTTTGAAGCCGTAATGAATTTCGCGCTGAAAGTTTCAATCTCCTCAGTCTGAAGGTCGGCATTCAAAAGCGATTCCTTTATAAAACCTCTAACACGCTTCAAATTTTCATCAGAAAAAATATTTATCGTAGGATCTTCCGCATGAAGCTGCTTTTTCAACGCCATGTATTCTGACATTTGCTCACGGATAGGCTTTACATACTCAATATAGCAGCTTCTTAAGCGGCGCCGCTCAGCCATAAGCTCATTTATTTCTTTTCTGGCTTTTCCAGGCTCATGCGGATCTATTTTCTTATAAATCGTATGGCAAATCTGATAAAATTCAGGAATAATCATGCCGGAATTTCTTATGACATTTTTTATTATGTTCTGGCCGTCTTCCATTTGCTTCGAAAGGATAACTTCCTGTTCCGCTGTAAGAAGATTTTCTTTTCCGATTTCACGCAGATAAAGCCTGATTGGATCGTCAATTCCAGACTCCTTGTCATTTGAAACAAGGCGGTGCTTCTCGTCAAACTTGGAATCATCCTCGGAATCAGAAAGAGCCTCCCCGTCGTCCTCTTCGTCATCTTCTTCCTCGTCAAGAAGATTATCCTCTTCCATAACCTGAATATTATTTTTCGTAAGAAGCTGAAGAACCTCCTCCATTCTTGGAGAATTTACAAATTCCGGAGTTAAAATCTCAGTAATTTCGTCCCATGAAATAATCTGCTTGCTGCACGCATAATCCAAAAGCTTCTTTACATTCGGATCAAGAATTTCCTCAGTATCCTGCTCCGCATCTGAATTTTCATCCGCATCCGCTGAATTTTCATTCTCCGCGGCACCTTCAAATTCAGGCAAACCTACAGTTTTTTTTGCTTCCGCTGATTTCAACTCAGATGATTTTTTTTCTTTTTTAACTGGTTCAGATTTTTTTTCAGGTGACTTTCTAGCCATTGACTAATCCTTCAAATTTTCAATTTGGAAATCAAGTTCCATTTTTTGCTTTGCAAGCTCTGCTAAAAGCGCCTTGTCCTCCGGCAAAATGCTCCTCGACAAAGAGGAAATTTTTTCCATAACGGACATTCTTTTTCGCTTAAAGGCATTCCTTTTCAAGTAATTTATACAACTTTCGGCAGACTCCTGAATTCGTCCAGCATTTTTGCTTACAGCATCAATTATAAGCTTTCTGAAATTTTCCTGATCTATCCTGTTAAGTATGCTGCTTACTGAAAAAGAACCGTTTTTCCGGCACTCCTGCATAACATTAAAAAGCTGCTTGGAATAACTGTCCGACAAATCATCAGCAGAGACACAATCGCACATTTTTTGGAAAAGACTGACATCTTCAGTTACGGCTGTCATAACAGCTTGCAGTTCAGCGGTTACTTTTATTTTTTCAGAGTCCGCTGCATTTTTCTGCTCCGTATTCACATTTCTAAAACGGTATGAAACTTTGTCCCGGTTGAAATAATCCCTTCGGGCGGCCTCCTTCTCTATGCCGTACGCCTGGCACAAAAGCTCCAGACAGGCATCTTTCTGAACATCCGACTGCAAAGAATCTATATACTCAAAAAAATCTAGCGACGCCTTAGACTTGCCCATAGGGGTATCCTTAGGATAAATTTCTTGCAGTTTAGATAACAGATAATCAGAATCAATTATAGCATTATTAACTTCATTTGTCAAGTATTCAGCCCCGAAATTCAGCATAATTTCAGCGGGATCTTTTCCGCCGGAAAGTCTTATCACCTTTACAGTCAGCCCCTGCTTTCTGCACATCAGTATCGCGCGCCTCGTGGCATTCTGGCCTGCTCCGTCAGAATCAAAGGAAAGATAAATTTCTTCTGCAAAATGCTTCACAAGCGAAATCTGCTCATCAGTAAGCGCGGTTCCAAGCGGAGCGACAGCCCAAGTTATGCCGCACTGATGGTATGCGATGCAGTCCATATATCCTTCGCAGAATACAACCTTGCGCTTTGCCCGTATTGAAGATTTAGCGAAATTAAACGCATAAAGAGTGGAGCCCTTTTTATACTGAATCAAATCGCCGGAGTTAAGATATTTGGGCGACTTCTGGGCATCCCCTCGCAGGAAACGCCCGCCCATAGCGACCACATCTCCGTTCTTGTCAAAAATAGGAAACATCAGCCTGTCAGAAAAAAAAGCGCAGTCCGGATAGTTTTTGCTAAAAAGCCCGGAGCCGTTCAGAAAATCCTCAGAATAGTTTTTTTTCAAAAGAAACTGCTTGAGCCATCTCCGGTCTGACGGGCTGTATCCTATCTTGAATTTTTCAAGGGTCTCCTGCGAAAGGCCGCGCTTCAAAATATAGTCAAGGGCAAATTTTCCAGCCGAAGTTTCCATGAGCATATAATGGAACATTCCGGCGATCCTCGTATACAAATTCTTATACTCCTCTTTCAGCCTTGAAGCAGAAGAATCAGCATTTTTTTCCGCGCCGCTCAAATAAGAAAGCTGCACGCCGGCTTTCTTTGCAAGAAATTCCACAGCCTCTGCAAAAGGAATTTTCTCCATTTCCTTTACAAAGTCAAAGACATTTCCTGAAACGCCGCAGCCGAAGCAATGGTAAAATTTTTTATCTTGGGAAACGCTGAACGAGGGAGTTTTTTCATTATGAAAAGGACAGCAGCCCCACCAGTTCGATCCGCGCTGCTCAAGGGGAACATACTCGGAAACAAGTCCGACAATATCTGTTTTTTCCGAGACCTCGTCAATCGACTCTTTAGCTATCAAGCCCGGCATTTTGTTCTAAAAACCCTTTGAATAGTAGTTTATATTTTCAGCAGCCTTATGCTGGTCAAAATTTCTTGAGAATGTATGCCGGCCTGACGCTGGATCCGTGAGAACAAAGAAATAGTAGCCGGTTTCCGCAGGATTTGCCGCGGCATCCAAAGCTACAAGACCCGGATTTGAAATAGACCCCGCAGGAAGCCCGGCCCATTTGTAAGTATTGTACGGACTGTCAATTTTCAGATCATCGTAAGTTATACGCTCCGGATGCGGCTTCCCCTGAATTTCAGTCAGTATATATTCAATTGTAGCGCACGAATAAAGGCCAATGCCATGCCTGAGCCTGTTTGTAAAAACACTGGAAATCAAAGGAGCCTCGGACTTCACACGGTACTCACGCTCAACGACAGAAGCAAGGACAACAAGCTCGTGCAGCTTCAAGGGCTCCAGACCGCCTGCTCCTGCAATTCCGGCGATTTTTGAAAAAAAGTTGTCCGCCATAATGCAGACAACTTTCCCGGCATCCATTTGCGGGATGAAGAAATAAGTGTCAGGGAAAAGATACCCTTCAAAGTTCTGCGCCGGAATCTTATACTTCTCCAAAAGCGAAGGATTCCTGCAGCAGGATAAAAAATCCTCAGCGGAGCAAACATTCTTATCCTCAAGAATTCTTGCAATTTTCGACATTGTAAGGCCTTCTGGAACAACGATGGAAATATACTCGCCGGCGCCAGACTGAAGAATCAGGTAAATTTCCTTAAGCCCCATAGAAGAGCTCAACGCATACGAGCCGCTTTTTAGAACAAACGGCCTTGTTCTGTCAAAAATGCTGAATCTTGCGGAATAATAAAAAGCGCCTGCTGACTTCACAAGCCCTTTCTCCTCCAGAAGATACGAAATTTTTCTTAGCGATGCGCCGGACGGCACGGTGATTTTTTCAACCCGGGCATTTTCCGCAGAATCAGCAGGACTGGAAACGTAGGCCCATACTCCAAAAGCCGCCACAGCAAGAACAGAAGCCGCAGCCAGAATCCATGTGAAAGCAACAACAATCTTATAAAAAATCTTTTTCAAAGCTGAATTTCCTGGCCTTCTCTTGAAATATAAAGATTCAAACTTCCATCCGTCTTGTATTTTTTGTAGTTGTTTCCAGCGTCAAGAATCGAATAAAGCTTTTTGTCATCATAGTTAGGCTCATGGTGAAAAAAGTAAAGGTTCTTGATGTTCCAGCTGGAGGCAAAGTCAATCGCGGAGCTAAACGAGTTGTGCCCCCAGTTCACTTTTTTTGCGGCCTCTGGATTCGTATACTGGCTGTCAAAAACCAAAACATCCGCGCCCTCAAAAAATTTATTCCGCGCGCAGTTCCTGTCAAAGTCAGAAGGCTGAAGCTCAACATCGGTGCTGTAGATAAAGCGCTTTCCATCTTCTTCAAATGAATAGGAATACGAGTCGCCAGGATGAAACATTCTATGGCATTCTATCTTCATGCCTCCAATCTGGATTGGAGTTCCCTCTTCCATAAGATGAAATGCAAGCTGATTCTTTACAGACTCAAAGCAGGCGTTTATTGGAAAATAAGGAAGGCTGCTCTGCCGCTCAAGGTACTCCTCGGCATTTGCAAAAGGTGTATAAATGTCTATCTTGGAATCAGGCGAAAAACTCTGCCCGAAAAAAGGAAATCCCTGAATATGGTCCCAGTGAAAATGTGAAAGAAAAATATTATAATGCCTGTCTTCCGGCTGGCGGCCAAGAACCGAAAATTCCCTCAGTCCTGTTCCGCAGTCAAGCAAAAAAAGCTCGCCGGACTTCGACCTGAGCTCAATGCAAGGCGTGTTTCCGCCTATGGTTCCGTAAATCCATTCCGGCAGGGACGAAAGGAATTTCATTTTAGATTCGGCGCTTTCCAAATCTTTTGGAGAAATGCGGGAAATAACGGCCGCAATTTTTGCCTGCACCTGAGCACTCTTCAGCGGCGTAGGCAAAGACCCCCGAACTCCCCAGAAATGAATCAGCACTTTCTTCCTCCATAAAATTCCGCAGAATTTTTGAGATTACAGTATACATGAATTGCAGAAAACTGTAAACAGACCAGGCGCGCCTAAGCCAAAATTTCAAGCATTAATAAAGAAAACAAAGGCGCCAGGCTTATTCCTTGCTTTTGTTTTCAAATTTCGTATAGCTTGAAAGGAATATAACATCGACATCGCCGATCGGGCCGTTACGCTGCTTTGCAACAATCAGCTTACGCTCCTGAACCGGATTATAACCTTCATTCGTCTCCTTATTGTCGCTACGCTTTCCATGTATAAACATAACCATGTCCGCATCCTGCTCAATAGAGCCTGAGCCCCTAAGCTGGGCAAGGTTCGGCTCCTCTCCTTCCGCGGCCCTGGCAACCTGGCACAAAACGACAATCGGAATTTCAAGCTCGCGCGCAAGGCTTTTCAGCGACTTTGAAATCGCGGACTGCTGCTCAAAAAGCTGGGCATCAGGATTCTCGCTTGTAATAAGGCCGATATAGTCAATGAAAATAATCTGGACCTTCTGGTTGACCTTCATGCGCCTGGCCATCGCCCGCAAGTCAAGAAGCTTCATGTTAGGAGTATCAACAACATAAAGAGGCGCGTTGAAACATTCCCCAGCCGCATCCTGAAGTTTTTTAAAATCCTCTATTTTCAACATTCCGTTTCTAAGCTTGGTTCCGGGAATTCTTGCAATCTGAGAAAGAAGACGCTGCGCAATCTGATCCGCGGACATTTCCAGGCTGAAAAAGCCACATGGAATTCCACGGTCAATTGCGATATTCTGCATCATGCTCAAGGCAAGCGCTGTTTTTCCCATTGAAGGACGCGCGCCGATTATAATCATTTCGCTGTTCTGGAATCCGCTTGTCATGCTGTCAAGGTCATTAAGCCCGGACGGAATGCCGGAAAACGCATTCTTGTTTTTATAGCGTGTATCGATTATTTGAATTACCTTTGGAACAACATCCTTCATCGCGAGGACCTGGGCGGACTGATTTATATCAGTGAGCTTGAAAATTTTCTGCTCGGCATCCTCAAGAATAGACCTGCTCTCTTTTGTCTCGTCAAAACTTGAAGCTTTAATTTCTGATGAAATTTTTATAAGATTGCGCCGTGTAGACTGGTCAAGCACAATCTTAGCGTAATAGTCGACATTTGCGCTTGTAGGAACAATATCAGTCAGAGAAGAAATATAGGCAACCCCGCCGGCCGCCTCCAGCTTCCCGTTTTTCGTAAGGTCATCAACAAGAGTAAGCAAGTCGCCCTTTATTCCAGCTGAAAAAAGATGCATCAAGGCTTCATAGATAAGCTGGTTTTGCTGGCTGTAAAAATTCTCGCTCCGAAGGTATGTTACGACATCGCTCACAGAGCTCCAGTCCAGCAAAAGCGCGCCAAGGACCGCCTGCTCAGCCTCGATATTATGCGGAGGTATTTTGTCTTTTAGATCCATTCTTCCTCTCTAAAATCCGGCCAGCTAAAGAAATTCCAGACAAAAAAAGCCTTAAGCCGGTTCTTCTATGTTTCGCAAAAAAAAGCCTTAATTAAATAGCTTTAATTTCGAGTTACTGTAATCAGTGCATTACGGAAACTCGAAATTCAGGCTAAATAAAAAAAACCGCAAGAAAATGTCTCACGGTTTTTTTCCAAGCAATTTTAGTTATTACTCAGACTTTGCTTCCTCAGCTGCGGATTCCTCTTTTTTTGCAGGAGTCTCTTCCTTCTTAGAAGCAGCATCATCCTGTGATTTCACCGTAACCTTTACTTCAGCTACAGTAGTCTCATAAAGATGGACTTTTACAGAATAAGAACCTGTATTCTTGATTGTATGGCCAGGAATTTCAACCTTCTTGCGCTCAATCTCGAATCCGCCCTTCTTGTAGAAATCCGAGATTGTCTGGTTTGTAACAGCGCCGTACAATTTGCCGTTGTTTCCAGCAGGCATAGAAATAACAACCTCAAGCGCCTCAAGTTTTTCCTTAAGGCTCATACTGTCCTTGCGCTTCTGCTCCTTGCGGGCCTCAATCTCGGCCTTCTTTGTAGCAAAATAAGCTTCTGTCTCAGGTGTGCAAGGAACCGCGAGCATACGAGGAAAAAGATAGTTGCGGAAATATCCGTTAGCAACATTCTTTACATCGCCCATTTCACCAAGGTGTTTTACATCTTCATTAAGAATTACTTTCATTTTTCAAGCTCCTATAAAATTTAGTTTTAAGCGGCACCACCAGGAGTTGGCTTTACCGCTGAATAAAAATTAGTCCGCAACAAAAGGAAGAAGGCAAATCGCACGCGCACGTTTAATCGCAGCGGCAACTTCTTTCTGATGTCTTGAGCAAGTGCCAGTTATACGGCGTGGAAGAATCTTTCCGCGTTCTGTAGTAAAGCGGCGGAGTCCATCGACATCCTTGTAGTCAATTTTTCCCTTGTTTGCGCAAAAGCGGCATACTTTCTTGTGGGAGAAAAATTTTCCTTTTCCACGAGCTCCACGAACTTCGTCCTCACGTCCTGAATCCTGAAGCTGCTCCTGTGTTACATTTGTATTTTCGTTTACTTCTTTTTCGTCTGCCATAATATAGCTCCTGTTTTTAAGAGTTTTTTTCAAACTGCGGAAACCGAATTAAAACGGAATATCCTCCGGGAAGCCTGCGTTGTCTCCGCCAAAAGCTTCCGAAGAAGGCTCATATCCACCGCCCGAAGACTGATTTTGAGAATAAGAAGCACGCTGCTGATACCCCCCAAATGAATCAGAGCCGCCATTATTCTGAGTTCCAGAAGACCTAGAACCCAAAAGCTCAACTGAGTCAGCAAGAATATTCACCCTGCTGAATTTCTGTCCGTCTTTTTCCCATCTGTCCTGGCGCAAAGAACCTTGAACCGCAATCTGAGTTCCCTTTGTAAGATAAGGCTTGATACCTTCCGCGCCTTTTCCGAAATATGAAACATCGAAAAAGTTGGCCTCGCTGATCCACTGTTCTCCGTCCTTCTTGCTGCGGTTCACAGCAATTGAAATAGAAGCGACAGCAGTTCCGCTGTTAAGATACCTTAATTCTGCGTCTCTTGTAAGTCTTCCTACAATAACGACACTGTTTATATCAGAATTCGCCATAATCTACTCCGGAATTTTTCCTTATACGTTCTTTGATTCTATCAAAACAAAAAGATATTTCAAAAGATTGCCGTTGAATTTGAATTTAGCGTCAAGCTCAATAATTTTAGCAGGATTCAATTTCAATGTAAAAAGAACAAAATGTCCGCGCTTCTGTTTTTTTACTTCGTATGTAAGGTCACGGTCGCCGAAAACTTCCTCTTTTTCGATTTCTGCGCCGAAACTTGCAAGGTCAGCTCTAAGAGTCTCAAGGCCGGCCTTAGATTTTTCTTCCTCCAAAGGGAAGATTGTCATAAGTTCATACTTTCTCATCGTATGTTTCTCCTTATGGTCAGAATGGGAGCCGCATACGCCGCTCCAAGGGGTAACTGATATTATCAGTTTTCAAAGGAATAGTCAACGAGACACAAAAAAAGCGCAAGTATTTTTTAGAAAAATTTGCTTTTGCACTAGAGTTTTTATAAATATTCAAGTATACTCCCACTCATTGCACTTTGAAAAATTCCACGGTCCCGTTTTTCCGGGGCCAAGGCAGTTTCAAAAGTTTTACATTAGGAGAAAATAATGAACAAAGCTGAACTTATTGAAAAAATGGCAAAATCAACAGGGCTGCCAAAAAAAGACACAGAAAGCGCCCTCAAGTCATTCCTTGAAATTGTATCAAAGGAGCTTGAGAAGGGACACGACGTGCAGCTCATTGGATTCGGAACATTTTCAGTAGGAAAAAGAGCCGCAAGAGAAGGCCGCAACCCAGCGACAGGCGAGACAATTAAAATCGCAGCCTCAAAAACACCGAAATTCAAGCCGGGAAAAGCCCTTAAAGACCGCCTGAATAAAAAATAAAAAGCCATTCCAAAAGTTTTTGCAATTCATGGACAAAAGTTTCAATGTTTTGCAAAAACACACTTTTCTTGTTTTACCAATCAAAAAAACGCTACTTAAACTGCCGATTTAACCAGGTTTAGATTTTGCAATTTCAGATTTCTTCTTGCCGCTTAAACTGCAAGTATAAAATTGCTTTATGGACAAACCTAGGGATTTATGCGAAATTTTGGGCTCAAACATCCGCTGTTATAGAATAAAGCTAAAAATGACACAGGAGGAGCTTGCTGAAAAAATCGGAATAACATCAGTGGGAATATCAAAAATTGAAACAGGAAAAACATGGCCCAAAAAAGAGACCATAGAGAAGCTCCTGGAAATTTTAGAAGTAAAGCCGTTTCAATTATTCACAGAGTCAAAAGAAGATTTTAAAAAATACAAAAGCATTGTTTCCGAGGCGATATCGGAGCTGGTTGACAGAACCTTTTCGGAGCATAAAAACAGCTCAAAAATGAGTAGAAAAAATTTAAAAATAAAACATTAAATTTTTGATTTTTTCACACTTCCCTATTGACAAAAAAAAGACTGACTGCTAATATATTGACACTTGAAACGGGCTCTTAGCTCAGCTGGTACGAGCGTCTGGTTTACACCCAGAATGTCGGGGGTTCGATCCCCTCAGAGCCCATTTCATTTCGGGACGTAGCGCAGCTGGTAGCGCATCTGGTTTGGGACCAGAGGGTCGCAGGTTCAAATCCTGTCATCCCGAGTATAAGGACTTTTATTTGATAAAGAGGCTATGCAAGGAAAATGTAACTGCATGGCCTTTATTTTTTATGCTTTTTCTGATATTTCAATTTAAAATTCCAGGCCAATCTCCTAAAAAAATGCAATTTTTCAAAAAAATTTTTGATTTTTTTTTACTTTCCCTATTGACATGAATAAAAAAAAAGAATATAGTCAATAACATCAATTGCCGGTGTAGCTCAGCTGGTAGAGCGGAGGACTGAAAATCCTTATGTCGTCAGTTCGATTCTGACCGCTGGCAATTTACAAGCACTCTTTTTAGGGTGCTTTTTTTTTGTTTTAGGAAACTTCACAATGGATGATGAAGAATATTACTCAGCAATGAGGAGACAGTACACACCTTCTTTCAGCAGGCTTAAAAAGCAAAAATTTTCAGAATGGAATTCCTTGCACGGAAGAGAAGACGCAGAAATGCTGAACGAGCATGAACGTGAAAAAGAGACGCCGCCTGAAAACAGCACAGAAAACTAGAGAAAATAATTTATTTTTTTTAGCATAAAGTATATAATCGCAGAATGAACATAAGAATCCCTCCTTCGATAGAAAAAGACTGCACAATCGCAGTGACAGCGCCATCATTCGGCTGCACAACAGAGCCCTACACTTCCCGCTTCTTTGTTGCCAGAAAAAAATTCGAATCGCTTGGCTACAAAATTTCCGCAGGAGAAACCGTATTCAGGAGCGATGGAAAGGGAATTTCAACAGACCCGCAAAGAGCGGCAAAAGAGCTTGAGGATTTTTACTGCTCAAGCGAGAATTCCGCCGTTATTTCCGCTGGCGGAGGCGAACTGATGTGCGAAACCGCGGGCTTCATTGACTTTGAAAGAATCGCGGAAGCAAAGCCAAAATGGTTCATGGGATATTCTGACAACACAAATTTTCTATTTCCCCTTGTTACAAAATGCAGGACAGCAGCAATTTACGGGCCGACAATTACAGGATTTGGAAAAAAATGGGAGAAGCCCGAGCTTTATTCGGTCGGCCTTTTGGAGGGAAAAATAAAAGAGAGTTCAGGATTTGAAAAATTCCAGCTTCCGCAAAATGACAGCAGTTCCACAGACAACCTTGAAAATTCAACCTACAGGCTCACAGAAGAAAAAGTCCTTAAAATTTTTCCAGAGAAATCCGGTCCTGTCAGGATGGAAGGGATTCTGCTAGGAGGCTGCCTTGACGTTCTTTCAAATTTATGCGGGACAACTCTTGATGATGTTGAAAAATTCAACAGGGACGCTGAAAAAGTTATCTGGATTCTTGAAAGCTGCGACGGGAATCCAGCGGAAATACGGCGGCAGGTATGGCACTTGAAAAACGCAGGCTGGTTCAGCAAGGCTTCCGGCTTTTTAATCGGACGTCCGCTAGCCTCGCTTGGAAAAGAAATTTTTGGAATAAACCAGTACAATGCAGCCGCGGACATTCTTTCAGAGCTCAACTGTCCTATAGTAATGGACGCCGACGTTGGCCACGTAGACCCTGCTGTCCCTTTTGCAATGGGAATTTTTGCGGAAATTTCTGCAGACAGCCATAACTTCACAGTAAAGTATAGATGGAGCTGAATCAGAATGGAGACATTTTTCATCAGGACGGCCGAAGAAAAGGACGCAAAGGAAATTCACGACATTTACAGCTATTACGTTGAAAACACAGCCGTAACATTTTCAACTGAAAATCAGTCTGTTGAAGAATATAAAAAGCAAATTGCTGAAACAAAAAAAGTCTATCCGTATTTTGTCGCGCAAGATTCAAATGGAAGAATTCTGGGATTTATCTACGGACATCAGCTGAGGCCGCACGAAGCATACAACTGGAATGTCGAGTCCACAGTCTACCTCGCTCCTGACGCTCCGAAAAGACGCGGAATCGGGACAGCCCTCTACAAAAAATTTCTGGAAACACTTTCGCTCCAGGGATTTAAATATGACTACGGTGTAATAACATCAGAGAACACAGCAAGCATTGAAATGCATAAAAAGCTTGGATTCAGGGAAATCGGAAAATTTCAAAACGCTGGAAACAAGGACGGAAAATGGCATGGAATTTTCTGGATGCAAATTCAGGTAGGCGAAATATCAGAAAATCCGGCCGCCCCGGTTCCCTTTTCAGAGCTAAAAATTCAACAGGAATGTAGGATAAAAAACGCTGAGATTGCGCGGCTTTTATCTTAACTAAAGTTTGCGTTGCAGACTTTTACTATCAACTGCTGTTCCTCATTTCATTACGGAACAGTATAAAAAGCCAATCGATTATTGAAACAATCTTCTTGGCTTTTTATGGGAGAAATATAATTTTATGGAAGAAAATAAAAACCAGTATCAGGGCGAGCTTTTTTACAACAGAATTTCGAAAAACCAGAAAAGGCTGAAAAAGTGGGCAAGGAAAAACAGAATTGCGTGCTACAGGCTCTACGACAAGGATATTCCGGAAATTCCGCTGTGCCTGGATGTCTACACGTTTCTTCCAGAGTTCGCAGAGACAAAAATCGAGGCCGCGAAATACAACGCCGAGCTCAATTCCGCAGTAAGCGAGAACGGACAAAAAGCCAGGGAGCTTTTAGCGCAGGAAAAAACGAGGACCTACGCAAGGCTTTATCTTTACGAGCGTCCGTACGAGAAGCCGCTTGAAGAGGAAGAGTTGTGGCTGAAAGAAATGAGCCTTCAGACCTCAAGAGCCCTTGAAATTCCACAGGCAAACGTAATAGTAAAAATGCGAAAAAGACAGCGCGGGGACGAAAGCGGAAAGCGAAGCCAGTACAAAAAGGACGAAGCCGCAGACAGCATAAAAGGAATTGTTTCCGAGCAGGGGCAGCTTTTTTTTGTGAACCTGACAGACTATATAGACACTGGAATTTTTTTTGACCACAGGCCGCTCAGGCTAAAAATCCGTGAAACTTGCAGAGGAAAACGCGTTCTGAATCTCTTTTGCTACACAGGAAGCTTTTCCGTCTATGCGGCTGAAGGCGGAGCGTCTTTTGTTGAAAGCGTTGACATGAGCAACACCTACACGGAATGGACTAGAAACAACCTCATATTGAATAATTTTTTAGACACAAAGAGCTACAGAACAGTACGACAGGATGTTGTCCGCTATCTTGAAGAAAAAATAAAGCAAATAAAAGAAGATGAAAAATTTGATATAATAATTCTTGATCCGCCGACTTTCAGCAACTCAAAAAACACGGACACCACGCTTGACTTAAACAGAGACTGGCCCGGGCTGATAGCAAAATGCTCTAAGCTTCTGTCACCGCAGGGAATCCTGTACTTCAGCACAAACAGCCGCAAGCTAAAAATGGACAGCAGCCTTCTTCCGCCGAAAATGGCAGCAGAAGAGATAACTGAATCAACCATCCCCGAGGACTATAGAAATTCCAAAATCCACAGGGCATGGAAAATTACATCAGCTTGAGCCTTGCGTAAAAATTAACAGCATTCAGGATAGAGAAGACATTCTTAGCCTCATCATAGTCAGCGTACTTTATATAGAAGTCATCGGAAAGTCCGAGCGAAACCTTCTTCGAAACAGGAAGCTCAACGCTCGCCTGGGAAAACGCGAAGAATTCCCATCCGGTGTCATCGCAGTCCTGCTTCTGGGCTTCATACTTGTACATCGCATATCCGTGCATAGTAAAATCAAAAACAAAGCCTGAATTATGCTTATAGGCAAATTTTTCAACAATTTCAGCGCCGGTTGTATATCCATAATCGCAGGAAACATAGTCAGGCTCAGGGATTATTCCACGGCGCAAATAGTAGTAGTCAGCGGTGCCCATTATAATTCCGGCCAGATGCGACTGCCACTCAAAAGCGCCGTTCTCCCTGTTAATCCTCTGTTTTATGGCAACTCCAGGCGCAATTGAAGAAAATTCCATAAACGAATGCCACATAAAATCATACTCAAACACAAGCCCTACAGTTGTATCCTTGCCTTCGCCAAAGTCAGGATTTCTTGAGACAAGCATTCCGTTGCTGAATATGGCTATGCTGTACATAATCTTTTCTTCTGTTGAATCCGCGCCCTCTCCAGAGCCAAGTCCCGCAGAGCCTTGCATCGAAAGCTCAAACTGGCTGTAAGGAGTATTTGAATCATGTCCGTAAGGATCGTCGTACACAACATCCAGTCCGATGCTGCCATAAGCCGGAAAAAATTCAGAGCAGTTGTCGTAAGGAGATTCCAGCCACGTATTTGCAAAGGCAAGTCCGAATCCAGCCTTAAGGGAAAAACTCTGCAAAAGTCCGGAAGGCCCCTGAGGAGGTCTTTTCAGAATAGGATCAGTATAAATTCTCAAAGGATTCGCAACATAGCTGAGAAAAGTTTTTCCTTTTGCGTTAGCCTCAAGGCCAAGCCTATAAAGCATCTCGCCGACAGCAAAACCGCCTATCGGAGTATAGACAAGATCATTCGTCGAAGGAGAGTTCGTCTCAAAAAAATACTCCCACATAAAGGAGCCAGCCGTAGAAAGAAGCAGCGATTCAAAAAAGTTTAAATTTGAATTTCTAGCGGCAAGATAGGAAAGTCCGCCCTGATAAGGATGAAGAACAAAATTTGTCCAGTACCAGTCGCGGTCAAACTTGATTTTCCTATTCCACGGCTCATTTATATCCTCCCAGTAAACCTGCGCCCAACTGGCACGGGCAGGACCAAATCTGTTCCAGCAGCCTATAACAGTATTCGCAAGAAGCATTCCGCCGGCGGCCACAAAATAGTGCTTCTTTGAATCAAATTCGACCGACGACGCGGAAAATTCCAAATCACCGTCTGACGGCCCTGAATTTTCTACAGACTGAGAAAAAACATTAAAGGCAAAAATAAAAGAACAAAAAAGCAGAATATTTTTTTTGAATTTCATATCACATTCTCCATTATTTTTCCAGAATATTCCAACCAGAATAAAGTGAATCAAAAAAACTGGAACAAACAATTTTAAATTTACGCAAAAAGGCAAAAAAAAGCAGGCTTGTCGCAGCCTGCTTTAAAATGCAAAAGAACAAACTTATTTTGTTTCTGCAGCTTTTACACCATAGCGCTTATTAAAGCGGTCAATACGTCCTGCTGTGTCAACAAGCTTCTGTTTTCCTGTGTAGAAAGGATGGCAGGCAGAACAAATTTCAACATGGATATCTGACACTGTTGAGCGGGTTTCAATCACATTGCCACATACACAAGTGATTTTTGTAAGTTTGTAGTCCGGGTGAATTCCCTTTTTCATAGCAACTCCTATTCTTGCCCGGCATTAAAGAAAGACCGGTCAGCACTACATACACTTAAAAAGGTAGTGTTGTATCATTCCCTTACCGTTATCTAACAAATTAACGCCACAAGATAATTTTTTATTGTTTGTTCAGTATATAAAAACAATGTTTCATGGTCAATATTCAAATTGAATTTTCAGACCAAATTCTCTATAATTTCAGCATGAAAAAAATAGAAGCTTTTGTATTTGACATGGACGGAGTTCTCCTCGACACAGAGACTATCTGCTGGAAAACCTGGGAAATTGCCGCTGATGAATATAAACTGAAAAATATTCTGGATGCAAACACACGCTGTCTTGGCGCGAACAGAGCTGACACATGCAGCATCCTAAAAAGCATCTATGGCAATGATTTCCCAAGTGAAAAATTCCTCGCCCGCACTTCAGAGCTTTTTACCCAGATATCCTTGCGCGACGGAATCTCGTTGATGCCGCACGCAAAAGAAACTTTAGAATACCTTAGCAAGAAGTACACACTTGCGCTTGCATCCTCAACAAGAAATTCCATTGTAAAAAGGCAGCTGGGAGACGCTGGAATTTTACACTATTTCAAGGCCGTAGCGACAGGAGACATGGTTGAGCACTCAAAGCCTGATCCCGAAATCTACAGCCTCGCTTGCAAAATGCTTGAAATTCCGCCTGAAAAATGCGCCGCAGTGGAAGACAGCCCAAACGGAATAAAGAGCGCAAAATCAGCCGGGCTTTTTTCAATAATGGTGCCTGATAAAATTCATCCTGACAAGGAGCTTTTAAAAAAACTTGACATTCTCTGCCCTGACCTGGCAAAAATAGCAGACATCTTTTAGCGCCGCCTCATGCTGAAATTCCGCCATCATGACGAATTCCAATTGAAAAGCAAGCTTCTTTTGGCTATACTTCCAGAATGTCAGAAACAGTAATTGCTGGAAAAATGGTGTTCGGCGGAGACTGCATAGCAGAAAACTGCGAAAAAAAAACATTCATTCCATATACAATTCCAGGTGAAAAAGTTGAAATCGAAATCGAGAAAGAGTTCAAAGACTACATCATTGCAAAAAACCTGAATATAATAGAAAAATCCAGATACAGAACTGAGCCCTTCTGCCCGTATTACGGAAAATGCGGAGGATGCAGCCTTCAGCACATAGAGCCAGAATTCCAAAGGACGCTGAGGGCGCAGACTTTAAAAGACACATTCAGCCGTGAAGGAATTGACGTTCCGCAGATACAGATTGTTTCCGGCCAGGACAAAGGGTACAGAGCAAGGTTCCAGCTGCACGACGGCGGACTCATGGGCAGAAAAAGCAACGAGATTGTTGAAATAGAGCAATGCCCATGCGCCACAGAGGAAGTCAACAAATACCTAAGGGAAGTTCCATTCAGCAGACGGCCAAAAGGAAGGGTTCATTTTTTTGGCAGCGGCAGCATAACAAGCATTCCGGAGGGATTTGACAAAATCGTAGTCGCAGAGCGGCAGCCGGAAAAAGCCACGCCCACATCAGGAAAAAAAACAAAAAGAACAAAGCCTCGCTATGAAGGAACTTCCGCGGAATCAAAAAGCTCCTGCACAATGAGAATTCTTGGCAAAAACATAGCTTTTGACACACTGGGATTCTTCCAGTCAAACATCGGGGTTCTTGAAAAATCAATTCCGCTTATAACCGGCGGAATTTCCGGAAAAAACGTGCTGGACTTATATTCCGGGGCAGGAACCTTTTCAGTTTTTCTTGCAGACACATTTGAGAACATAGTTATGGTTGAGCACAACAAGGGCGCGGTTGCCTATGCAGAGCAGAATCTCGCGGGAAAAAGGCACAGGAGCTTCGGAGTAAGCGGAGATGTCTGGGTAAAATACCATGCCGAAACCTGCATAAAGGAATGTGGAGCATTTGATGCCGCTGTCATAGACCCTCCAAGGAGCGGAATGGAAAAAACAGTGCGGCAATGGCTCCAGAACTCAGGCATTCCGCAGATAAGAAGCCTTTCCTGCGACCCTTCCACGCACGCAAGGGATGCAAAGGCGCTTATAAATTCAGGATACAGACTGTCCAAACTTTTTCTCTTGGATTTCTATCCGCAGACAGGACACATTGAAAGCCTAGGATACTTTGAGAAATGAAAGAAAAGTCTAAAAAAATATACATATTCATATTTTTTATACTAGAACTGATGTCTTTATCTGCAAAAAACACATTCACCTCGCAGGAAATCGATTTTTCAAATGAAAAGCCGTCTTTTTTATCTGTGCTTGGCGGAAATATATTGTGCCAGCCTGTAAAAACAAGCTACGGCTACATCGCGGCGGGAGACGGAAAACAAATTCTTGGTTTCTCAAAGCTTGGAAAGCTGCTTTGGCAAAAAGCCGCTCCAGGAAGGCTCAAGCCTTTTGTTACAGAAGGCCCGGCAGACTTAATTTACGGAGCGACAGCTGACTCAACTCTCTTTATGATGAATTCATCCGGACTTGTCCTGTGGACGCAAAAGGCTGGCTTCAGCATGGAGGAAGCACCGTTATGCGGAAGGGACGGCAGAATTTTCATCCGCGGAACAAACGCAGTTTCTTGCTACGGACTGAAAGGCGTAAAGAGATGGCAGATTGAAACAGAAGCCCAGGACACTTCAATTCCGCTTGCCACATTGAATGACGGCACAATTTTAGTCTTTCTTTCAAGGACGCATGACGGAAAGTCAGTCGCAAAAAGAATTTCACCATTCGGAACAGAAAAAGAGGAAATTATTTTTTCAGGCAAGGTTTCGCAGGCGATTTCATGCAAGGAAGGCGTCGCACTCTCTTTTTCAGACGGAAGTATAGGCCTCTGCTCTGCCAATGAAAACGGAGCCTACTCAAAATGGACTTTCATAAAAAAAAATCCGCTTCCGGCAAGGCTTTCAGAATTCTCAGGAAAAATAGCGGCAATATACAGCAATTCAGTTTACTATTTAAACGAGCAGAACGGCGGCAAAATTTCAGAATTTAAAAATGACATTCAGAATTTTTCCTACTTCGAGCATACATCACAGGGGCTTGTGGTTTGCAATGCGCAGAACGGAATTTGCTACAAGGAAGACGGAACAGTTTTATGGAAAGCAAAATTCAGTCCGCAGAAGAAATGGAATTTCATATTCGCATCCGACTCAGGATATCTTATATTCTGCATGAACAACTGGGTTTTGGAAGGATTTCAGACCAGGCTGAATTTTTCAAGGCAGCAGGACTCATTCATTGAAAGGAAAGTTTCACCGTACAGCTATGAATACACAGGAATAAAGTCAGACGATTTTTCAGGACGCGCGATAAACGAAAGCCTTGCGGCTCTGATGAAAGAAAAATTTTCAAGCGGAAATTTCGGTGACCAGGAAGAGAACTGGAATTCATTAATTCAAAGCGAGCTGGAATCTCTTTTCGACGACTGGACAAGAACAGAAAATCTCTTTTACACTGAAAAGCCGTATTTCAAGAGAAACATCAAATACTGCCAGAATCTTATAGAGCTTGAAAGCGAAAGCGGAATTTACTTCGGAAAAATTTCACCGCTATTAAAGAGAACAAGCGACCCTTCTCTTTTGCTGTCTCTTGTAAGGGCCGCCGGAAAAAGCTCATTTGATCCAAACGGAGACATTCTCGCCTCGCTTGAGCTTGTTCTAAAAACAAAGGCAGGCAAAAACGACAAAATGCTCTTGCAGGAAATCGCAGACTCGACATACGAAATATGCCGTTTTATGGGCCGCCCGTCGTTTTTCAGAAAAGGCCAGGAAATTTTAAAATACATGCTTTATCCGCAGTTCGACAAGGAAACCAGGGAATACGCCATAAAAACTCTTGACAAAATTATTGAGGCACAGCTTTAACTTTAAACGTATTTTCCTAGAATTTTTTCAAAAAGCGTGATAAAATGTTTCGGTCTGGAGGAAATATGAACAGAAAGTTTTTAGCCGCGCTGATTTTTACGGCAGGCTCAGTATTTTTCGTTTCGGCGCAGAATGTAAACGAAAGGGAACTTAGAAGCGCAGGAGACGGAAGCACAATCGTCTTTGAAAACTACGAAGGCCCGCATTCTGTAATTGAAACCGCGGCCGCCATAAATTCAATCGGAGCTGGCCTTGGAAATCAGCTCAAAAACGCAGGCTTGCAGTCGGGCGGAACATTCGGCTCAAACGGAAAATATACAGTTATCCATGCAGTTGATTCTTCCGAGCAAGGAAAGCTTGACGCAGACATAATCCTTATAAATTCAGATGCAACAGTTGACCACATCAGAAACCTGAGAAGGATAATCGCATCCTATCTAAGCGCGGCATACGGATATTCGCAGCAGGACGCAGCTACCGTCGCGACATTCGTCACTGTATACAATGCAGTTTACAGAAACCAGCTCGATACATTCAAGTCTAAATACAAGAATATCGTAATAGGAAATCTAACTGAGGCAAAATGCGGACTTTCAATAAAATGGAGCGACTGGCCTGGAAATTCGCAGATTGTAATTCCGCTTGGAGAATTTGAGGAAGGCGGACTTTCTTCAGTAGACACTTCTGTTATCAGCGATAAGAAAGTTGTTGAATCAATGAAGGAAGACGATGACAAAGGTGTTGACGAGCGTAAAAATATGGTCGACATAAAAGAGCGCGAGGCTGAAAATGCAGAAAGCAAAGCACAGGAAGCTGCAAAAGAAGCAGCACAGGAAAAGCAGGCCCTAGACGATCAGAAGAAAGCACAGGCTCAGGCGGAGAAAACCGCGCAGACAAAGCAGAATGAAGCAGACAAAGCGAAGAAGGACGCTGAAAACGCGCAGAAAGAAGCCGCGGCGGATCCTCAGAACAAAGCAAAGCAGGACGAAGCCAAAAACGCCGGACAAAAAGCTGAAAACGCGCAAAAAGAAGCAGACACAGCAAAGGCAACCGCTGAGCAGGAGCGGGAAAAGACACAGCAGCAGCAGCAGAAAGCAGATGAGGCTGCACAGAAAGCAGAGGAGCAGCAGCAGAAAGCAGACAAGAAGCTTGACGAGGCCCAAAGCGAGAGAATGGAAATTGCAAAAGATCAGCAGGAAATTCTTGAAACAGAGCTCAAGCAGCTTGAAGACGGCACTGTAATAGGATTGAAAGTTGTAAATGACAAGGACTATTTAAGCACTCTTGTAAAAGTGAATTCAAAAACTGGAAAAGTTGTAAAAGAATCACCTGTAAAAGTTATCCGCGGAAGAACAATAATCGCAGTTCAGGATGCCGTTGTAGGAGTAGCAACAGGAGCCTCATTCCCAAAAACCACAGGAGACTCTACTTTCTACATGGCTATTTGCGGTGAAAATTCAGGAAAAGGAGCTGTAAAGCTTTGCCTGATTGACGCATACAAAATGGAAATCCAAAAGGAATCTGATGAAAATGTTTCAGGACATTCTGTTCTTGTAAACAGCGGAAGCAGCTTTTACTGTGTAATTCAGGACAGGTCCGGATGGGTTCTCGGACGCTATGACAAGTCCCTGGCTTTGATTCAGAAAAGCGCGGTAAATATTTCAGAAACTACTCCAATTACAGTTACAGGAAAGGGAATCATTGTTACAAATTCCAATAATGTTCCAGTGCTTCTTTCTGTTTCTGATTTATCAGTTATAGAAAAATAAACATAAAAAAACGGCTGGCTAGAATATCCACAGATTTTCTGCCAGCCGTTTTTACATTTAAAATGAATGAAACCAGGCGCACAAATTAATTTGCAAGAAGTTTTTTATACAGCCTTTCATAAATAAGCGCAACTCCACGCCAAGAGTATTTTTCATGAATATATCTTGAAGCGTAGGCTATCATGCTCTTGAAAATATCACGGCCAGCATGATGCATTATATTTATCAGTGACACAAGCTCGTTCTGCAACGCTTCGGAGCTGTTAGGAAAATAGAGCCAGCCTGTTTCATCGTCGACAATCTTGCAAAGCCCTCCGGTTGCATGGGCAACAGGCAGAGTTCCAAATGTCTGCGCAATAAAATCTTCAAGCCCGCATGGCTCAAAATAACTTGGATGCAATGAAAAATCGACAGCGGCAACCGCAAGCCGCGCAAGGGACTTATTATATCCCTTTATATAGACGCATTTTCCGCGCCATTTCTCAGTAAACCGGATCAACGAATTTTCAAGCTCAACAGAGCCTTGTCCTGCAAAAACAAAGCGCACAGGCAGATTCATTTCGAAAATTTTTTCAGCGGAGCCAAGCATGACCTCAATCCCCTTCTGATGCACAACCCGCCCATGGTATGCAATATAAACAAAGTCGGATTCCGCTCCAGAAGAATCAATAAAGCCAAACTGCGAGGTTCCTTCTATCGGCTTTCCAGAATCAAGACTCTTTTTTGAAGAGAAGTTTTCCAAGAAAAAACTGCGGCATTTATATTTTCCGTCCAAATCATTTTTTAAAGGATTGAACGCAAAAGGAAGAAGCGATTTTCTTTTGTCAGCAGGATCGTATTTTGAAAAATCAATTCCATTTGTAATTCCAATCAAGTCAACGCCTTTTTTCCTGAAACCTTCTGAAAGCCCGGCTGTATCAGTTTTTCCCTGCATAATTTCATCCGCATATTCAGGAGAAACCGTGGTGATGCAGGCGTTTTCAGATGCCAAAAGAAAAGGCTCTATGCAAATGCCGTTTCGTCCTTTCTCAAGAATTTCCTTTGGAAGGCCGGAAAAACTACAGGCTTCCACGATATTCTTGAATTCATGATGATACCCTGGTCCGGCATTATGAATTGTTACAACAAATTTCGTTTTTGAAAAAAAACCGCCCGCGGCAGGCATAAAACGCGCGAAAACCGGAACCATTGCGGCCGGCGCATCCTGGCAATGAACAATATCAGGAATTTCATCATTGAGGCAGTTGTTTGAATAGCACACAACAGCTTTCTGAAAAAGCATATTCAGAAAATCTTTGTCCAGATGGCCTTCTCCCTGACAATGCGCAGGATTTTTTTGTTCCTCTTCAAAAGTATAAGTGTAAACTGCTTTCTTCTCGGAAAAAGAATCATGACGGACAAATATTATCTCAATATTATTGAAAGTTCCATGCGAAAAGAAAACTTCAGCAGAAGCTCCGTTTATATCAAAGCCAGCAGGCCCGCGCCAAATTTCAGAAAAGTTTTCAATATGCGATAAATCTGTGCAGGCATAAAGCGGAATAAAAACAGAAACTTTATGGCCCAACTGAAAAAGACTTTCTGCAAGAGAACAGGCGACATTTTTTACACCGCCCGCCTCCGCGATTCCAGCATATTCCCTTGAAACAATCCAAATATTCAATTTATTTTCCTTTCGAAAAATCAGGCCGAAGCTTTTCAGCGCCATTAATATAAACATGAAGAGGCTTGTTTTCAGCAGGAAGATAAGCTGTAACCAAAACTCTTACAACTTTAGGCAACATTCCGGCTATCGAAGCTTCCTGGGAAACAAAGAGCGCAAGCGAGGATGTGTCGATTCCAACATCACTTTTCCTAAGAGCGGCAGCGGCATTCATGCAGTCCAGATCCGGTGTCATTGTAAAATGAACAGAAACAATATCATCTGGCTGCAAGTTATTTTCTTTAAAAATCAGGCGGCACATTTCACCGACATTCTTTTTTATTGACTCCTGAGTGTTTTCAGCGCAGACCGCACCGCGAATTCCAAAAATTCTTTTTTCCATTTTCTATCCTCAAAAAAAATTCTAACGCATTGACTTTACAGCATTTATAATCTGGGCAGCATCTCCAGTTTTAAACATCTCTTCAAGCTGCGGATATTTTTGAAGCATAGCTCCAAGCTTTTCAAGCTGAGACAAAGTCCTGTCCTGCTCAACAAAATATTCCGCCTGGGCTTCAGCCTTTTGAGACATTTTTGAATTCAAAAGCTCAAGATAAGACGCATAATTCGCCTTCGAAAGATTGTAAAGATCTATGTCTGGAATTCTTGATTCAAGCAGTTCTACAGAAGAAATGAAAATTCCTTCAAACTCAGAGGATTTCTTTTCAATGACATTCTGGATTTCAGTCTGGCTCAAGGCGGAAGGCTTCACCAGGCTGGATTCCGAAACAAGATATTCAGCCACAAGAGAAGCCGCAAGCTTGGCCTTTGCATCATAAAATCCCTGCAAGTCTTCATTTGATGTTATTTTATTTTCAGAAACCAGCTTGTAAATTCCATCCGGAGAAAGGCTCATTGAAACTGAAATTTCAACTTTGTATGAGAAGTCAACCTTTTTGTCGGAAATGCGCGAACTATAAAAATCCGCGCCCGGAAGTTTCCCAGAAACAGACTGCGTCGTTTTATAAACTGAAAGATCAAAAATTTCCAGCGAGACATTTGTTGGAAGCAGCCTCTCCCATCTCCAGGTAAAAACTCCTGGGACAATAGCAGAATTATAAAGTCCGCCAGTTTTTGATTTCATTATGGCGCAAGTGCCTGGACGCACACAAAACTGAATCCAACCAATAAAAAAGACTGCCGCTGAAAAAATCAGCAAAACAATAAGATTTGCAAAAAATTTCTTTACTTTCATTTTTCCCCACTCGATAAACTGCGCATTATTTATTATACTGTTTTATATAAATGTTTTAAAGCAAATTCACAGAAAATGGATTCCTTAATCAGACTAAAAAAAATAAACCGGTCATTTCTCTTTAAGCTTACTGGGCGGACATCTCTTTTTTTGTTTCTGCTTTCTGCTTTCATAATGGTGCTTTATGTAAGCGGCTCATATCAAGATTTTCTTGACAGCACGCTGAATTTCATTCTTGTCTCATGCTCACTGACTATTCTGGCGCTTTTTGTTTTTTCCGCAGCCGGACTTATACAAAGCATTGTTCTCTTTTTTATTTCAAAAAGAAAATCGTACTGGATTTATTTTTTTGTATACATTCTTTCGTGCACATTCTCCTCGCTGATTTTTTTTCTTGCAAGAACAATTTCAATTCTGTCAAAGGGAATTTAAATTTTTACCTCGCAGTGATATGGAGCAAAAATCAGAAAAGAGCCTTTTACCGAAAAAAGCCGTGCCGGATTTTTATTAGCAAAATTCTCCATGGAAATTCTGTTTGAAACGCTTGCCATTCCTTTTTTCCGAAAGCAGTTCCACTCAAACCCCTCCGCTTCAATAGAAGTGTTATCAAAGCCGCTGGTAAGACGCGCAACAGAAATTCTGTCCGCAGGAGACAAATTAAAAACAGACGCCGCTTTTTTTTCCGCAAGATAATAGACAGCCTGATTCATGCAAAGCCAGATATCGGCATGAAACTCCTCTGAAAATGAATCATAGATTGAAACAAGATGATCCATGCAGCCGCCGTTTCCGCCAACAAGAACCACAGAAGCTGACTTACATATTTTTCTAGCGCTGAAAAGAGCAAGCTCTGTATCGGTAAAATCCTTGTCAGACGGAAAAAGCTCCTGTTTCGCGCCCTTGTATTTTTCAAGCAGAGACATATCCTTCAAACTGTCCATATCGCCAAGAATTAAATCCGGTGAAAAATCCTCGCCGTAAAAATCCGCATAAAGCTCCAGTGTTTCCAGCCCTGAATCAGCGGCAATTACATAGTCAGGCCTGTTTCTTTTAAAAAAAGGCAGGCAGACTTCTGGCGACGGAGATTCCCCGCCTGTAAAAATAACAATGTTCATAGATAGAAATTCCATTCAAAATTTGATACTGTATGGTACCATGTTTTCATCAAAAAGTGTAAAAATTCCAGAAAAACTCGTCAAAGTAAGCAAGTTTTTTTCAGACAACGGATTCAAGTCATATCTTGTCGGCGGAGCTGTCCGTGACATGCTGATGGGCAAAGCCTGCCACGACTACGACATAGCGACAAATGCAACTCCGGCACAAGTAATGAAAATTTTCAGAAATGTAATTCCGACTGGAATAGCGCATGGAACAGTAACAATACACATCTTTGGACTTGAGCTTGAAACGACAACATTCAGGACAGAGGCGGAATATACAGACGGACGGCATCCGGACAATGTGAAGTATGCGCAGACAATCGAGGAAGATCTTTCAAGGCGCGACTTTACAATGAATGCAATTGCCGCGGAGCTTTCAACAGGAAAAATTACAGATCCGTTCAACGGGCAAAGTGACATTAAAAGCAGAATAATCAGGACAGTAGGAAATCCGCTGGAACGTTTTTCAGAGGACGGACTTCGGCCGGTAAGAGCAATCCGGTTCGCAGGGCAGCTCGGGTTTGAAATTGAAAAAAAAACATTCAATGCAATTTCAAATGAAGAAATCCTAAAGAAAGTTGAAGGCATCTCCACAGAGAGATTTCGGGACGAATTCTGCAAGATTCTTGCAAGCGAAAAACCCAGCGCCGGGATAAAACTGCTTGAGCAGGCAGGAATACTGAGAATATTTGTTCCTCAGTTTTCACCATGCAGAGGCTGCCTTCAGCAGGATGAAAGAGGCTTCCACGAATTCGATGTTGCCGACCATATTCTATACGCCTGCGATGGCTGTCCAAAGGAAAATCTTACAGTCCGGCTTTCAGCATTTTACCATGACATAGGAAAGCCAGAGTCAAAAACAACTGAAATCATTGATGGCAAAGAAAGAATTCACTTTCACGGACATGAGCAGGTTTCAGCGGAAAAAGCGGCAGAGTCAATGGCTTCACTGAAATTTTCAAATGACGAGATAAAAAAAGTCCGCCATCTTGTAAAAGAGCATATGTTCCACTATGAAAGCAGCTGGTCAGACGCAGCGGTCCGCAGGTTCATAATAAGGGCTGGCGCAGAAAACCTTGAGGACCTTTTTCTTCTGAGGCTTGCGGACATCTACGGAATGCACAGAATTCCGCTGCAGGAAAACAGTCCGTCATGGAAGCTTCTTGCAGAGCTCAAAAATCGGATTGAAAAAATACTGAATGAAAACTCGGCACTGAGCCTGAAAGACCTGAAAATAAACGGAAAGGACCTGATGGAGGCCGGCATTCCAAGCGGAAAAACAATGGGAAAAATCCTGAATGAACTTTTTGAAACTGTAACCGACTCTCCAGAAATGAATGACAAGGAAAAGCTGACTGCCCTTGCAAAAAAAATATTCAGTGAAAAATACTCCGCCTGAAATTCATTCAATTCCTAGAGCCTTGCACGCAATGCCTGCCGCCGCCTGCTCCGCTGACTTTTTATTTTTTCCGCTGGCAGGACCATAGACAGAATCTCCGAGCTTTACAGAAACATAAAAAATTCTGTCGTGGTCAGGGCCTGTCGTTTTCACAAGAGAATATGAAGGGCAGGCATTTGTTTTTTTCTGGAAAAATTCCTGAAGCAAAGTCTTGTAGTCCTTGCTTCCATGATCGCTTTGAACTTTCCGTATTTCAGGAATAATCAGCTCAAGAACCAGCTTTTCCGCGCTTTCATATCCAGAATCAACATACAAGGCTCCTATTACAGCCTCAACCGCATCCGCAAGAATCGCCTTTTTAGTCCTTCCTCCTGAATGCTCCTCGCCTTTTCCGAGCACAAGGTACTTGTCAATGTGCATCTTTTCAACAGCAATCGGAGCCAGGGACTGTTCGCTTACAACATTAGCCTTAATCTTCGCAAGATCGCCTTCCTTATTCTGCGCCATGTCATTATAAAGAAAGGCGGCTGTCGCAAGCCCCAGAACGCTGTCCCCAAGAAACTCAAGGCGCTCATTGTTGTATCTTCTATATGCGGAATTTTCATTTGAATACGAGCGGTGATGAAACGCCAGGTCAAGCAAAGAATAGTTTTTAAAATGAAGCTTTAGATTCCGGCAGAATTCAGCAAGCTCCCTTTTTCTTTCCTTTGTCAAGGATTTCTCTGGATAAAAAAGATTCTCAAAACCCATTTCACAAGTCCGAATAAAAATATGAAACACACAGAAACAACAAAGACTGTATTTCGAAACCTGCTTACGCTGTCTCCATGCCTTGCACAAAAATACAAATAAAAAAAGCACAGCCATCCGACTGTGCCTGTTAAAACTGAAAAATCAGAAATTACTGCTGCTGGGACTTGATATAGTCGTAAGCATCTTTTACAGTTTCAAATTCATTAGCCTTGTCATCAGGAATAGAAACACCCATTTCCTCTTCAATAGCATAGACAAGCTCATAAGTATCAAGGCTGTCTGCTCCGAGATCACCACGGAAAGATGCATCCATTGTAACTTTTGACTCATCAATACCAAGCTTTTCAGCGATAAGCTTCTGAATTTTTACAAACAATTCGTCCATTTTAATCTCCTGACTTAGCCATTAACTTCCGGAGTAAGAACCTGACGGCCCTTGTAGAAACCGCACTTTTTGCATACATGGTGTGGAAGAACTAAGTTTCCGCAGTTTCCGCATGCTACAAGATTCGGTGTGTCAAGATGCATATTAACGCCACGTCTTCTCTTGGTTACAGCTTTTGAAGTTTTCGATCTAGGTACTGCCATAATATATCCTCGCTATAATTTTTAGTCGTCTGTATAACGTTCTCGATATTACTACAGATTCCTATTTCTTGTCAAGAATTATACTTGCATTATGAAACATTTGTCAATAAATTTTACAATCTTTTTACGACATTTTGACACTTTTTGTTATTTTGAGACGGAATTTTGCCCAAAAAACTTCTTCTTCATCTCAAGCTCAACAATCTTAGGGACCATCGTGCTTATATCTCCGCCAAAACGCGCGACTTCCTTTATGCTGCTGGATCTTACTAGAAAATACTTCTGGTCCGTCGGAATCAAAAGAGTTTCCACTCCGCGGTTCAGGTGCTTGTTCATAAGGGAAAGGTCGAACTCATGTGAAAAATCCATCGCGTTCCGCACTCCCCTAATCAGCACGTTCGCGCCGGATTTTCTGCAGTAATCGGCAACAAGGAAATTCCATATATGGACAGTAACGTTTTTATAGCTTTCTGTAAGCCTCACAAGCAGGTCATAGCGCTCCATGTCTGTAAACAGGCACTTCTTGTCAGGATTTACAGAAATCAAAACATCAATTTTGTCAAAAAGCCGGCTCGCTCTTTCTATTATATTCAGATGCCCGTAAGTCGGAGGATCGAATGAACCAGGAAAAACTGCTGTAGTCATAGACTTATTCTAGCAAATTTCAATGCTTTTAACAACAAATCTTCCGGCATAAGAAAATTCACCATAATGAACAGGCAGGCGATTTTAAAGCACTTGCAAAAGTTTTTTGTTTGCAGTATATATTTTCGCTGAAAACCATATATAACAGGAGTTTTTTATGAAAAAAATCATTGCATTTCTATTTGCGGCTGCGCTTGCATTTTCAGCCTCCGCAGAAATGACAAATTATGCAGGCTTCGGATGGAGAATTCCAACTTCCGCCACAGTAGAATCAAAAAACCGCACAGAAAAGGCTGACGTCAAATTCAAGACACAGACAGGACTTTCATTTGACTATGCCGGAACATTCGAAAGCGGATTTTCTATGCGCGGAATCATCGACCTAAACTATTCCGGTTCAGACTTAAAAGTCGGCTTCGATGAAGGTGACGAGATGATGGGCATAAACTTTATGCTTCTTGCCGGCGTAGGATACGCCCCTGTCCGCACAGAAAAAATGTTTCTTGGACTTTACGGAGTTGTTGGCGTGGATGTAACGACACTTATGTATGAGGAGTCCCGCACATCCTATTTATACAAGGATAAAATCGAACTCACCTTAACACACTCAGCTCCTGTAATCGGCGCGAATGCAACTTTTATCTATACTCCAGCAAAGAGTTTTTCACTTTTCGCCTCTGTATGCGCAAACCTCATGCTCCCTGCAGAATTTAAAACAGAATCAACCATAGAAAAAAATGGTGAAAAATTAAAATTTGATGACAAAATCGACTGCATAGCGGCATTTAAATTTGTTCCTACAATTGGAATCTGCTGGAAATTCTAGAGCAGCCTGCCTTTTACAAAAAAAAGCAAAGTCCGTACAGAAGAAAAGCGCGGGCTTTGCTTTTCATCCGCCGTCAAGACATAGCCAGGCTTCCAATTGACCAAAGCCTGCAAAGATATTAAAATTGCTTCCTATGGAAAAATTATTCACAAAAATAAGCCTTGTTTCAGTATTTGCATTCTTATCATGCGCTTCTGCCCCTGTGGAAAAAGCTCCCCAGCCTGAAATCGAGCAGCCGGCAGCAGTTGAAGAGCCAGTTCCGCCTGTGCAGGAAATTGAGGAAGAGCCTGCCGTCATTGAAAAAGCTGATGACGAGTACACAAGGTCGACAACTGCCGTTTCTGTTTCAAAAGAAGTCTTCAATGAGGACAAGGCAAGAATTCTAAATATAATAAAAGACCTTGACACTTACATGGAAAACATGGACTACCGCGGCTGGATTTCATACCTTGACGCAGACAGCCTCAGCTACTGGTCAAAAAGACCGAATCTTCAAAAGGCATCAAACAGGCTTCCAAAAAAGGGCCTGAGGCTCAACAATATAGAAGACTATTTCAAATTTGTGTTTATACCGGCCAGAGCGGGTCACACAGTTGACGAAATCCGCTATGAAACAGAGACGCTGGTAAAAGCTGTTCAGGTTCAGGACAACACAGATGTTGTCTACTACAACTTCCATAAGACCAGCGGCCAGTGGAAGCTTGTGCTCCCAAAGAATCCGGACTAAGACTTACATTTTTCTTGCTTTTTTGCAAAATATATTCTAAACTTGAAAAGATTCCATAAGGAGGAATAGTTATGAAATTATCAAAGCTGATTGCAGGCGCCTGCTGTATTTTTATTTGCCAGGCAGTTTTTGCGCAGGAACAGCAGAATGAAAAAGGACAGAATTCAAGAAACGAGACAACAGTCGAAGACGAATACTTAAGCAGCATAGAAGATGTAATAATTGGCGAGCTTGCGGCTTCCGATGAATATGACAACAAGCTCGTAGCCTTGCAGTACCTTGAGGAAGCTGTCGGAGCCGGAAGAACATCTCCAGACATGACAGCGGCTCTTTCCCGGCTTGCCGGTGAAGGCATCAAAAGCCAGTCACGCACAAACGGACGCATCATGAACAACTTTCCTGACATCCGCGCAAAGGCCTGCGATATTCTTGGAGAAATTCCTACTGTTGAATCAAAGAACACGCTTGTTTCTATTGCCGTAGAAGACAAGGAGCCTATGGTTGTTACAGCCGCTATCCGCTCATTAGGAAACATCGGCATGAACGACAACGACGAAGTTGTAAACATGATTGAATTTGTGCACAAAAAGTACGCCGCGTTAAATCCTACAAGCTCGCTTGCGCTTGAAGTGCTTAACACATACGAAAAGCTCGCTCCTACTGTTCAGGACAAGGGCGCAATGATTCAGTCGATAACTTCAATTGGAACAAACCACAAGTATGTAAGACCGGTAAGACAGAAGGCACTGCAGCTTTTAAAGTCAATCCAAGGAAGCAACAGCAACAAAGACGAAAAATAAAAGATTACAGGCGTTCAAAACGCCTGTTTTTTATAGGTGAAGCTTTAAAAATTCAGCAGGAAATTGCTGCAAAAGCCTTTTATTTTTAATATTCGGATTTTCCAGACAGTCAGTCTCTATATTTGGAAGGACTGAGAGATACGGGATTCGAACCCACAACCTTCGGCTCCGGAGGCCGACGCTCTATCCAGTTGAGCTAATCTCCCGAAAAGCAGTAATAGATTATATTTTTGCTTTTAAAATGTCAACTGAAAAAAACATTATGGAACCAATAATATTAGCATCATCTTCCCCCAGACGCCAGGAAATTTTAAAATTCCTAAACATCCCTTTTATTGTAAACCCAGCGGACATCGATGAGACAATACCGGACGACATAAAGCCGGAGAATTCCGCGGAATTTTTAGCAGCAAGAAAAATTGATGCGGTCGCAAGAAAAATTCCGTCAGAAAATGAAATCGGCTGGATTTTAGCGGCAGACACAATAATCCTTCACAAGAACAAAATCTTTGGAAAACCGAAGAATCAGGATGAGGCAAGAGAGTTTCTAAATTCGCTGCAGGGAACAACACACAAAGTAATCACAGGAATTGCCCTTTTCAACGGAGCCGCCCACTATATGTCCTCAAGAACAAGCATCAACAAAGTAACATTTGCTGAAATGTCTGAAAAGGAGATTGACGCATACATTGAAACAAGTGAATGGCACGGAGCCGCCGGAGCATACAGAATTCAGGGAATGGCCTCATGCTTTATAAAGAAAATCGAGGGAACAGAAAGCTCTGTCATGGGCTTGCCTATCTTTGAGCTATATGATATGCTTAAAGAGCAGAATTATAAGTTTACAGTTTGATAAACAATTTTGCCGGACATTTTTTTTATAAAAATGTTACGAAATCATCCGGGCTGATTAGTTCAGCCGCGAGAAACAAAGCCGGTGGAAAATTTTCAGCGCAAAGCAAAATTTTCCGGTGAAGGAGTTAATCATGGCAGTTGTAACCATGAAAAGTCTTCTTGAGTCTGGAGTTCATTTCGGACATCAAGTAAAACGCTGGGATCCACGTATGAAGAAGTACATCTTCGCAGAACGCAATGGAATCCATATCATCGACCTGCAGAAAACAATCACTGCAATCAAAGACAGCTATGACGTTGTTCGCAAGGTTGCGTCTTCAGGAAAATCTGTTCTCTTCGTAGGAACAAAAAAGCAGGCACAGCAGGCTATAGCAAAAGAAGCTGAGCGCTGCGGAATGTACTATGTAAACAACCGCTGGCTTGGCGGAACACTTACAAACTTCGCGACAATCAAAAAATCACTTCTCCGTCTTAAGAAAATTGAAAAAATGGAAGTTGACGGAACTTTCGACAAGCTTACAAAAAAAGAAGTTGCCGCATACATGAAAGAGAAAGACACTCTTACAAAGAACTACGGCGGAATGAAAGACATGAAGGAACTTCCTGGCGCTGTATTTATCATTGATACACACAAGGAGCAGATTGCTGTTGCTGAAGCCCGCCGCATGGGAATTCCTATTATTGCAATTGTTGATACAAACTGCAATCCGGAAGGAATCAACTACCCTATTCCTGGAAACGATGACGCAATCCGCGCAATCAGCCTCTTCACTTCTATTATTGCAAATGCTGTAATCGAAGCTGACAATGAGCAGGGGCTCAAAATCATCGATACTCTTGGAGACGAGGACGACATCACTACAGATGCAACAACCAAGAAAGAAGATGAGGAAATTGTTGATTACTCAAATTACACTCCTACAGAACCAAAAGAAGAAGACACAGAAGCTGACAAAAGAGAAAGCGATCTTTTGGATGAGGACAACTACACAAAATAAAAATATCCTGGAGTATATAAAATGGCAGATATCACAGCCGCTATGGTAAAAGACTTGCGTGAAACAACAGGCGCAGGAATGATGGACTGCAAGAAAGCTCTTGTTGACACAAACGGAGACTTTGACGCAGCAGTAAAACTGTTGAAGGAAAAAGGACTTGCCGCAGTTGCAAAACGTGCAGAGCGCGCAACATCAGAAGGACGCATCTTTATCCGCCAGAACGGAAACAAAGTCGCTGTTGTAGAGCTTGTATGTGAAACTGACTTTGTTGCAAAGAATGCGGAATTCATTGCTTGCGGTGAAAAAATTCTTGATGAAATTTTTGCAAAGGGATACACAGAAATCAACAAGGAGCTTTCTGACGTTCTTTTGGACTTTGCCACACGCACACGCGAGAATATGTCTTTGTCAAAGATTCAGGTTATCGATGTTCCGGAGAACGCAGTTGCAGGAATTTACATTCATTCAGACTTCAAGACTGCCGCTGTTACAGTTATAAAAGGCTCTACAGACGATAAAGTAAAGGAATTCGCCCGCGACTGCTGTATGCACCTCGCTGCGTTTACACCTGCTTACAACACACAGGCGGATGTTCCTGCAGAATACATCAATGAGCAGAAAGAAATTTTTGCAAAACAGATGGAAGATGACCCAAAAATGGCTTCAAAGCCACAGAATGTAAAAGACGGAATTCTTCAGGGTAAAATCAACAAGCATCTTGCAGAAATCTGCTTTGTTGACCAGATGTTTGTAAAGGATGACAAAAAGTCTGTAAAAGCAAAACTTGATGAAGTTGGAAAATCAGTGGGCGCACCCCTCGAATTTGCCAGCATAAATCTTTTGCTTCTAGGAAAATAAAGCATTGCGGCAGGTGTTTTCATAGCAAAGCGCTTGCCGCATTTTCTAACAGAACATAAAACAAACAGACTTAATTTTTGGAGAAATTATGGCAGCAGACAACGAAAGCCGGATGGAAAAAACGGTCAATTCACTGAAAGAAGAATACAAGTCAATCAGAACAGGCAGAGCCAGCGCATCAATTTTTGACAAAGTGCGTGTTGACTACTACGGAACACCTACTCCGCTGAACCAGGTTGGAAATATTTCAATTCCTGAAGCACGTACAATTGTAATTTCTCCTTTTGACAAGTCAATTATGGGCGATATTGAAAAAGCTATTCAAAAAGCAGAGCTTGGCCTAAATCCAAACAATGATGGAAAGGTAATCCGCATTGCAATTCCGCCTCTCACCGCAGACAGAAGAAAAGAGCTTGTAAAGCAGGCAAAGGCTACAGCGGAAAACTACCGTACAACAATCAGGAATATTCGCCGCGATGGCAATGAAGATTTAAAAAAGCAGCAGAAAGCAGGAGAGCTTACAGAAGACCAGCTAAAAACGGAAACTGATAAACTTCAGAAGCTTACTGACAAATTTATTGAAGAAATCAACGGAATTTACGAAGCAAAAGAAAAGGAAATAATGGAATAAATTCCATGTCTGATTTATTTGATAAGAGCGCATTGCCAGTCCACATAGGAATAATTATGGACGGCAATGGCCGCTGGGCAAAAAAAAGAAATCTACTCAGAACTAACGGCCATACAGAGGGCTTAAAGCGCGCAAAGGAAATTGCAAAAGCTGCTTCTGACATCGGTCTGAAATTTCTTACATTTTATGTTTTTTCAACAGAGAACTGGAAGCGCACAGAGCAAGAGGTAGGATTTCTTATGAACCTTATACATTCTTATCTCTTAAAAGAATTTGATTTCTGCAAATATAACAATGTCAGGGTTCGCATGATTGGCGACAAATCAAGGCTGCCGGAAAATGTAAGAAAAGACATTGATAAAATTGAAAAAGATACAGAAAATCTTACGGGCCTCACTATTTGCCTTGCGATAAACTACGGCGGGCGGGACGAGATTATCCGCGGTGTAAAAAAGCTCATTTCAAATGGAATTCCTGCCTCCGATATTTCTCAAGAGTCTATTTCAAGAAGTTTTGATGTTCCAGAGCTTCCTGATGTAGATTTACTTATAAGAACAGGCGGAGAAAAGAGGCTTAGCAATTTTCTGCTGTGGCAGTCGGCTTATGCAGAGCTGCTTTTTTCAGATACCCTTTGGCCTGATTATTATAAGGAAGAATTTTTCAAGGACATAGGAGAGTTTCAAAAAAGAACTAGAAGATTTGGAGCTGTTCCAGTATGAATAAAGTAGCTTCCCGTTTATTGATTTTTTTTATAGGGATTCCTATCGTCATAGCATTTATAGCTGCGCCTTTTTGCAATCACATTTTGCTTCATATTCTGGTCTGCGCAATTTCGGCCTTAGGAGCATCTGAGCTTTATGATATTCTTTCCGTAAAAAACAAGCTTCTGAATAAAAAGCTCATTATAGCAGAATGTATTTTTATTCCGCTTGTGGCGGCGCTTTATGCCATTTTACCGTCGCTGGGAATCAGCTTCTATTCCGGGCAGGAAATTATAACTTTTGCATACATCGTGGCAATTTTGATTCTATTTGCAGTTGAAGTTTTTACCTCAAAAGACTTTACAGAATCAAACACAAGGCTCGCCTCCTCCATTTTCATAATAACATACACAGGATTCCTGCTTACATTTATTTCAAGAATGACAACATGGTCTATCGATGGACAAAATATAACAGTTCCATCTGTATGTGTTTTTATCCTCATGGTGTTTATGAGCGACAGCATAGCATGGTTTCTTGGCGTTTTACTAGGAAAAGGCAACCGTGGCATTGTAAAAGCGAGTCCGAACAAAAGTTTTGCAGGTTTTATAGGCGCGTTTATAGGCTCTGTCTCCGCTGGAATTTTAGGTTATTTTCTGTGGCCGCAGATTTTTTCCGGCTCAGTTCTAAAAATTATCTTCACAGGACTTTGCATGGCCCTCTCTTCAATTGTGGGCGACTTAACAGAATCGGTATTCAAACGTTCGTCCGGAGTAAAGGATTCCGGCAAAATAGTTCCTGGACGCGGCGGAATTTTAGATTCCATTGACTCCATTGTAGTTTCAGCGCCTATTTTCTATCTTTTAGTTTCAATTTTATTCGGACCGTTCAACTGATGAAAAAAAGAATTCTTGTTTTAGGCTGCACCGGTTCAATCGGAAGCCAGACTCTTGACATTGCGCGCAAAATGAGCGGCAGATTTGAAGTATGTGGAATTTCCGCCGGAAGCAATGAAAAGAAAGTTGAAGAGCTGTGCCGCGAATTCGGCTGCAGAGGCACAGTTTTTTCAAGAGACGGAATTGAAGGCCTTGAGGCTCTGATAAAGGAATCAAAAGCCGACATCGCTGTAAATGGAATCGCGGGAGCAGCCGGTCTTGCCCCCTCTGTTCTTGTGCTGAAAAGCGGAATTGATCTGGCCCTTGCAAACAAAGAAACGGTTGTAATGGCATGGAATCTTGTAAAAGAAACCGCTGGGAAAAACGGAGCAAGAATTATTCCTGTAGACAGCGAACATTCAGCAATATTCAGCCTGATGCAAAAAATCGGATCTGAAAACATAAGTGAAATAATAATAACAGCAAGCGGAGGCCCGTTCAGAAACTTTTCAGACGAAGAGCTTGAGAATGTTTCAATTGAAGACGCGTTGAAACACCCGACATGGTCAATGGGGCCAAAAATTACAATAGACAGCGCGACACTTGCAAACAAAGGACTTGAAGTTATTGAAGCATGCAGACTTTTTGAAGTTCCTCCTGAAAAAGTAACCGTAGTAGTGCATCCGCAGAGCCTGATTCATTCACTTGTAAGGACAAAAGACGGAATGTTATATGCGCAGATTTCAAATCCCGATATGCGCCACCCAATATTTTCATCTTTAGTATGGCCGGAAATTTCAGAAAACTACCTGGAGAAATTTGACCTCGCTTCCTGCAAGGAAATGACATTCTCCGCGCCAAGGTTTGAATCATTTCCGCTTTTAAAGACAGCCTTCAGCTGCGCAAAGAAAGGCGAAGGATACACAATCGCATTCAACGCCGCGAACGAAATCGCAGTCCAGGCTTTTCTTGATAAAAAATGCGGATTCACCGATATTGCAAAAATTGTAATAAATGCGCTTGACTTTGACTGGAGCGCACAGCCGGCTTCCATTGAAGAAATTTTTGCCATTGACAGAAAAGTCCGCCTTGAGGCAGAACGCCAGCTCTCTTTGCTAGCAGGAGGGAAGCATTGACATTCATTTTGGGAATTATAGGACTTGGCTTTCTTGTATTTTTCCATGAGCTGGGGCATTTTATAGCCGCAAGAATTTTCTCTGTAAAAGTCGAGGCCTTTTCAATTGGAATGGGGCCGGTTTTGATTCACCGCACATGGAAAGAAACGGACTACAGAATTTCCCTTATTCCGCTTGGCGGTTACTGCGCAATGAAAGGAGAAAAGGACTTTCAGAATGCGATGGAAAAAAATCTCAAAGAAATCCAAGGCGAAAAAGATTCCTTTTATGGCATTCACCCTTTAAAGAGGCTTGCAATAGCATTTGCAGGGCCGTTCGCAAATTTTCTATTTGGATTTCTTGCGTTTTTCACAATCGCAGTCACAGGCTACACATACTACAGCGCAGGCACAAAGGTTTCCATGGCGGATGAAATCTATCCAGAGATTTCCTCCCCTGCCCATGCGGCCGGAATGAAAACCGGAGACGAAATTCTAAGCCTGAATGGAAAAGACGTAAATGACTTCAGCGAAATTGCCGCTTTTATTTCAACACATCCGGATGAAACTATAAATATAAAAGCCGCGCGTGGCGATGAGATTCTTTTCTTTGACGTAAAAACAGAACTAGACAAAGAAACAGGAGCCGGAAAACTCGGAATTGTTTCGGATCCAGAGTCAGTTGTTGCGCATGAATATCCAAGGCACGGATTCTTTGGCGCATGCCGGGAAGGATTAAGTCAAAGCGTAAACATCATCGTCCTGACAGGAAAAAGCGTAAAACTTCTGTTCAAGGGTTTAAATATTTCAAACGCAGTTTCAGGGCCGGTAAGAATCACCTCGATTTTGGGAACAACCGTAAAGCACGGCTTTTCAGCAGGATTCAGGGAAGGATTAGTTTCAACTCTGGAGCTTCTTGCGCTTATAAGCATTTCACTTTTCTTAACAAACCTTCTTCCTATTCCAATACTAGACGGCGGTCTGATTCTTTTTGCGCTCATAGAATTCCTTGCGCGGAAAAAAATGAACCCAAGGGTTTTGTATTATATTCAGATTGCAGGAATATTTTTTATAAGCATTATTTTTGTATTTGCAATGGCCAGCGACATAATTTATTTCCTAAAAAAATAGAGGCTTTCGATGAAGAAACTCATAAATATTATTCTATTATTTTTTTCATTCAGAATTTACTCACAGACAATAGCTTCAACGCAGTCGCATGAAGGAAAAGTCAATGCGCTCATTTCTTCACAGACTGAATCCATGTCTGACGACTCATTTTATTCAGTTGGAAACGACGGCTTCATTATAAAATGGACTTCGGACGGAATGGGAGAACACTACCAGGTTTCCGACTTGCAAGTGAGGCTGGTGGCGAAAAATCCGGTTTACGGAGAGATTGCAGTCTATGAGACAGACGGTGTTTCCAATCACAGGCTTACCGTGATAGACTCAAAGACTTATGCGAAAAAATTCTCAAAGAAATTTGCAAACTCAATAGTCTCAATATCATTTTCATCAAAAGGAAAATATCTTTTTGCAGGAACAACAGCGGTAAACGGAACCTTTGTCCTAAACGCGCGAACTGGAACTGTAATAAAGAAAGCGTCTGATGTTTCAGGAATTGTTCCGCTTATTCTTACAGGCGATTCAGAGAAAACCGCTGTTATGTATTCTAAATCAGGAACAATTTATTATTACGACCTTATAGGAATGAAAGTCAAGGCGAAATTTTCAGCACCAAGCTCACTGAGCCAAGTGACACTTTTTGGCACAGGAAATTTCAAGAACAGATTCATTGCAGGTGAAAAAAACGGCACAATATTCATAATCGATGCAACATCAGGGAAGACGCTTGCGCATTATCAGGCAGCTTCTCCGCTTATATTTGCTTCAAAATTCAGCCATGAAGACAAGCAGGGGCTTTATTTTATAACAAGCAACGGAAAAAATTTCTCGCTTCAACTTATAGACCAGGATTCATTGAAGAATTTGCTTACAGGAAAAAAGACAGGCTCCCCTCTTATAATAAAAAATTTCACAGGACTAAAAAGCAGGGACAGCTTTACGTGCGCTGCAAAAAACGCAGAGACTGTAATGCTTGGAACACAGAGCGGCGCCCTTTATTCTATGACGGATATTCCTGAATCAGAACTATACAGCATATTTTCAATTACAGAGAATATGTACCAAAAAATATACGACATTGACTCCGATGAGAATGACTTCTACTTTTTAACACAAAACGCAATATTCAGGACTTCTTACGACACAAAAGCCATATACAGGCTCGGACCAAGCTATTCACACACAAACATTCTTAAATACAATGACTATCTTGTTCTTTGGACAAAAAACTCACAGCGCGCGGTTCAGCTCATGCCGCTGGACGGAACTGAAAGCACAAGGACATTGTTTACGCCTTCTTCGCAAATCAGAAGCCTAAGAATATTCAAGAATAAAGCTGTCTATACACTTGGAACTTCGGTTGTTGCCATCTATGACATGGAGACTGGAGAAAATTCAACAGTCTACACAGGAACATCTGTCCAGGATGCAGTGCTTGCAAGCGGAAACCTTGTCATCGTTTCAAAAACAGCGACAGGAAAAGGAGATTCTGCAATGATTTCTGTAAACACACAGACAAAAGAAACTGTTCCTCTCAGATTCAATGGAGACGTTACATTCTCGCTAAGCTATGATGAAACAAAGGAAAACTCGCCTTTATACGGAATTGCAATCAACTCTGTAAACGGCATATCAAAAACACTTGTATTTTCATATTATCCAAAGTCCGGAATTCAGAACGAGCTTTTCACATTGCAGGCTGAGGATGCCGCTGCATTCACAGAGCTTAAATATCCGTTTGTATTCACAAACATCGGAAAAAACCAGGTGCGCTCATACAATATTTCAGCAGGGAAAACAACAGTGTTCCGGCGCTCCGCTTCCATGCCTCTAAAAGCCGCAGCCACAAAAGACAGGCTTGCAGTTCTTAACTACAATGGCAGCATATCCTGGTACAACCCTAGCTCGCAGATTCTTCTTGCAGACTGGTACTTAACATCAGAGGGCGACTGGATAGAATTCTAGTTTACTGAATCATAACCACCCGTCAAACGGGTGGTTTGCTCTTAGCCTATAAGGCTAAGG
>CAZSJX010000003.1:49914-189537 GCA_964607295.1 uncultured Treponema sp. | reverse complement strand
GAAAATATTCCGCTTCGCTCCATATTTTCACGGGCTCACAAGCCCATAAAAAAAACGCTGCCCTGAAGTTTCAAAAGCTTCCGGACAGCGTTTTCTTTTTAAATCGAAATCTGCTTCAATATTTTTATCAGCTCAGTTTTTTCTATTAAATCAATCGGACGGCCCTCAATATATTTTTTGCTTTCATCTGAAAAAATTCCTGCGGAAATACAGAAGCCGCGCTCGGCATTGACATCGCCCATGTGCTCATGAAATTCCCTTATATAAATTTCACCGACAGAGCCAGTTGTCCTGAAAAACCTGAACAAGACAACATCCTGCCATGTAGCCGCATAAATTTCAGTTAAAATGTCAGTGTAAAGAGCGTCGCTTTCTATGCTTTGAATTTTTACATTTGAATTTTTATACTTAGTCAAAATAAATTTCCGGCAAAGCGTCACAAAGTCATTGCTGTTCGCAGAAACATAAATCTGGAGATTGCTGTTTTGGCTCAGCTCCTGATAACGGTTTATAAGGGAATTCACGTCCTTGTAATTCTGAACCGAATTGCGGATCGACTTTAAAAGCGCAAGGCCCTTTGCAATCTGCTTCTTTTCAAAATAGCAGCGCGCAAGATTGTACTCAATTTCAATGCGGATATCAGACGGCTCTGTTTCATGCTTAAGCCCGATTTCATAATCCTGAACCGCAGCATTCAAATCATTTATTTTTGTATGAAAAATTCCAGACCTAAGGCAGGATCTTGCGCCGTAAACAGGATCAGCCCTAAGATGCATGAAAACTTTTATGGCACGGTCGCCGCGTCCTTCCTGAAACATTGAGTCCGCCATATTGAAAAGAGCCTCTTTGTTTGACGGGTCCTCATCCAGCGCCTTTTTAAAGAACGGAAGACAATCCCTGTACTTTTTAGCAAAATAAAGGCTTTGCGCCAGCAAAAAATAAACGCCTGAAGCTTCCGGCTTTGCAAGAAGCGCCTTTTTGAACAACGGAACTGATTTTTCATACAGCTTCTGATTGAACAGAGCTTTGCCGAGATAGAAATTATTCTCAAAGCTTATGGAATTCACTTTATATGCGCTCAGCAAAGCCTGCGCCGCCTCAGGATTTTTTCCAAGCTGAAGCGCGCTGATTCCAAGCCGCAAAAAACATTCGCCTATATTGACGGCTCCAGATTTCGAGTCAAGCTTTGAAAGGTCACTGTAAATCAAATAGGCCTTGTCCCAAATCTGGCTTGAAAAATAGACATCGCCAAGAGGAATAAGACCAGCAGGATCATGAGGATTTTTCGCAAGCTTTTTATTCGCCTCTTTTATAATATGGGCTTTATTCTTATTATTACTATTGCTTTTTTTCTCACTGGCGCCGCCGCCTTTTTTTCCCATGAACAAAGTAAGAACTGCGACTAGAGCAATCATTATAACGCCAGCAATAAGATATGACATCATGTTCTAAAACCTTCCATACAAAACGAGGATTTTTACAGCTATTGCCTAAGGAAATTTCAAAGAACTATAAAAAATTGAAAATTCCCTGCCTATAATTTATCGGATTCTTTTGCCTTATAAAAAGTTTAATTTTTCCGGCATTCCTGAACAAAATCCGCGATTCTATCCAAAGCAATTTTTATTTTATCGACAGCAGTCGCATAGCAGCATCTTATGTGCCCTTCGCCGCCCGCGCCAAAAACACTTCCAGGAACAACAGCAACGTTATGCTTCTGAAAAAGCCTTGTGGCAAATTCCTCGCTTGAAAGCCCTGTTGACGAAATATCCGGAAACATATAAAAAGCGCCGGAAGGCTCTGGAACGGAAAGCCCCATATCGCAAAAAGCCTTGTACATCAAATTTCTTCGCTGCTGGTAGCTTACCCGCATTTTTTCAACTTCAGACCAGCCGTTGCGCAAACCTTCCGTAGCCGCATACTGACTGAAAATCGGCGCGCAGATTGTATTGTATCCATGAAGCTTAACAATTTGAGCAAGCAGCTCAGCAGGAGCCGCTATATATCCAATTCTCCAGCCTGTCATCGCAAAAGATTTTGAAAAGCCATTTAGAATAATTGTATAGTCCTTCATTCCGGGGAAAGAGCCGACCGAAACATGCTCTGCGCCGTCATAGGCAAGCTCGCAGTAAATTTCATCGCTTATAATCCAAAGCTGATGCTTTTTCACAACTTCCGCAATTTTTTCAAGCTCATCCTTTGGAATCATCGTTCCTGTCGGATTGTTCGGAGAACAAATCATGACTGCCTTTGTTCTAGGAGTAACTGCATTTTCTATTTGCCGAGCAGTCGGATAAAAACCGTTTTCACTTGTATCAACAGGAACAACATTGACCTCGCAAAGACGCGCCAAAGGAACGTAGTTTACATAGCAAGGCTGGCAGACAATAATTTCATCTCCTGGATTCAGAATTGCCCTCAAAGAAGCATCAACACCTTCGCTTGCTCCGACCGTTATAAGAATTTCTTTCTGCGGATTGTAATGCATATTGTATTTCTGCATATATTTTGAAATTTCTTCGCGCAGCTCAAGCAGTCCCCAGTTTGAAGTATAGCTTGTATGCCCCTTTTCAAGATGATAAAAAGCTTCCTCCCGAATGCACCACGGTGTTGGAAAGTCAGGCTCTCCGACAGAAAGTGAAATTACATCATCATGGCCGATGAGCATTTCAAAAAATTTCCGGATTCCGCTTGGAGGAGTCTGCATCATTGACGAACTGAATTTATCTTCTCTAGTATTCATTTAAGCCATTGCTCCTTCCCTGCTGTCGGAATTTTCTTCTATATAAACGATGTCATTTTCTTTGTAAGTCTTCAAAATAAAATGAGTCTTTGTAGAACGCACACCTTGCAGCGTAGAAAGCTTCCTCGCAACAAAAAGAGCGACTTCCTGCAAAGTTTCGCCTTCAATTATCACCTTTAAATCATAGCCGCCGCTCATAAGATAAAGAGACTTTACCTGCGGAAACCTGTAGATTCTGTCAGCAATTCCGTCGAATCCATGCTCACGCTCAGGAGCAACCTGAATTTCTATTTCCGCGCACACTCTTTCTTTTGCCTTTGAGTCCTTTTCAGGATTTATAATCGCGGCATATTTCATGATAACGCCGTCATTTTCAAGCTGCTGAATTATCATCTTGACTTCTTCAACTGATTTTTTTGTCATTGCAGAAATATCGTCTACAGAAATACGCGCATTGTCACGCAGCAAATTTAAAATTTCCTCTGTACTATCCATTTTTACCTTCTACGCTAACTATAATTCAATATAAAAAATAGCTAACAGTTTAGATGAGTCTGTCAAAACCGCCCGGCAACTAAGCTGCCCCTGCACGCAATTTTGGAACTATCATCATTGCCGCTATTTTTTTTATTCACTATTAAAACTTGAAATTAAGGCTAAATAAGGCCTTTTGTGCTCGGAATTTCTCCGTTGCGTCTTGAATCTATTTCTACTGCCTGGCGGATTGCACGGGCCGCAGCTTTAAAAAGCCCTTCAATTTTATGATGGTCGCTTCTTCCGCGGATTGCGTCAAGGTGCAAATTGCACTTTGCTCCATTTGCGAATCCCTGCCAAAAATCCTCAAAGCAGTCAGTCTGAAAAGAAGAGGACTTTCCATCCTGGCCGATTGAAACAAGCGGAATATTGGAAAGGGACGCATTGACTACACAAAACGGCCGCCCTCCAAAATCAACCGCGGCCTGCAGAAGGCTTTCATCCATAGGATAAATAGAAAATCCGCTTCTATAAATTCCGGCGCAATTTCCCAAGGCGGAAGCAAAGCACTGGCCAAGAACGATTCCTGTGTCTTCTATAAGATGATGCTGGTCCACCTCCAGGTCGCCTTTCAGCTCGCCGCTCAAATCAAAAAGCCCGTGTCTGCAAAAAGAATTCAGCATATGGCCCAAAAAGCCGACTGGATTTTTTACAGAATACTTTCCAGTTCCATCAAGATTTAATGAAAGCTCTATTTGAGTCTCGCCGGTTACACGCTTTATGCTTGCAGTTCTTTCCATTGCAAAATTCCTTATGACATTACTTTTCTAAGCTCATATTCCAGAATATCGGTCGCTCCAAATTCCTTGAGCTTTGGAAGCAGAACAGGAACTTCGCTTTTTTTAACCGCAGTTTTTACAGCATATCCAGAATCTCCAAAAAGAGGACTTACAGTCGGGCTTCTCATAGAAGGAATTGCCTTGACAAGCGTATCAAATTTTTCCTTAGAAACATTCATCTCCAGCATAACACGGTCGCGCGCGTCAAGAACGGCAGCAAACAGCATTTTGAGCTCAAGAATTTTCTGCTTCTTTTCAGGATCCGCCATCGCCTCTTTTGAAGCGTACATTCTTGTAGAGCTTTCCATAAGAGTGTCTACTATCTTTAAGCGGTTTGCCTTCAAGGAAGAGCCGGTGCTTGTGTTATCAATAAGAATCTGCGCAATTGAATCTTCTGTATTCTGAACAAACCCCTCGCTGGTTCCCCAGGTACGGAAGATTGTTCCATTGATTTTCTTTGCCTCAACCCATTTCCTGCTTAAATTCTGATATTCAGTCGCAATAGTCACATTCTTCTTTGACAGCGTCTCGTACTCAAAGTCTTCAGGAATCGCAGCAACAACACGCACAGGATCGAATCCCAAATCCATTATTTCAACAAGAGAATTTTCAACTCCGTTTTCAAAAACCCAGTCTTTTCCAGAAAAAGCAATGTCCGCCTTGTTTGCAGCAAGAAGAACACTTGCAATCTGCGGCTTTACAACCTGAAACGCAAGATCCTTCTGGTTTGTCACAGGAAAATAAGTTCTGTCAGGAAGCTTTAAAGAAATTCCAACATCGCTTAAAAGCTCATATACAGACTCGTAAATTCTTCCCTTTGCCAATAAAATTTTTAATTTTTCCATAATTCGCAATTATAAATTGAAGTAGCCTCTAAATTCAAGTTGCGCCGGCAAACATTATCAACAACAAGTTATAAAGTCCTATACGTAAGCGTTGAGGACTTTTAATTTAGGCGTTGTTGATTAAACGCCCTTACGCTAACCCGAGGGCGTTTAACGCTAGCGGAACTTCCCCGAACCAACAACGCAGGTTCGGGGATTTTTTTTTAGAGGTTAGCTATGAAATATCCAATCTCATTAATCCAATCTTTCAAGCGCGGCGAAATAACCAAGCCACAGCTCATGAAACTTTTCAGCGACTGGCAGAAATCAAACGGAATCAACAATTTTGACTGCAAAGGCATAGCAGAGCACGGATATGTGGGCGTTGCCTACAGGTCTGTGAATGCAGTAATCCGCGGCAATAAACTTTATTTTGTAACGGACAGATACACGGACAAAAAGGGTCGTCGCCGCTACAAAATGGAAAAGGCGGATTCTGTTTTTGAGTTCCGCCGAAAGGTGGATTTTTACAGATTGCGGGAGGCGAAATGGATTTAAAAAATATTCCCGAAAGCGAGGTTATACGCGATGTAAAAGCTGTAATCAAGCGAACAGGGGTAAAGCTCCAGCGAATCAATACCGGGTGCTTTTCAATTGGCGCAGGCTCAAGCAGGCGTTTTGTAAAGACGGCGGACGCTGGAACCTGCGATTTTGAGGGCTACGACAAGAACGGCCGTTTTTGCGCAATCGAGTGCAAGCGGCCGGTCGGCGGAAAGTTGTCACCAGCGCAGAAAATGCGCATAGATGACATAAACGCAAGGGGCGGCGTGGCGATTGTTGCCCACAGCGGAGAAGAAGCATTGCAGCAGCTCAAAGAGCGGGGCTGTATTTAGGACGTAAAGCAGCGGCGGCCTCCTACGCCGTGGGCTTTTGTTGCCGGGTGGCAGACCGGCAATAGCGGGTTCGAATCCCGCACGTCTTATAAAAGACCGACTGCAGCGGACTTTTAAAAATTTATTTTTCAGAGGTGCGAAAATGAAAAATGCAATTTTGCAGATTTGCGAGAAACTGCGCGGATATTCCGATGATTCAGAATATTTTGAAGTTGTCAAAGTTTGCCGGAATGAAGCTGGAAACTATGTTTTAGAAGTCAAGGCTGTAGAACCAGCAAGGGGGGGCGGCAGATGAGAGTAACAAATAAACTGCGCCTGCCCGAAGCATTTGTAAAGGCTGTAAGCGTAAGACGGCACAACGCCGCCGGATGTTTCAGCGCAACAACATTGAACAAGGGCGCTAAGGAAATAGTTTTGAATGACCGCCACTTTGACGAAATCGAAGTGGACGCAGCTGACAACGTGTGGGCGGTATGGGGAACTGCCGTTCATGCCTTGCTTGAAAGCCAGCCTGACAATAATTTTCATGAGGAGAAATTCAAGGTGCCTGTGGGCAACAGCTTTGTCACAGGACAGATTGACAGCTACGACATGGAAAACGGGATTATCTACGACTGGAAGACCGCCAGCACGTGGAAAGTTCAGCTCAATGATTTTGAAGACTGGCGCAGGCAGGGCATGACGTACGCATGGCTCTTGAAGAAAAGCGGATTTGAGGTCAGACGTTGCGAATTTGTAGCGTTGCTTAAAGACCACAGCAAGAGCAAGGCCGCAAAGGATTCAAATTATCCGCAGTCGCCTGTATTCAAATACGGATTTGATGTTACAGCCGATGAGCTGGAAAAGACAGAAGCCCGCATAATTGCGAAAGTCGCGGAAATAGAAAGCGCATACAAACTGCAGGACGACCAAATAGCACCATGCAGCGCAGAGGAACGCTGGGCGGACGGCGAGAAATGGGCGGTCATGAAGAACGGCCGGAAGTCGGCGGTAAAACTTTTTGACAGCCAGCAGGAAGCCGACGCAATGGCGGGAGAGCTTGGCAATGCGCACTATGTGGAACACCGCGAGCCTGTAAGCAGAAAATGCGAGGACTATTGCATATGCAAGGAATTCTGCAGCTTTTACAAAGCGGGGGCAACAAATGACAGACATTAACCACGTTGTTTTAGTCGGGCGAACAACAAGGGAAATCACGGAGCGTGATTTTGGATATACAAGCGGCGGCACTGCCAGGCTTAACATCAGCCTTGCAGTAAACGAAAGCCGCAAAAACGGCAGCGAGTGGACGGACTACGCTAATTATTTAGACGTAACAATATGGGGCAAGACGGCGGAAAACTTGAAGCCGTATCTTAACAAAGGCAGGCAAGTTGCGGTTGACGGGCATTTGCAGCAGCAACGCTGGGAAAAGAACGGTCAGAGGTTCAGCAAGGTTGTTGTGATTGCGGACAATGTGGAGCTATGCGGCGGACGCGAGAACAGCGGCGGAAACAATCCGCAGCAAGCCCAGCAGAACGCAGAAGCAAGCCAGCAGAGCTTCAGCGGGAACGGATTCCCCGAAGACATCCCATTTTAGGAGGGCGGACAAATGGAAAACGCACCAATGATTTTTAAACAGATTTGCGCTGTGATGAGCGAGATTAACGCAATAGGCAAAGACCGCAATAACCAGCAGCAGAATTTCAAATACCGCGGAATTGATGACGTGATGAATGAAATGCACGGAGTCCTGGCAAAATGCAAGGTTTTTGTAGTGCCTGAAGTTTTGGAGGAAGCCCGCACGACAGGCAAGACAAAAAGCGGCGGCGATATGTTCTACACGCGCCTGAAAATCCGCTTTACATTCTACACAGAGGACGGGTCGAGTGTTCAAAGCGTAGTTATCGGCGAGGCTATGGACACGGCGGACAAGGCAAGCAACAAGGCTTTGAGCGTTGGCCTAAAATACGCCTTGCTGCAGGTTTTCTGCATACCGACAGAGGACGAAAAAGACCCGGACGCGCAAAGCCCCGAGCCGAAGCCGGGAACAATGGGCGGAAGCCTTCCGCCGCAGGTGCAGGCTGTAAAAGACGCTTTTAACGGCGAAGTTGTGCAGGTTAAAAGAACAGCTCCGAAACTTGCGTTTGAGCCAAAAGGCGGAGAAACAACGCCCGAAGAAAAAAAGGAAATCAGCAATTTGCTGTCAAGCAAGGGCGCAGACGGCAAGCCGCTGTTTTCAAAGGATGAGGCGAAAGCCTATAGCAACATGAGAAAAGAGCTGACGGCGGTCGAACTTATAGCACGGATAAAGCAGGACTTGCAGACGAAGCTCAACGTTCCGAAAACGGCCGGCGATGTCATGCGGGAAAACGCTTCAGCAGAGCAACCTGGCTTTGACATCTACTAAAGCGGGGCGGATTCATGGTGCAGTATGTTTTGAAGCGCGTAAGCATTGCGGGAAAAATAGCGTTTGAACCGCCGGCTGACAGCGGAGCAAGCGAGAACATAAAGCGCGAGCTTAGAAAATGCAGGGACAAGCACAACGATTATGTTCTAGTCACCATGCAGCCGCCGAAGCGCCCAAGAACAACAGGCAAGGGCAGCCAAAACCACCACCTGAACGGGCATATTTTGCAGATATGCGGCGAGACATGCAACGACTACGACACAGTTAAATACTGCGTGAAAATGATAGCCGTTGAACAAATGGGCTACCCTTACAAGACGGTTGCGGGGCATATTGTGCCGCAAAGAGAACGGGACTGCAGCACAGAAGAGTGCGCAAAGCTGATAGAAGCGGCGCACATCTTGGCGGCGGAGCTATCAATAATTTTACAGGAGTAAAAAAAATGCCAGTTATGATAAAGATAAAAAAAGCGAATATTGTTATTGCCACAAAAGAGATAACAGGTTCAGCCCCAGCGCAGGAACTGGACGGCGTAAAAATTCAAAGGACGTATGAGAATTACGAATTATTCATGTCAAGCCTGGCCGCCGTAAAAGTCGGCGACCGCGTAAGAATTCCGGCGTTTAGAGTTCCACCAGCAGAAGTCGAAGGTGAAAATAAAATGAGCTTTGAGGAAATCAAGGTGAAAGATGAATATGCGACAGTATACGACCGGGACGAAAATTTTATACATCTTGTATTTGACAGAGCCTTATTTAAAAGCGCAGTTGACAATAACAACACAAAATTGTGGTGCGACACGCAGCTGGCGCAGTATTTAAGAGGCACATTTTTAGCCGCATTGGCAAGAAAAACGAAAGCAACAGACTGCGGACTTTTACGCAAAGAAGATTTGTGGGGCGATAATGCAAAGCCGTTTTTTAAGCGCGGCAGAAACAGAATATGCTTTGATAAGGATGAGGATGTATCTGTTTGGTATTGGCTGGAAACGCCCGCAAATGCGTCTGGGGCTAGTTTCTGTCTTGCGTACTGCGATGGCGGCAGCGACTACCTCGGCGCGAGCTATGCGGGCTGTTTTGTTCGTCCCCGCTTTACAATCTTAATCTAATAATCAGCGGGGCTTGTCCCCGCCTAGACTAAAAATTATGACAGAAGCGGAAAAAGAACAAAGACGCTACGCTTTGGCGACAAGCGGAGGAATCTGCGAGGCATGCGGTCGGCCTTTACGCGACGGACAGCCGCAGGGTGCGCACCGCATAGGAAACACAAAAGCAAACCGCGCCAAGTACGGCGATTTAGTTATAGATCACCGTTTAAATATCGGCTACACGTGCTGCTTGAAATGTAACGGAAGGCTGGACATCAGCGGCAACACCGGCGCGGTGATAAGGCTTTGCGCAAGAATTTACAAACTCGAAGCGCAAAAATACGAGGGCAAATAATTGAAGTTGTAAACGGCGAGTACACAGACCTGCATATCGACAAGCCTGTGTATGCAATTCATCTTGCTGATGTGAAGGAGAAATGCGAATGAAAGAAAGTTTTGTATTTCATGCGGAATATATCGAAGACCTGCCGGAGCGGTACAAGGCGGATTTTATGCGGTACACCGTGGATTATGGGCTTTACGGAGAGATTCCGCCGCTGGATGAAAACACGCTTGAATATTCATTGTGGAAAAAAATAGCGCGCAGAATTGACGCTGAGGCGGAAAAATACAAGGTGATAAGCGAGCGCAGGCGGGAAGCGGCTCAAAGACGCTACAGCCAGCGGACAAACCCACAGGGAGAAGCTCCGCAGCAGGAAGCAAAGCCCGCCCCAAAGAAACCGCAGAAAGAGAAAAAAGCATTTGCAAAGCCTACAGTCGAGGAAATCAAGGAGTATTGCACGGAGCGCAAGAACACCGTTGACGCGCAGGCGTTCTATGATTTTTACGAATCAAAAGGGTGGAAAGTCGGCGCGGTAAGAATGAGCGACTGGCGGGCAAGCGTGCGGACGTGGGAGAAGCGCGAGGCGGAAGAAAAAAGGACGCGGTCAAAAACAATATGGAACGACAACACGACTGACGCGGACACATCAATCTATGAAAATATGTTTTAGGGGGAGATATGAACGAGATAAAAAGAATAATGCCGCTTTTTCAGCAATTGCAAATGACACCCGAAGAAGCCAAGGAGCATGACGCACGTGTGCAGAAAATGCTGGAAGAATCCGAGCGAGAGGCAAAAAAAGAACGCTATAAAAAAAGCGGAGTTCCTGAACGCTATTTAGCGGAGAGCTTAGACACCTACAAAATCACAAACGATATGCAGCGCAAAGCGTCGCAGACCGCAATAAACTATTTAGGTGGAATTATCCAGGGACATTTTAGAACCCTTGTAATGCTGGGAACTCCGGGAACCGGCAAAACGCACCTAGCCTGCGCAATCATACGCGAATACGGCGGAAAATACAGAAGTGCGCCCGATATAGTGGAAGAAATAAGACGCGCAAAGTCTTTCAGCGCAGACAGAACCGAAAAGCAGATTATCGATTTTTACAGCTGCTGCCAGCTTTTGGCAATCGATGAGATAGGCCGGGGAATTGCGGCGACTGATGAAAAATATATGCTGTATCAAATAATCAATGCACGGTACAACACACGCAAACCGACAGTTTTAATCAGCAACTATAAGAAGGCGGATTTTTTAAAGTATATCGGCGTTGCGGCGGCGGACAGGCTGGTGGAAAGCGCGGAAATTTTGGAACTGGACGGCGGAAGCTACAGGAAGGCAAAGCAACAGAATGAATCAGCTGTATCTGCCGTTTGACCTGCCCTATTACGAAACGCCCCGGAATGACAATCAGCGGCTGCTTAACATTCAGTTCAAATACAAAGTAAGCGGCAAGGCGTATTTATCCGAAATGTACGAGCTTTTATATAAAGTTGCGTATAAAGAGATAAACGCGCTAAGCAGAATTCACAAGAATGTGAAAGAGATTCCGGCGGAAGAACGGAGAGAGAAAGCTCACAACGCCGCTACGTACATAATCGAGCAGTATTTAAAACGGCCGGATTTTGCAATAACTACGAGCATGACCGGCTATTTATTTAAACGTGTGCAGCATGAGCTTTTTTATCATAGAAAATGTGATGATTTGGTCTTATATATGGATTCAGCGGAGGTGATGAAGAATGACAGCAACAGAGCAACCCTATCTTGATTTTACAGAAGTCCTGACGGACACGGACGGCGACAAAGTTGTCGTGGACTGCCTGTCGGACACAGTAAAAGAGATTGAAAGGTTCTTGAAATGCACAAGGACAAAAGCTCGTCAAGTTTTGGAAGAGCTGCGGAAAAAATACACGGTCTATTCAAACTTCGGGCAGATTGTCCTGGCAGACGGAGGAAAGGCTCTGTATAACTTCGAGATATTCGGACAGACATATTACAAGGGGCATAAATACAACGAGCTTAACGAATGGGATTTCAGGCGTTTCATTGACGGCAAAAAGAAAAAGACAAGGCAGACAGCGGCAGTAAGACAGCTGGCACTCACCAGCACAGAAGCGCAATTAAAGCGCGCGGCGCAGCTATACTACGCCCTGAAAATCGGCTTTGAAATAAAATATAAGGACTACAGAAGATTTTATTTAGTGCCGTGAAATGTAAAAAAATGCGCCGAAAAGAGAAAAACTGTGATTAAAAATGACTATAAAGGCAGGGAAAAAAGCAAATGATTGAAATAAAATGCACAGCGGCGGACACAATAGGCATAGACGAATTAACAGAATTTCAAGGCGCATTAAAGGAGCGCACGGACGCAGATATAGAGAAAATCACAAAGAGCATACGGAAACATGGCTTTTCATTTCCGTTTTTCGTATGGAAACACAAAGACGAACACGGGGAGGAAATCAATCACGTTTTCGACGGACACGGCCGGCTGCTGGCATTAAAACGGATGAGAGCGCAAGGTGAAGAAATTCCCACCCTGCCCGTTTCATACATAAAGGCAGAAACAGAAGCCGAGGCAAAAGAGCTGCTGCTAAAACTTAACTCACAGTACGGACGCATGACCGCCGAAAGCGTGGCGGAATTTTTGGACGGCTTGAAAATAGATTTATCGGACTTGCAGCTTCCCGACGGCGTTTTAAACTTGGCGAAGATTGACGCGCCGGAAGAAACAAAGGACGATGACGATGTGCCGGGCTTGGACTTGGAAGACACGCCGTCAAGCATACGCGGGGAAATATACCAGCTCGGAAAGCATAGGCTTATGTGCGGCGACAGCACCAGCGCGGATGATATGCGCGCGCTTATGGGAAACACAAAAGCCGACATCATCATAACCGACCCGCCATATAATGTAAGCTATGAGGAAAAAGAAAAGACGCTAGCCAAATTCCGCTCAAACAAAAGAGTAAAGGAAAACAAGAAAGACGGAATAGAAAACGACAAGATGAATGACACGCAGTTTGAAGAGTTTGCAACAAGAGCGTTCAAGACTATGTTTGACCACTTAAAAGCAGGCGGCGTTTTTTATATATGGTATGCGCAGCTAAAAGGCGTTCTGTTTGAAAATGCCTTGAAAAACGCAGGCGGTAAAATAAGACAATACATAATATGGGTTAAGAATCATTTCAGCCTAGGACTGACAGACTACCAGTGGAGGCATGAGCCTTGTCTGTACGGCTGGAAGAACGGCTCAAACCATTACTGGAACGGGCGCAGGGATTTAACGACCGTATACGACGAAAAGCCGAATTACAAGAACATGAGCAAGGAACAGCTTCTGCACGAAATCAGAAAATTGCGGGGCGATTATATCCCGCAGACAATCATATACGAAGATAAGCCGATGAGAAATGCAGAACATCCGACAATGAAGCCTGTAAAGCTGTTTATGCGCCTGATTGACAACTCCAGCAAGGAAGATGACATAGTTTTAGATTCATTCGGCGGCGGAGGAACGTCCATAATAGCAAGTGAAAAACTAAACCGCACTTGCTACACAATGGAGCTAGACCCGAGATATTGCGATGTAATACGCAGACGCTGGACGAAATGGGCGGAAGAAAACGGCATAGACGCAGGAAGCGGAAAACTGAAATAACGATAACTACGAAGCACTACAGGGGGGGTATAAATGGGACGAAAAAGGCAGATAAAAAAGAATGAGCTTCTTAAAGCGATACAAGGCTCACGTGGTTTTATTTCCACGATAGCCGCGCGTCTACATTGCGAATGGCACACAGCGAACAACGCAATAAAACTATATCCTGAATGTGAGCAGGCATTAGAAGACGAAAACGAAACAACGCTTGATTTTGTTGAGGGCAAAGCGGTTGAGCGCATAAACGCAGGCGACGGCGCAATGATACGTTTTTATCTAGCGACAAAAGGAAAAAGGCGCGGGTTTGTTTATGACAGCGACGCAAGGCAGAATGAAGAGCCTGACGAAGATATAAAGATTGAGATAGAGGACGCGCAGGCGCAGGTGGGAAAATGAAAATTAAAAGCGGCGAACTATTCGCGCCTGTATATAACGAGGCGTTTAGAAGCATTATGACGCATACAAAGGAACGGTGGACTTTTCCAGGCGGACGCGCGAGCTGTAAAAGCTCGTTTATCAGCATTTGCATTATCTTGTTGATTGTAATGTTTCCAAGCTACAACGCCGTGATAGTACGACGCTATAGCAAAAGTATGCGCTATAGCGTTTTTGAGCAGATTGTGTGGGCAATCGACAAATTGAGGCTTAGACGCAGCAACGGAAAGAAAAGCGGCTTTAAGATACCTAAATCACGGACAGCCGCCCTGCCTATTACGTACATACGTAAAGACGGACGGGAACAGCAGATATTGTTTATCGGGCTGGACGACCCGGAGAAATCAAAGTCTATGAAAATCGGAAACGGATATATTGCCATTTTATGGATTGAGGAAAAAACAGAGGTTGAGCAGAATGACCTGCAGAATCTTAAAATATCGGCGTTGCGCGGCGGCAAGACTTTTTATATGTTTGAATCGTACAATCCGCCGAGCGCGCCAAGGCACTGGTGCAATGCTGAGGCAAAGCAGGAAGACCCGCGCAGAATGGTGATACATACAACATACAAGGATATACCGCGAGAATGGCTGGGCGACGCTATTTTGCATGACATAGAAATGACACGCAAAAACAACTTGCGGGCTTATGAAAATATCTATTTGGGAATTGCGACAGGAACAGGGCGAAACGTTTTTGAAAATGTGCAGTTGCGGGAAATCACGAAAGAAGAGAAAGCGCAGTTTGAAAGCACGTTGCAGGGCATAGACTGGGGATATTATCCCGACCCTTACGCATACGGCTCTATGTACTATGACTATGCAAGGCATACGCTTTATATTTTCGATGAACTTTATCTGTACAAAGCCAGCAATCAAGAAGCGTTTGAGAAGACCGCCGCACACATGAAAGCGCAAGGACTAAGCATTTATCTTGACTTGCAGACAGCGGACAGCGCAGAGCCTAAAAGCATAGCAGACTTCAGGAACTGGGGAGGAAACACACGCGGAGCAGTAAAAGGCGTTAACAGCCTGGCGGCCGGCATGAAATGGCTGCAAGGACTGAACGCTATAATAATAGATCCCGCAGCCTGCCCGAAAATGGCGGATGAATTCACATTGTACGAGCATGAGCTGGACAAGCGAACCGGCGAGATAATAAGCGGCTACCCGCAGGGACAGCCCGACCACGGCATAGCACTTGTAAGATATGCGACAGAGCAAGTGTGGCGCAAGGCAGGCGCATAAATGACTATAAGGAAAGGGGCAAACAATGCTTGAAAAAATAAGGGGCTTTTTTATGAACATCTTGAACTATTTTCACACTTACAAGATAGAGGACATAACAGGCGTGAATACAAACATCACATCTGAAATGTATGCGCATATAGAACTATGGGCGGATATGATGAGCGGACACGCTCCGTGGAATGAAAAAGCTCCGCCATGCGGAATACTAAGCCAAATCAGCGGACGGCTGAACCATTTTGTAACGCGTGAAATAGGTTTGGAGGTAAAAAACAAGGCGATTGAAAAGCCGCTTGTACATCTCAACCACAATATCGACAAGATTGTGGAGTACATCGCTCTTTTAGGCGGCGGACTTATACGCCCGATATACAGCGCGAATAAACTGCAATACGAAGCAATACCGCTAGGAAACTACCTGCCGACTAAATACGATTTTGACGGAACATTGACCGGGGCAATTATCTTGAAACAGATTGTCAACGGAAGCAAAGTCTTTTTGCTGGCAGAAGCGCACAATTACGACGGCATAAGCCACAACGTAAAATTGAAGCTGTACAGAAACGACAACGGCGCATTAAAGACAGCGAGCCTGAACGACTGCGAGCAGACCGCAGGATTAACGCCCGAATACAGCTGGCAGAACTGCGGCCGGCCGATGATTGTGGAATTCAGAAACCACGCAACAAACAAGATTGACGGCTCTAATGTTCCCGTTGCAATGATAGCAGGCGCAGAAGACCTTATAGAGGCGGCGGACAAGCAGTTTGAGCGCATGAACTGGGAGCAGAGAGCGGGCGAAAAAATTATATTTGCAGACAGGGATATGTTTGCAAAACGGCGCATTAGAAACGCCGACAACGACCCGGACGCGCCAAGTATTCAAGGCGTGCAGCTGACAAAAGAGCTTAACCGGCTGATTGTCAAGATTGACGGAGACGGAAGCGCAAACGGCGAGAAAATACACGAGTACAGCCCCGAGCTTCGCACAACTGCGCAAAATGAATTTTTACAGCAGGTTTTCAGGCGCATTGAACTGACGCTTAACATCGGCAAAGGAAGCGTAAGCGACGCGGAAGCAGTAACGCAGACGGCGACACAGTACAGCGGCGGACGGCAAGAACTTTATGCGATTGTTGACAAGATAGAGGACGAAATAGAAGCGAAATACTACGAAGTTGCGCAGGTTTTCGCATATATGGCGGCGGCCTACCAAATCGGAAGCAATGACGCGGAAATTACAATAAAGTGGAACGATGACCAAACAAGAAAAGACGTTGAAAAAGCAAAGCAGATTGCACTGCAGGAAGTAAGCGCAGGCGTAAAAAACAAATGGGAATACAGGCGGGATTTTTTCGGAGAAGACGAGGCAACGGCAAAAGCAAATACTCCGGCGGAAATCGCCGCTCCTAGTCCGTTTGATTTTGGAGCATAACAAAGGGGGAAAACATGAGCGCAAACCACAAAGCAAGAAAACAGATTAAACAGAATGTCTCGCAAATGGCGCAGGATATATTAAACGAGCTTATAGCTAAAGTAAATGCGCAGCCATTGAAAGCAAGAATCAAAATAGCCTTGAAGATATTGCGGGGCAAATGGTAAATGCTAAGTCCGAGATACCTAGAGGGCTTGAGCGATGAGCTTGTAGAGATTTACGCACAGCTTGAAAATGACATACTCGCAGACATGGCGCGGCGCATTGCACGCTTGGGTAAAAACACAGCGTCCACTCAATGGCAGGCGGAATTATTGGCAGAAACGGGCGCGCTAAAAAAAGATGTAGAGCGCATTATAAGAAAATATGACAGACAGGTGCGCGAAGAGATAAAGGCAATTTATAACGACGCGCTGGTTAAAAATGCACGCGCAGACAACAAGATTTTCAAGGAAGCCTTAGGGCATGGAGTAAGCGACACAAACGCGCAGATAATGCTGGCAAGCATACAAAAGACATACAGCGATTTATCAAGGCTTACAATTACAACGGCCTACACAGCTGAACAAAAGTTCATTCAGCAAGCAAACGCCGCTTATATGCAGGTTGCAACGGGTGCTTTTGATTACGACAGCGCAATGAAAAACGCCTGCGACAATCTAGCAGATGAAGGAGTAACCGCGGTTCAGTACCGAAACAGCAAGCCTGTAAAGCTAAGCATTGAAAGCGCGGTCAGAATGAACATTTTAACAGGTGTCAACCAAACCGCCGCAAACATCACATTGAACAACTGCGATGAGCTGGGGTGCGATTTGGTGGAAACATCGGCTCACATCGGCGCGCGGCCGAGCCATGAGGAATGGCAGGGAAAAATATTCAGCTTGAGCGGAAACAATCCGAAATACAAGCCGTTCAGTGTTTGCCGGCTAGGAGAGCCTGACGGAATCTGCGGCATAAATTGCAGACATTCATATTATCCGTATTTTGAGGGGCAGGAAAAACACTATACGCAAGATGATTTAGATGAAATAAGCAGCCAAAGCGTAGAATACAACGGCGAGAAAATGACACGCTACAACGCAGAGCAGAAGCTGCGCGGAATAGAGCGCAACGTGAGAAAATACAAGCGGCAAGCCGTAACACAAGAGGCGGCCGGCATAGACAACACAAAAGCGCGTCAGAAAATAGGTGAATGGCAGTCAAAGGCAAGAGATTTTACAAGGCAAACAAAAATAGAGCGCGACTATGTACGCGAGTTTATCGGAACAACAGACGGCAAGCAGCCAAAAGGAATAACACCAGCTGCGGCGGATTATTCAAAAAATCTAAAGAAAGCGCAGGAGATAAAAAGGCTTGACAATTCAAAGAAAAAACTTATAGCAGGCACACCGGCCAGCGCGCCCATGAGCTTTACAAAAGCGGACAACAGCGCGCCGAACCCAAATTTCAGCAAGGGCGGAGGCTACACGACAAACTGCCAAAGCTGCGTAGTAACATACGAATTGAGGCGGCGCGGTTTTAATGTTGAGACATTGGCGAATTATAAGGGCGGAATGGCGGACGTATTGAGCTACAACACAAATTTAGCGTGGATAGACAGAGCAACGGGCAAAAACCCGCAGTATATAACGCCTGCGATTCCGAATGTAAAAAAAACATACGAATATTTACAGACAGCCTTAAAAACAAACCACCGTTATACTATAGAGTTTGAGTGGAAAAAATCACGTGTCGGGCATATAATACATATATACAATGACGCAAAAAAAGGCTTGATGTTGTATGATCCGCAAAATGCGCAGCGTTTCTATAACAGCGACGTTCTGAAATATTTATACCGTGTAAAGCCTACATCTATACAATTGCTAGATGTGGAAAACTGCGATATAAATCTAAACGTAGTAAACAAAATATTAAGGGCGAAAAAATGACAATAAAGGAAATAGCCGAAGAAAACGGCTTTAAAAACATAGACCGGCACAAGATAAGAAACATAGTTTTCTATGAGCTATGGAACAAGGAAAATGCCCGGGTGGGTTTGCCCTTTTTCGTAATCGAAACAAAAGGCGGACTTCGGAAAGCGACACCCGAAGAAACCTTAAAAATACTGGATTTATTGAATGAATAATCATGCGCCCTGCAAAAAAACGCAGGGCTTTATTATTTTAAAATGACTATAAAGGCATGAGCAGAATTATAGATGATACGACACACGCTGAAATTATAAAGATTTTAGCGCAAGACCCGAAAGTGGCAGTTTTTCAGAAACTGCTGTTATCGGCGAAAATCGAGGACACCGACACAAAGCCGGCGGAAGAAAAGCAAAGGGAGGCTGAAAAATGAGCTATTCAAGAGTTCTGCCGCGCGCAAGGGCAGGCACAACAGGCATAAGCGAGGAAATGGACTTAAAGGCTGGAGAGGCAGTGTGGATTAATCCGCCTGACAGAATATCAGCCGTAACAGTAGCGGTGCATATTCCAGCAAATGAATCGGCGACATTCACGATTGAAACATCATGCAACAGGGCGGAGACAATCGGAGAAAACGGCATGGGCGGCTACTGGGATAATCCGTTTGGTGAAAATGCGGTTTTGGAAGAAAGCACCGTAATTATGCTGGCAAACGCAGTGACAGGAATTCGCGTCAACTGCCTTACAGCGACCGGCACTATCAACGTTTGTTTTGTGGGGTAGCTATGAAGTATTACGGGCTAATTATGCCGTCGATATTCCCGGCGACAGTATTTATTCAAAGCGTAAAGCAGACAGCCAGCTCGGACGAAAGCGAGGGGGTCAACACATGGACAATGTCGCTGTCAAACAGCTTGGTGTCGCATTTTAATGTAAAGAATGGAAAGACAGGTGCAAAAGGAAATACCGGCGTTGGACTTTCCGCAATAACACAAGAAGAAAGCACGGACGTGAACGGACTTAGAAGCAATGAAGTCTCGCTTGAATCCACAGACAAGGCGGTTCTTCAAAATGTGAATTTCAGCGTCAAGGACGGAGTGGGAATCAAGTCCGCAGAGCAGACAGTTTCCAGCGACATTGACGGAGGCGTGAACGAGTACACAATCAAGCTCACAGACGGCACGGAAAGCAAAATTCAGGTCAGGAACGGAAACACAGGAGAAGGCTCGTCCGTGGCGAACTTCACCCACAACATTTCGCGACTTGCGCCGAAAGACATAACGTCATACATAACAGACGGCACATTTTGGAAGCGGCTCAATGGAACGGACGGCTACGCGCTTTTTGAGGACATCTATGTCGGCGACTATATCAAGATGAGCCGTCCAATATCGGCGTATGAGCGCACAGGAGCTTATCAGGCTACAGGCTCGCAGTATGTAACAATTGCCGGTCTTGACACTATGTGGGGAAACGGCGATTCAGCCGCTGTTGATTATCATCATGCGGTAATGGTGCCTGGCCAGGGATTCGGAGGAACGCAGCACTTCGGGCGAAGCCGGATGAACTCCAGCAACAGCACGGCAGGCGGCTACAAAGGAAGCGAGATGAACACGGCTACACTCGGAGCAGTCGCAAGCAACGGCGACACATCCGCAACGGCAAGCATAAACGAGCAGCTTTACGCAGAGTTTGGAAGCCACCTGAAAACAACAAGGGAACTTGTGAGCAATTCAATCAATGCAACCGGCTACAACCGGTTCGGAAGTCCTAGCGGCTGCTCCAATGGCTGGGAATGGATAAGCGCGCAGGCAATTCTGATGAGCGAGGTTGAGGCATACGGCTCGACTGTATGGGGCAGTAGCGGTTATGACATAGGCAACGCCAACAGACAGCTGCCGCTTTTTGCGTTCAGCAAGCAGGCGCAGAACAGCAGAAGCGCATATTATTGGCTGAAAGACGTTGCGTCTGCGGCTTATTTCTGTCGTGCGAGCAACAATGGGTACGGCTACTACAACTACGCGAGCTCTGCGAACTATTTTGTTCGTCCCCGCTTCATCTTAGCGGCGTAGCCGCGTAATCTTGTACCACGCCCCGTGCGGGCGGAGGTACAAAAACAGGAGTATTCAAATGGGAGTGCTTAAAAACTTGCAGAATCTTAGCGACTTGGAATTTTACAAATGCGCGGAGAAACTGCAGGATGACATAACGGATTTTTGTTTGCGCGACTTCGGGCTAAAGAAAAGCCCGCGGAGTGTAAACCAAATAATCAGGAACATTGAGGAGGCAGACCAAGCCGCAGTCAATGCGATTTTTGAGAAATACGGAAAAACTCCGAACCAGCAGTTCAAGAGCGAATACCCGGAGTGGTTTTTAGAGAGCCGGAAGAAGCGGCTTGTTTCATACACTGACGAGCTGATGAGACATATTATATGCGCGAACATGATTTATCCAATAACACTGAGAGAGTGCGACGACAGAAGAAGCCAACAGAACGCCGCTATAGAAATATGCGGCCAGCTTTTCAGGGAACTACAGTATTTGAAACGGCATTTGCCTATAAATCTCAACTGGCTAGGCGGAACAATCGCGCTTATAAGACAGGAGGAGAAGCTGCTGAAAGGCTGGAGGCAGGCGGAAAAATACGCCATATAAAAAGCCTGCATATAAGCGACAGGGTTTTACAGCGGGCTTTATGTGATTATATTCTTGCGCCTGTGACACGAAGATATTTAATCCACGACAACGGCGCAAGCGTGAAAGGCAAAGGGATAGAATTCACAAGAAAACGGCTTCAGGCGCATTTAGAAAAATACTATAGGAAATTCGGAAGCAACGGATATGTCCTGCTGATTGACTTTTCAAAATACTTTGACAACATAAAGCATGAAAAGGCTGTTGAACAGCTTGCAAGGATAATCAAAGACCCGGAGGCAATGAAGCTGATAAGCGGCTTAATATCCACATTTGGAGCGGAAGGAAGCGGCGTGGGTATCGGCTCGCAAATATCGCAGGTCATCGGCATTTTCTACCCTACCGAAATAGACAATTTCTGCAAGATTGTAAAAGCCTGCAAGTTTTACGGCCGCTATATGGACGACACATATATTATACATCATGACAAGCAGTTTTTAAGGGATTTGCTTAATGACATTGCGGAAATCTGCCGGCGTTTGGGCATTGTTCTTAACAGCAAGAAAACGCAGATAGCGAAACTGTCAGACGGCTTCACATTCTTAAAAATCCGCTATTTTTACGGAAAAACAGGCAAGATTATAAAGATACCCTGTAGAAAGACTATAACACGCGAGCGGCGGAAGCTGAAAAAACTTAAAGCACGGCTTGAAGCCGGACTGATAACAGCGGAGGAAATCAAGGAGCAGTATAAAAGCTGGCGCGGAAACATAATCAGATTCAATGCCTATAAGAGCGTGCGGAATACGGACGCTTTATATAAAACACTTTACAAGGAGAAACTAAAACTATGGACGAAAAAGACATCAGGCGCGAAACAATAGAAGCGCGGATTAGAGAGCTTGTCAGCAGACTTGACGCGCCGACAAGCGACATCGGAGACTGGAAAGTAGTCAAATGCTACGAGGCTAAACTTTTAGACAAAGAGCTTCCCTATGACTTAGAAACACTTATGAGCGAAAGGCAGGCAGTCCGCGACGAAATCAACAGGCTGCAAGCTGAGCTTTTAAAGCCGGAGGAAAACGAATAAATGCAGAAAGGCTTGTTATTATCACAGGCGGATATAAAAAAGATTATCGCCGAGCATTTCAACGTAAGCGAGGAGAAGGTCCTGCCCACAAAATACTCGTTCATCGTTGTGCAGGATGAAGAAACAGACAAAAAATAACAAATTCCCCCGCTTTTTGCGGGGTTTTTCTTTTGCAGGAATGACTATAAAGGCAAAAGGGAAAATATGAGCGTATACACATCTATTAGCCTGGGAATAGCCATAGCCGGCTTTATTGGGGGCATTATTGTGAAAGTCTCGGATTTGTCTTCAAAATACGGACAATTGCAGGAAAAAGTCAGGGCAAATGAAAAACGCGACGCAGAAGAACGCCAAAAGAGCGGCTCAAAGTTTGCGGAGCTTTACAACCGAATGAGCAACAACGAAAGCGCGGTCAATGCCCTGCAAACAAGCGTTACAAACATAACAGCGACTTGCAACAGAATTGAAAGCAAGCTAGACCGCATTATAGAAAGGGAGGCGAAATAATGCAGATAATACATGATTTTCTGACAATCAACAAATATTCACGGCCAGCTAGAAAACTGCGCAGGGTTCTAGCGGTTGTAATTCACTGGACAGCGAACCCGAGCGCAACAGCAAAAGAAAACCGTGATTATTTTGAAGCGAAAAAAACAGGGATGGGCGGATATGCGTCGGCGCATTACATCATAGACCAAAACGGAATTATTGTGGCGGCCGTGCCGGAAGATGAAATAGCATATCATTGCGGAACAGATGAAAAAGACCCTGCCAGCGGGAAAGTTTACACAGACGAAGCCCGCTCGCGTTTTGGAGAGTATGCAAGCAGGAAATCAAGCCCTAACAACTGCACTTTGAGCATAGAGCTATGTCCGCTCGACAATGAAGGGCATTTTTCAACAGCTACAGTTTACGCGGCGGAAGAATTGTGCGCGGATATATGCAGAAGATACGAGCTTACAGCGGACGCAATCACTACGCACCATAACATAGTGGGCTGGAAGGACTGTCCGAGGCTATGGACGGCAAAGCCGGAGCTTTTGGAGCTGTTCAAAACAGATGTTAAAAACTTGATAAAGGGGTAAGAATGGAAAACGAAAAAAAACAGGAAGAAAAAGAGCAGCCGAAAAGAAACAAAATGACATCGGTGAAGCTGTGGGTAACATTATGGGCTGTTGCAATGGTTACATTTATTGTAATAGCAGACAGGGCGGATTTTGCGCAGATTGCGCAGCCGCTTTGCTTTGTTCCGCTGGGATATATCGGCGCGAATGTATGGCAGAAAAAAATATATGAGGACAAGGCAAGATGAGCATAACAGGGTATATCATCGCCGGCCTTGCGGCCGCCTTATGCGCTGCAATCGCAATCAGCGGAGCGGCATTTAGCGCAGAAAAAAAACGGCATGAGAAAGAAGAATCAAGAATCAGAAAAGAGGGGGCAGAAAATGCGCAGCGAACAGCAGACATCATCACGGAGGCAAGCAAAGCGAAAAGCGGCGCGCGCACTGGTAATCATAGCCATGATGTTAATACTATGGCCGTTAGGCTGCACGAGTACGCAAATGACCAATGAAGCGGCCATGCAATATACTCCGCCTGATCCATACACCGAAGACGGGGTTTTAGTATGGCAGTACATAAGCGAGGGCGAGGAGCTAAAGACGGAAACCGACGGCGTATTTATTCCATATTGGTGGTTTGAAAAACTGTATGACTACATAGTGGACGTACAGGCGGCGCAGGAGATTAGAGGAAATGGAAAAGCGGGAAGTAAGTGAAGCGTTTGAAAAAATCGGCGGCAGGCTGATTGAAACAGAAAAGGAACTGGCATATATAAAAAACAGCCAAGTCAAAATTACATATCTTGTTTCAAACCAGGCAAAAAAGAGCGGCTCAAAAATGGTTCATGGCGAATGTGAGAAAGTGCCGGCCAAATACAAATGGGCAATCAATGCGGATTTTACAATAACGCTGTTTGCTCCGAACAATGCGCATATGAGCGCAAAGCAGCTGGAGATATTGATTTTTCATGAGCTTCTGCACATCGGCATAGAGGAGGCGGAAGACGGAGGGGAAAACTACAGCAAAGTTCCGCATGACCTAGAGGATTTTAAAAAAATTATTGAAAAATTCGGCACAAACTGGAGCGAAAGCGCAAGCTGAAATGACTATAAAGGCAAATGCCATAGAGAGGGCGGACGCACCACGCTCTTTTTATGGCAGAATTTGCAGACAACCGCGCAGTTTTGACGCGTAAAAAACAAAACAGCCTACAGTCGCGGTGGCGACGTAAAACTGACACGTAGAGGTAACAAATGAAAAGAGAAACTTTAGAGGGCTTAGGTCTTACAGCAGAACAAATTGAAGCTGTGATGAAAGAAAACGGGAACGACATCAACCGCGAGCGGGCGAAGTTTGCGGATTATGAAGAGACCAAAAAGCAGCTTGAAGCGGCGAACGCCACGCTGGAGAAAATGAAGGACTACGACAACGTGAAAGCCGATGTCTTGAAATACCAGCAGGAAGCGGAAAACGCAAAAGCGGAGGCAGCCGCTAAGGTTCAGCAGCTGGAACTACAGGCAAAGATTAAGGACTTTACAAGCGGCAAACGCTTTGTGAACGACCTGACCCGGGACGCAATAAATGCGCAGATTGAAAAAGCATTGAACGACCCGGCAAACAAGGGAAAGTCGATTGATGACATTTTCAAAGGCTTGACGGACGGAAAGGAAAATATTGTTTTGGAAGAAAACAAACCTACACCGCCGACAGTTCCAAACATGACGGGTTCGGCAGAGAAAGAAGGCGGCGTGCTTGCGGCCTTTAAGAATCTCAACCCGAACATCAAACTAGACTAGCAAAAAGAGGTATAAAAAATTATGGGAGTTGAAAAGCAGGAAAGATACAGCGCGCTTGTAGACGCTAAGCTCCGCTACACAATCGTTCAGAAAGACGGTGTTGTATGGAACAACAAATATGAAGGAAATCCGAAAGCGGGAGCGGTTAAAATTCCAGTCCGCGACACAGAAACAACCGTTGTAAGCTACAACAAGCAGAACGGCGCGGCAAAATCCTACACAAACGGCGGATATATCACGCTCGACATTGACAAGGACATGGCTGTGAACGAGGTAATCGACGGCTACGACATTGACGCAGTGCCGGACAATATTGTGGCGGACAGAATCGACGCGGCGGGCTACGGCTTGGCATTGCAGATTAACACAGACGGAACAGCCGAGCTTTTGGACAAAGCCACAGTCAAGGGGCAGACAACAGCCCTTTCAAAGTCAAACGTTTATGACAGATTCTGCGACATTGCAACCGCAATGACAAAGGCGAAAGTTCCGGCGACAGACCGCTGGGCATTGGTAAACCCGGACGCAATGAATTTCATCAGAAAATCAAGCGAGTTTATCAGCGCAAGCAATCTAGGCGATGAGGTGAAGCAGACAGGCGCAGTCGGAAAAATTGCAGGCTTCCTTATTTTGGAGGACGCAACACTGCCTGAACACGCAAATATTATATGCGGACACAAGGACTGGTGCTGCCGGGTAAGAGAATGGACTAAAGACATCCATTTGCAGGATTTGAGCGGGTCAGGCACATATATCGGAGCAAGCGCAATTCAGGGGCGCACTGTATACGGCCACAAGGTGACAAAAAGCGCGGCTATTGTAATGGACAGCGCGGTTCTTAACCCGACAGTTGAAATCAGCACCAACCAGGCGACAATTACAGCCGGAGCAAATGCAACCTCCGTAAAATACCGCGTAACAACCGGCGGAGTTGCCGGCGCATGGACTGCGTACACGGCCAAGGTAACACTTTCAAGCGGAGATGTTATTGAGGCATACGGCATTGACGCAGACGGAGTGCGCTCCGGCATTGTGGCAAAAACAAACTCGTAGCGGAGGCGCGGAGAATGGCACTTTTTGACAATGTAACATATACATACTACACAGACACGCTGGGCAGGTCGGAAGTGCCGGACACCGAAGCGTTCAATAAATACAAGACTGAAAACATCCTGCGGATTAAAGAGCTTGCGAATTCAGGCTTGATTATTGAGCGCGAGGAAAACGGAATAGACAGCGCAGTCTGCATGATGATTGAAGAAGACTACCTGGCGGCGCAGGCGGAAGCCGGAAGCAATGACGTGAAGACATCGGAAAGCATAGGCGGCTACAGCTACAGCGCAAGCTCAAAGGCCAGCGACGCGGCGATAGAGAAAAACGCAAAAAGCACAGCCGAAAAAAAATATAAATGGCTGTCGCTTTATTGCGACGTTGTGAACGGCGGGCGGTGATATGATAAGCGAAAACTTGCTTATGCACAGCGTAACCGTAAAGCATACGGACGGAATCGACCGGGACGGAAACAAGACTGCAACCGAAACCGTAATGAGCAAAGTCCGTGTGGAGGTTTACAACGCCACATCACAGGGGCAGGCAGGAGCGCAGACAGCCGACGGAATGACGCTGTATATAGACCCGGGCAAGGCAGTTTGCACAACACCCGGCGGCGAGAAAGCAGAAATGATTGTTCCGGCGGAAAATGACGCGGTGGTATTCAACGGCAGACAGTACGAGGCAAGAAAAGTAACGCCGAGATACACACGCGGAAACGCGGCTATACATCATTATGAAGTGGAGCTTGTTTAATGGCTGGAATCAGTTTTGACGCAAGAGTAAACATAAACATCGGACGGATAAAAAGCGAGAACGAAGCGAAAATAAAGCAGATACAAGCGCCGCTTGACGCTCTTATTATTGCGGACAGCAACTATTTCTGCCCAATTAAAACAGGAACTTTGCAGAAATCCGCAGTCATAAACACACACATTGGAGACGGCGTGATTAAATGGAAAACGCCATATGCACGCCGCCAGTATTACGAGTATTCAAGGCCGGCATACCAGCCGAATCCGAACGCCTGCGGCAAGTGGTTTGAAGCGGCGAAAGCGCGCTGGCTTGAAAAATGGCTAAGGTTTGTCTATGAGCGGCTTAAACGTAGCTGAAATAATAAACGAATGGGTGGAAAAAGAGCTTGCCCTGCCCTTTACGATTTATAACGACGCAATGCCTGCAAGCGAGGGCGAGGCGGCTTGTTTGAGGCACGATCCCGCGCCGGCGGCTGAAAAGCGTTTTCTTGACGGCTCGCGTCTGCTCAAATGGAATCTTACTTATTACATACGGAGCGGCGACAGGGCGAGCGCAAGAAACTATGCGTTTGACATAACAGACAGGCTGGACGGAAAGGAAATAACGGACAGCGAAACAGGCGTCAAGATTATGATTGAGGCGCAGACACTGCCGCAGTTCATAAGCATTGACGATAAGAACAATACAATTTACAGCGCGGCTATAGTGGCAACATACCTAGAGCCGAACACGGAGGACAAAAACAATGGGTGATTTAATTCATAAGACTAAAATTGTGCCGTTTATCAACACAGGCACAAAATCAAATCCAGTTTGGAAGCAGATTAAAAAAAGCACATCTTTCACACTTTCGTTTAATCCGCAGACAAAGACATTTGACTTCATCAGCTCGGAGAACCCGGAGGAAGAAATAGACAGCTACCAGCCGAGCCTGGCGCAGTCAATTACGATGTTCAAGGGCGAAGATGACTACCAGGCGTTTTTTGACATGATTTTTGACCGGCCGACAGGAGCAGACGCGCATAGAGATATTCTGCTCGCTTTTTATCAGGAAAGCTACACAAACAGCGATTCCGACCCGGTAACCTATTACAAGGCTTGGAAAGTCGACTCTCTCGTAAAACTTAACAACATGGACACGGTAAACGAAAGCATTGATGTTGACCTGGCCTTGAATGTAATCGAAAGAGGCGCAGTAACATTGTCAGCCGGAACGCCTACATTTGTTAATGGCGCATGGAGCAAGGGCGAGTTCACACCGGCGACATGATAGACTTGACCAAAGCGATACTCCCGCAGGCTGTAAAAGTCGGCGGGAGTTTTTATAAAATCCACACGGACTTTAAATATTTCATACGCCTCTGCCAGCTTCTGAAAGACAAGCAGACACCGATAAACGCGCTTGATTTTATATATGCCGGCGAGATACCGCCGAACAGAGCGGAAGGTATAAGGGCAGTATGCGAATTCATGCAACCGCCCCGCCTGTTGCCGCGCAGGACAGGGGACGAGCCGAGCGAAAACGTGCTGGACTATGAGCTTGACGCAGATTTAATTTACAGCGCGTTTTTGGAAAACTACGGCATAGACCTTGTAGATACACCGCTCCACTGGTACAAATTTCAGGCGTTGCTAAGCGGACTGCACGACACAGAGCTGAACCGGGTAATTGGACACAGGCTGTGGACGAACACGACGGGAAGAAACGACAGCTACACGAAACAGCAGCAAAAACTATATGAGGCATGGAGGCTGCCGCAGAAAGAGGACGAGGAAAACGACGAGGCTCTGAAAGCGTTTGAGGCGCAGCTAAAGGGATAATATGGCAGACGGCGAAGTAGTAATAAACACAAAAGTCAATAATGACGGACTGGACAAAGGCTTTAAGGAAATGGACGGGAAACTGTCCAAGGCGAAGAAGAAAGTAAAGGAAACTGCAAAGGAAACAAAGGACTACAGCTCCATACTGAACGAAGCCAGCGGAGCGGCCGGCGGATTCGCAAGCAAAATGAAAAGCATTGCAAGCGCAGGCGGAGCTTATGTGGCGGCGGCAGTTGCCGCCATTGCAGCGACAAAGAAAATAGCCGAAGTAACAAGAGAGACTGCGGAGGCGTACAAAATACAGGAGCGCGCAGAGCAGTCGCTGGCGGTAGCAGCAAAAAACAACCCATATATCAGCGAAGAAAACATAGCGGCGTTAAAGGATTATGCCAGCGAGCTGCAGAAGGTCTCCAATCTAGGCGATGAGCAGACAATAGCGTATGAAACACAGCTAGTGTCTGCCGGCAGAACATACGAGGAAATAACAAGCATAATAAGCGCGGCCGCCGACATATCCGCGTCGGGGGCAATGAGCTTTGACAGCGCGATAAAAAATCTAAACAAATCATACGCAGGCTTGTCAGGCGAGCTGGGCGAAACCATGCCCGAAATAAAAAGCCTTACAGAGGAAGAGTTAAAGAACGGCAAGGCGGTTGAGATTGTCTCTCAAAAATACAAAGGCTTGGCGGCGACAATGGCGGACGCAAAGACGCAGGCGGCAAACGCAAAGGGCGACTTCAAGGAGGCGATAGGAAAGCTGACCGCGCCGACCGTAAACGCATGGGATAAATGGTGGCAGTCGTTCTACGAAAAGGGCGTTGAGCGGGTGAACGCAATCAGCGACCTGCTGGAAAATGCGTCGCGCAAATGGGGCATAGGCGGAATACACCGAAGCGTGGATGAAGGTGTAAATACCGTTATGACACAGTACACAAACAAGGAGACCGGCGAAGTAAGAGGCGGCGAAAAACTACAGACAACAGAATATTTGAAGTGGCTTGAAAGCGAGCTGAAACTGCGGGGAAATCTGAACGAAGAGGAGCAGTCGGCCTTGATGTATGTTCAGGACGAACTGAAATACAGGGAGCGGCTGGCAAAATATGAGGCGGAGCAGGCGGAAAAAGAAAGGCAGAGGACAGCGCAGCTTGACGCGCAGAACAAGGCGAGAAAAGAAGCTGATGACTTTGCAAAGGCAAGCAACCAGGCACTAGCGGAGGAGCTTAACAGGCTCGAAGTGGAGGCAAAGGCTAAAGGCGAATCTGCAAGCGCACAGGACAAATACAACGTGATTCTGCAAAACTATATAGCACTGCTCACAGAAACCGAAGGCAAAATACAAGAAGGCTACCCGGTGGAGCAGAAACGCCTGCAGCAGCTCAAGGAAGCGAAAAATGCGCTTGACGAGGAAACCGAAGCGCAAGAGAAACTGAAAGCGGCGATTGACGCAACAAACGCAGTCCTGAAAACCTTGCAGGATATGAGCATATCGCCTACACCGACAAACGCGCTTGCGCAGCAGATAGAGCAATACAGGCAGATACGCGAGCAAATCGCAAAAATGAGCGAGGAGCAGATAGAAGCCGGACAGAAAGGAAATGAAATAATCTACACAAAGAGCCAGCTTATAGAGGGGCTGAATAAAAATGAAGCCGAGCTGGAGAAACAGAAAGTCAAGGAAATAACTGCGCTGGATAAAAGCTGGTATGATGAGTACAAGGAAAACCAGCAGCAGCTTTTGGACTTGAAAAAATCCATTGATGACAGCGAGGTTCTAAGCGAGGAAGAAAAAGAGGCGCAGAAATTCGCCATAGATGAAAAATATGCGCAGAACAAGGCGGACTTATGGCAGAAAGTAACAAGCGAGATTAACAGCTATACACAGCAGGCGGCAAGCATAGCGAATGACGCGGCGAACCTTATGCTTGACAATGTGGAGACAGAAACCGCGCTTGAACTTGGAGCATTGGAAGAAAAATATCAAAAGGGCGAAATCAGCGAAGAAGAATATTACGAGAAGCAGAAGCAGATACAGCAGAAAGCGGCGCGCGAGGAATACAAAATAAAAATGTTCCAATGGACGGCCTCGCTCCTGGCGGCGACAGCAAATATTGCGGAAGGCGTAAGCAAGGCGATTGCACAGGGAGGCGTGGCTGGAATCGTAACCGGCGCGCTTGTCGCGGCGGCTGGAGGCGTGCAAATGGCCAGCATTATAGCAAGCAAGCCGACACCTCCGAACTTTGCGCAGGGCGGTGTCATAGGCGGAATGAACGGCGCGACAATGGGCGGGGACAACACATATATACACGCAAGGGCTGGCGAAATGGTGCTTAATGCGAATCAGCAGCGCAGCTTGTGGGATATGTTGAACGGACAGAGCGGACGCAGTGGAAACGCCCTGAACATGACGGTGAACAACACGCAGAGCAACAGAGTGGACACACAGCTCCGGGAAGAAAACGGCGAAATTATACTAGACATTGTGGACAAGCGCGTGAACAAGGGATTTATAGACGGAACATTTGACGGAGGCTATGCGTCAATGATGTCCCGGCAAGAGGGAGTAAAAATATTATGAGCGTAAAGTGGAACGATGAGAAGCTGCCGTTAAACAGGCTTTACGGTGTGCAAACGGGATATGTGGACAACGCAATCAAGACAGAGTACGACAGCGGCCGTGTTGTAATGGTCAAGAAAAATTCCCGGAACTTGCGGCGTTACAATGTGAGCTATGCGGCGACAAGGACGCAGGAAAAAGCGTTTTTTGACTGGTACGAAAACACATTAGGCGGAAACGCGGGAACATTCACCTGCGAAAGCCTGAGAGGCGACGGCACAATGCAGACATACAGAATAGACGGAACACCGACAGCAAGCGGAATGAACATCAAAGAAATAAACATGATATGGGTTGAAGTATGACAGAATCAGAGATTTACAACGCTTTATACAGAGGCGGAGCGTTCAGCCTGCCTTATTTAATAGAAATGCGACATCCTGACTACGGCTCGCTTTATTTTGTGAACAACAACGAGGATGTGACATATAACGGCAATGTTTACAAGGCAAGCGCATTTAAATACACACGTCCAAAAACAGCGGGCGGAATCCTTCAGAACGGAAGCCTTGAAATATCGGCGATTGGCAACGAGGCTATAGACATAATAGAAAGCAGCGATGAGCTTTTTACAGTTACGGCTGTCGGCGTAATCAACGACGGAAACATAACGCCCATAAAGTCCTTTAAACATCAGTACGGAAGCGCGACAACAGACGAGCAGATGAAGCTGACAATCACATTTACAAACGACGACCGGCTGAACATGGTGTTTCCGCCTTATGTTTTTGACGCGGACAACAACCGCGGCAACGCATAAGAATGACTATAAAGGCATGATAGAAATCAATGATTTAATCGGGATTCCGTACAAAGACCACGGACGCGACAAAAGCGGCTTTGACTGCTACGGACTGGCGATAGAAGCGGCGCGGCGGTTCGGCTACAAGCTCAACGATGTAATCTATGAGAACCACGACATAGAGCTGAGCGCGCGCAATGCGCCGACCTTGAACGTAACGCCAATAGAAGCTCCGAGAGCCGGCGCAGTCATTGAAATGGAGACAGGCGGAGAGCTTCATATAGGAATATGCCTTAACGGGCGCGAGTTCATACACATGACACGGCAGGGCTGCCGGGTAAACCAAATAGGAGCAATAAAAATAAGGGGCTATTATGGCATTGATACACGTATTTGACGGACTGAACCGCAAGACAACATACACTTTCAGCGGAAAGCTAAGCGAGCATATAAAGGACGTAGACTGGAAAAACAGCATAATTCTGCGCGGAGGCTACAGAATTCAAAGCGACTACGAGGTGCGGCCGGATGACATCATCTATGTGCGCAAGACACCGGCGGCTGCAACTACAGTAGCGATTATTGCAATTGCGACGGTGGCGGTAGCGGCGGGAGTTATCGCGGGCGTTTCTGCATACAAGGCGAAGCAGGCTCAAAAGGAGATGGAAGAGGCGCAGAAAGCGGCGAAAGCGGGAGCGGAACAGACAAACAAGCTGCCGTTTGTAAAAGGCGCAAGAAACCAGGCGGCAACCGGGCAGACATTCCCCTACATCATCGGTGAAACGCTTTTTACACCGTACAGGCTATGTCCGGCGCATTACACTATAGCAGGCTCACGCGGAGAAGAGCAGTTTTACAACGTAGTATTAGAGTGCGGCTACAACAGCCTTCTGATTGAAAAAATCAAAATGGGCGAAACGGTAATAAAGAGCTTCGCAGGCGCAACGGCTCCGCAAAACGCAGTATATAAATGGGACAAAGGCACATATTACGACGACAGAAACATTATTGAAATCAGACAGGCAGGCGACTTTTCAACAGGCGGCTTCAATGACAAGATTGTGATGACAGAACTGACGGAGGAAATACCGCACGAACACGCGTCCAGCGACGCAGAGGAAAACGCAAAGATTGAGGCGGACTGGCAGGCGGGCGTGGTGCAGGAACTTGCGAGCCGTCCTAAATCCGTTGAGCTTATAGTATTGTTTGACGGACTGCAAAAATATGATGACGGCTGGAGGCAGGAGACAATAACACTACAGCCGCAGTGGACAAACAACCCGGACGATGCGAACCCGATGTGGCACGACTTCGACAGGGGATTTAATCAGAACGGCGCATATTCAAACACATTCACATACAACACAAAGCAGCAAATGCGGTACAGCGCAAGGCAGGACTTCACAGCGGCGCAGGCATACGGAAAGAAAATCAGCGTAAGAGTAAGGCGCACGACACCGAAAGAAGAGAGCAACGCAAAGGACACAGTTTATCTGCTTGCGGTTCAAACGACCTGCTACGACGCAAAAAAAAGCACATCGTCAAAACTTGTAACAGCCAAGGTCTTGGAGGACACAGAGCGGGACAAATGCTGCCGGCTGGGAATCAGGGTGGCAAGCAACGCAAACACAAGCGGAAACCTTGACGCGTTCAGCATTATAACGAAAGCCTGCGCCAGGACATGGAACGGCACGGAATGGAGCGCGGAGAAGACACCGACAAGCAACCTTGCGGCGTGGGTATTGGAAATTCTGACAAGCGACAAGCACGCGCCGAGCAGGTACGAGGACAGCGAGCTGGATTTAGAAACTTTCGGCGCTTGGTACGAATACTGCGAGAAAGAGGGATTCAGGGCAGACGGAGCGGTCAGCCGGAGCGCAAAAAAGAAAAGCATTATTGAGACAATGTGCAAGAACGGAAACGCCGCGCTTGTTTACAATCCGATGACCGGGAAGCTGGAAGTCGCCATAGACAACGGCCGGGACTACTCAATAGCGTTGCTGAACAGCGACACAATACAGAGCATAACGACGACAAAAGAATTCACCCGGAAGACAACAGGCAAAAAAGTAACCTACATAAACGGAGCGGAGGACTACGACGCGGACAGCGTTGTTTTTATGCGCAGCGGGAAAGAATATGACCCGCAGACAGACACGCTGACAGAAACCGCGCTCGAGTACATAACGACATACAAGCACGCATACAAATACGCATGGCGGCAAATGGCGGAGGAAACAGCGCAGCCGAGAGTGGCGACGGTTAAAGTCGGACGTGAAGCGGCATACTACCCTATTTTTTCAAGGGTTGAGCTTCAGCATAAGAGCCTTAAAATCGGAATTGCGCACGGCGAAATAAAGGGCTTGAAATGGTGGGGCGGACTGCTTAAAGAAATATATCTGAGCGGCACTGTTACATTCCCGGAAGACGCGGCGTGCGGAGTAATCATAAACTGCGTGAGCAGCACCGGGCGGGGGCTTGCGGCGTTGAAGGTAAGCGGAAGCGGAACAACGGACACGCTGACGGTAGAAACATTGATACGGCAGAGCGCGGACGTGATACCAAGGGCGGGCGACTTTTTCAGCTTCGGAAAGCTGGACGAAAACGGAGAGTTTACGACCGTAACAACCACAATGAAAATAACAAACGCGGAGGAGAACGACAGCGGCTATACACTGACGCTGGTGGACTACAACCCGGCGCTGTATGAATACGGAGAACTGCCTGAATACAGAAGCAACCTGACGAAGATTCCGGACGGAACAACAAAGACGGTGGAAAGCCAGCGGGACTATGTGACAAGGGGAGAATCAGAGGCGGCCGCAAGCTCGGGATTGCAGGCGGCGGTCGACACCGTAGTGAAAGGCGTAAGGTTTACGAACGCGTACAAAATCAGACCTGTTGAATCGAGCCTTGAAGAAATCATAGCGAAAATGGACGAGGACGCAAGAAACGCAAAAGCGTCTATCAGCATAAGCGAGGATGAAATTTTATTGCAGGTCAGCGACATGGAGCGGGAGCTGGTGGGCTTGATTGACGTGCAGGCTGGAGCGGTTACGGCTTTGGTAGAGGGCGGAGGCGCAAGCGGACAGCTTAGCCTTTCCTTGAATCTGCCGGTGATGATTGACGAGGCTACACGCATAAAACTTTTAGCAGTAAGCACAGATGAAAAGGTGGCGAATGTATACGCAAGGCTGGAGGGAACGGAATTCTACGCGATAAAAGGAAACGCGACAGACGCACAGGTTAAGGCATTGTGGGAAGACGCGCTGGCGGGGAATCTTCTAGCCTCGCAGATAGACTTGTCAGCAACGCAGATAAATGTGGCGGCCGAACACGTGGTCATTACAGGACAGGGAAGCACGCAGGGGCAGACAATAATAGACGGAGGCTATCTAAGAACCGCGCTGATAGACGTTGAGAATTTGCTGGCGCAGTCTATCACAATAAAAAACGGCGGCAGTCTGCAAAGCGAGAACTACGAAGAGGGAGGCGCAGGCTGGAAAATTTCCAGTGACGGAAGCGTAGAGTTTGGCAGCGGCTCGTTCAGAGGAGAAGTAAACGCAACAAGCGGAAAATACAAAGGATATTTGTATACAAACAATGTTCCGTTTATTATGGTAGCAATGTGCAATTTTCGCATACAAGATATGGATTCAAGCACCGGGTATTTTAATAAGTACAAAACGTGCAATATAAGAAGTTTTAAACGCAGAGAAAAAGGAACTTATGATGTTCTGTTTGAAAATCCAATTACAACAAAAATATTCAAGGCATTAGGAAGCGACAACATAATACATAATTATTTGACACTTATGTTCATAGGCAACGCGCATACATCAAGAGATTCATTTGCACATAACGCTATGCTCACAACCGCCTATGATTTGGTATCCATTGATAATATGAATAACGGAGTTGTTTCTATAGATGAAAGCAAAATGACCGCATTAGTCTACGGTGCAACCTTGTATGCAGGAGATAATAACAATGATGATTTAGTGGACTTCATAACGCTGCAAGGCTTTTTTATTGGCACAGAGCCGAATTGAAATATACCAGCACGCCGTTTAGAATTCCGGTGGCTCGTTTTTCAAGACTGGCTGTATTAGGAACTGTACACTGGTTGCCAAGCTCAATATCGACCGTAGGAATCGTGCTGTAGGAAGTTTGCGTCAAATCGTTTTCAGTTCTTCCGCCGCTATAAACTTTCATTCCTTGACTACGTAGCCCGGAGACAATGCAGCCGCCAAGCCGCTCGCTTTTAACAGAATGTTTTTTTACATTTTCTAGCAAGGCATTCAGCTCATCAGGAACGCCGCAATAAAACACGCCTTTGTCTTTTTTATTTCCATCCCCGTCAAAATGGATAGCAATATTAATATCAGCATTATTATTACTTATTACAGTACGCGCTATATTATCAAGCTGGACATCATCTGAATTACGTATCATAAGAACATCAAAGCCAGTCTCAAGAAGCAGCTTACGCAGAATAAGCGCAACCCGAAGATTTACCTCGGCTTCTGAAAGTCCGCAGCAAAAAGTCATGCCGCCACTTACCGCCATTGATTCGAGCGAGCCTTTTGCATTTGTCCCGCCGGTAATCTTTGGAGACTTGTCAGGGTGGGAATATGTTTTTAGAAGGCTTCCCCCTTTCGTTCCATGCCCGGCATTAACAGCAACAGTTTTGTTTTTGCGGTTATCTGCGGCTTTGTATAAAACAGCTTGTCCTGTATGAATCTTGGAAAAATCCGCAAATTTCCAGTTTTCATTAAATTCAATAATCTCAGAAGAATTTTCAACAGAATAATCCGCAGCATAGAAATCATCTTCAAATGTAAAATCCATGCAGTCAGAATCAGCCCCGCCGCATGAAAACAGAATAACCGCAGTAAAAAGAAAAACAAGATGTCTCAATATTGAACCCTCATAACACCATAAGCTTTAAATTTTTTATTTTCCTTAGAATAGCAACGCCTTGAAACTTTGTTTGTAATTTCCGTAGCGTCTATGAAATATACGCTGTCATCTTCTACGCAATCAAATAGCGCAATATGCGTTACATTTAGAGAATCTGCCTCACCCATGAAGATTAAATCGCCCTGGCGCATTTTTTCCAGCGGAACAATTGTCGCGGCGTTTTCGTATATATAGCTTGACGCCATGTCAGAAAGAAGCAGTGAATAGTCAGTATCGACCATTGCATATTTATAGCACATGACCACGAGACCTGAACAGTCAAGAGCAATTGCAGAACGCACAGGGTCTTGTCCGCCCCATTTGTAAACCGTATCAGAATCTTTATACAGCTCGGCAAAACGAAACGCCCGCGCCGCAATTTCCGCAGGGCAATCTACAACGTTTTTTGAATCCGAATTATCATCAAGACGGCAGGAAGCAAGAAGCAAAAGCAATATAAAAAATGGCAATAACTTTTTCATATTAATATAATACCTCCCCCCCCCCGAAACAAGCAAGCCTGCCGGAATAGGAACAGGAAAAAAAATAGATTATTAAACCACTGCCCTATTATCATGCTTGTCTGACAGCAGATAGTCGCGAATCAATTCTTTTTCCACATAAGGCATTGAATCGCCCACCACATCGCACAGAGGCTCGCGCAGCTCAACGGGGTAATATCTGCCGGCAACAACAGCGCGCAAGCCGTAGCGTTCATTAAGGCAGAGAGTGAGAGGCACGCAGGCGGCACGCGAAGCAACAAGCCCGAACTTGTAGCCATGGTAGATAAACGAGCCGTCGGCGCGGGTTTTCCTTTCAGTTTTTACAGACATGAGGAAATCAAGGTCGACACCGGCCGGGGATTCTTGCCAGTGCTTGGCGGAATCCTGGGCAGGAACAGCAAAGCGGGCGTTGAAGTCGTCGACAAAGTTTTTTAAAAATGCGTTGGCGGCGGAAATAGTCTTTATTCCAAGATAGCGGAAAATGCCAGGCAGCCGCCCCTGCAAGGTCTGCCACAGCCGCTCTATCCGCCCTTTCGCCTGCGGAGACAATGCGGCTATCAGCTCTATTTCCAAGGCACTGGCCATAGCCTGCCATTCAGTATTTTTTTCACGCATTCCCTTTAATTGTTCTTCAATTGTACACTTTTGTAGACTGTTTTTGACGGTAAAAAAACAGGATGAGCGGTCGGAATACAAGGCGCGGGGGAATCCGCCAAAACGCTCGTAAGTCTGACGGAGCATTTCAAAATATCCCAGCTTGCACTCATTGAGGCACATATAAAGAGCGGTTATTTTATGAGTAGCGTCATCAATGCCGCCATGTATGCAGGTCTTTGTATTATTCATAAGCCAGTCGTGGGAAGAGCCGTCAACCTGCACCAAGTCGCCCTCGCATGGGCGTTCCTTGCGCGGCAGATGTTTTTTCTTTTCACGGACTGGAAGACGCGCGCGCGGAGAAACAACACCAGCGGCAGAAAGAATATTGTAGACGGTTGTATATGAGGGAGAATAGCCTAAGAAATCCTCGCAGTTATCACGGAAAGCGCCGAATGAAGAGCCGCTGAATTTTTTATAGTCGGCCTCAATTTTGCTGTAATCATATTTTTTTGCATGCTTTTTGCCGGTGTTTCCATGTATGAACACGGAGCAGCCGCACGCGTTATAACGCGCTTTAAGACGGCGCACAGAACAGCCGGTTATCCCGATTTTCCGGGCGGCTTCCGCGGTCGAGATTTTACCGGCGGCGCACAGCGGAATATATTTTTTTTTCAACGCAACAGACACGTGATTAGCAACGGCACGCAGACGGAGAAACTTTAGCGCAAAATAAGCAGAAAACGTGAAATATTTCAGCCTGAAACCGCAAGGTTTTAGCACGTTCAACAGAAGATTATTCTTTATAATATCAAGATTTACACACTTGCAGATTTTGCATTGTGCATTTATGCAAAAAAAGTTTTTAATTTGCCTTGCATACAAAAAAAATCAGTTGAATACAAGCAAACATATATTGACTGCAAATTATGCAAATGCAGATTTTGCATAACGCTTGTATGCAAATATAACTTTTGCACACGTTTGCATTATGTATCTGAATTTGAATTTGATATTGTATTTGTATTTGAATCTGTATATGAATATGAATTTGATACTGATATTGTATTTGATTACAGTAGTAATAAAAAAAGGCGCAATGCGCCCGTCCGTCAAAAATCTAGAATCACGAAATTAAAAAAAATGTATAGGACTTTTTAAAAAACTCTTGACAGTTGCGCCGGCAAACATAGAACAAAACGCATTGCCAGAAAAAACAGACAATGCGTCATCCATGTAAAAAACTAGCGCCGCTCAACAGTTCCGTCGGGGCGTGCAATAAAAACCTCCGGCCTTATTTTTGTAAAAAAGCCGCATTCTACAACGCCGGTTATTCCGTCAATCTTTTCTTCCATTTCATGCGGATTAACAGGAGACTTCCACTTGCAGTCCAGAATGAGATTTCCATTGTCCGTGATTACAGGCCCCGCTTTTTTCACACCTTCACGCAAAAAACATTCCGCGCCAATCTTTTCCAAGGCCTTAACAACGGGAACACGGGCTTCCGCAACAATCTCAACAGGAAGCGCAAATCCAGTTCCAAGGCTTTTTACATCCTTTGAAGCGTCAGCAACAACAGCAAAATTTGCCGAGTTGTACGCAATGATTTTTTCACGGAGCAACGCCGCGCCGCCGCCCTTTATAAGATTATTGTCGGGATCAATTTCATCAGCACCGTCAATCGCAAGGTCAAGAGCTCCGTTTATCGCCTTGTCATTCAATGTATAAACCGGAATACCAAGCTCCTCGCAGGCAAGCGTAGTCTGAAAGCTTGTCGCAACAGCCTTTATATCCTTCAGAGTTCCGTCTTCAATTCTCTGTGCAAGCCTTTTAACAGCCGGCATCGCAGTAGAGCCTGTTCCAAGCCCGATTCTCATTCCGCTGAAAATTTTTCCTTCCTTGATTAAGCAATCAACTGCAGTTGTCGCAGCTAGAATTTTCTGCTCGTCTTTAGAAATACACATCAGTATTCAACTCCTGTATACAATTCAAATTGTTTATATCCCTGATAAAGAAGCATGCTGAATCCATTGCAGATTTTGCATCCAGCCTCTCTTGCCCGCACCATCACCGGAGTAGCCTTCGGCATATAAATTATGTCAAACAAAGCCTCCTTTCCTGTAAAGTCATAAAAATAAAGCGGATCATTTTCAGGATTAGAAGGCTCCTCGCAATGCATTCCTTTCGATGTAGTCTGAACAATCACATCAGAATACTTTCTAATCGTAGAAACTGACTCGAAATTCAACGGAGCGTATTTAAATCCATATTTTTCCGCAAGATCCTTCGCCTTCGACAAAGTGCGGTTAAAAACACAGGCTTTTCCGCCGGAATTATAAACAGCATACGCAACAGCTTTCGCAGCTCCGCCGGCTCCAATTATAGAAACTTTTTTATGCTTTAAACTTTTCAAATTTAAAAACTCAAGAAGCGCTTTTAAAAAACCTTCCGCATCAGTATTGTACGCAAGCCATTTTCCATCTTTTTTTATCAGCGTATTGCTCGAGCCGATTTCAAGCGCGGCATTGTCCACAAAATCAGCCCTTGCAAGAGCCGCTTCCTTATGAGGAACTGTAACTGAAAGCCCCTGCACTCCGACTTGCTCACAGAAGTCAACCGCCTGCTCAAATTTTTCAGCAGGAAAAGGAATGTACACAGAATTCATTCCGTGGCGGCAATAGCCTGTATTATGGATTTCTGGACTTGAAGTTCCAGACAGCGGCCATCCGGTAATTCCAAAAATTCTTGTTGACTCATTTATAGACTTTGTCCTGTAAAGTCCGCCTAATTTTACAGCATCCAGATGGGCGATATTCGCAGTATTTTTCATGGCTTCCGGAGCAGAAGTATATGTTAGAAAATTTTTCAGTTTAGCGCCAAGAACTCTCGTCGGAATTCCCATCGGCCCCATTGCAAGCAGAATATGGTTGTTGCCTGAAATTCTTGAAGCCTGCTCAAAAAGATTTGTAACATCATCAAGACTGTGAGGCATAAACGCAATCTTTGGAATTTCAAGTCCCGATGGATTTAACTCCTTCAGCCTCTCCAAAATATTTCTCACAGGATTTTTCATGTCGTGAAAACTTCGGATTACCTTTGTCTCAAATGCAAGCGTCGCATCCTCAAGGCTTGAGATATGAAAATCCTCCTCAAAATCCACGTATGCGAAATTTTTAGTCTTATCCTCATCAGAAAAAGAAAGCGCACGGGCAAAAAGAATTGTACGGGCAGACTCGCCTTCTACAAATTTTCCGCCGTCTATTTCACGTCTGATTGTCAAAACACACGGCAGCCCGGCCATCGAGGGAAAACGCCTCGCATAAAGCCGCTCGTCCTGATTTAAAAAATCAACACGCAGCTCCGCCATGTCAACATAACTTCTATATTTATTAAGAAGCTCCAAATCTTCTGCAAGAGTTTTTTCTGTCAGTGTAAGACATATTTTTGGCGATTCCATTTCAAGACCCCTTTGCGACTAAATTTAAAACCGAAGCCGAGCTTCTGATTTTTTTCACTTTTGAAATCAAGGCAATTAAAATTTCATATTCTTCAACTGAATTTGTCTCAGGATTTTTGCAGACTAAAAAAACAACCTGGTTCTTTACAACAGCCCTTGGAACGCCTATCAGAATTTCTTTTGTTGTAGACATTTCAAGCTCAACCAAATCTCCGGTCTGGACGGCGCTTTCCAAAATCCTGAGCTTTCCAGTAAAATTCATTCCGCTTGCCTCGGTGAGCTCAAACTTGACACTTTCAGGCCGAAGCTGGTCCGACGACAAAACCACGCGCCTTTTTATGCGCTCCTCAAGCCCTTCTTTTTGCTCGGCGGAAGCAGAAATATTTTCCAGCTGAATTTTTAAATCTCCAAGAATTTTAGAAACTTCTTTTTTTGATCCACAAGCCATAGAATTTTCTGATGAAAAATTTTCAAGAGACCAAGGCAAATTTTCAGAGTCAAAAGAAAACTCGGGAAAGACAGCGGCAGGCAAAGTTTTTCTTGCAGACTTCACATTTCCAACAAAATCAAGCCCAAGCTTTTCTACGCAGATTCTTGCCTGCTCGTCGGACACAAAATCCATCAGAAAAATTCCCGGCGACAAAATTTCAGCAATATAGGATGAAAGTTTTTTTTCAATCACAATCGAATTTTCAGGACGAATCTTTAAAATGTACCCCTTGTACAGCGAAGCGGAATTATACGAGTCCGCCCATTCATCAAGCGAAATTAAAAGATTCTGAGGAATTTCATAATGCGAATATTTTTCTAGGACTGCGGCAATCTGCTCCTTCGTCATTCCAAAGTCAAACGACTTTAAAACAGAACGGCGCGTAATTTCAAAGACAGCGGCTGGAGCGCATTTTTTTATGCAAAGAAATTTTATAAGCGGCACAAGCTCTGAAAGCAAAAACCCTGGAAAAACAGTAACGGAAAATCCCGCGTCAATGCTCAGAACTCCCGGCGCTTTTTTCTCTCCAAAGAACTGATTCACACAAATAAATTCATTCTCGCCTTCAAAAACTGAATCAAGAATTCCAAGCTCAACAGCGCAGTCAAGCATAACATCCAAAAAGCCCGAATCCACGGAAGAATTTTCAGCAGAAGAACCCGCCGCGATAATTCTTGAAAAACGGCTGACAGAATTTTCTGCGCAAGAAAAATTTCTATCCTTCAGCAAAAAAGCAATCTGAAGAATTTTCTGCCTTGTATAAGTCTCATGTTTTAAAAAGGAAATTGTCTTGAAAAAAATTTCCGCGTTAGACAGAATCACGCTTCTAGAAAATGAGCCGGCGCAAGCAGCGCAAATATACGCGGACTGATTTTCAAAACTTAAGCCTGAAAAAAGCTCCAGCCGCTGCCAGTCAACAAAAAGGCCTTTTTCTTCCGAAGCCTCCTGAATAATATGAAGATTTTTTAGAGCCTTAAAAAGTGTTTCAAAAAATTCCTTGCTAAAATCTTCCTGAAAAATTTCCGCCAGATCACAGGACGCTTTCTTCTTCAGTTCTCCGCTATTCTTGCAGACATCGGAATGGCTTGAGACATAGCAAACAAAAGCCGCAATAACTTCCGCAGAAATTCTCAGCCGCTTACCTGAAATTTTTTTCGATTTCTCCGGGCTTATCAAATTCTGCAGATTTAAAATTCCGTCCAGATCATCTTCAAGATATGGATTTATTTTTATTATTTTTTTAGAATTTTTTCCGCAGACGGTAAAAATCAAAAGACGCTCCTCAAGGCTCGCCACGGCGCTATAGAATTTTCCCTGCTGAACCGAGGATGAAAAAAATTTTTCAAGCTTCTCAACATCCGGATCATTTAAAAATTTTACTGCCGTAAGAATTTTTATGTCAGCGGAATCAAGAAATTTTACAATCATTTCTCTTGTTTCTTTTCTACGCAAGAAAGAAGCAATATCTTCCGCCAGCTTTTGCTTGTTATACGGAGTTTTTACTTCACCAAGATAAATACGGACTATTTCAAAAAAAAATTTATCCGGCAAAGTGCAGAAACTTTCACGCCATTGAAGTATTCTTTGAACCTTTGCATCCAATTTCATAGGCATCGTCCCTCAATTTGCGGCGGATCTTCAAGCCCGTCAAAACTGCTTTCATTTTCATAGCGGACAATTCTATATGAATAACCTTGCTCCGCTAGAAATTTCTGGCGGTTGTTTCCAAAATCCTCTTCAACAGTTCCGCGCGTAATCAAAGTGAAAAACCTTGAAGTCCTTTCTTTTGGACGAAGAATTCTGCCGAGACGCTGAGCCTCTTCCTGCCTTGAGCCGAAAGTTCCGCTCACCTGAATCGCTACGCTTGCATCCGGCAAATCGATTGCAAAATTCGCAACCTTGCTGACCACAAGAACGCGGATTTTTCCGCTCCGAAAATCATCATAAATTACATCACGCTCAGAATTTTTTGTTTTTCCAGTAATAATCGGAACATCAAGAAGCTTTGCAAGAATTTCAAGATGAGACAAAAACTGCCCGATTATAATAATTTTGTCGTCCTTAAATTTTTCAACAAGCTCCTGCACAATTTTGTTTTTCAGGGGATTCTCACTTGCAATCCTATGCTTTTCCCTGTTGCCTGCAATTGCATAGTCAATCTCTTTATTTTCTGGAAGACCAAGCCGCACTTCAATACATTCAGCCTTTGCAATCCACTTTGCTTTTTCAAGCTCTTTCCACGGAACATCATAACGCTTAGGACCGACCAAAGAAAAAACATAGCCCTCGCATCCGTCCTCACGGACAAGAGTCGCTGTCAAACCGACACGCCGCACAGCCTGAAGCTCAGCGGCAACTCTGAAAACAGGAGCCGGAATCAAATGAACCTCATCATAAATAACAAGACCCCAGTTGTTCTTCCTAAAAAGTGAAAAATGCGGATACGGGCCGTTTTTATCTGGACGCCAAGTAAGAATCTGATAGGTAGCAACCGTTACAGGCTTTATGCTTTTACTTTCTCCTGTATACTCTGAAATCTGGCTTGCATCCAAATCAGTTTTATCAATAAGCTCATCAATCCACTGATGAACAGCTGTAATATTCGTAGTTACAATAAGAGTGTTCGTCTTTAAAAGGCTCATTATTTCCATGCCGACAATTGTTTTTCCAGCGCCGCACGGAAGCACAATTGTACCGAATCCAGTTCCAGGCCCCTTGTTTCCGACAAGCGCGTTTGCCGCAGCTTTTTGATATCCGCGGACTTCAAAAGGCTTTCCGCTGGAAGTTGTTTTCCGCAAATTTATTTCAAGAGGCATTCCGTCCTGCAGCGGAACATCGTCTTTTACAGGCCAGCCAATTCTTAAAAGATTCTGCTTAACAATTCCGCGGTCCGTAAGCAAAAGCTTAAAGCAAAAAGTTTTTTCGTTTTCAGAAAGTCCCTCTGAAAATTCTTTTGAACACTCAGACGGAACAAGAAATTTCCTGGCAAAAGCATTCGCCTCAATCTGCTTAAAAACATACGGGGAATTTGAAACAAGATAAAGGTACTCTTCTTTTATTCCATCGGCATTTTCCACAGAAGGCCCCTGGACAATCCTGAGCTTTCCAAAACGCCCGGAAGTCTCCTCAATCCACACCGCGACGCTCTGCGGAATTTCATAGCGTGAAAATTTTTTTAGCACCTCAACAGCCTGCTCTCCTGTAAATCCCGAGCTTTCAGCGTTCCATAATGAAAGAGAAGAAATTTGATATGTATGCAAATGCTCAGGAGAACGAACAAGCTCTGCAAAAGGAATCAAAGCGGCTCTACATTCCTCGGCAAGCGGAGCATGGACATCAAGCAAAAGAGTTCTGTCAGACTGAACAATCAGGGGATTTTCACTTCCAGGCATATCGGCACATTATATAATGAATCAGCAAACCTTACAATATTTTCTAAGGAACCGATGCCGAAGCAAAAAAAACATCCGGCCTGTCAAAACGGCAAGCCGGACGCATGAGGAGAGTCTATCTATGAAAAACAACTAGAGTTTTCCGATGGTTTTATTCTAAGACTGAAATTTAAATTTGTCAAACTTTTTTGTTGACAAAACAAATTAGTTATAATAATATCATTATTGTAATTAATACAAATTTATAAACAGCAATGTGCAAGGAACTTAGGAGGTTGCTATGAAAAAATGGGTTTGCAAAGTATGCGGATATGTTCACACAGGAGACAATGCGCCGGAAGAATGTCCTGTTTGCCATGCAAAAAATGCGTTCAATGAAATGGCAGAGACAAAGGGATTTGCCTGCGAGCATCAGGTCGGCTCCGCAAAAGGCCTGGATGAGGAAGTTGTAAAAGGGCTCCGCGAAAATTTTGCCGGAGAATGTTCTGAAGTCGGAATGTATCTTGCAATGTCAAGACAGGCGGACCGTGAAGGCTATCCGGAAATTGCAGAGGCATACAAGCGATACGCATTTGAAGAGGCAGAGCACGCCGCAAAATTCGCAGAGCTTCTTGGAGAAGTTCTTTCTGCGTCAACAGAGAAAAATGTCCAGATGAGAGCCGATGCGGAAGCAGGTGCATGCGAGGGAAAACTTCAGCTTGCAAAGCGCGCAAAAGAGCTTGGATATGACGCAATTCACGATACAGTGCATGAAATGGCAAAGGATGAAGCGCGCCACGGAGCCGGCTTCAAGGGAATAATGCAGCGTTATTTCAGCAAATAATTACCCTTAATTTCGAGTTAACTATAATTCAATATAAAAAAATAGCCAACAGCCGGGATTAAAGCCAATTAAAAGCCGTGTCCTGAATTATATTCCAGCGCACGGCTCATGTAAAACTCCATAAAAATTTCAAGAGAAAAAAAATGAACAATGAACAAATCGCAGCCAGTCTGGAAGAAAAAAATATACGCCCTTCAGTCCAAAGAATGGCGATTTATAAATTTCTTGCAGAAAATCCAGTGCATCCAACAGTAGACACAATATACACGGCGCTTTCTCCGCAGATGCCGACATTGTCCCGCACAACTGTCTACAACACGCTTAAGCAGTTTGCAGAACGCGGGCTTGTCCAGACAATTACAATTGAAGACGGCGAGCTTAGGTACGATGCAGACACTTCAAGCCACATTCACTTTAAATGCACTGAATGCGGAAAAATTTATGACATCTTTAAGCCAGCCGGACTTCCTGCAAAGCTCCTGATGGAAGGATTCAAAGCAGAAAAAATACAGACAAACATCTGGGGAATTTGCAAGGACTGCTCCTGAATTTTACTGAAAAAGAATCAGCCCTTCCGGATTCATTGCCCTGTAACGGATCCGGCATTCAACAACGGCAATAAGAACGACAACAAGAGAAAACCAGAAGAATATGCTGTCCATTCTAAATCCCGCAAAATAATTATAAATTCCGTGCAGCAAGACCGCCAGCGCAATCGGATAAATTTTCAAGCTTCCATTTTTCAGATTGAAGACAAAAAGCCCTGAAAGCCCGGCGCAGCAAGAATGAATAACAACCGCGGACAAAAGCCTAAGCTCAATATTCTGAATTCCTAAGGCAATGTAAATTAAAGTTTCAAAGCAGCCAAGCGAAAGTCCGCTCAAAACTGCGCACGCAAAAAAAACTTTCAGCGTCATTTTTTTTGACGGAAATAAAAAAAGCATCGCCATTTTTATTGTCTCCTCAACAACGCCGTTTACAAGAATGCTTTTCAGCAAGACAGAAAAAAGAGAATCAGCCGCAGACAGGCCGGACAACTCCAAAAAAAACTGGACCGCATAAATAGGAACAACAGCAAAAAGTCCGCAGAAAACAGATAAAAAGCCAAGCCTAAGCCTGAACTCTTTAACCAGAAGAACCATGCAGGCCAATGCCGCCAAAACAGGAATTGTGCAAATTAAAAACGCCGGAATCAAACCTGTAAAATTCATTTTATTTTTTCTCCACCCTGAACTGCTCTATTACAAACTGAACAGTTTCGCGCATTTCATCAAGATTTTCCTGGTTAAGAATTCCAAGCCGGAAAATTGAAGTTTCCAAAAGGCAGTAAAGCAGGCTGTTCATTTCTTTGATAGGGAAATTCTTTATTTCGCCCTTCTTTTGTCCGCGGATTAAAACCATAGTCATCAGATGCTGAATGCGGATAACACGCCTTGTTACACGGTCATTTATATCAACGCCGCTTTTTTCAAGCTGCATCAGATACATTTTTAGCACACGGAAAAATTCCTTGTTTTTTTCAGCAAGGCCGATTATGCACAAGAAAAGCTGCTTCAGACATTCAATTGAATCAAGCTGGCCGTTTTTTATAATGCCAATAAGCTCCTGCTCAACATCGTTTGTAAGCTGCTTTATGCTCCACAAAAAAATTTCACGCTTGTTCTTAAAATATATATAAAGCGTTGTGCGTGTGATTCCGCATTTGTCAGCAATTTTCTGATATGTAACATCCTCGTAACCGTCTTCTATAAAAAGCTGAAATGACTTTTCAAGAATTTCCCTCTTGCGCTTTTCGTGCTCAACAACAATCGCCATAATCTACCTGTAGATATAAAAATAAGTGTCCAAATTTCCGGCCTTCAAAGGTTTTTCTGCCGATGCTTTTTTTCCGAAGCAATCCTCAAAAGACTTTTGGCTTGTAATAACGCCCAGCTGCCAGTTTTCAAAATTCAAAAGCAGGCTGCCCATTTTCCGGTAAAGCTCCTCAGCCTGAAGGTTGTCTCCGAGCCGCTCGCCATAAGGAGGATTGCAAAGCAGAAGTCCGTTTTCATATTCTGAATGCAAATCATCAAAGCTTCTAACAAAGAATTCCGGACGCTTGATGCGCATATCGCTTCCAATCAGCTGCAAGGCTCTTCCGGCCATTGTACAGGCATGCTCGGCATTTAACTTTGCGCGGTCAACCGCAAACGGATCGATATCGCTTCCGGCAATATGACACTCAACGTCAGTGCGGATTTTCGCAGCTTCTTCCTTTTTTACTTCCAAAGCGCAGGAAGCATCATATATAGAAAGATTTTCATAGGCAAACCTGCGGCCAAGGCCCGGCGCAACATTGTACGCATAAAGCGCAGCCTCAACTGCAATTGTTCCGCTTCCGCAGAAAGGATCATGAAAAGGAGTTTTTCTCCGCCACAGCATTTCCTGAAGAAGAACCGCGGCTGTCGTTTCACGCAAAGGAGCAATGCCGCCTTCTGTCCTGTATCCGCGCTTATGAAGCGCATCGCCGCTCGTATCAAGAAGAATTACAGCCTCGTCACGCTCCATATAAACACGTACATCAGCCTGGGCTCCTGACTCCGGCAAAGAATTCATGCGCCATACATCCCCAAGCTTTGTGTAAATCGCCTTCTGAATCATTCCCTGAATAGTATGCTCGCTGTTAATCCGGCTTTTATAAACACGGACTTTATCCACAACAACACGGACATCCTTCCGAAAAAAATCCTGCCAGTCTATTTTGTAGCAGCCCTCAAAAAGGGAATCAAAATTGTCGGCCTTGTAACGGGCCATCTGAAGATAAACTCTGTCGCTTGTCCTGAGGCAAAAATTTGAACGGTACAAAGCATTGTTATCACCTAAAAAAGAAACTCTGCCTGGAGCATTTCCTGCAAGACTGTAGCCAAGATGCTTTATTTCATTTCCAAGAATTTTTTCAGCGCCGACAGCGCAAAGAGCAACAAAAGTATTCATAAATGACATTTTAACATTTTATGTTCAATTGCACAATAAATTAGAAACTTCGCCGCAGTTGAATTTTTATCTTTGCAAAACTAATATAAAGAAATGGACACATTGAGCGCAGAGCAAAGAAGCCTGAACATGGCGAGAATCCACAGCAAGGACACGAAGCCCGAAATTCTCTTGCGGAGCGCTCTTCACAAGGCCGGATTCAGATTCAGAAAGAATGACAGCCGGTATTTAGGCACGCCTGATGTTTTCCTTCCGCATTACAATGCTGTTATTTTTATCCACGGATGCTTCTGGCACGGACACAAAAACTGCCGGCTTTTCAGGCTTCCAAAAACAAACACCGAATACTGGGAAAACAAAATTAAACACAACACCGAGCGTGACAAAAAAATAATTGACACCTATCTTGACAACTGCTACAGGGTCGGAATTGTATGGGAATGTTCAATCAGCGGAAAACAGAAAGCTCAAAAACTTTCAAAGACAATAGAAAAAATTTCACTATGGCTTGAAGAGGACTTGAGCGAGAACTACAAGGAATTTTAAAGCGGAGGCACAAATTTTAATCCAGCTCCCGGACCTGCACACTCATATCTGCATTTCGTAAAGACATTCTTGCCGCTCCTCGTCCGAACCTTTGTTTTTTCTTCCGCCGCAAACACTTATCCGCCTCATGCCCAGCCTTTCCATCAGCCTGTATGAGGGCTCGTTCTCGCTGTCGCAGTGCGCAATGATTTTTCTTACGCCGAGTGACTTTGCAAAATTTTTCACCAGAAAAGCCGCTTCGCTCATGTAGCCTTGATGCCAATATTTCTTGCTCAGAATCCAGCCGAATTCCGCCGTCTTATTTGCGCTGTCAATAATTTCAAGGCTGATATTTCCAAGCAGAACTTTTTCTTTTGTTTCAGCGGAATCCTTTTCAAGAACAGCGAATTCAAACAGCGTCTGGCTTTCAGGCGGAAGACTCCACTGCCGCTCAACCTCGGAAAGATATGCGGCGCACTCCGCCCTGTCGCATGGCAAAAAGCACATAAGCTTTGTGTTCTCAGCGTCCGAAGAATAAGCAAAATACCGGTCAAAAAAATCAAAGCCAAGCGGAACAAGAACAGTCCGGGCGCCGGTAAGTTTTATATCATTCATCATAGTTCATTATTGCAAAAAAACATTCTGCGGCACAATATGCGGAAAACAAAAACAAGATGCATATAATTTCCAGGGCGGATTTAGCTTCTGGAAATTTTCCTTGCAATATATGCAATCCTGCGTTTTCTGCCGGCTGTAAGTCCGGGATTCTGTTTTGTTCCCGCGGCGCAAATTTTTGCAGAGATTTTTATTCCGCCAGCTTTAAAAATTTCTTTCATAGAAGCAAAAACGCCTTCCGACTGCCGGCACAATACGTTAAACGGAAAAGGAGTTGTGCAGGCTGTAACAAGAACCGCTTTCTTTCCTTTTAGAAGAGGAACTGGAATTCCATGTTTTGACTCGCCCATTATGCGGAAAACATTGCGGTCAAAAAGGGACTTTAAGGCTCCTGTCATGTCGCTCCACCAGCACGGAGAAGCCGCAACAACCATATCCGCCTGCACAATTTTTTCCCCGGCAATATCCGCATCATCTCCGGAGAAAACACAATTTCCAGAGGCACGGCATTTCATGCAGCCTACACAGCATTTAAACTTGAGGGAAGAAACACAGACGGTTTCAATTTCTGCGGAAGAATTATTCCGCTGTATTTCAGCCTCAAGAAATTTCAGCATTTGAGAAATTGTTCCACCAGGTTTAGGCGAGGCGTTAAGAATCAGCACTTTCATTTTTCAGCTCCAGAAAATTCAACACTCACAAGAATTTTTTCTACAAGATTTTTTGCTGTTGTCAAAGTTTCTGCCTTGTTTTCAATAGAGCCGCTTTTTCCATCAACAGCGCCTGTTCCCGCAAGCTCCATTTCCACCTCGGAATTCTCAAGGCCAATTTCCGCGCAATATACAGCAGAAGGCTGCCCGTTCACACCAGAGTATTCCGCGGAATTTTTTTCAGCCTTTTTTGGATAGAATTCATTGTAGTCAAAACTTTTATTGACTTCTGCAAAGATGAAATATTTTTTTCCCTGCTCAAGGCGCATTTCCTGGACAACCTCAAAGCCGCCTTTTGGCGTGGCAGAAGTCACAGCGTCAATTCCATCCTCAAACTGCGGAGCTGAAAAATTTCCGCCTGAATGATACCAGACAGGAAGTGATTCCGGGCGTCCGTCCTTTGGAGCAAAAACAAACTTTTTCTGAGAAGCCTTTTTTGTCACAAAAATAGTCTGAAAAAAATCACCCTCACTGTCTTGAATCCACAATGCAAGCTGCGGCGCAAATTTTCCTTTCCATTCGCTGCCGGAAGTTACCGCCGCTCTAATTTTAACCGCCTGAACATTTTCAGGAACATCACCCGCCCAAATTTGTTGAAAAAGCAGGACCGCAAGAATTAATGTAAAAATTTTTTTAGCCAGCATCATTTTCCTCCAAAATACAAACATATCAGTCTGCTAATAATTATTTTGTAAAAACACTTTTTATCCACATATCAATAAATCTTCCGGTAAACGGCTCGGAATTTTCCCAATACTCAACTTCCGCCTTGCGCGAGATAACTGCCTGAAGACAACCCCAAAGCCCGAAAATCAAAATTCCAACATCAAGCCGGGGATTTTCAGAATGAGCGGAACCTTCAGCAATACAAAGCCCCAGAAGCCTTTCTCCAGTCCTGTTGCACACATAGAATTTTTCAGTCTCGTCCGGCGGAAGATTTACCGCAGATTTTATTTTTTCCATAACAAGCAACGCTACCCGGGAATTTTTCAAGCTCCAGTCGCGGAACGAGCTTATTGCGGCAAGAACTTTCTCTTTCGGAGAATCTTTTTTTTCAGCGGCGGACTCAATGATTCGGTTTATTTCATTCAGGCAGTCCAAAGAAACCGCATGAAAAAGACTGTCCTTATCCTTGTAATAATGATAAATCGCCGTCGCCGTAATACCGCACTTTTGGGCTATTTCTCTCATTCCAATCTCATCCGGCTCCTTTTCCATCAGAAGATCCAGCGTCCGTTTTTTTATAGACTGAACCAGCTCAGGATTTGCATTTCTCATAGAATTTTCACCTCAAATAATATAACGTCAATAATTTAACAATGTTATATTATTTTTGTCAAGCATTTTCTTTCATTGCGGTGAACGCTTCTTTTTGGTGGATTTTGCGGTACTGGTTCGGGGTGAATCCGGTTTCTTTTTTGAAAGTTTCAATAAAATGGCTTGTGGAGCAAAACGAAAGAAGGACGCTTATTTCTGTGGCTGAATTTCCGCCGTAAAGAATCATCTTTTCTGCTGCCTCGACTTTTTTCTTTGTTATATACTGCCAGACTGTAACTCCGGTTTCCTTTTTAAAGAGAGCGCACAAATAAGTTCTGTTCATTCCAAGTTCTTCCGCCATTTCTGAAAGCGATATTTTTTCATTCAGATGGTCGTAAATATAATCAATCGCTGAAACGGTCCTAAACGAAAGTCCGTGCACAGTTTTTAGCTCTTTCATGCGGCTTGTAAAATCAAAGACAGCCTCGCGGTGCAGAAGGTCAATTGTATCTTCATTTTCCGCATCATCAATCTGCCGGATATAAATATCGCTCAAAGTATAGGCTGATTCAGGCGGAAGTCCTCCCTCAATGCAAAAACGCGTTATCATCGCAACTGTTATCACAAGATGATATTTAAGATTTCTAAGCGAATTTTCCGAAAGCCGTCCAAGTTTTTCATTTTTAAGGGGAAGCATAAGTTTTTTAACAAGACTGAAATCGCCTTTTTTCACCGCATCATAAAACAAAAGCTCCTTGTTATATGCCAGATGATAGATTGAATATTCGCGTCTTCTAAAAAGTTCCTGAGAAAGCGCCGGTTCCGATTTTATGCTTGCAAGAGTTTCATTTTCCTTTTTTTTCATATTTTCCGCCTGAAACAAAATCAGAATATTATGACATATATCTAAACATTTTGATATATCCGTTAGAAATTCAATGGTAATATTTTCTTAAATCTTGGCAGGAAAAACTAAAAAATTGGAGGAACTATGAATCTTTCAAAAGGAATCAATTTTGGTGGCTGGCTTTCCCAGTGCAATCACACAAAAGAACATTACGACAATTTTATAAACGCACAAGATATTCACCGTGTCGCAAGCTGGGGATTTGACCACATCAGGCTTCCATTTGACAGCGAGCTTGTTCAACGCGCGGACGGAACTTTTATTGAAGACGGATTTTTAAGGCTTGAAAATTTTGTGCGCCAGGCGGAATCTGAAGGGCTTAATGTCATTCTTGACCTTCACAAAGCCTGCGGATACGACTTTAACAACGCCGGAATAGAAAATAAAAACACACTTTTTTCAAGCCCACATCTTCAAGAGCTTTTTCTTTCACTTTGGAACGAAATTTCTCTGCGGTTCGGCAAAGCTAAAAATGTTGCGTTTGAGCTTTTAAACGAAGTTGTTGAACAGGACGTGGCAGAACCTTGGAATATTCTGATTGAATCTGCCCTTGAAAAAATCAGAAAAAACGCGCCTTCAAGTTTGGTAATTTACGGCGGAATCCAGTGGAACAGCGCACGCACATTATGCCTGCTAAAAAAGCCACAATCCAGCAACGTGATGTTTACATTTCATTTTTATGAGCCGCTGATTTTTACACATCAAAAAGCGCCTTGGGTTCCAGGAATGAATCTTGAGCGGCAAATAAATTATCCTGCGACTTTATCATATTTTAGAAAAGAATCCATTCCGCTCGGATACAAAGGAAAAGATGTTACAGACACAGACGGAGAAATTCCGGCAATAGAACTTATCCGCCAGATGGTCAAAGAAGCTGTGAATTCAGCAAAAGCCGCCGGAGTTCCTCTTTACTGCGGAGAATACGGCGTAATCGACCGGGCGCCTGTGGAAGCAACTGAAGCATGGTTTTCTGATGTACATAAAGTTTTTGAAGAATACAAAATAAATCATGCAGTATGGACGTACAAAGAAATGGACTTCGGAATTACAGAAGACCACTACACGCCAATTCGGGACAGCCTTATAAAAATGATGACAAAATAAAAAAGGGGTAAAAAAATGAAAAAAACAATCGCTTTTGCGGCAGGAATTCTTTTTGCCGCCATTCCATTCTTTTCGCAGAGCCAGTACACAGACAGCGACCTTGTATGGCAGGACGATTTTGACGGAAACTCTCTCAACTTGGACAACTGGAACTACGAATACCACGAGCCAGGCTGGGTAAACAACGAGCTTCAAGAATACGTAGACTCAAAAGAAAACATCTATGTAAAAAATGGAAATCTCGTGATTCAAGCCGTGCAGAAAAAAGGACGCGGCAAAAAATCAACCTACACTTCCGGCAGAATCAACACAAGAGGAAAGCACGACTTCAAGTACGGACGAATTGAGGCGCGAATAAAATTTCCTTCAGGAAAAGGATTTCTTCCGGCTTTTTGGATGATGCCGACTGAAGAAAATCTCTACGGACAATGGCCAAAATGCGGTGAAATTGACATTGCGGAAGTTTTAGGAAACAAAACCGACACAGTTTACGGAACAATTCACTACGGCGAGCCTCACAAAGAATCACAGGGAAAAACCTGCGCAGAAGGAAAAAGTTTTTCAGACGACTGGCATATTGTTGCGTGTGAATGGGAACCTGGAGAAATCCGGTTTTACGCAGACGGAAAAATGTATCACAAGGAAAACAATTGGTATACAAAGCGAAAAGGCTTTGGCGAAATCACCTATCCAGCTCCGTTTGACCAGCCTTTCTATATAATTTTGAATCTTGCGGTCGGCGGAAACTGGCCTGGAAATCCTGACAATTCTACAAAATTCGAAAAGAATGCGCAGATGCTCGTGGATTATGTAAAAGTCTATCAGAAAAAAAATTATGACGAAAATGTAAAAAAGCCAGTCCAGGAAGAACAAAAATTCCGCATGGCAGATTCTGACGGAAACTACATCCTTAAAAACAAGGACGACTGGACATTTCTTCTTGCAAACGGCGGAAAAGGAACTTTTGCTTACGACAACCAGAAAATCACAATAACATCCGAGGCGGCAGGAAGCGAAGAATATTCAGTTCAGCTTGTGCAATCACACATTCCAATGCTCAAAGGCGCAGAATACAAACTTTCATTCAGTGCTTCGGCAGAAGAAAACCGCACAATAATCGCTGCTGTTACAGCTCCAGAAGCAGGATGGATTCGCTATCTAAAGGACACAAAACTGAACGTTGGACCTGACAAAAAACGCTATGAACTCACATTCAAAATGAACGACGCGGATGATCCTGCCGGACGGCTTGAATTCAATCTGGGAAAACAAAATTCCACTGCAAAAGTAGAAATTTCCGATATCCGCCTTGAAATGACTCACGCTCCTGAAAAATCAGCGGAAAAAAGAGCCGTGCTTCCAGACGGAAATCTTGTATACAACGGAGAATTTCAGGAAGGCGAAAACAGGCTTTCAGAATGGAAAGTATTAAACAAAGGCGAAAAAATATTTTACGTTACAAATGATAACAACGTGCGGAAATTCTGCGTAAAAAATTCAGGTGAAAAAAATGCGCTCCAGCTTGTTCAGGAAAAAATTCCTCTTTCTTCGGGAACTGAATATCTTCTAAGTTTTGACGCATCATCTGATAAAAATGGAAAAATAAAAGCCGAAATTTCAGGCAAAAAGTTTGAGGCAGAACTTTCTTCTGGCGAGAAAAATTTTAAGTTTGTGTTCACAGCGGATTCAAAAAAAGACAATCAGCTCGTATTCACTTTTGATTCTGACGGAACAACGCTTTTAGACAATGTTCGGATTCAGGAAAATGCGATGATTATAAACGGAAGTTTTTCTTCAGGACTCACAGGCTACGAAATTTATCTGAACGAGTCGGCTTCAGCAGATTATGCGGTGGACACACTTTCGGAAGACAGCGCTTTTTGCATGAACATATCCGACACAGGAAATCTCGACTGGATGATTCAGCTTAAACAAAACGGAGTTTCACTTGAAAAAGGAAAAAAATACAGAATAACATTTGAAGCAAAATCCACGCTTGACCGCACAATAATGTTTGCAATTCAGCGGGACGGCTCTTCGGACGACAACTGGATTCCTTATTCGGGAACACAAAAAATTGAAGTTGCAAAACAGTTCAAAAAATATTCATGCACATTCACAATGAACGAAACTTCCGACAAAAATGCAATCCTAAGCATTTCAATGGGAGCAGTAAACGGAAAACGCATAACAAAAAGCCACACCGTAACAATTGACAATATCGTTCTTGAAAAAATAGAATAGTTTTCAGGGAAAAGAAAACAGAATTTCTGATTTGCCCAGCAGTTTTAACCAGATTTTTTATGAGGTCAGTCAAAATGCCAGAAAATCCACTTACAAAAATTCTTGCCGGGCAGACAGAAATTCTTTTGAAAAATATGCTTGCCGTTGTTCAAGATGCAAACCTTAAAGCGGAACTTGACGGAATAAACGCATCCAGATTTATTTTCCACACTCTTCACTCTCTCGACAAATGGTTTATAAATCCTGCAGAATACAAAATCCTGCGGAGGAATTCCAGAATACCTAAGCATCATTTCAAGCTCCAGGCCGGGATTTTCCGCAGAAGAAGCTGCGATTCCGCGTGAAAATTTAAAAATCTACGCCTCCTTTGTTGCTAGAAAAATCAGAAGCTATATGGCAAGCATGACTGACAAAATGCTTATTGAAAAACCCAACGGATGCAGTTTTTCCCGTCTTGAGCTGATTCTAGGACAGTTCCGCCATGCAATGTGCCATGCAGGAATTTCTTCAGCAATGAATGCGCAAAAAGAAAGCTTCTGGCTCCCTTATTTCGGACTAGACTGAATTCTTTCTGCGCAAGACAACTTTCCTCAGCCAAAAATTTGTCCAGGCAGACGAAGCTTTTCTTTTAAAGGAAACTGCTTGTCAAATTCCTCTGCGTCCTTGGAGTCGATAAAATATCCGTCCGGCTCCTTGAAGGTTCCGCCTCCATTATTTTTCACCTTGTCCAGAAACCCCGGAACAAGCTCTTTTATCAAAAAATAATCTGCATCCAAATCCGCCTCATAGCGCACGCCTTTAGTCTTTGCAACCACAAATCCGCTTTTTCCGTAAAACCCGATATTTCCTGTGATTGCAAGAGCTCCGCAGCCAAGTTTTTTCGCCTCTTCCATTGCATGGCGCAAAAGAACTGTTCCAAAACCTTTCCGCTTGTATTCCGGAGCAATGCTTATCGGCCCGAATGTCATTATAGGAAGACTTTCTCCGCTGGCCAGCTTTATCACAGCGCGGGCAAACATGACGTGTCCGGTCAAAACGCCGTTATATTCCATGACAATGTCAAGCTCCGGCACAAAATCGCTTCTCCCGCGGAAGTTATGCAGCACAAAATGCTCGTCGCAGCCCGGCTTATATACATTCCAAAAAGCCTCGCGCGTAAGGTTTTCAACGGCCTTGTAATCTTCTGGGCTTTCATTTCTAAAAGTGATTTTTTCCATGCTGATTTCTTCTTTCATTTCAGTTTATCTCCTTGAAAATATCTTATGCTTTTATAGTAAGACAAAACGAATTCCTGTTCCACCTTAAAGACAGTTCAGAAAAAAGAATGAGAAAATCAGCCGGAAAAAAACTGCAGGCGCTAAATTAATATTGAACTTTTGCTTTCCAAATATCTGTCTTGTTGTTTGCCGCCGAGATAAAGAAAATTGTATTGTCCGCGCCCCAAACAGGAGAATAAGCGTCAACAGAGCCGTTTGTAAGCTGAGTTTTGTTCATTCCGTCAGATGATATAAGATACAAATGAAAATTTGTCCGATTGTTTGCAATTGAAATTATTCTTTTTGAAATACTTGATTTCATAGTTCCCTTTGCATTTACAGGAGTCAGCTGCTCAAACAGGATGCATTTTCCATCTTTTGAATATGAAGGCTGATAGCAAGGAAAATCAGCGTCTTTGTAAATTTCTGTAGCTTGATTTATATCAAGATTCATTTCAAAAATTCCGCCGTCACGAATAAAGACGAATTTATTTTCTGTAGGATGCCACTTAGGACTGTGACCTTCGCAGATTAAAGTTATTTCCGTTCCGTCATAATTCAAAGTTACAATCTGCCATTTTCCGTTTATTTTTGTCTGGCACAAAATAATATTGTTTTTTATATCAGGTCTTCCATCTTCTGTTCCAATCGGACTTCTTGTAATATAAGTTTTTCTTCCGCCTTCAATATTCGCGCGGACTAGCTTGAACTGATTATTTTCAAGCGCGGCAAATACAAATTCCTTTCCGTTTTTGTTCCATGCAGGCCAATATGAAAATGTAAGGCCAAGCGGAGTCTTTGAAGGACGGCTAATATCACGGAGCAAATACATCTGGGAATCATAATAATAGCCAGAATTAGAATTCTTCATATTTGTTATATAACTATTGACGCTTTTATCTATCTCAACATAAAGCAGCTGATTTCCATCCGGAGAAACACTCAACTCAATTTTGGACAAGCCGTCATCTGTAACCCTTGAAACATTCTGCAAAACACTTTTGTCATAAGCAATCTGAACCTCATCTGTGGAAGCACAAGAAAAAACAACCATAGAAGTTGCGATTACAGAAACTAAAAAAAATATTCTTTTCATAAAAACCTCTTTTTACATTAAGTCAAATATTACAATACAAAAGTATTTCTTTAAAGTCAATCAAAAATTATACAATGGTCAAAAATAAATAGACAGGTTTATTATGCTGAATGAACGAATCCGTGAGCTTCGTAACAGCCGTGGAATCAGCCAGATTCAGCTGGCAAGCAAACTCGGAGTTACAAAGCAAAGCATTTCAAACTGGGAAAATGACAATATTCTTCCATCTATAGAGATGCTTGTGAAAATTGCGAATTTTTTTGAAGTTTCAACTGATTATCTTCTAGGACTTGATAACAAGCGGACTTTGGACGTTGAAAATTTGACAGAGATTCAGATTTCGCATATTCAGCTTATTGTTGACGATTTACGAAGCGCAAAATAATTTAAAACAAAAAAAACTGACTCCTTTTATAGAGCCAGTTTTAATATAAAAACATTAGCGATATTTAATCACAAAGGTTTTACCCATCTGCTTTTTTTACCTGCAAGATGATTCTGTAGATTGATTTTTCGCTTAGAAAGAAATTCCTTGAAATTTCCCTGACTGAAAATCCATCTTTATAATGCTCATATATCCGCCGATTCCGGTTTTCATACCAGTTTCTTGAATCTTTAGATTCTCCCCATTTCTTTTTGTCTTCATTTTTCTGCGGAATATATAGATAAATTCCCGCGGCGTACTCTTGAATTTCTTCAAGAAGCCCTGACGGGAGAATATTTTTTGCTTTTACATAATTCATTTTGCATGACGCTCTTCAAAAAGTTTTTCTAATTGAAAAAGCAGTAAAAGCTTTTGAAACTCAAATTACGCCTTTACTGCCGGCGCAACACAAGCTCCATTTTTATATTATTCTTTATAAGTCGCTCCTTAGGCTGTCCCAGAAGCAATGCCATCAAAGAACAGTCTCTTTCTCCGCAAAATATAGCATGAAAAAAAACAAAGTTCTATACTAACATTCATAAAATTAAAGCTAATTGTTTAGTCTTAATTTTGATTTTTAATAGTGAATAAAAAAGCAGCTCGTAGCCCGATATCAGGCGGTTTTGACAGACGCAGCTCGACTGAAAGCTGTTTTTTAACTCGAAGCTAGGGCTATTTACAATCATCTTATCTGATGTAAACGGTAAATTGAATTTTTCTCAAATTCATTTTATAATCTGCGCATCAATTTTGAAAGGAAGACAAATGAAAAATTTATATGCACAGGGACAGATGATAGAAACAACCGTCGCTGCTGTTTCAAAGGACACAGTTTTTATTGATCTCGGCTTAAAAAGCGAGGGATTTGTAGACAAATCGGAATTTTGCGATGATGACGGAAACTGCTCAGTAAAGGAAGGAGACAAAATAAAGGTTTACTTTCTTGGCGGAAAAAACGAGGAGCTTCATTTTACAACAAAGCTTGCCGGCCAGAACGCAGGAAAATCAGTTCTTGAGAACGCATTTAAAAATGGAATCCCTGTGGAAGGCCATGTTGAAAAAGAAATAAAAGGCGGATTTGAAGTAATGATTGGCTCAACGCGGGCATTCTGTCCCTATTCACAAATGGGGTACAAACAGAAAAAAGAGCCGGCGGAATACATAGGCCAGCATCTGACTTTTAAAATTCAGGAATTTAAAAACGACGGAAAAAACATAGTGCTTTCAAACCGCGCAGTTCTTGAAGAGCAGTCGAATGCAGAGCTTGAGCAGCTTTCAAGGAAATACACAATTGGAATGACCGTTACTGGAAAAGTCAAGTCAATTGAGTCTTACGGAGCTTTCATTGATTTGAACGGATTTCAGGCGCTGCTTCCAATTTCAGAAATCTCTCACGCAAGAGTAAGCAGTGTTTCTGACATACTAAAAGTCGGACAGGAAATAACTGCAAAAATAATAAAAGCAGACTGGCAGCATGAAAGAGTTTCCCTTTCAACAAAGGAACTCGAGGACGATCCATGGGACAGCATAGAAAAAAAATTTCCGGCCGGATCAAAATTTGACGGAACAATTTCCCGCGTAGCTGACTTCGGAATCTTTGTAAACCTCGCGCCAGGAATTGACGGACTTGTGCATATATCCAAACTGAATGTCGAGCGCAACACAAACCTTAAAAAGATTTACAACTCAGGCGACAAATTTCCTGTTATAGTTGAAAATGTCGATTCTGAGAAAAAAAGAATTTCGCTCAGTCCGGTTGTATCAAATGAAGAGCATGATAACGCGGAAGAATATTTATCTTCACATAAAAATGATGACGACGGAGAAACATACAATCCGTTTGCATCGCTTCTAAAAAGATAGCATATACAGCGGGCTTGAAAAATTTACACAGCCTGATGAAACTAAAAGCAAAGCCCGCTGGATTTTTTTATTTCATTTTTTTTCCATTCAAGAAAGATTCCGTCAAATTTCCATTTTTATATATTAATTTAAGGGAAAAAAACGGCTCTTTTTTTTCAATCAAATCCAGAAAAATAAAATCGCCTTCCCATAGATTCAATCTTCTGAAATCTGACTTTTTTACCCACTCAAGATTCCCCTCATCACATTCAATAAGTTTTCCAGAAAAATCATTGCTTGTATAAAGGCACATATATTCCGCAGGGTCATCATCAGATATGAATGTTACAATTCCACGGAAATCAAATGAATTCAAGACAAGGCCGGTTTCTTCCTTGACCTCGCGAACCAGGCAGTCCTCCGGGCTTTCTCCAAATTCAAAATGTCCACCAACGCCTATCCACTTGTCATGGTTTATGTCATTCTTCTTCGAAACCCTATGCAGCATCAGGTAACATTCATTTTTTTCAATATAACATAAAGTTGTTAGCTGGCTCTTCATTTTCTGAAATTTCCTTCAAGATTATTTTGAAACAAAAAAAAGACCTCATGCAGAACATGAAGTCTTTATGGGCTCTGAGGGGATCGAACCCCCGACATTCTGGGTGTAAACCAGACGCTCGTACCAGCTGAGCTAAGAGCCCTTATATTTTTAGATAGTATCATATAAGAGAATTTCTGTCTATATGAAAAATCAAAAAGATTAAATTTATAACAATTTGTTATCACTTGCTGCTAATTGACAGTTTCTATTTGCTTCATAATACTAGCATTTATGGAAGAAAATTTTATTCACGAGAAAGCAGAAAGAATTCGCGATGTAATCCGCTATATAAAAAGATTCAAAGACGCGCTTGTTGTAATTTACATAGACGACACTCTAATTGACAGCCCGTTTTTTTTAAATCACATAAGAGACATTTGCCTTATACATGAGTCAGGATTAAAAGTAATAATAGTTCCAGGAGCAAGCAAAAAAATAAACGAAATTCTTTCAAGTTCAAACATATCATGGGAAATGCACTGCAACTGCCGCATAACAGGACCAGAAGCAATGCCTCTTATAAAAATGGCGGCATTTGATGTTTCAAACCAAATAATGACAGCGTTTGCAGGCGAAGGAAAAACAGCGGTCATAGGAAACTGGGTCAGGTCAAGAGGAAAAGGAGTCATAGACGGATTTGACTATGGCACAAGCGGAGAAATAGAAAAGCTTCAAACAGATTCAATAAAAACCATTTTAGACAATAGGTTTATCCCAATCTTTCCATGCATAGGATGGAGCATAGCCGGAAAGCCATACAACATTTCTTCAATTGAACTTTCACAGCAAATTGCAATCAACCTGAGAGCAGACAAGCTTTTTTTCCTCGTTCCAAATGCTGAAATCAGTCCTAAAAATTTTGCAATTCCAAAAGAGATAGGACTTTCTCCGGAAGGAAATGTTCCGGCTTTAAACCTAGAGGAAGTTACATTGTTTTTAAAAACAAACGAACCATCGGTAAATTCAGAGGAAATAAAGGAGAATTCTACCGAACGTTTGGTAATTTCTGATCAAAATGTTTCACATGAAACAAATAAAATTTGCCCAAAAGAAAAAATTTTTGCCCTTCTAAAAAAAGCTGAAAAAGCCTGCTTGCAAGGAGTTGACAGAGTCCATATATTGAACGGCTCCATAGACGGAGTTATTCCATGTGAAATATTCAGCGATTTAGGATCAGGAACAATGGTTTATAGCAACAACTATGGAAGAATCAGGGAAATGACAAGGGAAGATATTCCGGCAGTACTAAATGTAATGCAGCCGTTTATAGAATCCGGAATTCTTCTTCCAAGAACAAAAGAAAGTCTTTCAGTTCAATTCAAGAACTTCATTGTATATGAGCTTGACGGAGCAATCAGAGCATGCGCATCACTTATTCCTTATTCTGATGGACAAACAGAAATTGCCGGTGTCGCAGTTGATAAAAACTGCTCTCATATAGGAATCGGTCCAAGAATGATAGAGTTTCTTGTGAAACAAGCTAAAGTCAATAACTCAAAAGGACTGTTCCTATTAACAACACAAACTGCCGACTGGTTTGAAAAACTAGGATTCAAACTTTCAAATATATCAACCTTGCCTAAAGAAAGAATTGAAAAATGGAATCCAAGCAGAGGCTCTAAAGTACTAAGACTTTTTTAATCTATGAAAAACATTTTATATATCCCTAATTTCGAATTAACTATAATTCAACATAAAAAAATAGATGGCAGTCAATAGAAAAAGGACCGGTGTTTCACGTGAAACGTCGGTCTTTTTTTTGCAAGAAACTCTTTTCTCTCATAAAACAAACCTGAAAAAAAAGAGAACAACTGCTACACAGCAAACTCAAATATTCTGCATATATTTTTAATATAAGCAAAGAGAAATTATTTGTTTTTATAAAATATTGATATTAATTTTTTTCCATATTCAATCTAATGGACAAATATAAAATTCTACACGAATGAAGTTAGAAAAGAAAGTTGTTTCACATGAAACAAAATTGTGGAAAAACTATGGAAATTTTCAATGTTAAAATTCAAGCAAAAACAAAAACCAACATAATTCTTTATTTTATAAGGAACTAAATCTGATTCAATTTTCTTTATAAGAAATTTTCGGTTGTGGAAAACCTGGGGATAATATTGTTTCATGTAAAACATTTTAAATACTATATTTAAATAAAGATAATACAAAATTTAAATAAATTTATAATATCAAAATAAATTTAACAAAAATTCAGTATATCAAAAAAAAGCCGTGGAAATTCAATAGAAAATCCACGGCACTTTATGTCTTTTAAAAGCTATTTCTTTTCTTCATCATCATTGGCAATTCTGTCAACACCTACAACATAATCAGGATCTGTAATTGAAACAACTTTTATGCCGCTCGCTCCCCTGCCCTGCACTGTTATGTCTTTAGCTTCAACACGGACAGACGTTCCTTGGCTTGTAATGCACATAATGCTATCGGTATCACGGACACATAAAGCACCTATAATCTCGCCTTTATCATCAACATTGCCAAATATCTTCTGTCCTCCAGTGCCTCTTCCATGGGCATTAAATTCCGCAGAATCAACCCTTTTTCCAATTCCCTTTTCTGTAACTACAAGAATTTTAGAATCAGGCTCTGTATGAATTCTTATTGCGGAGCAAAGTTCATCACCTTCAGAAAGCTTAAGGCCGGCAACACCGCGGCTAGACCTTCCCATTGGCCGGACATCCTCCTCATTTATTCTCAAGGCCTGTCCACGGCGGCTTACAAGAAGAAGCTCGTCTTTTCCTGTTGAAAGGATTGCGCTTACAAGAGTATCGCCCTCATCAAGGCGGACAGCCTGCATTCCTCGGGACTTCGCATTTTTAAAGTCGCTTGTAGGAGTCTTCTTAACAACACCGTTCGCAGTAGCCATAAACAAATAGTTATTCTCTGAAAATTCCTTAAGGCTGACTATTGTCGTAATGTCTTCATTGGCGCTTACAGCCAGCAGGCTTTTTATATGGGAACCGCGGCTTGTCTTTGAAGCCTCAGGAATCTCATGAACTTTTATCCAGTAGGCTTTTCCTTCTGTTGTAATAAACATCAAATAATCATGCGTAGAAGCAACAAACATCTGGTTTATATAGTCTTCTTCAACAAGTTTTGCTGAAATCGTTCCTTTTCCGCCTCTTCCCTGGCTCTTATACTGACTTGCAGAAACCCTCTTTATATAGCCAAGCTTAGAAACAAGAATGACCATATCTTCTTCTTTTATCATATCCTCGATATTGATGCTTTCTACTTCGCCAGCAACAATGTCAGTTTTCCTGTCATCGCCGTATTTCTCTGAAAGTTCATTTGTTTCATCTTTTATGATGGAAAGAATTTTTTCATGATGAGCAAGCAAATCCTCGCAATGAGCAATAAAAGCCTTTACCTCTTCCATTTCCTTGCGAAGCTCATCTATGCGAAGATTTGTAAGGCGGCCAAGACGCATTTCTACAATAGCTTCAGCCTGAATATCATCAAATCCAAAACGCTGCATAAGCTTTGCCTTTGCTTCTGCCTCATCCCGGCTTGACCGAATCATCTTTATAACTTCATCAATCGCATCAACAGCTGTAATCAACGCTTCAAGAATATGCTCACGCGCGCGCGCCTTATTCAAATCAAATGTTACCCGCCGCGTTATGACTTCATCACGGTGATCAACGAAGCATTTTATTATCTGCTTTAAATTTAAAATCTGGGGACGGCCTTTTACAAGCGCAAGATTTATAACTCCAAAGCTTGACTGCAGCGCCGTCTTTGCAAAAAGCTGGTTTATTACAACCTTTGTCATTGTCCCGCGCTTTAAATGAATAACAATTCTCATTCCGCTTCTATCAGAGGACTCGTCGTTTATTGCACTGATTCCATCAATGACTTTATCACGGGCAAGCTCGCCTATCTTTTCGCAAAGAGTTCTGGTGTTCACACCGTAAGGAACTTCTGTAAACACAATGGATTCAAGCCCGGTCTTACTCACTTCAATGTTGAATCTTCCGCGGACAAGAATCTTTCCACGTCCGGTTCTGTAGGCATCAGCAATTCCCTGCTTTCCAAAAATAATTCCGCCGGTAGGAAAATCAGGACCTTTTATATGACGCATAAGATCATCTACTGATATATCCTGATTATCAATATATGCGCTTATAGCATTTGCAACTTCACGAAGGTTGTGGGGCGGCATATTTGTAGCCATTCCGACCGCGATTCCAACAGAGCCATTGCATAATAAAAACGGAAATTTTGACGGCAAGACTGTAGGCTCTTCCTTTGTGTCATCATAGTTAGGAATCATGTCTACAGTTTCTTTATTTATGTCAGCAACCATCTCCTCCGCGATTTTTGTCATTTTCGCTTCAGTGTAACGGTATGCGGCAGGAGGATCTCCCGCTATTGTTCCAAAGTTTCCTCCAGGATGCACAACTATATACCGCTGGCTAAAATCCTGTCCAAGGCGGACAAGAGCATCATAGACAGAGGCATCTCCATGAGGATGATATTTTCCAAGAACATCGCCAACAATTGTGGCGCATTTTTTTGTCTTTCCGCCAGCAGAAAGATGATTTTCTTCCATGGAATAAATAATTCTGCGGTGAACCGGCTTTAATCCGTCACGGGAATCAGGAAGAGCGCGGCTGACAATAACTGACATCGAATAGTCAATGAAAGCCTGCTTTACTTCATTTTCAATTGGAATTTTTATAATATTCTCTGTATTTTCCATTTTTTATCCTAAACATCCAGATTTGCATAAACGGCGTTTTCTTCAATAAATTTCCTGCGGGGTTCGACTTCTTCTCCCATGCAGATGCTAAAAATTCTGTCGGCGGCAACTGCATCCGGAATTGTAACTACCTTCATTCTCCGTGTCTCTGGATTCATGGTTGTATCCCAAAGCTGGTTTCCATCCATTTCACCAAGTCCTTTATACCTTTGAACATCTGCCTTCTCCCTTTTGTCACCAAGCTTTTCAAGCTCAGCATCACGCTCTTCATCGGAATAAACATAAATTTTTTGCTTTCCAATTTCGATTTTAAATAAAGGAGGCATCGCAAGATAAACATAGCCTTTCTCAATAAGTTCCGGCATATATCTAAAGAAAAACGTCAAGAGCAAAGTACGTATATGGCTTCCGTCAACATCGGCATCAGCCATTATTATTATTTTATGGTACCTGAGCTTTTCGATATTAAAATCCTTGCCAAAACCCGCGCCAAGGGAAGCTATTACAGGCTGAAGCTTTTCGTTTCCAACAACTTTATCTGACCTTACCTTTTCTACATTGAGCATTTTTCCCCACAACGGAAGAATCGCCTGCGTCTTTGCATCCCGTCCTTTTTTTGCAGATCCTCCCGCAGAATCTCCCTCGACAATGTAAACCTCACATTCAGCGGCATTCTTTGAGGAGCAGTCGCTTAATTTTCCTGGAAGCCCGAAACTGTCTATATTATTTTTCCGTCGCGCGCTGTCCTTTGCTTTTCTTGCAGCAATGCGGGCGGCGGCTTCACCAACAGCCTTCTCCAGAATCATTGTTGTAATCTGGGGATTCTGCTCGCAAAATAGAGTAAGCTTTTCTTTTACAAGAGAGTCAACATATCCGCGTACTTCAGAATTACCAAGCTTAGTCTTTGTCTGTCCCTCAAACTGAGGCTCAGGAATTTTCAGCGACAAAACAGCAGTCAGCCCTACCCTTACATCGTCTCCAGTAAGCTTTTCATCTTTATCCAGTTTTTTTAAAAGCTTCTCATTCTTTTCAAGGAATTTGTTCAAAACAACTGTAAGCGCAATTTTAAATCCATCAAGATGAGTTCCGCCTTCCCTGGTGTTGATATCATTGACATAAGAAAAAATGTTTTCTGAATAGCTGTCATTATACTGCATAGCAAGATCTATGATGACATCATTTTCTTCGCCGTTAATAAAAATAGGCTCTTCGGGAATGATTTTTTTTCCTTCATTCAGGTAGCTTACATAATGCTTGATTCCACCTTCAAACTTAAAGACAACTTCCTTAGGATTCTCAAGCCGCTCATCCCTAAATACAATAATTATTCCTGGATTTAAAAAAGCAAGCTCCCTAAGTCTTCCGGCAAGAACATCAAAATTATAAGTAGTTGTCTCGGTAAATATTGAAGAATCAGCCTTCCATCTGATTGTAGTCCCATGAAGCTCAGTATCGCCGATACATTCAACCTTGGACTTTGGAATTCCCTCCGCATATTTCTGATGATAACGCTTTCCGTCTTTGTTTACAAAAGCCTCCATCCAAACTGAAAGCGCGTTAACACAGGAAACTCCGACTCCATGGAGTCCTCCAGAAACCTTATAGTTAGACTTGTCAAATTTTCCACCTGCATGAAGACGGGTAAGAACAAGCTCAAGCGCAGAAATATGCTCTGTAGGGTGAATATCAACAGGAATTCCGCGTCCATTGTCTTCTACACGGCAAATATCATCTTTTTCAAGGGCAACTGTTATTTTTGTACAATATCCTGCCATAGCCTCATCAATGCTGTTGTCAACAACCTCATAAACAAGATGATGAAGACCGTTTGGCCCCGTAGAACCTATGTACATTCCAGGCCTTTTTCTTACAGCCTCAAGGCCCTTTAAAACTTGAATGCTTCCTGCTCCGTATTGATTATTTTCTTCAGACATGAAAAACTCCGAAATTTCCGCAAAATGAAATGTATATAAAATAGAAATAAATTGAAAAATAAGTATACTCATATTGAAGAAAAAAGTAAAGACAGAGTATAATTGTAGGATATGAGTGAACAGAATTACCGCGCTTTTTGGGATGAAGCCCTGAATCAAATACATGAAGAATATAAAGCAAAAGGACTTGAGTCAGAATTCAAGCTCTGGTTCAATATGGAATATGTAGAAGACACTATTGAATCTATAACCGTATCTGTACCCTCCGATTTCATGTGGATTTCAATGGTAAACAAAGGCTATGTAAACGCAGTTGAGTCAAAGATAGCTGAATTGTCAGGACAAAATATAAATTTGACTTATATACTGAAAAAGCGAAATCTGCAGCAAAATTCTGTATCCAAAACTGCAACCATTAATTCTGAAAATTCAGCTGTTTCAAGCGAACAAGAAATTTCAACTGAAGAAAAATCTGCACCTATAAATTCTGTACCCTCTTTTAAAATTCATCCGCAGTTAAGCGAGGAATATACATTTGAAAAATTTGTAAAAGGAGAAAACAGCGAATTCGCCTATAGCGCATCTCTTGCAGCCGCAAAAGAGCCAGGAAGACGCTTCAATCCTCTTCTAATATATGGAGGTGTCGGCCTTGGAAAAACGCACTTAATGCAGTCAATCGGAAATTATATTTACAACAATCCTCCAGAAGGAAAGGAAAATATAAAGATATGCTATATAAGCGCAGAAAACTTTTTGAACGAGTTCACTTTTTCCTTAAGAGATGGAACTTCTGAAAAATTTAAAAATAAATACAGAAAGCTTGATGTTCTTCTTTTGGATGACATTCACTTCCTCGAAGACAAAATTCAGACACAGGAAGAGCTTTTCTACACTTTTGAGGAGCTTTATAGAACCCATGCCCAGATTGTATTCACTTGCGACCGTCCAATTTCAGAACTGAACGGAATTGAAGACAGGCTGAAATCAAGATTCTCAATGGGAACTACAATAGATTTACAGCCTCCAAGCTATGAGATAAGGAAGGCAATCCTATTAAAGAAGCTCGAAATAAAGAAAAAATCAGTTCCAGAAGACGTAATTGACTTTATAGCAAAGAATGTACAGTCAAATGTTCGTGAGCTTGGAGCCTGCCTTGACAAAATGATTGGCTATGCAGAGCTTCTTCAAAAAAATCTCACGATAGACATAGCAAAAAAACTTTTAAGCGACAATATAAGCAAAATTTCCGATGGCTCAATTTCAATAGATACAATTCAAAAAGTTGTCGCAAACCATTACAATATTTCCCTGAGCGATATAAAAGGTGTAAAGCGCAACAAGAAAATAGCCTATTCACGGCATATAGCAATTTACATCTCACGTATTCTTACGGAATCGTCTTTCAATGAAATCGCCGCAGAATTCGGTGGAAAAGATCATTCAACAATAATGCACAGCTACAACACTATAGACATCCAGCTTAAAACAGACGAAAGTTTAAATTCAACAATCGAGCTTCTTATAAAGGAGATTAAAGACTACAAGAGAATTTAACAGTGGAAAACTATATTCAAATATGTTATAATCCTGTGGAAAAAATCAGGATTTTATAAAAAAAGTGAATTTGTGGAAAAAAAGTGAATTCATTTCATGTATTTTTTCACAACCTAATTTCTTTTAATATAAAAAGAAAAGACACTTTTCCATAAATCCACAGGCATTACTATTACTATTACTAAAATTTATAAATTTATAAATTTAATATATTCTGTGCATAAAAATTCATTTGAATTCAAAAAGCGAATAATTATGCAGAATTGTATAGTGAATAGGAATGTAAAAACCGCTAAGATTGTGCGGCTTTTATCTTAACTAAAGTTTGCGTTGCAGACTTTTACTATCAACTGCTGTTCCTTATTTCATTAAGGAACGGTGCAAAAAGTCAATCGATTGTTAAAACAATCTCCTTGACTTTTTATGGGAGAATTATATGAAATTCACATTTGACAGAGACACAATGATTAAAGAAATTTCAATAGCCCAGGAAATTATTTCAACAAAAAATATGGGCTCTATTCTTTCAAATATTCTTATCATAGCCCAGGAAAACAAGCTGACTATAAAAGCGACTGATATAAAGGTCAATTTTGAAACTCAGGTTCCTGTTCAAATTACTGAAGAGGGAACAACCACAGTTTACTGCGACAAATTCATGGGCATTTTGAATTCTCTTCCTTCTGGAGAAATTGAATTTAACCAGGAGAAAAAAGAAGGAGATGAACAGCCGATAAATGTTATAATTAAGCCTGTTGACAAAAAGATAAAATTCCAGATGAAAAGTATGTCACAGGAAAAATTCCCTGAATTTTATTCGGCTGAAAATGTTCCTTATTTTGAAGTTTCATCAAAAGACATAAAGGAAATGATTGCGCAGACTTCTTTTGCTGTAAGCGAGGATGAAACGCGATATTTCATGAATGGCGTTTACTTTGAAAAAAAAGGCGACAATCTGAATATGGTTGCTACAGACGGCCGCCGCTTGAGCTTTATTTCAAAATCAATTTTTGCTGGAATAAGTGAATTTCCGTCTGCTATAGTTCATCCGAAGATTTTAAACATTATACTGAAAAATGCTCCGGAAGAAGGAAATATTTTTGTAGCTGTTGTCGATAAAATGATTTTCTTTAAGTTTGGAAACTATAGATTTGGGGCTGCCCTGTTGGAAGGACAGTTTCCTAACTATGAGCGTGTTATTCCTGAGCATCAGTCTTACAGTTTTCAGGTTTACAGGGCGGATTTAGTGGATGCTCTTAGGCGTGTTGCTCTTATGGTTGACAAAAAGGCTGGACGTATATTCTTTAATATTTCAGACGGAGTTTTAAAAATAACATCTTCTCAGTCAGACATAGGAAGCGCAGATGAGGAAATTCCGTGCCAATATCAGGGAAATGATTATACAATAGCGCTGAATTTCCGTTATATTGAAGAGCCTTTGAGAGGCATAAATTCAGAAAAAATAACATTTGAATTTACAGAAGAAATGAAAGCTGTCACTATGAGGCCGGAGCCTGCTGAGGACTATTTTCATATAATAATGCCAATGCAAAAGGAATAGAATAAAGCATAGAAATGCCTTTTCTTTCTTTGAGTCCGTATAATTTTAGAAACCTCTGCAATGAAAACATAGATTTGTCTTCAAAGGAAGTTTTTTTTGTTGGAGAAAATGGGCAGGGAAAAAGCAATCTTCTTGAATCTCTTTATTATTCTTCGTATGGCTCATCATTTAGAACTCATATTGATTCAGAAATTATACGGAAAAATGAAAGTGAAATGAGCCTCAGATGCTTGTTCCGGGAAGAGAATGGAACTTCCCATACGACTTCAATTATTTTAAAGGAAAAGCTTAAAAAAATCGAAAAGGACGGAAAAATTCTTCATGACAGAAAAGAGCTCATAAATACAATGCCATGCGTTCTTTATAGCCATGAGGATCTTGATTTTGCAATAGGCTCTCCAGAAAGAAGAAGATTTTTCATAGACCAGTCTCTGAGCATGTATGATGTTCTTTATATAGACATTATGAGAAAATATAAGAGAATTCTTAAAAATAGAAATCTGAGTCTCAAGGAAAAGCATTATGATTTGCTGGATTCCTATGATATTCAGCTTGCTCAGAACGGACTTGAAATTCAGAGGAAGAGAAAAGATGCTGTCTTCGGATTTAATCAGATTTTTGGAAAACTTTATGAGCAGGTGACAGGAATTTCCGGAGTCTGCATAAAATATATTCCGTCATGGAAAAATCAGGCAGACAGTTCAAATTCTTCGTTTTCAGGCAGAAACATTCCGTCGGTCGAATATGTTGCAGAATATTTGAGCAGAATAAGGGAGCAGGAAAAAATAATAGGATCCTCAATAAGCGGTCCTCATAGGGATAAAATAGTATTTGAAAAAGAAGGAATTCCTTTTGTTCCTACGGCTTCCACCGGACAAAAAAGGCTCATAGCTTTGATTCTTAGAACCGGTCAGGCTGTTTTTTATAAGCAGATTACTTCAAGAAAGCCGGTTCTTCTTATGGATGATGTTCTTCTAGAGCTTGATCCTGAAAAAAGAAAAAAGGTAACTTCTCTTTTGCCTGAGTATGACCAGCTTTTTTGCACCTTTCTTCCAGGTGAGAATTATAAAAATTACAAGAGAGAAGGAACACGCGTTTATAAAATTCAGAACGGAAAATGGGAAGATTCAGAATGAGCGAAGAAATAGTTTCTTTCAGCCAGATAATTTCAAATGCTTTTGATTCTATAAAAATTGAAAATGCAAGAAATTCTATAAATATTTATGATGAGTGGAAAAAAATTCTTTCCCGGATAAAGACAAATTCATCAAATCCAAATGAAGGATTGAACATGGCTGGCCATAGCAGGGTAATTGATTTAAAGAATGGAATTTTGATTGTTGAGGCTGACCATCCTGGATGGATTTCTCTTATACAGTTTCATAAAAAATATATACTCACCGGACTTAAAATGAAATTTCCCGAAGTTGATTTTAAAACTATAGCATTCCGCTTAAAAGGAAGCAAAGAAAACATTTCGCTGGAAATAAAAAATAAGGATTCGGTTTACAGGGAAGTTGAAAAGAGACTTGAGGCCGAGGAAGAAATTAATAGAAAAATTGGAATCAATGCTGCTAAAGAGAAGTCAAATAAAAAAGAGCTTCCTCCGGAATTAAAAGTTCTTTTTGATGATTTAAGAAAAAGTATGTTGACCAATGTTGAAAAATAATGATAATATCCACTCTACTAATTTGAAAAAAATTTAATTTATATAGGAGTCTTATTATGTTACGTACATATCAGCCTAGCAAAGTAAAGCGCAATAGAAAGTTTGGTTTTCGTGCACGCATGGCAACTCGCGGCGGCCGCATGGTTCTTGCTAGAAGAAGAGCTAAGGGACGCTATAAGCTTACAGTTTCTGACGAAAAAAAGCCTTACTGATTTATCTGAATTAAAGGATGGATACGGACTTGTTAAAAACAGGGCGTTTTAGAAAAGAAGAACATATAAAGCGCTTTGCCGACATCCAGAGACTTTTTAAAACAGGGAAGAGATTCAGTGTTGCTGGAGCTAAAATTTTTTTTTCCAAAAACAATTTGAATTTTAACAGAATCGCTTTTCCTCTTCCCCGCGGCTATGGAAATGCTGTTGAGAGAAATAAATCCAAGCGCTATAGCCGTGAAACATATCGTTTTTTTAAAGCGCGCCTGAACACCGGTTTCGATATTCTTCTTTTAGTTTATCCCGGAAATGACTCGTTCCTTTCGCGGTGCGGACAATTTAAGACATTATGCAAAAAAGCTGGCTTATTAAAAGAGTAAGGAATTTCTTCATAAGTTTTTTCATTCTTTTTATAAGATTTTATCAAGTTTGTATTTCTCCTCTATTTCCTCCTTGCTGCCGTTATACTCCTAGCTGTTCCTCGTATGCATTGGAATCAATTAAAAAGCATGGTCCTATAAAGGGTCTTTATTTCGCCATAAAAAGAATTCTCAGGTGCAATCCTTTTTGCAAGGGAGGATATGATCCTGTTCCTTAGAAAGGCGTAAAAGGAAAAACTTATGGAAAAAAATACTATTTTAGCAATAGCTCTTTCTACAGTTGTGCTTATTGTATCTTTGTTTGTTCAGACAAAGTATGTTATGCCGCGTCAGCAGGAAAAGGCCCTGGCGCAGGCTGCCGAATTTGAAGAAAAAAAAGCTGAGCAGGAAGCTCAAGTGAAAGCGGAAAAAGAAATGATTTCTGCTTCATTTTCCGAGGCTTCAGTCCAGAATTCTGAGGAGGCTCAGGAATTTGAAATTTCCACCAACAAGGCAAAAATAAGATTTACAAACCGTGGCGGCGATATTATAAGCTATCAGCTTCTTGAGCATAAGGACAAGGAAACTGGCTCTGGAGTTGAAATGATAAACAATATAAGCAGCTCAAACAGAGCTTTCAGCATTTCCTTTGGAGGAACTGAAAATCCTGCTTTAAATGATGTTTTCAATGTAGCAAGAAAGGACGATTATACGATTCTTTTCTATCGGGACTATGAAATAAAAGATTCTGAAGGAAATCCAAAGAAATTTACACTTGGAAAAAGATATACTTTCAGTCCTGATGATTATGCTTTCAAGCTTGATGTTTCCATAATTTCAAAAGAAGGCGGAGAATTTTCACTTGGAGGAGCTGCGTATACTTTAAGGACGGCTCCTCAGATTGGACCAAGATATGATAAGAAAAACAGATATGAAGTAAGGCAGTTTCTTGCGTTGAACGGCGGAAAAAAATTCCGCAAGAATATTTCAGATAAATTTTATGAGCTGAATTCTATAGATTGGGCTGGAGTTGGAGGAAAATATTTCACAATGCTTGTAAAGCCGTCCTCCCCTTCTGATATGACTGGAAAAATAAAAGTTTCATCCAAGTCTGAAAATGATGACGGATGCCAGATTTTTATTCTTAGAAAGCCTGTTATGGACGAAACTTCAAATGACACATATTACATTTATGTAGGCCCGCGGCAGGAACGTGAGCTTATAAAGTATAATGACCAGACTAAAAATGCATGGAGCCTTTCAAACGCTAAGTTCAATGAGGCTTTGCAGACAAGCGGATTCCTTTCATGGATTGAAATAATTTTAAAATGGTGCCTTGAGAAAATCAACTTGGTTGCCCATAACTGGGGAATTTCTATAATAATTCTTACAATTCTTTTGAAGATTATTTTATTTCCTCTGAATAAAAACGCTGCCATGGGCTCTCTTAAAATGCAGAAAATTCAGCCTAAAATGAAAGCCCTTCAGGAAAAATACAAGAATGACCAGCAGAAGCTAAGCATGGAAATGCAGAAGCTTTATAAGGAAGCGGGATACAATCCAATGTCTGGTTGTCTTCCTATGATTGTTCAGATGTTCATTTTGTTTGCTCTGTACAATGTGTTTAACAACTATTTTGAGTTCCGCGGAGCAAGCTTTGTAAAAGGATGGATTGAGGATCTTTCTACCGGAGACAGCATTTGGACCTGGAAGCGAAACATTCCGTTTATTTCAGCGTTTACAATGAACAATTTGCGTCTTCTGCCGTTTATTTACACAGCTTCCCAGCTTTTAAACGGAAAAATAACTCAGTATGGAAATCCCGGAACTGGAGCAAGCCAGTCGCAGATGAAGTTCATGATGTACGGAATGCCGTTGATGTTCTTCTTCTTGTTCTACAATGTTCCAAGCGGACTTTTGCTTTATTGGGCAGTCAGCAATATTATTCAGATTGGACAGCAGCTTGTTATAAACAGCGTAATGAACAAAAAACGTTCCGAGCTTGAAAATGGAAAAACATTGGATAAAAACGTCTTGAAATTCAAGGGCGGAAAAAAGAAAACAAGATAAAATTTTATTTTGAGAGGTAATATATGACTTACGAATATGAAGGAAAAACAGAGAAAGAAGCTATTGAAAAAGCTGCTGCGGAGCTTGGACTTGAAAAAGACCAGTTTGACGTTGAAATTCTTGAATCACAGAAGAAAAGCTTGTTTAAAAATGGATATGTAAAAATCAGGGTGCATACCGTTGATTCTAAGAATCAGGTCTCCCCTGAATTTGATGGAAAAGTTCCCAATGCTACAACAAGGGCAAACGACCCTTCATTAGTTTCAAATCCGCTTCCTCAGGACGAGATAGAAGAAAAAATTATCAGCTTTGTAAAGACTCTCATTGAAAAAATGGGATACGAGGCGGCTGTGGAAATAATGTTCCGCGAAGAAAAGAAAATCGGAGTAAAGCTTTCAAGTGAGTCTTCTTCAATTCTTATTGGAAGAAAGGGAAAGAATCTCGATGCGATGCAGCTTATTGTAAATGTTTATGCTGGACATCTTGGAAGAGAAGATTTGCGTATTATTCTTGACACTGAAAATTATAGAATTCGCCGTGAAGAAAGCCTTGTCCGCCTTGCCTATGTTACAGCTGACAAAGTCCGCCAGAAGAAAACTTCAATTCTGCTTGAGCCAATGAATCCTTTTGAGCGCCGCCTTATTCATACTACATTGAATGATATTGCGGATGTTGAAACTAAATCAGAGGGTGAAGGTTTATATAAGCAGGTGCGTGTTATTTATAAAGGCGTCCGTTAAGAACTTTAAGAGCTTGCCTGAAAATTTACAGTTTATTTTTCCGGCAGGCTTGAACTTTTGCTTTTGGAGAAAACTGCTGATGAAAAATTTTTTTTGTAGAATTTTAGGATTCATTTTTGCGTTGAATTTTTTTACTATTTTTTTGTCAGCATATTCCGCGGAAGAAATTCTTGGAGCTGAGAATTTTAAGCTTTTAAAGGAGCAGGGAAAAATTCAGGCCAATGAATTTAAGCCAAAGGAAGCGAAATTTTCACTGCTTCCTGATACGCAGCTTTCAAATAAGATTGCAGATGATCTTTTGTCTGAAGAAGGCGAATTGCCGTCTCTGATTGGCGAGAATGTCTATCTTATTCCAAAAGAGAATATTGATTTAAATGAGGTTTCTGTAATTTTACGCTCTGTCAGCAAGATGGAGGGAATGGAATATTATTCTAACGGTGAAAAAAAATGGACCACTCTTTATCATGACGCATACTGTATTGCCGGTCCCCAGGATAGAACTAAGGTTGCGGATAATACAGATGGAGACGCGAATGGACTTGTTCAGTATTGTCTTTTAAACGATAATTCTCTTGGGAAGACAAACTACAAAGTTTCATATTTTCAGACTGAAAACGAAATTTCAATGAAACTTGTAAATACAACTCCGGTATACTATAAGTTTATAAAGGCCGTAAAGCCGGAAAATGTGCATATAAATCTTGTCATGACAGTCTGCGATGATTATATCGTTGTTTATATGAATGTTAAGGCGAATTTTTTTTCATTGGGAGTTCTTGAAAAAAGAATGCAAAAGTCGCTTTTAAATAGGCTTGATGCGATTTATGCATGGTTTTTCAGGCAAATTTCTGAATAGCGGATATGTGGAGGAAGTATGAAAAAAATTATAGGTGCGCTGCTTTTTGCCTGTGCGCTCATTGGTTATGGAGGATGTAAACCTATGAAGACTTTAGAAGGAAAAAATGGACTTTTTGCTGTAATAAACACAAGCAAAGGCGATATTGTGCTTGAGTTGTTTTATAAGCAGGCTCCTTTGACAGTAACGAATTTTGTCGGCCTTGCAGAGGGAACTTTGGATGCGGCAAATGGAAAGCCATTTTATGATGGGCTGAAATTTCACCGGGTTATTTCTGATTTTATGATTCAGGGCGGAGATCCAAAAGGAAACGGAACTGGAGGACCTGGATATAATTTTGCAGATGAAATTGTAGACGGACTTGAATTTACAGGCTCTGGAGTTCTTGCGATGGCAAATGCCGGTCCTGGAACAAACGGAAGCCAGTTTTTTATAACTCATGTTGAAACTCCATGGCTGAACGGCCATCATACAATTTTTGGCCATGTTGTTGATGATGCAAGCCAGGCTACTGTGAATGCGATTGCGCAGAATGATGAGATAAAAAGCATAAAAATTATACGTCAAGGCGAGGAAGCTGAAAAATTCACTGCAACTCAGGCTGATTTTGATAAACTTGCTGCTGCGGCTGAAAAAAGAGCATTAGAGGAAAAAGAAAAGGCTAATGCTTCAAAAATTGCTGAGGTAGAAGCAAAATTCCCGAATTTTGAAAAGGATAAAAATGGAATTTACTACAAAATAACAAAGGAAGGCTCTGGAAACAAATGCGGCTCAAGAAAGTCTGTTTCTACAGAATACAAAGGTTATTTGGTAGATGGAAGCGTTTTTGATCAGTCAAAAGGCAGAGGTCCTCTTGAGTTTCAGACTGGAGCAGGACAAATGATTCCTGGATTTGATATTATGGTTCAGGATATGAAGCTTGGTGAAAAAAGAACTATTGTAATTCCTTCTGATTTGGCGTATGGAGACAGAGGTTATCCAGGCATAATTCCTGGAGGTGCCTACATTGCTTTTGACATTGAGCTTGTAAGAATAAAATAATTCTTTTTAATTGGACGGGCACGTTGTTGACAGCAGCGTGCTTTTTTTTTCGGAAAAAGTTTTTCACTTTTTTAGCAACAAGTTTTCCACTATAATGAAAGAGTTATACACATGAATTTGTGGAAAATTCCCTTTAAATGCACATGAATTTACACAAGTTTTCCACAATCTGTGGAAAATTCAGTAAATTTATGTTGAGTAAAAAGAGGTTCTTATGGAAATTCTACGAAATGCCGCAAAATTTGATATAGAAGACATCATGAAAATTGAAAGAGAGGCATTTTTAGAGGAAATACAAGAGACCAAGGATATTTTTCTTGAGCGCATAGAAAGTTTTCCTGATGGATTTTTTATTTTAGAAGATTGCGGCAGGGGAATTGGATATTTTTCCTCTGAATTATGGAATTCAGTTCCACAAGAAGGAGACAGCTGCTTTTCTTTAAATCATTCTGCTCTGAAAAATCATAAAAAAAAGGGTACAGTTTTATATATAAGTTCCGTAGCGATTTTGAATGAATATAAGGGAAATGGATTGGGGTACAGACTGTTCAGAGAATGTATGGAGAGGATTTTAAAATCACTTCCGCAGATAAAAGAAGTTGTTCTCCTAGTAAACGAAATTTGGGCATCTGCTTTGCATATATACAGAAAGTGTGGTTTCATGGAATATGGACGGATACAGAATTTCTTTCCTGACAAAAATGGGGCCAGATATGATGGAATTCTTATGAGAAAAAGTGTGGAACGATAAAAATGAATGATTCACAGTGGAATGTTTTTTTGAAATTTAGAGATGAATTTAAGAATTTATGCAATCGGTGGAGCCAGTTTTCAAAGGAACTGTACCCATTACAGAAGGCGGCTGCAAAGGACACTCCTGATTACAGTTTGGAATCTTCAATTGTCTATAATAAGGCCTATGATGAAGTTCAGAAAAGTGACAGGATAAGCTATATCGTTATTGGGGACAATCCTGGAAAAGAGGAGCAGCTGTTGTCTAATCAGAAATATTTAGTTGGACAGAGCGGAAGAATTGCAGACGGATTTTTTAGGCGCAATCCTGAATTAAACACGGATTTTAGGAAAAATGTTTTGATTTTAAATAAAACGCCTGTTCATACTGCGAAAACCGTCCAGTTAAAGTATATACTGAAAAATGGAAGCAATGAGATTGTAAATCTTGTGAACGAAAGCCAGAAAAAAATGGCTCGCCTGGCTTTCGAGCTTCATAACGGACTTTTTTCCGCTGGTGACGGCAGTTATCCTGAATTATGGCTTGTAGGATATTCTGAGCTGAAAAAAAACGGTGTTTTCAAGGGGTACAGAGATGAGCTGAAAAAACTCTATGAAGGGTACAGTTTATGGAATAAGGTTTTTGTTTATCAGCATTTTTCAATGAACCGGTTTCTTATTGATTTAAATGAATTCAAAAGAAACAGCGGCTGTACTCTAAAGATCTGCCTTGAAAAAATAGGACAAGCTCATAAAAAAGAGATATTTGAGTCTTAAATTTGCTCGATTGTTGATAAATAGTTTATCAGCTTGTCTTTTATTAAAAAATCAGCGATTGCCATTTGGCTTAAAACAGAAAGCGGGCAGCCGAATTTTTGGTATTGCCTTTTATAGCTTTCTAATATTTTCCTTGGAAGAATTGCTGCGGTTGTATTTATAGATTTTGAAATCAAATTAGAAAAATTTTCAATGTAGATGCATTTTCCGCTGAAATCCTGGCTGTAAACAAAGTCTGAGCCGGAAATTTCTGTGGATGTGTCGTATTCAATTACATACCTGAAATCCTCTTTTTCCGCCCATTCAAGAATTTGCTGCTTTTTTTGCTTTGAGTCTGCGTTCTTTGAATAAATAAATGCCGATGTTGCTCCGCTTTTTTCTAGCAGCGCGGAAATGGATTCCTTTGAGTCAAACGGAATTTCTATTGTCTTTATGCTGGCCGCGGAAAACACATCTGCGAGAGATGAGTGAAATCCCTGCGGAACTGCTATGCACGGCTTTATTTCCTTTGGGCGGATTGATTTTTCTGCAAGCTGCAAAAGTCCATGAAGGCTGCTTTTTGGGCTCTTGAATTCATCCAGCAAAAGAAGCTTGAACAAAATGTCCGCCTTGTTGCAGGAAACGACTACTTGAGACGGATTTACTTCCAGATGGTGGAACTTGTACAAGAATGCTGCTATCGCTATTCTAAGAGGCTCTTCTCCGGTCAAATCTGGAATTTTATTTCCTTCCAGAAGATTTTTATTTTCCCTTATCGCAGTTTTTGCGGACTCAACATAATCTTCTATCGGTGAAAGGATTTTTCTTTTTTCTGGAGAAGATTTTACAAGGTCGCCTGAGCTTGTAAGTATTGATTTTTCTTTTTCTGAAGGCAGTTTCAATGCAGGTTCCAGCTCCTGTTCTGCAGAAAATGGATCGGCCAAAATAAAAGTTTCTGAGCCTTTTATAACTGAAGAATCCGCATCGATATTTTCTGTTAAGAAATCGCTTTTTTCCTCTGTTTTTTCCCTTTGACGCTCTTTTAGTATTGAATCAACTGTAGGAATTCCCTCATCGTATGATTTTTCTTTAGGCTGAAACGGGCGGCCTGTGTTTTCCGGGTTTCTCACGAAGAATCCGCTTTTTGAAAGAGAGTAAATGTAGCCGGCCGACTCAAGCTCGCTGTATGCCTTTGTTACTGTGTTCCGGCTTATATTGTAGTTTTCTGAAAGTGTTCTGATTGAAGGAAGCTTTGTTTCTTCTGGAATTTCTTTGTTTTCGATTGCGTTCACAAAAAATAAATAAAGCTGATGATATAGCTTTACCTTGCTTGTTTTGTCCAGCTGTATTTCAAATTTATTCACAAAGCCGCTCCATTTTTTATCTGTACCCATAAAAAGGCTTTACATATTATAAAACAGGATTTTTAAAAAAGCAAATTTATAAACTGAAACTTTCCGGCAAAAGCTGCTCCAGTGTCATTATTTTATACTCGTCTGTGGATTTTGCTAAAATTATCTCAAAATCTTTTTTGCAGAATTCAGCGAGAACTTGCCGGCAAACTCCGCACGGAGGACAAAAGTCTTCTATTTTTCCGTTTTTTCCGCCGGCAATGGCTATTGCTACAAAGTTTTTTTTGCCTTCGCTTACAGCTTTAAAAACAGCGGTTCTTTCTGCGCAGTTGGTCGGCCCGTAAGCTGCGTTTTCAATATTGCAGCCAGTGAATATTTCTCCTTCCGAAGTTAAAAGCGCGGCTCCAACATGAAAATTTGAGTATGGAGCATAGCTGAAATTCAGCATTTCAACTGCTTTTTTTATGAGTTTCTCTATGAGAATTTTCTCCACTATTTTGCCGCCTTTCTAATTTTTATTTTTCTCTTCTGCGGGTCTTCGCTTTCTTTGTAAAAAATTGCTATGTTTCCGATAATGCGGACGAGAGTTGAGTCTGTCTGCAATGCTATGTCATTTGCGTATTCAGCGCGGTCTTCCTTGTATTCGTTGAATTTCACTTTTATAAGCTCGTGCGCTTTTAGGGAATCTGAAACCATCTGCACGAGAGATTTTGTAACTCCGTTCTGTCCTATTATAACAATCGGATCAAGGTTGTGGGCTGCTTTTTCAAGTATTTTTCGCTGCTTGCTTGTAATTTCTAACATATAGACATATTATCCGAGGTTTGTGTTAAAGTCAAATGTCTACACCAAGTCCGAATAGCGCGAAGTCCGCTTTTACAGGGTCAGACGGAAAAATTTCTTTCATTGCGCTGGTAAGTTCAAGTGCTGTTTTTATGGTTGCAGATTTTGGCTTTCCTGATGAAGACGGAGGAAGAATTTTCATTTTTGTTGCCTCCTGCATTACATGTGTGTCCAGCGGAATTAAGAGTTTTTCCTTTTTGTACCAGGAACTCCAAAGTCCTAAATCAACAGGAGAACTGTCCCTGACCATCCATCTTAAAAGCATGTTCACCTTTTTTGCCGCTGTATTTTTTGAATGGGGAATCAGCGCGCAGCTTTCTGGAAAAAGTCCGCAGATTGTTTCATGCAGAAATCCTCCATTGTAATGGTTGCAGATGTAGGTTCCAATGGTGTCAGATTTATCCAGCATAATTTTCAGAGTGTCAAGGAAAATAATAAAGTCGTCATGTGTGTACATCCTATAAAAGGATTTTTTTCCTTGTGTGAAAAATTTTCTGTACTCCATGCTTTGTACCCATTTAGCCGGACTGTCTTCTGCCTGGGACAAAATCTGTTCTATATGAGACAGAATCTGTGCCCTTTGTCCAAAGGCCATGTTTGCGGCAATAAACGCCGCTGTTTCCTGGTCTCTGACAGATTTGTACCTGTGCATGAATTTTGATGGGTCTTTTTCCAAAAAATCTTTTGTCTCGTATTTTTGAGCGAGCGAGATAATTCTTGCTTTTAGTTCAGGAGAAATGGCCATGATGCAAGTTTAGTTTTTTTCGTTTTATGAATCAACAGTGATTAGAATTAATATGGAAAAATCAATGGAATTCTGCCTTTTGCACTTGACAAATTTCCGGGGGGGGTAAAATGGGAGCAGATATATTTGCTTTTTAGGAGAAAATTATGAAAACTGCTGCTAAAATTTCGGCTGTGCTGGCTTCTTTTATTCTTGCCTTTTCTGTTTTGGGCTGTAAAAATGACAGTGATGACGATGAACAGAGCTATTTAATTGAAGGCGGTATAATTTCTAAGTCTGTTTATGATTCATTTAGATATTATTCAAATTCAGAAATTGAGAAATGCAGATCTGAATGTCTGGTTTATTCAATTTCTGGCTCTTATGAGAAGGAGTCCGTTGATGAAGATGACTTGTCTAGCGAGCTTGATTTTTTAACAGATTCTCAGATTCAATGGATAAAAGAAAACTATGAAACTATCATGTTTTTTGGGCCAAATGATAGCAATCAATATTTGTGGCTTTACACGAGAAAAGAATAGAATTTCTTCATCTGTACATAAATAGAAAAAAAATGTATACTAAGATTTTAGTATGACAGACTCTACTAAAGCATTTTTGCTTCTTGCAAATGGACAGGTTTTTGAAGGTGAAAGTTTTGGCGCAACTGGCTGTGTTGTCGGCGAAACAGTATTTACAACTGGCATGAACGGCTACTTGGAGACTTTGACAGATCCAAGCTACTACGGCCAGATTGTTACCCAGACATTTCCTTTGATAGGAAATTATGGCGTCATTTCAAAGGATTTTGAAAGCGCGGATGTTCACGTAAGAGGCTATATAGTGCGGTCTGTCTGTGAAATCCCTTCTAATTTCAGATGTGAATACGACTTGGACACTTTTCTTGCGGCGCGGAAAATAATCGGGCTGTGCGGAATAGACACCAGGGCTTTGACAAAAATCCTCCGTGAGACAGGCGTTATGAACGGAATGATTGTTTCCGGCGATGGAGAGGAAGCCCAGTCTGTAAGAAAAGCATTGAAATCCGATGCTGAAAAAGCGAAGCTTCTTAGAAAAATCAAATCATATAAAATAAAAGACGCAGTTGAAAGTGTAACGTGCAACGCTTCAAAGATAGAAGAGCCTGCTGACGTTGTTTTCAAGGAGTCTGCGGAATACAGGTTTGTTCCGGTCCGCTCTGACGGCACAAAGGAAAATGACCCTGCTGTTGCCATGAAGGATGGAAAAGGGAAAAAGGTTGTTCTTTGGGACTTTGGCGCAAAGGCAAATATCCGCCGGGAGCTTTTAAAGCGCGGTTTTGAAGTTGTTACCGTTGCTGGCTCGGCTACGGCAAAGGAAATTCTTTCTTTAAATCCAGATGGAATAATGCTTTCAAACGGACCGGGCGATCCAAAGGAAAATGTAAAGATTATCGAGGAAATAAAAAAGCTTGCAAAGTCCGGTGTTCCGATTTTTGGAATTTGTCTAGGACATCAGCTTTTGGCGCTGGCAATGGGCGCGGACACATCCAAGCTTAAATACGGACACCGAGGAGCAAATCAGCCTGTAAAATATCTTGCGACAGGGCGGGTCTATATTTCAAGCCAGAACCATGGATATGCTGTAAAAAATGATACGCTGCCTAAAAATTCAGTCTTGAGCTTTGTAAATACGAACGACGGAACCTGCGAGGGAATTACCTATACAAAAATTCCTGCTTTCAGCGTGCAGTTTCATCCGGAAGCTTGTTCAGGGCCTTTGGACACTGGATTTTTGTTTGATGATTTTGTTCGTCTTGTAAACAACCACGATTATTTCAAGAATTTTGAGGCGAAGTTTGAAAGAATTGACTCAATCAAATACTTTGCAAAAACAATAAAGAATACTTCTGCGCATAAAAAAGCTGCAAAATAAGCGGTTCGGCGGAGTACTGGAACATATTCTTTTTAACTGATATTTGGCACAGGAGCAAAAATTATGCCGCTTAACAAAGACATTCACAAGGTTATGGTTATTGGATCTGGCCCTATTATTATAGGTCAGGCTGCGGAATTTGACTATGCGGGAAGCCAGGCTTGCAAGGCGCTGAAGGAACAGGGGCTTGAGGTTGTCCTTGTAAATTCAAATCCTGCGACATTGATGACAGACCATACGATGGCAGATCAAATTTATATTGAGCCTTTAATTCCTGAGACAATTCAGCGCATTATAGAAAAGGAGAAGCCTGATTCGCTGCTTTCGACTTTAGGAGGCCAGACAGGACTTACTTTGAGCATGGAGCTTGCAAAGTCCGGATTCCTTGAAAAGCATGGTGTAAAGCTTCTTGGCGCAAAGCCCGAGACTATAGACAAGGCGGAAGACAGGCAGATGTTCAAGGATACAATGCTTGCAATCGGCGAGCCTTGCATTCCGTCTAAAGTGGTTACAACTTATGAGGATGCCCTGGATTTTGTAAAGAATGAAATCGGCTATCCTGCAATTATCCGTCCGGCATTTACTTTGGGAGGAACAGGCGGCGGAATTGTCCATAATGACAGCGAGATGGATGAGATTGCTCATAACGGCCTGCACCGCTCCCCTATTCATCAGATTCTTGTTGAGAAATGTATTTCCGGCTGGAAAGAGGTTGAATTTGAAGTTATGAGAGACAGCGCGGGAAATGTTCTGACTGTCTGCTCAATGGAAAATTTTGATCCGGTCGGAGTACATACTGGAGACTCAATCGTTATTGCGCCGACTGTAACACTGAGCGACAAGGAATACCAGATGCTCCGTTCTGCGGCTCTGAATATCATTTCAAGCCTTGGAATGGAAGGCGGCTGCAACTGTCAGTTTGCTTTGAATTCAAATTCTTTTGAATATGCGGTTATTGAGGTAAATCCGCGCGTAAGCCGTTCTTCTGCGCTTGCTTCAAAGGCTACAGGCTATCCTATTGCAAAAGTTGCAACGCTGATTGCTATTGGCTATACACTTGACGAAATTCCGAATGCTGTAACGAAAAAGACCGCCGCTTGCTTTGAGCCTGTTCTGGACTACGTGGTTGTAAAGATGCCGAAGTTTCCGTTTGACAAATTTGTTTATGCCAAGCGCGACTTAGGAACTCAGATGAAGGCGACCGGAGAAGTTATGGCGATTGGCCAGACTTTTGAGCAGGCTGTTATGAAGGCTGTCCGCGGAGCAGAAGTCGGAGCTCAAAGCCTGAACCTTCCTTCGTTTGTTGAAATGAGCGATGCGGAAATTGAAAAGCGTGTTGGTGAATGTACGGACCAGCGTATTTTTGCGATTTTCCAGGCGATAAAGAGAAATATTCTTTCAATAATTCAAATTAATAAAATCACAAAGATTGACCTTTGGTTTCTTGCTAAGCTTGAAAATTTGGCTTTTATGGAAAAAGATTTTGCAAAAGTCAAATCCGGAGAAATGGCGCTTTCACCGGAGCTTTATAGGTCTGCGAAAAACGCCGGCTATCCGGACAAGGTGATTCAAGAGCTTACCGGGCAAAAAATAACAGGAGCCTCTGGAATTCTTTCAGAAGCAAAAGAAGCGGCAAAGCTTGTAAAGCAGGGAAAAGTTGCCCATATTCCAGCGTCTTACAAGATGGTTGATACTTGCGCCGGAGAATTCAACGCGGAAACTCCTTATTTCTATGGAACCTATGATTTGCAGAATGAAGCCAGAATTTTTCTGGATGAGCGCAACAAAAAAGGAAAGAAATCCTCAAAGGGAACTATTATTGTTCTTGGTTCAGGTCCTATCCGCATTGGCCAGGGAATTGAATTTGACTACGCCTCAGTTCAGTGTGTATGGGCGTTGAAAAGGCTTGGCTATGATGTTGTTACAATAAACAATAATCCTGAAACTGTTTCCACAGACTTTGACACAAGCGACCGGCTTTATTTTGAGCCGCTTACTCCAGAAGATGTAATGGGTGTCATTAATACTGAAAAGCCGGTTGGCGTTGTTGTTGCGTTTGGCGGCCAGACGGCTATCAAGCTTACAAAGTTTCTTGATTCCCAGGGAATTCGTATTTTGGGAACAAGCGCAGATTCAATTGATCTTGCGGAGGACCGTGAGAGATTTGAAGAGCTTTGTGAAAAACTTCATATAAACCGTCCTAAGGGGCTTACAATTTTTACAGAGGAAGAGGCTCTTTCTGCGACCCAGAGACTTGGATATCCGGTTCTTTTGCGTCCGTCTTATGTTCTTGGCGGCCAGAATATGATTATCGCCTTTAACGATGACGATGTAAAGGAATACATGAAGATTATTCTTGCCCAGGGAATCGAGAATCCAGTTCTGATTGACCAGTATATGATGGGTACAGAGCTTGAGGTTGATGCGATTTGCGATGGAAAGGACATTCTTATCCCTGGAATAATGGAGCATATTGAGCGTACAGGAATTCATTCAGGAGATTCAATTGCGGTTTATCCGAGCTGGAATTTAAATGATATTCTGCGCGAAAAAATTATAAATCAGTCCAGGGAGCTTGCGCTTGCGCTTGGAACAAAGGGGCTTGTGAATATTCAGTACCTTATCTACAACAATGACTTGTATATCATTGAAGTGAATCCACGTTCAAGCCGCACCGTTCCGTACATTTCAAAAGTAACAAACGTTCCTATGGTTGATTTGGCAGTGCGCGCAATGCTTGGAGAGAAAGTAAAGGACATGGGATTTGGCACAGGACTTTACCGTTTGCCTCCGTATTTTGCAGTCAAGGTTCCTGTATTCAGCTTTGAAAAACTGATGGATGTGGATACTCATCTTGGACCTGAAATGAAATCCACCGGAGAGGTTCTTGGAATTGCTTCCACTATGGAGGAGGCGATTTTCAAAGGACTTATTGGAGCCGGATACAATATGAAACGAAGCGGCGGAGTTCTGTTCAGTGTAAGAAAAACCGACCGCTACGAGCTTCCGGATTTGGCAAAAAAATTCTACGACATGGGATTTAAGCTTTATGCCACAGAGGGAAACGCAAAGACAATCAGCGATTTTGGAATGGAAGTTGAGGTTGTAAATAAAATCCATGAGAATCCGGATGACAACCTTTTGTCTTTGCTTGATTCTGGAAAAGTTGACTATGTGATTTCCACTTCTGCAAAGGGACGTGATCCGCGCGCAGATTCTGTCCGGATGAGACGCCATGCTGTGGAGCGCGATATTCCGTGCCTTACTGCAATTGACACTGCGAACGCAATCGCAAATTGCCTTAAGTCTAAGTACACAGCTGAGAATGTAGAGCTTGTGGATATAAACCAGCTTAGGGAAGAAAAGCAGAAAATTACTTTCTACAAGATGGATTCGACAGGAAACGATTTTATTGTCATAAATGCGATGAATCAGTTTGTAAAGAATCCCGCTGGACTTGCGGTTCGTCTTTGCGACAGAAGGAACGGCGGAATTGGAGCAGACTCGCTTGTTCTAATTGAAGAAAGCAGCGTTGCTGATGCGAAGATGCGGTTTTTCAATCTTGACGGAACAGAAGGAAAGATGGCGGGAAATGCAATCCGGTGTGTAGGAAAATATCTTTATGACAACAATATAAAGGGAATTCAGGAAAAGCACGGAAAGAAAACCGACGCTACTGAAAAAATTACGATTGAGACCGGCAGCGGAATAAAAACTTTGCTTTTGTACAAACAGAACGGAAAGGTTACTTCTGTTACAGTTGACATGGGAAAACCTGTTTTTGAAAGCGAGAAAATACCGACATCTCTGGTTGCGGTTGATGTTCCTGCCTGCGGCTTCAATGAAGACAATGCCAGCGCGGTTTTCCCTAGGAAAGCTGTGGTCAACGCTCCTTTGATTGTTGCGGAAAATGAATACAGGGTTACCTGCGTGAATGTTGGAAATCCTCACTGTGTTGTTTTCAGCAAGTTTGTCGACAAGGAGCCTGTTGCGAAAGTAGGACCTTTGTTTGAAAGCCATTCTGTTTTCCCGGAAAAGACAAACACTGAATTTGTGCGTGTTGTTGGGCCTAATGAGCTGAAAATGCGTACCTGGGAGCGTGGAAACGGCGAGACTTTGGCTTGCGGAACTGGAGCTTGCGCCGCCGCTGTTGCTTCTGTTATAAATGGTTTTTCTCCTGTAAATCAGGATATAACTGTAAAGGTCCGCGGTGGAAACCTGATTGTAAAATATACCGGCGAAACAGTCTTGCTTACTGGAAACACAAAGATGTGCTATCAGGGAGAAGTTGAGATATAGTTTTTGCAGCTGCGTATAGGATTGAATAACTGATGGGCTAAAAAAAACACGCCGAGAACTTGAAAAAGTCCGGCGTGTTTTTTTTGTTTTCTGTGCGGATAAGCTTTTTTAGAACTTAAAGCTGCTCATTTCGTTGCTGAGCTTTTCAACACCATCTGTGTTTTTAGAAACATGGTTCTTTGCAGTTGAAATTGTGCTGTTTATATTGTTAAGGCTTTCTTTTATGCTGTCCATTTTTTCGTTTGTTTCAAGAGTTGCCTTGTTCAGGTTTTCCATTTCAACTACAATCTGCTCGCCGCCATGAAGCATTTCGCTTGCTCCGTCCTTTACAGAGTTTGTGGAATCTGTTATAAGGCCGATGCCCTCAAGAATCTGCTTGTTTCCTTCGGTTTGTTCTGTCATTGCATTGGAAATAATAGTTTCCTCGTGCTTTACTTTCTGTGAAAGCTGGTAGATTACGTTGAACTGCTTCAAAACATTTTCTGTGTTGTCTGCAACAGCCGCAATTGACTCAGAAAGAGACTTTAGGTCTTTTTCAATTGACTTGGACTGCGTGTCTGTCTGCTCCGCAAGCTTTCTGATTTCTTCCGCGACAACCGCAAATCCTTTTCCTGCGTCTCCAGCGTGCGCCGCCTCGATTGTGGCGTTCATTGAGAGGAGACTTGTCTGGCTTGCAATGTCCTGAATGATTTTGCTTGCGTCAAGAAGAAGCGTTGATTTGGAAAGAACATCCTTTGACAAGTCCGAGGCTTCCTGCACTTTTTTCATTCCGCTGTCTGCCGCGGCTTCAAGATCCTGCGTAGTCTGGTTGTTCTTTTTAAGAATGTTTGTTACTCCGTCAACATTCGCGACCATTTCCTCAATTGCGGCAGATGACTGCGTGATTGCAGAAGTCTGATTTTCAATTTCGTTGTTCAGATGGCGGATGTGCTGGATAATCTCGTTCGCAGTGGCATTTGCCTCCTCTACTCCGGCGACTTGGTTTGTCATTTCGGTCTTTACGGAATTGGCAATGTCCTTTGCTCCCTGAATTTCTGTTACAGAGCTGTCAATGTTTCCCTCAAGATCTCTTGAGACAGTGAGTGTTGAAGAGACGTTTATGTTTATTTCTGAGAAAATTTCTTTTACGGCTTTAAATGCCCGGTTCAGGTTGTTTGTAAGAAGTCCGAATTCATTTCTTGTGACAACAGGAATCGGCTCAAGCTGGTAGTTCTTGTGCGCAAGGGAATAGATGACTTCATTTGCAGAATCAAGGTTCTTTGCAATATCCTTTGTGTTCGTAATTGTTGTGATTGCAATCGCTACAATAGAAAGAACTTCAATAGGAATAAGAACTGAAAGAAATTCCATGAACTGGTTTTGGTTCATCAGCTTAGGAACAGACATTGAGCCGTTCAAAAGAAGAAATGAGCCGATTAAATTCAATGTTGTCATCAGGATAAGGCGCTCTTTGTTTGAGGAAGTCATGTTTGTTTTGTCAAACGGCAGATAATACAGATTTCTTTCAAGCAATGAATTGTAAAGAGTATAAAAGGCGATGCTGTAAAGGCATATCAGGCCTAAATAAATCAGTGTCAGCGAAAGCAGCGGTTTCTGATCTCCAAACGCAGAGAATGTAAGTCCGCGTGAGGTGATGGAGCTGGCAATTGAAAGAGGAATTATAATGGAAAGCAGGATGTTATATCCAACGATAATCTTCCTTGAAAGCGAAACATAATTGTTGCAGGATTTTTTTGACTGTTCAGTTCCGTCGTAAGACTTAAGCTTTTTCTCGAGAATGCTTGAGTAGGCAACAGGAATTATGATAGCCAGAAGATGGCAGAAAATACAGCTTGGATAAGCTAAAGAGCTAAGTACTTCCTGCGGAGTAAGAATATTTGTCATAATCATATAAATAGGACCAATGACAAAAGGAATAACGGAAACACAAAGAAGGGAGATAAGCGTTGCCGTGCTGTTGCTCTCTGTAATGGCGGTTTTTTGAACAGAATCTTCAGAGTTCATGTTGGGTTCCTCCTAATTTGAAGAACAATTACGTTCTTACCCCCCCCCATTTTTTGTATTTATATAGTTTTGCAGGGTAAATGTCAATAGATTCTGTTTTTCGCTCTTGTTAGTTTTTGTTTAACTTTAATTACGGGTTTTAATAATGACTAAAAAAATAATGGCAAGGAGAGAGGCAGCTGGCAAAAACACTCAGTTTTGCTGCCGCTAAAGCGGCAGCTTAGTTGTAACTTGAAATTTGGGCTATTTAAATAAACCCTTTAAAGAATTTGCTCCTTTTTCAATAGAGTTGTTAAGTGCCTTGTTGTTTGGAATTGAAATGCCTGCGTCTTTAAGTGCTTTTTCTGCCGCATTCTTTGTTTTTGCCTCAATCTGCTTCTGAAGGTCGGCTTTCTTTTTTTCAAGAAGTGAATTCAGCTTGTCCATGTTTACGCTTTGGCGGTTTATTCCGTTCTCAATGTTCACAAATTCTGAAATTATTTCTGTTGCTCCGTTTGTTTTTTCATTGAGCGTTGCCGCAATTTCTTTTTTTGCTTCGGAAACAAGCGATGAAATTTCCTTGTCCGCTGTTTCTTTCAGGGCCTTGATGAATTTTTTATCAAGATCGGAATCAACTGAAATATTGAATTTCTCTTCTCCATTGAAAACAGCCGCCGCTTCTATATTGAGGTCATTTATGTTTGAAAGCGCGGTTTTATAAAGGCTGTATGCAAATTTCGGCTCGAAGCTTTCAGAAGAAAACGAAATGTTTTTCAGATTGAATTTTGCCTTGAGCTTTATGCTTCCGTCGTCTTCAATTGTTCCTCTTGCGTCTGCCGCAGTGCTTGAATTCAGTCCAAGGTAAGGCGTTGAAAATTTAATTGGAAAATTATCTCCAGAATAATCTGCGTTGACCAAAGGATTTTGTGTTTTTGACCTTGTGTCTACAGTTACATTCACCTTGTGAGTCTGCTTCTTTGTTGAATATCCGCCGTTTATTAATGCCGGAGCTCCGCGCTTGTCCATGTCGTTTGTAATGTCAGTTCCGTTTCCGTAAAGATTCAGGCCAGAGAAGCTTACTTTTTCAATTAGGAATTTAGGAACTCTGTCTTGCTTCCAGTAAACATCAGTTCCCTTTGCTCTTGAAATTGTCTGCTTTTTTTCTTTTTTGGTTTTAGTTTTTTCAGTCTTTGTAGAAGATGCTTTTGCCTGAAGAGCGTAGTCCGCGGCTTGCTTTATATATGGATAATAATCTCCTGCCATAGAATAAAAAACGCTGTCCAGTGTGTTTCCCAGAATCTTTTTTCCATCTGAAATTTTAAATGAAGTGATTTTTGAGAGCTGGCTGTTAATTAGGGCATTGTCTGAGGCTATCGCATTTTTTACTTGCGAGGAAAGCCCGCTTATTTTCTTAGAATCTGACTTTACATCGCTGGCTGCTGACTGAATGTTTTTTGTAAGCGACTTGCTTTTTTCCATTGCGGAATTTACATTTTCAACAGCCTGTTTTAGCTTTGCAATGTCATTTATGTTTCCCCAGTCGGTGTCAAGAACAGTGCGCACGCTGCTGTCAAAATCTTTTACCTGAGTTTCAAGCTCTTCTGGCTTGTTTTTCCACTTTGAGACAAGCGCCTCCGCTTCCGCCTGAACTTGCTTAGCTGTTTCTGGAGATTTCAAGTTGCCTTCAAGGTCTTTTATTATATTCTGCGGATTATATTCTGCGAAGACTTCTTGTATTGAATTTTTTGCAGCATTGAGAGCCTCGTTCTTTTTTTGGGAAAAGTCAAAGGAACTTTCAGACTTAGTTTTTTTCTCTTTCTGTTTCTTTTGTTTTTTATGAAGCTCGCCGGAAGTTTTTCTTTCTGTATTTACTTCAAATCCTGAAAGCTCGATATTCTCAGCATCAAATTTTCCGCGCAGGGCTTCTGTAAGGTTGAAGCTGATTTCTATTTTTTCAGCCTGAAATAAATTTTTCATGGGAGAATTTTTGTTCGCCTGCTGAAGATTCTTTATAGTTATGCTTCCTCCGAACAGCTCAATGTTTACAGAAGAAAGCTCGGTTTTGGCTCCAAAGGCGGCCTGCATTGCGCCGGTTATGGCTTTTTTTGCAACTACATTCTTGAATGTTATAAAAAGAATCACTGTGGCCGCGATTATTCCGGCTGTTGCGGCAAACGGAACAAGCTTGAACGAAGGTTTCTGTCTTTTTATTTCTTTTGCAATCGACTTTAGTTTTTTCAGCTGCTTTTTTGGAATTTGCTTGTCGCGCGGAATGAAAAGATTTCCCTGTTTTTGCGGATGAGGCTCAAAAAGCGATTTTATTAGCTCAAGGTCTGCTGAAATAAAAATTTTCTTGTAAATTTTAGTTTCAAGTTTTTTCTGCGGATAGACTTTCTTAAATATTCCGGGGAGCTTTTTTGCTGAAACAAGTTTTTCTTTTTTGGATTTGTTTTTTTTCATAAGCTGCTGTCCTTCATAAGGCCTGTGATTTTTTCAGCAAACGGAATCTTTGCTATTGCTTTTGCTAAAGGTGTGCGTGCAAAAATCGATGAAAAATATTTGCGCCATAATTTTACGAATACGACTCCAAGTATAAAGCATGGAATATAAATAAGAAGAGAAAATACAAATGAGCCCATAACGATTGTGTTGTTGAATTTTGTGAATGCTACAAACGGAATGTCAATGAGCATTGAAAATGTTTTTGTTAAGGGAGCATAATTCAGGATATAAAGCCCGATTGCGTCAAATTTAGAATCCAGAAGCCATGCAAACTGAGATGCCGCAATCATTGCGACAAAATAAAGTCCTTTGTTTATTCTTACAAAGCAGAAGAAAATAAAAATCAAAAACCACAGGGCATTGTTCTTAGGAATGAATCCAAGCATAATCCCCAGGCTGAGTGCGTTTGCGATTTCCGATGGCTTTGAATTTGAATTAAGTGCTTTAAAGAATTTGATGATTTTTTTTAGCATTTCCTCTCCTAGATTGAAAAGATTGAAAATCCTGAAAGGGCTTGCTGCTCTGATATGGAGTATATCGGACTCGAACCGACCACCTATTGATTGCGAACCAATCGCTCTACCAGATGAGCTAATACCCCGAATGCAGGAAAACTGCTTGCTGTATATCTTATAGAACTTTGCTTTTTATTTCAAGTGGAAAATTTTGTTTTGGCTTCTATAAAATTTAAAAAAATATTAATATATCATTTATGAAGAAAATAGCCTGCTTTTTTATTTCCTTGTTTTTTAGCCTGTGTTTTTGTGTTTCTCAGAAAATTGGTGTTTTGAAGGGGCCTAGCGGAATTCCTTCTGCGTATTTAATAGAAAATTTTTGCAGCAATGAAGACTACGAAATTTTTTCCGGCGCAAATTTTCTCTTGCCGAAGCTTATAAAGGGAGAAGTTGAGATAGGTTTTCTTCCGCCGAACATCGCGGCAAAAATTTATAATGTGAACAAAGGCGCGGTTGTAGTGGCTGCTGTCTGCGGAAATGGAATGGTGAGCCTTGTGACAAAAGATTCCTCTGTAAAATCATTGGAAGATTTAAAGGGAAAAGAAGTTTTTGTCGCAGGCCAGGGAGCTACTCCTGATTTTATGTTCCGCTATATTCTTGGTCAGAACAAAATAAAATTTGACGGAGAGAAAGACAGCGTTCAGATTTCTTATTCAGTTCCGAATGTAGAGATTGCGCCGTCCTTGATTCTTGGAAAAATTCGGTATGCGGTTGTTCCTGAGCCGTTTGCAACTGTCGCCTGTGAAAAAGACAGCGCCATTTTCAGGGCGGTTGATTTTCAAAAGGAATTTTTTGAGCTTTCTGGAATTGAAACTTTTCCTATGACAGTTATTGCGGTCAACGCGAATTTTGCAAGCTCGAATCCTGAAAAAGTAAAAAGATTTCTTGAGGAATATAAAAGAGCTTCGGAATGGACATTGAAAAATCCAAGGCAGGCGGGCTTGCTTGCTGAAAAATTTCAGCTCGGACTGAATTCCGGGATTGTGGAAAAGGCAGTTCCAAGATGCGCCTTTGTCTTTGAGACAGGAGAGCAGGCAAGATTCGGAATTGAAAAACTGCTTTCTGTGTTTATGGAATTTGAGCCGGCTTCTGTGGGCGGAAAACTTCCGGACAGCGGATTTTATTTTGAATAGAATAAAAGCTTTTGCCTTTTCTGCGGCCGCCATTGTTTTTATCTGGAAGCTTTCTTCATTGGCGGTGGACTCTCCCTTGATTCTTCCGTCTCCAGAGTCTGTGGCGGCGGATTTTTTTGCTCTTGCCTCGGAAAAGTTGTTTCTAAAGTCCTTGGCGTTTACTTTTTTCCGGGCTTTCTGCGCTTTTTTTATTTCAGCTTTTCTGGGAATTCTGCTTGGTTTTTTGTGTGCGAAATTTTCTGTCCTGAAAACTGTTTTTGAGCTTCCGCTTGCAGTAGTCCGATCTGTTCCGCTGGTTTCTGTGATTTTGATTGTTCTTTTTTGGGCCGGCTCTGATTTTGTGCCTGTTCTTGCCGCGGTTCTTCTGGCTTTTCCTGTGATTTTTACATCTTCATTCTCTGGATTTTCATTTCAGGATAAAAAAATGGAGACTGTCTGTAAAATTTATAAAATCACAGAAATGCAAAAATTTTTGTTTTTGAAAATTCCCTACGCGCAGAAATTCTTAAAGGATGCGCTGAAAAATTCCTGCGGAATGATTTGGAAAGCTGTTGCCGCCGCGGAAGTTCTTTCTGTTCCGAAATTCGCGCTTGGAGGACGGCTTCAGAATTTTCAGGTTGTCCTTGAGATTTCAAAAGTTTTCGCTGTTACTGTTTTTATTGTCTTGTTTGGCTTTTTTAGTGAAAGGCTGCTTTTGCTTTTGTTTTGCGCTTCAAAAAGAATTTACAGGGGCTTTGTGAATTTTTATTTTCAGTCTGATTTTTTTAAGCTGCCGAACATTTCATTGGAAAAAGAATTTTCTGTGGAAATAAAAAATTTTTGCTCTGAGCGCAATGGAAAATTTGTTTTTAAAAACTACTCAGAATCTTTTGAGATAAAAAAAATAACTTCGGTTATCGCGCCAAGCGGAAGCGGAAAAACAACGCTGCTTGACTTTATTTCTGAAAATTTTGTTCCAGTTTCTTATTCGATGCAGACGCCGAATTTATTTTTGTGCCTTGATGTTTTGCAAAATGTGCAGCTGCCGCTTTTGAATATTTTTGGAAGAAAAAAATCGCTTGATATGGCGCGTAGTATTTTAAATAGCTTTGGCTTAGATGGAAAGGAAAAATCTTCAGTTGAAAAAATTTCAGGCGGAGAAAGGCAGCGGGTTTCACTTGCGCGGGCCGTGGCGTTTCCATGCGGAATTCTTTTGCTAGACGAGTCATTTCAGTTTTTAGATTTCTCAGTAAAAAAGAAATGCATTGATTATATTTTAAGACAGCAGGAGGAAAGTCCCCGGACTGTGATTTTTGCTGCGAATGAAATAAAGGAGGCCGCCATGCTTTCTGATAAAATAATTTTTTATTCCTCCTCTCCAATGCTTCCCTTGAAAACTTTCTTTGTTTCTGCGGAAGAAAGAAAAAATCCTGCGGCTCTTGAAAAAGAAATACTTGCGTTGCTTTTAAGTTCTTAAGTCTTTATAGTATTGCTTGAAAATATTCTTTTGCTTTGAGCGGTATGGTTTTGATATGAAAAATGTTTTTTCTGATACCAGGGCTCTTGATAAAACGGCCCGTGAGAAATTTTTTTTGACAGAAGAACTCATGATGGAGAATGCGGCGCAGGGGCTTGAGGCTTGTGTAATGCCTCACGTTTTTCATGAGAGCGCGCGTTATATAAGCCGGCCCTGTGTTTTAATCCTTGCTGGCCGTGGAAACAACGGAGCGGACGGCTATGCTCTTGCGCGTCGGCTTTCATGCCATGATTTTTCTGTGGCGGTCTGCTGCATTGGCGGCCCGGTTTCTGAAATTGCGGCAGTCCAAAAAAAGCGGGCGGAGCTTCTTGGAGCGACCTTTGTTTCCCCTTATGACTTGGATTCCTTTGTGGAAGAAAAAAGCTTTGATATTTGCGCTGTGGTTGACTGCATCTACGGAAGCGGTTTTCACTTGCCGCTGGATGCCGAGTCTGAGGCTGTTATCAATTGCGCAAATAAAATAGAAGCCTTCAAGGTTTCATGCGATGTTCCCAGCGGACTTGATTCAGCAGGAAACGGAAAAACTGTTTTCCGCGCGGACGAGACTGTTGTAATGGGCGCATTGAAGCTAAGCCTGTTCAGCGACAAGGCGAAGGATTTCTGCGGAAAGCTTTCAGTCTGCAATCTTGGAATAAGCAGGAACAACTTTGAATTTTACGCTGTTCCCTCTGCATTCTTGCTTGAAAAGGATGAAATGAAGCTTCCTGTCCGGAAAATGCAGAATGTCAACAAGGGGACTTTCGGCCATGTCGCTGTTGTCGCCGGCGAGAAAACCGGAGCTGCAAGAATCGCCGCAAGCGCCGCATTTGCTTTTGGTGCAGGGCTGGCCACTATTGCAGGTATTCAGGATTCCGGCTCTATGGATATTATGGTTTCCAAAGAGATTCCCGGGAATACAACGGCTCTTGCGCTTGGCTGCGGATTTGGAAGAAAAAACAGCGCGTTCAAAAAGTATTTTACTTTTTTGACTGAAAACAAAAATATTCCATGTGTTCTTGACGCTGATATTTTTTACTATAGGGAAATTTTGTGCCTTCTTGAGGAGCGCGGAAATTTTGTTCTCACTCCGCATCCAAGGGAATTTTCTGTCCTGCTTGAGAACTGCGGGCTTGGAAAATTTTCAGTTGAGAAGACTGTTGAAGACAGGCTCGCTCTTGCAAGGCTTTTCTGCGGAAAGTTCAAGGAGTCGGTGCTTGTTTTAAAAGGCGCAGTAACCTTGGTTGGAATGTGGTCAGAAAACGATGGCCGTGTAAAAATTTATTTTGATCCCTACGGTGAAAATTGTCTTGCTAAAGGAGGAACGGGCGATGTTCTTGCAGGGCTTGCGGCTTCTCTTCTTGCCCAGGGATATAGCTGCGCGGATGCTGCTGTAACCGCAGTCCTGGCGCACAGTTTCGCCTCGAAAAAAGTAAAGAGCAGCTTTTCCCTTACGCCGCGGCTTTTGATTGAAAAAATTTCAGAGCTTTGATTCTGCATGGAGGTAAATGTGAAATACGTGCTTCAGTTTACGCTTATAGTTTCAATTTCGTTTATGGGGGAAATTCTGCACAGGGTTGTTCCCCTGCCCGTTCCTGCCAGCATTTACGGACTTGCGATTCTCTTTATGGGGCTTAGGACCGGACTGATAAAGCTTCATCAGGTTAAGGAAGCCGCGGGATTTCTTCTTGCAGTGATGCCGGTGATGTTTGTTCCCTCAAGCGTCGGCTTCATGACTGCGATTCCTGTTATGAAAAGCCACGGAGTCCGCTTTGTGCTGATTGCCGCTGCCACGACTTTCTTTGTCATGGTTGTTACCGGACACGCTGTGCAGCTTGTGATGCGGCTGCTTAACAAAAAAAATTCCGGGGAGGACTAGACATGAAGGATTTTTTAACAGATTCTGAGTATTTTGGAATTTTTTTGACTCTGGGAACGTATGCGCTTGGAATTTTTATCAGCCGCAAGACTCGTTTTTTTCTGTTCAGTCCGCTGATTGTTTCGATTGTTGTCTGCATTGCCTTTTTGATGGCGGCGGACATTCCATATAATTCCTATGCCGATGGCGCGGATTTTGTGGCCTGCCTTCTTACGCCTGCGACGGTCTGCCTTGCGGTTCCTCTGTACGAGCAGTGCGGAAAGCTTAGAAAAAGCTGGCCTGCTGTTCTGTGCGGAATTCTTTGCGGTGTTGTGGCTAATCTCGCCATGATTTTTTTGTTCTGCCGTCTGCTTAATATTGGACACACGGAGTATGTCTCTTTGCTTGGCAAATCTGTTACAACTGCGATTGCTCTCGGCATAACAGAGGAGCTTGGCGGAATGGTTCCGGTCATCGTTGTGATGGTCGTCCTTACAGGAAACCTTGGAAATCTTTTCGCCGTCCAGATATGCAGGATTTTCAGGATAACGGATCCGGTGGCAAAAGGCGCGGCCATTGGAACTGCATCCCATGCGCTTGGAACATCCCGGGCGATTGAAATGGGCGAGACGGAAGGCGCTGTGAGCGGTCTTGCTGTGGGAATTGCGGGAATTATTACAGTTGCCCTTGCGCCGCTCTTTGCCGTCCTTATATAGAACTCAATGTTTCATAAAAGTTCCGGGAGTTCCAGAGGAAAGCAAAATGCTCCCGGGAATTCCGTTGCTTCTTTTATAAAAACAGCCTTTGTGGTATAAAGTTATTAATAGCCATAATTCCGGGGTCTATATCGAATTATAAATTACTCGGAATTGATGGCAATAAAATTCAAGGAAAACTTATGACACCTAAAGAAGCCATAGACGGGGCTAGAAAAATTGTAATAAAGATTGGAAGCAACACGCTTGCAAAGAATGACGGGACAATCAACGTGGATTTCATGGGGACGTTCGCCTCGGAGTGCGCAGCCTTGATTTCAAGAGGAAAGCAGATTGTGATAGTTTCCTCCGGGGCGCAGGTCGCAGGTCTTTCCACTATAAAAGGCTGGGCCCACAAGGGAGACATACATTACAGGCAGGCATTGTGCGCAATCGGCCAGGTCGAGCTGATGGACAAGTGGCGGGAGGCGTTCGGCGGCCTTGGGCTTCATGCGGCTCAGCTTCTTCTTACGAAGGAGGACTTCATGGATTCCCACCGCACCCTGAATATAAGAAACACTTTGTTCACGCTTGTTGACGAGGGCGTTGTTCCGGTTATAAACGAGAACGATTCGGTTGCGACTGACGAATTCTGCATTGGGGACAACGACAACCTGAGCGCGCTTACGGCGGTTCTCTGGAGCGCGGATCTTCTTATTCTTTTCAGCGACATCGACGGAATCTATACGGACAATCCCAAGACCAATGAGAATGCCTCGCTTGTCGAGACTGTCGGAAATATCAGCGAGCTTAAGAAGCAGATTACTATAGGCGGAAAAAGCTCATTCGGAACAGGAGGAATTTCCACGAAGATTGAGGCTGCGGAAAAAACCACGGCATCTGGAATTCCGCTTGTCCTTGCGAACGGCAGAAAAGAAAGGGCGCTGGAAAAGCTTGCTAGCGGCGAGCTCAGGGCGACAGTTTTTACCGCTGATGAGAACGCCCTGTTCAATGCCATAATGGGAGGCGGAAAATGAAAATCGGATTCATTGGAATGGGAAACATGGCTAAGGCGATTGCATCCGGCTTTATAGGCTCCGGAAAAGTCCGCGCAGAGAATCTTTTCGCCTTTGCTCCGAACCAGGAGAAGCTCAGAAAAAATTCGCAGGAGCTGGGCTTTGTTCCGTGCGGAAGCCTTTCGTCTCTGGCGGAAAACTGCGGTGTTTTTATAATGGCGTGCAAGCCTTATCAGATAGAGGAAGTTCTAGCTGAGCTCAAGGGCAGCCTTTCTGGAAAAGTGCTTGTTTCTGTTGCGGCCGGCTGGAACTACGAGATGTTCTGCAAGGCTCTTGGAAGTTCTGTCCGTATCCAGTGCGTAATGCCGAACACTCCGGCGATGGTTGGCGAGGGCGTGATGCTTTTTGAAAAAGAGAATTCTCTGAAGCCGGAAGAGCTTGAGGAAATAAAGGACTTGTTTTCTTCACTTGGAATTATTGAGGAGCTCCCGTCAAGGCTTATGGGAATTGGCGGAGCGATAAGCGGCTGCGGTCCTGCGTTCATGGATTTGATAATTGAGGCTTACGCGGATGCTGCCTGCAAGTACGGAATTTCAAGGCAGGCGGCCTACAGGATTGTTTCCCAGACGATGCTCGGCAGCGCAAAGCTTCAGCTTGAGACAGGGCTTCATCCGGGAGCCTTGAAGGATGCTGTCTGCTCTCCGGGAGGAACTACAATCCGGGGCGTGGATTCTCTTGAAAAGAGCGGTCTTAGAGGCGCCTGCATTTCCTGCATCGATGCGGTTATGGACAGGGAGAAACGCTAGCCCTTACTTGTAGTAAAGCATCTCGTATTTTCCAAACGGCATGAAGCCGGCTTTTCTGTATGCGCGGATTGCCGGCCTGTTCTTTTTGTTTACAAAGAGAACTGTCTTTTTTCCATGCCGCTGAAATTCCTCCGCGATTTTTCTTACAAGGCGCGAGGCTAATCCTTTTGAGCGGAATTCTTTTTGTGTGAAAACTCCTCCAATCTGGACAAATTCTTTGGCGACTGCGTTTGTCTGGGCTTTTGAGCAGAATATGTTTCCATGTTTTGCTGCGAAAACTTTCTGTGTGCGGAGGATTTTTTCAAGGTTCAGTCTTTCAAGCGCGGGATTTATTTTCTTCCATTCGGGCAGAACTTCTTCCTGCATATAGGAAATGTGCAGCGGAAAAAGTTTATCAGCGTCCTGAACGGAACATTCTGATATCTGCGTCTCTAGGCCGGAATTCTGCTGGTTTTGCCGGAAGCTTTTTTCGCTGTCTGTGTATTCCATGAAAATCATGCTCCTGATGTCGTCCGGCTGAATTTTTTTCAGCTTGAAAATGAGACTTCTTATTTTTTCAGCCTCGTTTTTTTCTGCGGCTATGCAAGAGATTTTCTTTCCGGAAAAAAATTTGGCAAGCGCGCTTTCAGTTTCTTTTGTTATATCTGGAATAAAGCTTTCGATTGCTCCGGACTCTGAGATGCTGAGAACGCCGGAAATTTCAGTGCCGAAAACGATATAGAGGCTGCTGCTTTTTTGCATTGCCATCTGCATAAGATGGCTGCATATTTTTTCATGTGGCGAGAGAAATTTTTCAGCCTTAAGAAAGAAATCGCCGCTGGATGAGGCTTGCACAATTCTTGTCATTCTTAGCCCGTGATGTCTCTGAGCCATTTTCCAGACTTGAGGCGCAGCAGTCCTGCGAAAGTTTTTAAAAGCCCCTCGGAAAGCAGGCACAGGTATATGAAGCTTGCCGGCAGATGGAAAACAAAGGCCGCGATGTATCCGGCGGGAATTGCAACGCACCACATCCAGAAAATGTCATGGAATGCGGCGTACTTTGTGTCTCCTCCGGCTCGGCAAAATCCTACGATAAAGAACATACAGAACGCGTTGAACGGATAGAAGCAAATCAGTTCTGTGAGCATTTTTTTTGCCTGCATTAGAATTGAATTTTCTACATTGAAAATGTAAGGGAGCGTTGCGGAAAGCGGAAAAAGAAAAAGGCCGATAACAGCCGCGCACGCCGGAAGAAACCATGCGAACCTGTAAGTGTACAGCCTTGCCTCTTCAAAGTTTCCTGAGCCTATTTTTTTGCCTAGGATTATTCCTGCGGCATTTCCTGTTCCTATGAAGAAAACCCACGTCAGCTGCGAGATTGTTCCTGTTATATTGAATGCGGCGATTGCGTCGGTTCCCTTGTGCGCGAAGATTGAATTCTGAAATGTTATTCCCATTCCCCAGGCTGTTTCATTCAGCAGGACTGGCAGTGCGACTGAAATGTATTTCAAGACAAATTTTTTGCTGAATGAAAAATAGTTTTTAAAAGAGCCTAGGATTTCAAATTTTTTTAGATAGGAATACAACAAGAGAACTGTTGTTCCGACTGCCCTTGAAATTACAGTTCCGATTGCGGCTCCTGCGACACCCATCGGCGCGACTGTGAAAAAATCTGTCTCTAGCCCGAATATAAAAATGTAATTGAAAACTGCGTTCAGTATAATTGAAATTGCAGTGCATATCATCGGAAGATACGCATGGCTCGTGCTTTTAAATGCGAATTCAAGCGGAAATGTTATCGCCAGAAAAATATAGCTGATTGCCACATACCTTAAGTATTTTGCGCCGTAAAAGATAACAACGGAATCCTTTGAATAAAGACCGATTAAAAACGTTGGGGCGAACAAGGCCGCTGCTGTAAAAATGATTGAAACGAAAATTGAGAATCCGAGCATTATTCCGAGCGTTTTTTGAATTCCGCCTATGTCCCTTTTTCCCCAGAACTGTGAAATAAAAATCGCGCCGCCTGAAGATGTTCCGAACAGAATCATGGTCAGTATAAAATAAATCTGGTTTCCAAGACCTACAGCCGCGATTTCTGCTGCCCCGAGCTGTCCGACCATGATTGTATCCAGCATATTTACAAAAACCTGCATTAGGTTTTGAAGAGTAATCGGAACTGCAAGAGAAAACAGTGTCTTGTAGAATCCGGGAAGATGAGTCCTTATTAGTGATGTGCTCTTTTTTGTCATGCGGCACATTCTATAAAAAATGAAAGAATATGTCATTACTGCCGATAATCTGAATATGAAGAAAATTTTTTTGCCGATAATGCTTTTGTTGTTTTGCCAGAATATTTTTTGCCAGAATGTGCTTTTGAAATACAATGGAAGCGGAAGCTATGTTTATATTGAGCGCACGGATGTAAGGCGTTATGACAATGGAAAATATACCGGGCTTGTCAGCAGGGAAGTCCGATCTTTTATTGCTCCGACTTCTGTTCCTTCCGGCGGAAAAATTTCAGATAGGTATTATGACGGAAGCTTTTTTATCGACGAAGCCACAAAGCGGAATTCAATGAAAGTCAATCTTGGCATAAACGGAGCGGTTCCTTCAAGCTTTAAGATTTCTTCGGAAGGAGAGCTGACGATGATTGTTGACAACGGCTATCCGTCATTCAGAAGCTTTCCTGCGTTTACAAATCAGCGCATAAGCATCGGGGACAAGTGGCAGGCAAAGGCCGAGCGTGTTGTTGATCCGCTTAACAAGGGAATTTTCACAAAGCTTCCGATTCTTGTGGAGTACACTTATCTTAAGGATGAAGTTTTCAACGGAGAGGAAGTCTATGTTTTTAGCGCGCAGTGGGCGACTCGCTATGGAATTTCCTACTGGGATTTTGCAGGCGACAGAGAACTGAAGTCTGCGCAAGGAAGCCACAAGGCGACAATGTATGTGAGCAAAAAGAGCGGAAACGCGCTTGTTGTCCGCGATATGGTTGATGAGACTTTTATTTACAATGACGGCAACAGCTATTCGTTTAAAGGCTCGATTTCTATGTTCACGGAATATCCTCCGGCTTATGACAGGAGCAAACTTTTTCCGGCGTTGCAGCGCATAGCTTCTGTTTCAGAAAAAGAGCTCAAGGATATTCTTGAAAAGCCGGCGGAAGAAATCGTCAGCACTGGAAATGAAAAAAAATCCGCTGGCGTGAAAAAAGGCGGTTTTGATTCTGGCATGGATTCCGCGGAAGTAAAATCTGCAAAGCCAGGCTTTCAGTCTTCGGGAGCAAAAGATGGAGAAGGCCTTGCCGGAAGTTCTGAAAAAGCAAGGATTCAGCCTCGTAAGGAAAAGAAGTCCGCGCATGAAATTCAGTCGAAGATTTCATCAGGCGAAGGCGCTCTTTCAAATTCCGGCTCAGGAAAAAAAGTTATTGTAGAAAACACGGCGGCAGGAATTCGGCTTACAATGCAGAATTTAAATTTCAAGCCTGACAGCGCGGAGCTTTTGCCTGGAGAAAATGAGCGGCTGGATCAGATTGCGCAGGTTTTAAAAGAAGCTCCTGGCCAGATGTTTCTGGTTGAAGGACATACTGCGAGCGTCGGCTACGAGAAGGGCGAGATGAAGCTTTCTGTTGAGCGCGCCAATTCTGTTGCCGCCGCTTTAATTCAGCGAGGCGTTCCCCGTGAAAAATTTATCTGCAAAGGTTCGGGCGGAACAAAGCCTGTCGCGGACAATTCAACTTCAGAGGGAAAGGCAAAAAACCGCCGTGTAGAAATTACGATTTTGGAATAGACTGGTATGACTAAGATACTTTTTGTTTGCCACGGAAATATTTGCCGCTCTCCAATGGCTGAATTTGTAATGAAATTTCTTGTAAAGGAAGCCGGACTTGAGAACGATTTTCTTATTGAATCAAAAGCCACAAGCACAGAGGAAATAGGAAATCCGCCTCATCCTGAAACTCTAAAGAAGCTTTCGCAGCAGAAAATTCCGGTCTTTAATCACAGGGCCGCTCAAATTCAAAGAGATGATGCTGAAAAATATGATTTTATAATTGGAATGGATTGCTTTAATATAAAAAATATTCAGCGGATTCTTGGAGGCGGCTCCAGAAGGAATGTTTTTAGGCTTCTGGATTTTACATCTTGCCCAAGAGACATTGCGGATCCTTGGTATACAGGAAATTTTGATGAGACATTTGACGATATTATGGAAGGATGCCGCGGACTTCTTGAGAAACTAACTAACGGAAGTTTGAAAAAAAGGTGTAAGATTAACTTGTAACTATCGTTAGTTAGTAAAAAGTGTCGGCAACGATGATAGTTCCAGGGCAAAGCTGCGTATAGGGGCAGCTTAGTTGCCTTTCAGTTTTGACAGACGCAACTCGAATATTAGCTATTTTTTTATTGAATATAGTTAACTCTAAATTAGAGGTGTTAGGATATTTTTATGACATTGCAGCAGATTCATTACATTATAGGCGTTTCTGAGTCCGGCTCCTTTAACAAGGCGGCGGAAAATCTCTATATTTCCCAGCCTTCCCTTACAGCGGCGATAAAAGAAGTTGAAAAGGAATTTAATATTTCAATTTTCAACCGCACAAGCAAGGGAATTTCTTTAACCCAGGACGGAAAAGAATTTATCCAGTATGCCCGCCAGGTTTATGCGCAGTATGAGAATCTCCTGGAAAAATTCGGAGCTGAGTCCAAGCGTAAGAAAAAATTCAGTGTGTCATGCCAGCATTATTCTTTCGCCACAAAATCGTTTGTTGAGCTTGTTAAGAAATTCGGGACTTCCGAGTATGAATTTTCTATTTATGAAACAAAAACGCTTGATGTGATTGAAAATGTTGCGGCGCAGAAAAGCGAGATTGGTGTTATTTACATGAGCGATTTTAACAGGAAGGCAATCAAAAAAATCTTGAATGCGAATAATCTTTCCTTTAAAAAGCTTATTGACTGCAAGGCTTATGTTTATCTTTGGAAAAATCATCCGCTGGCGGGGAAAAAATCGATTTCCCTTGAAGAACTGAAGGACTATCCGTGCCTTTCTTTTGATCAGGGCGGAAACAGCTCGTTTTATTTTGCCGAGGAAATTCTCACGGAAAATGAATATCCAAAGACAATAAAAACAAGCGACCGTGCGACAAATTTAAATCTCATGGTGGGGCTTAATGGATACACTCTTTGCTCCGGAATAATTTGCGAGGAGCTTAACGGCTCTGATTTTGTCGCGGTTCCTTTCAAGCCGGATGATGAGAATCCAAACAGCATAATGGAAATTGGATATATACTGAAAAAAAATATAATTCTGTCAAAAACCGGCGAAGAGTACATAGAGCAGCTTAAGGCTTATTTAAAAACTTGAAAGGATTTTGCGCAAGAATATTTCCCGGTTTTATCCGGGATTTTTTTGTAGAAGCGTTTTTTATTGGTATTATGTAAATTTGACAAAACTGAATATTTATACCATACCAGATTTTTGATAGTTTTCTCCATGAATAAAAATTAACGGAGAAAAACATGGAATCAAAAACACAGTATGAGCTGAATAAAAATCTAGCCCAGATGCTTAAAGGCGGAGTGATTATGGATGTTACAACTCCTGAGCAGGCAAAGATTGCGGAGGAAGCGGGAGCGTGCGCAGTAATGGCTCTTGAGCGCATACCGGCGGACATAAGGGCTGCTGGCGGTGTTTCTAGAATGAGCGACCCAAAGATGATAAAAGGAATACAGGAAGCTGTTTCAATTCCGGTAATGGCAAAGTGCCGCATCGGGCATTTTGTGGAGGCCCAGATTCTGGAAGCAATCGAAATTGATTATATTGATGAGAGCGAGGTTTTGTCTCCGGCTGATGATGTTTACCATATAAACAAGAAAAAATTCAAGGTTCCGTTTGTGTGCGGCGCAAAAGATTTAGGCGAGGCGCTTAGAAGAATAAGCGAGGGCGCTTCGATGATTAGGACGAAAGGCGAGCCTGGAACTGGAGATATAATTCAGGCTGTCCGGCACATGAGAATGATGAATTCTGAAATTTCACGAATAGTTTCTATGCGGGAAGACGAGCTTTACGAAGAGGCGAAAAAACTTCAGGTTTCTTACGGACTTGTGGAATTTGTTCATGAGAATAAAAAACTTCCGGTTGTTAATTTTGCAGCTGGCGGCGTTGCGACTCCTGCGGATGCGGCTCTTATGATGCAGCTTGGCGCGGAAGGTGTTTTTGTTGGCTCCGGAATTTTCAAGTCAGGAAATCCAAGGAAAAGAGCGGCCTCAATTGTAAAGGCTGTTGCAAACTACAATGATGCGGAGCTGATAGCCAGCCTTTCAGAAGACCTTGGTGAAGCCATGGTTGGAATTAACGAAAGCGAGATTGCTGTTCTTATGGCGGAGCGTGGAAAATGAGGACTGCGGTTCTTGCTCTTCAGGGCGCGTTTTTAGAGCATGAAGAAATTCTTGGTTCCTTGGGCGTGTCTTGCTTTGAGCTTAGAAAAAAATCAGACCTGGAGAATGACTTTGACTCTCTTATTCTTCCTGGAGGAGAAAGCACTGTTCAAGGGAAGCTTCTGCGCGAGCTTGGAATGTTTGAGCCGCTTAAGAAAAAAATTGAGTCAGGAATAAAAGTCCTTGCAACGTGCGCAGGCCTTATTCTCCTTGCTGAAAAAATTTCAAATGATGGCCGTGTTCATTTTGGAACGATGCCTGTTTGTGTTAGGCGGAATGCTTATGGCCGCCAGCTTGGAAGCTTTTTTACAGAGGCTCCGTTTGGCGCTCTTGGAAATATTCCGATGACTTTTATCCGCGCGCCTTATATTGAAAGCGTGAAAGCTGGTGTTGAGGTTCTTGCGGAAGTTGACGGAAAAATTGTCGCCGCAAAGTATAAGAACCAGACTGCGCTTAGCTTTCATCCGGAGCTTGGCTTTGATAAAAAACTGTATGAGTGGTGGATTGCAAGCTGATGTCTTAGACCAAGGGCGCGAAGATTCTGAAAATTCTTCCGATGATTCTTACAGCCAGCGGAATTTTCTTGTAGTCCTCGGCGGTCATTTCTTTGCATGAGAGCTTTGTAATTTCAAAGTCGCGCTGAATTTTTTCTACAACGGATTTTTCGTAAATTAAAAGTCCGTCCTCAAAGTGATGGAAAAGGCTTCTGTAGTCAAGATTTATTGACCCAACAGTCGCTATTTTTCCATCGCTTGCGAAGATTTTTGAATGTATGAATCCCGGCAAATAAAGATAGACGTGGACTCCGTTTTCTACAAGTGTCTTTAAAAATGTTTTTCCGATGCAGAATGTCAGGAAGTGGTCTGGCTTTGAGGGAACAATCAAAGAAACATTTATGCCTCTGCCCGCCGCAAAAATCAGCGCGCTTTTCAGCTGGTTGTCGATTATGATGTACGGAGTTGTTATGCAGATATTTTTTGCTGCCTTTGACAGAATGTAAAGGCATATATTTTCAGCGATGTCCTTTTCATTGTAGGCGTTGTCCGCATAAGGAATTAAAGCGCCGCCGCAGAATTTTTCTTGTACCGGCGGAAAAAATTTTCCGTAGTTTCTGTCTGGATTTTTTTCAGAGGATTTTGCGAGGCTCCACATTTGAAGAAAAAGAGCCGTGTAGCTTTTTACTGCGTTCCCCTGAATTTTTACAGCGCAGTCCTTCCAGTATGAAAACTTGTTTTGTCCAAAATTGAAGTATTCATTTGCGAGGTTCAGTCCGCCTGTGTAGGAAATTTTTCCATCGATTACTGCAATTTTTCTGTGGTCGCGGTTGTTCTGCTGCAAGTTGAAAACCGGAGTGAGCGGCATATAGATTTCTGACTTTATTCCAAGGCTTGTCAGGTATTTGTGGTAGATTCTTGTTGATGCCATTGCGGAGCCGATTCCGTCGTAAAGAACCCGGACTTCTATGCCGCCGCGGACTTTTTCTTTTAAAACTTCAAGAATTTTTTCCCATGAGGAATCCGGCGATATTATGAAAAATTCCAGAAAAATGAATTTCCGGGCGTTTTTAAGCTCGCGCAGAAAATCTGAAAAAAAATCCTCGCCGCATGAAAAATATTCAGCGCGGGAATCTGTGTAGGCAGGAAAATTTCCGTTTTTATAAAGGTAGAATGCAATGTCGGAAATTTCTGGGAAAGTATCCTTTGTTTCTGCTGGCTCGGGGACAAATTCCCTGGTTTGAAGCTCGCTCTGCTCAATTTTATTCTTAAGCCTGAGATTCCGGGTCGCCATTTTTGTATAAATATAAAGTGAAATTCCGAAAAGCGGAAAAATCATTGTTGGAAGAAGCCATGCGATTTTAAATTCGTTTTTTCCCTCGCAGTTGGAAAGGTAAGCCATAAAAACAAAGCTTAGGAACAAGTTGACTCCGGCGAAATAAAAGAAGTACGGAGAAAATTTTATTATGAAAAACAGATACATACAGATTTGCAGCGCAAGCAGCAGAAAGCAGAAAACAATGCGGCTGTAAATAAACTGCTTAAAAAGCTTTAGTTTTTTCTTCATATAAATAAAGTTATTCAAACTGTGATTTTTTTTCAACAATTTATTGAATGGAGCGAAAGCAGTTTTGTGTGCTTTTTCCGGTGGAAATTCTGCTCACGGGCGTGTTTCTGTCTGCGTTGAACAAACGCCTGTTTTGCTATAGAATATGCGAATGTTTCGTATCTATGTTGAAAGAAAGGCCGGTTTTCAGAATGAAGCGGCGCGGATTTTTTCCGAGGTTACAGGTTTTTTAGGAATTGGTGGAGTTACCGGCGTCCGTTATTTCAACCGGTATGACATAGAAAATGTTTCAGACGAGGTTGCTAAGGCTTCCGCTGTAAGAATTTTTTCTGAGCCTCAAAGTGATTTTGTTTTTTACGATTCGCTTGAGGTTCCGCCGGAAGCTACGCAGATTATATGGGAATATCTTCCCGGACAGTATGACCAGCGGGCGGACAGCGCGGAGCAGTGCCTTACTCTTTTGCGGGAGGGAATGAAGTCCGCTGTAAAGGTTGGAACAGAACCGCCTGCTGTAAGGTGCGCAAAAATTGTTTTTCTTGAGGGAAAAGTTTCTGCGGACGATGTGCTGAAAATTCAGAAGTATCTTATAAACCCGGTGGACAGCCGCCTTGCGGACAGTTCAAAGCCCGCAACTCTTAAAATGTCTGCCGCTTTGCCGGCTGATATTGCGGTTGTTTCTGGATTTATTTCAAAGTCAGAAAGCGAGCTTGATTCGTACCGGAAGGAGCTTGGACTTGCGATGGATCTGGCTGATGTTAAATTCATGCAGGATTATTTTAAGTCAGTTAACAGGGATCCGACTTTTACAGAAATACGTGTTTTGGATACTTACTGGTCTGACCATTGCCGCCACACAACTTTCCTTACAGTTCTGGATGATATAAAAATTGAAGACGGCCCTTATGCTTCTGTCCTGAAGAAATCGCTTGAAGGCTATAATGCAGTCCGCGCAGAGATGTATGCCGGCCGCAAGGACAAGCCTGTTACATTGATGGACATGGCTTGCATAGGCGCAAAATATCTTCGCAAGCACGGAAAGCTTGATGATCTTGAGGTTAGCGCGGAAATAAACGCCTGCTCCGTTTTTATAGATGTTCATTATACTAGCGGCGAGCCTGATGAGCGCTGGCTTTTGCAGTTTAAAAATGAAACCCACAATCATCCTACAGAAATCGAGCCGTTTGGAGGAGCTGCAACTTGTATTGGCGGCGCAATCCGGGATCCGCTTTCCGGACGTTCATGGGTTTATCAGGCAATGCGTGTTACCGGAGCGGCAGATCCTACAGTTCCGCTAAGCCAAACTCTTTCAGGAAAGCTTCCGCAGATGAAAATTACACGCGAGGCGGCCCAGGGATTTTCTTCCTATGGAAACCAGATTGGCTTGACTACCGGGCAGGTCGCTGAAATTTATCATCCTGGATATGTTGCAAAGCGCATGGAGCTTGGCGCTGTAATTGCGGCGGCCCCTTGTGATCAGGTTATGCGTGAGGAGCCTGAGGCTGGCGATGTTGTCATTCTTCTTGGCGGAGGAACTGGACGCGACGGAATCGGCGGAGCTACAGGCTCGTCAAAGGTTCATGATGTGAAATCTGTTTCGACTGCCGCTGCTGAGGTTCAGAAAGGAAACGCTGTTGAGGAGCGAAAAATTCAGCGTCTGTTCAGAAACAAGGATGTCTGCCGCATGATACGCCGTTCAAACGATTTTGGCGCGGGCGGAGTTTCTGTTGCGGTCGGCGAGCTTGCTCCGGGTCTTGATATAAATCTTGACGCAGTTCCAAAGAAATATGAAGGTCTTGATGGAACTGAGCTTGCAATTTCAGAAAGCCAGGAGAGAATGGCTGTAGTTGTCCGCAAGGAAGATGCGCAGAAATTTATTCTGGAATGTAATAAAGAAAATTTGAATGCAGTCGTTGTCGCTGTTGTTACAGACACAAACAGGCTTGTAATGAAATGGCGCGGAAAAACAATTGTGGACATTGACCGTTCATTCCTCGACGCGGCCGGTGCAGAGCATCATGCTGTGGCTTCAATAGAGAGTCCTGCCGAGCAGAAAAATTCTCCGCTGGTTCATCCTCTTGAGCCGGTCGAAAAAGTGCTTGCTGAAAATTCTGATGCTCCTGACATAAAGGCAGCCTGGCTTTGCAATATGAATGACTTGACATGCTGCAGCCAGCGCGGACTTGGCGAGCGGTTTGACGGTTCTATCGGCGCAGGTTCTGTTCTTATGCCTTATGGAGGAAAATATCAGGGAACACCGGAAGCCGGCATGGCCGCAAAAATTCCAGTTGTTTCACCGCGCGAAACTTCTACTGTCAGCCTTATGAGCTACGGTTTTGATCCGCGTGTTTCCCAGTGGTCGGCTTGGCACGGAGCGCAGGTTGCGGTTCTTTCCAGCCTTGCGAAAATTGCCTGCATGGGCGGAAAAACTGATACCTGCCGCCTTACTTTCCAGGAATTTTTTGGACGAGCTGTAAATGAGAAAACATGGGGATATTCAGCCGCGGCTCTGCTTGGCTCCATTGATGCGCAGCTTGCGATGGGAACAGGCTCTATCGGCGGAAAAGATTCAATGTCCGGAACCTTTGAAAATCTTAATGTTCCGCATACATTGGTTTCGTTTGCTGTGAATGTTGATGATGTAAAGAATGTTGTGAGCGGCTCGTTCAAGAAGCCGGGAAGTAAAATTTTCCTTGTAAGCGTTCCGTATTCAGCTGAGCTTGCGCCTGATTTTGAAGTGTTCAAGAAAAATACTGCGGCTCTTTATAGGCTTAATGCCGCTAAAAAAATAAGCGCAATGTATCCAGTCTGCGCCGGCGGAATCGCTGAAGCCTTGAGCAAAATGTCGCTTGGAAACAAAATAGGCGTTTCCCTGGACACAATTCCTTTGAGCTGCACTGCTGTTTCTGGACTGAAGCAGGCTGATGCGGGCGACTTGTTTACACCGCTTTACGGCTCAATCATAGTTGAGTCTGATTCCGAGCTTGATTTGGAAAAAGATTTTTCTGAAGGAACTGTTTCCAAGATTGGAGAGACAATCTGCAGTCCGTGCATTGAAATTGAGGATGTGAAAATTTCCCTTGATGAAATTGAGTCTGCATGGGAATCAAAGCTTGAGAAGGTTTTTCCTCAGGTTTCTGGCTCGGAGCTTCAGCCGCCTTTGCCGGAATTTGCGCTTAAAGAGCATGAGTCATTGGCGGCGGCAAGGGAGTCTTCCGCATCGTTTGAATATTCTTTAGGAAAGGCAAGACCGAATGTTGTAATTCCTGTTTTTCCGGGAACAAACTGCGAGTACGACATGGCGCGCGCATTTAACCTGAACGGCGCGGAAACAAAGATTGTTGTGTTCCGCAACAGAACTCCGCAGGATTTGACAGAATCTTTGAACCTGCTCAAGACGGAAATTGACAAGGCTCAGATTCTTGCTTTCCCGGGCGGATTCAGCGCAGGAGACGAGCCTGATGGTTCAGGAAAATATATCGCGAATGTAATAAGGGAGCATAGAATTGCAGACAGCATAATGAATCTGCTAAAGGAGCGCGATGGCCTTGTGCTTGGAATTTGCAACGGATTCCAGGCCCTGATAAAGACAGGCCTTGTTCCTTATGGCGAAATAAGAGAACCTTCCGCGGATATGCCTACCCTTACCTACAATAAAATCGGGCGGCATATAAGCAGGGTTGTCCGCACTAGAATGGTCAGCGCAAAAAGTCCGTGGGCGCAGGATTTGAGTGTTCTGGCTCCAAGGATTCATCTTGTGCCGGTAAGCCATGGAGAAGGCCGCATTGTAATCAGCAGGGAGCTTGCTGAAAATCTTTTTGCAAACGGGCAGGTTTTCAGCCAGTATGCAGATGAAGAAGGAATCCCTTCAATAACAGAGCCGGACAATCCAAACGGAAGCCTTTTCGCAATTGAAGGGCTTACAAGTCCAGACGGACGTATTCTTGGAAAAATGGGACATAATGAGCGCACAATGGGCATGGACAAAGGCGGCTCAAGCGCGGATCTTATAAAGAATATTGCCGGAACGGATTCAAATGAAAGCTCTTGCCAGAATATTTTCGCGGCAGGAATAAGATATTTTAATTAGTTTTTGGAGAGAAAAATGAAAAAATGCGGACTTTTTGCTGCGGTTTTTGCGGTTGCGTTTCTATTTGCCTCTTGCGGCTCAGCAAAGTGGTATTCAGATTTGGATGATGCAAAGGAAGCTGCAAAAAAACAAAAGAAGGATATTTACCTTTTGTTCAGTGGAGATGACTGGACAGAGGCAAGCCGTCCGTTTAAGGAAAATATTGTCCTGACAAAAGATTTTTCAAAGAAGTATGGAAAGAATTATGTTTTTGTAAATTTGGATTTTTCACAGTCCGAATATGCAAAGACAACTATTCCGGAAAATGCTTCCGAGGAAGAAATGAAAGCTGCTGTGGACATAAAAAAATCCTACGAAAAGAAAGAAGTTCTTGCGCGTTATTACAATGTGCGTGAATGGCCGTGCGCCTATCTTGTTTCAAAGGACGGATATGTTCTTGCTTACATTGAATTTGATGCAAAGCCGGAAAGTTCTTTTGAAGAATATTCGGCAAAGATGGATGAATCTGCGGAAGAGGCTTTAAAGACAAAATCCCTAATTGAAAAGGCGCAGTCATCTTCCGGCATAGAAAAAGCCCAGGCTATAAACGAGCTTGTTGTGAATACGCATCATGACCATAGGTTTCTTTTAAAGGATTTGATTCAGGAATTTATTCAGCTGGATCCGCAGAATTCAACGGGGCTTTTGGGTGATTATGAAATTTGCAATGCCTACAATAAGTCTCTGGAGGCTTTTTCTGAAGGAAAAGATCCTGCTGAGCCTTTTGTGCAGGTATCGCAGAAGGATTCCCTTTCGGACTTGCAGAAGCAGGAGGCCATGTATATGGCTGCCTATGTTCTTGTGAATTTGCCGGAAATTGATTTTGAGCGTGTTCAGCAGTGCCTGGAAAAAGCTTACAGCATAAAGTCGGAGGGCGGATATTCAGAGGAAATTTTGAAAGCGCTGGAAACTGTCCGTAGATTTTCAGATATGAAGAAAAGCCAGGAGCTGCAGAAGTAGTGGATTCTCTTTCTGTGCCCTTGCCGGCGCTTCTCGTTCTTGCGGCAGTTCTTATTGTTCTTTCTACAATTTTTTCTGCTGCGGAAAGCGCCTTTTTTTCAGTTAACAAGCTCCGGGTCCGGCTTTTGCGTGGAAAGCATGACAAGCGTGCTATCCGTGTCTGGAATCTTCTTAAGAACAAGGACAGGCTTATAAATACGCTTCTTGTTGGAAACAACATTGTAAACATTTCCCTTTCTGCGGTTTTCACTTTTATTGCTGTCGGGATTTTTGGTTCCGCCGGAATCGGGCTTGCGACTTTTGCTGTAACAATCTTGCTTTTGGTGTTTGGAGAAATCACGCCGAAAATTATTGCAACCCATCATCCTGAGGCGGTCGCGTTTTTTTTCAGTCTTTTTGTAGAAATTGCCGGAGCTGTCCTTTTTCCTCTTGTGATTGTTTTCACTTCTTTTTCAAGGCTTGTGCTGAAAATCCTAAAAGTCAATACGAGTACAAAAAAAGTTTCCTACACAGAGGAGGAGATAAAAACTTTTATTGATGTAGGATGCGAGCAGGGAATTTTAAAAGTGAATGAAAAAAACATGATGACTCAGGTTTTTAAATTCACTGACCTTGAGGCAAAGGATATTATGATTCCACGCAAGCAGATAAAGGCTGTCAGTCTGGATGATACATATTCTGGCATTATTGAAAAGGCCCAGCGCTATGGATTTTCAAGATTTCCTGTTTATAAAAGAGACATTGATGATATTGTCGGAATCATCTATATAAAAGATATGCTTCCGTTCAAGGGCAGAGCCTCGCAGTTCAGTTTGAAAGAAACAATGCGCCCTCCCCTTTTTATTCTTGAAACGAAAAAAATGTCCGGAGTGCAGCAAATGCTTTGGGAAAACCGGCAGAGCATGGCGGTTGTAATTGATGAATATTCTGGAACCTACGGAATTTTAACACGCGAAGATATTGTCCGTGAAATATTCGGTCCTGTTACAGACGGAAAGAACATCCGGGCGCACAAGGTGAATCTTATAATTGAAAACACCCGTGAATGTGAGCTTGACGGTTTTGCACGTCTTATTGATTTGAATGAAAAGCTTGGAATAAACCTTTCCTCGGAAAACTGCGAAACTATAGGAGGGTTTATCTGCGAGTGGCTTGGCTCTATTCCGCAGGAAGGAAATTTTGTTTGCGCGGAAGGATATAAATTCACAGTATTAAAAATGGAAGACAACCGTGTAAAAAAAATCAGGATGGAAAAATACGGAGTGCAAGGATGAGCGGGCTTTATATTCTTTTAAATGTTCTGGCTGTTGCGTTCCTTTTGTTTTTGGGTGCGTTTTTTTCAGCGGCAGAAACCGCATATACAAGCATCTCAAGAATTTCTGTAAGGCAGATGCTCAAGGAAAATGCGAAAAACTCAATGAGGGTATACAAAATAAAGTCAGAGCTTGATCAGCTTATCTCGACGGTTCTAATAGGAACAAATTTTGTGAACACCTTGAACTCCTCAATTTCAACGGCTTTTGCAATAAAAGTTTTCGGTCCGGAATATATTTCACTTGCCACCGCGGCAATTACAGTTCTGGTTATTGTTTTTGCTGAAATAATTCCAAAGACCTGTGCCAGCTTCAATCAGAAGGCAGTGGCGCAGAATTCTGCGGTTCCGATTCTGGTTATCCAGAAGATATTTTTTCCAGTAATCTGGCTTTTTTTTCAGTTTACAAGGCTTCTTGATTTTCTTGAGAAGAAGCTCATAAAGGCAAAGAGGCCGCTGATTACAGAAGAGGAGCTAAAGGCGCTCATTGCAATTGGGGAAAATGAAGGCACTTTGGAGCAGGATGAGCGCAAGATGCTTGAGCGGATCTTTGAATTTTCCGGCTTGAGCGTTCATAATATAATGCGGCACCGTTCGCTTGTCCGGCATATTTATGCTTCGGATTCTTTTGAAAGCGTTATAAAAATTTTTGAGGAAACCGGCTACTCAAGGATTTTAGTTTACGAGAATGACAGCGAGGAAATAATAGGCGTTCTTTATTTTAAGGATGTTCTTTTTGCTGATAAGAAAATTTGCGGCTATGAGGATTTTGTGCGCCAGTGCATGCAGCCTGTCCTTTTTGTCCCTGAAACCTTAAGCGCAGTTGATCTTTTAAAAAAATTCAAGGCCGAAAAAAACAGTTTCGCTGTCGCTATAAATGAATATGGAGAAATGACCGGAATTGTAACTCTGGATAATATTCTTCATGAGGTTTTTGGCAGGATTACTGATGAGCATGGCATGGCGGATGTTCCTCCAGAAAAGCGCATAACTCTTATCGGTGTGAATGAATTTCTTGTTCCCGGAGACATGAGGCTTGATGACTTGAACAATGTGCTTTATATGAATCTCTCAAGTGAAAATTTTGATACTCTGGGAGGATGGCTTCTTGAGCGGTTTGACGAGCTTCCTGCTGTAGGCTCTGTCTACAAAAAAGACGGTGCGCTTTTTATCGTTGAAGATCAAAGCGCCCGCCGTATTCAGACTGTGAGAATCAAATTATGACTCTCGTGCAATTTGGGCAATCATTTGCGCTGTTTTTTCCATGCCAAGAAGCGAGCTGTTTATAAGCATATCATAGTGCGCTCTGTTTCCCCATGTCCGTTCGGTGAATGTGTTGTAGTGGTTTGCCCTTCTTTTGTCTATGAGCTTCACATCGCGCTCAGCTGTCGCAGGATCGAGGCCTTTTGTTTTTATTGCGTACTGGACTTTGTCAGCAAGCGGCGCATATATAAAAATATTCAGGATATCCTTGCGGTCGATTTCCTCGCAGTGGCGCAGAACATAGTCTGAGCAGCGGCCGACGATAACGCACGGTCCTTTTTTTGCAAGCTGAATTATAGCGTTTCGCTGGGCATTAAAAACCTGGTCGGCAAGAGGAGCAGCGGATGTTGCGGAATTCATTCCCATGTGCATCGGACCTGTTCCCGGTGTGGCGTAGCTTGCTCCAAGCAGCAGAGTGTAAAGCCAGCCGGAAGAAATGTTCTGCTCGTTCTTTTTTATGAAGTCAGGATGGAGTCCGGAGTCTTTTGCCGCAAGATCTATTATTTCATTGTCATAAAATGGAATTCCAAGCTCTTTTGCTACAAAGCTTCCAATTGTATGTCCGCCGCTTCCATATTCACGGCTTATAGTTATGTATTTTTTCATATTGTCCTCCATTACATTGTATTTTACCACAGTTTTTGTTTACGCATAAGTTTTTTTTTAATTTTTTATGATGACAGAGGATCCACTTTGAAAATTTTTGCAAGCTGATTTCTTGCCGCATCCATGTCCTTGGGATAAGGCGCGGTAAAAATAATTTGCTCGCCGGTCCGCGGATGCTTTATTTCAATTGAATAAGCATGGAGCGCCAGTCTGCTTAATAGAGGACGTTCCTCAAAAACATCTCCGTTCCATTTCCGCTTTATGTCGCTTAGCCGGAGTGGTTTCTGGTTCCCTGAATAAAGAGGATCGCATACAATCGGAAATCCTGTGGACTGAAGGTGCGCGCGGATCTGGTGAGTTCTTCCTGTTTTTGGAAGCGCCCTTATCCATGTGTATGGTCCGCAGTTTCCTATGGCTTCAAGATAAGTTATTGAGGGCTTGCCGATTTTCTTGTTGATAACAGTTCTGTGCCTGTCGTCTCCGTCTGGAAGCAGCGGAAGATCCACTGTAAAACTGCTCCAGCCAGGATGTCCGTTTACAAGACAGTGATATACTTTTTTTACAGTCCGTTCTGTAAACTGCATTGAAATATTTCTATGGGCTTCCGGAGTTCTTGCATAAACTACGATTCCGCTTGTGTCCTTGTCAATTCTATGCACTGCGAAAAGCGTTCCGAATTCTTTTTCAGCAAGAAGATCCAGGCGTGGAGCTTCAGAGTCATATCTGTCTGCCGCAACTAAAAGTCCGCTTTTTTTGTTTAGAACAACAATTTCATCGTCGCTGTAAATTACTGTATAGTTTGGAGTTGCTTTCATAAAACTATTTTATCTGATTTTGTATTTTTTACCAAGAGTGTTTTTAAAATACTGCGAGCGGAGTTTTATAAACTGGATGGGTACAGATTTCTATATTTGCATTGTAGGCTGCAGAAAGATTTTCCTTTGTCATTATCTGTTTTGGAGCTCCAAAAATGCAGGGCTTTGATTTTGGAAGAAGAGCAAGTTTCTGTGCAAAGCGGGCCGCTGTGTTTATGTCATGGATTGAAATAAGTATTCCAGTTTTTTCTTCTTCTGCGGTTGATTTTAAAAGAGATAAAAGTTCCTCCTGATAAGTAAAATCAAGCCCTGCGACCGGCTCATCCAAAAGCATAAATTCTGTTTCCTGGGCAATTGCTCTTGCAATCCTCGCTTTTTGAAATTCTCCGCCGGAAAGTTCTAAAATGCTTCTGTCTGCTAAATTTTCTATGCCAAGCTTTTCTATTGCCTTGTCCGCCGCATAAAAATCTGCTTTTGAATAAAAACCGGTGAAGTTTGTGTGCGGAAATCTTCCCATTAGCACGATGTCCTTTACGCTGTAGTCCCATGCTGGAAATTCTTTCTGCTGCATATATGATACAGTTTTTGCTCTTTGTCTTATATTGAGGCTGAAAATGGGTACAGATTTTTTAATGTCCCCAAAAACTGGCTCTGTCTGTATTCCTGCCATTATTGAAAGCAAGGTTGATTTTCCGCTTCCGTTTGGCCCAGAAAGACATACAAAATCTCCTTTTTTTATGCAAAGGCTTGTGTTAAACAAAACCTGCTTTTGGTTCCAGCCGGCATTGAGATTGCATACTTTTAGCTCGTCCATTCCGAACCTCGTTTTTGTGAAAATAGAAGGGAAATAAAAAACGGCGCGCCAAGCATTGCTGTAACTGTACCCACAGGAAGCTCTGCCGGGGCAATGACCGTTCTGCAAATGGTGTCAGAAAAAAGCATAATCGAGGCTCCTGTAACCATTGAAAGGGGGACAGAATTTTTTGCCTTTGGTCCAAAAAACTTTCTAGTGATATGAGGCGCAATCAGACCCACAAATCCTATTGTTCCTCCGGCGCAAACTGCGGCAGAAACAGCAAGTGCGCCTGAAACTAAAACAGCGAGCTGAAGTTTTTTTATCGAAAGCCCCAGCGAGGCTGCGTTTGTTATTCCGCAGGAAAGAATGTCCAGCTTGAATATGCATGTGCAAGAAATTATAAGTGACCCCAAGAATGGTGGCAGAATAAATAAAATTTCCTCCCAGCCTCTTCCGCTGAAGCTTCCCAGCATCCACATATATATAGAATGGAGCTGGCGGCTATGCGTGGAAAGCAAGATAGAACTGAATGCTGAATAAAGTGTGCCAAGCGCAGTTCCGCAAAGCAGGAGTGTTGCTGGTGTTTTTCTTCCGGCTATTGCTATTGCAAGGAATCCCGATGCAAGCGCGCCCAAAAAAGAGCCTAGCTGCAGGGATGAAAAAAAAGTCGTTGTGAGGCTTCCTGTGCAGGAGGCGATAACAGCTCCAAGCGCCGCTCCAGAGGAAACTCCCATTATGCCCGGCTCTGCAAGCGGATTTCTAAAGAACAGCTGGAATATTGCGCCGCTTCCTGCCAGAGCCATGCCTGCAATTATGCAGAGGATTGTGCGTGGAAGCCTTATTCCTGTAAAAATCGTTTTTGAAAAGCTGCTGCCGTTGATGAACAGGTCTGCAATTTTTATTGGTTCTGCGCCAAAAATCAGGGAAAAAAATATGCCTGCTGCTAATGCTATGAAAAGGAATGTTTTTTTCATTTAATTTTTTAGCTTGCTTAGTGCGACTACTGCGTCTCCTATCCTTGGCCCTGGCCTGGAAATTAAGTCTGCATCTATAGTAAAAACCGCGTTGTTTTTTACAGCTGGAATTTCGCTCCAGCCGCGCCGCATTTTTACGTCCTGCGGTTTTACTGTGGTTTCATCAGGCAAGATTATTATCTGCGGCCGGCTTGCTATGATTGTCTCTTCGCTTACCATTGGATAGCTTTCTTTTATTGAGCTGAATACATTTTTGTATCCGGCGGCCTCTAAAAGTCCGTTTATAAACGATGATTTTCCGGCTGTTATAAACGGCTCGTTCCAGAGCTCATAATAGACGGTTTTTATGGTTGCAGGCTTGGGTACAGAATTTATCTGGCTCTCTATGTGCGTGATGGTTTTTATTCCTTCAGCCTGCTTTCCAAGAAGCTCCGCCATATATAGAATTTCTTGCTTTGTCTGTGGAATTCCGCTTGCCGCGTCGCTTAAAAATACTTTTATGCCAAGCTTTTCGAGCGGTTTCTTTAGAAAATCATGCATTCCGCTTGTGCCGTAAATAAAGTCAGGAGAATAGGCCAGTATTGTTTCGATGCTCAGGGTTTTTCCGTCGAATCCGCCTACTGAAGGAAGGACCTTTAGTTCGTCCGGGTAATCGCAGAAGTCTGTCCGTGCTTTTATTTTGTCAAAAGAGTCCAAGGCGCACAGTATTTCTGCTCCGGAAGGCGAAAGGCACACAATTTTTTCAGGTGAAAACTTTTCTTCTGCACCCAATGAAAAAAGGGTACAGATTGAAACTATGGCGTAAAATGTAGCTTTTTTTAGCGGTTTTAATATGAAATTCAATTATTTTGCGCCCCAGTCGCTGTAGTATTCATCAATTTCTTTTTTGATTTCATCAGTGATAATTCTTTTGTCCCCGTCTGTGTACAAATATTCGACAACATCTGCCATGGATACTATTGCCTTGGCAGGGAATCCGTATTTTTCTGTTATTACATCCAGGGCGGCTTTTTCGCTGTCTGGAGCTTTTTCCATGCGGTTCAGGCTTACGATTTCACCGACGATTTTTATTCCGCCTGAAGTTGTTTCCTGAGCTTTGATTTTTGGATAGGTTTCTTCGATTGATTTTCCTGAAGTTGTTACGTCTTCTATTATTACAACACGGTCTCCATCCTGAATTTTGTAGCCCAAAAGTGAGCCTTTGTCTGCTCCGTGGTCTTTTTCCTCTTTTCTGTCTGAGCAGTATTTTACTTCTTTTCCGTAGAGGCTTTGATAGGCAATTGCTGTAGTCACTGCGAGCGGAATTCCCTTGTATGCCGGGCCAAACAGGACGTCGAAGCTGTCTCCGAAATTTGCATGGATTGCCTTCGCATAAAATTCTCCGAGGCGCGCAAGCTGGATGCCTGTTACATAGGCTCCTGCGTTCATGAAAAACGGGGACTTTCTTCCGCTTTTAAGTGTGAAAGAACCGAATTTGAGCACGTTGCATTCAACCATAAAATCTATAAATTCTTTTTTGTATTGTTCCATATCAAATTATCCTTGGGGACTTTTGCTGTCCGACATTACATTTTATATGATGATTTTTAAAGCTGGAATGTTTTAAGACAAACTAACGGTAGTTTTATATTAACTATCGTTAGTTTGTAAATCTACATCCGCTCGTTGTTTACAGGAAGTGCATTTCTGCCCATTACAGCTGTGATTTTGCTTCCGTCCTTTAAAAGTTCCACTGGAATTGTAGAAGACTGAATTCGTTTTCCGTCTACTTCTATGTATTCAATTCCCTTGGAAACGTGCGAAGGATTTTTTACTTCAATATGGAGATTCATTTTTCTCCAGCGGCGCTCAACTGTGAATCCATCCCAGTCATGCTTGATGCAAGGATCTATCATAAGCCCGTTGTACTGCGGACGAATTCCAAGCATATACTGTGTTATTGAGTAATAGTTCCATGTCGCTGCTCCAGAAAGCCAAGAGACCCTTGTGTTTCCAGGACGCTTTGAGTAGGTTGAGTATGTTGTCTGTCCAATTACATAAGGCTCGCTCTGCCGGATTTCAGCCTTTGTGTTGTAGGCGGCTGGAAGCGCGGCTTTGCAATATTCGTAGGCTCTGTCTCCGTTTCCGTTCATTATTTCTGCAATAATTCCCCAGCCTTGTGTATGATTGAATATTCCGGCGTTCTCCTTGATTCCCGGAAGATATACAACTGAGCTCATTATATCGCGGCTTGCATATATGAATGGAGGCGCGCAAAGCATAAGACCGTACGGGGTCGCAAGCTTTTCCTTTACAGACTCAAGGCAGGTCTTTGCCTGTTCTGGAGTTGCTGCTCCGGAAAGAACTGACCAGACCTGGGTGTTGAAATAAATCTGGCCTTCCTCGATTGAATGTGTTCCGTAGACAGTTCCGTCCTCGGCAATTGCCCAGATGAACCATTTTCCGTCCCAGCATTTTTTCTGTATGTTTTCATCCAGTTTCTTGCGCTCGCCAAGAGCCCATTCCGCCTCGCTGCTTTTTCCCATACGGCTTGAAATATCCGCGTAGGTTGTAAGTCCGAGCCTGAGCTGGAATGCGACAAAAAGGCTTTCTCCGTGATAGCCAAGCTTGAGGCAGTCGTTCCAGTCGGCAAGAAGTCCGCATGGAAGTCCGTCTTTTCCCATGCGCTCAAGGTTGAACAAAAGCGCCTGCTTCAGATGTCCGTAGACTGTCGCCTCGCCTTTGTCTGCGTAAGGAACCACGCGGTTGAAGAAATCAAAGTTTCCTGTTTCCGCGACAAAGCAAGGAACTGCATTGAAGAACCACTGGCAGTCGTCTGACCGGAATTCTTCCGCAGGAATCATTTTCTGCTTTCCTGCCTCAAAGTCCTTGCTGATTACAGGAAGCGCGCCGCCGTTTGAAAACTGCCCGCTTAAAAGCCGCACGAGACGTTCTTCTGCCTCCTGAGGAATTGCCGCGCTTACTCCAAGAATGTCCTGGACGGAATCCCTGTAGCCAAGTCCGTCTCGCTCTCCGTTGTAAACCAGGGATGCCGCTCTTGACCATGCGAATGTTATAAGGCAGTTGTAAAGCCCCCACATATTCACTGTGTGGTTGATGTCTTCGTCTGGAGTGACTGCCGAGAAGCTGCCTAGCTTTGAATGCCATGAGCTTACGAGCTTTTCAAATTCCTTGTCCGCGCGCTCGAATGTTCCGAATTCTTCTACAATTTTTTTGCCTTCAACGTTGGCGTCTCCAATTCCGAGAAGAACCATTATTTCTTTTGTTTCACCGGGATTCAGCTCGATGTCAGCCTGGACTGTTCCGCAGGAATTGTCTCCAAACGCCTCTGAGTTCGAACATTCGCCTCTTATGACTGCGGCCGGCTCCTTGTAGCTTCCGTATGTTCCGATGAATGATTCCCTGCTTGTGTCGAATCCTGTCATAGGAGCTCCGGCAAGAGCCATCCATTCGCACATATAGTCCTTTACTGCGGGGTTCTTCTGATGCTGGGTATAAAGGTTCTCGTGTATTGAGTAGCGCAGCATATTAGGCGCGGATTTTTCACCCTTCACGATGAATATTGAATACTGCAAATTCACTTGGTCCTGGGTTGTGTTCCACTGGTTTGAAAATTCGCAGTAGCTGAATGCGCGGAGCCTGCGCTTCTTGCTGCCGGTGTTTGTCAGCTTTAGGCGCCAGTATTCAAAGGCCTGTCCGAGCGGAACATAATATTTTGTTTCCGACTTGATTTCCTCATATTCAGAAGTGATTTTTGTGTATGCGGTTCCGTGGCGGCATTCGCTCTTGTATTTGTCCAGAGGCTTTCCTACAGGCTGCCATGATGCTGACCAGTAGTCTCCGGATTCCATGTCGCGCAGGTAAAAATAGCGTCCCGGCTGATCCATTGGAATTGAGTTGAACCTAAGGCGCATGAATCTTCCCTGCGCTCCGGACTTGTAGAATCCGTATCCGCCGGCATTGTTTGTTATTACAGCTCCATATTCCGTTGAGCCAAGATAGTTGCTCCATGAAGACGGTGTGTCTGGCCGTGTAACAACATATTCTTTAGCCTCGTCATCAAAATATCCGTACTGCATTTATTCTCCTTGAAAATCGTTTTCCGAAATCATAATGAATTTTCGCATTTAGTAGAATAGATTTTTTATTGAAATCGGAGTTTTTGGAAAAATCGTAAGATTTTATAAAATAATTGAATTTTTTGTTTGACAAATAAAAGGAACGGTGATAGTCTGTTTCTTAGGAAACCGGTTGCCATGTGATGAAAATCACACGTCCTTCTTGGCGGCCGGTGCTTCTTTTTTAGCCAGGCTGAATTTTTTCAGCTTAATATATTTTTCATAAAGTAAAATAATGGAGGAACTTATGAAGAGAATTATGGCGGTAACATCTGCTCTTATGGTGGGAGCGCTCGCTTTGGTTTGCAGCGGCTGCTCTAAGAAAGAATCTGCGGGGGGGGGTACAAAAGCTGATGCAAATAATAAGCTTGTAGTATGGTCTTTCACAGATGAGCTTAATGGAATGATTAACGACTATTTCAAGAAGGATTCACGTTTCGCCGGCAAGTACGATATTTCCTTCTCGCTTACGCCTACAGACCAGTTTCCTAACAAGCTTGACCCGGTTTTAGCTTCCGGCTCGGGCTGTCCTGATGTTTTTGCTCTGGAAGATGCTTTTGTTCGCAAGTACATTGAGTCCGGCCTTTTGCTCGACATTACAGACATCTACAATGAAGTAAAGGACAAGGTTTATCCTTATCCTGTTGAAGTTGGAACTTACAATGGAAAAGTCTACGGAATGTCATGGCAGGTTACACCGGGCGCAGTTTTCTACCGCCGCTCTCTTGCAAAGAAGTATCTTGGAACAGACGATCCTGCTGAAGTTCAGAAATATCTTGCAAACTGGGACAAATTCCTTGAGACAGCGGAACTTTTGAAGCAGAAGTCAAACGGAGACTGCTATGTTGTTTCTTCTACTGGCGATATGTTCAAGCCTTACAGCGCCGGCCGTGCAAATCCTTGGGTTGTAGATGGAAAACTTGTCATTGACCCAAAAATGGATGAGTATATGGATATGTGCAAGACTTTGCATGACAAAGGATATGAGGGCCGTGTAGGTCAGTGGTCAGAAGGATGGTTCGCCGGCATGAAGGGAACTTTCAAGGATGAGGCCGGAAAAGACAAGGAAATTTTCAGCTACTTCCTTCCAACATGGGGACTTCACTATGTTCTTAAGACAAATGCTCCTGAGTCTTCTGGAGACTGGGCTATGTGCGCCGGACCTGTAGGCTACCGCTGGGGCGGAACTTGGGTTGGAGCATGGAAAGGAACAAAAAATCCTAATGCGGCAAAAGAGCTGATTAAATACATTGCTACTGATGACGCTTTCCTTGAGACTTGGGCAAAAAACACAGGCGATGTTGTTTCAAACAAGAACGTTGTTGAAAAAATCAAAGACACATATTCAGATCCTTACCTTGCAGGACAGAACCATTACTCCGCTTTTGCAGAAATGGCTAAGTCTGTAAACGGAAAGCTTTCACAGGGAACAGATCAGGCTATCGAGTCAATCTTCTCTGAGGAAACAGCGGCTTATGTAAACGGTGAAAAGACAAAGCAGCAGGCTCTTGATGATTTCAAGGCTCAGGTTTCTTCAACACTTTCACTTTCTTTGTAATATAGCTTGAAAAATACTTATGCCTGATGCGGTTTCTTATTTTCTGCATCGGGCATATATTTTGCCCGGTTTCTTGCCGGAGAATTTTTTGGAGGTTTCAAGATGAAGAAAAAATCCGGAATAGAAACCAAAACAAATAGAAACGGATACTTTTTTGTTTTACCTTTTATATTGATTTATGCGGCTTTTCAGCTATGGCCGATTTTATATACGCTGATTTTAGGATTCAGTGATTTAAAAGGACTTCGGTCTGATTTTAGCTTTGTGGGCCTGAAAAATTTCCAGAAGCTTGTTGGTGATAAATATTTCTGGGGCTCAGTAAAAAATACTTTTATAATGTGGGGATGCAACTTTGTTCCTCAGCTTGGAATCGCGCTGCTTTTTGCAATCTGGTTTACAGATGTAAGGCTTAATATAAAAGGAAAGGGGCTGTTCCGCGCGGTTTTCTATATGCCGAACCTTTTGACAACAGCGTCTATTGCAATTCTTTTTAGAAGCCTTTTTGCCTATCCTGTAGGACCTGTGAACCAGTTCTTGAACGGAACGCTTGGCATCTGGTCTTCTGGTGTTGTAGACGGTGAAATTGTAAAGCAAGGATTCAACTTTTTTAGAATGCCTACGGCCTCACGCCTTATTGTTTCCTTTATACAATGGTGGATGTGGTGCGGCCACACTTTGATTATGCTTATGGCTGGAATAACGAGCATTTCGCCGTCTTTGTATGAGGCGGCCATTGTAGACGGAGCAAATAACCGTCAGCAGACTTTCTATATAACACTTCCGCTCTTGAGACCGATGATGCTTTATATTCTTGTTACATCTATGATAGGCGGAATGCAGCTGTTTGAAATTCCGTTCCTCCTTACAGGAATGCATGGAGAGCCAGACTATAAAATCAGAACTATGTCGGTTTATCTCTACAATATGGGATTTCAGGGCGGAACAGACTATTCTTATGCCGCCGCAATTGCAATTGCTATCTTTATTATTACAATTATTTTGTCTGTCGGAATAAATGCTCTTATAAAAGAGCGTCCTGCAAAATCCCGCAAGGAAGACTAGGAGGTGCTTGATATGAAATATAAAAGTGAACTTTGTGTTAAGAGAAGCATTTTATATGTAGCGATGATTTTCTTTGCCTTGCTTGCGGTTGTTCCTATTTATCTTATGCTTGTAAATGCTACAAGAACAAATGCGCAGATCAATTCTGGAATTTCACTTTTGCCTGGAACTAACACTATGCAGAACTGGAAGAATCTTACAAGCCGGTCTTTTAGAATCTGGCGGGGATTTGGAAACAGCGCGGTTATTGCAGTTTTTTCAACTGTTCTTGCAGTTTATTTTTCTACGTTGACAGCCTATGGGATTCAGGTTTATAAATTCAAGGGAAGAAATATTCTCTGGGGATTTATTCTTGTTGTGATTATGATTCCAGGAACGCTTTCATTTATTGGATTCTATCAGTTTATGGCAAAGCTGCATCTTACAAACAGTTTTATTCCTCTGATTGTTCCTTCCATTGCTTCTGCTGGAACAGTTCTGTTTTTGCGCCAGTATATGGAATCAATCCTGTCGTTCGAGCTTATTGATGCTGGAAGAATTGACGGCGCCGGCGAGTTTAGAATTTTTAATACAATAATACTTCCTATTTTGACACCGGCCATTGCTGCGCAGAGCATTTTTTCGTTTGTAGCTTCATGGAATAATTTTATGACGCCTTTTGTTCTTCTTTCTGACCAGGATAAATATACATTGCCAATGCTTGTGCAGACTTTGCGCGGCGATATTTACCGCACGGAATATGGCTCAATCTATCTGGGCGTCGCGGTTTCTTTGATTCCGATTCTTGTATTCTATGCGTTTATGTCTAGGTACATTATTTCTGGAATCACCATGGGAAGCGTAAAAGAATAAAAATAAAGAGGTAGTTTCAATATGAAAATCTATAATCCTATTCTTTCCGGATTTCATGCCGACCCTTCAATTGTGAATGCAGAGGGCGAATGTTTTATCGCTAATTCAACTTTTGAATGGTTTCCCGGAGTCGAGATTCACCGTTCAAAAGACATGAAGACTTGGACTTCTGTGTCTTCCCCGCTTTCCGAGAAGCGTCTTTTGGATATGGCTGGAAACAAGGCTTCGTGCGGAATATGGGCGCCGTGCCTTTCGTATTCAGATGGAATTTTTTATCTTGTTTTTACGAATGTAAGAAGCTGGAATGACGGTCCTTGGAAAGACTGCCCGAATTATCTGACCACCGCGGAATCTATTGAAGGTCCGTGGTCTGATCCGGTTTTCATGAATGCTTCTGGATTTGACGCCTCTATGTTCCATGATGATGACGGAAGAAAATGGTTTGTTAATATGGAATGGGATTATAGACAGCAAGGGCCGCGCCAGTTTTCCGGAATCCTTGTTCAGGAATATGACTGCAAGGCAAAAAAGCTTGTTGGAAAAGTTCATAAAATTTTCTTGGGAACTGACATCGGGCTTGTAGAAGGCCCGCATATTTATAAGCGCGACGGATGGTACTATTTGGTTTGCGCGGAGGGCGGAACCAGCTATGAGCACGCAATAACCTGCGCAAGGTCTAAAGATTTATTTGGTCCTTACGAAGTTCATCCTGCAAATCCGCTGATTACTTCCTATGGCTATGACTGCAAAATAAAAAGGGCGGGCCATGGCTCATGGTGCAAGTCTCCGGACGGAAAAAAAGACTACCTTGTTTATCTTTGCGGCCGTCCCCTTGAAGGAACTGAGCGTTGCGTCCTTGGCCGTGAAACAGGAATTGCGGATCTTGAGTGGAAAGACGGCTGGCCTTGGGTAAAGCAGCCTGATGGAACTCTGAAAAATTGTCCGCCGGATTATATAGAAATAAAAGGGCGCGGCTCTGTCGCTCCGGGAGGCGGTGTTGTTCATGCCGCTGAAAAATATACTTTTGAAAGCAAAGCCTTTCTATCAGAATTTAAAACTTTGAGAATTCCTTTTGATGAAAAAAGATTCTCGCTTTCTGAGCGTCCTGGATTTTTAAGAATTCACGGAGGCCAGTCTCCGTCTTCCTGCTTTGAACAGAGCCTGCTTGCTCGCCGCCAGACTGATTTTGATTTTGCTGCAGAAACAAAGCTTGAGTATGAGCCTGAGAATTTTCAGCATTTTGCCGGAATGGTTTATCGATATGACGAGAACTCTCAGTATCTTTGCGTCGTGACTCATAATGAGCAAAAGGGGAAAGTCATTCAGGTTATGTCAGTAATGCCGGAAGGTTTTACGCGCGAAATGGAGTTTCCTCTTGATGAAGAAAAGCCTGTCTGGATACGGCTTGAAGTCCACGGCAAGAACGGATTTTTCTACTGGTCTCAGGATGGAAAGAATTTCAGGCAGATTCGGCCCCTTATTTATGCAAGCAAGCTTTCTGACGAATATGGAACCCAGGGATTTACAGGAGCGTTTGTTGGAATGTATTGCGCCGATTTGGTTTCCTACAAGAAAGCCGCTGATTTTGAATATTTTTCATACAAAAGCCTTGAGTAGTTTTTCTGCCGCTGTTTAAATTTACCTAAACAAAAATTTAGTATTGAAATTAATTGTGGACTTGATAAAAATTGAAAAGCACAGTTTAGACAGCGGCGGTAAATTCTATGGTTACGATTTATGATATTGCGTTAAAAACAGGCTATTCTGCTCCTACAGTTTCAAAGGCTCTTAATAAGACAGGCGGCCTGAGCGATTCAACAAGAAAAAAAATTCTTGATGTCGCAAAGGAATTAGGCTACCGTCCGAACATGACAGCCCGCGCGCTTACTACAAAAAAATCATTTTTAATAGGAATAATTTTTGAAGATGCCGATATGCAGAGAGGTTTTGACCATCCGCTGTTTGGAAAAATTCTAAATGAATTCAGGGACTGCGTTGAAGTTACAGGGTACGATTTGATTTTTATTTCACATGCCCCGATTTATGAAAGAAAATCTTATGTCGAGCATTGCTATCATAGAAATGTAGATGCTGTCGGGATTATAAATCCAGTTCAGGCTGATGCGGAGATTATGGAGCTGGCGCAATCGGATATTCCGTGCGTTTCAACAAACTTTATAATTCCCGAGGTTCCAACGGTTATAACTGCAAATGTTGAGGCCGGATATAAGGCCGCTTCATATTTTATTGAGAACGGGCATAAAAAAATTGCCTACATAGGCGGAACTTATTCACAGTATAATATGGCTGCTGTTGACCGTCTGGAAGGACTGAAAAATGCTTTTAAGGATTTTGGGCTGAACTATGACAGTTCTTATGTTAAATTCTGCAGCAAATGGTCGCGGGAGGAAAGCCGGGAAGCTATGAAAGAGCTTCTTGAGCGGCATGGCGATATCACTGCTGTTTTTGTTGCGAACGACAATATGGCTGTCGGCGCGATGGAATACGTAAAATCAGTTGGAAAAAGGATACCGGAAGATATTTCTTTTATCGGTTTTGATGATGAGATGATTTCTGAATTTTACTCTCCGTCTTTGACAACATTCAAGCAGGACACAAAAACAATTGGTGAGCTTTCCGCGGAAATTCTCATGAACCGGCTTGCAGGAATTCCTGTAGGCGAATGTGTCCGTGTTCCCGCTGAATTTGTAGAAAGAAATTCTGTAAAAAAACTTTAGCTTTGCAGGGTGTTGAAAAAAAAGAAAAATACTATTATTCTTTTGAAATATGCGGTTATCGTATATCGGTATTACACAGGCTTCCCAAGCCTGATAGGCGGGTTCGACTCCCGTTGGCCGCTTTTTTTATTTGCTGGAAACTATAAAAATGCCGGAATCAAGTTTTTTGCGAAGCGCGCCTGATCCGTCATATTCTGGAGAAAATAATGAATCCTTTTGATATGGTGAAAAATCTTGCAGGAATGCAGAGCCAGCTTAAGGCTGCGCAGGAAAAGCTTTCAGAGATTGAAGCTTCAGGCTCTTCTGGCGGAAATATGGTTCAGGTTACTGTAAATGGAAAATTTGAGCTTGTTGATATAAAGCTTGATCCTGTTTGCGTCGACAACAGGGATGTTCCAATGCTTCAGGACTTGATAAAAGCCGCTCATCACGCCGCAATTGAAAAAATGCAGGATGAAATAAAGAATCAGCTTGGCCCGATGCTTGGAGGAATGAATATTCCTGGAATGGGCGCATAAAAAATGAATGCTCTTGATGAGTTGACTGAAAGTTTTTCAAGGCTTCCTGGAATTGGAAAAAAATCCGCGGCAAGAATTGCAAGCCATCTTTTAAAAACTGACAGCTCTTTCAATATTCGCTTTTCCAATCAGATTTTGTCTTTGCAGGAAAGAATTAAGCCGTGTTCCATTTGCGGCGCCTGGACAGAGAATGATCCCTGCCCTATCTGTTCTGATATTGCAAGGGATAAAACTGTTCTTTGTGTTGTTGAGCAGCCTCAGGATGTCGCTACGATTGAAAGTTCCCATGAATTCCACGGATTGTTTCATGTTCTTGGGGGTGTCATTTCTCCTCTTGAAGGAATTACTCCTGACAAGCTTAGGATTTCACAGCTTCTTGAGCGTGTAAAGCTTGGTGTTATAAAGGAAGTTATTATTGCAACGAATCCGACTGTGGAAGGAGACACTACAGCGCTTTTTATACAGCGTGTTCTGCATGACACACAGGCGGTTGTTACCCGGCTTGCTTCAGGGCTTCCGGCGGGAGGCGATTTGGAATATGCTGACAGGCTTACACTGGCAAGAAGCTTTCAGGGGCGTGTTAAAATTTAGCGCAGCGGCTCTTCCGGTTTGATTTTATCAGTTATCCGTGTTATTCTCTAAGCATATATGAAATTTATTTGTTCCATAAAAATCTTTGCCGCTTATATTGTTATTGTTATGCTTGGAATCTGCACCGGCGCATTTCTTTATATGACTTATTCGCTTTGCACGCTTCTTGTCGCAGGCCAGAAATTTTCCGCATTTAGCGCTGGATTTTTTTTGCAGGGAGCCTTTGAAGTTTTTCCGGCTGTGCTTTCAATAGTGCCTGTGTTCATTTCTTTCTATTTAATCCGTCATAAGGAAATTCCCTGGTATTCAATTCTTGCCTGCATGGCTTTGCATTTTTGCCTCTGGATTTTTTTTATTCCGGCGATAAAGGACAAGCTTGAAATTTCAGTTTGTAAAAATCAGACAGCGCATGAAATTCCTGCTCTTTCCCCCGGATATTTTAGGGTTTCGGAAGACAGCCGCTATGTCCTGTATTATTCGGAGGTTGATTCAGAAAACAATGTTTCCGGAGTCTGCATCGACAGGTCAAAGGCAAAAGACAATGTTTTTACATTCCGCTCTGAAAAGCTTTCTGTTTTTAAAAATAGTTTTTCAGATCCGCTTATAAAAAATGCCGTTGAAATGCCGGCTCTTTTAAGTGAAATTTTAAAGTACTTTCAAAAATTCACATTCGCGGCGTATTCAAAGTGCTCTGAAAATTTTGCTTCATGGGCAATTTTTTCTTCAATTATACTGGCGTTTTCATCTGCTGTCTGGATAAAAAATATTTCTGCATGGCGGCTTGTGAATGTGCTTTACGTTTTAGCTGACTACATTCTTGTGTTCTTTTTGAATTTTCTTATTTTTGACGCAGGGGATTCTTTGTTTCAGAAAATTCCGGCATTTACAGATGCTGTTTCAGCGAAATCCTTTTTAGCGTGCGTTATAAATATTTTTGTTTTTGCGGCGGCGTTTGTTCTGTGGCTAGTTTCGAGTCTTGCCGATAAAAATTCTCCAGAGCCAGTTTATTACGGAGACGATCTATGAAAAAGCTTATTTTTATTACTGGAATATATACGGCGGTGATTTTTGCGCTTTGCCTTTTGATTTCTGTTTTCTTTATTCCGCGGCCTGAATTTTTAATAAGCGGCACAGAGAAATCATTTGTGTTTTTCTACGGACTTTATATTTTTTTAGTCTGCCTTCCGGGAATTCTTTTGAGCGGTTTTACAGTTTCCTGCGCTGTTTTGTGGCAGAAAAAAAGCGGAAACAGCCGCTCCCGCTTTTCAGAGGCGATGTTCTCAAGGTTCAAGCTTGTTTTATTTTCATCTTTGCTGTTTATCCTTTTTCTTTCGCTTAATGAAGAAATTTTCAAGCCTTCTGCAAAACGAAAAATTGATTTTATAAAGGAGGCGCCGGCGGATTTTGCGGATGCGCTTTCTATTGCGGGGCATTTTTTGGAGCAGGACCAGCCGCTTCTTGCGCTTCAGTATGCAGAAAAAGCTGTGAAAATTTCGCCAAAGGATGCAGATGCGCAAAGAGTTTTAAAGCTTGCAAGGGATTCTGCGGATCTTCTAATTGACAGCGAGCTTCATGGAAAGAAGGATGTTCCGGAGGCGGAAAAACTGCAGAAGCCTCTCCACGAGAAAGACAAGGGGCATACAATTCTTGAGCTCCTGGAAAAATCTGATTCTGCGGCGAAAAAAAAGCAGTGGTTTGATGCTCATTACTGGGCGAGCCTTGCGCTTGAGGCCTGCGATGGAAAAAATACAAATCTTGATGCGGCTGCTGAAAAGTCAAACTACGCCTGGAAAATGCTGAGCCTTCCGGTTGAATTTGATAATTCCATGGAGCAGAAATATTACAAGATAAAAAAGGATGGATATGCCGCTTTTTCCCGCGGAGATTTTTTAAAGTCTTATTATACATTTCTTGGCCTGAAAAATAATTATGTCCAGGCTGAAAATGATCCGGATGTAAATAAATTTCTTGCGCTTTCAGAAGAAGACTTGGAAAACCAGTATTTCTTTTTTGATGAGACAAAATATATGGAGGAGCTTTCTGACAGCCATAAAATTTATTTTTCACTTGATTATCCTGACGGCTCAAAGAATGTTTTTTATATTTCAAATGCGATGGATATAAAAAAGGAAGGCGGCCTTGTCCGGTACATGGAAAATCTAAATGTTGTTCATTACGATGAAAACAATGAATTTGACTATTCCTTTTTTGTTCCGTTTGCAAAAGCTGTTGCGCAGCCTGTTTCTGAATTCGGGCAGGAAAACCTTTCGTATCTGGGAATTGAAAAAAGCTGGGAATATGTTCCGTCTGTTATTCTTCAGTCTGTAGATCGAAATACGGAAGGCTTGGTTTCCAGTCCTGTGTATTCTTATGAGCCTACAGGGCTTTCTGAGCTTGATGCGAAGAATCTTGGAGCTGAAAATACTCTGAAGAAAGAATATTCAAAAAGAATTCCGCTGAATATAAAAAATGGCTCAATTATGATTCTTCCAATGCAGTTTTCTGACTTCAATCTTATAAATGCGGCTGCCGGCGGAGCAAAAGAAATGCCGCTTCCTGTTCTGTTTAAACTTCTGCCTAGAGCTTCTGGATATGGATTTTCGCAGGAGGTCTTTGCGCAGAATTTGGTTCAGCGGGCGACTTTTCCTTTTATAATGCTGATAATGTTTGTTTTCTGCGCCTGCATAGGATGGAACTACAGGATTGAGAATCCAGATGAAATTTTTAAATTCAAGTGGACGCTTCTTATTCCTGTGCTGAGCTTTATAATGGTTGTCTCGTTTAGCATTGTTCTTTATTTTTTCAATATGCTCAGCTATGTTTTTGTCGGGCTGCTGGGAACAAGCGCTGTTTTTGCGGCGGCTTCTTTTTATGTGCTTGTGTTTTTTGCCGCTTCTGTTCTGTTTTTGTCGCGCAAGTCCTAGCTTTCCAAGGCTCTTATTCTTTCCATTAAAGGCGGATGGCTGTAGTTGAACATTGAATAAATTTTTGGAGGCTCAAGCTCCGAAAGGTTTTCTTTGTTCAGCTTTACAAGCGCGCTGACCAGCGGCATGGAAGTTCCGCATATTTCTTTTGAATAGGCATCTGCCTGAAACTCATCCTTTCTGCTGAAGAAATTTGAACCAAGCGAGAAAATATCTGTGTAGCCTTCAAATATTAATCCTATAAAGAAAAGTCCCAGCGGCTGAATGTATATCATGGCATCCTTTGCCGGCTCGTATCCAAATGCTGAATAAAGTGATGGGATTTTTGCAATCATGCTTGCAGCGAACAGCATAATAAACACCAGAGGAATCATGACAATCATTCTTTTTGCAATATGATGATTCTTGCAGTGTCCAAGCTCGTGTCCAAGCACAGCTTCAATTTCTGAAGGCTCAAGCTGCTTTATGAGCGTGTCGTACAGGACAATGCGCTTGTTTTTTCCAAAGCCTGTAAAATATGCGTTGCTGTGATTACTTCTTCTGGAGGCGTCCATCGTAAAAATTCCGCTGGTCTTGAATCCGGTTTTTGCAAAAAGTTTTTCAATGCGCTCTTTTGTCTCGCTTTCTGGAAGAGGATCAAATTTGTTGAAAATTGGCGCAATTAGAACTGGATATATGTAGCTTATTCCAAGCGAGAATGCAAGATAAACTGCGGCGAACAAAATCCACCAGAAGCTGTTGAGGTAATATATAAGCGCGGTTGCGGCGCATAATATTGGAATTGATATGACCGCAGATAAAACAGCGGATTTTACAAGATCCAGAAACCACATTTTTAAAGTCATATTGCTGAATCCGAATTTTTTCTCTATTCGGAATTCTCTGTAAAGAGAAAACGGCAGGCTTATAATAAAAGATGGAATGGAGGAAACAAAAGCAAAGAGAATGACTGTTAGAAAAATATTCATTGTCAAATCGACGAAGGCTTCGTAAATGAACACATAAAATCCAGATATAACAAGAACGAGCTTTAAAATAAATTCCAGAATGTTTGAAGGAATCCATAGAAAATATTTTGCATCCTCGTAGGCGCAGGTTTTTTCTAGCTCATGAATGTTTACAAATTCTTTCAGCCTGCCGGGAATTTTCTTTCCATGCTTTTTTCTGTAAAGAAAATCCGATGCTTCAAGAAACTGGTTTAATGAAAAATTAAATATAGCTCCCGCCAAAAACAGAGTAAAAAAAACAGATGTATTAAAAATCATTTTTCCACCACAACAAGGTTTCTTTCATGATCCTCTAAAAAAGGAACTTCAAGCTTTATTTTTTTATACGACGGAACAAGGAATTTTATAGATTCCATTTCCGCGGAAATTTTTTCAGACCTTGCCTTGTAGGCCGCAAGAATTCCGCCTTTTTTCAGCATTTTTAAAAGAAGCTTTGTGTTTTTGCAGTCGAACGGATGAAAGGCTCTGAACACTTCAATGTCAAAAGACTCTGGCTTTATTAAATCCGCCTGCGTGCAGACTACCTTTACATTTGAAAGCTCCATTTTTCTAACTGTGTCTTCTAAAAAGGCGCATCTTTTTTCCATGCGCTCAACAAGTGTAAAGTTTTGATCTGGAAATGCTGTTGCCAAAGGAATTCCCGGACATCCGCCGCCAGAGCCTATGTCTGCAATTTGCAAAGGTCCTGCGTTTTTTTTCTCCTGAATTTTCCTGATGAAAGACAAAATGCAGGGAGCGGCAGCCAGGCTGTCAAGTATGTGGTTTACAGCAAGCTCGTCCGCTGAGTCAGCTTTCATAAGATTGTATGTCTTGTTGAATTCAAGGACACATGAAATATAAGTTTCAATCTGGGCGGTCTGCTCTTGTGAAAATTCCAGTCCCAGCTTTTTTAAGCCTTCGGTAAGTTTTTCGTTCACGCTTATTTTTCTCCAAGGTCAATTAAAAGTTCCAGCTTCCAGTTTGAGTCTTCTGTGCGCATCGAAACAAGGTTTCCTACCCGCATTGCAGGAAGACTTTCGAATTTGGAAAGCTGATATAAAAATGAATTTTCATTCAGATAGTCTTGTGTTACATTTGCGGCGGCCTTGTAGTTGAAAGGTTCGGTTTCATTTGGAGAAACCTTGAATAAGATATGAAAAGTTTCAGTTCTTCTTTTTCCGTCGCTTGAATAGATTCTGTCGCCCGTAACTAAAAAAGTTCCGTCCAGCTGCGCCTGTGAAATATAAATTTTGCGGCAAGTGCTTAGAATGTCATAGCCGTTTACGCTGAACCTGAGCATTCTTGCGACTTGGGATTTTTGCTTGATTTCCTTTTTCTCAGGATTTTCTGAAGCAGCTGGAGTATTTGTTCCGCTGCTGTTTTGGATTTGGCTGTCTTTTACTTTTTCGATTTCAGTGAGAATCTTGTTTAGAAGGTTTTTTGTTTCCTGGGAACTGCTTGATGACGAAAGAGAAAATATTATGGAATTTATATCGCTGGAAAATCCCTGCTCTCTTAAAATTGAAAGATCATTTGCGCTGAGGGCAGAGAGAATTTTTTTCTGCAGGCTGTTTTCTTTATCAGAAGACTCTTTGCCTTTGTTTTCTTCATTTGCTTTTTCTTGCTGGGTGCTGCTGTTCTGTCTTGCGCCGCTGCTATATTCAGGCTTTAAGACTGATCCTGGAGAATAAAATCCGTTTCCGATTTCCGGAGAGGAAACTGTGGGCATGGAAGGAGACTCTATGGATCGGAATTGAGAGCCTTGTGCTGTGGCGAAAAAAAACGAGGCTTGCGCCGCTGCAAAGGCAATGGCTTTTTTAAAGATTCGCAAGGCTTTCCTCCACAAATTCCAGCCGGTGTGTAAGCTCGTTTATTGTCCTTGTAAGCCTGTCGCGCTCTTTTTCAAGCTTTTCCTTTGGACTGGTTTCTTTTGCTTTTTTCTTCATCATGGCGATTACGCTGTCCGGGCTTTTTCCGCTCTTTATAGCTTCCACTGCCTTCGCTTTTTCATCAGGCTTTTTGCAGCCCGCAACAATTTTCATGCTGTCGAATCCAAGCGCGGAGTCTTCGTCTGGAAGCAGCCCGACTTTTGAAGCGCTCTTTGCCGTTGTCCGTGGAATCTGGAGAATTCTGTCCAGATAGTCTTCGTAGCGGATATTTGCCTGCTCGCAAAGCGCATGGGCTTTTACAAGGCTTCTGCCAAGCTCATGCATTATGTGGCCGTTCGGCTCGATGTATTTTTCACGGATTTCTTTTGTAAGCTGCTCAAGCTCTGTGGAAATTGAAATGTCCAGCTTGTAGTATTTTTTTTCTTCAGCAATGTCTAAAAGCGCATGAAATTTTGCCCAGAAATAGTTTGTATGGCTTTTTGATTTTATTGGAGGATTTTTTCCGCCTGAAAGCTCTATCTGCTCTTCATTTATAAGATGATGCGTGTATTCATGGATTGCTGTGTAGACAAGCTCGTTCTCTGTCTTGAAATTCTTGTTGTGAAGAAGGATTTCCCTTGTTTCCGGCTTGTAAAGTCCGTTTACCCGGCTGCTCTCCTTGCCAGTCATTGTTACGCTGAATTCAAGGTTTGAAGGCTGGATATCTAAAAGCATATTTTTAATTGATTCGTTGTCCATAGCTTCTGTATTTTAATGTAAATTTGCTGTCAGTTCAATTCATAAAGCCAAATTGCCTGCCTGATGCTTGCTTTAGTTTACATAAATTCTGTTTCCTACTATTATAACAGCATGATAAAAGCACAGATAAACGACAGTGAGCTTGAAAGCCATATTGAATCGCTTGAAAAGGACGGGCTTTCTATTTTTGTTATGGCGGACGGAAGGGCAAGAGGCGCGCTTTTTCACGGAACACGCTTTGTAAATCAGCTCCGCGCGCAGCACAGCCTTGGAATTCTTGAGACAATGGTTCTAGGGCAGGCATCTCTTTGCGCCGCTCTTATGATTCCCACGATGAAAGGAAAGGAGCATCTTACATGGAGATATGACACGGACGGTCCTGCAAAAGGCTTTTCTGTCGAGTCAGATTCTTCAGGCTATGTGCGCGGATTTTTGTATGAAAACCATATTCCTGTGGAAAAGCCTCTGGAAAGCTGGGATTTAAGTCCTTTTCTTGGAGACGGAACAATGACAATGTCAAAAGTTCACCCAGGCGACAAAGCTCCGCAAACCAGCTCTGTGGAAATTCTTTATAAAAACATAACCAAGGATTTGGCTTGGTTTTTTCAGCAGTCTGACCAGATTCGCACGGCGTTCAACACAAGCATTTTTATGGACAAAAGCGGGCGTGTAATGGGCGCAGGCGGAATGTTTGTGCAGGTTATGCCTGAAACTGGCGGAACAAAAGATTCCGGCTCGAACACGGCAAGCGGCGCAGACCAGAAAGTTGACGAAGAGCTGATAGAAAAAATTGAAAACGCTTTTTCTGCCTGTCCTTCGCTTGGAAAATGGTTTTCTGAAAAAGGCAAGACAGAAGACGTTGTGCACGGCCTTTTCCGCGAGTTTGAGCCTGCGATTGCAGTTGAGCGCGACATTATTTTTGACTGTCCGTGCAGCAAGGAAAAATATATCGGCTACTTAAAAACTCTTCCAAAGAACGAGCTTGCCGATATAAAGCAAAACGGTCCTGACCCGCTTGAAATTGTCTGCCGTAACTGCGGAAGCGTCTACAAAATTCCTGTAAGTGAGATTATTTAACAAGAGTTGTCATTATCGGGCTTGACCGGATAATCTCCCGCAAAGCAATTGGACAGGTTGTCAACCGAGTTTCTTTCAGAAACATCGCAGGGTCAGGCTCGAAGATGACATTAATAACTAGATTTATTTATAAAATGAATCTATAATAAATTAGTGTAGTTAAATACTTGACACAGGAGAATTAATGCCCATAATCTTCTCAGTTCTCAGTTCTCAGTTCTCAGTTCTCAGTTCTCAGTTCTCAGTTCTCAGTTCTCA
>CAZSJX010000003.1:0-49814 GCA_964607295.1 uncultured Treponema sp. | reverse complement strand
GTTTAGGTGAACTATTTTTAGCTAATTACATAAAATACATACAAGCAAAAGACCGTTGTGTCGGAATGATGCACATATTATGCGCACATTTTAGGCATGACGGTCTTTTTGCGTTTAAATGGAATTTTTCCGAATGCAGTTTTTTTGTCTGGGGAGCTTTTAGAAAAATTCCGAACGCTGACTTTTTTATTAGGGAGCTTTCGGAAAAATTCCAAAGACAAACTTTTTGCTTAGGAAGCGTTTGGAAAAATTCCGCGGGCAGGCTTTCTTCTTAGGGAGTATTCGGAATAATTCCGCAAGGAGACTTTGTTTAGTACCTTCGGAAAAATTCTGCAGTAAATGTGAACTGTCATTGTCGTGCTTGATATGGCAATCCTTTGATACAGATTTCCGGGGCAAGCCAGAAAATGACAGGAATAAATAAAAGTACCGGCTGGAGAGTCGGAGATGGAGGTTGAATGAATAAGGTAATTTCTAAGGTTCGTGTAACAGAAGTTGACGGGCTTAGCGATGCGCTTGTGCGGCTTTACAAGGCGGATGAAGGTGTTTCTTCAGATGTGTTTTTGAAAAGCGTGATGGACGAGATTGAAAAGCTTTCTGTTTCGATTACAACCGCAATCAAGAAAGATAAAGTTTTAAGCAGTCTTGAAGAGGCTGACGGCGTGCGCGATGAGGCTGTAAAAAATCTTTCAACGTTGTTGGACGGCTACTCTGTATTCCCTGTTGCGGCAAAAAAAGAGGCGGCGCAAAAACTCAAAGCTGTTTTTGACAAGTACAGAAAATCAATCATAACGGCAAACTATGTAAGCGAATCTTCGCTTATTGAAAGCCTGCTGGAAGATTTTTCCAAGGAAGAAGAAACAGTTTCTTTACTTGACGGAATAAAGGAAATCTTGGAGCAAATCCGCTCTGCGCAGGATTCATTTGTAAAGGCAAGCGACGAGTACAATGCGGCTTCCACGGTAAAAACAGAAAGCGCCTCATCATTAAAAAAGCCTCTTCTTTCTGCAATCAACGACAAGCTTATTCCGTACATTACAGCAATGAAAATGGCGAACAGTGCAGTGTACGCAGACTTTGCGACAAAAGCGGAAGGCGAAATTAAGCGCGTAAACGAAATCGTCTTGCGCCGCGGGAAATAAGAGAAGATTGCCATATTTAGGCACGGCAATAAAAAACAATTCTGTCTGTATTTTTTGGAGGAAAAGAAAATGAAAAAGATTGCTAAAATTTTGGCTATGTTTGCGATTTTTGCTTTGGCATTTTCATTTGCAGGATGCAAAAGTGATGATAGCGACAGTTCGGATGATGACGTAACAATTAGCGGTGGTTCAACTTCTGGAAACGGCTCGTCTAATGGCTCTAGCAGTGGTTCTAACACAAGCGGGGGGGGAATAGCGGAAATACATCGGATAATACTTCTGGAGGCAGTTCAAGCGGTGGAAGTGATACAGGTGATTCTTCTGGAAGTGATTCTGAAAGCGGCAGTACTACCGGCGGCGGTACAGAAAGCGGTACTACCGGAGGCACAACCTCTGGCGGCGGTTCAGAGAGCGGTAGTACTGGAGGCACAACCTCTGGCAGCATCGAGCCGATTCCAGAGGGCTTTATTAAAATTCCTGCCGCTTCAATTGCCGAGACAGAAAGCTTAAGTTCAGACGTATTTGTAAGCGGACGCAACCTAGAAATAGCCTCGTTCTACATGAGCGACCATGAGGTAACACGCGGAGAATACAAGGCTGTTATGGGAAGCGACCCAAGCACTGCTAAAGCTTACGACAAGGACGGAAACGAGCTTAAAGGCGATGATAATGTAAAAAACAATCCTGTAAATTATATCAGCTGGTATGATGCGCTTGTATACTGCAATACGCGTTCTATAAAGGAAAAACTTACACCTTGTTATACAATTGACGGAAAGACAGACCCAAGCGAATGGGGAGAAGTTCCGACAAAGAACGTCAGCAAATGGAATGACGTAATATGCAACTCTGAAGCAGACGGCTATCGCCTGCCGACAGAAGCTGAATGGGAATGGGCTGCGCGCGGCGGCGAAAACTACACCTATGCCGGAAGCAATGATATAGACGAAGTAGCATGGTATAAAAACAATACGCGCGGAACAAGGGATGTAAAGACCAAAACGGCAAACGCTTACGGACTTTACGACATGAGCGGAAACGTATGTGAATGGTGCTGGGACTGGTATGGTAGCATATCAAGCGGAACGCCAGATACAGGCTCGGCGTCGGGCTCTATCCGCTGTCAACGCGGTGGTTCTTGGGACAACAGCCGCGGCGCTTACAGCGCGCAGGTTGCCGACCGGAGCAGCACCAACCCGAGCTACCGCTACTACGACTATGGCTTCCGGCTTGTTCGCAACGCCAACTAGCGTTGGCTAGTTCTATAAGCGAGATTTAGCCAACAAATTCTCGGCGAGAATTTATTAAAAACACGCCGTACTTTTTAAATTTTACGCCGAGAATTTTAGAAAACTCGGCGTGTTTTTTTTGTTATTACCCTTAATTTCGAGTTTTATAATTTAATGTCATTATCCGGCTAGACCCGATAATCTATTTCGATTTAAAATAAAAAACTGCCGAAGCCCACCCGCAACGGCAGTGAAAACGTCTTTAAATCAATAAAAGTATTGTTCTTATTATATATCAGCTTTTAGTTAAAGTCTATTATTAGTTTAAAAAAGCGTTTTTTTATTCAATATGAATATGCCCTTGAATACTGCCTAAAAAGGGCTTAAAATGGAGCAATGAAAATCGCAATGAAATTGTTAAGGACTGCGCGGGCTCTGTCAGTATTTATAGTTTTTTCTGTCTTTGCATCCCAGTGTTTTTCCCAGTCAAATTCTTCAAGTTCCACAGGAATTGATTCTGCCAAGCAGCGTCAGTTTCTTAAGGTTATAGATCAGCTTTACTATTTTATACAGCAGAACTATGTTGAGGATGTTGATCCTCAGATTCTTTATGAAGGCGCGCTGAAGGGAATGTTGGGCGCGCTTGACGACCCTTATTCGGTTTATATGGGGCAGTCTGAATGGAGAAGCCTTACTGATACTACTGTGGGAAACTTTGGCGGAGTGGGGCTTTCTATAACAAAGTCTCCGGTTTCTACGGAAGAAAAGCCTGCTTATGTTGAAGTCGCCGAGCCTATAGAGAATACTCCGGGTGCAAAAGCCGGAATTCAGTCAGGAGACTTGATTATTGCAATTGACGGCGTGGACACTTCTACAATCACGATGGACGAGGTTTTGGGAATGCTTCGGGGAACTGTTGGTGAAAGTGTTACTGTAAGAATCCGCAGAAGAAATTCTCTTGAATTTGAGCGGACTCTTGTGCGCGCTGTTATTCAGAATCCGTCTGTAAAATACGGAATGATTCAGGGTGAAAAAATCGGCTACCTGCGGCTTACAGAATTTTCTGTGAATACTGCCGCAAAAGTTCAGGAGGCTTTGGATTCATTTAAAGCCGCTTCTTTTAACGGGCTTATTATAGATTTGCGGAATAATGGCGGCGGACTTTTGGACAGCGCTGTGGATATTGCTGACAAGTTTATTGACGAGGGCGTGATAGTTTCTACAAAAAGCCGTCTGGCTTATGAAAATGCGGTTTACTATGCGGCAAGAAACAAGACAGTTGTGCGCGGCATTCCGATTGTTGTCCTTATAAACAGGGCGACTGCCAGCGCAAGTGAAATTCTAAGCGGCGCTTTGAAAGATACAAAGACTGCGTATCTTGTAGGTGAAAAGTCCTTTGGAAAAGGAAGCGTGCAGGTTCCGCGCGGACTTGTAAACAATGACGGATTTAAAATCACAGTGGCAAAATACTATTCTCCGAGCGATACAAATATTGACAAGATTGGAATTAAGCCTGATTTGGAAATTCTTTACCCGGAATTCACAGAAGAGGAGCAGAATGACTGGCATGCCCTTGAAGAGTCAGGCGCAATAGCGGACTATGTGGAACGTTCGCAGGACATGACGGAGTCTGAAATCGCTTCCTATGCAAAAAGTCTTAGAAAAAAATACAATATTGAGGAGCGCCTTCTTAGAAAGATGATACGCAATGAGCTGGACAGAACCCGTTCTCCGCGCCTCTATGACTTGGATTATGACAGCCAGCTTAACGCGGCGATTGAAGTTATAAAAAGCGGAAATTTCTGGGAGCTTATGTCTTCTGTAAAGACATTAAAAGAACAGCAGGAACAATGAGGCAGCTTGTTTTAGAAAGTCCGCTTGATTCTGAAGGCTGCATTTGCATTGAAGGAAAAAAGTATCATTACCTTAGCGCAGTTCTAAGGGTAAAATGCGGCGATATGATTTATGCACGGCTTTTGAATGGAGCTCTTCAGCAGATGACGGTCGCAAGAATTGACTCCTACAAAAAGAAAATAATTCTTCAGGCGGCGGGTGACTTGAACTGCGTGGATTTTGATGAAGGGAATCAGCCCGCCAGGGAAAAAGCAGGACCGGAGATTTATCTTTTTCAGTTTGAAGCAAAGCCGCAGAAAATGGATCTGATTATAAGGCAGGCCGCTGAGTGCGGAGTTTTTGGAATAATTCCTGTGGAAGGAGAATTCTGCCAAAGAGGAAGCATTGAGTCCGCGCGGAAAAGAGCTGAAGACGACCGCTGGCAGCGAATTGTAACGGAAGCAAGGCAGCAAAGCGGATCTCCTGTTGAAACGAGGATTTTTTCTTCAGTTTCGCTGGAAGAGGCCTGCGGTTTTTGGGCCGGACTTCAGTCGGAATGTAAGGCTGCCATTGTTCTTTATGAGAGGAGCGACGGAACAAAGAGCATTTATAACGCGTTAAAAAGTGCCGATGCTATAAAAAAGCAAAACGCAAAGATTGCGGTCGCTGTCGGAGCGGAAGGCGGAATTTCTGCGCAGGAAATCAACATAATGAAGGAAAACGGATTTATACCTGTGCATTTTGATACAAACATATTAAGGTGCGAGACTGCCTCCTTGTATGGAATTGCGGCCTTGCAGACTGCTTTAAGTGGAGAATGAAATGGCTGTTCAACGTATAGAACTACTAGGAGTTCCTGTGGATGTATGCTCCAGACAGGATTTGGAAGAAAAGATTTTGCAGCTTCTGGAAAAAAAAGCTCCCTCTCAAATTTCATTTATAACAATCTGGGATTTTATGAAAATCCGCCGCAAGAATGAATATGCGCAAAGCATAAGGAATGCGGATTTAATTCTTCCTGTTTCAAAGAGCATTTTGTCCGGGGCGAAATTTCTTGGCAAGACGGTTCCTTTCAGGCACAATCCGTTTGATGCTTTTATAAGCATTCTTTCTGTTCTTGAAAGCCGCTACAAGTCATTCTATATTTTCGGCGGAAAGAAAAAGGCTCTTGCCGCTGCGGAAAAAAATGTGCGCTCCACTTTCAGCGGACTTCAGATTGTGGGAAGATGCGTCGGCTATTACCAAAAGCAGGATGAGCGCAGCATTATTCAGGCGATTTCAAAGGCATCTCCGTCCCTGGTTCTGGTAAGCGATGGCATTAAAAAAAGAGACTGCTGGAGCTATTCCAATAGGGAAAATTTTTCCTCTGGAATTTTTATGTATTACAAGGATGCTGTTGGAATACTGAGCAAAAGAATCCGGCGCGTGAATCCAAAGGTTTTTGAAAAAGGTCATGAGATTTGGGGAGAACTTGTTAGAAATCCGCTTAGAATTTTTTTGATTTTTCCATTTTTATGGTATATAATTCTTCTTGTCTGGACACGTCTTTTTAAAAAGGATTAAAGGGGTTTTGCAGAGGAAGAGAATTTTAATAGTTTCAAGTAGAAAGGAATTTATTGCTTTTTGCAAAGTTGTTCTTGGCAGAGATTTTGACTTGCTTTATGCGAATGCAGAGGAAATCTCTTTTGTATGTCCGGAATTTTTCTTTGTGCTGGCAGTTCTGATAGACGGCTCCAGTTTTTCCGACGGCGAGGCTGACTTTGTTTTCGATTTTTTCAAGAATACGCTTGAGCGTCCGGTTTTTGTTTGCTTTAAAGAAGCCGACTGCCTGAAGTATGTTTATGGACTTTTAAACAGAAAGAATCCGGCGCCGCCTGCTTCATGCGGGGAAATTCCTTCCGCTCAAGTAGCTGATGAAAAATTTTGCGCGGAAAACGGCCTGAATCCAGGATTCTGCGAGCAGATTGAAATTGCCTGCAAAAGCGATTCTATTGTTCTGCTGCTTGGTGAAAGCGGTTCTGGAAAGAATCATACCGCCCGTCTTATCCATGAGAATTCAGCAAGAAAAAACAGAAAGTTTACATCTTTAAACCTTGCCGAGATAAATCAGAATTTAATTGAAAGCTCTCTTTTTGGTTCTATGAAAGGCTCTTTTACCGGGGCGGAGGAGAGCGCAGGAATTTTTGAAGAGGCGGCGGACGGGACTCTTTTTATTGATGAGATATGCGAGCTTAGCCTTGAAAGCCAGGGAAAATTTCTGGGAGTTCTGGATTCGAGGGAATTCAGCAGGGTTGGCAGCACTAAAAAGATTAGGCTTGACGCGCGTCTTATTTTTGCGACAGACTCAAAGATTTCGGAGCTTGTGGAGCAGAATCTTTTTAAAAGGCAGCTTTTTTACAGAATCAGCGTTCTGGTTATAAATGTTCCGCCGCTAAGGGAACGCAAGGATGAGCTTGTGAAGCTTGCTGACTCTTTCGCCTCTTTGTTTGGCAAAAAGCTTTCTTCCTGCGCAATCAAGAAGCTTAAGGATTTCTCATGGCCGGGAAATATCCGTCAGCTGAAAAACTGCATAGAACGCTCGGCAGTCAGCTCTAAAAATGAAATTCTTTTTGCAGACGATATTATCTTTTTTTAGATAGGCCTGCGGCTTTATTGAATATTTTTTCTATGTATTGCGCCTCGCCTTCGCTTAAAGCCGAGCGGGATAAAATGTCGCGCCAGAAAATCTCCATGTCCCTGCGCCCGGCAACAGAGAAAAATCCTATTTTCTGAAGATTGTCTGTTATTTCTGCCACAGTTTTTTTCAGCCGTTTTGAATCTATCGGCGTGTATCCGATTTTCTTCCTTTCATTGAATCTGAACAGAGTGTAGCAGATAATTTGCACGGCGTGGCTTAGGTTCAGCGAGCCGAATTCTTCGCTTGAGGGAATTGTAACTCCTATTTCACATTCCAGAATTTCGTTGTCATCAAGGCCGGTTCTCTCGTTGCCGAAAACGACTGCAACTTTTCCGCCATTTTTTTCTGTTCCTGAAATTCTGTCTGCGGCTTTTGCAAATTCCTCCGGAAGAAGAAGCTTGCCTTTCCGTTTTTTTCCTCTCCGGCGTGTTGTTCCGCATGAAACGGCGCAGTCAGAGCAGGCTTCTGTTATCGAAGAAAAATATTCAGCGTTGTCAAAAATGTATGAAGCGTGGATTGCAAGGACATGGACTTTCTCACAGTCAATTTCTTCTTTTTTTCCTACGATTCTAAGCTTATGGATTCCGCTGTTTGCCATTGCCCTGCAGGTGGCTCCGATGTTTCTAGGTTCTTCCGGGCGCGATAAAACTATAATAATATTGTCTAAATTCATAAAGTCAGCAGGCTATCCTAAAAAAACATTTCCGCTCTGGTCTATGACGATAATCGCCTTGCAGTCCGAGCATCTGAAGCGTCCGCTTTTTGTGGCCTTTAATTTTTTTGAGCAGACAGGACATTCGAAAATTTTTGGAAAAGTGGAGACGCTTGCGCCTTTTTCCTTTTTTAAGTATTCTTCGGCTTCTTCCACGGATTCCTTGATGTTGAAGACCTGTCCGAATCCGAGCAGCTGGAAGACTTCAAGGACTTTTGGCTGGACTCCAGTGAAAAGAATTTCGCCTCCGCTTGACTTTGCGCTTTTTTCGATTGATGTGAATGAGCCGATTCCTGTTGAAGAAATATACGTCAGCTTCTGGCAGTTGAAAACAATGTTCTTGAAGCCCGCTGAAATAATTTTTGCCGCCTGGGCCTGAAAATATGCTGAGTTGTAAGTGTCAATATATCCGCTAAGCGTTACAAGGACAGAATTCGAGGCTTCCTCAATTTTTTCAAGGGAAATCTCAAGGCTTCCGTCTTTTTCATCATTAAAGCCTGGCACCAGGTCGTTGTTATCCATGCTATGCGCTCCAGAAAACAGTATTTTTCAGATATTCCAATACTATATCGAATTTCGCCAGCTGTCAAACTGCGCCTTGAATTTTGTCTTAATTGTAAAGGTCGCATTTTTTTGATATAATGAGGCACTGTTTTTATGCTTGGTTTTGAATTGCTTTGGATTAGACATTCAGTATTTAAAAGGCGGCTAAAAATGGAGAGGAGGCTATTTTTATGATAAGAATTCAAAAGGCTGATGAGGTTGAAGAGGAATTTTTTTGCAGCCGCAATTTTGGAGAGTCCATAGAATCAGTCCGCGATATTTTAAGAAATGTAAAGCTAAGAAAAGACGAGGCTCTGCGCGAGTACAGCAAGAAATTTGACATGGCTTCTCCGCATGATTTAAAAATTCCGGAGGAAACTTTAAAGGCCGCCGCGGAGAAAATGCAGTCTGAAAATCCCGGGCTTTATGGCTCGCTCTGCTATTCCAGGGATCTGGCTGTGCGCTTTGCAAAAAAGCAGAGGGAGTCTTTTGATGATTTTGAAATAGAGCTTGAGCCGGGAATTTTTACGGGGCAGAAAAATATTTCTGTTGAGAAAGCAGGCCTTTATGTTCCTGCCGGAAGATTTCCGCTTGTTTCAACAGTTGTGATGACAAGCTCTCCTGCCATTGCCGCCGGTGTAAATGAAATTATTCTTTGCACTCCTCCGCGGAAAAATCCTGATGGCAGCGGCTCTCCTTATGCTGATGAAAATATAATGGCGGCGGCTTATATTTGCGGAATAAAGCAAGTGTTTGCTTGCGGCGGCTCGCAGGCTATTGCGGCGATGGCTTTTGGCACAGAGTCAATTCCTGCCGTAGATGTTATTGTAGGCCCTGGAAACAAGTATGTTGCGGAGGCAAAGCGGCTTGTGTATGGAACTGTTGGAATTGATATGATTGCAGGTCCTACGGAAGTTTTTATAATTGCTGACAAAACTGCGAATCCTGTCTGGGTTGCGGCGGATCTTTTGGCGCAGGCGGAGCATGATGTTGTGGCTCAGCCTGTGATGGCGACCGACAGCATGGAGCTTGCGGAAAAAGTTTCCGCGGAAATTGAAAGGCAGCTTCAGTCTTTGCCTACAAAAGCGACTGCGGAGCAAAGCATAAATACTTTTGGCCGTATAATCATAACTGAAAATCTTGAGCAGGCGGCAGAACTTGCGAATAAAAAAGCTCCTGAGCATTTGGAGCTTGCAATGGAAGCCACTCTTGAGCGTGAAAAAATACAGTCAATGGTTCATAATTACGGCTCTCTTTTTATCGGCCATGGCTCGGCTGAAGTTTTCGGGGACTATGCCGCCGGACTGAACCATACTTTGCCGACTTCTGGAAGCGCAAGGTTTACAGGAGGGCTAAGTGTCCGCTCGTTTATAAAGACTGTTACAACTTTGCGTACTGACAACACCAAGTCCGGTGCGAAAAAATCCGCTGAATCAGCAGGCTTTCTGGGAGATGCGGAAGGGCTTGCGGCTCATGCAAAGGCAGCAAGGCTAAGACTTGAATAAAACTATAAGGCTGGAAAAAAATGCGAATATGTAAACTTGGCGAAGATGTTTTAAGACAAAAATGTGTTCCTGTTGAGCTTGATGAGATAAATGACGGGATGCGCGCGACTTTGAACGAAATGTTTGAAACAATGATTAGCGCGGACGGAGTTGGCCTTGCCGCTCCTCAGGTTGGAATTTCAAAGAGATTTTTTGTAGTTATTTCAGATGACAACGTGCGCCGTGTCTTTATTAATCCTGAAATCATAAAAACTTCCGAGCAGACTTCTGAATATGAGGAGGGCTGTCTTTCTCTTCCCGGAGTGTCTGAAAAAATTGTCCGGCCTGTAAAAATTTCTGTCAGCGCAATTGACGAAAATGGAAAGCGATTTGTTCTGGATGATGCGGACGGCCTTCTTGCAAGAATTATTCAGCATGAAAATGATCATCTGGATGGAATCCTTTATATTGACAGGGGCGACGAGGAATTTAAAAGCAAGACTGTAGACCTTTTTAAGAAAAAAGCGGAGCGGGCTAAAAAGAAGCTTGAAGAAAAAGAAGCTAAAAAACGCAGCCTTGAGGCAAAAATTGCTGCTAAGAATGCAAAGAAAGGAAAATAAATGCTGAAAGTTTTGTTTGGCGGAAGTCCGGCTTGCGCGGCAAAAGCGCTGGAGCTTATTTTAAAAGACAGCGCAATGTCCAGTTCCGTGCCTGAGGAAGAATACAAGATTGTCGGCGTGCTTACAAACCCTCCGTCTGCGCAGGGCAGGCACAAGGATCTTATTCCAACTGAAGTTGAGCAGTATATGCTTATCTGGAACCGGGCAAGAAATGACAATGTCGCGATTTTTTCTCCGGAGCATATAAGGCAGGCTGAACGTGAGCAGATTGCAGCTCTTGAGCCGGATATTTTTGTATGCTTTGCCTATGGACATATTCTTGGCCCTAAGTTTTTTTCTTTGTTCAAGTTCGGCGGAATAAATCTTCATCCTTCGTTGCTTCCTAAATACAGGGGCGCGACTCCTGTAAATGCCGCGATTTTAAATTGCGACGATGAGACTGGATTTTCAATTCAGAAGATGGCTTTAGGCATGGATGAGGGCGACATTTTATATCAGCAGAAAGAGCGTCTGACTGGAACAGAAACAGCGGAGCAGGTTTTAAAGAACAGCGCGCTTTATGGAGGAATGAACATAACCCAGATTTTACGGAGGATTTCAAAAACAGGAAGCCTGCCGGATTCGTTTCCTCAGGAGGGAAATCCTTCTTACTGCTCTATAATAAAAAAAGAGGATGGAAGAATTAACTGGAACAGCAGCGCGGAAAAAATTGATGCGCAGATAAGAGCCTATACGCCTTGGCCGGGATGCTTTACAAATTCTGGAAAGCTTCAGCTTAGGATTTTAAAGGCCCGGGCGGCAAGCAAGGTTGCGGCTCAAGATCCGTCTGTTGTAAAGAACACTTCAGCGGTTCCTGGAACTGTGCTTGAATACAACAAGCAGCGCGGAATTCTTATTCAGACAGGCAGCGGAGTTTTGATTGCTACAGAGCTTCAGTGGCAGGCTAAAAAGGCCATGGACTATAAATCTTTTATGAACGGAGCTAGAAATTTTATAGGCTCTGTTTTGGAGTAAATGATGGACAAAAACAAATTTAAGGATATTCTGTCAAAGGCAAGAATTCGGTTTGAAGGGCAGCTTGATGATTTAAGGAACGGCGGAAAGACAGTAATAAGTGTAGTTCTGCTTGCTTTTGTTATAATGGCGGCTTCATGTCTTGCCGTATTCTTTATGGCTGTTCAGGGCGCGGAAAAAGTTCTTGTGCCGGATGTTACAGGAAAAAGTCTTACGGATGCGCTTACAGAGCTTCAGGCGAAGGAGCTTTATCCAAGAATCATGCTGAAATATTCGGAGCTTCCTGGCGACAAGGGAACTATTCTTGAGCAGAATCCTGTTTCCGGGGCGATTGTAAAAGCCTACCGCAGAGTGAATTTGACTGTCAGCCGTGGAATTCCCATAGACTATATAGAAGATTACTCTGGAAAAAATGTGGACGAAGTCTTGAATACCTTGGAGCTTTTGTTCAGCTCTGACGATTCCCTTGTTCAGATTTTGACTCCAGTTTATAAAAAAAGCGGGCTTCCTGCCGGAACAATTCTTGCCCAGTATCCTGAGGCCGGAACTCCTGTCTCAGAAAAAATCAAGCTTCAGTTTGTTGTTAGCTGCGGAACGGAAACTCCAAGCACAGAGGTTCCTGATATTGAAGGCCTTTCCATAAGGCAGCTTCTTCCAAAGCTTGGAGAGTATAAAGTCATATTTGATTTTGAGGCTGTGGAAGATTCTGCAAGTCCTGCGGAAGGCGTTGTTTTTAGCGAAGAAAAATATTCAGGCCCGGTTGAAGTTTTTTCAAGGGTAAAGGCTGCTGTAAAAGTTCTGCCTGCATCTGAAAAATCAGCGGCAGTTCAAGGAGTTTTTTCCGCGGAGCTTCCAGAGTATCCGTATCCGGTTCCTGTAAGGCTGGATTCTCAGGATCAGAACGGAAGGCTTGTTACTTTGGCTGAATTTTTTCATCCCGGAAAGCATTTTACAGTGCCCTATAATGTAAAGAAAAATACAACGCTGATTCTGTATGTTCTTGATGAAGAATATGCGAAAGTTGTTGTGGAATAAAAGATTCTTCTAATAAAAATGGCTGCCTGGATAGACAGCCATTTTTTTATGCGGAATTATTTTTTTGGAGGCCGCGCGATTACTTTTGCAATATTCGGGCGTTTTACAAGGTCGCCTTTGAGTCCTTCCTCGCGCGCTTTGTTTACATAATCCGGAGACTGGAAGCTGTAGGTAAAGTTTGTGTGGACATCATAAGTTCCCTGCATCAAGGCGAATGCGTCCTCTGTCATAACAAGCTCTTCATCTGTAGGAATTACAAAAATTTTAGTCTTGCTGTCATCTGCGGAAATACAGGTTTCTGCGTTTCCTGTAAATGACCATTCGTTTTTCTGCGCATCGATTTTAATTCCGTAGTTTTCAAGTCCGCTTAAAGATTTTCCGCGTGTAATAGGACCGCGCTCTCCGACTCCGGCTGTAAATACTATTGCGTCAACGTGTCCAAGTTCCGCCATGTATGCGCCTACATATTTTTTTATACGCAGCGCTTCCATTTCAATGCAGAGCTGGCAGAGCTTGTCTCCGTCCGCCGCCGCAATCTCAATGTCCCTGCGGTCTGAATATTTTTCTGTGATTCCAAGACATCCTGACTTTTTGTTCAGCGCCTTGTCCATTTCATCCGCGGACATTCCTGTTTTGCGCATTATGTAGAATGGAAGAGCCGGATCAACATCTCCGCTTCGTGTTCCCATTACAAGTCCTTCAAGCGGCGTGATTCCCATTGAAGTGTCGTAGCACTGTCCGTTCTTTACAGCGCACATTGACGAGCCGTTTCCTATGTGGCAGATTATGAGGTTTGTGTCCTTTGGCTCTTTTCCGAGAAGAACGGCCGCCCTTTTTGCAGTGTAAAGGAATGATGTTCCGTGGAAACCGTAGCGGCGCGCAGCGTATTTTGTGTACCATTCGCGTGGAACTGCATACATGAATGTTTCTTCCGGCATTGTCTGATGCCATGCTGTGTCCATTACAGCGCAATGCGGAACATCCGGCATTACTTTCTGGGCGGCTTCAATTCCCATTATATTTGCAGGCATATGCAGCGGCCCAAGGTCAACAACAGAGCGGAATGTTTCAAGCACTTCCGGAGTAATAAGAACAGACTTTGTAAATTTATCTCCGCCGTGAAGAACTCTGTGACCTACAGCCTTTATTACAGACATATCAGGAATAACGCCGATTTCCTTGTCTGTGATTGTATTCAGAATAAGCTCAATCGCTTCCTTGTGCGTAGGGCAGGCGCTTTTTATTTCCGTCTTGTTTCCTTTTGCCTTGTGCGTGATGCAAGAACCCTCTATTCCAATGCGCTCAACAACACCGTTCGCCAGGACTTCCTTGTTGTCCCAGTCATAAACCTGGTATTTTGCGGAAGAAGATCCGCAGTTTAATGTAAGAATTACCATAGCCATAAAATGCCTCTAAAAAAAATAATACTAAACTATTATATTGACATGATAGAAAAAATTCAACTTTAAGAAGTCTTGTGATAAGAAAGCTTTTTTAGAGCGGGTCTTCCTGAAAACGAATGACACCCAGTTGCCTGCGTCGCGGGTCGTTCATTATACTTATTGCTGCTTGTGTTTCTTTAATAAAAATCCATGGGAGGAATATATGAATTTATTTGCCAAGAAAGAAAAAACTCCGGCGCAGACTGTGATAGAAGATGTCTGCAAAGTGAAAAAATGGGAAAAAGTTCTGGTGATTGCGAATCCTGAGACAAGCGTTATTGCGCAGAATCTGTTTACTTCCGCGCTTGATGCGGGCGCAAGTCCGGTTCTTGTTTATCAGACAAAAAAGACATCTTCGGACTTTGCGGAAAAATCAGTTGTGGGCGCAATAAAATCAGAGCCGGATGTTATTTTTTCTATTTCGCAGGTAAAGCTTGGAAAGGATGAGGAGGCGATTGCTTCTCCTTATAAAGGCGCGGATGGAAAACTCTGGGACAACACGTTTGACTGGCTTCTTTCTGAAAAGAAATCAATACGCGCAGTATGGACGCCGGGACTTACAGAAGATATGTTCAACCGGACAGTAAATATTGACTACAGGCTCCTTGGCGAGCGGTGCAAAAAATTATGCGCTAAATATGAAAATGCGGTTTCGGTGCGTGTGACTGCGCCTTCTGGAACTGATATTGTCGTAGGGCTGAAAGGCCGCAAAGGCATGGTTGATGACGGAGATTTCAGCAAGCCTGGAATCGGTGGAAATATTCCTGCCGGGGAAACATTTATCAGCCCGGTTGTTGGAACTTGCGAGGGAACAATTGTTTTTGACGGAAGCATGACATTCAGCGACGGAGATTCAATTTTAAAGACTCCAATCCGTGTCAAAGTTGAAAAAGGCTTTGTCACAGAAGTTGATGGCGGAGATGAAGCGAAGCGTCTTTTGAAGGATATTATGCAGGCGGAAAAAGATGCGGTTTCTATGGAAAATTCCGGAAAGCTTCCGTCTGGCCAGGGAATGATTTATGCCAGAAACGCAAGGAATATTGGAGAGCTTGGAATCGGACTGAATCCTTCCGCTAGAATAACAGGAAATATGCTTGAGGATGAAAAGGCGTTCAGAACCTGCCATTTTGCAATCGGTGAAAACTACGACGGCGATGCTCCTGCCCTGATTCATTTCGATGGAGTTGTAAAAGAGCCGACCATAGTTATAAAGTATGAGGATGGAACTGAATTTGCAGTCCTCAAAAATGGAGAACTGCAAATTTAGGCCGCCTGTTCATGTGACGTAATCCATTTATTTTGCATTTGCCGACATGGCCCGGGACTGCTGTGAAAGGTATTCTCTGGTCATGTCCTCATTGTGCCTGAGCATCGCCGCGGGGATTCCGTAGGCTTTTTCAAGCTCCTCGTTTGTCATCACTTCTTCCGGTGTTCCGTAGGACATATCCTTGTTTGGGCAGATTAGGAGAACTTTTTCTGCATACTTGCGTGAAAGGTCGAGCTCGTGCATTGAGATGAAGATTGGAGTTTTTGTGGCCTCTGAATATTCGCGCAGATATTTCAGCGCAGAATTCTTCTGCCTGTCTTCCATTGCAAACATCGGCTCGTCCATAAAAATTCCTGCGCTTCCGTAAAGCAAGCTGAATGCCAGAAGCACACGCTGGTTTTCTCCCTTGCTGATTTCTGAAAGCCCGTGGCTCATTACAGAAGAAAGCTCAAATTTGTCTACAACCTCGCTGAACAGATCCTCTTTCTTCAGTCCGCTTGCATTTGCCTTTAGGCTGCCGCTTTTATATACGAATGAAAGAAGGGATTCAACCTTTTCGTTGCTTTCAAATTCCATGTTCTGGTAAATTACAGATGCCAAAAGATTTCGTTTTTCTTCATCAAGGCTTGCAATATCCTGCCCCAGAAGCTTTACTTTTCCCTGGGAAGGAACGAGCCTTCCGCTTGCGAGGAGCATGAGCGTGGACTTTCCGCATCCGTTCGGTCCGATTATGCTTGTAAATGCGCCTGGAAGTTTTCCTGAAAAATGGTCAAAAACTGGAGCTGGAAATATCTGTTTTCCATTTTCGTCAAGGTCGCCTTCAACTGGCGGATATGAGAAAGAAACGTTTTCAAAGTCAATAAAATCCATGCTTTCTAGGTTATTGTAATTTTGAAGAAAATGCAATGTAGAAATTTATCTATGACTGTGCTAGAATCTTGTGCATGAAATCTATTTGGTATAAAAATCCTGCTGAAAATTTTGACGAGGCTATTTCTGTTGGGAACGGAAGAATCGGCGCGACAGTTTTTGGCGGAACAGGACATGAGGAAATATATTTGAACGAAGAGTCTGTATGGTCTTCCCGCTATTCAGATAGAAACAATAAAAGCGCGGCGGAATCTGTAAGCGGCATAAGGGCTCTGCTGAACCAGGGGCGTGAGCTTGAGGCGCAGGAGCAGGTCTTTGAGTGCTTTTCAGGCGCTCCAAGCTTTCAGTCTTCTTATAAAACCGCTGGATTTATTTCGATTGATTTTTATGACGCTGAGCACCAGGGACTTTCAGGGCCTTCGTCCGGCAACAAGGGAACTTTTTCTTCCTATGATTCTTACAGGCGGGGCCTTGATTTTTCCAGCGGAATTTGTTCTTCAAGTTTTTCTCTTGAATCTGCCGTTCCAAGCACAGCGGATCTTTCTGGCGGCACAAGCGGAAGCTACGTTACTTTTACGCGGGAATGTTTCGCTTCTGCCTCTTCTGATGTTCTGGTTTATCACATCTCGTCTTCCATGCCGAAAAGCATTTTCCTTAGGCTCAAGATTGAAGGCGGGGCTTTTTTAAAAAAATACAGCCTTACAGAAGATACAGCCGTGGCCTTGTGCGATTCTGGAATTCCGTTTGCGGCTATGGTCACAGCGGTTGCTTCCGGCGGAACAGTTTTCAGCCATGCGGACAATCTGATTGTAGAGAAAGCCGATGATGTTACGCTTTATATAGATATCGAAAGCGCATACAGGAAAATGCGTTTTAGAAAAAAAGGCGGGAACAACTTTAGGAATCCGATGGTTTTTGCATCGAAATGCGCTGACATTGCGCTAAAAAAAATCTGCTTCGCATCAGGAACTTCTTATGAAAATTTAAAGGCTGACCATGCGCAGGAATTTTCTGCATGGAATCAGCGCGCGATTCTTTCTTTGGACGGCCTTGAAACTGACGGAAAATCAGTTGATGAAATTTGCCAGGACAAGAAAGCCGCAAAATTCCTTGAGTGGATTTATTCAAAGTACAAGCTTATTTCAAACTGCAAAGAACAGGCGACTCTTCCTTCTGTGGCAAATGGAATCTGGACGGACAGAAATTCCGCAGGAAATTTCAGTTTGCAGGACAAAAGCTTTTATAGGTACAGTTCTGGAATTTTTGGGCTGGAAAAAATAAACCTGCCTTTGTTCAGGCTTTCAAAAAGAATTTATAAAAATGGAAAAGCCACTGCAAAAAAAATGTACGGATGCGCTGGATTTGTTCTGCATAATTCAACCGACATCTGGGGCGATTCTGCTCCGTGCGGACTTGACCTTAGAACTTCATATTCTCCGCTTGGAGCCTGCGCGCTCGCAAAAGCCGCATTGGATTATTACGAATATTCTCTTGACCGGAAATTTTTGAAGAGGCATTTTTATCTTTTTAAGAAAGCCTGCGATTTTTTTGCGGAATATCTTGTTCCTGTCGAGGACAAAAAATTTCTTTCTCTTAGCCCTGCTTTTACTAATGGATATGAGACAAGAAGCGGCTCTGTTGCATATATTGCTTTGGAGAATGATTCTGAAAATAAGACTGTAAAGGAGCTTTTTGAAAATACGCTTGCGGCAATGAAGTACCTTGGATTTAAAAATTCAGAAAAGCTTTTTATAAGATACAGTTCCATCATGCAGAGGATAAAATGTCCGCAGGAGGAAATTTCCGCTGAAAATTCGTCAGGCTCTTTTGACGCTTTTCTTTTGAACACGGCGGATTCAATTATTTCAAGCAGAGTAAAGGACGGCCGCTTGGAAATTTCCCTGCTTTCAAATTTGCCGCCTGAATGGCAAAACGGTTCTCTTACAAAGGTTTGCCTTAAGGGAAATATTCTTGCAGACATAAAGTGGCGCGACGGAAAATTTGAAGATGCCCGGCTCTACACGGAACAGGGGACTTCTTTTATAAAGGAGCTTTCCATTTGCTATGGAGGAAAGAAATACAGCTCTCAGCTTTCTGACGGTTCTCTTGATATAAGAAACGTTTTGCCGACAACTGTATAATCTATTTGCATAAATTTTCCCCTTGTGATATGATAGCGAAAATTTCAGGGGGACTTGAATGTTAAAAGGAAGACATCTTATTGAGCCGGCGGATTTGACCGTCAGTGAAATTGATGCGATTTGTTCTTTGGCAGAACAGATGATTGTAGATCCAGCTTCTTTTCAGGATGTGTGTCGCGGGAAAATTCTTGCGACACTTTTTTTTGAGCCGAGCACAAGAACCAGGCTTTCTTTTGAAGCTGCAATGCTTCATCTGGGCGGAAGCGTTGAGGGCTTCGCTGATGCAAGCTATACTTCCTCCACGAAAGGCGAGACTCTGGCGGACACTATAAGAGTTGTAAGCTCCTATGTTGATGTTATTGCTATGAGGTCTCCAAAAGAAGGCGCGGCGCTGCTTGCTTCAAGATACAGTCCTGTTCCTGTAATCAATGCAGGCGATGGCGGCCATTCCCATCCGACCCAGACTCTTACAGACCTTCTTACAATCCGCGCGCTTCAGGGCGGATTTGAGGGGCACACAATCGGATTTTGCGGCGACTTGAAATTCGGCAGGACCGTCCATTCTCTTACCCAGGCTCTGAGCCGCTATAGAAACAACAGGTTTGTTTTTATCAGTCCGGAAGAGCTTAAAATTCCTTCATACATAACGGAAGATTTGCTTAAGCCGGCAGGAATAAAATTTACAACGGCTGAGCGTTTGGAAGATGTAATCGGCAGCCTTGACATTCTTTACATGACACGCGTCCAGAAAGAAAGGTTCTTTAATGAGCAGGATTATATCCGGCTAAAGGACAGTTATATTCTGAACAAGGAAAAAATGAAGCTGGCGAAACAGGACATGATAGTTCTCCATCCGCTTCCACGTGTGAACGAAATTGCTCCAGAAGTAGATGATGATCCGCGCGCCGCTTATTTTAAGCAGGTGAAATACGGAATGTTTGCCAGAATGGCGCTTATCGCAAAGCTTACAGGAGCTCTCTGATGATTAATATCGCTGAAATAAAAAACGGACTTGTAATTGACCATATTCAGGCTGGAACAGGATGGAAGGTTTTCAAATGGCTTGGCTTGGACAAGGTGAATTTTTCCACTGCGCTGATTATGAACGCTTCGTCTAAAAAGACAGGAAAAAAGGATATAATAAAAATCGATAATATTATAAACATTGATTACAGTGTTCTTGGCTTTATAGATTCAAATATAACTGTAAATGTGATTCAGGATTCAAAGATAATACGGAAGATAAAAATGGAGCTTCCTGAAAAAATTGAAAATGTCATTGAATGTAAGAATCCTCGGTGTATCACAGTTACAGAGCATTATGTTCCTCAGGAATTTAAGCTCGTCAACAGAGATAAAAAAGAGTACCGCTGCGTTTATTGCGATGCTCTCCACAAAGGAACTCTGGCAGTTGAATAGTTTTTTATTCAACCGCGTATGCTTGGAAATTTTGCCGGATGCAGCGTCAGCTTTCGATTTTGTATCCGAGCTTTTCCAGCATCAGAATATCCTCGTCATTTGTTGATCCGGGGATTGTCAAAAAGTCTCCGGAAATCAAGGCGTTTGCTCCGGCAAGGAACGCGGCTTCTCCGTTTTTGCCCAGCGATTTTCTTCCGGCGGCGCACCTTATCGTCTGGGATGGCATTATAAATCTAAAAACAGAAATTGTTCTGAGAGCTTCTTCCTGCGCAAGTGGTTCTGCATTTTCCAAAGGAGTTCCTTTTATCGGAGACAGAATATTTACCGGAACGGACTGGACATCAAGTCCGCGCAGTTCAATGGCCATGTCGATTCTGTTGCCTATCGATTCTCCAAGCCCGATAATTCCGCCGCTGCATATCTCAAGCCCGGCTTTCTTTGCATTCTGAATTGTGCGTATGCGGTCGCCGTAGGAATGTGTTGTGCATATTTTCGGAAAGTAATTTTCTCCGGTCTCAATGTTGTGGTGGTACCGCTCAACTCCGGCGAGCTTCAGAGCCTGCATCTGTTCAAGCGAAAGAATTCCAAGCGAAGCGCAAAGCCTGATTTTGTCCTTGAACTTTTCCTTTATCGCCCTGAAATTTTCCAAGGCAGCCTCAAAGTCCTTGCCTGAAAGTCCGCGCCCGGAAGTTACAAGCGAGATTCTTGAAACCCGGTTTTTCAGCGCGTGGCCGCACAGCTCTGTTGATTTTTCGGGACTGATGATTTCGGATGCGCCGCAGGATGTGTTCCAATGCGCGGACTGGGCGCAGTATGAGCAGTTTTCTCCGCAGCTGCCGGTCTTTGCGTTTATAATCGAGCATACGCTGCTTGTGTTCCTGCAACAGTTTTTTCTGATTCTGTTTGCCGTCTCAAAAAGCTCCCCGGCATTTTCCGTACTGTAAAGTTGGAGAGCTTCTTCCTTTGTAATTTTGCGGTTTTCCTTTATGACTGCATTTTCAAGCTCTGATAAAAAATTATTCATCTGAAATTTTGCTCCTGTTTAAAACTGCCATTCTTTTTGTCTGCGCATTGTGAAGAAGGCATGAAAAGAATGTTGAAAATCTTTGTACTAAAATTTTTATTTTTCCTTTTGACTTTTTTTGCGTCCGCGCTTTTACCGCAAGACCGACTTTGCTCCATGTTTCAAAAATTTCCGGAATGAAATTTATTGCAAGTGAAACCGCAAGCGCCGGATTCCATTTTTTTATTTGCGGAATTATTCTGGAGATTCCGTCTTGAACCGATTCCATCGCCTCTTTTATCTGAAGCGAAGATGTCGTCTCGAATACAACCTGGGCGGCAAGCGACGAGATGAAAAATCTCACTGTGTATAAAATTCCGTATGCAAGGGCGTCCTTGTCCAGCCGGAACGGAAAATCAACCAGTTTCATCAGTGTTATAAATCCGCCGATAACAAGAACGAATTTCAGCTGCCTTATGGAATTCCACTTTGCGCCGGAAAGAAAAAAAAGCGCCAGGCTTGCAAAAAGGCAGGCGGAAGTTTTTATAACTATCTTCCACGAAAAAAGCTGGTTCCATGAAACAGACATTCCGCCGTGATATGTGAAAATGCAGAGCGCAAAAAGAAACAAAAGCTTTGCAAGCGCAGGAGCTTTGTGCAGGACGGAACTTCCTCTCCTGTAGGCGAATAAAGTTAAAGCCATGCCAAGTCCTTTAAGCTTTCGTAATGCGCAAGAGGATTTTTTATGCTCCACTGCTCAAGGTTTTGTGTCAGTCCGTCCTGCGGCGAGCCGTCAAACCGGATTTTTCCTTTGTCCAGAACAATGAACCTGTTTGCAAGGGCAAGAATTTTTTCAAGCTCGTGGGTCAGCACGATGATTGTCTTTTTTTCTTCTTTTAGCTTCTGTAAAATCATGCAGACCTGCTTTACGCCCGGCCAGTCCAGATTCGCAAACGGCTCGTCAAAAATAATAATGCTTCTGTTGATTGCAAGAATTCCTGCGACAGCAAGGCGGCGTTTTTCTCCTCCGGACAAGCTTCTAGCATAGGCATTTTTCTTGTGGGAAAGTCCGGTCTGCTCAAGCGAAAAGTCAACGCACTTTTTCAGCTCGTCTTTTTTCAGTCCGTAGTTTTTTGCTCCGAAGGAAACATCCTCTTCCGGAGTTTCGCCTAAAATCTGCGAGTCGGCATCTTGAAAGACAAGTCCGGCTGAGTTTCCGAAAAGGCTGATTGCTCCGCTTGTCGGCTCGTCAAGTCCTGCAATCAATGACATTAGGACACTTTTTCCGGAGCCGTTCGAGCCTGCGATTACGCAAAAATCTCCTTGCTCAATTGAAAACGAAATGTCTTCCAGCGCCTTTGTCTTGTCCGGAAAAATTTTTGAAATGTTTTGTACTTTGAGCGCTTTCATTTTTTAAGAATGTGTATATCTGAAAATCACTGGGCGGAATTTATAGGCAAGCGGAACCATCAGGATTGTTTTTAGTATGTTGCCCGGAATGAACGGAATCAAAACCGCCGCCAGAGTTTTTCCAAGTCCGCTTTGAGTCGCGCGCATGAATCCGAGTATTCCGCCGGCAAAAATAATTGCAGTTGCAAAAATTGCCGCAGCTGATATGACTGCAATCGATTTTATTTTTGAATATTCCTTTTTGTCTGAAAGAAAAACCGCCAGAATCAATCCGCCTGCAAACGCTCCGGCTGTATATGCAAAAAGGAATCCGCCGGTCGGTCCGGAAATTAAATGCTGAATTCCGCCCTTGCCTGAAAAAACGGGCAGGCCTAAGCTTCCGAGAATTAAAAAAATTACGACAGACAATGTTCCGTAAAGCGGCCCGAGCAACATTCCGGAAAGCATGCACATCATGTCCTGAATGATAACCGGTATTCCGCCTGGAAGAGGAATCTGAATAAAGCATGAGGCTGAAATAAGAGCCGCGAATAATGCTGTAAGAACTGTGTATGTTCCGGATTTCTGTGGTTTCATGGGAGTGTCCTTTTGTTTGTTAACCAATATTTTTTATAGGTTAACAAAATGCCGGCTTCAAGTCAACCCAGAGCCTTGAATTTCCCGGAGCGGTCCGCTAGTTTCGTTTTATAAAGCTGTCTTGTCCCGGAACCAGAAGACGGCTCTTGGTTTTTGACTCAAGCAAGGCAAATCCAAATGCGTTTATGCCTTTGAAAGTGTAGAGGCTTTTGTCCGGCTCGAGCCTGATTTTCTTTTCATTGTCAAAGTTTATGCGGTTCCATTCAGCGGCAAGAGACGAGTCCTCTGCCTGCATGATTTTTTCCTCGGCCTTGAATTCCTTTAAAAATGCCCGGAGAAAATCCTTGCGCGAAAAGCCCTGCGCTGATTTTACCGCAAAGTCTGTGCCTGGAATTTTCGGGCATGAAGTCAAGTTTATCCCGATTCCAAGATTGAGCCATCTGCATTTTCCGCCCGATGCGTAGAATTCGTCAAGGATTCCGCCGACCTTTCCGTCTTCAGTCCAGATATCGTTTGGCCATCTGGCGAAAAATTTTCTTCCTGTCATTTCAGACAAGACTTTTGCGATTGCGATTTGCGCCGCCATCGTTGCACGGTGCGAATAAGAGGCTGCTGCTGCGTTTCTTGTGATGAGCGTGCAGGCAAGGCTTCCTTTTGTTGTTGACCATTTGTGCCCGGAATGTCCCTGCCCTTTTGTCTGCCTGTCCGCGGTTATGATTTCTGTTTTGCTGGCGGAAGAATTTTCCATGGCGATTTTTCTTGCTTCGGTCATTGTGGATTCTGTTTGCGGAAAGTGGATGAAAAGCTCTTCCTCCGCTCCGAATTCCCACGGAAACAGGCTGTCCTCCAAGTCCTTTTCAAGAAAGTATCCGGCGTGTGTTGAAGAAATTCCGTAGCCTGAAGCCTGAAGCGACTGGACTGCCTTCCAGACAGAGACTCTGGAAATTCCTGCGATGTCCGCCGCTTTTTCTCCGGAGACAGGCTCTTTTGCTTCCCGGAGAATTTTTAAAACTGCATATTTTGTTGAAATATTTTTACTGCCCATTTGTATTCATAGGCTAGCAAAAAATTATTGCAGCGGTCAAGGGATCTGCCTCAAGCTTGCCTTTTCTTTTGATGATACATATTCTGTCAGAAATTTGTAAAACTTTTCAACTTGCGAGCAGTCAATTTTATTTTTTTTGTAGGAAATTAAAATGTCGCGGCTGCATATAGGATTGCTTATTTCAAGGAGCAGGACTTTTTTTGTGTCGAGCTTTCCCCATGAATACTGAGGCCAGAATCCGATTCCTAAATTTGCTCCGATTGTATTTTTAACAGCTGAAATATTGTCGCTTTCAAAAATAATGTTCGGCCTGATTCCCGCCTCGTTGCAGTATTTGTCGCATATTGTGCGCAGGTGCTTCGATCCTGAAAGAGCGATGAAATTTTCATTTCTTACTTCTTCAAGCGAGATTGATTTCAGGCTGGAAAATCTTGGAATGTTCGGAACTGCGAGAAAAATTTTTTCAGAGCAGACAAACACGCTGTCTTTTTCATTTTCGTTCTGCTGATAAAAAAGTTTTGTTGTAACGCAAATGTCGTAAAGGTTTGTCTGGTCATTCTGGTTCAGCTGAATGTGGATTTTTTTATTCGTCTTTTTGTATTCAATAATGGCGTTCGTTATAAGTGTGGAGGCTGCTAAAATATTTAAATGAATTGTTGAATCCTCGAGGTTTGCCATTGTTTTAAGCTGCTCCGGGATTTCGTCTATTTCTTTTATTATAGGCGTGAGCTTTTTGTAAAGCCACAGTCCGTAGGTTGTAAGCTTTATGTTTCTTCCGTCATGCTTGAACAGAGGAATTTTCAGCTCCTCTTCCAGCTTGTGTATTGACTGTGTAAGCGCCGGCTGGGCTACATGAAGATTTTCTGCGCTTTTTGTAACGTGCTCATTTTTTGCAACTTCCAGGAAGTATTTTATTTGATTCAGTTCCATTTGTATTAATAATTATAACTTATTAATTTGATAAAAACAATATATTAGTATTTATAAAAAAAATTTGATATGTTTTTCTCAGTTTGGAGGTTTGATATGCCGGAAATTTTAGAAACAGCGATGCTTGTTTGTTTTGGACTTTCATGGCCGATTTCAGTTGTGAAAAATATAAAGTCAAGGACAGCAAAGAATATGAGCCTGCGCTTTATACTTTTGATTATTGCAGGGTACATTGCAGGAATTTCAGCGAAAATAATCCTGGGAAGCTTCAATTATGTTTTGGCGGTTTATGTTTTGAATCTTGCAATTGTGAGCATAAATATTCCAGTTTATTTTATCAACAAAAAGAATGATAAGAAAATTGCTTTGTATAAAAAGGTGGCGGCATAATGAGTATCAATGAAAAGTCAATTAGAGAAAAAATCAGCGATTTTAAAACATTGAATGAAGCTGGCAGAAGCGGCGGAGTTGTGTTTTTTGGCTCAACTTATTTTTCACGAATGAATATAAATGAGCTTGCGAACAATGATGAGATGGGTGGAAAAATTTATGACAGAAGCGTTCAGGGATTAAGCCTTGTTGATTCTTTCAAGCTTCTTGAAAGCGCGGTTTATGAACTGAATCCTTCAAAAGTCTTTGTTAATTTTGGCGAGGAGGAATGTTCCGCTGAAAATTTCAATGCAGATGAATTTGTAAATAAATACGAATGGCTGCTGCTGAATCTTCACCGCAACTGCAAGAACGCAAAGATTTACATTGTGTCTGTTGTTTCATCTGAAAAAAACGCGGCAGATGCAAATGCGCGCCTTGGCTCTCTTGCAAAGGAAACTGGATGCGGATTCATAAACGTAACAAAAGAGGCTTTTGAAAACATGGGCTTTGAAAAGGTTTTTAATGTTCTTAAGCCTTATGTAAGGGTTTTTCCTGTGAGCTTTGCACAGGCAATGCAGATGGCTTAACGCTGGATTCTTCCGCTTGAGTCTCCGTGCGCAAGACGCTCAACTTCTTCCACGGAGACCATGTTGAAATCTCCTTCAATGGAATGTTTTAGGCATGAGGCTGCGCTTGCAAATTCAACGGCGCGCTGGCTGTCTTCGTTCTTTAAAAGGGAATAAATCAGTCCGGCGCAAAAACTGTCTCCGCCGCCAAGCCTGTCCACAATAGTCATGTCGTACTCACGGCTGAAAAAATAATCATTTCCATCGTAGAAAAGGGCCGCCCATTTGTTTCTGCTTGCGCTTATAGATGACCGCAGCGTTATTGCGACTTTTTTAAATCCGTATTTTTCGGAAAGTTTCCGGGCCACATTTTTGTATCCGTCTTTGCTAAGCTTTCCGTTTTCAATGTCAGTATTGTCCGCGCTTATTCCGAAAACATCCATTGCATCCTCTTCGTTTGAAATGCAGATGTCAATATACGGAGCAATTTTCTCCATTGTTTCTTTTGCTTCCTGCTTTGACCAGAGCTTGCTTCTGTAATTTAAGTCGCAGCTTACAGGAATTTTTTTTGCCTTTGCAGTTTTGCAGGCCTCAATGCAAATTTCCGGAAGCTCTCCTCCAAGCGCCGGTGTTACGCCTGTAAGATGAAACCAGTGTGCATCCTCAAAAATTTTATTCCAGTCGAAATCTGATTTTGTGCTTAGGGCGATTGCCGACCCTGCCCTGTCATAAATGCACTTTGAGGGACGCTGGCTTGCTCCGCGCTCATTGAAATATATTCCTACTCTGCTTCCGCCGCGGACGATATAGTCAGTTCTTACACCGAATCTCCGCAGGCTGTTTACTGCGCTCTGCCCTATTTCATGGGATGGAAGCTTTGTGACGAAAAATGAATCCTCTCCGAAGTTGGCAAGTGAAACTGCGACATTTGCTTCTGCTCCGCCGAATGTTGAAGTCATTTTGTCTGCCTGGACAAAACGGTAGCATCCTTCCGGCTGCAGCCTAAGAAGAAGTTCTCCAAAAGTAACTATTTTCATATTATTCCTTTGACAGAAGAGCGGCGAACGGAGTGTCATGCAGAATCAGGTAGCGGCTTGCATATCCGTTGAAATAGTCATCCTCGGTAAGAGTATATGACTTGATGTTTCTTCTGCTTGTGTCAGCCTCTATGATTTTTCCGCCCTTCAAAGCTGTCTTTGAATTGTATTCTCTGATTCCGCATTTTGCATTTCCGCGCGGATAAACTTCAAGAGACATATCGTTGTCCCATAAAAGCTCCGGCTCAAAAATATCAGAAAAAATGCAGTTGATGAATGCGATGCTGTCCCAGTCTTTTTTGCTCTCTGAATTTCCCGCTCCGTCTGTGCGGCAGGCGTATACAAAATTCTTTTTCCGTTTTTCTCCAAAAAAGCGGCAGTTTGTAAATACGAATCCATTTTTTCCGGCTATTGCGTGGCTGTTGACTGCGAATCCGTCGAAATCTCCGCGGTTGTCTGCGATTACTTCGATTCCGCAGTTTTCAAAGAGGCAGGTGTCCGGCTCTCCGTAAATGAAGTCAACATCGCCTGAGATGCTTGAGTTTAAAAAACAGCAGAAGCCTTTTACAAAAAGCGTGTTCTGATGTCCTTCAAGCCTGACTCCTTCGCAGAAAAGTGTTCCTGCTGTATTGTTCCATGAAAGCGCTTCCGCAGAATCCATGGCTGAATAAAAATCCCCGGATGCTTTTATGTGCGTGTTTTCAATTGTAAGATTTTTTAGCGAGACATTTGTCGCGTTAGGACCGAATGAAAATACAGCCCTGTTCTGCTGGCCTTTGTTGTATGATTCGCAGTTGTCGGCAAGGATTATGCAGTCCTCGGCTTTTGTTCCGGGAACGCTTTCTATTGACAGCGGATTTGAAAGATTGTAGCGCACGGTCTCCCTGTATGAGCCGGCCTCAAGAACAAGATGAATCGGAGTGTCTTTAGAAACAGTTCCCGTGGAAATCATTTCCTTTATTTTTTTTAGAGCGGCGGTAATTGCCGCAGGTGATTTTGCATTTACATTCAGTTCAAGCATAAAACGTCCCTATTTTCAAAATTATTACTAGCGATTATATATTGAATATTCAAAAATTGCAATTTTTACCATGCAAAAGAGGTTTTATTCACACTGAAGATTCAGTATAATCAGCCGCGTATGAAAAAGTTAAGCATGGTTTCGGCATTTGGAATTTTTCTGGCCTGTGTTTCTGTTTTTATCTGGGGAATAACTTTTGTTTCCACAAAATCTCTTTTAAATGATTTTTCCGCATTCGAGATTCTGATTGTCCGTTTTCTTGCGGCATATCTGGGGCTTTTGGCAATGCGTCCTAGAAGGCTTGCTCTGAAAAGCAGGAAGGAGAATGTTTTGTTTGCGTTGGCGGGACTTACAGGCGTTACTCTTTATCAGCTTTTTGAAAACATTGCGATTTCATTTACGACCGCTTCAAATGTGAGCATAATTGTTTCAATTTGCCCTATGTTCACGGCTATTGCCGCCAGAATTTTCTTGAAGGAAAAATGCATTACAAGAAATTTTATCGCGGGATTTGCAATCGCAATATCAGGAGTCGCGCTTGTGAGCTTTAATGGAAATGCGGAGCTTCATTTTAGTCCGAAGGGAGATTTGCTTGCTCTTCTTGCCGGAATCTGCTGGGGATTTTACTCGCTCTTTGTTTCAAAAATAAATTCCATGAAATATGATATAATCTGCAGCACACGCCGGATTTTTTTCTTTGCGCTGGTTTTTATGGTTCCGCTTGTCTTCGCCGGTTCTGCCGCAAAAGAGACATCCTCGGTTTTTGTCAATACTGATATTGCTTCAAATGTAAAAAGGTTTTCAAGCCTTGCGAACTGGGGAAACCTGCTTTTCCTTGGACTTATGGCTTCTGCCGGATGCTTTTCCTTATGGAATGAGGCCTGTAAAATTCTTGGAACGGTGAAAGTTTCCGCGGGAATTTATATGATTCCGGTTGTTACGGTTGTTTTTGCCTTTATTTTCCTTGGAGAAAAACTTAGCCTGATGGGAATTTTGGGCGCTGCGATGACAGTCTGCGGACTTTTTATTTCAAGCTGGAAAAAACGGTAAAAAAAACTGCTCCGTCTTTGTCAGGCGGAACAGCCTTTTGCTTTATTTTGCAAGATACTCGTTTATGCTTGCGGCGGCTTTTCTTCCTTCGCCCATCGCAAGAATAACTGTTGCGGCGCCAAGAACAATGTCGCCTCCTGCCCACACTTTTGTCATGCTTGTTTCCTGGTTTTCGTCAACTGTGATATGTCCGCGGTCATCCACATTGATTTCTGGAGTAGTCGCAGGAATAAGCGGATTTGAGTTGTTTCCAAGCGCGACAATTACTGCATCGCAAGGAATCTCGTGCTCGCTTCCCTTTATTTCAACTGGCCGTCTTCTTCCTTTTTCGTCCGGCTCGCCAAGCTCATAGGACAGCGCTTTTATTCCTGTTACTTTTCCTGTTTCGCTGCTTCCAAGAATTTCAACTGGATTCTCAAGGAATTTGAATATTACGCCCTCTTCTTCCGCATGGTCAACTTCTTCCCGGCGCGCAGGCATTTCCACACGTGAGCGGCGGTAAACAACATAGACTTTTTCAGCGCCAAGCCTCAGGGCCATTCTTGCCGCGTCCATTGCAACGTTTCCGCCTCCGCAGACAACAACGGTTTTGGCATGGTAGTAAGGCGTGTCCGCATGCTCTGTGTCGTAAGCTTTCATTAAATTCGCGCGAGTAAGATATTCATTTGCGCTGAATACGCCGATATAGTTTTCCCCTGGAATTCCGAAGAATTTTGGAAGTCCGGCGCCAGTTCCAATAAACGCAGCGTCGAATCCTTTTTCCGTGAGGAGCTGCTGGACAGTCATTGTGCGTCCGACGAGAGAGCTCATTTCAAATTTCACGCCCATCTGCTTTAGGTTTTCAACTTCATTCTGGACGATTGACTTTGGCAGGCGGAATTCTGGAATTCCATAGACCATTACTCCGCCAGCCTTGTGGAACGCTTCAAATACAGTCACATCGTGGCCTGCGCGGCGGCAGTCTGCTGCGACAGTAAGGCCTGCGGGTCCTGAGCCTACAACAGCAACTTTTTTTCCAGTTGAAGGCGCGATTGCCGGGGAAGTTACGAGATTGTTTGTGCGCTCCCAGTCCGCGGCAAATCGCTCAAGGCGGCCTATGCTGACTGATTTTTCTGCGTTCTTGTAAACTTTTCCGACCGTGCACTGTCCCTGGCACTGCTTTTCCTGAGGGCATACACGTCCGCAGATTGCAGGCAGAAGATTTGTTTCTTTTATAATATCAACTGCCGCCTTGAATTCACCTTTTGCAATCTGCTCTATAAATTTTGGAATCTGAACATTTACAGGACATCCGGAAACACAAGGCTGGTTCTTGCACTGAAGGCATCGGTTTGCCTCGACAACGGCCTGCTCTGCTGTGTATCCAAGCGCAACTTCTGTCATCTGCCTTGCGCGCACCAATGGCTCTCCTGAAGGCATTTCCATCTGCGGAATCGCCATGCGGTCCTTGTTTGTAAGCGTCTTGCCTTTTATCTTATTGTATTCGCTTGCAGCTATTTCGTTCAGCTGTTCAATTGTTTTGTGTTCGCTCATATTTTTCTCCAGTTTACATTCCGATTTTGCACTTGTGCTTTTCTTCTTCGTCCTTGAAGCTTTTCATGCGCGTCATCATGTTTGCCCAGTCTACCTGATGTCCGTCGAAATCTGGACCGTCAACGCAGACAAATTTTGTTTTTCCGCCTACGCTTACACGGCAGCCGCCGCACATTCCTGTTCCGTCAATCATAATTGTGTTGAGGGAAACTGTTGTCTTCACGTTGTATTTTGCGGTTGAGGCGCATACAAATTTCATCATTATTGGAGGACCGATTGCAATTACTTCCGCCGGCGGAGTCTGGGACTGGCAGATTTCTTCAACTGGAACTGTAGAGACACCTTTGCGTCCTGCGCTTCCGTCGTCCGTCATGATTATAACCTCGTCAGCAATCGCCTTCATCTCGTCAACAAAAATAAGAAGGTCTTTTGTGCGCGCGCAGATTACAACGATGACCTTGTTTCCGGCTGCCTTTAAAGCCTGGACAATCGGATAAAGAGGCGCTGTTCCGATTCCGCCGCCAACGCATAGCACCGGAGCGTCATATTTTTCAATTTTAGACGGAGTTCCCAGAGGCCCGAGAACTGCCGCAAGGTATTCGCCTGGATTGAGGCGCGCTATTTTCATTGTGCCTGCTCCGACAGCCTGAAAAACTATCGCGACCCAGCCTTCTTCTGCGTTTGCATCTGCGATTGTAAGCGGAATTCTTTCTCCCATTTCGTCATCGTACTGAACAATCAGGAACTGGCCTGCCTTGCGGTTTTTTGCAATGTCCGCGGCTTCAAACTTCATGTAGTAAACGGTTTCTGAAAGCTGCCGTTTTTCTAGAATCTTGTTCATCTTGTAATCCTTACACAAACTGGTTTTATTTGAATATCTTTACTACTGTAGCACAAATCTGCTCTTTAGTGAAGCGTTAGACATAAACAAGGAAAATGTCATGCAAAATTTCTTGGAATCCATGGGGCAAAAAAAAGCCCCGGCGTTTTGCCGGAGCGTTGCGTGTAACTGCTGTTTCAGTCTACTTCTGTAAGGTCTGTTTCAAGAGTTATAGTTCTCCATTTTGTTACTTCAGGGCAGTTAGGCACAGAGAATATAAAATAATACTGTGCAAAGAATGTATTTTTTCCAAGTTCTTGTATCGTTTTGTCGCCGTATTCTTGTCTAAGTTCAATATCAGAAACAACTTCTTCCACATCCTCTTTGCTTTCATAGTCCATGAGCCATCCTGTATTTCCGTTCCAGTTGTTGTCGCCGTAGAAAATACCCATACCAGTGCGTACATCCTTTACGACTGTATCCTGTGGAGGAATAACGTTTTCTGTCCAAATTTTTGCTTTTCCATCGCTGTAGCTTGCAAAAGCCCAGTCTCCGTATAAAAAGTTTGAATAGTCGATGTCGCCAATTCCGCCTTTTGCTTTAACTGTTACATAATGGCGATAGTATTTATCTTCGCCTCCAATAGAGTTTTCGGTTATTGGTGCCATTTCAATCAAGAACTTGTAAACTTCTCCTGCCTCGCACAGCGGATAGACAAAGTTGATTTCTTCCCTATATTCTTCCACCATAAAGCTACAAAAACGAAAATTGTTTAGCATGGCAACTGTCGTCTGCATATCATCTGCTCCATTTAGTTTTTCAAGACGAGTAACACTGATAAAAGAGCAGCCATGTTCACGATAATATTCATCATTAAATACAATTACAGGGTTCTTGATTGTAAAATGAATTCCGTCTTCCATTGCAACAGCGCTTACAAGTTTTGTGCTTGCTTCATAGAGATTGGATGAATCAGCTTCTTCTTTTATAAATCTTGCTGAGCCGGCAATTGTTCCGTTGTTTTGAATTCTAAGGTCAAGAGTTCCTCTGTTTCCGTCTGAATTAGAGCCGCCTGAGCTTCCGTCAGAACATCCGGCAAAGCACAGTGCGGAAAGCAGCGCAAGCCCCAGTACAAATTTTGAGAGTTTCATAAAAATCTCCTGGTAAAATAAAGTAGGAACCAAAAAAGATTCCGCCTTTATTTTACCCGGGGGGGGATTTGTCAAGATGTAGTTGAGACTTTTCGTGGAATATGCTGTGTTTGTCCGCTGTTATTGCTGGCCGGACTCGCCTATTGAATTTTCCGCGCCGTCCTTTACGTATTTTTCAAGCTGAAGCTCAGCCTGCTTTACAGTTGTAATTACTGAAGGTCCTGCAATGCATCCGCCCTCGCAGGACATTACTTCTATGAGGTTCGGAGTGTCTGGCTTGGCAGGAATTTTTCCTGAGTTTATGAGACCGTAGGCATTCAGCACTTTCATTCCGGCTTTGCTCAGGCCGTTGATTTTTGCCGGGCGCAGTATGGACTTGTCTTTTAAACGGAGCGCAACAGCCTCCATTACGCCGCCAGAGCGCGCAAAGTTTCTGCCGCTTGCCGTGGGGATTATGCTTTCGTGCCGCTTGTCCATTTCCGCAGTGTTTATTTCCCGGGCTTCAAACAAGGCTTCAATTTCTTCAACAGTGATTACATAGTCAACAAGGTCGTCGTCGAATCCTTCGCGCTTCTTTGCAAGGCATGGGCCTATAAAAACCGTTATGCAGTCGGGGTCGGCTTTCTTGGCTATTTCCGCAGTGTAGTGCATGGGGCTTTTTGTTTCAGAGACGCAGGGAATAAGGGCAGGAACGTGCTTGTGCACAGCGCGGACATAGGCGGAGCAGCATGAGGTTGTCATCATTTTGTCTCCGCGGGCCATGCGCTCCTCGAATTCCCGGGCCTCGTTGTCAGCGCAAATGTCGGCTCCTATGGCAACTTCCCATACCCTGCTGAATCCGGCCGCAATCAGCGATGACTCAAGCTGGCCCGGCGTAACCTTGAACTGGGACGCTATTGAAGGCGCATAGAGCGCGACAACTTTTTTGCAGTCCATTATGTGCTTTATTACGTCTACAAGCTGGCTTTTATCCATCATCGCGCCGAACGGACATTCGCGCATACAGTTTCCGCAGAATATGCACTTGTGGTAGTCAATCTTCTCGTGCCCCTTTTCGTCCTTGGAAATTGCTCCGACTGGACAGGCTTCTTCGCAAGGAACAGGAATTTTTATAATCGAATGGTAAGGGCAGTTTTCCATGCACTTTCCGCAGTTTATGCAGAGCTTTTCGTCTATGGACGCTCTTCTGTCCACTGTGATTGCCTTGCGCGGACAGTTCACCATGCAGGGGCGCGCGTAGCATCCCTGGCAGGCGTTTGTAACCATGTAGTGCGCCTTTACACATCCGTTGCAGGCCTCGTCAAGTACAGTGAGCATCGGCCATGTCGGCTTGTCGCGCTCAAGGGCCTGCTTTGCAAAGGAGCCGAGCGTGGCTTCCTCATCGATGTTTTCTACGGAAATTCCCATGCGGGCCAGAACTCTCATGCGGAGAATTTCACGGTCATGGAAAATGCAGCACCGAAGCGGCGGCTTGTTTCTGGGAGCCATCTCGCGCGGAATGAAATGCACGCCTTCCTCAAGCTTGCCCTGCAGCTGAAGCCTTGCGATTCTAACGAGGATTTCACGCTTTATGTTCGATGTGTTGTTGTTTATGTTAAGCATTTTGACTCCCGGAAAACTAAGAAGTTGTATGGATTCATTCTATAGTTAATCCTGTGCAATTTCAACCTGGAATCCAATCTGGCGGAAGCTGAAAAATGCGGCGGTCCGGGTTCAGTCTGTTATTGAAAATTCGCTTAGGTTTCCAATTTTTTCAAGCGAGTCAATCAGCGTAGAAAAGTCGAATTCCGTGGGCGACTTTACAATGTAATGAAGGATAATCTGCTTTGTTTTTATAATCCGGCTCATGTTCATGTCCGCCACAATCAGCCCGTGCGAGACAATGGCCTGTCGCAGCTTTTTCATGTCCAGCGAGTCGTTTTCAAAGCACAGATGTAGGCTCTTTGTTTTTTCTGCGGGAAACCATTTTGTCTCAAGCTTTTCAAGGCGCATAAGAAGGAACAGAACCATTGAAAGGGCGATTCCCACTTGAATATACAGGCCGGCTCCGATTGCAAGCCCGAATGCGGATGCGGTCCAGATTATCGCCGCGGAAGTAAGGCCCTTTATGTTCAGCCCTTGCTTCATTATTGCTCCTCCGCCAAGAAATCCGATTCCGCTTACGACTCCAGCCGCAATTCTTGTAGGATCTCCTTTTGCAACGGCCAGCAAGCTTTCTGCTTTTGCCATGTATACGGAAAGAATCGAGAGCAGCGTTGATGAGACGCAGATTAGAATCAGTGTTCTCATTCCGATTACCTGGTTGTGGCTTTTCCGCTCAAGCCCTAGAAGTCCGCCGCATACAGCTCCGGCAGCGACTTTTATAATGCTTTCTGTTAAAAAATTAAGTTCCATCTATATTAACTGTTTACCTTCTGAAGATTCTGAATCCGCCGGAAACCTTTGCTCCTGGTTTTGCCCATTGAGCTTTTTTTCCTGCCTTTGAAGAGTCGGCTGAGCCCAGGTATGAGCAAAGCCATCTTCCTGTCTCGTCATCTCGGCGGAATCCTTCCATTGAATTGTCTCCGCGGATTAGGACGATGTTTACAAAGATTGAATCGCTGCAAACTGCCGCGAGGTTTTCGGCGAATGAGGCGAATGCGGCTTTTCCTGCAGAAACCAGGGGAGAGGCGATTGCGCTTAGTCCGTCCTTTAGCGCCGGGGAACGCAGCACGTCTATCCTTGATGGAGTTTCCTTTAAAAGGAATACAAGTGTTCCGGGGCCTTCGGATGCATCCCTTTTCTGGAAGGTGGAAATTATTTCCAGCGCAAGATACTGGTATCCTGCAATCATTTCATCGCAGCCGCGCGCAATTTCCTCGCTGTCCATTTTTTCAGCCTTGGATGCAAACCATTCCTCATCGAAGTAAAGAACCGCCTCGTCCATTCTGTTGAATATTGTAAGCGTCTGCAGCACAAGCGACCGTGCCGAAAGCGGAGACGACTTGTTCCATTCTATAGTGCAGATTCCGGACTTTGACTCAAGGCTTTTTTCCTCCTCGTAAGCCGCCTGGTTTGCCTTTCGCTCTGCGATTGTGAGCCGCTTTGCAGGCTGCTCTTCATTTGTCTGAGGTCCTGTTACTATTATATTTCTGCCGGAAACTGCGACTCCGTCTGTAAAGCTTCCTGCGTCCGGCATATTTTTTCCAGCGATGAGAATTGTTTTTTCCATGAGTGGATTATAGCATAAAGAGGCGGAATAAAAAAGATTATTTGTGTCTGGAATTCACGGCGCGCGATTTTCTGGTAATTGCAGTTTTGCCGTTGTTGTAATATAATCTATGCACACTATTTTATAGAGGAAACCATGCCTAAGATTGAAGTCAATGAAAAACTGTTTTTTAATTTGCTTGGAACAAAATACGACTGGGATACTTTTGAAAAGAAGCTTACTTTTGCAAAGGCTGAGCTTGACGAAAAGCCGGATGAGTCTGCTCCAGAAAGCGAGCGGGTTATAAAGATTGAGTTGAATGACACGAACCGCCCTGATTTATGGTCTGCCGGAGGCGTTGCAAGATGTCTTCGCGAGCATGAGGGGAAGGGACATTCAGATTATGGCAAATTCATGTCGGAAGAGGGAAGCCTCAAAGACACAGGCAGCCGTCTTGCCGTTGTTGATCCGGCTTTAAGGCATATCAGGCCGTTTATGGTTTCCTTTGTTATAAGCGGAAAACCTATAGACAACGCAATGCTTATCGATATTATGCAGACACAGGAAAAGCTTGCATGGAATTTCGGGCGCAAAAGAAAGACAATTTCCATGGGAGTTTACCGTGCGGCGGATTTAAAGTGGCCTGTTCATTTTGTGGCTGCGGATCCGGACAAGGTGAGCTTTGTTCCGCTTCAGGGAGAAGAAAAGCTTACTTGCCGTGAAATTGTTCAGAACCACCCAAAAGGCAAGGAGTACGGCTGGATTCTAAAGGACTTTGAAAAGTATCCAGTCCTGCAGGATGATTCTGGAGAGATTATGAGCATGAGTCCTATAATCAACAGCGCGACTTTAGGGCAGATTGAAGTTGGCGACAAGGACCTTATGGTTGAGCTTACCGGAGCGGACATGAAGGATCTTATGCTTGCCGCGAATATTGTTGCCTGTGATTTTGCTGACGCCGGATATGAAATTCTTCCTGTGAAAGTTCACCATGAGTATGACACAGGCTTTGGAAACGATGTTGTTATTCCGTATTACTTCCAGCAGACAACAAAAGCCCGTCTTTCTGCAATAAACAAGAAGCTCGGCAGCTCTCTTTCCGCAGAGGAAGTGAAAGATGCTCTTGTGCGCATGGGAAGCAAGGTTGATGTTCTGTCTGAAAATGGCGAGACTGTTTTTATCGTGCATCCGGCTCCGTACCGCAATGACTTCCTGCATGAGGTCGATGTGATTGAGGATGTTATGATTGGCAAGGGGCTTGACTTCTTTAAGCCTGAAAAGCCGAACGACTTTACAATCGGACGTCTTTTGCCAATTACTGTCTATAGCCGCAAGGTAAAGAACATAATGGCTGGAATCGGCTATCAGGAAATGATTTTCAACTACCTTGGCTCAAAGAAAACCTATATCGACAACATGGGAATCGACGGAAAAAATGTAATTGAGATTGCAAATCCTATGAGCGAGAATTACCAGTTTATCCGTCCGTCGATTATTGCTTCCCTTTTTGAAGCCGAGGCCCAGAGCGGAAACGCAGTCTATCCGCACAAGATTTTTGAGGTTGGAAAAATTGCGTTTATTGACGACTCTGAAAATACAGGCACAAAGACTATCCAGAGCCTTGGCTTTCTAACGGCCTCTAACAATGCGAATTTCAATGAGGCGGCGAGCGAAGTAAGCACAATTCTTTATTATCTTGACCACAAGTATGAAGTCCAGGAGTCAAATGATCCGCGCTTTATTCCGGGGCGGCAGGCTTCTATCATTGTAAACGGAAAGATAGCAGGAATCTTTGGAGAGATTCATCCGCAGATTCTTGAGAACTGGCAGGTTGGAGTTCCATGCGTGGCCGGAGAAATCGACCTTGAGTATCTTATGGCGTCAGAGCCTAAGGAGCACAGCCAGTCCGTCCGCCAGAATGAAAATTCCAAGGCTGAAGCTGCGGCTCCAAAATATGATCCTGCTGAATATTTCAACAGCCATATCGAGCTTAAGGTTGCAAAAATCCTGAGCGTGGAAACGAATCCGCAGGGCGACAAGCTTTACATTGAGCATCTTGACGACGGCAGCGGAACTGAGCGCATTATCCAGTCAGGGCTGCGTCCTTATTTAAAGGAAGAGGAGCTTCTTGGCAAGCACGTCATTATTGCGGCCAACCTTGCTCCAAGAAAAATGAAGGGTGTTGAAAGCCGCGGAATGTTGCTTGCCTCTGACTATGTTGAGGACGGAGTTGAAAAAGTTGAGCTTTTGACAGCTCCGTGGGCTGCTCCTGGAACCCAGGTTGTCCTTGAAGGATTCGAGCCTTCGGAAAAGCCTGCGAAAATCGACATAGACAAGTTCTGCAAGGTTGAATACAAGATTGTGAATAAGATGGCGCAGGCTGCTGGCAAAAATCTTGTTGCGGCAGGCAGACCGATTGTAATGGAAAAAACAGTCAACGCCGACATAGAATAGTTTCAGATTTCAGAATATAAAGAGAAGGACAAAATGAGCCCCGGTCTGAGTTTCAGTTCTCGCCGGGGCTTGTTTTTTTATGGACATTTTTTTGTCTAGCGGATTTGTCCGGCGCCGTCAATGAGGAACTTCGTCGTGGTCAAGGCTTCAGCTCCCATAGGTCCTCTTGCATGAAGCTTCTGCGTGCTGATTCCAAGCTCTGCCCCGAATCCGAAGACTCCGCCGTCTGTAAATCTTGTGCTGGCGTTTACATAGACACAGGCTGCGTCAACCTGCTGCTGGAACATTATGGCGTTTTCTCTGCTGTTTGTAACAATGCACTCGCTGTGCTTGGTGTTGTGCGCGTTTATAAATTCAATTGCCTGAGCGGTGGATTCAATCTGGCGGACGGCAACAATAAAGTCAAGGAACTCATAGCCAAAGTCGCAATCTTCCGCTTCCCTTAGATTTTTGTAGCCGGCGCTTTTCAGGACTGAATAGCACTCGCTGTCTGCGCGGATCTGGACTTTCCCGTCAAACTTTTTTGCAAGAAGCGGAAGAAATTCAGCAAGAGCCTTTTTGTTTACAAGAATTGTCTCAATTGCGTTGCAGGCTCCGGGACGCTGCATCTTGGAATTCTGCGCAATTCTGGCGGCGCTTTCCATGTCCGCGCTCTCGTCGATATAAAGGTGGCAGACTCCGGCTCCGGTCTGGATTACAGGAATTCTTGCATTTTCAGAAACAAGCTTTATGAGCCTTGCCGAGCCTCGCGGAAGAACCACGTCAATTTTTCCAACGGCATTCAGTATTTCGTTTACTTCTGAATGGCTTCCGGACTCGCATAGGTACACCGACTGCTCAACGCCATCGGAACCTGCGTCTCTAAGTCCTTCCTTGATTGCTTTTACAATGGCTCTGTTTGAATTCAGCGCGGAAGAGGAGCCCCGGAGAAGAATAGAATTTCCGCTCTTGTAGGCAAGCGCAAACGCATCTGCTGTTACATTCGGGCGGCTTTCGTAGATAATCGCGGCGACTCCAAGAGGCACTCTGACCTGGCGGATTTCCATTCCGTTCGGGCTTTTCCAGCCGTCCACTATTTTGCCTACAGGGTCCTTCTGCCGGATTACGGTTTCAATTCCTTCCAGAATGCCGCTGAATTTTTTATCATCCAGCGCCAGTCGCTCAACAAGGGATTCAGGAGTTCCGTCCGCGCGGGCTTTTTCCACGTCAGTCCGGTTCGCCTCTAGGATTTTCTGCCTGTTCCTTGAAACCGCGTCGCAGACACACTTCAAGGCGTTGTTTTTCTGAAGTTCTGTATGGAGCGCAAGAACGGCCGCCCCTTTTCTTAGTTCGCCGCAGACTGAATCAAGCTCCATGGTTAACTTCCTTTATGAAAAGATTAATAGTTTGCAAGAAAATAGATGCCAAGCAGAATGGCGGTTCTTGTGCGTCCGCCTGACCATTGCGCATCGCGAGGAAGGCTCTTTATGTACCACCAGAAAATTCCGAATTCCGGATCGATTCTAAGAGCGTATTCTGGAAAATCTTTCGCTTTTGCCTGGTTTCCAAACATAAGATAGACAACATTGTCCAGAATAGAAAAAAACTGCGGATAAGCCTGAATATAGTCCTTTTCGCTCAGCTGGAGCCGGAATTCTTCAAGCTGGTAAAGAATCTGCGCCTTGAGCTCTTCGTCTGATTTTTCGACCCATGTCTTCTGAATTAAGAGGACAAGGTTTTTGTTGAAGCTGGAGACAAGCTTTGCCTCAGCGTCTGTATTTTTATCAGCGATTTTTTTAAATGATTCTCCTGCGCCGAAGATGTCCGCAAGCTGTATTGATGATGAAAGCGCCGCCTCGTCTGAACTTGAGCTTACAAGAGTTTCCAGCGCCTTGAGAGAGCTGCTGTCCACAAATTTTTCTATAAGATTTTCTGACATAGCAACATTATAAATTTTTGCTTTCGTTGTTGCAATGGGTTGAAATTTGTTTTCAGAATTTATGCGTTAGCGATTGTAATGGTTGCGAGATACGGAAAAGACTCAAGTTCTTCCATGTGTTATTGAGTCTGTCTAAATAAAAAGTATAGAACAAAATCTATTTCAAAATCCAAATTTAAACGATAAAAGTTTTTATTTGGCTGGGATTATTATGTGGAAAATAATTCTTAAGGAGCTTTTTTATGAAAAAAGGAATTTTAATTGGAATTGCAGTTTTGTTTTGTTCATTTTACTGCATAGCAGATTCTGTTGATGATGCATTAAATGGTTTTAGCCAAGCACTTCAGCAAAGTATGAATGATTTAGATGCCTTTAGTAAGGGAAGATGTAATCAATGCAAAGGCAGTGGAACTTGTTCTTATTGCGATGGAAGTGGATACCTTAATTTTGCAAAATGCTGGTCATGCCATGGAACTGGAGAATGTTCTAATTGTGGCGGTGATGGAAACTGGTTAAATTAGGTTTAAAGATTATTAGAGGAAAAAGGAGGTCTTCTATGAAAAAGAAGATTATTATGGGACTGTTTGTATTAACAGCAGTTATTGGAATGGGATTTGCAGAAAATAAAATTTGTAAAATTTTTAACAATAGTCCTAATGGTGGAATTACAGTTGTTGTAGAACCTAAGAATATAAAAATTATGTCAAATGGCAATAAAATGAGAATAACAGACTGCAAGACAGAGAATGGAAGAAGGTTTTCTGAAGCTATTGGAAAAATTATTGAAGAATATGGAGAAATCACTGTTAAAAACATTTGTGACAGCAGCAGCGTAAAAATAATAGTGACAGCAGAAGGCTGCAATTAGTTAGAAATTATAAAGCAATTTTATTAAATCCCACTACGATAATCTTTCACTCTTTTCGTAGTGGGGTTGCATTTAAAATCATTATTCCAAAGTTTTTCCATATCCATTAAAATAATAAAGATTGCTAAAAAATTCTTGCGGGTTTTGCTATGTTTGCTTTCTTGATGAAAAAGAATTGTTGGGTTTTATCAGTCTTGTTTTTTGTTTGCGGCGGATTTTTCTTTGCGCAGGAAAATTCAGTGCAGGTTTATTATTGGCAGAACACGGACAACGAGCTTTCTTCTGACTTTTCAATTCCTTATGATTGTAAAAAAAGCGGATTTCGTTTTTCGCCGGGATTTATAAAAGGCAGTCTTTGGTGCGCCGTTTACCGCAAAAGTTCTCAAGAATTTCCTGTGCAGATTCTTGATCTTGGCCCTGAAATTGTAGATTCTGCGGAGCTTTATGTTTTTGAAAATGACAGCTGGAAAAAAAGCGGTGTTGCAGGAAGAACCGTTTTCAATTCGCAAAAGTCAATAAAGTCTTGGAGATGTTTCCTTGAAATTCCTGAAGGGCATTTTTTTGATGAATATTATATTTTAAAGATTAGGAATTCAGATTCAACTTCATGCATATTCCGCTTTTTTACAATGGAGCAATTTTTTGAGCAGACAGAGCTATTTTCGTTTGTGCATATAATATTTTTGGGCGTTATGCTTGTTACAGCTGCGGCTCTTTTTATTTTGTTTGGAAGTTTAAAGGAAAAACTTTTTTTGTATATGGGCATTATGACTTTTGCGTTTTTTCTTTATCAGATTGCAATGAAAGGATTTGGCTGCACATACATTTGGAATGTTTTTTGCCAGAAGTTGTTTTTTGTAAGGTTCGGGTACATTGTGTGCGCCATTGGCCTTTTTTTTGCACAAATTCTATTTTTGGAAAATCTTTCTTATGAAAAAAAATTTGTTGTGCAAAAAATTCTTGGCTTGATATTATTTGTCTGCCTGATTTCTGTTTTTTTGTACGGATTTTGCGATGATATAAAAATTCCATATATTGCGACAATTTGTTTTTTGATTTTGGGATGCGCCTTTTGCAGCGTGCTTCTTGGGCATTTATTTTTTAAGAGAAAAAACATTCCGTCGTTTTTAATTTTTTCCTGGGTTCCGCTTTTTGTCTATATAATTTTCAGGCAGTCCTTGCATCTTTTGCGTCTAAAATTCAATGTGAGCTTGCTTTCTGTTTTTGACAATGACTATTATTTTGGCTACGACATTTGCTTTATTTCGCATATTTTTATTTACGGTGCAAGCATTTTTATAAAGGTCAGGCAAAGGCAAATAGAATTTAATATGCTTAGGGAGTCTTCGTATTTTCTAAAATCTTCAGCGCATGAACTTTTTGCTCCGGTTACGATTATTCAGAACTCAGTTGAAGAAATGGAAAATATTGCAAAGGATTTATGCAGGCAAAATGATTTCCGTGGGGGGGGGGCTTTAAAGAATTTTTCAGCCTGTGTAAAAAGCGCGAATGGGAACATAAAGCGAATAAAAAATATTGCGCTTATGGTGAATTCTCTTGAACGGCAGGAGCAAAATATTCAGGAAGTCGCAAAAATGAAGTCAGCGGTTATGGTTGTGGATTTGTTCCGGCAATGCATGGACAATTTTATTTCCTATGCGCAGCTAAAAGGAATTGAAATTTCCTGGACTTATTCTTGCAGCGAAGAACTTTGCGTTTTGGTTTTTCCTTTATTCTTGGAAACTGTTTTTATAAATCTGATTGACAATGCAATAAAATATTCTGTAGAAGAAACTGGAATTTCCGTAAGCATAGAATGGGACGGTTTGAATCAAGCTCTAGTCTATAGAGTTTTAAATTTTTCTGAGAATATTTCGGAGAAAAACATTGAGCAGCTTTTTATGCTTGGCTTGCGCGGAAAGAATATTCCAGAAAATATTGCAGGAATGGGAATTGGGCTTAATCTTGTTCAGCGGATTTGCAGGCTGTACAACGGAAATTGCAATGCGGTTTGTGTTCCTGTTTTTAAGGATGGAAAAAAATTGCACAAATTTGTTTTTGAAGTCCGTTTGCCGCTTGAAATTGTTTCTGGTGCTGATGAAAGTTGTGCTCATAAAATGGAGCATATTTTTTATGAAAATAATCAGGAAGTTAATATTTCTGCGTTTAAAAATTATGACTTTTTGCAAATAATGCATGGGATAAAAATTCTTTGCGTTGAAGACAACCTTTCGCTTTTGGAAAGTATTCAAAATATATTTAAACCTTACTGCAAAGTTTTTACCGCTTGCAATGGAAAGGATGCGCTTGAAAAAACAAAAGAACAAATTCCTGATTTGATAATTTCGGATATGGTTATGCCGGTTATGGACGGAAAGGCTTTTTTGAAATTTGCCGCAGGGATGAAAAGCTAAAGACAATTCCGTTTTTGTTTTTAACAGGCGTGCAGGATTCTAATCTTCGGCGTGTTTCAATCAAGGAAGGCGCTGTGGATTATATTTTTAAGCCTTTTTCGCAAACAGAGCTTCTTTTAAAAGTTTATTCAGTTTTGCTATTAAGAGTAAATGTTAAAAAAGATTTTGCAAGGACAATAACTGATTTTATAAACAGGACAGCAGAAATTTCTTCTGGTAAAAATTTTATTTCAGACTTGCCGTTTGCTCCTGCCGTTGATTCAGAAGAAAACAGAATTTGTGCTTATAAAAAATTCGGCCTGTCTTCAAGGGAAATTGAAATTGCCGAATTCTTATTAAAGAATCAGACTAACAAGCAAATTGCAAAGGAGCTTTTTATTGCCACCAGCACTGTTGCAACTCATATTCAGCATATATATGAAAAATTCGCTGTAAAGAACCGAAGTGAGTGGATTCAGGCAGTTATGAATTTTCAGATGAATTTATTTTAATTGAAGTGTGTGATGATTTCTTGAGCTGTATGTCCTTAAGCGAATTTATCCGGCTCTTTTGCATACGGCAGGGAATGCGGCATTTTTCAGAAAAAATAACAAAAAATTAGCAAACTACTTGACAAATCCTGGGGGGGGGTATAATAAAACTGCTGATTTTCTTCAGCATATTTTATTATTTTCAAGGAGTAGACTTATGAGAAAGTTTGCTAAAATTTCAGCTGTGCTGGCTGCTATGGTTCTTGCGCTTGCGTTTGTAGGCTGCAAGTCTGACGACGATGATGACGATGAAAATGTTCTTGTTGATAAGACGGTTGAAATACCTGCTACTGCTGACGGATTTGGCTATCAGTATTTTGATATAAACCTTTCAAAGGCTGCGACTATTTCTGTAACTGTAGAAGTAAAAACTGGAGACGGTGTTAAAATTTATGCAATGGATAAATCAGATCTTGAGAGTTTCAAGAAGAATCCAGATACAGTTGTATATTACCCAGAGTTTTCTTCTGGTACTCCTACAAAAAATTTTTCTATAACAGCAGGCGCTACTGCCGGCCATGCCTGCTTTGTTCTTGTTAATACGAGTGCATCTGCACAGACAGTTTATACAAAAATTGTTGTTAAATAATTTTTAGCTAAGAATTGCTTAAGGCTGCCGTTAAAGGCGGCCTTTTTTGCTTTAAAGAATTCTATTGTAAATCCCGCGTATCCATGTTACTATAAAAAGATACATATAGCTTTATACTGAGGTTGCTCACAATGTCAAAGAAAATGGTCATGGGAAACGAGGCGATTGCTCTGGGAGCGCTTTGCGCCGGGGTAAATGTGATTTCAGGCTATCCTGGAACGCCCTCTTCTGAAATAATCGAATTCGCCGCAAGGCACATAAAGCATACAGGCGCTTATATTGAATGGTCTGTGAACGAAAAAGCTGCGCTTGAGGTGGCGGCCGGTGCTTCTTATGCCGGTTCACGCGTTCTGGTTACAATGAAGCAGGTGGGGCTTAATGTTGCAGGCGATCCTGCGATGTGTCTTTCCTATGTCGGCGTGAAGGGCGGCATGGTGATTGTAAGCGCGGACGATCCCGGTCCAATCAGCTCGCAGACGGAACAGGACACAAGAATGTACGGCTCGTTTTCCAAGATTCCGGTGTTCGATCCAAGCTCGCCGGAAGAGGCCTTTGAGATGGTTCAGGCGGCGTTTGACTTTTCTGAAAAATACAGCACGCCTGTTTTGCTCCGTCCTACAACGAGAGTTGACCACGGATACGCCGGCATGGAAATTCCCGAGCTTCCAAAGGCAAGAAAAATCGACGGCTTTGAAAAGGACAGCAGCCGCTGGGTGATTTTTCCGCGCGCATCTTTTTTGAACCACAGGCGGATTTTTGAGCGCAACGAATTCATCCTTCCGCAGGAATTCTCAAAAAGCAAATTTAACTTTATAGAAAACAAAGCTCCGGGCAGCAAAAAGGGAATCGTGGCTGGCGGAGTAAGCTTCTGCTATGCAAAGGAAGCGCTGGAAATTCTGGATGCAAAAAATATCCCGGTTCTAAAAATTGGAACGCCCTATCCGTTTCCTGCTGAAATTGCGCAGAATTTTCTTGCTGGCACGGAAGAAGTCCTTGTTGTTGAGGAGCTGGATCCTTTTATTGAAAGCGAGCTTTTAAAGCTGTGCGGAAAAGAGCATCTTGAAAATAAAATACACGGAAAGCTCACAAAGGAAATTCCCGAGGCCGGAGAATATTCCGTGGAAATTGTAAAGAATGCAATTGCAAAGTTCCTCGGAATTGAGCTTCAGGAGGACAGGGTTGAGCTTCCGCCTCTTGCTGTGCGTCCGCCGGTTCTGTGCGCAGGATGTCCGCACCGCGCAAGCTTCTATGCGGTGAAGCAGGCAATGAAAGGCGAAAAGACTGTCTATTGCGGCGACATCGGCTGCTACACTCTTGGAAACGCGAAGCCTCTTGATATGTGTGACACCTGCCTCTGCATGGGCGCGGACATAACTATGGCGCAGGGATTTTTCCATGCTGAAAACGACAGGAAATGCTTTTCTTTTATCGGCGACTCGACATTTTTCGCCTCGGGAATAACCGGCGTTGTGAACGCAGTCTACAACAAGGCGCGGCAGACAATCTGCATTCTTGACAATTCCACGACCGCAATGACAGGACATCAGCCGCATCCGGGAACAGGCGTTACAATGATGGGTGATATAACTGAAAAAATCAGCATAGAAAAAATACTGAAGGCCATCGGAGTTTCTCCTGTAATCACTGTGAATCCGTTCAATCAGCAGGAAAGCATTGCGGCTGTAAAGGAGTGTGCCGGCACAGACGGAGTGAGCGCGGTGATTTTTAAGTCGCCGTGCATCGCTCTTCTTGGAAAAGATGAATTCAGGCAGTTCAGGAATCCGCCGTGCTTTGTTGATGAGGAAAAATGCGTCGGCTGCAAAAAATGCATAGGCGAAATCGGCTGTCCTGCAATCAGCTTCTGCGGAAAAAAAGCGCGCGTAGATTCATCTTTATGCACCGGCTGCTCCTTGTGCGCAGGACTTTGTCCGGTGAATGCTATAAAAACTGGAGAAAAAAATGAGTGTTAATATTTTAATCTGCGGAACTGGCGGACAGGGAACTGTTCTTGCGGCAAAGCTTTTGGACAATGCGGCTCTTCTTTGCGGACTTCCGGTTCACTCAGCTGAAACAATCGGAATGGCGCAGCGCGGCGGCTCGGTTGTAAGCCACGTAAGAATCGGGGAAAACTGCTGGTCGCCTCTTATTCCTCTTGGCCAGGCGGACATGATTATCGCGTTTGAAATGACTGAGGCGGTAAGAAATATTCCGTACCTTAAGAAAGGCGGAACTGCCGTTGTAAACAAAAAGCTCATGGCTTCTTCCGTTTGCGCGGGAAAAGAAAATCCGGCTGACGAAAATTCGCTTCTTGATTTCTTGAATAAAAACTGCGGCTCGGTCTGTGTCGTTGACTCGGAAAAAATCTGCGCGGAGCTCGGCTCGTCAAAGGCAGTAAACACAATTCTGCTTGGCGCGGCGGCCGCAAAAGGAATCGGAGGACTTTCGCTTGAATCCCTTGAAGAGGCGGTAAAGACGACCGTAAAACCGACATTCGTTGAACTGAATATAAGCGCCCTAAGAATGGGCTTTGGAGGAACAAAATGAAACTGACAGAAAAGCAGCTTGCTCAGGTTGACAGGCAGATAAAGCGGCTGGTTGCTACGGACAGCTACTACGGAAAAATGCTGAAGGAAAAAAACATCGGCGGAGTTTCAAGCCAGGAGGAATTTGAATCGCTGCCGTTCTCAAGCAAGGACGATTTAAGGAATGCGTATCCGCTTGGAATTCAGGCTGTTCCGGACGAAGAGATTGTAAGAATCCATTCATCTTCCGGAACGACAGGAAAGCCGGTTATAATTCCGTACACTGCGAAGGATGTTGACGACTGGGCGATTATGTTTGCGCGCTGCTATGAGACCGCCGGAATCACAAAGAGGGACAGGATCCAGATTACTCCGGGCTACGGGCTTTGGACTGCGGGAATAGGATTTCAGGCAGGATGCGAGAAGCTTGGCGCAATGGCGATTCCTATGGGGCCGGGCAACACCGAAAAGCAGCTTCAGATGATGCAGGACTTGAAGTCAACTGTAATCACGGCGACATCATCCTATGCGCTTCTGCTTGCGGAGGAAATCAACAGGCGCGGACTCAAGGACAAAATATATTTAAAGAAGGGCGTGTTCGGCTCGGAGCGATGGTCCAAGAAAATGCGCAAGTACATCAAGGACGAGCTTGGAATTGAGCTTTACGATATTTACGGGCTTACGGAAATCTACGGGCCGGGAATCGGAATCAACTGCGAGAAGGAAAGCGGCATCCATTACTGGGACGACTACATTTATATAGAAATAATCGATCCGAAGACAGGAAAAACTTTGCCGGACGGAGAGGAAGGCGAAATCGTAATCACGACGCTTGTAAAGGAAGGCGCGCCGCTCCTGAGGTTCCGCACGCACGATATTTCAAGAATCATTCCAGGAAAATGCAGCTGCGGAAGATGCTTCCCTAGAATCGACATGATAAAGGGCAGAAGCGACGATATGTTCAAGGTGCACGGCGTGAATATGTTCCCGAGCCAGGTTGAAGAATTGCTGCAGAATGTTGACGGAGTTTCAAGCGAGTATTCAATTGCAATTGCGCATGATGATGAAATCAACAAGGACATTATGATTCTCACTGCGGAAGCGGAAGGCAGAGTAAGCTTTGACGAGACTGCGAAAAAAATCGGCGAGATGTTCAAGTCCAGAATCGGCGTGAGTCCAAAAGTTACAATTGTTCCAGTCGGCACTCTTCCGCGCAGCGAAAAGAAAACTAAGCGCGTGACTGACTACCGCGACAACTGAAATAGAGTTTGCAACAACTTGAATAAATTGCTACAATAAAAAAATATTTACAGATAGAATTTTGCTGGAGAAATTATGAGCGATAAAAAAGATTTGTGCCCATGCGGCTCAGGAAAAGATTATGCGGACTGCTGCGAGAAAATCATTAAGGGCGTAGAAAAAGCAAAGACAGCTGAAGCTCTTATGAGGGCGCGGTATACGGCTTATGTAAAGCATGAGATTGATTTTATTATCAACAGCTGTGAAAAAGGCGAAAAGATAGCGGAAATTGACCGCAAGGCGACAGAGGAATGGAGCAACAACAGCACCTGGCACGGCCTTAAAATTCTTCGCACCGAAAAAGGAACTGAAAATGATGAGGAAGGAATTGTAGAATTTGAAGCTGAATACACTTCAAAAGGCATGCATGACATTCATCATGAAATCGGCGGATTCAAAAAAGTAAACGGTGAATGGCTTTACAGCGAAGGCATGATGCGTCCTACAACTGTAGTAAGAGAAGGCCGAAAAATAGGCCGCAATGAGCCATGTCCTTGTGGTAGCGGAAAAAAATATAAAAATTGCTGCGGCAAGAATTGACGCAGCAATTTTGTACGATATTGCGACCAGCGGGAGCAGATACCAAACTGCGGCAAGAATTGACGCAGCAATTTTGTACAACATTGCGACCAGCGGGAGCAGATTGTGCAATGAAATGAAACTGTGGATGCAGGATTTTTTCGGTGTCCGCAGTTGTTTTTTTAGATTATATAAAAACGGTATATGTCAAAAAATATTTATACAGGTTTCCATGCTGTGGAAGAAAAAGTCAGGCTGTATTCATCTTTAAAGCCTAAAGAAATCAGCTTGAAGATTTTTTACTCAAGGCCAGGCCCTCGGATAAAAAAAATAATTTCACTTGCAAAGGATTCAAATTTTGAGATTTCCCTTGTAGATGAAAAAGAGCTTGACTTAGTGGTTTTGACGCTTCCGGAGTCTGCCCGTGACCACCGTGGAATTATCCTTTCCGTTGAAGGTGAGAAAGAGAATTCAAAGAACCAGGTTCAGCTGGAGCAGTGGATTTCATGCTGCCCGGAAAATGCAGTTGTTGTTGTTCTTGACAGCGTTACCGATCCTCATAATGTTGGCGCTATTTTGCGTTCTTGTGATCAGTTCGGAGCCGGGCTTATGGTTGTTCCGGACCATAGAAGCGCCGACATAAGCACAAATGAAATAATTGCACGCACAAGCGCAGGAGCTTCTTCCTGGGTTGATGTCGCAAAAGTTCCGAATCTTGTTAGAGCTGTACAGATTTTAAAGGCGGCTGGATTCTGGATTTATGGAGCGGATGCCGGCGGCTCATCTCTTTCAAGAGTAAAGTTTCCAAAGAAAACTTGCATTATAATGGGAAGCGAGGGAAGCGGAATTGCGCGTCTTCTGCAGGAGCAGTGCGATGAAATTGTTTCTATTCCGACCTGCGGAAAAATTGACAGCCTGAATGTCTCTGTGGCGGCCGGAGTTCTTCTTTATGAAATTCACCGGCAGAGCTTGGAAAGATGATTCGCTGCTGATTTGTTTTTTTAAAGCATCACAAGTCCTTTGCCTCTTAGCTGGCTGAGGACTTTTTTTATTTCTGGATTTTTTTGAACAAGTTTTTCCATGGGCGAACTGTCAAAATTCTTGGGTGAAAGCAAAAGAAGCGCATTTGCAAATTCTTCTTTTTCCTGCAATGGGATGCCTGTAGAAATCTTAAAGTCCTCTTGCATATAGCTCCACAAAATCCTGTTTCCGCAGAAGACAATGTTTCCTGCAAGCCAGAAAAGTTTCTTTATGTCCAGCGGAATGTTCCATTCTTTTTGGCGGCGCTCTTCATATTTTTCAATTGATTTTGCGATCAGGTTCTTGGGAACATTTGGATGCGGAACTTTAAAGCTGAACCATTTTTCTACAGGAGTGTCTAGGTTTTCGCCGTGCATCCAGTTTTGAAGCGCCGCGTAGAGTCCGCTTCCGAATTTTGCGGATTTTTCCTCGTCTTTAAAGTGAAGCCCGTTCTTTGCAAATACTCCGGAATTCTTTGGAGCATAAGGATTCAGATTATGGGCTTGTGAGCCCGTGAAAATATGGAGCGAAGCGGAATATTTTCACAAT
>CAZSJX010000002.1:0-256102 GCA_964607295.1 uncultured Treponema sp. | reverse complement strand
TCTTCGCTTATCTTTGCAACAACTTTCTTGGATTTAGGAACAGCAAAAGAGAACGTATTAATATTATCTTTTGTTGTAACATTCAATGAAAACTCATAGCTTTGGCCACCTTTTTTCCAAGCGTTCTTCTTCTGTTCCATATACATATTATACGCTTCTTTCATTCCGGGAACATCTTTGTTGCCAGTGCTATAGAGGAAAAATTTGTATGTTAGACCAAGGTCGTCGTCACGGGTGTTAATGCCGCACCATCTGCATGAAAGGCAGTAGACTTCTTCGCCCTGCTTGTTTGTTCCGATATAATTCTTGTCGGAAATGTCAAACCTTGCAAAATCGTGCACAGGAGACTTCGGAATACCGTCCGAGAACGTGTGATTTGGGTCATACTCGCACTTTCCGCACCATTTGCAAGAATAATACCACTTATTTGGTTGCCGGCATGTCATGTGCTGCTTCATGCGGCTTGCAGTGTAGGCTTTTCCAGTGTAGACGTGCCCAGGGCACCATTCCCTTGCGGCGGAGTCTCCTTTCTTGAACGCCTCGTACACATCGCCGGAATAGACTTTTACAAAATAAACTGGCGACAAAGGCTTTGAACTGTAGCTTAAAAGACCGTTCGGCAGTTCACCTTCGTCTGAAACATAAATAGTGCAGAAGCCGTTAAACATACCGCCACTGCCATCAAAGTACAAGGCAGCTCCTAAATCTGCAAACACCTCCTGCAAATCATTGATGTATTCCCAGGAATCAACTTGCGGACTAAGCCACACTTCCCTGATATTTTGAAGCGGAGACTGTCCATATAGATAACTAGCTGTTGCTGTTGGATAATCCACGAGCAGCCTAGTAACATTTAGAGACTCATCTGATTTTAAAAGAGACCAATAATAGTGATCGCCAAGCAATGTTTCTTCCTTGATTGGAGTCAAAATCATATCGCGCTCGTTCAGCTTCCACCATAAAGAATCTGCCTGTTTCTCTGTATAGATTTGCTTTTTTATACGCTCTCTATACGCTTTATTTATACCTGCAGCAATATCTATTGCTGAAACAACGCTTACGAAAAAGCCCATTATCAAAGTTGAAAGCGCGGCAATTTTCAAAGTTTTTTTCATAGAAATCTCCCATAAATACAAATTGGGTATCTGTAATCTTCAAAAACACGTCATTCCGAATTTATTTCGGAATCTGCAAATTCTATAAATCAAAAGATGATGAACAACGTTCAGCATGACGACAATTTTTAGACAGTTATTTTTTTATAGATTTTTGAAGCTCTTTAACTTTAGAAAGCTCAATTCCAGTTCCAGCCGCAACGGCTTCCGGAGGAATACCGCTTGAAAGAAGCTCTTTTGCCATAAATAGCATTGTTTCTTCTGATTCTTTTTCAGCACGTGCTTCTCTTTCTTGAGTCTCCTGCTCATCTTTTTTGATTCTTGCTAATATTCTTTCTTCCTGCTTTTTTACCTGCTTTTTATGTGCCTCTGTAACTGTTCTAATGTCTGTGCGCACCACACGGAAACCAAGAGATGCGCTCAGTCCTGGATTTCCATACGGATCTTGATCCGGACGTTTATAACGGGGGTCAACGTCAAAGAACCTATCAACAGTGCAACCAGACCCAGACCTATCATCCCAAGCACCGCCACGCACAGCCACGCCGCGCGTCAGAATCACATTAACATCTATATCATCTCCAACAGGGTCTATTATTACAGTTCTTCCGCGAATGACATCGTAGTGCCTATTCCAGCACCATTCCTCCACATTGCCGCTCATGTCATAAAGCCCAAAAGCATTCGGCTTCTTCTTTTTTACTTCATGGGTTTTTCGGCGGCTGTTTAGGGCATACCATACATAATCGCCCATATTTTTCTCGTTTTCCTGCCATTTATCCAAATTTCCCCAATCTTTAGCTCCGCTATACCAAACGTAGTCTACATAATTTTCTCCTGCTCTCGCGGCATATTCCCACTCAGCTTCAGTTGGCAGGCGGTAGCCGTTTGCTGTAAAGTCGCAAACAACATAGTCATCACTCAATGACTGCCTGTTTCCCCATTTGCCAGGGTCTGTGCTGCCATTGATTTTATAGCACGGCGCAAGCCCCTCTTTTACAGAACGCCTGTTGCAATATTCAATCGCGTCAAACCAGCTTACATCTTCTACAGGGCGGTTTTCCTGAATTTCGCCTTTTTCAGGATTAGCTTTGAATTTGCTCGGGTTTGTCCCCATTATGTCTTTGTATTCCTTTTGCGTCACCTCGTGGTCACATATAAAGAAAGCCCTTGTAAGAGAAACAGTAATCTGATTTTCAACACTGTCGAGCAGTTGAAATGAGCCTGCCGGAATTCTCACAAAGTCAGAAGCACCGCTCTGCGCATACACATTGTCTGCGAGCGCAATCACCATAACCGCAAACACGGCAAAAAGTTTTGAAATTTTCATTGTTCGTTTCATGGAATATTATTTTATCACTTAAAAACAAAATGCACAAACAAAAGATTGCGGAATTCGCCATGCATTTTATAGGACGATTTCTGCTTCCTGCGATAATTCAGTCAAAAAATATATGGATTAAAATTTTACAGGCCGAATAAATCTGAGTGTGTTCCGGTATCAATAAGTTCAAGAATTAAGATGTCGTTGAAAATTCTGTAAATAAGCAGCAAGTCAGGCAAAATATGACATTCCCGGCTTCCTTTTAGGGTTCCTGTAAGTTCGTGGTCGCGGAAGCGTTCAGGAAGCTTTTCGCCTTTTGCAATAAGTTCGATAACATTTTTCAATTTTTCGGAATCTTTTTTACTTCGCTTTTTTACGAGCTTAGCGTGCTTCTTAAACCGTTTTGTGGCTCTTGTTTTGAATTTGTAAGGATTTTCACTCATATACCGATTTCATCCCAAAGTTCTTGTAAATTATTATATGTTTTTGCATTCGGATCCTTCATGAGCTGATCGGCTTCTTCTACGGCAAGTTCAATTTCGCTCTTGCGTTTTGTGCGCTGCGGCTTGAACGGAAATCCGTTGTCCCTTACAGACTGCCGCAAAAACATATTTATCGCGCTTGAAAGAGAAAGTCCTAAGTCGTTGTAAAGTTCCGTCGCCTGCTCTTTGAGATTTTTGTCTACTCTTATATTCATTGCTACTGTATTCATATTTACAATATACGTTAAAAAGTTGCATTTGTAAAGAAAATGATTGTAAATTTACATTTTTTATATGCACCAGTAAGTTGCAAAACCCGATGATTTGCCGTGTGCTCGCGCGCACGGCCTGACCTGCGGCTTAGGGATAGCAGCACCTGAGGAGCAGTTCCAAAACGAAGTGAAGGAATGAGCTGCGAAGACGGCGAAGCGCGAATAGCCCGACGGTGGCGGCGCATGGCAAAATGAATTATAATATTTCCGGAGGAAAAATGAGACGAAAAGAACGTGAAATTACGGACTTTGAAAAAATTCTTGAAATTCTGGACGAGGCGGAATATTTGACGCTTGCGCTTCTGGATGATAACGGTCCGTATTCTGTGCCTGTGAATTTCGGATATCTGGCCGACAGCGCAAAAAAAAGCGTGCGGATTTTTATCCACGGCGCACTGGAAGGAACAAAAATCAGCTGCATAAAAAAATGTCCTAAAGCAGCATTTTCCGCCGTGAGCCATTCAGAAATCGGAAAGGAAAAAGAACCGTGCGGCTGGACAAATTTCTACAAGAGCGTCTGTGGCTCTGGAACCGCGTCGCTTGCAGTGGATTCAGACGAGAAAAAGCAAGGGCTGCTCTGCATCCTGAAAAAATACGGATACAAAGGTCCTGCGTTTTTTCCTGCGGCCATGATGGCACGAACAAGCGTTATAAAAATTGATGTAGAAAAACTAAGCGGAAAAGCCCACGAGAAATGAGCGGATTATGGATACAAAACTGAAACTGCAGAACAGATGAATCTGTTCAATATATGATTTGAAATGAAAAAACACATTTTACTTTTTGCTGCAATGATTGCACTCGCATCTGTCTTTTCCGCCTGTCATTCTGGAACAGATGAAAGTTTTGAGCTGAGCATAAGGAACACGACAAAAGACACTGCATTTGTAATCGGCTTTACATTTGATGACACAACAAAATCATACGAACGAATTAATCCAGGAACAATTGTAACAATGAAATGCGAACAGGAAGTTACAAAAATCGAATTCTTTTCAGGAATAAATTTACAGAAGCAGGAAATGTTTTTACACGCAACCTACAGCCGCAGAATAAAATACAAAACCACTCTTTCTATTTCAGAAACTTCCGATGGAAAATATGTTGTAAAATAAATCAAAACCTTAGTGTAAGAGAGGCTGTAACTGGCTGCTCAAAAAGATTTGAAATTGAAATATTCGGAGCATTTGTTTCGTAATCCTTAGGCGAACCGGTTGTATTTCCATCCGAATTCAAAGAAAGCTGCCTGATATATGAAGAGCCAATCTGAAAAACCGAGTTTTTGTTCATTTCAGCTTTAAGGCCTAGAGCAAATCCAGTTTCATTTACAGTTCCATGCAAGTTGTATCCGCCAGTGTGCATTTTGCTCATGTGATCAAAATTCGCCCAGTAAAATCCGCACTTGAATCCAACGATAAACTGAACTTTTTCTGTAACATCATAAATTGCTGAAAAAGGAACGCTTACACGCCACTCTGTGTTTCCGTTTTCTGGAATCCAGTTAAGGTTTTCAACAAGTTTTCCTAGTCCATCTTCATCAAGTTCTGAAATCCTCTTGTTCACGGAACAATCAGCAGTATTTATACAGTTGAAATTTATCATAAACGACGGACGCAAACCAAAGCTTAAATTGTCAAGTATATTCCATTTCCAGCCTGCCCAGACAGAAAATCCCTGCATTGGTGCAAGCCCGGAAATTTCATTCACGGCAGAAGGATACTTTAACGTCGGCATAACAGTATAAGTTCCGCCAGCTCCGCACATTCCATCAGATGAGAAATCAAATTTAAAAACAAAAGGAATTTGCGCCACATCCAGATGAAGAGATTTCCAATATCTGAATTTTCCTTCAGCCTCAAATCCAATCTTAACAGGAATAGATTTAAAGCTTTTTCCGATTTCAATTTTAGGGGAAGCAGTGCCAAGCCCCTTGTAAACATTCTTATCGTAGTAACTTGCGCGCACTCCAAATCCAAGGGATGGAATTCCAGACATTATGCAAACATCCATGTCAGTCAGGTTATGAGGCCACGCCTTGTGGTTCATAATTTTTGAATTATAGCCTACGCCCCAGTAAATTCCAAGAAAATTCGCAGTCCATGCAAAGTTCACGGCATCGTCATAAAGCCCTGTATGAAAATAATAATTGTCATCAAGCTGATTCTGCCAATATCGCACATCAAACATATCGCCATACTGCGAGCGAAAGACACCAAAGGAACATTCTTCTACAGTCCCTGAAGATTGAGAAAAAGCTTCAACTCCCAAAAAAGCAAATACGAATGAAAAAACGCCTGCTGCTTTCCAATTTCTTAATTTCAATCCAAGCAAAAAACTCAAAACACTAAACCCTTTATAACCTTGAAAATAATCCAAAATAAATCTAGTCAAACCGCAGAAAAAAAACAACACATATTTTCATAATAAAGCGAATACAACTCAATATTCGGACAATTTATTCCGCACAATCTTACTATACATGAATTCTTTCAGCAAGCAGTTTAATATTAAAAAAAAGCCAATCCCACCGCTGAATTAAAATCAGTTTTTCGTAAAACGGGAAATCACAATCATTACGGCTGCATTTTTTTTCTCGGTTCAACGCACAGACGAAAAAGCATCAGCAAGAATCCAAATAAGCGCGAAACATGAAAAACTTCTGCTTCTTGAGCAGGCGGTTGAGAATTTAAAAAGGTGACTTTATTTTTCTGCCTTCTCCGGGCTTTTCGCTTCAGCATTGGCCGCCTTTTTTGACGAGACCAAAAGATCAAGCACAGTAAAAAATAAAATCACAATCAGCGGGCCGAGAATCAAGCCGTTCATTCCAAAAAAACTGATTCCGCCTAAAATCGAAAAGAAAATCACAAGCGGATGGACTTGGATTCTGTCCTTGAGAAAAAGCGGGCGTAGAAAGTTGTCGAGAAAACTTATGCAGACTGCTGAAAGAACAAGAAAGATGATTCCCTTTACAAACGCCCCGGAAGCACAGATTGCCACTCCAACTGGAAGCCAGACAAGAGCCGCTCCCATCAGCGGAATGAACGAGGCGAACATCAGCAGCACGGAAAGAAAAAGCGCGCCAGAAACCTTGAAGCAGAGCATTATAACAAACGCAGCGGCTCCCTGATAAAGCGCGACCATTATGTAGCCTGCAAACAGATTCTTTATAATGTCGCTAAATTTTCCAGTGAGAATCTTCATGTATTCCGGGTTTATCGGCACGGCTTTCTTTATAAGTGAAACAAGATATGGTCCGTCAAGAAAACAAAAGTAAAGCGCAAAAACGATGAACAGCAGAGAAACAACAAATTTTCCCGCACCGCTCACGATGTCCTTGCCGAGGAGAAGAAGCCGGGCGCTGTAGTTCTGCAGAAGAAGCAAAAGCGAATCCTTGAGACTTTCAGCGTCAGGAAGCGAAACATTGAATTTGCCTGCAAGCGAGAATAATCTATGTGTAAAATCGCTTTCCATAAATGTGCTGTAGTTCTGGCGGACATAGGACTCAGCAGCCTGTATTAGCGAAACTCCCTGCTGGACGAGCATAACGCAAACAAAAGTGAGCGGAACAATTATCAGAATCAAAGTTCCGACTGCAAACACGCCGGAAAAAAAATGCCGTTTAGCAAGCACGCGCCTTGAATTCCGTGAGGCGGCGGAAATCACCCTTAGATAAAAAGGATGAATCAGAACATATAAAAGCGCAGTCCACAGAATCACAGTAAAAAACGGCCTCATCATGCAGACAATCAGAGCAAAAAGAAGGGCAAACAAGGCGAATATAAAAAATGACTGGAGATGTCTTTTATTATCGTTCATAAGATAAAGCCTAACACAAAAACCGCAGAAATTCTATCGCGCCCCCGGACGTTATTTTGTAAGGGCGAGCTGCTCCGCGATATTAAAGCACCTGTCGCCGATTTTTTCTATCTGGCGCACCAAGTCCATATACAAAAGCTCAGCCTTTACATCTGCCCCATCCTCAAGACGCTTGCGGGCAATTTTTTTCAGTGCCTTGCGCTCCGCATCAATCTGGGACTCAAGCTCATTCGCAAAATCAAGCTGCTCCTTTGAAAGAGCCTTGTTGATATTCTTATAGATAAACTGAAGAAGCTGGCGGGCAAGCTCAAGGTAAGGAATAAGCCGGTCAAAATCCTCCTTCTTGAACACATAGTGCTTCTCTGTTATGCGCTTAAGGTACACACCGATGCTCAGGCAGTCATCAGACATTGACTCAAGCTCGCCTGTAATCGAAATCATCACATTGATATTTTCACGGAGCTTGTCATCAATATCAAGCTGGGCGCACTTTAGAAGATACTTTGTAAGCTGCTCCTGCATCTGGTCAAGGTAGTCCTCCTCGCGGACAAGGCTGTCGTAGTGGTCCACGGCAAAACGCCCGGACAGGTCTGTAAGCCCATACTGAAGCCTGTCAAACATCTGGACAGAAATATCAGCCATACGCCTTACTTCCATCTGAGCTGAAACAACAGGAATTGTAGGAGACTCATGCGCAGCGCGCTCCGGAAACTCAAACTTATATATTGAAGGAAGAGCGGCCTTGTCGTCCTTTATGAGAATATGAGTGAGCTTGCACAGGGGATTCACAAACGGCATGAAGAAAAGCGAGCCGATTATATTGAACATTGAATGAAGCATTGCTATATGCAGTGTAATGTTTTCCGCAACAGTTCCCGGAACTATCAAGTCAACAAGATGCGTGAAAGGCTTTATGAAAATAAGGGCGACAAAAGCCGTAGTCGTATTGAACAGGACATGGACAAGCATTGTGCGCTTGGCATTCGCATTCGCCCCGAACGAAGCCATGACAGAATCAATTGTCGAGCCGACGTTGCTTCCGATAATTATTGCCGCGGAAAATTCCCACGTAAGAATCTGGTTGTATGCCATGGTAATTACAATCGCAGTCATTGCGGAAGAAGAATGTATCAGCGCGGTAACTGCAATTCCAATCACAAAAGCAATAAGATAGCTAAAAACGCCTTTGTCCTGCAATGCTGGAAGAAAACTCATGGTGCCGGAATTAAGCGATATTGCGTTTGAAAGCCACTGCAGCGCAATAAAAAGAATTCCAAATCCCATAATGGCCTGTCCAAGCCCCGGATTTTTTATTTTCTTTATAACAGTGAAAAGATATCCTATTCCAAAAAGCGGAATCGCAAACGCAGAAATTTCAAAGCTGAAGCCGAATATTGCTACAATCCATGCAGTTATAGTTGTTCCTACATTCGCGCCAAAAATAACGGCAATCGACTTGCTGAGCTCAATGAGCCCGGCATTTACAAAGGAAACAACCATGACAGTTGTGGCTCCAGAAGACTGGATTATCATAGTCAGGAAACAGCCTGTAAAAAATCCCGTGAAGCGGTTTCCCGTCATAAAATGCAGAGCAGCCTGAAGTTTATCTCCGGCAGACTTCTGAATTCCATCGCTCATCATTTTCATTCCAAACAGAAGAAAACAAAGACTGCCAAAAAACTGAAGAAATATAGACAATATGCTCAAAATGCTCATGAAGCGATTATACAGTAAAGCATGACGAATTTAAAGCAAAAAATTAAGCTGAAAAAAACCGCCCGCAATTTCTTGCGGGCGTTTTTGCCTTTATCTAAATTCTATTCTGTTTATTTAGAAAGACGTGCTTCAAGGTCATTCAAGCAGTCAGAAAGTTCTTTTGGAAGGTGCTTTCCGAACTTAGGATAGTGGTTCTCGCGGATGTCTTTACATTCTTTGAGCCAGCCTTCCTTGTCAACTGCTGTGATTGCAGGAATCTGAGCCTTGTAAACGTCTGCGAGGCCGTCAAGGTTAAGAGCACCTTCTTTTGGCATGTATCCAATTGGTGTGTCAACGTAGTTGTCTTTTCCGTCGCAGCGGTCAAAAATCCATGCAAGAACGCGGCTGTTGTCGCCGTATCCTGGCCACATGAATCCGCCTGGAAGATCCTTGTTGTTGTCGTCCTTGCGGAACCAGTTAACGTAGAAAATCTTAGGAAGCTTGTCTTCTTCACCGCGTTTTGCAGCAGCTGCTCCAACGTCGATCCAGTGCTGGAAGTAGTCGCCCATGTTGTATCCGCAGAATGGAAGAATTGCGAACGGGTCGCGTCGGATTTTTCCAACCTGAGAAGCGTCGATTGTAGATGCAGCTGTGATTTCTGAACCTACGATAGAGCCAAGGAATACACCGTGGTTCCAGTTGCGGCTCTGGTGTACGAGCGGAACTGTTGAAGGACGGCGGCCTCCGAACAAGATTGCGCTGATTGGAACGCCTTCCGGGCTTTCCCAGTCAGATGCGATGCAAGGACACTGTTTTGCAGGTGCTGTGAAGCGTGCGTTCGGGTGAGCGAATTCTTCGCCCTTAGGAGATTTGTCCTTTGGAAGAGCGTCGCGTGTGTTGCCTTTCCAGTCAACAAGCTTGCCTTTTGCAGGATATCCGATTCCTTCCCACCAAACGTCTCCGTCTTCTGTAAGAGCGCAGTTTGTGAAGATTGTGTTCTTTGAAGCCGCTTCAAGAGCGTTCTTGTTTGATTCAGCAGATGTTCCTGGAGCAACTCCGAAGAATCCTGCCTCTGGGTTGATTGCGTAAAGACGTCCGTCTTTTCCGAATTTCATCCATGCAATATCATCGCCGACTGTTTCAACTTTCCAGCCAGGGATTGTAGGAATAAGCATTGCGAGGTTTGTTTTTCCGCAGGCAGAAGGGAATGCGCCAGTAACGTATTTAACTTCGCCATTAGGATTTGTAAGCTTAAGGATAAGCATGTGCTCTGCGAGCCAGCCTTCTTCGCGTGCGATTACAGTTGCAATGCGGAGCGCGAAACATTTCTTTCCAAGAAGAGCGTTTCCACCGTATCCAGAACCGTAAGACCAGATAAGTCGTTCTTCTGGGAACTGGCTGATGTATTTGTGCTCAACATCTGCGCAAGGCCATACACCGTTGTCTTTTTCACCGTTGTTGAGCGGTTTTCCAACTGAATGAAGACAAGGAACAAAGTCGTCTCCAAGGTAAGCCCATACTTTTTCACCGGCACGTGTCATGATGTCCATGTTCAAAACAACGTATTCTGAATCTGTAAGCTCAATTCCGTATTTTGCGATTGGAGAGCCAAGCGGTCCCATGCAGAATGGAATTACATACATTGTTCTTCCGTGCATACAGCCTGTGTAAAGGCCTTTCATTGTTGCTTTAAGTTCTGCCGGCGCAATCCAGTGGTTTGTAGGACCAGCATCTTCTTCCTTTACAGAAGAAATAAATGTGCGTGACTCAACGCGGGCAACATCGCTTGGAAGCGAGCGGAAAAGATAACTGTTAGGCTTTTTTGCGAGCGGAGTTGCAAGACCTGCGTCAACGCATTTTTTCATAAGGCGGTCATATTCGGCTGTAGAACCATCGCAAACAACAACATTGTCCGGCTCACACATCTTAACACATTCTTCAATCCATGCCTTGATTTTAGCATGTTTGATGTCATTAACTGTCATACAATTACTCCTATGCTTAGAGTCAGATTTGAAATAGCTTTAAGCCTTCTGATTCTATATACAATAAATATACTTTTTTTTGTAATGATTTTCAATAGAAGCAGGAAAAAGAACTTTGTATTAATTTCATAAAATCAATAACTTTTTATTATCAATTAAATTTCCCAATGCATAAAAAAAAGAGCAGCGAAAAACTGCCCTTTTTAAGAAACATTTATTTGACCCTCGCGGGGTTCGAACTCGCTACCTACAGCTTAGGAGGCTGTCGCTCTATCCATAGTGAGCTAGGGGGTCATAATATTCCAAAGGAAAGAAAACTTATCCCTTGGAAAAACAAAACTATTTGTCTTTTGCTCTTTCTACAAATGAGCCGTCGCGTGTATCAATCACAATTTTGTCATCTGTATTGCAGAACAAAGGAACTCTTACTTCCATTCCAGTATCAAGAGTTGCAGGCTTCAAAGATTTTCCAGAAGTATCGCCCTTGATTCCCGGCTCACAATATGTGATTACGCGCACAACATTAATAGGAAGCTTTACACCAACCGGCTTTCCTTCATAATATGTAATTGTAACATCGTAATCGTCATCAGGAGAAATGTATCCGGCGTTGTCTCCAAGATCGTCCTTTGAAAGCATAACGTCTTCGTAAGTTTCCTGATCCATAAAGTGAAAGTCATCACCATCAATATAAGAAAGCTTTACATTTTTTTCTACAAGATCAACATCATCAAACTTTTCACCGGCATCAAGTCCCAAATCCTGAGTTCCGCCTGTAACAATATTCTTTACACGAAGCTTTACTGTAATTCCCTGACGGCCGGCTTTCTGGCCAAGCATTTTCTGAACAATAAAAGGAGAGCCTTCAAACATAAAAGCTGTTCCAACTTTAATTTCGTTTGTCGATAACATAATGAACTTCCTTGATTATAAACTTGCTCTCTGATTATATATTAACTGAAATAAAATTGCAACATTCATGAACGTAAGCAAAAGAATTTTTTCTTATTGCTGTTCCTTTTTTTCAAGAAAATTCAGAAGATGCTCCGCAAGGTTTCCGTTCTTTAAAATTTCACCGGCGAATTTTTTAAATCCCGGCTTTAACGCCTCAGAGTTTTTTAGCAGCGAAAGAATTTCCTTTTTCATTTCAGAATCGATTTTTTCAGGCGAAGGCGAAATTTGTTTTTCCGCTAGAATTTCCGAAGCTTCAGGGCAGCACTGAATTCCGCAGTTTCTATTATACAAAAAACTCAATTTTTCAATCTGCGGAATTTTCATTCTTTGCAAAAATGCGTTCAGCTTCACGATATGAAATTCCTCCTCCTGCGGATAAATATTCCATATAAACGGATTTCCTAGAAGGCAGCAGCGGCTGAAAGAATCTTCTCCGCGGACAAAAGAAAAATCCATGAGCGACAGGAAAGCGTCCCAAATTTCCTGCGGAAAAAACGGAAGGCGAACAAAATCAACTTTGAATTTCTCAAGGGAAATTTTCACTGAATCAAAACCGGCTCCAGGAGCTGCAAAGACAATGACTTTTTTCATACAGGAAAATTCTTTTATTGCAGAAGCCAGAAAATCAAAATTCCTGGCATAAGAAAAAATCAGTATTTTAAACGAAGAGCGGAAATCCCTAGAGAAAATTTTTTCATCAGTATTTTCTTTTACAAGATTCAGCGCGTATTCTTTTTCGGAAAGGCAGCGCATAAAGTTTTCATCCAGAATCAAGCCGCCTGTTTTTTCTGTAAAGCCCGGCATGAAATTTATTTTCTTTATGTTTGCAGAACGCGTGCCGCTTTTTAATAGATGAAAATCATCTGCCCAAGGTTCTGCCGTCAAGTACTCAACATTTACAATCTGAACGCTTGAATTGAATTGCGGTGAAAACAAAATTTCTTCAAGCCATTCCGGGCGGCCGCACTGAAAACATTCCAAAATAAATTCCGGCGGATTCTCTGAAAATTCTTTCTTGCAAACCGCGCAGTCATTCCAGTCGAAAATTTTCCATCCGTGAAATTCCTGAAACGGCTTTGAAGAGTCTATTCCATCTGAAATTTTCGAGAAAGAATCAAGGCTGCTTACAACAAGCCGGATTTCAAGATTTTTTTTAAGCTCAGAAAGCGCGCGGCACAGACGGAAAACAACTCCGATGTCTCCAAAATTATCAACAACCTTGCATAAAACCGTAATTTCCATAGAAAAATATTCTATCAAATTTTCGGGATTTGCGGCATTTTTTTAATTTTTTCCATAATAAATTTTTTAATCTTGAATTTTTGTCTGGAGTGAATATGAGAATTTTTTGTTTTTCACCTTTTGGCTACGAGGGAAACCTTGTTACAGTTGAAGTCGATTTGCGCCGTGGAATTCCTGCCGTTGACATAGTCGGACTTGCGGACAACGCAGTAAAGGAATCCAGAGAAAGAATGAAGAGCGCAATTATAAATTCCGGACTTTCATTTCCGCCTGAACGTGTTCTTATAAGCCTTTCTCCTGCTGACTTAAAAAAGGAAGGAGCCGGTTTTGATCTGGCAGTTGCGCTTGCAGTCCTGTCCGCAAAAGAAAACATGGAGAATGAAAACTCCGCATTTCAAATGGAGCCAATTCTTGTAATCGGCGAGCTTGAGCTGAACGGAAACATACGGCCTGTAAAAGCTGTCCATGCGGCGGCGGCAACAGCCTATGCAAGCGGAATAAGATACTGCATTGTTCCTTCTGCAAATGCGGAGGAAGCTAAGGAAATCCGAACAATGAAGGTTTTTGGCGCTGAAAATTTGACAGAGGCATTCAACGCGCTGAAAACGCCGGATTTCTTTTCAGATTACAGAGACTCTCATATTGAAGAAAAAGACAGCGGAAGAACAAAGGACGCTGTGGAAATAAACGGAATTCTTTTTCCGCCGGAAGAATTTGAGTTTAAGGAAATTTTAGGACAGCAGGAGCTTATTAGAGGACTGCAAATCGCAGCGGCAGGAAGACACAATCTTCTTGCATTCGGACCGCCAGGCTGCGGAAAAACACTTTCACTGCAAAGATTTCCTGCTTTAGTTCCGCTGCTCACAAAAGAAGAAAGCCAAAGCGTAACAAGAATTTATTCCATCGCAGGACTTCTCCAGCCAGGGACAAGAGTAATAAAAAAAGCCCCTTTCAGGCAGCCTCATCAGACTTCAACAATAGAAGGAATGTGCGGGGGAGGAATCCACTGCAGTCCGGGCGAAATTTCGCTTGCGCACAACGGAACCCTTTTTCTGGATGAAGCGGCGGAATTCAGAACATCAGTGCTCCAGATTCTAAGGGTTCCGCTTGAGACAAAGAACATAACATTAAGCAGAGCCGGACGCACAACAATTTTTCCAGCAAATTTCCAGCTCCTGCTGTCGATGAATCCATGTCCATGCGGAAACTACGGCTCAAAGGAAAAACTCTGCCTCTGTTCCGCCAGGTCAGTCGAGCAGTACTGGAAAAAAATTTCAGCGCCGCTTTTAGACAGAATTGATTTAAATATTCAGGTTGAAAAAAGCTCAAAAGAGAATTTAGACTCATCGCAAAACTTTTCAACATCAGAACTGCGGAAGGAAATTGCGAACGCCATAAAAATTCAACGAGAGCGTGGAAAAAGAAATTCAGTTCTTTCTCCATCAGAAGTAAAGGATTTCTGCCAGCTGGATGCCGATGCCAGAAAAATTTTAGACAAGGCTGTTGAGTCCTATGATTTCTCGCCAAGGTCCGTTTCAAGCTGCATAAAAATCGCAAGAACAATTTCAGACATGAGAGAGGAGCATACAATCGGAAAAGAATCAATGGAAGAAGCTGTGAAATTCAAGAAGCCCGCTGGCGCAATGAATCTTTTAGCATAAAAAAAGACCAAAACAGATTCGGCCTAAAAATACCGGCTCAGAGACTTGAACTCTGACACGCTCGCGCGCAAAAGATTTTGAGTCTTTCGTGTCTACCATTCCACCAAGCCGGCAAGTAGTAAAACTATATCAAAAAAGGAAAATAAAATCAAGTGGAAAGAAGGAGGTTTTATTTTTGGAGTCATTTTTGTATAATCAGTTTTATGAATCCATAAAAAACATTTCATTTCAGCTTGCATCGCAAAATTCATTATTTTTTCAGGAACCATCTATGAATTATACTTTATTCGACAGAACACCAGAGGATATTTTAAAATCAGTTTTCGGCTATGAATCATTCAGGCCAATGCAAAGGAAAATAATTCAAAATGTTTTGGATGGGCGCGATACGCTAGCTGTCATGCCCACTGGAGGCGGAAAATCCTTATGCTATGAAATTCCTGCGCTGATTCTTCCAGGAATCACAGTTGTTGTTTCACCGTTAATTGCGCTTATGCAGGATCAAGTAGCGCAGCTTGAATCCTACGGAATTCCTGCGGTCTGCCTGAATTCATCTCTTGAAAGAGAGGATTACCAAAGATGCTGTAGAAAAATTTTATCTGGAGAAATCAAGCTTCTTTATGTTTCGCCGGAAGGACTGAATTCTGGCAGAATCACAAGCCTGCTTCAGAATTCAAAAAGTTCTGTTGACTGCATTGCAATAGACGAGGCACACTGCATAAGTGAATGGGGACACGATTTTCGGCCTGACTACATGGAAATAACCCACATAAGAAATCAGTTTCCAAAAACAGTTTTTCTTGCTCTTACAGCAACCGCCACAAAACAAGTTCAGGCTGATATTACAAAAAATCTGCGGATGGAAAATCCCGAAATATTTATCGCAAGCTTCAATAGGCCCAATCTTTTTCTTCAGGTAATAAAAAAAGACAGGCCGGTAGACCAAGTGCTCAGTTTCGTAGAAAAACATCCGGGTCAAAGCGGAATAATTTACTGTTTTTCAAGAAAGCAGGTCGATTTAGTTGCCAAGGAGCTGCTTATAAACGGAATAAAAGCATTGAGCTATCATGCAGGCTTGACTGATGCGCAGCGTTCAAAAAACCAGCATGACTTTATTTCAGACAAAGTTGATATTATGGTTGCAACAGTCGCATTCGGAATGGGAATAAACAAACCTGATGTCCGCTTTGTAATTCACTTTGATATGCCAAAATCCATAGAGCAATATTATCAGGAGATTGGACGCGCGGGACGCGATGGACTAGAAGCAGAGGCTTTGCTTTTATACAGCGCAGGAGACATTCATAAAATCAGATACTTTTTTAAAGATAATTTTGACTCCTCCAAATCAGAAAATCTCTTGCAGGGAATGATAAAGTACTGTGAAAGCCCTGTTTGCAGAAGGCAGGCTCTTTTGTCGTATTTTGGAGAAAGCTATTCAAACGCAAGGAAAGACTGCGTTTCTTCAGAAAACTGCTGCGATATATGCACATCAAAAAAAATCGATTTCAGCAGACCACGCGCAATTCTTCATAAAAAAATTCAAAGTTTTCCAAAACCATCAAAAAAATACAGCGGAACACTTTTTGTTTCTGACTTCTTAGAAGACAACGAAAAAATTTTATCAGAAAAACTACGAAGCTGGAGAAAAAAAACTGCTGAAGAATTAAATGTTCCGCCCTATGTTATTTTTGGAGACAAAACACTTTTTGACATTGCAAAGAAAAAACCTTTAAATATAAAGGAACTCACCGAATGTTATGGAATAGGAGAAATAAAAGCTGAAAAATTCGGCTACTTTATATTAAAAATAACAAAAGAAAGCATGAAATAATTTTAGGACTGCTCCAAGATGCGTTTTGCTTTTTTTGCATTGGCATTTTTCTTTTTTACGCCGAACTGATAGCCTTTTGGCTTTTCTTCCTCTGACAAATCTTCCTCTTCGGCATCCTTTGCAATTTCCTCAACAGAAGCCCTTACGCTTGAATATCGTCCTTTTGCCCAAATATCAAGGCCTGTTCCCTGAGTCGCAACATCGTCGCTTGCAATATATTCCGCGCAAATATCAGCAAATTCAGAGCGGTCATATTTTGCAAATTCCTTTCCCAATGCATAGCACAAATTTTTGCTGATATCGCTTTTCAATGCGAAGCGGGCAAGCTCTATAACATCTGCGGTTCCAGCATGATTAAATTCCAGCAGGGCCGCAGAAACTTTTACCTTTGTGGAATCGCCAGTTTTCTTATCTTTCAGGACACTTATCAAGTAATCATTTCCTTCAGAAGTATTTAAATCGGCAATCACAGAATAACATTTTTCTTTTACTTGCTTCTGCTCATCTTTGTCTTTGCATCTAAAAATCAAATACGGAACAGCACTGCTAATCCTATTCTTTCCAACCGAGGAAACAGCCTCAAGCCGGACTTTGTACTGCGAGTCTCTCAATGCCTGAATAATTAAATCTGAAGATTTTTTATCTTTAAAATATGAAATGCCTTTTATAACATAAGTCCTAAGATTAGGATCGCTTGACTCAAATAATTCCACAAGAATATCTTCAGATTCCGGTTTCTCCATCGCTCCGATTGCTTCAGCCGCATACATTCTTACAAAAGTATTTTCATTTTCATCTTTCGCTATTTCTGAAATTTTTTCCCATGTCTCAACCGCTTTTATACGTCCTAGCACACGCATTAGAGCCTGACGCTGAGCAACATTCAAATCATCACGCTCCAAGTAATCCGCAAGAAAGAGAGCCTCCTCTTTTCCGCCTGTTTCCCCCAACGCAGAAAGAGCTCCTGTAAAATAAGATTCTTCCTCCTTGTCAACTAAATCAACAAGCCCGGGATTCGCCTCTTTTATACCGCTCTCAGAAATATACTTAAAACATTTTTCAACAATTGAATTTTTTTCATCATAAGGATCATTTATGATTTCGACCGCATAGGAAGCAAGGCAAGGATCTTTTAATTTTGTAAAATATTCAATGATTTTTTCCTTAACAGCAATATTTTTTGTCTCCTGAAACAAATCGTAAATTCCATCTACAAAGCGGTTGTCCTGATTTTTTGTAAGCTCATCAATAAGCTCTACAATCTGTCCTTCAAGTCCATATTTTAAAATATCATTGCAATTTTTTTCATAATCCTTGGAACGGTCAATGTAATTTTTTGAGCTGTCATGCTTTTTAGGGCGGACAGGCTCAGGATAAATTTTCTCTTTCGCATATTTAAACTTTATTTTTTCTGAAGGCTGGCTTCCAGAAACTGCGTCATAACTTTCCTGCTCCGGCTCATCCTGAATTTCAGGCGCCGCACTTTCAGACAAAGAAACAGATGGATTTTCTATCTCTGCATCTTGAGCTGAAATTTCTGATTCGGAATTTTCGCTTTCAGGCAGAATATTTTCAACAGTTTCTGGCACGGAAACTTCTTGAGACCAGGCAAAACTAAAAATCAACGAAACAGCGGCAAGCAAAAATTTTCTCTTCATTTATTCTCCAGGCAAATCATTTTTATTATCGGCATCAAAACTCATTTGAATGAAAATTATCCAGAAAGTTTTTCTTGTACTCTTCAAATTTGTCATTTTCAATTGCAGAGCGGATTTCTAAAATCATACTATGCAAAAAATAAAGATTATGATAGCTTGCCAGCATTGAGGAAAGAATTTCCTGCTCGCGGAAAATATGACGCAAATATGCCCTTGAATAAGTTCTGCAGACTTTGCATCCACATTCTGAATCAAGAGCAGAAAAATCATGCTCAAACCTTTTTTGCTTAATCGAAAGCATTCCCCTGTGATGAAAATAAAGTCCGTGGCGGGCAATTCTTGTAGGCTGAACACAGTCAAACATATCAATTCCATTTGAGACCGCATCAAGTATATATTCAGGAGTTCCGATTCCCATAACATATCGTGGTTTGCTTCTTGAAAGAAACTGAACTGTATACTTTAATTTTTCAACAAAAACATCGGCCGGCTCTCCAACGCTCAGTCCGCCAATCGCAAGCCCCGGAGTGCCAAGCGAATCTACAAATTCAGCGCTTTCTTTTCTAAGATCATCAAAAAAATTTCCCTGAACAATTGGAAACAAAATTCCTTTATATCCATTTTCAGAATGAAACTTCCATTCTTTTATCGCCCTCACAGCCCAGTCCGAAGACAGCCGGAAAGCGCGCTCAGCCTCACGCCGCTCAACTCCATATCCAGAGCAGACATCAAGCTGCATTTGAATATCGCTGTTAAGCTTCACTTGAGTCTGAACAACATTTTCCGGTGTGAAAAAATGTTTGCTTCCATCTATTGTGCTCCTGAAAGCAACACCTTCATTTTCAATTTTTCTGAGATTGGAAAGAGACCACACCTGAAAACCGCCGGAATCTGTAAGAAAATTTTTTTTCCATTTTGTGAATCCGTGAAGCCCGCCAGCTTCAGAAACTATATCAGCACCGGGGCGAAGATAAAGATGATAAGTGTTCGCAAGAATAATCTCAAATCCAATTTGCTCCAGATCGTCCTTGCTCAATGCCTTTACAGTTCCCTTCGTACCAACCGGCATAAAAACAGGAGTCTGCACATCTCCATGCGCCAAATGAACAACACCGGTTCTTGCACAGGAATTTTTATCTTCATGATGAATTTCAAAAAAATTTTTAATCATAACATTTTGCCTCATTCTTTTTAGGTTTTAGCATATTTTAACAAAACACAGCTTATAATTATAAAAAGCACAACCGGACTCCATGCGCCAAGCAAAGGCGGAATAGCCTGAAATTTTGCCATAAGCATCGTAACCATTTGGAGAACATAAAAAAGAACAACAGAAGTTATGCTCATTGCAAGGCTCACAAGCAAAACATTCTTGCGGGTTTTTCCGCTAAGTCCAATTGCCAGAAATACAACAATAAAAACAACAAAAGGAAACGAATATTTTTTATAATAAACGGATTTTTCCTCTGCGCTTGGCAGTCCGGCTTTTTCAAGATGCTCAATATATTCTCTGGCTTCCCGTGTGTTTACCTGCTCAACCGAAATAGTATTATTTCTAAAAGTTTCAGGAGGCTCCAAAAGCCGCTCTTGCAATCTTTTTTCTAAATCGCAAACCAGAAAATTTTCACCTTGAAATTTATATTCCACTGCATTTTCAAGATTCCAAGAATTGTTTCTCCAAAAAGCTTTCTGGGCATAAACAACTGCATCAGGCTTTTTATCTTCGGTTCTAAACAAGACATAAAGTTTTGAAAGAGATTCAGCCTTGTTATTAAAAAAATCAGCCTTATAAATTATATTTCCTGATTCCGCCATAATCACAATCTTGCTGTTGTTCAAAGATTTTTCCTTTGACAAGACAGATTCCTGCAGCTGTGTTTTTTTTAAAAACGCCGGAACAACAACATTGTCTTCAAAAACAAAAAGAGCAAAACTCATCAAGGCGGCAACACCAAGCAGAGGAACTGAAAATTTAAACAGTGAAATTCCAGATGCAAAAACAGCAAGCAATTCATTCCGCGCATAAAAATCACTGAGCATATAGGCAGTGGCAAAAAGCATTGCAATCGGAACTGAATACCAGACTGATTTCGGAATATAATAAAAAAGAATCAAAGCAACATCGCGGAACGGAACATTTTTGGAAATATAGTTCCAGAGATTCATGAACAAATCTGTAAGGCAAAGAACAAGAACAAAAAACATAACAGCGCCCATAAAAACCGGAAAAAAACGCCTGAGCATATAAACAGCAATTTTCATTTTTTCTTAAGCCTTAGATAAAGAATAATCCCCAAAATTCCTATTACAAAATTAGGAGTCCACATCATCCAAAATCCGTTATATCCTCCGCGGACACCGAACATCTGCCCAATTATTGTTGCTGACCAGTAAAGCACAGAGATTATTATTCCAAATATAAGTCCAAGCGTTTGTCCGTCTTTTTTTCCAAAAATCAGCGCAAGAGGAAATGCAAGCAAGGCGAAAAAAAACGACCCAAAGGGAACTGAAAATTTTTTATTATACTCAAGCATAAAAGTATTTAACCTTTTTTTTGTTGAAGAATTTTCCTGCTTCATTTTTTTTATCCGCTTCATCAAATCCCAGGATGTCATTTCACGTGGAGAAATTCCGTTGCCGGAAGAAATAATAGAATCCTCAAAAATATTCAGCCTAAGTTTTTCAGCAAAAATAGATTCATAGTTTTCAGCCTCAGATTTATCAAGGCTCAGGACAACCGGATTATTCATATCAAGCTGCATGATTACGCCTTGAGACGAAGATTTCTTCACATCGGAATTTCCTGCCATTATAATCCGCTGTCCGCCGTCATTTCCCGAATCGAATAAAACTATATCAGAAATATTATTCTTGCTGACATTTCCAATAACCAAAGTAGAGTCATTCATCCTTTTTATAGATTTTGACTCAAGCTCAATAGCAGGATTTGATACAATAATCTGCTTGAAAAGCCGGTTGTATTTTAAATTTCCAACTGGAAGAAAATAATCATTCATAATGAAACTAAAAACTGAAATCAAAAGTCCCATTGCAAGAACGGATTTTAAAATTAAACTGTAACGCTGTCCGCTTGCTCTGAAAATTAAAATCTCGTTATCAGTAACAAGCCTGCCAAGACACATTAAAAAACCTACAAGAGTTGCAAACGGAGCAGACTGAGAAATAACATTCGGCAGACAATACAAAATCAATTTTAAAACGGAATTCACAGGAACTCTCTTTTTTAAAATAGTTTCAGCAAGCAAAAGAATTTGATTCACAAAAAACACAACAAAGAAAAAAGCAAAGCAGATTAAAAAATAAAGCAACAGCTCCTTGGCAAGATAGCGTACCAGAATATTTGATTTTACCGAATTCAATCTGAAAATTTTCTTTGCAAAAAAAGACTGCGCTTTTGCACAATTAGTTTTTCGTCCAATAAAAAATCCGGCTGTATAAATTTTTTTCCGCAGCTCAAAGCGTTTTAATTTTTTAAATTTCCGCCTGAAAAGAAGAATATTAAAAGCAAACTGCTTACGGGAAAAAACAGCCGCCGAGTCTATTTTATTGTAAACAAATTCAAGAATTTTTTTTGCCAACATCAGCATTAGACACCAGTGCTTCCGAAGCCTCCAGCTCCACGCAAAGTTTCAGAAATTGAATCTACTTTAATAAAATTTGCCGCAGTAACAGAAGCAACTACAATCTGTGCAATCCGGTCCCCATTGTTCACGGTAAAATCTTCCTGCCCAAAATTAGCAAGAATAACCTTGAGCTCACCACGATAGTCGCTGTCGATAGTTCCTGGAGAATTTAAAACTGTAACACCATTTTTTAAAGCAAGACCGCTTCTTGGCCGGACCTGAATTTCGTAGCCATCAGGAATTTCAAAACTCAAGCCTGTAGGAATCAAGGCGCGCTCACCTTTCTTAATAATGACAGGAACATCCAACGCAGCGCAAATATCAGCGCCTGAAGAGCCTGATGTTTTATAAGCTGGAACAACAGCATTTTTCTGTGCAATAATTTTCAAATCTATTTTTTCTGGCATAATATTTCCTTTTTCTGCCTTGAAGAAAGCGCCGGCCCGTAGACAAGCGAAAATTTTTTTTCTTCATTCAGAAGATTTTTTATGAAACCGATTATATCATTTTTTTCAGCTGAGCGTATACTATTTAAAATTTCTTCAGTTCCGCAAAGAGGGAATCCCATTGAATAAAAATTCCAAAGCCGCTGCATTAAAAATGATGTTCTAGTTTCACCAAGAATTTCGGAACCGCACAAACGCTCTTTTGAAGTTTCAATTTCATCATCGGAAATTTGATTTTCAACGAAGCCTGAAATTTCATCTGAAATTTTTTTATAAACTTCCGCAGCTTTTGCTTTTTCACAAACCGCATAAGCACACCAAAGACCCGCATTTTCATAGGTTGTATAAAAGCTACCAACTGAATAACAAAGTCCGGATTTTTCACGGAGCGATGAAAAAAGGCGGCTGCTCATTGTTTCTCCGGCTGTGGAATTAAAAATCAAAAGGGAAATATAGTCTCTAAACGAAAGAGCTGAAGAAAGCGGATATAAAGAAAAAATTTGAGTCTGATTGAATTTAGCTTTTACAATCCGGTTTTCTGTGTTCCAGCAAACATTCTCTGAAAAGTGAAGATGCTTAAAAAATTCCAGAGAAGGCTTGTGCTCCGGGAGCTTTTGCAAAGTTTCAACAAGAATGTCCTCAAAAATTTTTCCGCAGACAATCACAACAAGCTCGCCTTCCACAAAATATTTTTTATACCACTCAACCATCTGCTCACGTGTAATGGAATCAACATCGCCAGAAGTTCCTGTTATTGCAAAGCTGAGCTTTTGATTCGGCCAAATGCAGGAAGCGATTTCATCCATCGCAGAGTCGTCAGGATCATCCAAGGAAGCAAGTATTTCACTTTGAACAACGCCGCGCTCCTTTTCCATTTCGTCAGGCGGAAAAGTGCAGTTTAAGCTCAAATCACAAAGTATTTCCAAAGCCGTCTTGTAATTTTCCAAATTTTCAGAAGGGACAGTGCAATAGACACCGACATTTTCGCGCTCAGTGAAAGCGTTGAAAATTCCGCCCATTTTATCAAAGGCGAGCGATATATCACGATTCGATCTTGTCCTTGTTCCCTTAAAAATCATGTGCTCGGTAAAATGGCTGATTCCATGCTCACCTTCATTTTCAAAACGGCTTCCAACTGAAAAATAAAAACCGAATGTTGTAATTTTTGAATTCACAACCGGCTGGGTAATCAGAGTTATATTATTTAAAAGATTTTGTTTCTTCACAGGCATGCAACGATTCTAGCAAATTTCAGGAAGTTTTGCATCAGACTGAGCGCTTGCCATATCGGGCAATTCAGGCTTCAGCATAAATAAAAAAAACCGCCTGCAAATTAACAGACGGTTTCAGGACAAAGCTAAAAAAGCCTACTTGCTTTCAATTGCGTCAATGTAGCTCAAATTCAAGCGGCCCATTTTATCAACTTCAAGCAGCTTTACAGGAATAACCTGGCCCTCTTTTAGAACATCGCTTACTTTTTCAACACGGTTTCTTGAAAGCTTTGAAATATGGCAAAGACCTTCTTTTCCAGGAAGAATTTCAATAAACGCGCCAAAATCCATGATGCGCTTTACAGTTCCCTGATAAATTGTACCCGGCTCCGGATCCTCACAGATTCCCTTGATTGCAGCCTTTGCAGCATCGGTGGAAACTCCAGACTTTCCATAAATCGTAACAGTTCCATCGTCCTCGGTGTTAATTGTAACATTATATTGCTGGCACAAAGCCTTTACATTTTTTCCGCCAGGTCCAATAAGAGCGCCGATTTTATCAACTGCAATTTTCATAGTTTCAATCTTTGGAGCGTAAGGACTGATTGGCTGCGGCTTGCTGATACATTTTTCCATTATGTCAAGAATATGATTGCGTCCCCGTTTTGCCTGATCGAGCGCGCGTCTCATAATATCCATAGAAACACCGGCAATCTTTATGTCCATCTGGAATCCTGTAATTCCATCGCGTGTTCCTGCAACTTTAAAGTCCATATCGCCAAGATGATCCTCTTCTCCCAAAATATCAGAGAGAATTGCATACTTCTTGTACTGAGGACCGTCTGTAATAAGTCCCATCGCAATGCCGGCAACCATCTTCTTCATTGGAACACCAGCCGCAAGCAGCGACAAGCATCCTCCGCAAGTTGAAGCCTGGGAAGAAGAGCCGTTGGACTCCATGATTTCAGAAACAACGCGGATTGTATAAGGAAATTCACTTCTTGAAGGAATCATAGGAGCCAAAGAACGGCGCGCCAAATTTCCGTGGCCAATTTCCCGGCGGCCAGTTGTAAGCTTTCCAACTTCACCAACAGAATATGGAGGGAAATTGTAATGAAGAATAAAATTCTCGCTTCTGTCACCTTCAATGTCATCATAAACCTGCTCGTCCATCGCTGTTCCTAAAGTTGTTACAGCTAAAGACTGTGTTTCGCCACGAGTAAACAAAGCTGATCCATGCGGACGAGGAAGAACATTGACTTCGCAAGTAATAGGACGAATATCCTCTGTACCGCGGCCATCAATGCGCAGTCCTTTTTCAAGGATGCTTGAACGAAGCAAGTCATACTGAATATCATCGAACAAAGTATTGAACAATTTTGCCTGAACCGCATCCTCCAGCTGCTCAGAATATTTTTCCGCAATTTTTTCCTTTACAGCCTTCACTGCATTTCCACGCGCCATTTTTCCTTTCTGGAAACAAGCTTCCTGCATAAGCGGAATAGCCTCGGCCTTGATTGCATCGGCATTCTCAAGCTTAACATCAAGAGGAGCAAGCGGCAGCTTTTCTTTTCCAGCAAGCTTTACAAGCTCTTCCTGAAGCAGACACATATCAGTAATAAATCCCTGCGCCTTCTCCAAGGCACCAAGCATAACTTCCTCTGAAACTTCGTTCGCGCCGCCTTCAACCATTGTAAAACCGTCCTTAGTTCCGGCAACAACAATTTCAAGCTGAATTTTTTCCATCTGCTCATAAGTCGGATTAAGAATATACTCGCCGTTCAAATATCCAACACGGACACCAGCAACAGGTCCATGGAAAGGAATGTCAGAAATAGAAACAGCAGCGCTTGAAGCAAGGACAGCAAGAATATCAGGAGGATTCACGCCATCAATAGAAACACAAGTAGGAACAATCTGAATCTCACGGCCAAAAGCAGTTTCAAAAAGAGGACGCATAGGACGGTCGATAAGACGGCTTACAAGAATTTCCTTATCCTTCGGGCGGCCCTCACGCTTAACAAATCCGCCTGGAATTTTTCCGGCAGCGTAAAATTTCTCATTGTACTCAACTGTTACAGGAACAAAGTCAAGCCCTTCTTTTGCCTCGCTTGAAGCGCAAACTGTTGCAATTACAGCAGTTCCGCCAATCTGCGCATAAACACAGCCGTTAGCTTGCTTTCCGATTTTTCCGGTCTCAAGAATAAGCTCCTGATCACCAATTTTTCTAGTTACTCTTTGTATCATAAAAGTTTCCAAAATAAAGCTTTTTATGAACTTCTGACTATCCACAGATTACATCGATTCCCAGCCAGTAGAAATCCATATAATCGGTGGACTGACTCTTATCAGAATATTCAAAGGGAAATCCGTTTGATCCACCTTAAAAAAACAACGGCAGCAAATCCAGTTTTGAATTCATCTGCCGTCATCATCCGTTTTATTGTCAAATTACTTGCGGATTCCAAGCTCTTTTATAAGAGAGCGGTATCCTTCAAGATTTGTACGCTTAAGATATTTCAAAAGCTTGCGGCGTGAGCCAACAACTTTCAAAAGTCCGCGCTGTGCGCAAGTATCTTTCGGGAATGTTCTGCAGTGCTCTGTAAGCTCTTTAATGCGCTCTGTCATCAAAGCAATCTGAACATTTGAATTTCCAGTGTCATTTGCGTTTGCTCCAAATTTTGAAACGATAGACGCTGTTGTTTCTTTTGTAAGTGCCATCTCTTACTCCTAATAAATTTATTTTCAGTCCTTCGATTTTTACAGGGAACAAAAGTGGCGCTTTATATTCCAAGCAAAATCACAACGGAATGAACTGCCATACATTTTACTGATATAGAAAGAAAAGTCAATGTTAACAGCGATGCGGACTTTTCATCAGCAAAATTTTATCTCGCTTACTTTTTCTGCAGCTCCAGATGAAGGAAGCGCAATCCTAAGAGTTCTGCCCTCAATCTCAAGAGTCGTATGAAAAACGCTTGCGTCAGAACAAATGGCCGCCGCCTTGTAGATTCCATCCTTCGGCAGAACCTGATTTTTTTCATTGCGGAATTCAAAAACTGAATTTTCACTTCCAGAGGATTTTTCCTTTAATGAAATTCCGCGGACATCCAAGGCGAACGGACGCAAAAGCATTTTCTGCGCGCATACAAAATTTCCTGCAATAATTTCTTTCTTTACTCTGGTTGAACTTATTTTTTCACCATCAAGGAAAACATATTCCGCCTTGCAAAGCTCGAACTGCTTTTCATGTGAAATTTTTTCAAGCTCATCCATTCCAAGCAGGCCGCCATTGCCGCATTTAAAATCATTTCCCTCAACAAGAAATTTCATTCCGCAGGCTGAAATCAGCGCATCAATGAAATCAGCGCCATCAATTTTTGAAAAATCCGGAGTAAAATCAATCACAACCGCAAAATCAAGGCCGAGCTCCTTAAAAAAATCCAGACGCTGCCCAAGAGTAAAAACAGATCCGGTCCCATCATTTTTTATCTGGGACGAAAAAGTTATAATTCCTGAAATAAATTTCTTTTGAGAAACGGCAGTTTTTATAAGCTCAGCATGGCCGGCATGAACAGCCTCAAAGCTTCCAACTGTAAGAGCGCAGCCTTTTGATTTCCATTCGGCAGGAAAATCCGCGCTGCAAAATTCATTCCACGAAAAAATTCTGAATTGTTTTTTTTCAGGCGGAACTACAAAACCGTAGGAAAGCCTTGCGTCCTTATTCTTGCGTATTATTCCGGCAAAATTTCCAGACTGATAAAAAACAGCTATATCATTTTCAATATTTCCACAGTTTGCAATGTCAAACATTTTCTGTGAAAGCGGACGGCCATTTAAATAGGAGCTTTCAAATTCAGGCTTTAAAATATCACAGCTAAAGCCGCAAACCGAAGCCAGTTCCCTCGAAAAAAGTAAAAAGTGGCTTCTTATATCCTGAATTTTTTCAGCAGAATCCTCATGCCGCTTCTTTATTTTATTTTCAAACGGAAGGCGGATTTTTTCTTTTTCCCGCTGAAAGTAAATCTCGTTCTGAATTCCATTTTCAATTGAAAATTCTTTCAGCTCGCCAAAGCAGGCGGCATTCTTCAGCTCAAACGGTCCGACCCTTGTTCTTCTCAAAGCGCATAAATGGGCGCAAGTTCCAATGCTGGCGGCAATATCCCTGGCAAGCGCGCGGATATAAGTTCCTTTTGAACATACAATCTCAAGCAACGCATAGGAACAAGAGTCATCCTTAGAAGGCTCCTTAAAATCAACAAGCTCATTTTTATAAATAAAAACCTGCCTGCTTTCAAGACGAATTTCATTTCCGGCGCGGACAAGGTCGCTTGCACGTTTTCCGTTGACATGGAGCGCTGAATAAACCGGCGGAACTTGAAGAACTGCTCCAGTAAATTTTTTCAGAGCACCTTCAATTTGCTCTCGGGCCGCAGCTTTCCCTGTTTTTATAATATTTCCAGCCGGATCAAGAGTATCTGTTTCTTTTCCGAAGCAGACGACAGCCTGATAAGTTTTCGTAAAAGAAGTTATATGAGGAACAAGATGCGTGAGATTGCCGGACAAAACAACAAGCAGCCCCTCTGCAAAGGAATCCAAAGTGCCTGTATGCCCGACCTTTTCAGTTTTTAAAGCATGCTTTATGCTCCAAAGAGAAGAAAAACTTGTAATCCCCGGAGTCTTTGCATAAAGCATAACCCCGGAAACTTTATTCCTGGTCTTCTCTGCCATTTTGCCCATTCTGGCTGATTTCATTTTGCCTAGACTCATTTTCCAGCGCATTAAGTTTTTGAACCATTTTGTAGCCTTCTTTCATGCTGAAGTCAGCTACAAAAGTAAGCTTAGGAAACCTATAGATTGAAACTTTTTTTGCAATTGTAGACTGAATAAATCCAGCCGCGCTTTGCAAGCCTTTTACTCCGCGCTCAACAGAAGCATCATCTAAAAACGATGAAACATAGACTTTTGCGCATGACAAATCTTTTACAACCTCCACACGGTTTATTGTAAGAAATTCATTCACACGCGGATCCTTTACTTCATGGCGCATTATAAGAGCGGCGATTTCTTCCCTAAGCTGGCTGCCCAGCCTGTCCATTCTATACTGTCCCATTGCAAATCCTTTCATTCAGCGGAAGAAGCTTCAGCGGCAGCATTTTTCTTTTCAGCCTCAGCCTGCTCATCTGCCAAAGTTTTTCCAAGCTTGCGTTTAACTTCAATTGTTTCAAACGCTTCAAGCTGATCTCCAATCTGAAGATCCTGCCAGTTTTCAATTCCGATGCCGCATTCAAATCCGTCTTTAACTTCCTTCGCATCATCCTTGAATCTTTTGAGAGAAGCGATTTTTCCAGTGTAAATAACAACTCCGTCGCGGATAACATTTACACTGCAAGTTTTTTTGATAACGCCATCTGTAACATAGCATCCGGCGATAACGCCAATCTTTGGAACTTTGAAAGTGTTGCGGACTTCTGCGGTTCCCGTTGTCTCGTCCTTTGTATCAGGCTGCAGCATTCCTTCCATAGCCTGCTGAATTTCTTCAACACACTTATAGATAATATTGTACTTGCGGATCTCAACCTTTTCCTGCTCTGCCAAGGACTTAGCCTTCGGAGTCGGACGGACATTGAATCCGATAATAATCGCATTTTCATCCGCAGCAGCCAAAGTAACATCGCTTTCATTAATTGCACCGGCGCTTGAATGAATAACAACAAGCCTAAGCTCTTTTGTGCTGAGTTTCTCCAAGGAAGTTTTCAGAGCTTCCGCAGAACCCTGCAAGTCGGCCTTGATAATAACCTTGAACTCTTTGACTTCACTAGCTTCAATTGTTGAATACAAATTGTCGAGCGTAACTTTCTTGACTGCCTTTGCATCCTCAAAACGCTTAAGCTCCTGACGCTTCGCAGCAAACGCGCGCGCATCCTTTTCAGTTTCTGTAACCTGAATCGGATCACCTGCATTCGGCATAGACTCAAGTCCAAGAACCTCTACCGGCATTGAAGGAGTCGCCTCCTGAATTTTCTGTCCGCGGTCATTGAAAATAGCACGGACGCGTCCTGAATATATTCCTGCAACCAAAGGATCGCCAATATGCAAAGTTCCGCGCTGAACAACAACAGAAGCAACAACACCGCGCCCCTGGTCAGTACGGCTTTCAATGACTTTTCCTTCAGCACGGCAGTCGTACTGCGCCTTAAGCTCAAGAACTTCAGCCTGAATAAGAATCGCATCCAGCAAGTCATCAATTCCCTGATGCTTCAATGCTGAAATGTTCACATACTGAGTGTCGCCGCCCCAAGCTTCAGGAGTAAGGCCAAGCTCAGAAAGCTGAGTCATAACTTTTTCAGGATTTGCGTCAGGCTTATCAATTTTGTTGACTGCTACAATAATTGGAACCTTCGCATCCTTCGCATGGTTTATAGCTTCCATTGTCTGAGGCATGACTCCATCGTCCGCCGCGACAACAAGAACAACAATATCTGTAATCTGTGCACCACGGGCGCGCATCATTGTAAACGCTTCGTGTCCTGGAGTATCAAGGAATGTAATTACGCCCTTTGGAGTTGAAACCTGATAAGCACCGATTTTCTGCGTGATTCCTCCGGCTTCTCCGGCGGCAACATCAGCATTGCGGATCGCATCAAGAGTTTTTGTTTTTCCATGGTCAACGTGTCCCATGACAGTAACAATTGGAGGACGGGCGCGCTCGCCTTCAGAAGTTCCCTTGTCGCTTTCAATAACAGTCTCGTCATAAAGGCTTACAAGGTGAACCTGGCAATTATATTCAGAAGCAAGGATTGTCGCAGTGTCAGAATCGATTGACTGGTTGATTGTAACCATCATTCCCATTGACATAAGCTTGCCTATAATCTCGCTTGCCTTAAGATTCATTTTGCGGGCAAGGTCTGAAACAGAAATTGTCTCCATGATTTCAATTTTCTCTGGAACAACACTTGCCGGAGTTGAATCATGCTTTTTGTTCTGATAAAGCTCTTCCTCATCAAAGAAGTCTTCTTTATCTTTTCTATTATAAACCTGCTTTTTTCCTTTAAATTGCTTTTTAGCAGGAGCCTTGTTTCCGGCAATAGCTGAAGGATCGGCGAATCCGCCTGGACGAGGACCTCCAAATCCCGGACGGGCAGCCCCGCCAGCAAAACCTCCAGGCCCGCGGTTGAATCCGCCCGGTCCCCGGTTAAAGCCGCCCTGCTGTCCGTTGCCTCTATTGAATCCGCCTGGACCACGATTGAATCCACCGCCAGCGCCATTTCTATTGAATCCGCCCGGACCTCGGTTAAAGCCGCCCTGCTGTCCGTTGCCTCTATTGAATCCGCCATTCTGAGGTCCGCGGAAAGAACCGTTGCGGTTCCCCAAATTTACTCCCTGCGGATTAGAGCGGTTAAAATTATTCTGTCTCTCGCGGTTCTGATAGCTTTCCCTAGCCTGGCTTCCAGTAAATCCGCCGTCCCTGCGGCCGTTGCCATTATTTGAATAGCGGTCCCTGCGGCCACTCAAATTTCCAGCCTTCACATTCGGACGGACATTCGGAAATTCAAGAGTCTGCACCTGCGGCCTTGAAGCCTGGGCAACTGGAGCCGCCGCTTTTTTTTCTTCCGCCACAACAGGCTTTTCCTTAGAAACAGGAGCTTCAGTTTTTACATCCTCAGCTTTAACAGATGAATCAGGAGTCTTTTTAGGCACCACGTGAATTCTTTTTTTCTGTTCTTGTTTTGCAGCCTCTGCAGAAGGAGCTTTTCTTTTTATAACAATCTTCCGCTTCGGACTGGCTTCCCCTGCAGGATGAGAGTCCTGTACATGCTTATTTAAAACTACGCCTGTCTTTTTCTCTGATTCATCTGCCATACTGTATCCTATTACCTCTTATTCTTCTTCAAATGAGAATTCAACACCGCATTTAGGACATCTTGTCATATCCGGTGTAATCTTTTCGCCGCATTCAGGACAGAAATATTCTTCCTCTGAAGTTTCCTCCGCAGAATCCGCTGCCTGCTGCGGGTCTTCCTCATCTTCAAATTCAACATTTTCATTTATAATTGAATAAACTTCATCCAGCTGCTCTTTCGTAACACCGTCAAGCCCGTTCAACGCTCCGCTTTCATAAGATGAAACGAAAACTTCTATATCGTCATAGCCGGCTTCTTTAAGAATTTCAGCAACACGCTGGTCAACACCAGGAAGCTGAGCAACTGTAAGAATTTCCTCGTAAGACTCATTGCCTGAACCGCCGAACAGTTCTTCCGCAGCTCTTCTTGTATCATTCTCAACAAGGTCTTCTTCGCTAACCATCGCATCGGTTTTTACATCTATTGTCCAGTTGCAAAGACGGTTCGCAAGACGGACATTCAAGCCCTGCTTTCCAATCGCAATAGAAAAGTTTTCCTCTGAAACAACAGCAAGAGCCTCTCTTTTTTCAGCATCCTTTATAACAACATGCTTTACTTCCGCAGGCGAAAGCGCATTTTTTATAAACACATGAGGATCTTCATCATAGCGAAGAACGTCGATTTTCTCACCTTCAAGCTCGCGGATTACATTCTGAATACGGACACCTTTCAGGCCGACACACGCGCCGACAGGATCAACATCGATTTTGTTTGAAGCCACAGCAATCTTTGTTCTGTATCCAGGCTCACGCGAAATGCTTTTTACAACAATTGTATTATCCTGAATCTCAGGAACCTCAAGCTCAAGAATGCTTTTTACAAAATTTTCATCTGTGCGGCTGAGCACAACCTGAATTCCAGACGGAACTTTTTTTACGTCCTTTACAAACGCCCTGATTCTGTCATTTTTTTCGTAATGCTCGCGAGGACTCTGATACTTTACAGGAAGCACGCCTTCAACTTTTCCAAGCTCAACATAAATGTTTCCTTTATGCTCGCGCTGGTAATATCCAATTATAATCTGGCCGATTTTTTCTTTATATTCATCAAGAAGCTTCTTGCTTGAATTTTCATTCAAATCCTTGTGGGCCTCCTGCTTTCCAACAGAAACCGCGCCGCGCTCAAAATCACGCTTTGGATCAAGAGGAATATCAAGAGTGTCATGAATCACAGCTTCCGGAGCAAGCTTCTGGGCTTCCTCAAGCTCAATCTCAATAACAGGGTCATAGACACCGTCAACAACAGTTTTGCGCGCATAGACATTCACATCCGACATATCGTCCGCAAATTTGACAATGCAGTTGTCGTAGCCTTTTCCAAATGATTTTTGATACGCCGCAAGAATCATTCTTTCTATAGTCTGCTTAACCGAAGACTCATCGATTCCTTTTTCTGCAGAAAGCGCACGGATTGCATCTGCCATTTCTGACATAACAAGCCCCCTTATAAATGTAAAAATTTTGCTTTAGCAATATCATCATAGGCAACGGATTTTTCGCCGCCGCCATCTATTTCCAATGTAACTTGATTTTTATCTGAAGATTTTATTCTTCCGCAGATCCAGTCATTTATATTTTTATCCCAGACGCGGACTTCCCTTCCTGTAAAAATTGCAAACTCAGCCGCATTTCTCAAAGTACGCTCAATTCCAGGCGAGCACACTTCCATAGAAACATCATCCTCGTTTTTTCCAAGAATTTTTACAATTGCTGAAAACAATGCGCGGTGAGCCTTTGCGCAGTCTGAAACACCAATATCTTTTTTTGAATCAGCAGAAGCTATCACAGCAGAAACGCTTACTTTTCCATTCTGCGGAACAACATGAAGCTCCACAAGCCTAAAACCTTCCGCAGCCATCACAGCGGAACACTCATTAAAATACGGAATATTCTCGAAAGAACTATACTCCAAGCCAAACCTCTAAAAAAATATGCTTAACAGAAAGCATTTCAGACTAAAAAAAAAGAGCCTTTTTTGCGGCTCAATCTTCAAGGATAATCAAAATGTGTAGTAAAGTTATCACATCAAGACAACATTGTCAATAAGCAAATGCCATTTTCCTAATTTAACCTTAATTTTGAGCTTTTATAGTGAGTAAAAAAATAGCAGTAAGGAGAGAAGCGGATGGCAAAAACACTCAGTTTTGCTGCCGCGAAAGCGACAACGATGATAGTTCCAAGGCAAAACTGCATGTAGGGGCAACTTAGTTGCCTTCGGTTTTGACAGACGCATCTCGACTGGCAGCTATTTTTTTATCTCGAAATTGGAAGTATTTATAAAAATTGATTTTCATAATGTTAAAATCGCGCACTATTTTTCCGCCGCATAAAAACACAGCAATTCATTTCCATTCAACAGCAAATATGGTAGAATAACCAGATGAATGAAATTGAAATCAAGGCGCACGTCTACCAAAAGGAAGAGCTTATAAAAAAACTGAATTTCTTCGCTGAATTTAAGCAGGAAGTTTCACGGGACGACACTTACTACGAGAGCCCGGCAAATCCAAAGGTCAAAATCAGAATCAGAAAAGAAAAGCGCGGAAGGGAAGAACATTCCATTCTCACTTACAAGCGAAAAGAAATAAGAGGCGCATCCGCCGGAACAAGCACAGAGCTGAACGAGGAGCTTGAAACAGAGCTTTTATCAGCAGAACCGCTGGAACAATTTTTCCTTGACGCAGGACTAAGAGTTTCTCTAAAAAAACACAAGGATGTCATGGACTGGGAAGTCCAGCTTCCGGCTTCAATTGAAAACACGCAGCTCAAGGCCACGCTTGAACTTTGCAATGTTCCTCCGCTCGGCAACTTCCTTGAAATTGAAATTCTTTCTCCATCAGAAAAAGACGAGGACATTAAAAAAATTCAGCAAATTTTATTTGAGCTTCTTGAAAAATGCGGAATCGAAAAATCCTGCATAGAAGAAAAATATTATTCAGAACTCCTTGAGCAAACAGGGAAAAATAATTAAATTCTAGGAACACAATACATCGGAAAACGGAGAATTTATGTTTGAGCGTATTTACTACAAAAAGCAGGCGCGTGAGCTGCTAAAAGGAAAAATGAAAACTCCAGTAATTGCGTTTGCAGTAACAGTGGCAATCACAGCAATGGCGGCAGGAATTCCGCATGAAGAAGCAGGCGGGCTGACAGGGCTTCTTGCTTCCCTTATAATAATTTTTATAACCAGCGTCTCTTTTTTTGCCTTCCTAAGAATTTTCATCAGAATCCACAACACAAGAGCCAAGGCTGAATTTTCAGATTTCATAAACAGCTTTTCGTATTTTTTCAAGGCATTCACAGGATTTTTATGGTTTTATCTGTGGACAACCCTTTGGAGCTGCCTTTTCTTTTTTCCCGGAATCGTAAAAGCATTCTCATACTCGCAGATGTTTTTTGTTCTGGCGGAAAATCCAGACATTTCAGTCACAAAGGCAATGAACATAAGCAAGATTCTTACACGGAACCACAAGGGCGACTTGTTCCTCATGTCGCTGAGTTTTTTAGGCTGGGACATTCTTTCGATGTTTACACTTTTCATTCTTTGCATTTGGACTGCGCCTTACAAGACAATGTCATTCACAAATGCGTACTATGCGCTAAAAGAGGAAGCTTTCAGAACCGGCGCGCTTACACCAGCGGACTTTGAAGCGTGATTCAGTTTTTTAACCTTGACTTTTTGGGAGAAACATAATGAGAATGAATTTTTCAACAGGAAATTATTCAAAAAAAGGACTCGCTGTATTCGCCGCCACAGTCATTCTTGCAGCCGGAATTTTCGGATTCAGCACAGCAGGCTCGGTTCTCAGCGGAGGAGAAAAGAACACAGTTTCCTCAGCATCAACAACTGAAACAAAAATAAAGGACAAGCTGCTTGGAAAAAAAGCGAATACATTTCCCAAGAACGAATACATCGCAAAACTGTTTGTAAAAGGTGTAATTTCAGAGGCAAACGACACATACAACCATGAGTGGATTTTGTCCACAATAGAAGACCTGAAGAATGACTCAAACAACCGCGGAATTATACTCATAATAAATTCTCCAGGCGGCGGTGTATATCAGGCGGACGAGCTTTACCTTGCGCTTGAAAAATACAAAGCGGAAACCAATCGGCCGGTTTATGCCTACTTCACATCTCTTGCGGCAAGCGGCGGATATTACGTTGGATGCGCCGCCGACTACATAATGGCAAACCGAAATTCCCTCATGGGAAGCATAGGCGTTATTGCCGGACAGTTCACAGACCTGACCGGACTAATGGAAAAATGGGGAATAAAATCAACAACAATTCATTCCGGGCGCAATAAGCTCATGGGAAATTTCAACGAGCCAATGACACAGGAACAAAAAGAAATAATGCAGGCAATCGCAGACGAGTGCTATGAGCAGTTCACGGACATTGTCGCAGAAAGCCGCGGACTTTCAAAGGAAGAAGTCTATAAGCTTGCGGACGGAAGAATCTACACAGCTTCACAGGCAAAAGAAGCATCCCTTATAAATTCAATAGGAAGCCTCGATGAGCTTATCGAAACAATGCAGAGAAGAGAATTTGACTTTGCCGAATATGAAACTGCTGATTTCTCATACAAGAAAGAGGACAGCATTTACAGCCTGATTATGGGAAGCATGAAAGAATTCAAAAAGGCATCAGCCGGAATTCCAGATGCAGTAATGGAAGTCTTAGAGCCGCAAGTTGACTTTCCGGCGTATTATTATAAATAAGAATCTTCTTCGGATATAACAGTTTCAATCTGCTTTAGCGTAAAGCCTTTCTGAACAAGAGAGGCTTTTATTTTGTCCAGGCTTTTTTTTAACATCCGGCACTTTTTATAGGCGCGGCGGCAAATTTCAAGCTCGTCTCTTTCTGAAAAAAATTCATCAAGCGCTTTTTTAGAACCATTCCGCTCAACGCCCCTAGCCGCAAGTTCAGCCGCAAGCCTAACTCTACCTTCAGCATGATCTATTGAACGGCTCCTCAGCCAAGCGCCTGCAAACCTTTCGTCATTTAAATTCCCGCACTGCTCAAGATAATCCAGAGCCTTTTCTATAGCAGGCCTTGCTATTTCCTTTTTTAAAAGCTTTCTCTCAAGACCACAGCGGCAGTGCTCTGCGCGCGCAAGATACGTCATTGCCGCAAACTCCGCGCCATAGGCAACTGCTGCGCTCAGCAAATCCTCCGTCTCTTCATCAGAAAATTCCTTTCCTGCAGCAAGGGAATCCTCGCTTAAAAGAGAAAGATAGCAGGCGCGCAAAAAAAATGCAGACCCAACAGAAGGTGTAATTTCGTACACTCCTGTAAAAGTCTGCTGTATCTGGCGAACAACCAATTTTAGCGCTTGCTGAACTGGAATCTGCGGCGAGCACCACGCTGACCGTATTTCTTACGTTCAACCATACGAGAATCACGTGTAAGATAGCCGTTTGCCTTAAGAGAAGGACGAGCATCAGGATCTACCTGAGTCAATGCGCGTGAAACTCCGTGCAAACAAGCAGCAGCCTGGCCATTAAGACCTCCGCCGCAAACATTAATGAGAATATCAAATTTATTCACATTTGACGTGACTAACAGCGGCTGAATTACAAGACGAGCCTGTGATTCTGTTGCAAAATAGTCTTTTATATCTTTTCCATTAACAACAATTTTTCCTGAACCTTCACGCATAAAAACACGGGCAGTTGCAGTCTTTCTTCTTCCTGTACCGATAGCTATATTTTTAATCACGATATGCTCCTATTTTAAACTTCAAGAGGTTTTGGATTCTGGGCTGCATGAGGATGCTCTGGACCTTCATAAATCTTAAGGTTTCCAATAATCTTGCGTCCGAGGCGGCCATGAGGAAGCATTCCCCAGATAGTTCTCTTCAAAGGCTCTGTAGGATGTTTTTCAATAAGAGTATTGAATGAATAAGAGCGCAAACCACGTACATAGCCTGTATAATGACGATAAAGCATATTGTCAGCTTTTTTTCCTGTAACCTGAATCTTTTCAGCATTAACGATTACAACAAAATCGCCGCACATAGAGTTTGGCGTATAAGAAGCCTTATGCTTTCCGCGGAGAACAGAAGCAGCTTTTGCAGCTACACGTCCCAAAGTCTTTCCAGACGCATCAATGACATACCAGTCATTTTTTACATCTTCATTCTTAGCAAAATAAGTTTTCATGTATATACCTTTCTAAATAAAACATTACGCTTTCCACTTTGCATCCAGCTTCAAACGTTTGCAGGCAATGAGCAGTTGCCAACAATATATACGGGGTAAAAAAAGATACCATGTTTTCAGTCTCTTAGTCAATCAAATTCAGCTGCAAAACTGAAAATTTACACCTTTTCTTAGCTCAAAACGCACCCAGTCCGTTGGGTAAATATAGTTACTATATTTTAAAATAAAGTAACTATATTTGGAGATTTAGAAATTTTGTTCTTAGCAACAAAAAAGCGGAGAATTATTCTTTGCAAGCCGCCTCTTTTCCAGGCTAAAACCTATTTTTTTTCTGCTGACTTTGCAGCGTTCTCTTCCTTTTTAGCTTCTTTTTTATCCTTGATATCAGCAAAGCCTATGAACACAGAAATAAGTCCGCAAAACGCCGCAAAGCACGGAGCAAATCCTTTCAAAAATGAAACAATGTCAGAATTCCAGTTCAAGCCAAGGCAAGAAAAAACACAAAAACCAATAAGAACAATTCCAATCAACAAAGAAACCATATAAACTCCCATAAAAAGCCAAGAAGACTGTTTCAACAATCGATTGACTTTTTACACTGTTCCGCAATGAAATGAGAAACAGCAGTTGTATAGTAAAAGTTTGCAACGCAAACTTTAGTTAAGATAAAAGCCGCGCAATCTCAGCGGTTTTTATCTTACACTCCATTTTTTTTACAGGGCAGACAGCTCTAACCGCCAGCCTGATTTTTAACCGCTTCTGCGAAAACAGAAACCAAAAATTCACAAAGAAATTACAAGCCTAGTAATTTTCAGCCTTTACCTCAAAATAACTTTGCGGATGAGCGCAAACAGGACAAACATCAGGAGCTTTTTTTCCTACGCAGATATGCCCGCAGTTTGAGCATTGCCAGATAACATCTCCGTCCTTGCTGAAAACACATTCATTCGTAACATTGTCAAGAAGCTTGCGGTAACGCTCTTCATGCGTTTTTTCGATTGCAGCGACACCTTCAAATTTCTGGGCAATATCAATAAAGCCTTCCTCACGGGCTGTTCTTGCAAAAGAAGCGTACATATCTGTCCACTCATAGTTTTCGCCATCAGCGGCATCCTTTAGATTTTCCGCAGTGCTTTTTATTCCGCCGTTAAGATACTTATACCAAAGCTTTGCATGCTCCTTCTCGTTTTCAGCAGTTTCCTCAAAAATTTTGGCAATCTGCACAAATCCGTCCTTGCGGGCCTTGCTTGCATAAAAAGTGTACTTATTGCGAGCCTGGGATTCGCCTGCAAAAGCAATCTTAAGATTTTCTTCAGTCTTTGAACCTTTCAATTCCATAATTTACCTCCAATAAAAACTCCGCGCGCAACCGCAAAATCAACACACAGCCTTAATTTCAAGTTAACTATAATTAAACTCGAAGTCAGGACTATATACAATATAATCAATTATTTGCACAATTGCCATTCAAACAAAAAATTTTTTAACTTTCACATAATTCTGGATAAAATCATAAAAAGCACAGTGCTGGAAAAAATACTCACCATGGAATTTTTAAACACAAGGTGAATAACAACTGTCGCAACGGAAGCAGCCAGATGCGGAATTCCAAAAGGCGAATTTAGAAAGCTGGTGTCCTTGAAACAATAAACAACCAAAACCGCCATAATCAGGGACGGCGTATATTTTTCAATAAACCGGATTATCGCAGGCGGATTCTTTCTGCTGAAAGCGATAAATGGAAGCAAACGTGTTCCATAAATAACCGCCCCGGAAACAAAAACAGCGGTCAGCGCCATCAGAAGGCTGTAAGGTTCTTTCATGGCAGTTCCTCCAGTTTTGAATTAAAAAGAATTTTTTCCCTTGCGAAAAATGACGGGCCTCTCACCAAAAGCATTGCTCCAAGCGCCGCGCAAATTGAAACCCATATTATGTTCGACGAGCCAAAGACACCGGCTTTATAGAGAACAACGGAAACAGCAGCGGCCGCACCTCCAGTCAGCGCAGGAACACAGTCCCTTGAAGACTTCAGCTGCTCAATCAAAAGAACTATAAAAAGCGAAGTCAGCGCAAAATCAACTCCGGTTAAAAATTTTCCAAGCCCGTAGCGGTCCATAACAGTGTAAGCCACAGCGCCAATAAGACTTCCCAAGCACCAGTAGCATTGGTCCAGAGCCGAGACAACCGCATAAAATGAAATTTTATTCACGCGCGGCGGAACTTCAATTCCCTGGACAAGCGCAAATGTTTCATCAGTGATTGCAAAAATAAGATACGGCTTTTTTAGCCCGGCATTTTTATATTTTGAAATAAGAGAAAGTCCGTAAAAAATATGCCGGATACTAAGAAGAAACTGAACAAGAATTATTTCACCAAAAGAAGCGCCGGAAGCAAGCTGCCCTACTATAAAATACTGTCCGGAGCCAGTGTACATCACAAGGCAGGAAACACCGGCGAGCCACCAGGGATAACCGGCGTTCGCAAGCAGCATTCCAAATCCAACTCCAATCGCAATATATCCAAAAAACACAGGTGAAGTTATTTTCAACGCCTGGGCAAAAACATAGCGGCTCATAATGAGCAACTATAATAACGATAAAGACAAACAGGTTCAACACTGCGGAAGCCAAACTTTCTACAATAGTAGATATTCTGCAAGGATATGCAAAAAGTTTTTTATAAATTTCCACTTATTTTTTCAAAAATTATTGACTTTTTTACGTATTAAATACAAATTAACCCTTAGGCTTTAATGCCTGCACGAGCCTCTTTTTAATAGACAAAGGGCTTTTTATCACCCAGAAGGAGTTGTACCCTAGTGAACGGAAGTACAGTTTCTATTAACAGCGTGTCCAAGCATTTTGGCTCATTCCATGCGCTTGACGACATTAGCATTACAATTAAGCAGGGAGAATTTTTTTCACTGCTTGGACCGTCCGGCTGTGGAAAGACAACACTTCTCCGCATTATTGCAGGATTTGAGTTTCCAGATGAAGGCGCAGTCCTTTTTGACGACAAGAATGTTGTGCCTCTTCCGCCTAACAAACGCCAGAGCAATACAGTTTTTCAAAGCTATGCGCTTTTTCCGCATCTTTCAGTTTATGAGAATGTCGCATTTCCGCTCCGTTTAAAAAAAACTGATAAAAAAACAATTGATGAAAAAGTAAAGCAATACCTGCACCTTGTTCAGCTTGACCAGCATATGTACAAGAAGCCGAACCAGCTTTCAGGCGGACAGCGGCAGCGCGTGGCAATTGCAAGGGCCTTGATAAACGAGCCTAAGGTTCTTCTGCTCGACGAGCCTCTTTCAGCCCTTGACGCAAAGCTGAGAGCGAACCTCTTAGTTGACCTTGACGCATTGCATGACAAAATTGGAATCACGTTCATTTATGTTACCCACGACCAGAGCGAAGCCCTTGCTGTAAGCGACAGAATTGCCGTAATGAACCAGGGAAAAGTTCTTCAGGTGGGAACTCCTTTTGAAATCTATGAAAGCCCGGCGACACAGTTTGTAGCGCAGTTCATAGGCGAAACAAACCTTTTTGAAAGCACAGTTGTTTCGTGCGAGCCGCATAAAAATTCAAAGGGCGAAGATGAATTCAATGTAACACTGAACACACCGGTCCTTGGACTTCAGGCAAAGCTGAAAGGCGAAACACAGGCAATGCGCGAGGAGGACAAGAACATTCTTGTTACAGACTACGACCATACAGATCCGGGGCAGAAAGTCTGCTTTACAATCCGCCCGGAAAAAATCCGCATAACCCTTGAAGAGCCGAACGTAGGCGGAAGAAAAGACATCAATGTTTTCAAAGGCGTTGTAGAAGAGCCGGTCTACACAGGATTTCAGTCTAAATTCTATGTGCGGCTTGAAAACGGAGCAATTATAAAAGTGTTCAAGCAGCATACGAACTATCTTGATGACGGTCCTGAAATTGCATGGAAAGATGAAGTCTTTGTTTCATGGTCAGCGGACGACGGATATATTGTAGAGGATATAAACACATGAAGCACAAACAGGAAAACAAAAAGCATAAAAGCCTGCAGCTCAGACTGGCTTCAAAGGCTTACAGCGCAAAATACAAAAAATCGAATCCCGGTCCTGCATACGCATGGCCAATGGGAGCATGGTTTTCAGTTTTCTTTATTGTGCCGCTGCTTATAATTGTATGCTATTCGTTTTTAAAGCGCGATGTCTACGGCGGAGTTACAAGGGAATTTTCGCTCAAGGCTTACGAGCAGATGCTCAGCCCGGCATACGGACTAATATTCCTGCGGACTCTTTGGATTACAATAATTTCCACAGCGGTCACGATTCTTATTTCGCTTCCATGCGGATATGCAATGGCAAGAAGCAAGCATCAGACTTTGCTTTTGATTCTTGTAATCGTTCCGTTTTTAACAAACAGCCTCATAAGAATTTTTGCATGGATTACAATTCTTGGAGACAACGGTCTTTTCAACCAGTTTCTTTCGTGCCTGCATAATATTCTCTGCAAAATAACCGGCTCCTCAAAAGAATTTATACCGCATAAATTCATGTTTACACGCGGCGCAGTCATCCTTGTGAGCATCTATATGTATCTTCCCTATGCGATTCTCCCGGTTTTTACAGCAGTAGACAGATTCGACTTTACTTTGCTTGAAGCCGCCCGGGATCTTGGCGCAACAAAAATGCAGTCAATGTTCAAAGTTCTGATTCCAGGAATAAAAAGCGGAATTCTAAGCGCGGTGATTTTTACGTTTATTCCAATATTTGGAACATATACAGTTCCGCAGCTTGTAGGCGGAAAAGACAGCTATATGCTCGGAAACATAATTGTCGATCAGGTTCAAAAAGTGCGCAACTGGCCGCTGGCCTCCGCATTCAGCCTTGTCATTACAGCTGTAAGCATGGCGGGAGTGCTTCTTATGCTTTCGGCAGGAAAGAAAGAAGCTGACCTGAACAAAAAGTCAAACAAAGAAGACACAACGTCAAGCATCGCAGAAAGCATTTCCAAAGCAAGCTTTGAGGGAAGCAAATGAAAAATCCGATTCTCTTACTAAACAAAAAATACAAGTCGATTCCAAGAAGCGAATCAAACAGGCATGCAAAGCGGCAATGGAAAAAACGCAATCCTAAATTCAGTATGTCAAATACAATACTGTGCCTTTCCATTCTGTTTTTATTTATGCCGCTGTTTGTAATCGTATTCTTTTCCTTCAACGAGTCAAAGGACACGACATTCACAAACTTTTCTTTCATCTGGTACCAAAAGCTCATATTCAGCTCCAAGCCTTTATGGCACGCGCTCCTGAACAGTTTTATTGTCGCTGTAACTTCCGCAATCACGGCAACTGTGCTGGGAACCCTGGCCGCAATAGGAATCAGCTGGTATAAATTTTTCGGAAAATCCTATATTCAGTCCATAAGCTTTTTGCCAATGGTTCTGCCTGAAGTAATCATGGGAATCTCTCTCTTGATTTTTTTCAGCGGAATAAAGCTTTCACTAGGACTTTTTACAATTTTTATCGCGCACACAACATTCTGCCTTCCGTTTGTATATCTCATGGTAAGCGCAAGAATTGATGAATTCGACTATTCAATCATAGAAGCGAGCCACGACCTGGGCGCAAATGAATTCCAGACGCTTACAAAGGTGATTGTTCCTGCAATCATGCCGGGAATTATCTCGGGATTCATGATGAGCATAACAATGTCGTTTGAAGACTATGTTATAACAGCGCTTGTTTCGGGGCCTGGAAGCACAACACTTCCGCTATATGTGTATTCACTCATCAGGTTCGGCGTAAGCCCTGTAATCAACTCGCTTTCATTTGTACTGATTCTTGCAATCTGCGCTGTTGCAATTCTGCTTAGAAGCCGTCTAAAAACATTCGCGGCATCAAGATAATTTATTCCACAATGCAGCAAAGCCTGTTTTCAGGCCTTGCACAGGAGTTTTTATGAAAAAAAGAGTTTGTTCATTCATTTCAGCTTTTCTTGCATTCGCTTCACTTTCATTTTTTTCATGCAAGGAAGAAAATGAAATCTATCTTTATAACTGGACATACTACACGCCGGATGAAGTTCTGCGCGACTTTGAAAAAGAATTCAGCTGCACAGTAAAAGTCGACAGCTACGCTTCAAATGAAGAAATGTACGCAAAGCTAAGGGCCGGAGCAAAAGGATACGACATAGTTGTTCCGTCGCAGGACTACTGCTCAATAATGATTAAACAGGGAATGTTCCGCGAGATTGACCAAAGCAAGATGTCAAACAAAATTCACATAAATCCTCTGGTATTTGAAAAGGCGTCTTACGATCCACAGATGAAATACTGCGTTCCATATTATCTTGGAGCAGCCGGAATCGCCGTGAACAAAACAAAGATTTCAGGAAACTACGAAAGGTCATGGAACATTTTCGCTGACAAGCAGTTTGCCGGCCACGCCACAATGATGGATGATATGCGCGAAGTCATAGGAGACGCGCTGGCAACACTTGGACACAGCATAAACACAGTCGACAGCAGCGAGCTTAAAGAAGCGGCGGACTACATAATAAAGAACTGGAAGCCCAACCTCGTAAAGTTCGATGCTGAAGGATTCGGAAAATCATTCGCTTCCGGGGACTTTTGGCTTTGCCAGGGATATGCGGAAGTTGTATTCGGCGAAGTTCCGCAGGACAAATGGGAAGAAACAATCGACTTCTTTATTCCAGAGGAAGGCGGACCTTCATACCTTGACAGTATGTGCATTCTGAAGGACGCTCCACACCACGAGCTTGCCAATGAATTTATAAACTACATCCACCGTCCTGAAGTCTACGCAAAATTTCTTGACGCATTCCACTTTCCATGCTTTGTGAATAAAGATGCGGCCCAGTACATGACAACAAAAGCGATGTACGAAGCAGACCAGATGGCAAACTGCGTGCTAAAAGAAGACCTGGGCGAAGATCTGGACAAATACAATGAACTCTGGCAGGAAATACGATTCTCTGAATAGCAGAAACTGCCCGTAAAAATTTCCGCTTTTGGAACTATCTGAAGAAAAAGCTGCTTTAACCTGCTGCATTTCAGCCGATTAAAGCAGTTTTTTTTATACAGCTCTAATTTTAAATTTCATAAGCCAGTAAAACCCGAAATTAAGGCAAGTTAAGATAAAGTATGCAGCGGCAATCCAAATTGCCTATGAATTCTTTTTTTGATATAATCATCAGCCATGAAAATCATTGCTAATAAAACAAGCCTCAGCGGACACATTCAGGTTCCAGGCTCAAAGTCGCATACAATCAGAGCGCTTCTGCTTGCCTCGCTTGCGGAAGGAACATCATATATACGAAATCCGCTTCCAAGCGCAGACTGTCTTAGTGCAAGCCGGGCAATTCCTCTTATGGGCGCAAAAATCAGTCTGGAAGAAGGCTCCGTAAAAACCGGCCAGACATGGACAGTCCAGGGAGCGGGAAGCAAAATTCATCTGCCGGACAATATCGTTGACGTAGGAAATTCCGGCTCGCTGCTTTACTTTATGTCGCCAATCGCGGCCACATTTGAAGGCTGGAGCGTATTCACAGGAGACGAAAGCATAAGAAAGCGTCCGGTAGGCCATGTTGTAGACGCATTGCGGCAGCTGGGAGCGCAGGCATTCACCGCAGAAGAGAAAAGCGGAACCTGCCCTATGCTGATAAAAGGACCAATAAACGCAGCCAATACACTAAAAACAGGCGGAGAACTCAGCCAGTATATTTCAGGAATGATGATGGCTGCCTGCCGTATGGACGGAACTCTCAAGATTGAGCTTTCCAATCCAAAGGAAACACCGTATCTTAGCATGACACAAAGCTGGCTTGAAAGCTGCGGAATAAAATCCAGAATATCCAGTGATTTCAAGCATATTGAAGTTGACGGCCCCGCAAAAATCAAGGCGTTCGACAAAGTGATTCCAAGCGACTGGGAGGCTGTGGCATTTCCACTGATTGCGGCTTTAATCACAGACAGCGAAATCATAATTGACAACGTGGATTTAAGCGGAACACAGGGAGACGAAGCAATAGTCGAAGTATTGAAGTCCGCCGGAGCAGACATTGAGCTTGACAAGGAAAACTGCTCGCTCAAAGTGCGCGGCGGAAACAAAGCCGCCAACGGAACAGGAAGGCTTACCACAGAGCCGTTCAAGAACAAAGAGCTTCACGTAAATCTTTCTGGATTTCCTGATGCAGTCTGCGCGCTTGCCGCCGTCTCGTGCTTTATCGAGGGAACTGTATTCATTGAAGACATTGGTGTCTGCCGCAGAAAAGAAACAGACCGCATAAAGGTTCTAAAAAGCGAGCTTGAAAAATTAGGGGCTCAGGTGGAAGAAGGCGAGGATTTTCTAGTTATCCACGGACATTCACCAGTTCTGGCCAACGGAAAAGCGAACCCGGAATTTTCAATGCATGGCGCAGAAGTTGAAAGCTATCTTGACCACAGGGTTGCAATGAGCCTTGCCTGCATCGGACTAGGACTAAAAGACGGACAAAACATCTGCATAAATGACGCAGAATGTTGCTCTGTGAGCTTTCCAGAATTCTTTGAAGCCATGAATAAAATAGGAGCTGGATTTACAAAAGCCTGACAGACTGAATATTCATTATTATAAAGGCGGAAATTTTATTTCAATTGCTGTGCTTTGAGTGCCAGTCTTTTTGGCGCAGACACAGCAATCTCTAAAAATCCAAAAGCCGTAAATTTACCGGCTCTTTTCACGGCCTTCATCAAGCCGGATTCTCAGTCGTACTCTTTCTGCTCTTCTTCTATTTCCTGCTTTCGGAATTCATTTGAAATTTTTTCTATGTCAGGAGCAATGTTTATCACAGCATCTACAATGCAAGGCTCAAAGTGGCTTCCGCTGGACTCCTTGAAAATCTCAATGGCGCGCTCAATAGAAAACGGCTGCTTATAAGGACGCCAGCTTAAAAGCGCATCAAGAACATCAGCCGCCGCCATTATGCGGGCGCAAAGCGGAATTTCACTTCCAGAAAGCCCGTTCGGGTAGCCGCTTCCATCATACTTCTCATGGTGGCAGTAAGCCATCTGCTCGGCAATCATGTTGAACAAGCCTCTGTTTATCATAGGCAGAAGCTGGACAAGCCTTCTTCCTTCCGCAGGATGGGATTTCATCATTTGAAATTCTTCATGGGTATATTTTCCAGGCTTATTAAGAATGCTGTCTGGAATATGGACTTTGCCAATATCATGCAGGTTTGCCGCGGCGGAATACACAGAAATAACATTGTCTGTTAAAACATCCTTGTAGCGGCCTTCCTTTACAAGTTCCCTGGAAATAAGCTCCACATATTTTACAGTATGCCGGACATGATGCCCTGTAAAAAGCTCATGGCTTTCAAGCATTATAGGAATAAATTCCATAATTTTCATCTGAGTATCTTTCAGCTGAAAGGCTTTTGTAAGCGCCCGGCTAAGAGTGGAATGGCTTCTTTTAGAAAGCGCAACCGCTATAATATAAGAAAAACAAAATTCAATTGTAAACCCTGCGCTCTGTGAAAAAAAGTAAAAGCTTTCCGTTGTGCCAAAACTGACGCACATAATTTTTGCCCGGAAATAAATAGAAGCAATCATAAACACGTAGCAGACAAGCGCAATACACCTTGTAAGCACAGCATTGTAATAAAGGCAGCTAAGAAAAACCACAAGCGCATAGGAAATATTGATTCCAATATGGCCATTTGTTCCCATATAGGCCAAAATTGCAGCCATGACGCAAAGACCAAACACCATTGGAATTCTGTGCCAGCGGAAAATATAGACAAAAATGCTCTGAACAATAGAAAACAGCGCAATTACAATTCCAAGAGTAACTGAATATGAATATGGAATTTCAAAAATGCCAATTCTGCTGATAATAATCAAAAGCGGAGCAAGAACATTTCCAAGCAGCAAAATGCCAGTTGTAAGCCTATTGACATTTTCAATGTTTTCAGCAAAAAACTCTTCGTCTTCAACCGGCATAAAAACTCCCGTCATTCCCTTGGCAATGAAAAATCTAAAAACTCAAATTTTCAGAAGCACTTCAAAAATTATAGAAATATTCCTGCTAAAAATCAACATCAAATCCTATGCGCTGCCTCAAGAAACACAGATTGAACGCCAGATAATTTTATGATATTATTTTAAAATTACATTAAAAGGGGTCTTACTTTGATTTACTATCTTGGCGGCTTGCTAAAAAACTTTTGGGGACCGGCTAGACTTTTTCAGTCATATACAGTTCTGATTGCGCTTGCGCTTTACACAGGATTTTTTCTTTCCAAAGTATTAATTCCAAAATTTTATAAGTATCTTCCAAGCGACAGAGGAAGAGAATTCACACTGACAAAAGAGGCCGCAAAAGGAAAACCGACCGGCTCCGGCATCGTGTTTATAACAATCTTTGTAATACTATGCTTCATAATCGTTCCGCTGGATTATCTTCAGACTGGAATTCTTGCGCTTACATGGCTTATGATGCTTACAGGTTTTTTAGATGACAGAAGCGTAAAGGGATGGGGAGAATATAGAAAGGCGCTCCTGGACTTTGTGATTGCAGTTGCGGCGGCGGTTCTTCTAATGCATTATCTTTCGCAGACATCTCCGGACGGAAGGCTCAGATTCTGGTTTCCTTTCTTTTCAAGCGCAATTCACATTCCATGCTGGCTTTACATCGTTATAACAGTTATAATGCTGTGGATGTCCGTAAACACAACAAACTGCACAGACGGAGTAGACGGATTAAGCTCAACTTTGGTTCTGATTGCGCTTTTAACAATGGGCGCGCTTTTCTACATAGTGCTTGGGCACGTCGACATTTCAACATATCTTCTTGTTCCGCACTTAAAGGATGGAGCATCCTGGGCAATAATAACATTCTGTCTGGCCGGAGTTCTTATGGGCTACCTTTGGCACAACGCATTTCCAAGCTCAGTACTAATGGGAGATGCAGGCTCACGCGCGCTTGGATTTTTCATTGGCGTTTGTGTAATGATAAGCGGAAATCCGTTTCTGTTTCTTGCAACATCTTCAATTATATTTGTAAACGGAGGCGTAGGACTTCTAAAAGTTGCGCTCAAAAGATTTTTCCATATTTCAATCTTTGAAACAGTGAGATTTCCCTTGCATGACCACATGAGAAAAAACAAAGGATGGTCGCCAACTCAAGTTCTTATTAAATTCATGATAATTCAGCTTATGATAACAGTTGCGATGCTTGGAATTTTCTTTAAAATCAGATAAGGAGATTTGCAGTTCTTAGAGTTAACTATAATTCAATATAAAAACTTGAAATTAAGGATAATAAATTAAAACAGCGCATTTTCAAAGCAAATACACAAACGAAAGCGAGGAAAATTATGGGAAAAAAAGACGTTGGAATTATTCAGTATCTTTACTTGGCAGGAATGGCAATTTGCGCAATTGGATTTTTGTGTCCGATGTTCAAGGTTCTTGGACAGACAGCAAACGGATTCAGCCTTATTTCAAAAGATTTTTCTGTAATAAACGCAGGAATTCTTTTGATTTTTATTGGAGCTGCTGCAGGAGCAGTTCTTTGTTTTGTGAAAATAAAGAATATAAAGCTCTTTAAACTGATTGCCCTCGCAGCAAGCATTTTGGGAGGAATAATTCTTGCAGCACAGATGAATAACAGCGCGCTTACACGTTTCATTGGAAAAGAATTTCTAAGGCATACAGCATTTGGATTTTATATGGTAATTGCCGGCTGGATTATTGCAATCGCAGGATTTATAAAAACAAAGTAGCCTGACTTTTTATTCTTCGCGCAATGCCTGAAAATATTTTCAGCTGATTTTTTTAGTGCTTGCAAAATACACAGCTAAAATCAGCGGCATCAACAGCATAAAAACTGGCGTAGGATATGCCGAATGCAAAGAAAACAGAAGAGATATGTGCTTAATAGACTTTGCGCAAAACTACATTGAAAATAAAAGGTGACAAAAAGGAAGCCGGGCTTCCTTTTTGTTTTTTTAAGAATTTGCCTTGTAGGTTTCTGCAATTATTCTGATTCCGTCCTCAAGCTCATCATCTGGGCGGGCGTAATTTATTCTTATGCATTTTGAATAATGCGGATGCTCTTTAAATGTGCCGCCGTTTCCAAAGAAAAAGTATTCGCCCGGAACAACAACAACGCCCTGCTCCTTAAGCTTTTTATACAATTCCTTAGTTGTGATTTTTAAGCCGCGCATTAAAATCCACAGAAAAATTGAGCCCTCGCCTTTATGCACTGCATAATCAGTTCCTGCAAAATATTTATGCACAAGGCTAATTGCAAACTTGTTCTTCTTTTCATAATACGGACGGACAAAAGCAGATGCGGCATCAACCAGTTTTCCGCTCTCAATGAGATTAGCAGCAATAGCCTGTCCGAGGCTTCCGGAAGCAAGCGCAATAATAGAATTTAAATTTGAAAGCGCAGAAACAATTTCTTTTCTGGCAATTATAATTCCAGTGCGCAAACTTGGAAGACCAATTTTTGAAAGGCTCATGCTAAGAATTACATTTTCATTCCAGAAAGGCTTCGCTTCATTGAAAATTATATGCGGCCACGGAAGACCATAAGCGTTGTCAATAATCAGAGGAATAGAATGTTCGCGCGCAAGACTAGACATTCGGGAAACTTCCTCATCTGTAAGAACATTTCCAGTCGGATTCGTAGGACGGCTTACACAAAGAGCCGCAATGCTGTCATCTCTTTCGAGACGCTCCTCAAGCTTTTCAAAGTCAACAAAGTATTTAAAAGTATTGTCACTGTACTCTTCAAAGCGTGAAGGAATGCTTTCAAAAGTTTCATCTTCAATTCCCTGATCCGCATATCCCACATATTCCGGCACAAGCGGAAACAAAATTTTCTTCTTGGATTTTTTTCCATCGGATGAAGTGAATGTTCCGGAAAGAAGATTAAAAAGATAAAAGCATGCACTCTGGCTGCCGTTGCATACAGCGATATTTTCAGGCTTTACATTCCAGCCAAATTTTCTTGAAAACAACGAAGCTACAGAATTTATAAACGCATTTTTTCCCTGAGGACCGTCATATTTTCCAATCAAGTCCTCAAAGGAGCGGCCGTCTCTCATTATGCGCTCCATTTCACTGCGGTATATTTTTTCAATTTCTGGAATCTGCGCAGGATTTCCGCCGCCAAGCGCGCAGACTTTTTTTCCTTCAGGAAGCGGAGCACCAAGATCTTCCATTAGCTGTAAAATTCCAGACTCACCAGTAAGTTTTTTTCCAAAATCCGAAAACATATTTATCCTTATTTTTATAAAAGTTGTTCTGTACTTTGAAGCGCAAGGGCAGCATTTTTTGCCGGCAAGGCTTCCTTTCGTTTTTTACTGAATCTTAGTGAAATTTTACCGTCATTACATTCCACGGAAACAGTTCCGCCTTCTGCATTTTTATTCTTCAAAAGAAGAGTTGCAAGAGGGTCTTCAAGCTCTTTTTGAATCAGGCGTCTCATAGGACGTGCGCCCATTGAAGGTTCGTAGCCATGTTCAGCAAGATATGCCCGGGCCTTTGGCTTAAGCACAAGAGAAATTGATTTTTCAGAAAGTCTGTCTTTCAGCTCCTTAATCTGAATATCAAGTATAGATACAATCTGCTCCTTTGAAAGCGCATTGAAAACTATCACATCATCAATGCGGTTAAGAAGTTCCGGCGACATAATTTTCTTAAGCTCTTCCATTGCGCTGGATTTTATTTCACTATAAGGAACAATTCCATCTTTTACTGTGGAAAATCCCATTCTGGTTTCCGAAGTGATTTCTCTTGCGCCGGCATTGCTGGTCATAATGACAACAGTGTTTCTAAAACTTACTGTATGGCCAAGGTTGTCCTTCAGCTCGCCTTCCTCAAGAAGCTGCAGCAAAAGATTATAAATATCGTGATGCGCTTTTTCAATTTCATCAAGAAGAACAACTGAATATGGATGCTGCCTTACCTGTTCCGTAAGCAGACCGCCTTCTTCATAGCCTACATATCCTGGCGGCGCTCCAACAAGCCGGGACGCATTCTGCTTTTCCATGTAGTCGCTCATATCCACACGGATCAACGCATCTTCTGTGCCAAATAAAAACTTTGCAAGCGACTTTGCGAGCTGTGTTTTTCCAACACCCGTAGGTCCCAGAAAAATAAAAGAGCCTGCAGGACGCTTGCTAGATGAAATGCCAGCCTTGCTTCTGCGGACTGCGCTGCAAATCGAAACCACAGCATCTTCCTGTCCTACAACTTCCTCATGCAGAATTTTTTCCATATTCAAAAGCCGGTCAGTCTTTTCATCATCCAGCTTTGAGACATCTATTCCAGAAATCGAGCTTATAATTTTACAGACATCTTCCGCGGAAACACGCCGTTTTTTTGCCGCATCAGAACTCTTCCATTTGCGGTTCAAATCATCAATCTTTGTGCGAAGCAAATTTATTTGATCTCTGATATACGCCGCTTTTTCATATTCCTGGGAAACAACAAGCTCCCTTTTCTGCTCGCTGTACCTGGCATATTCCGCCTCAAGCTTATCCAGCTCCTCCGGACGCACATCCTCCTGAAGCTTTTTTGCAGCACCAGCCTCATCAAGAATATCAATCGCCTTATCCGGCAGGAAACGCTCAGAAATGTAACGCTTGCTGTATTTTACAATAAGCGGAATGACATCATCTTCATAAACAACATGATGAAATTCCTCATAATATTTTTTCAGTCCAAAAAGTATTTTTTGCGTTTCATCCTCTGAAGGCTCTTCCACTTTCACAGTCTGAAATCTTCTTACAAGGGCTGAATCTTTTTCAAAATACTTGCGGTACTCCTTTGTTGTAGTCGCCCCAATCATCTGAAGCTCACCGCGGCTCAGGGCAGGCTTTATCATATTGCTCGCATCCATTGAGCCTTCCGGTCCGCCAGCGCCAATTATTGTATGAAGCTCATCAACAAAGAGAATTATATTCCTTGACTCCTTGACTTCTTTCATTACACGTTTTAGCCGCTCTTCAAATTCACCGCGATATTTTGTTCCGGCAATCATTGCAGCCAAATCAAGCTGAAGCAGTTTTTTTCCAAGGAGGCCGGCAGGAACATTTCCGCTTGAAATGCGCTGGGCAAGAGATTCTGCAATTGCAGTTTTTCCAACGCCAGGCTCACCGATGAGAATAGGATTGTTTTTTGTACGCCGGCTCAAAATTTGAATCGTGCGCATCACTTCTTTTTCACGTCCCACAACAGGATCTAAATTTCCGTCCTTTGCGTCCTGCGTCAAATCTCTTGAATACTGGGCAAGAATTCCTGAAGACTGCTGTTTTCTCTGCGAGCTTCCATCCGCCATAAAAGGAACTGGAGTTTCCTGTATAAAATTTCCATCAGAGAAATTCTTAGATCCGTTTACAGCCGAAGAAGGTATTTTTCGCTGAATATCGGTAATCGCATTTCTGAGCTGCTCAATGGAAATTCCAGCGCGCTTCAAATATGCCCATAAAAGCGAACGGTTCTCTGTGGCAGCTGCAAACAACAGATGCTCTGTTCCAACATAGCTGCACTGCATCGTCTTGGCGGCAAAAGCAGCCTGCGATAAAAACCGCTCTGTGCGCTCAGAATTTGGAATAGTCTTTAGCTCAGTATCAGGAAAACGGGATGGCAAACTCTGCTCAATTGCAAGCTGAAGTGTAAGGACATTTATTCTAAGCTGCTGAAGCGCAACGTACCCGATTCCTTCTGCAGATTTCAAAAGCGCAAGAATAATATGTTCTGGCTCAATCTGGCGGCTTCCTAAAAAATAGCCTTCGTCCTGCGCAAGCGCAATTAAAATACGCTGCGCTCTTGGAGAAAAATTTTCATACATATAGGAACCTCACTTTTTAATATTTTCAAAAGCTTCTTGCAAAATCAAAGCCCTAAGACGTTCAATTTTACGCAGACGGTTGTCCTGAATATCTTTTTCAAATTTAAATTTTCCATTGTCAAGAACATATTCAAGATGTCCTTCTTGAACCCTATAAAGCAAAGCGTGCAGCTCCGAGTCTTCGATTCCAGAAAAAACTTCCATGTCCTTTCCGAACTTCACTCCGCTTATAATATCGACAGCTTCCCTAAGCGAAACAAAAAAACTGCTCTTCGCCAAAGCCAGAGAACGCAGCGCATAGTTTGAGATTTCAGTTATATGCTGAGACCTGCAAATTTTCCGCGCAGCCCTCTCTTCTTTTAGAATATTCTGAACAGCACATTGAATTGAAGCAATCTGATCAAATTCACTTCCGGCAGCTGAACTTTTTGAAACAATAATATAATAGCTTCCCAAAGAAGAGCCTTTTGCTCCGAATCCGCTCAAGACATTTCCGCCGCCAGAACCATAGCAGGCCAATAAATCAAATTCATCGCCCGCAATGTTTTTTGCAATAGAATCTATTGAACCAAGAAGCGAACAGGCAGGCAGATGAAGCTTCACAGAAATTGAAAGTCCGCTCCCTGAATTCAAAACTGAATAAGTCAAATATCCAAAATCATAGCTTGCGGCAAACTGAATTCTTTTCTGAAGCTCATTGTCAATTTCATAAACTGAATTCGACGCGGCATCAATTCCAAAGCCAGGAATAAATGAAGAGATTTTCAAATGGTCATCAGTGTTCACCGTGCAGGAAATTTTCCCATCATTTCTAAGAACAAGCCCGTTTTTTTTTCCTTTGGAATCGAAAAGAATTTCACGCTCACGCATTATTTTGCTTCCAATGCTGTCAAGCTTGCAAACAGGGACAGCCTGAAAATCTTCCGCGTTCTTTAAAAAATTAAATGCATCAAAAACAATAGACTGAATCCGCTCACTTTCAGAATCATTCAATCTAGCTGGAAAAGGAAAATTTGCAAGATTTCTTGAAAGAGTTGCTCTGGTTGCAAGGACAACATCCTGCTCCGGACCTGCGCATGCGTACCATGCTCCAGAAACATCATCCTTTGATTTTTTTATCATCAGTCAATTTCTCCATCAGAAATTTCCGCAGAACCTGAAACTGCATTTTTTTCAAGAGCCTTTAAATAATCTCTGTACATAGCAGCTTTTTCATAGTCTTCTTTTTGAATTGCAATATTCAGCTTGTTCTGAAGAATAGCCCTGTCGTTTAAAACAGAACGTACAGAAGAAAGACGAGCCGGCATTGAGCCTTTAAATATTTCCTTTATTCCCTTGTTTTCAAGAAAATGCCTTATGTCATTTTTAAAAACAGCATAACATTCAGGACAGCCGGCTTTTCCGCTACGAGCAGCTTCTTTTAATGAAGTTCCGCAGACTGGACAAAGCTTGTTTTCCAATTTTGAAATTTTCTTTTGAATATTAGCAAATTCCTTAAAAAGGCTGCCTATTGAAGATTCAAAGCTTTTTGAATCCACAGAAATTCCGCGCTCCATAACACATTCGAGGCATATATTTATTTTCCGTCGAGAACCGTCGCTTGAGGTTTGTTCCATAAAAATTGTAGCTTCACGCTCATGGCAAAAATCGCAAATCATACATTTCCTCGTTTTCCAAACAATAAGTGTAGCATAAATTACATTTTACGCAAAGTATCAATAGGCTTCTCTTTTCCAGCCTTGACCGAAGGAATCAAAGAGACTAAGGCAGAAAGAAAAAGCGTGCATAAAGCAACCGCAACAATTTCCTTCACAGGGATTTCTACAGGAATATCTTGAAGATAATAAGCCGGATCAAGCAAATGAAAACCCGCAAATTCATGGGAACCGCCAATAGAAAACCGCTCAAAAAAATTTACGCAAGATTCAATTGCAGCAATGATTTCATTTATGTTCACGGAAATTAAAAGCCCAACTGGGATTCCTATAAGTATGCCTGCAAGACCAATCGAAGCTCCAGTCAAAACAAAAGAAAAAGCGATTCCGGCCGGAGATGCTCCGACACATTTTAAAAGCGCAACTTCTTTTTTCCGCTCCATTACAATTATCAGAACAGAAGAGCTTACACTTATGCTTGCAACAACCACAATCATAATCATAATCACAACAAGCAGAGCTTTTGTTGAAGCAAAATTTTCAATCTCCGCCTCATTGACTTCTTTCCAAGTTTCAACCCTAGAATCAGAAAAGCCTTCATCCTGAAACGAAAAAATTTGAAGCCGTTCTGCAACAGAAGAAAGACTGTCGGAAAAAGAATTTTCAGTTTCAACACCAATAACAAATTCACAGGACGACTTCGCAAGAAAATTAAAAGCCGCTTCTATCGGAATAAAAACCCACAGCGCATCAAGCTCCTGATATCCGCTAGAAATTATTCCTCCAACTTTAAACTGCGAAACTCTTGGAATGAATTTTCCCTTGGTTTTATTCATAGTTATTATTTTTATATTGTCGCCAACATGAACTCCAAGCTGCTCTGAAATTTTTTCTCCAATAACAGCAGTTCTTAAATTAGGAAACTCTGTGCCCCCTTCAATAATTTTAAAAAGTGAAGAAAAATTTTCATCAGAGAAAAATGCTTTCTGCGGCACACCTCTTACAAACGCTCCGGATCTATAATTTTGTCCTGCGGCAAGAGCGATTCCCCTTACTTCCGGAAAAACTTTTTCTACGCCTTGAACACCAGCAATTTTTTTCGATGCTGAAATATAATTTTCATAAGAAGCTAAATACATAGAATTTTTATAAACTGAAATTGAAATGTCCTGCGAAAAAAGTTTTATCATTCTTCTTGTCATTCCATGAACCATTCCGTTTGTAACAACAAGCAGAACAACCATCGGAACAAGACTTATTCCAATGCAGGCAACAGCTCCAGAAAGGCTTCGCTTTCCAATTCCAGAATCAGATTTTTGCGGCTTCGAGAAAAATATTTTTTTTGCATACATCAGGCAGGAACTAAATGTCATATTTCAAGCTCCTGAAGATGGCCGTTTTCTATTGAATACTTCACCTGCCCTTTTGCGGCAAGATTCATATCATGAGTAACAAGAATCAGAGTTTTTCCATATTGTTCAGAAAGTGAAAAAAGAAGACTGCCAACAGCCTCGGCGTTCATGGGATCAAGATTTCCAGTAGGCTCATCAGCCAAAATCAGCTCCGGATTATTAACAAGACTTCTTGCAACGGAAACCCTTTGCCTTTCTCCGCCGGAAAGCTCAGAAGGAAGATGCGACATTCTTTCTTTCAGGCCAACAGCGCACAAGAGCTCTTCTGCTTTTTTCATCGCTTCTTTTTTAGAAACGCCTGCCATAAACGCCGGAAGAAAAACATTTTCCAATGCAGTAAAATCCTTTAAAAGATAATGAAACTGAAATATCATCCCAAGGAATTTTCGTCTGAATTTCACAAGCTGACTTTCTGTCATCGATGACACGTTCATTCCGCCGACACAAACTTTTCCTCCAGTGGATTTGTCCAGTCCGCCGATTATATTCAGCAAAGTTGATTTTCCGCTTCCGCTTTTTCCAACAATCACGCAGGTTTTTCCTTGCTCCAATTCCATGTTCAGATTTTTTAAAATTGAAAGCTCCTCGCTTGAAGTCTTGTAAGTTTTTTCCAAATCTGTTATCGATAAAATAATATTACTCATCGCGCAAAACCTCCGTTACTGTCATTCTCAAAACATTCCGGCTTGCAAGCCATGTCGCCGCAACCGCTGAAAAAATTCCAAATAAAAAAATAAAGACAACTTCATGCAAAAATATTCTTGTAGGAATCCTTGCATAAATTGCAAACATCGGATTTTCCGACACAAATTTTTCATATCCAGAATTGAAAATCATAGTAAAAAAATATTCAATTCCAAACTGAATCTTAGAAAGCAATGTGAAAACTGTTTTCATATTCAATGATAAAAAAACACCAAGAAGCAGTCCTGTTACAGCGCCCAAAGTTCCAGTGAATATTCCTTGAACAACAAAAATGCTCTGCACATTTTTTTCAGAAGCTCCAAGCGCAGAAAGAACAGCAATTTCATTTTTCCGCTCCAAAACAAGTTTCTTCATTGAATTGAAAATATTTATTGCGGCAACAACAAAAATTAAAAGCACAATGACAAAGAGCGTATTTTTTTCCATACGAAGAACTCCGAAATAACTTCGGTTATATTCCCGCCAGCCCACAGCCTTAGACTGAGGAAAAACTTTCTTAAAGTCTTTTATAAAAGAAGAATCTTTTGAGGCGGAAGTCAGTTTCACTCCGAATTTTTCCTTAGCAGAATTTCCGAGAATCTTTTTTCCAGAATCAAAATTTATAAATGAAAATGAAGAATTTATTTCAGCATAGCCGCAATGGAAAATTCCTTTTACAACAAACTGCCTGTTTGTAGAAAGCAGACTTGTATCGCTTGAACCGCTAAGAGCCGCAATGTTCACTACACTTCCAATTCTAAGATTCAGGTTGTACGCCAAAGTGCTGCCTACAACAATTGAATCCGGCTCAGACAAGTTAAATTTTCCGGCGACAAGTTTCAGCTTGCTTTTAAATCCAAAGTCGGTATCCATAATATTTTCTGGAACCGCACGGACAATCGAAGCGCATTGTTTTTCTGAATTCCCAACCATAAGCCCCTGAGCTTCATAGAACGGAACAGCGCAAACAACTTTTTTATTTTTACCGCACCAATCCTCAAACGAATCAGCTTGAATTTCAGATACCTGAACATGGTATGACGAAATTTCCATTATAGAATCAATGAACCCCATCTGAAATCCATTCATAACACTCATGATAACAATCAATGCCATTACACCAAGCGCAATTCCCAATGCTGCCAAATATGAAGCGGCGGCAGTGCGGCCCTTTCTGTTTATTCTGCTTATACGGCGGGCAACAAAGCATATCCATTTAAAATCTGATTTCAATTTTATCCTCATTAATTATTTTCAATTTACTTTCTCACCATTTATAAATTTTTTCTCCAGGAACTTCCCATCATTGAAATATACTGTTTCAACAAAATCATCATCATTTGTATATTTCACAGAAAACCTCAAGCTTCCGTTTTCGTAAAATTCAAAATCCGCATTCTCACTTTTATCTGTATAATTATAAACATTCTTCTTTCTATAAATTTCCTTGCCGTTAAATTTTTCATCATAGGAAATTTCTTCATCAGTCAAAATCCGATTCTGCTCATCATAAGAAAAGAAATTCTTTTTCGTCAATACTTTTGTTTCTGGCAAAGATTTTTTTTCATCTGACACCGGATTCTGTATATAACTATATTCCACAATATGAAGAGGAAGAAAATTTTCATTATATTGAATCTCATAATCTTTTTTATTTTTAAAATCCTCTTTAGTTGAAAAAACATATTTATCTGAATATTTCCAGTTTTGCTTTAAAATCATCTTTGAATCTGAAACAGTATTTTTGTTCTCCCAGACAATTTTTTCAAAGGGCTTATAATCCGAATTGTACCTGACTCTTGAAAACTGATCTTCATTCACTGATACGCAGGACAAATTTCCATCTTCTTCTGACACTGACAAAAGCTCCTTGTCAAATTTAAAGAAGACAAGCCTCCCAAGAGAATTTCTTAGATAAACTTCCGCATTGTCTTTTTTTGAATCATCATAAAAAACGAAAGAACTTTCTTCTGAATTCAAAAATTTTTCAAGCTCAAGTTTTAATTCTTCCGCCTGCGAGGGAAAAACATTTCCTTTCATTGCACAAGAAATCATAAGCTGATTTTCGTTTATAACGGGAAATAAAAGATATAAAAAAAACAAGGCCTGAAAAAAGGACATTACTCTGTTCCAACAAATTCATCCACATATTTTCTTGGATTAAAAGATTCTATATTCTCATATTTTTCACCAGTGCAAACAAACAAAACTGGAATATTTAAATCTTTTCCAATTGAAACAAGCGCCCCGCCCTTTGCAGTTGAATCATACTTTGTAAGAACAACTGCATCGATTCCAACAGCATCGTTAAAAACTTCCGCCTGCCTTAACGCATTCTGACCAGTTGTTGCATCAATTACAAGAATTTTTTTATAGCAGCCGGCATCAGCTTTAGAGGCGCATATCCTGTCGATTTTTTTCAATTCATTCACAAGGTTGTCTTTGTTGTGAAGGCGTCCGGCAGTGTCAGCAATCACAAGTCCGCCATCATTCGCCCGGCAGGCATCCGCCGCATCAAAGACAACAGCGCTAGGATCGCTTCCCATCTGATGTTTTACAACACGAATTTTAAGCCGTTCACCATGCATGGAAAGCTGGTCAACAGCCGCCGCACGGAAAGTATCAGCCGCCGCCATAATCACATTAATATTTTTTTCAGAATACATTTTTGACATTTTCGCAACTGTTGTAGTTTTTCCAACACCGTTCACTCCTAAAACCATGAAAACATTCACTTTTCCAGGCAAAGGTTCTATTGAAGCCGGCCTTAAAAAATTCAGTAAAATATTTTTCAGTTCAGAAGTAACTTCCTCTGGAGAATTCTTTTTTTCTTTTTTACAAGCAAGCTCCAGGCTGTCAACAATTTCAACTGCATTCTTCGCGCCCAAATCTCCTTCAATAAGCGCATCTGTTAAATCCTCAAAAAAATCTTCTGATAAATTTTTCGTACTGCCAAAAAGTTTTTTTAATTTTTCTGAAAATGAAATTCTCGCCATTTTTTTACTCCCATAAAAATATTTGCAACGAAAACTATAGATAGACAAAAGCCGCGCAATCTCAGCGGTTTTTATCTTACACTCCTAAAGAACTCAATTTACTATTCTTGAACTTCAGTCCAAACTGAACCAGAAATTTCAACTGGAGGAATTTCCTTTGCATTCGAGGGAAGCAAAGAATTCGCAGCAATAAGATACCGGGCAAGTTCAAAACAAAAAAATCCAAGACACGCAAAAGTTACTCCGCTGGAAATAGTTCCGTATCGTTTCCACTTTAAAACCTCGTCACGATTTTTCAAGTCTCCCCTGTCATAGGCATTTACAACAGAATTGTTTTTTCCAACTGAATACAAAGTAAATGGAACAGAAAGCACCAAGGCCGTGTAAGCCCTATAGGCCGCAATTCTACGCTTGTCTATATATTCTGAATGGTTCACCGTCTCTCCTTTCACAAAAAGGCGGCTCTGATTTCTTTGCAGAATTTCAGGCACGTAAAAAAAGAACAATTTGTTTTCATCCTGCGCAGACTTCACCTGTCCAATAGCCGGAGAACCATCAAATGCAATTCTTGCGGAATTATTATCCGCGGAAATTTCAGAAATAAAATCGCTGCCTGAATATAAAAAAACACAGTCCAAGCTGTTCTTCAGTTCAATAGAACCGGAAATCTCCGACCTAAGCTTCATATTTCCCTGAACCATAAATTTCTGAAAGCCCTTAAAATCGTAGTTTATCGAGCGGGAAACATATCCTTCAGATTCTATCATTATAGAATGATTTCCAGAAGGAACCGAAATTTTTTTCGGAACACCTTTATAAACATTTCCATCAACAGAAACAATCGCATTTTTCAAAGCTTCCTGCGGCTGAATTTCAAAATAAAGTTCAACAGGAAAACTGTTCACAATAATTGGAACAAAATAGCTGGCGGCATTTTCCGCAACAGAAATATAATCTTTTAACGGACCTACTTCAGTAATCTGGCCAAGAATTTTTTTTCCAGGAAAATTATAAAGCGCACAGGAAACTGAAAAGTATTCGCCGTAAACAGCAATGGTTCCAGATATAAGCCCGTTTATATTTGCCGCAACAACTTCAGCTTCAAACTTTCGGCTTTCAATTCCACTGTCAGCGGCTTCCTGGGAAGGTGAAAAAAGCTCATAAATATTTTCTTTATAAAAAGAAACTTTCTCGTTTTGAGGCGACAGAAGAAGCGAAGGATTTTTTTTTACAAAAAGATTCTTAAAAGGATTGAACGGCAGAGGACTAAAACTGGATTCTGTTTTTTCCTCCTGAGCAGAATTTATTTTTTTAAATTCATCATAAAGCTGCCGTGTTTTTTCCAGATTCTCATCTATTTGATTTTTTATTTCAACAATTTGTTTTTCCTGAGCAAGAATCTTCTTTCTTATTTTTTTCTCGCTTTCCGGCAAAAGAAAAATTGAGTCTCGCGCTTTCACTTCCTTTGAAAGCTGAAGAAACAAGGACTGTCTTTCAACAAGCAGATTATTCAGAGACCTGTCCAGCATTTCCTGCGAAGTCGTGTTACGCGAAAGTCCTTCAGAAATTTTTTCCATTATAAGCTGAGGCATTAAAAATGCCAAATCCTGCTCTGCAGAAGCTAAAGATTTTCCGCTGTCAAAATTAAATTTCTGGGCAGCAAGAATCCAGTCTCCGCAAAAAACTTTCTCCCCCAGAAATATAAAAAGAGAAAAAATAAAAAAAAATCTTTTAAATTTCTGAAAGAGAAAAATCATCTCTATAAATCATCCCCATCGTCATCTGATGAAGAAGGAAGGTCTTTCCATTTTGCCGAAAGGAATTCATCCAAAAATCCGTCAATATCGCCGTCCATTACGCCCTGAATATTTCCAACTGAATATTTTGTGCGATGATCTTTTACCATTGTATACGGCTGAAAAACATAGGAGCGAATCTGGCTGCCAAAAGAAATATCCTTTTTTTCACCTGCGAATTTTGAATTTTCTTTCTCGCGTTCTTCCTTGTAATATTCATAAAGCCTAGACTTTAAAATGCTCATTGCAAACGCGCGGTTCATAAGCTGGCTGCGCTCGCTGTCACAGGCAACTACAATTCCTGTTGGAATATGCGTAAAGCGGACTGCGGATTCAGTTTTGTTTACATGCTGGCCGCCTTTTCCGCCGGAGCGGTAAGTATCCACACGCAAATCCTTCGGGTCTATATTGACTTCGATAGTATCATCAAGCACTGGAAAAACATAAACAGAAGCAAATGAAGTATGACGTCTGGCATTCGCATCAAACGGACTTATGCGCACCAACCGATGGACTCCGGCCTCGCCCTTAGTATATCCATAGACATACGGCCCTGAAATTTTCATATTGATTGATTTTAGACCGCCTTCTGCTTCTTCCTGCGAAAGAACTTCAACTTTATATCCATGACGCTCCGCCCACCTTTGATACATACGGCTAAGCATAAACGTCCAGTCGCAGGCCTCTGTTCCTCCTGCTCCGGCATGAACAGAAAGATAACAGTCATTCTTGTCAACTTCATCGCTAAGAAGATTCAGAATGCTCTGATGGTCATAGTCGGCTTTTGCCTTTTCATACTGCTCTTTAAGCTCCGACTCAATGCTCTTGTCATTTTCCTCAAGCCCAAGCTCATACAAAGCCTCAAGGTCATCAACACGCTGAACTAAATCCTGCCACGGCTCAATCCGCCCTTTCAAGAGCTTTATGTCATTCATTATTTTTGTAGCCTTGGCATTATCGTCCCAGAATCCAGGAGCAGTTGTAAGAGCTTCCTTTTCAGCTATTTTTTTATTAATGTCATCAACGTCAAAGACGCCCCCAAACAGCCGAAACATCTGCCTTCAGCTGTGCAATAGGCTCCTGAAAATCTTCAATCATAATTATCCTCTAGCTTTTTAGTTCTTAGGGCACGCAGCTCCATTAAAGCAGCATCTGCGCCATTTTTTCTGTTTCATTTCCGTAATAACAAAAAGACCGTTCAAGGGAAACTGATAAATTCTGATTTTATCATAATAGTCAGTAACTCTGTCCAAGTCTTTCTTCAAGGAGGAAAGGTCAGTTTCATTCAGCTTTAAACTTTCCCAGCAAGAACGCTGAATCTTCTGAAAACCATATCTGGAAAGAATATCCACCATCATCTTGCCGCTATCAAGTCCGCCTGGCTCTATAATTACAGAAACAAACATATATATAATAGAATAAAACAAACGGTAGATATTGTCAAACCGAAGCCTTTTATAAATCACTTTTGGCCAGAACCGTCAGCGGAAAAGACTTGAAGAATAAAAACAAACGTGCAATAACACACTTGAAAATCAGCGGAATTTAGTCCAAAATATAAAAATGGAAATTTCAAATTTATTTAGAAAGTTTTTTTCATCAGCAGTTTTAATTTTTTCAGCATCAATTTTATCTGCGCAAAGCAACCGCCCTGTTGTTACGGGAATCAACGCAATGCAGGCTGAAAACGGAAAAATATCAGTAAGCTGGATTCTGCCACAAAACGGTTCAGACTCAATTTCTTCATTTATAATCTACAGAAACAAAAAGCCGTTCACAAGCTACGATCAGATTGAATTCAGCAAACCGCTGGCAACTGTAGAAAAAAGCGCAGATTCCTATACTGACTCGCCAAGAGACACAAGCGAATATTTTTATGCAGTAATCACAATGACATCAGAAAACAGCAAAGCGCAGGCCAGCAGCAAACTTTATTACGATGAGCAGCTCGACGGAAAAATTTCGCAGGAAGCAGAAAATCCAGTCCGGCTTGTGCTCCCTGGAGTAAATGCCACAACAAGAGGAATCAAGGCATCTACAGCAGCTTACCTTGGCCAGCCAAACATTCAGAAAACTCCACTGCAGAAAAAAGAGTATGAGAACAAAATGCGCGAAATGCCTTTGCCGCTCATAGACGTTCTTGGCGAAAGCTCAAAGCCTGAAGGAAGCCTGATAAGCGAAGCTTCACGCCAAAGAATTCAGCCGCTTCTAAAATCAAAAGGAAAAAATCCAAAAGTTCTGCCTGTTTATATTTTTGATGAAGATTTGATAAGCCCGTCTGGAGGCGATGAATATCTTTTATTTGAAATCCTGAAGACATCATTTATAAAGAAAAAATACACGGACTCGATAGAGAAGCTAAAGAAATTTCTTGCGCAGAACAGAAACAAGCAAGTTACAGACAGAGCAAATTTCTACCTTGGAGAATCATATTATTACACTGGAAATTTTCCATCTGCGCTCACATATTTTCTTTCTCTTGAAGAAACATACCCAGAGCTCAGCCGGAAATGGACAGAAAGCACGCTTGATAATTTTTCCGCAAAAATAGAGCAATAATAACTGACTAAAAACGAAGGCAGCTAATAATTATTCCAGATATTTTGAATTCTTCGGAATGCTGAATTTGCTTACATCAATTCCTTCGTTTTTTAGAAGCGCGATTTTATTTTTGATTCCACCGCCGTAGCCTGTAAGATTTCCATTTGAACCCATGACACGGTGGCAAGGCACAATTATACAGATTGGATTCCATCCTACGGCTCCGCCCACCGCCTGCGCGCTCATTTTTTTTAGATGCTTCTTTGCAGCAATGTTTTCAGCAATCTCACCGTAAGCTGCCGTTTTTCCAAAAGGAATTTTCAGCATTTCTTCAACAACAAGCCTTCTAAATTCCGTAAGATTTTCAATTCTGAAATCGGGAGTAAAATCCGGCTCACGGCCTGAAAAATAAATATCAAGCCATCGCCTGGTTTCAGAAACTACAGCAGGCACAGCAGAATTTTCCGCGCGCTTTATTTCATCAGATGAATTTCCAAACAAAAGTCCTGTAAGAAATTTTCCGTCACTCTCAATAAAAATTTTTCCAAGCGGGGATGCATATTCAAAAACAATCTTCATTTATTCAGCCTCAACAAATTCGTCTCGCCAGTCTTTCACAATATCCGGATGCCCAGAAGCATAAAAATGTATTTTTTCTCCAAGCCCTGATTTCACAAGCGCCTGAATTTCTGAAAAAGGAAGTCTGCTAATGGCAGGACAAACCGGATCCAGAGCAACAAAAATTTTTTCACTGGAAGATTTCTTCACCGCACGCAGCGGCCAGATTTTACAATCAAACGGCTTTTCATTTTCCGAAAGAACACAGCCAGTTTCAGTAGACAAAAAAGGACAGGCGGCCTCTTCCTCCGGGTCATCAGTTTTATATCCGTCAGAAATATCAGCAGTAAAAGAATTTTTTCCGGCCGGCACAAAATGAACATGGGGAAATTTTTTTTCAAGACGCTCCTTTGTTTCCCTGTCAAAAAGCGGAACCTCCCAAAGGCTTTGTCGGCGAAACGAGCAGCAGAAACGGCATGAAGCGCAGTCAGATTTCTTTAAAATTTTTGAAAGCATAGTCACTCCTGTTTTACTACAGACGTTTCATTATATTATCGTAATAAATAGGATTTATCTCAAAACCGATATATTCGCGATTCAATTTTTTTGCAGCAACAAGAGTCGTTCCACAACCACAAAAAGGATCAAGAACAACCTGACCTTTCTTTGTAACAAGTGAAATAATGGTTTCCATTAAAGAAACAGCCTTCTGGGTAGGATGAAGTCCTCTGTCAGAATCTTCTGTTTTTACCTTCAAAATATTTGAACAGACTTCAAGCCCATGATTGAGCGTTTCTGCACTTTTTAAAGAGCTCTCATTGAATCCACCTACCTCATATTGCACTATGTTATCCGTAAGAGTTCCGCCTATAGGGTATGGCTTCATAAACCATAGAATCGGCTCAAAAAGAGGACGAAGATTACCTATTTTCCATCCTTTCCATTTTTCAGAATTTAAAATATCATTTCTGCGTTCAAACACACAACTTACACGCTGCGCCCTATATGCTGCAGCATCTTTTTCCCATGCAATCATATCTTTAAATATAAAGCCAGAATCTTCCATTGCACATATACATCGATGAGCCATCCTTCTCCCCGCAAAGATAAAACAACTAGCTCCAGGTTTCAGAACTCTAAGCCAATCGGAAGCCCATTTCATACACCAGTCATAATATTCTCTAGATATATTCTTATCTGCCTCAGACCAACCATTAAGCGGTTTTCCTCTGCTCTTGAATAAAGTACTTTTTTCCTGAGCAGGACTCGCCCCAAGAAGTGCGCTATTTGTATTCCTATGGATAACATCCCATTCATCAAAATTTATTCCATAGGGTATATCAGAAAGAATCAAGTGGACGGATTCAGATTTCACAGTCTTTATAAGTTCTATAGAATCACCAAGTTCAACTCTTCCCATCCATATCTCCAAGATAAGAAATAAAGGAATTTATGACAGAAATCTTCTCTTCCAGCTTAGTTTCACGAATCAACTCATCAATCGCCTGTTCTTTTGTAAGACGTTTTATATCATCAATTCTATCTTCACAGTATGCAATTTCCCGACTTCCACGAGCAACAATTACCAGCTTATATGAATCAAGAATTTTATTAAAATCATTGATTCCAAGACCTGTTTTTTTCGCAACAAGCTCATTTAATTTCGGAAGAAAACAGCATTTTGCACTTTTATAAGAAATTTGTGAATTACGAACGAGCATCGCAGAGCTGTTCCAAATAGCTTCGAGAGAAAAATTTTCATTTTCTCTTATTTTATTCTCAAGAAGAGCTGAAATATGTTCCCATGAAAGCAAACAAACATTCTCATCGAGAGCAGTTTTGTAAATCTGGCTTTCTTCTTTCGGATACTGAAAATAAGGAGAGACAAGAACAGAATATTCATTCTCACCACCACGCCAATTACTTAATGCTGCAACTTTAAAATCCTTTTGATTTTTTGCAGTTCTACTCATTCTAAAACATTTTGCATCTGCAACAAGACTATATTTATGATAAATACTTTCAGCTATAACATCTGCACTATCAGCACGTTCATTTATCGCCTTTGATTTTAAACCAAGCATCCTAAATGTTCTTGCAAGAATTATATCAGACGACTTTGAAAATAACTTTTCCGCAGATGAACTGGCTTTTATACATTCTGGAATCGTACCTATTTCTTTTACAATAGCCATTATTCCAACATCATCAATGGAGTCAACATATTCAATCACACGCTCTGTCTGAGCCTTAAAAGTTTCGCATTGTGATATAGACAGAATACTGCTAAGAAATTCTTCAAACAATTTTTCAACTCCCATAAAAAACAATAAAAATTCCTTAAACTAAAACAACTTGTTCTAAAAATAGTATAGAAGTTTTTTATATTTTTGAAAATATAAATTCATTCGCTATTCAGATAAAATAACTTTTTTACGGCAAAATAACTCACTCCTCCGCTTCACCGTAAAATTTATCCAGCAAAATATCAGGTTTGTAAGAAAGTTTTGCCTTGCGCAAACCTTCTATTCCCATATCTTCCTCACGGTTCAGATACAGGAACGAGGCGGAATGTTTTGCAAAAAGATTGTTTATAACAGAATACGCTCCGTCTTCAGCATAGCTTGAAATTGCTTTTTCAAAATGAATGTCCAGAACCTGCGGCGAAACAGGGCTTGCAAGCGTCATCGCAACAGGCTTTTTGTCAACATATAAAACTCCGCCGCGAATATTCAGCGCGGAATGAAACTCAACCGCAGAAGCTATGCTTTGACTTTCAAGCACAAGGGCATGATCAAGATTTCCGCTGGAAGATTTTTTTTCTTCAAGCCACTTTTCTTCTATAAAAATAATATCCTTTGCAATATCGCTCTCAGGGAAAAGCCTGAATTCCCAGCGGTTCTCATAAAGCCGCATGAAGCGCGCGATGTGGTTTTTCTTCTTGTGGAATTTCTGTCCAGGAAGTTCCGCCAAATTCCTTGCAAGATAAATATAGTCGCTGTCCGCGCGGTCAGACTTCCAGTTGATTTTTAGTTCCGGAAAATTTTCAGCAAGGCAAGAATCTATCTCGCTTTTCTGCTCCCGCGTGCAGAGGCAGAACCTGAGAAGCGTTTTTTCCGCAGAACTTTTTTCAGCAAGAAAATTCAATGCGTCCTTCATTCTAGAATTCTTAGAAAGAGCAATAGGAAAACCAAAACCATTTCTGCTGCCGGTTCCATTATAACGACGCAGCAAAAATCCATCCCTAACAGAAAGTTCAATTCCGTATTTGCTCTGAAGAAGGAAAAGATTTGCAGGAGAACTGTCGCTCCCAAAAAGTTTTTCCGCCAGGACGCTCTGCCCAAGCCACTCAAAGTCAGAAAGATTCATGTAATAAAAATAATCATAAAGAAAGAAGTTTGCAACAGATTTTTGTATAGTGGAAATCTTTTTAAAAGATTAAAAAAAACAGCCGCGCAAAATCATGCACAGCTGTTTAATCGAAAAAACTTAGTTAGACTACCACGAAATCTTATATGAAACGCCAGGCTCAAATCCATGAGAAGTTTGAACAGCGCCGACATTCATGCTTATTTTGACATTGCTGTTTTTGTGATAGAAGAAAGGACGCACAAATCCGTAAGCGATAGACGCGCCAATAATGTAAACTCCAGTCGTAAAACCATAGTCAGGGTCTGCAAACGCACATAAAATCGCTATTCCGTCCGCAGCTGTCATCAAAATTCCATCACCCCAGTGTCCTGTACGATATGAACCCAAACCTAATAGAATGTTCTGAAATCCAATTCCAATTCTTTCGCCTGCCGTGTAGTCGTTGCTCTGGATTTTTCCACTAGCACTGACAACTTTTTTCTTGGTGAGCAGCTCTAGTGTTTCATCGCTTGCAACATTGACTCTGTATGTATCTTGAATTGTAGCTGTTGTAACATCAAACGCCTGTATATCTAAAACATACAAGGTTCCAAGCGGTTTAAAACTTCCAGAAATTACAGTCTGTGCACCGGTTTTAGCTCCAATCTGCTGCATTGTTTCGTCACTTACCTCGCCAGAAAGCTGAAAGCTCATTTCTTTTTTTATGACATCAAGATTCGCACGTGTAACAACCTGAAGCTTTCTAAGCTGAACAATATCTGTAGTCAACTCGCCAAGCATATATTCAGAAAGCTCACTGTACGACGATGAAATTCCAAGAATAGCAACCGTTGTTTTGTTTTTTAGCGAGGACGAAAACTGTTCCGCCGCCTGCTTTAGTGCATTGTCAATTGTAACGCCTTTCGACTGCGAAAAAGAAGATACGGCTAAAATCAAAGAAAACATCAGTGTAAAAATGATTTTTTTAATTTTCATTTTAGCGAACCTCCGAACTAATAACGCCAACTTTATGTGCAGACTTCTGAATAGCACTGTTTATTTCATCAAGTGCGACCTTTTCTTTTTCAGTTTTTGCCTCTACTTTGCCCATTGCAACCGCAAGCTGTTCGTCAAGAATGTCATTATCAATTCCGAACAAAGCATAATATCGGTACTCCACAACGCCGTCAACTTTTTTTCTTACCTGCGTCCAGAATGTAGAAAGCCTTTGAAATCCGTTGATTTTTGACTGCGAGAAAACACCTGTAAGTGCTTTTGCCATACTTGTTTTTGCATCCATTGAATCTTTGTCTCCGCTGGTAGTAGCTCCTGCCTCATGTGTAATTGCCTCTTCAATTCTGCTTGTCATCTCGCCAGAAGCGCGGTCAGTTTCAACCCAAATTCTAAGCAAATCCCGGTCTTGTCCAGCACCTTCAACCGCAATCAAGGTTTTATCTTTTGCTTGAGGCAAATTGCCGAGTTCTCCGTAATTCTGGGAAGAAACATATTCAACCCAGTCAGGAACGCCTTTTCCAAATTCAGAGCCTTGCCAGTCAAGAAGCACTGTTCCGCCAACTTGAGCAACAGTTTCCGGTTTGGCTGAAGTTGAGGCACAGCCAATCACAATAGAGCAAGCAAAAACTGCTCCTACAATCAGAAAAAATTTCTTCATTCTGTCTTCCTCCTGAAAAACCGCAATTCTTTTTTTAGAACAATGAATCAAGCAGGTTTTCCTTTAAATCTTTTTCTATTTCAATACGTGCTTTCGCATACGCATTTTCCAAAGTCTTATGGCCGTATTTTGGATATTGCTTTGAATACGAGCCGAGAATTTCGTTGCTTCCGTCCGCAGAAAAAATATTGAGCGAAATTGCAGGACGCACAAAAACACCCACATCATTTTCCGATTCTGAAAAATGAATATTTCCCTCAATCACAAAATTCGGATTTTGACCTCCGCAGACAAATCCTTTCGATTCCAAAAGTTGCCGGATTGTATAAGCCACATTTTTTTGTGTATCGTTTTTAATTTTTACGCTGAAAGTCAGTTTCGGTTTTTCACGCGACATAACAGCATTAGCACGCTCAGAAAGACTGGCGATTGATTTTAAACTTTCACTTCCACTTTCTGGGTCAAGAACAGAAAGACTTTTCGCCGTGCCTTGCAATTCTTCCAGCAAAACCAAAGAAGATTTTGCCATTGAAAAAGCAAGATAAGAATTTTTTAAAATTTCAGATTTTTGAACTTTTTCATTTGCACTTAAAATTCCGACAGATAAAATTCCTTGAAATTCATTTATTGCATCTTTCTTTTTTATGTAGGCGCAAACTGAATATTCATTCCGCGATGAATTGTAAAAGGAATTTGTAAAGGAAACGGCAGGCAGTTTTGCTTCTGACGCGACATTTGTTTCTGAATAAACTGAACTCTGTTTTTCCAATTTTCCAAACGAATTTTCATTTCCATATAATTTTGCAGAACGCTGAACAGAAATTTTTGACTCAAAATACAAAGCCAGCGTGGAAACCGCAGAATCTTTTGCTCCGTTTTCGCTAAAGCCAGTTCCAACCGCCGATATATATTCAGAATCAGGAAACTGAAAACTTTTATTTTCATACCAAAGAGGAAAATTCTCGCAGAAAAGATTGGAAACAAAAATAAAAAAACTCACAAAAAAAATTCTTTTTTTCATATTTTCTCCGCTTATCATTTTTAATTTCCAAATATCTAACCATTTTTAATCATAAGCGGTCTTAATATAACACTTAAAAACCAAATATTCAACCATATTTTAATAAAAAGTGGCTTATTAAGATATTTAGATTTTTACATCTTTGTTCAAAATAATGAGTATGAAATCTTCAGACATTCAAAAAAGACTGGCGGAAAACTTAAAAAGAATCAGAAAGCAGCAAAAGCTCACTCAGTTTGAACTTGCAGAAAAAGCGGGAATTTCCGACGAAACGATAAAAAACATTGAGCTTTGCAAAACCTGGACAAGCGAAAAAACTCTCTCGCAAATTACAGATTCCTTGCAGGTAGATATTCACACGCTGTTTCTTCCAATCGCGTCAAGTTTTGACAGGCAAATTTCAGAAGACAACAAACAAATCAAAGAAAATATAATAGAAAATCTGCGGAAATTTATTGATGAAAATTTGAAAAAGATGGCAGGTTAAGAACCAAGCACTCATTCGACGAGTTTAGGATTGTTTTCATTCCATTGATTTTTTTCATTTAAAACATCATTATGTTCCCACTATGTTCAAACCAGAAATTCTCAATACATTAAAAAAGTATTCATTTAAAACATTTCTAAATGATCTTACAGCAGGAATTATCGTCGGAATTGTTGCACTTCCATTGGCAATAGCTTTTGCAATCGCTTCCGGAGTAGAGCCGGAACGTGGACTTTTCACAGCAATTGTAGCAGGATTTTTTATCTCGCTTTTAGGCGGAAGCCGTGTTCAGATTGGAGGACCAACTGGAGCTTTCGCAGTAATTGTTTACGGCGTTGTCGCAAAATATGGATATTCAGGACTTGCAACTGCAACTGTAATGGCAGGAATTCTTTTGATAATGCTCGGCGCATTTAAAATGGGCGGACTTGTAAAATTTATTCCATATACAATTGTAACAGGATTCACGGCAGGAATCGCAGTAACGATTGCCGCAGGACAAATCGGAGATTTTTTAGGACTTTCAATTTCTGTTTTTCCAGAAGGATTTTCAAAAATGCCTGGAAACTTTGTCGGCAAAATTGAAACTTATGCAATGAACATATCCCGCATAAATTATTACTCGCTGATTATGGCTTCCATTTGTCTTGCAGTAATTTTTATTTGGCCGCGCTTCTGCAAAAAAATCACAGGAAAAATTCCAGGAAGCTTGATTGTGATTATACTTGCAACTGCAGCAAGCATCTTGCTAAAAAAATATGCCGGACTAGAAACTGATACAATCGGCTCTCGCTACGGAAGCATTCCATCAACACTGCCATCGCCTTCTATTCCGCAGTTCAGTGTAGAAACAATCACAGCCCTTTTTCCAACTTCAATTTCTATTGCAGTTCTAGCGGCAATCGAAAGTCTTTTGAGCGCAGTCGTTGCAGACGGAATGACCGGCACAAAGCATGACTCAGACACCGAGCTTATCGCCCAGGGAATTGCAAACATAGCATCTCCAATCTTCGGCGGAATTCCTGCAACCGGAGCAATAGCGCGTACTGCAACAAACATAAAGAACGGCGGAAAAACTCCGATGGCAGGAATTATTCATGCAATCACGCTTCTTCTTATAATGCTGATTCTTGGAAAATACGCAGTCTATATTCCAATGGCGGCGCTCTCCGCTGTGCTCATAAATGTTTCCTGGAACATGGCGGGATTCACAGCAGTCAAGTCGCTGCTGAAAGGCCAGAAGTCAGACATCTTTGTTTTAGCGGCAACATTCCTCATAACAGTTTTTGTCGACTTGACAGTTGCAATTGAATTCGGACTTGGATTTGCAGCTTTTTTCTTTATAAAAAAAATGATAGATGTTTCAGAAGTTCAGAGCAAGCGGGATTCTATTGCCGGCGGAATTTCAGGAAATTCATTTCTGGAGGAAAACATTGAAGTTCCAGAAAGCGCAGTTGTCTATGAAATTGACGGTCCGCTTTTCTTTGGCACTGTAAGAAAATTTGAATTTGCAATCGAGCGCGCAGGAGCAAATGCAAAAGTTCTTGTGCTCAGAATGCAGAACATGATTTATATAGACGCTGGCGGAATCCGCGCACTTGAGCAGGCAAAGGCGGCTTGTGATAAAAAAGGAATTACAATTGTAATATCAGGAATACATACACAGCCATATATTCTGTTCAGCAAAATGGGAATGATTGAAAAGCTCGGAAAAGAAAATATCTGCGCAGATATAAACGAAGCATTAAGCAGAGCAAAGTCTCTTCTTAAAAAATAGAAAATTCAGGCTGCCCTAAAATTTTATATACCAATAATTTTGAGTTAACTATAATTCAATATAAAAACTTGAAATTAAGGCTATATAAAACTGGGCGGCGTTTTTTTTGCAAAGTATATCAATTATTTTTTTTTAACTGTATACTATCAGTTATGATTGAAGAAAAAGAAACTGATACAGAAATTGAAAAAACAGGACCAAAGACTGCGCTTGTTTCCATAGTAGGCCGGCCTTCAGCAGGAAAATCAACATTTTTAAACACAGCTAGCGGAGAAAAAATCAGCATAGTTTCTCCAGTTCCGCAGACAACAAGAAATGCAATCCGCGGAATAATAAATACATCCGATGGCCAGATTGTTTTTATTGACACACCAGGACTTCATCTAAGCGAAAAAAAACTGAACCTAAGGCTTTCTGGCATTGCGCAGGAAAACATAAAAGAGAGCGATGCAATTCTCTATATCATCGACTCCACACGGCCGCACAATGAAGAAGAAGAGATGATTGCCTCTCTTCTGGCTCCATACATGGACAAGGTTGTAATCGCAATCAACAAGACAGAAGACCCAAAGTCAAATCCGCTGAATTCCAGAAGCTTTATTCAAAAGAGTTTTCCTGATTTTTCAGGTGAGCGCATTATTGAAATGAGCGCAAAAGAAGACAAAAATATAAATAAAGTTTTAAAAGCGCTTTTCAGTCTTGCAAAGGAAGAGCCGCATCTATATCCGGAAGAATTTTACACTGACCAGGAAGTTGATTTCAGAATTGCAGAAATTATCCGCGGACAGGCAATCAACAGGCTTGAGCAGGAGCTGCCTCACGCAATCTATGTAGAAATCAGCGACCTAAAAATGAAAACCCCGAAGCTTTTAAAAGTTCTTGCCTACATCTATGTTGAGCGTGAAAGCCAGAAAGGAATCGTCATTGGAAAGGAAGCTTCCATGATAAAAACAATCAGAGTTGAATCAATCAAGGAATGTAAAAAAATTTTCCCGTATAAAGTTGACATCGATCTGCGCGTAAAAGTTGACAAGAACTGGCGGCAAAAAGATAAAGTTCTAAGCAAACTTATAAAATAAACCTGCATTGTTCACTAGGCTTGTTGATTGAAGAATAAAAGCAAAAGCATTAGAATAGGGACATTCAAAAAATTCACTTTGAGCGACTTTTTAAATTTTTATTTAAGGAAAAAAATATGAAACTTACTTGCGGCATAGTTGGACTTCCTAATGTAGGAAAATCCACGATTTTCAGCGCGCTAACGAAGGCTCCGGCGGAAGCTGCGAATTATCCATTCTGCACAATTGATCCAAATGTCGGAATCGTTGACTTGCCAGATGAAAGGCTGGACTTTATGGCAAGCGTCTTTCAGCCAAAGAAAAAAATTCCTGCGACTGTTGACTTTGTTGATATTGCAGGCCTGATAAAAGGAGCATCAAGCGGTGAAGGACTTGGAAATAAATTTCTTGCGAACATCCGAGAAACAGCAGTTATCGCCCATGTTGTCCGCTGCTTTGACAACCCGGACATTCAGCATGTTCGTGATGACGCAAAAACAGAAGCTCCTGTAGATCCTGAAAGCGATATTCTAACAATTGATTTCGAGCTTGCGCAGGCTGACCTGGACACAATTTCAAAGCGGGCAGAAAAAATCACAAAGCAAATTCGCGCGCTCGGAAAAGATGAAGAAAAACGCCTTGCTCCATATTTCAGTGCAATTGAAAAAATAAAGCCGCTTCTTACAGACGGAAAATGCGCCCGCATGGCCGAGCTGACTGATGAAGAAAAAAATGCAGTTTATGATCTTCATCTGCTCACAATCAAGCCGCAAGTTTTTATATGCAACATAGACGAGGACACAATTCCAGCAGGAACAAACAAATATGTTGAAGCGGTTCAAAAAATTGCAAAGGAACAAAAATCAGAAGCAATCGTCATCTGCGGAAAATTTGAGGCGGACCTTGCAGAAATCGATGATGAAAACGACCGCAAGGAATTCATGGAAAGCGCAGGATTAAAAGAATCCGGACTTTCAGTCCTCGCAAAGCACGTTTACCATCTCATGGGACTTAGAACATTTTTTACCGGTGGTGCTGATGAATGCCGAGCATGGACAATCCATGAAGGAGACAAAGCTCCACAGGCAGCCGGCGTAATTCACACGGATTTTGAAAAAGGATTTATAAAGGCCGAAGCCTACACAGTCGATGACTTAAGGCAATATGGCTCAGAAGCAAAAATAAAAGAAGCAGGAAAATACCGTCAAGAAGGAAAAGATTATATCGTTCAAGACGGCGATGTGCTTTTCTTCAAATTCAATGTATAGCCATAGCATTGCGCTGACATAAAATTAGGCGGCGTTTTTCATAATGGGCATCTTTAAAAGCTGAGCTTTTTAAAGATGCCCTTGTAATTTAAAAATCACTTTCGCAGTTAAATTCCATAACTTTTCCAGTAGCAGGATGGACGAATTTTATATAGCACGAATGAAGCATAAGCCTTTCACCAGGTTCACAGCTGCCATACAAAGTATCACCGATTATTGGAATTCCAAAACCATGTGAATCAGCGCTGGCAAGCCGAAGCTGATGTGTCCGCCCTGTATGAGGAATAAATAAAATTCTGGTAACATTTTTTTTGTTTTTCAACGGACTCAAATATTTTTCCACATCAATAATTTTCCATTCAGTAACAGCCTTTTTTCCATACACAGAATCCCAAATCTGGTGCGGCCGGTTTTCAACATCGAGCCTAAAATAAAGCTCCATAGTTCCAGCATGAGGAATTCCTTTTTTCGCAAGAATTCCGTCAAGCAAAGCAATGTATTTTTTTTCTACAAGACCTTCTTCAAACTGCCGTGATAATTTTCTATGGGCATCTTTTGTAAATGCAAGAACCATAAGTCCGGAAGTCTCCATGTCAAGCCTATGCACAGAAGGCTGGGGAATACACTCCGGAAAAAGTCTTTTCACACGATTGACAATGCAGTCTTGTTTTTCAGGACCGCGGCCAGGAACACTCAGGATGCCGCTTTGCTTGTTTACAACAATTATATCAGTGTCTCTGTATAAAATTTTCAGGCCAAGCATTTCAGGCAGAATCAGTCCGCATCTTTCATCGCAAGGAGAATATTTAACTCCCGGCTGTTTCTTTTCATTTGGCTTTCCGTAAAATACTTCGCACATACTAACCGGAATTAAATTATTCTCAAAAGCAAAATTTAAAAGCTTTGGAGCGCAGCAATCACCTGTGCCTGTAGGCGGAAGCTGGCTCCTGCAAATTTGTTTTAGTGAACGGATTTTTCCATCTGAACAATAAAAACTGTAAAGCTCATGCACTCTTTCCAAGGATTCAGATGTAAGCAGCGAACGGCGTAACTGCAAATCCTGAATATTTTCTATCCGGCAGCTTTTTAATTTCTCTGTAAGCGAATGAATTTCCTTGTCATTTTTTTGAAGAGCTGACATAATTTTTTTACTAGAAACAATTGGCTCGATGAAAATTGCATCCCGGAATTTTCCTTCTATCTTTCTCGAAATTCCTGAAACGGTAAAAAGAATTTTATTTTGCTGCAAAGAATTTTTTGCAACAAGAACTCCAATCATAATCCCATTTTCAAAACGCTCTTCGCTTACCTTCTCTGTCGTGTAGACTATGGAAAGTTTTTTTTCATTTAAAAGCGAAATTATTTCTTTGCAGTATTCTAATGCCAGCTCTTCATCAAAAGGAGGAAACATTATTTAATTATACAGAAAAAATTTGTTTAACTAAATACGGAATAGCCTTTTCAAATTTAACACCATACCAATGATCCTTGTCATCCAAAGTTGCTTTTATAGACTCAACAACATAGTTTGCAGCAATTTTTGCAGAGCCAAGCAAATCCTTTCCATTGCAAAGCGCGCCTGTAAAAGCAGATGCAAAGACATCTCCAGTTCCATGCATTTGAACAGGAAGTCTTTCTGTAAAGTAATATTCAATTGACTTTCCGTTGCAAACAGCAACACCAAGCTTTTCTTTTTCAAAACTTACACCAGTAAGCACAACATTTTTTGCACCAAGCTCTATAAGTCCATTACAAATATTTTCAATATAGTTCTCGGTGTAGTTTTCATTTTTATATTCAATTCCCAAAAGGAAAGATGCCTCTGTAATATTTGGAAGAACAACATCAGCACCATTGCAAAGCACAGACATTTTTTTTGGAAAGTCCGGAGCAAAGCCCGCGTACATTTTTCCATTGTCCGCCATAACAGGGTCAACCACAACAAGCGCATCTTTGCGTGCGGTTTCCTCTATGATTTTTTTTATAATAGGAATCTGAGACTCAGAGACATATCCCGTATAAAACGCGCTGAAAGTAATATTTTCGTTTTTCCAGTGATTTAAAATATTCTCCATATCTCCAGTCAAGTCATTGAACGACCAGTCCTTAAATGCAGTATGATTTGAAAGCACAGAACTCGGGAGAACAGCTGTTTCAATTCCGCAGGCTGAAATAACAGGAAGAGCAACAGTAAGAGAACACTGTCCAACACATGAAATATCCTGAATTGTGAGCAGACGCTTGTCCATAAAACACCTCGTTAAAAAAAATCTAAATTTTAAGATATACAAAAACTGATATTATTAATATAATCATATCAATAGAATTTTTATATAACCAGAGAAAAAGATGTTTACTTGCGATTTTTCAAAAAAGGGGAGCATGACTTTCTGCGATTTTTTAATCGAAAGCATAAAATCAAAAATAATAGACGGGTCTTTAAAACCAAATGAAAAGCTTCCATCAAAACGCTCTCTTTCTGCGCATCTGGGCGTAAGCGTAATTACAGTCCAAAATGCCTACTCAGAATTAATAAGCCAAGGGTACATATTTTCAATTGAGAAAAAAGGATTTTTTGTTACTGAGCTTCCAAAAGAAAACAAAGCTGCCTTCTTAGGAACTTGCAAGCAAAACCTTAGGAAAGAGAAAAAAACTGCGGATTCAACTTCAAAAAGCAAAGAAAAAATTTTCGTAGATTTAAAATCAAATTCTATTGGCTTGGAAAAATTTCCGTTTTCAATCTGGTCAAAAATAATGCGAAAGATATTAAACACATCGCATGAAAATCTTCTAAAAAGCCAGCCGCTTCAAGGAGCACTTGAACTAAGAGAAGCTATCTGCAAACACTTAAAGAGCTTTAAAAATATTGAAGCTGCTCCAGAGCAAATTATAGTAGGAGCCGGAACAGAAATGCTTTACAGTTTTGTTGTCCATCTCCTAGGAAATGAAAAAATATATGCTGTTGAAAATCCTGGATACAAAAAAATTGCGCATATTTTTGAAATGAACGGAGCCAAAACTGTGCATATTCCAATTGACAAAAACGGGCTTAGCATAGACGCCTTAAAAAAAACAAATGCCTCTGTTGTCCACGTAACGCCAAGCCACCACTTTCCGACAGGGATTGTAATGCCGGTAAAAAGAAGAATGGAGCTTCTGTTTTGGGCACAGGAAAAAGACGACCACTACATAATTGAGGATGACTATGACAGCGAATTTCGTTTTACAGGAAAACCGATTCAGCCTCTTTTATGCGCCTCAAAAAATGAAAATGTAATCTATATAAATTCATTTTCAAAAACACTCTCGCCTTCATTTAGAATAAGCTACATGGTTCTTCCTAAAAACCTTTCAAAAAAATTCAACTCAAAATTCAGTTTTTGCTCATGCACGGTAAATTCATTTGAACAATATGCACTTGCCGATTTTATAAAAGAGGAGCATTACTCAAAGCACATTATTAGAATGAAAAACTATTACCGGAATCTTCGCAATGAGCTGATTTTTAAAATCGAAAATTCCGAGCTAAAAAAGTTTGTAAAAATTCATGAGGAAAATTCCGGACTGCATTTTCTGCTCTCAATAAATTCCAGACTGAGCGGAAAAGCATTAGAAACTAAGCTGAAACAAAACGGAATAAAAATATCAGCATTAAAAGATTTTTTTTACGAGAATGAAGAATTCTCGATTTTCCCAGAAGACATCTCGTTTTCCATAGACAAAACATTTGTCGTAAACTACTCGGGCATAGAAAAACAAAAGATTCCAAAAACAGTCGAACTGATTCTGGAATCCATTAAGTAAAAAAAACATCGGAAAAACTCAAAATTAGGGATATTAGAATCCTAGAGATTAATTTCTAAAAACTATATCGCCATCATAAGACATTTTTTCGATGACTGCGCCGCTTTCAAGATGAATTCCTTTTTCCCGAAGAGCATCGCCGCCGGATTGAAACGCTTTTTCAATTGCAACGCAAACACCCTGAACTTTCGCGCCTGCGCTTTCAGCAATTTCAAGCAGGCCTTTAACTGCGTTCCCATTCGCAAGAAAATCATCAACCAAAAGAATCTTATCATCAGGCGAAAGATATTCTTTTGAAACAACAATATTGTAGTTGCAGGAATTTGTGTGCGACCAAACCGTAGAATAATACACATCATCTGACAAGGCAGCGCTCTTGTGCTTTTTTGCAAAAAGAACAGGAATATTTCCAAAAGCCCGCGCTACAGAACAGGCAACAGCGATTCCGCTTGCTTCAATCGTAACAACCTTTGTTATTTCCACGCCTTCAAATGCTTTTTTAAACTCTTCTGCCAGTTTATCAAGCAGTCCTACATCAATCTGATGATTCAAGAAACTGTTTACTTTTAAAATATTTCCCGGCAAAACAACACCGTCTTTTTTTATTCTATCTTCAAGAAATTTCATAACGCAATATTAGAAAAAAAACAGTATTTATGCAACACAGAATTTTAACGCTGCTTTTTGTACTGATTTTTTTCAATCTGCTTTTGCCGTGATTTTTCCTTATTCTTTTCAAGAAGCCTGTCTTTTTTCTCTTGCTTCCTGTCAGCGGAAGTATCCCATTCAACTGCAACTGAACGCTCCTGAATCGCAGGAATTCTAAGAAAAGTCAGGCAGTCCGCCCGGTGAACTGTTATGCCTCTGCTGTGAGAAATATACCCGACAATCGGATCTCCTGGAACAGGCTTGCAGCATTGCGCAATCGTAACAAAAAAATTCGTGTCATTTTCAATGCGGATTCTTCCTGTGAAATTCTGCTGCTGTTTTTTCAAGGATGCTTTTCGTTTTCTTTCCGCAGAATTTTCTTCAGCGATTTTCTTTGAGTACAAAGTATTCGCCGCGATTTCCGCCTCGCGTTTTTCCAAAGCTTCCTTATCAATAAACGTCGGATCATTCTCAACAAGATAAGAATGTATTTTTTGACGCGCCTTTGAAGTTTTTACAGACTTAAGCTGGCTTTGAGTCGGATGCGCCTGAGGATTCGTGAGAATTTCAATAATCTGTGTATTTTTCAAAGGCTGAGTAAGAGGAATTATTTTTCCATCAGCTTTTGCGCCAACAATTTTTTCACCTATTCCAGAATGAATCGCATAGGCAAAATCAATTGCATTCGCGCCGGCAGGAAGCTCCTTAACATCGCCTTTCGGAGTGAAAACATAAATCGAATCTCCAAGGAGATCGCTTTTAAGTTCCGCAAAAAATTTTTCATCGCTCAAGTCTTCATTCCGAAGAGCCCGAAGCTGATTTATGATGCTCAGATCTTCAGCCTTCACCATATCATGGTTCGTTCCCTTTTTGTAAAGCCAGTGGGAAGCAACACCATGCTCGGCAATGCTGTGCATCTCCTGCGTGCGGATCTGAATCTCAAGCGGCTTTCCTTCGCAAATAACAGTTGTATGAAGCGACTGATAGCCGTTTGCCTTTGGCATTGCAATATAATCCTTGAACCTTCCCTCCATCGGTTTCCAAAGTCCATGAACAATTCCAATCAAAGTGTAACATTCAGATTCTGTATTGCAAATTATTCTAAGGGCAAGCAAATCATACAGTTCCCCAGGTTCCTTGTTGCGTTTTCTCATCTTCTGATAAATCGAATAAAAATGCTTTGCCCGGCTTGTTATGTTTACACTTATTCCAGCTTTTTCTGTGGCTGTATAAATTTTCTTAACGGCATTATTAAGATAGTCTGCCCTTTCTGCTTTTTTTTGAGCCACAATCGATTTTATCTGCTGAAAAACTTCTGGATTTGAATATTTCAAGCTCAAATCTTCCATTTCGCATTTTACATCGGACATACCAAGACGGCTTGCAAGCGGACACCAGATATCAATCACTTCCTTTGCAACCGCACGCTGAGCCTCTGATGAAACAAACTTTAAATTGCGCATACGGTCAAGACGGTCTGCAAGTTTTACAAGAATAACGCGGATATCATCAACCATAGCAAAAAGCATTTTTCTTATGCTGTCGGCCTGATGTAAAGAAGTTGAATTTATTTTCAGCCCGGTAATTTTAGCAGTTCCATTGCAAATTACAGAAATATCCTTGCCAAATTTTTTCTCAATCTCAGGAAGACATTCATTGTCCACATCAAGAATATTATGAAACAAGCCTGCAATAATTGTATCCGCGCCAAGATTTTTTTCAGCAAGAATAGTTGCAACTCTAAACGGATGAAGATAATAAGGCTTTCCGCATTTCCGCTTGAGTCCGGAAGTCTTTAAAATCAAAAAGTCCCATGCGGAATGAATTTTCATCCATTCCTCTGAAGTATAGTTTTCAGAAAATCTCTTAGAAAACTGGCCGATTAAAATTTCAGGGTCAGTTTCTACAACTTCATCATTCTTTTCTGACATAGGCAGTCCTCTAAGGTTGACTATATCACATAACAAAATTATGGTCAAAAGCTGAAAAACTTTAAGCTTGCCCTTACCTTCCGCTGTCCCTGAATTTTCCTTCAATGTAGCCAGGGTCCTTTGAGCGCAAAAGGCTTCCAGGCTGAATTTTCAGTCTTGTATAAAAAACAGCCGGATGCCCGTTGCAAACCCAATTGTACAATTCACCGTTTTCTGGATTCACAAGAAGAAAATCAGTTCCCCATAAAATTTTCTGAGCAACGGTGTCTGGAGAAACAATTTCAAGCTCAGTCGATTTTTCAATCATATTAAGGCTTTCAAAAGCGTACATTTTAAATCCGTCAGTTTTTTCAGCAAAAGGAAGATTTAAGTCAGGATGCAGAGCAAACCTCTTGTCAGCCGCAGCCTTCGCTTCCGGACACAGAGAGCCGTATTTTTCATCACGCGATTTTTTATTCAGCGCGGCCTTTTCAAAAATTGAATTTTTATCCTGCAAAGAAAGCTCATCGCCAATCTCTGCGGAAAGCTCAAAAGGACTGTCGCTCGCGCCGCTTACTGCAACATCAGCGTCAGACTTATTATAATAAAACCCAGTGGAAAAAGGCCTGTGGCTGACTTTATAAAGCTCTTCAATAAAAGGAGCCGCTTCCTCCTGCGGAATTTTTCCTTCAAGCGCATCAATCGCTTTTCTATAAGCCCGAGTAATCAAAGCAACATAATAGACGCTTTTCATGCGCCCCTCAATTTTCAAAGAATCAACGCCTGCCTTTTTTAAATCCGCAAGATGGTCTATCATGCACAAATCCTTTGATGACAACACGGCTGTAAAGTTTTCTCCTTCATAAACCGGAAAAAATTCATCAGGACGCTTATGCTCACGCAAGACAAGATTTCCACTTTCTGCAATCTGCTTGGCATTTTCTCCAAGGCCAGCAAGCACATCATAATCCCAGCGGCAAGTGTGGCTGCAAAATCCTTCCTGGGCGCTTCTTCCATTTAAATATGCGCTCATCAAGCATCGTCCCGCATAGGCAATGCACATTGCTCCGTGAACAAAACATTCAACTTCCATTTCTGGAACTGCATTTTTTATTTCTGCAATTTCAGACAACGAAGCCTCGCGCCCCATCACAACCCTGCTGAATCCCAGCGACTTATAAACTTTTACAGCCTCACGGTTCATGCAGCTTGCCTGAGTTGAAAGGTGAAGCGCAGCATTTGGAAATTCTTTCTGAAGAAGCGGAACAACTCCCAAATCCTGAACAATAAAAGCATCAATTGGATAATTTTTAAAATAAGGAATATTTTGAATCAGCCTGTCAATTTCATTATTATGAAATGCAATATTCAGCGCGCAATGAAGCTTCTTCTCAGGAAACTGATTTTTCAAGGCGCATACTTTTTTATATTCATCTTCATAGAAGTTGTCCGCTTTTACACGCAAAGAAAAATTTTTCAGTCCAATGTAGACAGCATCAGCACCGTAAATATATCCGTACTTAAGTTTTTCAACATTTCCGGCCGGAGAAAGAAGTTCCATATTTTTATTCCACCGCAATATTATTTTCACGCATAAGACGCTCACGCTCTTCGATTTCACTTTCCGAAAGGCCGCTTCTTTTGTTTATATACTGCCCGATTTTTTCGACAGCCTCATGGGACTCAAGCAAAAATTCATCCGCCATCTGAAACATGAACATCATTCCGGGCCAAATATCCAAAACGCATTTTCCGCCGGAATAAATAATTTTCTGAGCAAAAGCCTCCGCGTCATCAAGGAGAATTTCCTTTTCTCCGCACTGAATATAAATTTCCGGAAAATTTGAAAAGTCACTTTCAGAAGCAAGCAAAGGCGAAACCTGAATATTTTTTAAATTAGAAGAATATGTGTAAAGATCCGCCGCATGACGCAAGTCCTCATTGCCTAAAACTTCATCGCGGAGCTTTTTATTTGAAAGGGACTCTGTTGAAAAGTCAAGCCAAGGAGAAATCAAGACAATCTTTGAAACAGAGGAACGTTTTTTCTCTTCAATCCGAAGCATAGTTCCCAGCGCAATGCTCGCACCGCTTCCGTCGGCCGCAAGAATAATTTCCTTAGAATCCCCTTCGTCTAAAATCTCATTGAAAACTTTTTCAACATCTTCAACTGAAGAAGGGAACGGATAAGAAGGAGCAAGCCTGAATTCGGGCACAACAACTTTTGCAGAAACAGCGTTTGCAAATATTGAGCAAAAACTTCTCCAGCTGTCCCGGGAGCCGCCAACAAAGGAACCGCCGTGAACATAAATAACAATCCGGTCCGAGGCAAAAATTTCAGGAACAAGAATATCGCATTTTACACCGCCGATTTTTTTTTCAGTGCGCTCAACACGGTTTGGAATAAAATCAGCCTTGAATTTCTTTTCAAGTTTGCTTCTAAAAGCCTCAACTTCGTTTTTTGGAGATAAAACCAAAGCCTTGAGTTTTTTTACCGCAGCTTTTCTGTCAACCTTGATTTCCATAATTCAGAGATTATAGCAAATTACAGGAAAACTTGCTATAATGCGTCCATGCCTATAAGAATTGATTCCGGTCTTCCAGCACGAAGCACTCTTGAAAACGAAAATATATTTGTAATGACAGAAGAGCGCGCGGTTTCACAGGATATCCGTCCGCTGAAAATTGCAATTGTAAATTTAATGCCGACAAAGGAAGTTACAGAAACTCAGCTTCTCAGGCTTCTTTCAAATACTCCGCTCCAGATTGACATTTCTCTTGTGCAGATGAAAGGCCATATTTCAAAGAACACAGACAAGAGCCATCTTGAAAAATTCTATATGTCATCAGAAGAAATCTTCACCCAAAAATTTGACGGAATGATTATAACAGGCGCGCCGGTAGAACAGCTTCCATTTGATCAGGTTGACTATTGGGATGAGCTTTGCAGAATAATGGACTATGCAAAAAAAAATGTTTTCTGCACGCTTTATATTTGCTGGGGAGCAATGGCGGGACTTTATCATCTGCATGGAATAAACAAGCATATTGTTGAAAAAAAATTCTCAGGAATTTTTTACTCCAAGCTCCTGGACCCGAGAGAGCCTTTGATGCGCGGCTTTGACGATTACTTTCCAGTTCCGACATCACGATACACAAAAATACTCACCGAAGATATTGCTTCAAATGAAAACCTGACGCTGCTTGCATATTCAGAAACAACTGGAGTCACGCTTGCAAAATCGAAAGACAACAGAAGCATTTTTATGACAGGCCATTTGGAATATGACCCGGAAACATTGGCAGAAGAATACAAGAGGGATCTAAAAAAAGGAATCAATCCGTCTATCCCTGAAAATTATTTTACAGACAATGATTCATCCAAGCCGGTTGTTTCAAAATGGAGAAGCACAGCTCACCTTTTTTACTCCAACTGGCTGAACTATTATGTATATCAGGAGACTCCATACAGGTTTACCGGAATATAAAGAGGGGCTTTATCTTGCACAGTCAGATGAAAATAGTTTCACAGGCGCTGATTTGTTGCTTGTAGAACTGTTTTCAATTAATCAACCTTCTCTTAAAACAATTCACCTTTCGGATATTTTACCTCGTATTTTGTATAAAAACTTGTTGTAGTTTTTCTTACCTAGAACAGCAATCAATACTAGATGAATTTTTCTCTTTAAGCTTGTCTTTAATCCTTTTTTTAACCATGCAGAATTGAAATGATGGATTGTATGAGTATTTACGCTTTTTAACACTTTTCCTGTAAATCCATTTTTTGGAGAAAAATAATCAAACGGGTAAATTTTAATATCAGAATATGAAATGATTTTATTTTCATCAATAAGCGGAAGCTTATACTCAGATTCAAATGCATATTTTAAAACTAAAGGAGCAATAATCTGATTATAACTTCCATCTTGATTTACAAAACTTCTTTTTTCATAAAATGAAAGAGCTCTTTTACACCAATTCAGTCCTTTTTCACAGCCGATAACAGCAGCTTCAGGCATTGCTGTATATTCAAAACCAAAAAAGCATTTGTTTTCTAAAAATTCATCAAAAGACTCCACAACTTCGACATCTGAATCAAGATAAATTCCGCCATAATTATAGAGTGCATAAAATCGAATGTAATCTGCGGCAAACGCATATTTTTTTGCAGAAAACGCTTCCCGGGTCCATCGAACAGAATTTACATCAAAGCGTTTTGTATCCCAGATAATAATTTCATAGTCAAACAATTTTTCTTTCCAAGAATTCAGGCAATTCTTTATAGTTTCTGGATAAGCCTCACCAGAAAGCCAGCAAAAATGTATTATCTTTGGTATCATTTTCTGTACTCCAAATATAAATGAATTTTTATTTGCATAAAATTTATTTCTTGTATAATAGGAAGCCACTTATCTTTCCTTTAAAAGATAAAAAATGATACTTTCCTTTATATATCAGCAAGATTCCTAAAATATTTTTTAATATCGCTTTAATAAAATTAAATAAAAGTTTTTTCTGCTTATAAATACATATACATTTTCTGTACATAGCACCATAACCTCTTGCATAATTATATGCTCTTGAAACATCATTGTTTCCCATAGGCTTGTAAGGATGATAGATTGAATATGTTCCAAAATAAAATCCTTTAAATTTATTTGAAATTAAGAATAACATTAAATCGCTGTCTTCTCCGCTTCCAAATTCTGCGCCACACCCAAGACGCTCATCAAAAAGAAAATTAGCAAGACAATGACTTTTTATAAAAATTGTGTAAGAAATTCCAGTTGAAAAAAAATTATTAAACCCGATTTTTTCATTTTTTTCAAAACTGAACTTCTTTAATTCAGGATTCATATCTTCAGAATTAAATGTAATAAAATCATAATCACTAATACTTCTAACAACAAATTCCAAAGTATCATTTTTATAAATACAATCATCATCTGGAAAAGCAATTATTTCTCCAGTTGCATATTTCAAACCTATGTTACGATTCAAACTTAAGCCTTTTTTATCAGAGCGTATATATTTTAGTTCAAATTTTTCTTTATAAGAATTAATAATTTTTTCAAGACGATTATCAGTATTCTGATCTACAATAATTAATTCAAAACTTTTATATAACTGCAATGATAAATTTTTACAGAAAATCTCAACATCCTTATCACGGCCCAAAGTGGCCATTATCAATGAAAATTTTAGTTTACTTTCCAAGATTTGCTCCTCTAATTAAAAATGTATGTTTTATACGGAAGCGCATTTCCGTTCAGTAAAGTCATCATAAAAATTGAAAATGAAATAAGGATTAGAAAAAACATATAATAGAAATTCCTCCAAGTAAATTTTATTTTCAGATCTGAAATCATTGGAACAAGCATAAATTCAAAACTTATGCTAAGTCTGTTTGCAATTATAGGATTGCTCATAAAAAATATGTAAATAAAAAGTCCTGCAAAAAAAACATTGAAATACGGATTTTTTATTTTAGTACTTCCATTAAGACAGATAAAAATAAAAAGGAAGACTATTCTTCTAAAAAATCCTATAGAAAATATCACTGAAGAAGTTTCATATTTTAAATACGTCACAACACGTTGCGCATAAACTCCTAGATTCGCTGGAAACATTTTAGAAAAACTGTTAATCATAATGTTGAATACAAAATCCATAAAAAGAATTTTGAATATTATAAACATGAAAAGAAGTATGCAAATTTTCCTCAATGAATATTGCTGATTGACGATAAAATACACTGGCAAAAATATGATAGAAGAAATATGAAATATTACCGCGCAAAATACAAAAAACAAAAATTTTATGGGACGTTTTTTTATTGCATAATCCATAGCCCCAAAAAGAAAAGAAACAGAAATTCCTTGCCTAATAACATTCCATTCGAGCATTATGTAAAAATAACAAAAATATAGAAGCATCGCAAAAAATGGATTTCTAACCTCTGAAAAACAAACAAATTTAATGCTTACAGAAATTGTGGCAACAACAAAAATGAATACATTAAAATCATTAGAAAAAATAGTTTTTACAAAATAAATTAAAATTTTGAATCCAGTCTCAACACCAACTCCATTATTCTTGAATAATTCGAAATAACTCCAGTAATCAGTTTCTATTCCATAGCGAAATGCAGACAAAAAAAACAATAATAAAACAATTTCTAAAAATATAATTTTATTCGAAATAACAGAAACTTTTGCATCGTATTTACAAAGAGATAAAAAAATCAAAGCAAATAAAATGGAAGAATAAAGCCACATAAGAATTACACTCTTGATTCTATAATCGTCATTAACTTTTGCTTATATTGTGCATATCCAAAATTTTCTGTTATAGTTTTATGAATTTCATCTTTTCTGTCTTTAAAGTCATTCATTAATTTTTCTGCTTCTGAAACAATTGTTTCAGGAGTAAAATCTTTAGGAACAACAGCAAAATCATAGTTAGAAAGCTCTTGTGGAATCGCAGCAGATGTTCCTAAAACACAGCAACCACACGACAAGGCTTCAAGAGTCGCCATAGAAAAACCTTCATATTTTGTCGGAAAAACAAAAACATTTCCTTTATTATAAAATTCATTCATCTGATTAAATTTTAGACCAATATGTAGAATAGTATTTTTTTTATTCTTGAAGTATTGTGAATTTTCTGAATTTGGACAGGCAATAATAAGTCTTACGCCTTCAAGATTCTCAATGTAATCAGAAAGGACTTTTAGTTCTTGAAAGCCCTTACTGTTTTCCAGCCGACCGGAAAACAGTAAGGTTAGATTTAAACTATGCACAGTTTTATTATTTTTTATTGGATAAAATTGATTTTCATCAACAAAATTGTTAAGAACAATTATTTTTTTTTGATTAGTTTTATATAGTTTAACTAGTTCATTTTTACAGTTTTCACTTACAGACAAAATTTTTTTTGCTGTATATGCACTGATTTTTTCAAATAGAGAAATAATTGTAGAGCCAAATGATTTTGCTTCTTTTACTTTATTAGTGAAGCCTCTCGTAGTTCCGTGATGGATGCTAAAATCAACTGGATATAAAAAACTTTGCCATGATTGAGAGATTACAATTTTGTTTCTTATAAAAATTAACTTAAATGAAAACAGTACAGGCCAGATAATCAAATCAAATTTGCCAAAAGTTTTCTTTCTTTCAATGATTTTTACTTCATACTTTTCAGAAAGTATTTGATTCAAATAATAAACGACTCTTTCAACACCTCCTACAGAACGCATTCCATTCATCGAAACAATAACAATTTTTTTATCTTTCATTTTTAACTCCGATTTTCTTTTTAAAATAATTTTCAACATCTGAAAAAGTTTTTTTTAATCCACTTTTTTTCAAATCAACTGCCGCATAATAAAAAAGTGCAATTTTATGTCCTATTTTGTAACCAAACAATTTTGAAAGCATAATTTTTACATCTGCATATTTTTTTCCTTCTTCATCAACCCAGCTTGCTGCTCCATGATGTATGGAATATGTATTCCTTGTAATTTTTAATTTGTGTGTATAAAAATTTATTGGTGAAAAATATTCCGCAGGATAAACTGTGACGCCAGCAACTTCCTGAATCTCGTCTAAATCTTTAAAACCGTGCAGCTTAAAAATATTTGAAACGCGTGTAACAACTGTTGTCAAATCCAGAGAGCCGTCAGGCTTTATGAAAGAACTTTCTCTGTATGAATCAAGAATCTCTTTATAGATTGGGCTCGCCGCTGGACTCGCTATGCCAAGTCCAGCGTTGAGTGCACCAGTGCACTCAACGCCTGCAAACGCTCCGCGTTTTAAAATTTCATCAAGAGACTTTATAACCTCGACATCAGTATCAAAATAAATTCCGCCGTACTGATACAAAATGTCAAAGCGCGCAAAGTCACTCACAAACGCATACTTTTTTGCATTGTAAGCCTGTGCAATATATGGAATTTTTCGCACATCGTAATTGTCTTCGTTCCACTCCTTTATTTCATAATCCGGCAAAAACTTTTTCCAGGATGCAATGCATTTTTTTGCAAGCTCCGGCAGCGGATTTTTTCCGAACCAGCAGTAGTGGATTATTTTTGGAATCATTTTTCTTCTCCAAGCCATTTTGTTAAATCGATTTTTCCTGTCACACCTTTCCTGAAATCTTTTATTCCCTTGAAATACAAAATCAAAGCCTTCCAGTTTCTGTGATAAATATATGAAAGCGGAGTCTTTGAAAAATAAGAGAAGAAGAGATTCCTAAAAAGATATTCCGGGAAAAGCTCTTTTGTCATAATCAGAGAATTTCTCTTTGTGTAGTAAACCGCAAGAAGTTTCTGTGCATTCTGACGCCAGCCCTCCTTGTGAAAAACTGTCGCTGACGAGATTGCGTAATGATTGAAACCGAATTTTGCCGTTCTTAGGCAAAATTCGTTTTCATCTGAATACAGATAAAAACGCTCATCCATAAGCCCGCACTTCTGAAAAACTCTGCGCGGAATGAACATTGATGCGCCAATTATCAAGTCAAGCTTTATTTCAGAAGGAAGCTTTGTTTCTGATGAACATAGATGGTAGATATGCCCGCCAGGAGCAAGAAGTCCGTTTTTCTGAATCTTGAAATCACCGCCGCCCAAAGCCTGTAAATACTGGGTGTCAGGATAATAGACAAGCCTGCATCCTAAGATTCCCAAATCCGCCTTATTCTTTGCATAGCCATAAAGATTCTGCATCGCATCCTTGTCAACAAGCGTATCAGGATTCAAAATCCAGATATATTCAGGCGAGAAGTTTTCCATCGCAAATTTAATTCCGACATTGTTTCCAGCACAGTAGCCCTTATTTTCCTCAGACTTCAAAAGCAACACTGTTTCGCCGTCTGCAATCTGCTGAAGTCTTGAAAAAGAGTCGTTCGGTGAACAGTTGTCCACAATTATGATGTTGTAGGAAAGCTCCGTCTCTGATTTTCTGATTGACTCAACACAGGCGAACACATCTTCATATTTTTTGTAGTTAACGATTATGATTGAAACGTTCATTCCGCGCTCCTGATTTTTCCGGTCAGTCTTCCCATTACTTTCCATGCCATCTTTTCTCTCATCAGCAAAAGCACAGCTCCGTAAACAGTCGCACCCAGGACAACGCAAAGCGCGCAGCGCAGGATTCTGCTTGAAAGCTCCGGCATAAGGCGCACTGCCATGAACATAATCACGCCGGCGAGAACATATTTCAGCGTGTTAATGCTCATGAAATCTGTCTCCCTCAAATACTTCCAGGCGAACACAATCTGAACCAAAAGCCCTGTGCCTTCTGCAATCAAAGTTCCGGCGATGGCCCCGTCCTGAGCGAACCTCGGAATCAAGACCGCGTTGAAGAATGCGTTCACAGCAGCCGCAACGGAAACAGAAACCGTGTACTTCCACTCCTCGCGGTGCGAGTACAAAAGCTGCAGCCCGACAAAATACGCAAGCCCCACGATTATTATGACTGGAGAAAGAAGCCTCATGCTAAAAGCTGCCGGCGCAAATTCAGTGCCTGCAAAAACCATGATGATGTCATCGGCAAGAGCGACGAGTCCGAGACAGCACGGAACGGCAAGAATCAGAATGTAGCCCAGAGAAAGGTTCACATACCTTCTGTAGCCTTCAATGTCGCCGTTTTTCAGGCTGCTTTCGATTCTTGGAACAATCACGGCACTGAAGGCTGTCACAACAGCAATAACAATCCGTACAATCCTATTCGCCGCAGTGTAAAGCCCAACCTTCTCATCCCCGCAAAAGAATCCGACCATAATCACGTCAAGGTTCGTATAGACCGAGACCGCTATGTTAGAGGCGAAAATCAGAAGGACAGGCTTAAGATGCGGCCTTATCTCAAGATTTCTGAAAGGAATTTTCACAAGACACTTTCTAAGATGGAAGATATTGAAAAGAGTTGAAAGGCTGTTCATTCCGACAAGAAGACCCGCATAAAAAAGATACTGGCTCCGCTCCCTGACAAAAAGAAAAATGCAGGCGAGCTGAAGAATCTTTATTATGATGTAGCGGACAGTTATAAATTTCTGGTCCTCTATTCCCTGGTAGAACCATTCGAAATTAAAATCAGAAAGAAAAATCGACGGGGAGACAAGCAGAAAAAGAAGCCGCTCCGAGCGGAAATCCGGCACAGCCCAGAGAAGTATGAAATAAACTGCATATCCAGCAATGACTGTAAAAAGAAGAATAAGCGAAAGCTCTGCCACAGACTTTGAAAGGCGGCGGATGTCGCTCTTTTCGCGCGCGACAAGCCTCATTCCGTAGTTTGGAATTCCAAGACCTGTAAAAAGCACAAAATAAGCCACAACCGAATTAGCGAACTCGACTTTTCCAACTCCGGCGCTGCCCAGGATTCTTGATACATAAGGAAACGTCACCAGAGGAAGTGCAAATGAAAGCGCGAGCCGAATCGTGCTCAGAATGTAGTTCTTTTTAAGAGAAGGCTGCTGTATTTGCAATGCCGCCGTTTTTACAGTGTTCATTTTATACAATCCTCCGCCCCGAGCGTCGCAAGCATGTTTCTCATCTCCTGTTATATCCTGCGGCAGCATTTCCACCGCAAAACTTAAAATTTCATTCTCAACATTTTTATTTTTCAAAAATAATTCACTTTTTTATATTTTTTTCCGCACTGCATTTCCGTTTTTGAATTTTTTTTACAATAAATATATCAGGAAGAAAATTTCCCCAAATTAATTTACTGGAGCATTTATGGAATATAAAAAAACAAATCTTACACCCGCGCAGAAGTGGGAACGGCTCACATTCGCTGACAACTACATTTTTTGCAAGGTAATGGAAACAAATCCCGATATCTGCAAAGAAATGCTCGAGCTTCTGCTGAACATCAAAATTGACAGAATTGAAATGCCGGAGGCCGAGCGCACAATCAAGGCCGACTACGACTCGCGGGGAATCCGCCTGGATGTCTACGTGAAGGACAGAACCGGCCGCTGCTTTGATATTGAAATTCAAACTTCGGTGGAAAAGGAGCTGGCGCTTGCAAAACGGACTCGCTATTATCAGGGCCTAATGGACGTTGACAGCGTTTTTACAGGCACAAAATACAAGGACTTGAACGAAACTTACGTTATTTTCCTGTGTCTGGGCGACGCGTTCGGGTTCAACCTGCCGGTTTACACTTTTGAAAACACCTGCACCGAAAATTCCGAAATCAAAATGAACGACGGAACGCACAAAATCTTCTTCAATGCCAAAAAGTATGATACAATGAAGTCCGAGGAGCTAAAGTCGTTCTTCAAATATCTTTGCGGAAAAGAACCGACTTCCGATTTTTCAGAAAAAATCTCCGCAATCGTTGAACGGCTCAAAATGAACGCTCGCTGGAGGCACGAATATATGACTTGGCTGGATGAAATTGAATTTCAAGCGGATTTGGCCGCAGAAAAGGCCCGGAAAGAAGCTCTTGAAGAAAAGGCCGTTGAAACTGCTCAGAAAATGCTGGAAGACAACTTGTCTCCTCAGTCTGTTTCAAAGTACACCAGTCTTCCGCTGGAAAAAGTTCTAGAACTGCAAAAGCAGTTTCAAACTGTAAAAGCGTAATTTTTTGAAAAATAAAAATGTCAAAGAACATATCAAAACGGCTTGAAAAACTTTCAGCCGTTTTGATTCATCTCTCCCCAATCTCCCTCAGAACTTTCCTGTTCATTTCCCGCCGTTCCTTGTCGAACCACCAGCCGTACTTTCCGAAATATTTGAACGCGCTTCTGATATGGGCAAGGAGCATTTTTCGGCTCTTGTACGAGGCTTTCTGGTGGTCGTGAACAATCTGAACGCCTGGAAAATAGAGCGTGCGTGAAACGCGGTGAAGCCTTCTGATTAAGTCAAAATCTTCAAAGTACATGAAGAAACGGTCGTCAAAGAAAATGTTGTTTTCCGCCAGAACTGAAAGCCGCATGAACATAAAGCAGCCGGAAAGGCACGGCGGATTTATCACCCTGTCGTAGCCGAAAGATTTCAGGCAGTAGCGGTCGTTTTTTCTTTCGCTCCATTTAGTTTTTGGCAGAAAACGGCGGAAAATCAAATCTCCCGGAGCGGGCAAAAGCTTGCAGAGATGCTGAATTTCCCCGTCTGGATAAACAACTTTCGGAAGCACATACGAAGCGTCTTTGTTTTCTTCCATAAAATCCGTCAAAGCCGGCAGAACTTCCGCGCCAAATCTTATGTCAGGATTCAAGACAACGTGATAGACAAATCCTTTTTCAATCGCCTCGTGCATCGCAATGTTATGAGCCTCGCCGTAGCCTAAGTTCGCATTGTGGATGTAGCGGATTTTTGTATTTCCGCCGGCATTTTCCGCCTCAAGAATCCGCCACCTGTCATCTGGCGAATTGTCAATTATGTACAAAATCCCGACACAATTTGAATCAAAAACCGATTTCAGAACCGAATCAATCTGGCTCCGCGGAGTTTTATAAAGCACAATGCTTGCGGAAAGTTTTATCTTGTTCATCTTGTGCTCCTTACCGCGGCAGTTTCTAAATTCTTTTTAAAGAATTTATTTTCAGACAAAAATTTCTGAAGATTTTCCATCAGATACGCACACAAAAATGAAGTTCCAAGAACTGCAAAAATCGCAAACAATGGTTTAACCTCAAAAAATCCAAGTGAAACAAAACACATCGCAATCGGATAATGAACAAGATAAAGACTGTATGAATAATCCGTTCTTTGCCCGCCACATGAAAAGAATTTTAAATTCAATCCAATGAACATTACACAGACAGAAAGACATACTGGAACTAAAAAAGCCGAAATAAACGGAACTTTAAAAATATTCAACAAAACAAGAAGCACAAGACATGGCACAAAAATAAATTTCAACCTTGAAAACAAATTTTCACCATAAAATGAAAATGCCATTCCGCCAGCAAAATATGAAATAAATGCTGGAAACTGATGAGCAAGCGCGGCCGGCAAGAAAGTTCTTTCAGTTATATACGGCATAAAAACCTCGTACAAAACCGAAAGCAAGTACAACGCGGCAAGAACGCCACATCTGTACCCCCCCCGTTGATTTTTCTCATCACAAAAACCACAAATGGAAGAAGAATATAAAAACCGATTTCAATTTTTATCGTCCAGAGCGAACCGTTCACACTTCCGTCCAATGCAAGACCTTCAAAAACTCCTGGCAAAGTCGGATGAATAAAATTCAACGTAGAAATATTCGCCGCAAGATATTTGAAAAAACCGTTGTTAAAAAAATATTCACGTGCCGGCAGCTGTGAAAAGGCTGAAAGAAAAAACGCGACAGCCAGAACTACAGTCCAATATTGAGGAAGAATCTTCCTGCAACGCTTTAACGCATACTCTTTAATTGAAGAACTTTTTAAATATGACTGAGCAACCCAGAATCCGCTTAGAACAAAAAACACATTTACAGCGATTCCACGCAAATTCAAACACGGAAGATCAATTCCGCTCAGAACAACACAATGCTCATAAACTACAATCAGACAGCATAAAAGCCGCAGCAAGTCAAACGAATTGTCTTTTGAAACAAAAACTGGCAGAAAAACAGAATCTTCAGAATTTTTCACATTCATCTTTCCACCCCGCTTTTTTCCATTGCGCCGCTTTCAAAACTCAAAAAAAATCCGTTCTGAATATCTTCAGCCTCAGATGCATCATCTTGAATGAAATCCCGGCAGGAATCAAAAACAACCTGAATATTCAGCTCTTTGTTCAAAAATATTTCTTTGTGAATCTCTTCGCCGCCAAGCCAAACGCTTTTTTCACCGTCTGCAACACCAGTTTCAGTGCATATATATAGAAGAATATAGTCAATTTTCTGTGATTTAAGCTGCCCCAGCACAAACAAAAGCATAGCCTCTGAAACACCGTTCGGAAAAACCGTGATTTCTTTTTCCCGCCATGCGCCGCCGGCTGAGCTTATGAGAAAACCGTGCATTTCATTCAGTTTTTTCTGTGTGAATCCAAGCGGAGCGCTTCCGCAAAGAATGGCATTACGTTGCAAAACCATTACTCCTAGAATCAAAAACTACGTAATTTCGTAGTTAATTCACATATTACTACCAATACAAGTATTATTCAACTTTAAAACTATGAAATTAAGTAGAAAAACTTTGTAAAATCGAATTATGGGTTTCTGGGATAAGGTTGAAATTTTAAGAAAAGAGCAGAACACATCTTACCGCTGGATTGCAAGCCAGATGGGCGTTTCAGAAACTACAGTTTCAAGCATGAGGAAAGCCGGAACCGAGCCGCGCGCCGGGGAAGCCGTAAAAATCGCGAAAGCTTTAGGCACAACAGTTGAATCGCTGGTCGGCTCTGACTCCGAGGAATATTTTCACAAGTACAAAAAACTAAAAGATGAAATCATGTTCATTCTGGAAAAATACTAAACTGAGCCCGGTTCAAACATCACAGGACACAAAAAAGCCCCGGCATTTTCTGCCAGGGCCTATATACAAAAAACAGTTGAATTAGAACTTAAAATCTGCCATCTGCTTTCTTAATGATTCAACATTTGCAGAATTTTCAAGAACGTGCTCTTTTGAATCAGCCAAAGTTTCTGTAACTTTCTGGACAGATTCGTTAATGGAAGCAACTTTTGCATTTGTTTCAGAAGTAACTTTGTTCAAATTCTTCATCTCAACTGAAATCTGCTCGCCGCCCCTAAGCATTTCTGCCGCGCCGTCCTTTACGGATGTTGTTGATTCCGTCAGCCGGCTGATTCCTTCAAGAATCTGCTTGTTGCCCTCGGTCTGCTCTGTCATCGCATTGGAAATTATAAGCTCCTCGTTCTGGACTTTCTTTATAAGAGAATAAATGGTATTAAACTGAACAGAAACATCGCTTGCATTCAAGGCAACAGAATTAATTGACTCAGAAAGGCTCTGCAGGTTATTTTCAATAGACTTCGCATGGTCGTTGCACTGCTCAGCAAGCTTACGGATTTCGTCCGCAACAACAGAAAAGCCTTTGCCGACATCGCCCGCATGAGCCGCCTCAATCGCCGCATTCATGGAAAGAAGGTTTGTCTGGCTTGCAATGTCTTGAATGATTTTGCTTGCATCCATAAGAAGCGAAGACTTCTTTAGAACCTCATCTGAAAGCTCGCTCGCAATCTGAACCTTTTTCATTCCGGCCTCAGAAGCGCTTTCAAGCTCCTGGACAGTTCCGTTGTTTTTCTTAAGGCTCGAAGTTACTCCGTTTACATTTGCAACCATCTGCTCGATTGCGGCGGAAGACTGGTTGATTGCAGATGTCTGTTTTTCAATCTCTTCGTTCAAGTTGCGTATATGCTTGATGATTTCCTCAACAGTCGCGCTTGTTTCTTCAACAGAGGCAACCTGGTTTATCATCTCGTCCTTTACAAAGTTTGAAATGCTTTTAACATTCGCGATTTCAGAAATGGACTGGTCAACATGGTCTGAAACTTCAGATGAAATTTCCAGGGTGGAATTTACATCCGCGCTGATTTCCTGAAAAATCGTCTTTATGATTTTAAAAGCGTTGTTCAGGTCGTTTATTATGATTCCAAAGTCGTTTCTAGTTACAACCTGGGCGCGCTTTATTGCATAGTTTTTTTCCGCAAGTGCGCCAAGAATCGCCTTTTCCTGCTTCAGATTGTTTTTAATGTCATAGGCTGTAACAGAAGTTGTAAGCCCAACGGAAACAAAGCTGAACACGCCGGCCGGAAATATTACTTTCATCACAGCGGAAACAGAAGAATCCGAAATAACGCTAGGAACCAAAAAAGAAGCGGTTATAATAAAGAAACAGCCCAGAAGGTTTACCAGAACCATCAATATAATGCGCTCACGGTTCGATGAAGTTACAACAGACTTGTCAAACGGAAGCCAGTGCAAAAAATGCTCAAAGCGGCTGTTAAAAACTGTATAGAAACTTATTCCGTACAGAAACATGAATCCGGTGCAGATAAGTATGATTGACAAATAAGGCGAAGTTTCTTCAAATGAAGAGAACTGCGTGCCTTTTGAACGAATCACAAAGCAGGCAATAAAAGGAATCATTACTCCCAAGACCAAGTTTATTGCAAAAATAATTTTCCCGGAATATTTCATCAGAAGATTTATTTTCCTAATGCGCTCATCAGTTCCGTCATAAGACTCTATTTCTTTTCTAAGAAATCTGTAAAAAGCGAGAGGACACAAAATTGCAAACGCATAAGCCAAAACCGTATAAGGAGAAAACAATATAACGGAAAATTCTTCAACTGTAACAATTTTTGTAATGAACAAATAAATCGGAGCCAGTAAAAAAGGCGAAAATGAAGATAAAATCAATAAAAGCGGAAGTTTTACATAAAATAACTGTCTGTCTGTTTCTGAAAGCTTTTGTTCCATAAAAAGAACTCCAATAAAAAATAAAAAAGGTTGCAACGCAAACTTTGGGCAAATAAAAGCTGCGCCATTTTAGCGGCCCTTATCCCACACCCTTTAATAAGAAATATACTTTTATAATTGAAGTATATCAAGTAAAATTTAAATTTTTTTTACCCCCTGATTTTAGATAAGCCCACAAAAAAAGGCGGCATTCCAGGCTGTTTTTACACAGTCCAGAACACCGCCCTTAGCTTTTATTTTAAGACCAAAATTTGACTTTTACAGGGTTACTGTGCCGTTCGCACAACACGAAAGCCAGAGACACGGCTCTGGAGGCTCGGGGTGTTGCCGTTCCGGTAAGCAACCCCACAGTCATTATTGCTATGGTACCAGGCGCTACTGTGAAAAACGCGGTTAGACCCAGACGACGCACCTGCTGCAGGCGTACTGTTTAATATGCTGCTATACCAGTCCCAGCACCATTCTTGAACATTGCCGCTCATGTCATAAAGTCCGTAGCCGTTCGGCTTTTTTGTTTTTACTTCCCTTGTTCCTTTTTTATCCGTATTTACTGAATACCACGCAACTTCATCTATATCGTCACTTCCGGCGTAAGTGTAGTTTTCTCCGCCACGTGCTGCCCATTCCCATTCCGCTTCGGTAGGCAGGCGGTAGCCGTTTGCTGCAAAGTCGCAGGTTACAGATTCTTTCCATGTATCATAATCTCCAAACTTCGGTACATTTCCCCAATCGTTCGGAACGGTAGAATCGCTTTTGTTGTAGCATGGAGTCAAGCCTTCCTGTATAGAACGCTTGTTGCAGTAGACAATCGCATCGTACCAGCTTACGTAATTTACAGGATTGTTGTCCGCATTTCCGTCAGTAGGAGCCATGTCGCTAGGACTAGGAGTAGTTTCCATCACAGCTTTCCATTCCGCTTGAGTTACCTCGTGGTCGCACATATAGAAGGCTTTTATTTCCAACTTACGTCCGCTTACAAATACTTCTGATTCCGGAGTCCAAGCTTCGTTTCCTGTGATTGAAACAGCATTAATTTTTACAAACTCCGGGGAGATTTCACCATCAGAACATATTATTTTAGACATTATCAGCATTATATTGCCAGATGAATTTTCTATTGATGAAGACTTTAAAGACAGCCACTGCTTTTTAGTTCCATTATAATATACAGCAGCCAAGGCTTCGCAACCCATGAATGCGTCATCGCCAATTGTTGTTATGCTGTTAGGAATCTCTATGCTTGCCAAAGACGTACAGCCGGCGAACGAATTTTCCCAGATTGCAGTTATTCCTTCCGGGAGGACTACGCTAGAAAGGCGCGCGCATCCCTCAAATGCTCCTCCATTACCTAATACTCCTGCAATTTCTGTAAGCCCGGTTGTCCAGCTAAGGTCAAGGGCAACTGTTCCGTTTATATTCAAGACCGCTTTTATTCCAGCTATTGCGTTGTCGTCTACAGGGCCTGCGACAATTACATTATAATTATCACCGCCAAGTGTTTTTATATATTCGGCAGCCGCAGACGCGCTGTATGCAGTCCTCATCTTTATTTCGCACGGAGCAGACTCCCCGGCGGAAACCTCAACGCTGTTCTTTCCCACTCCGCAAATCTCGCCGCCCTTGCTTGCCCAGACCTTTACTGTGTAGCTTCCGGCGTCAACTTCGTCAAATTCTACCGCCCCCCTCGGCACGGCTGTCTGGCTTTCAATTATGCTTCCGCCTTTCAGCAGGGAAACCGTGTACGAGTCGGCCCTGTCGCTGCTGGAAACCGCGCGTGAAGCCCCCGGAAGCACAACGCGCACAGAGCCAGCCCCGCCGTTTCCGCCCGCTGAATCCATGCACGAGGCAAGCATTAGCATTACCGCTGGTAAAATCAAGAAAATAGATTTCTTCATAGTTTTCTCCTAATAATGACTGCAATTCTATCTAAAAACAGCTTCCGGTCGAGATGCGTCTGCAAAAACCGCCCGATATCGAACTACGCACTGTTTTGCCTTGGAACTATCAACGTTGCCGCTTCCGCGGCAGCAAAACAGAGCGTTTTCTGCATCCGCCTCTCTCCCTGCGCCGTTTTTAACTGCTTTATAAGGCCCGGAATTAGGGCTACCTATTTATATTATATGTCAAACTTTCTGAAAAATCCAAAAGGAAGCGAAAAAAAATGCATTTTTTTTATAAAAAACACCTATAATGCTGAATTTTGCCTCTTACAAGCCTACATTTAAACGACGATGCGTGTTATAGAACTGTCCGGGGATAAAGGGCATATTCAGCTGGCGGCTGACATAATTTCAGTTTAAGTTAGACCGCAAAGCCCATCCCCCTTTTGGTCGATTTATTTTTCCAGTCACGATCCGGCTTGAATGACATAATTTGAATCCGACTTCAGATAAATTATCTTGAGCTTGTTATGTTGTAAAGGCTGATTGTTTTATAAAATCCTGCATATTTATATTTCCTTATAAAATTTTAGCCCCATAAGTCAACAACTTCTTTACCAAGATATACTTCTCTTTCAGAAATTGTTTGTTCATTCCAAGTTTTCCCTTCATTATAAACCTTATCTACAAGATCATCTTTTGTTACAGAAAGAGAAGAATATTTTATTATACCTTTTTTCTTTCCTTCACCTTCCATTTTTTCCTTGAAATTGTTATTGCTAATAGATGCATTCAATCTTCCATTCAATAATGTCATATTACCTAATGAGTAAATTTTCAAATATCTACATTTCTTTGAATTTTCATCATCTGGTAACTTATTTCCCTTCTCATCAACATATGAAACTGTTTTCCAATTCGCTTCCCATTTTTGTGGCATAATATGCTCTAGCTGATAATTATATTGAAGCGTTTTTGTATCATATTTAGGATCTAATCGACGTTTTAGTTCAATCCAAAATAAAATAACAGTTCCAAGTTTGTTTGATACATTTTCAGTTATACCAGCTTTTAACTGAGCAGGTGTAAAATCTTTTATTCGATTTCTAATTTCATTTCCGGTCTTATCATTTATAAACGTAGTACAATCTTTATTAAAATTTTTGATTGTAGTTTTTGTAATAAGATATCTCATTACATATTTTTCTAACTCTATAAGCTTTGAAATTATTACATCCTTTTGTCCTTCAAAAGTTTTAAAAATGTAAATGATATATGGATTGAATGTTGAAATATCATTCTTATCTAAAATATTAGAAATGCGTAACTCTACAGATTCTAAATCCTCATTATTATATTCAAAATTTTCTTTTCCATTAAAATCTGGAATATGTTCTTTATAAATTTGAGCATAACTAGTTATTTCCTTAATAAAATCTTTAAGCTGTAGTTCTGTGTAATCCTGAATTTCTTGTTTATATAAATCTGCAAGTTGCTGTATTGTATGTTTCTTTTCAACATCAAATATGCCTTTGATTATAGCAACGGTTTGCAAAAGTAATTCACTATTCTGACGCATTAAACGTCCTATTGATTTTTCTGCACTCCAATAAGCTATAGTGGATTCATCCTTTTCAAAAGTTTCAGCCCATGTAGATTTGTAATAGTCAGCTATTTTTTCATCATCATTTGTAATTTCAATTAATTTCTGATATAAAGCATTTTTTATAATATCTGTTGAAGTAAGTCTAACACCTGAACTATTAATTGTATCAAAAATCTTCTGTTCCTGATCATTATCATCAAGATCAATTACTACAAGGATTTTATTATTTTTATCAAATAGATTATCCCATAGTCCAATGATTTCATCTTGAGTTTTTTGTTGCAACTCTGTGAAGAAATATTTATAACAACGCTTAATTAAAAATTTAGGATCATCTTTTTCTATTAAATCGAGTTTTTTCAAAATTGGTGACTGTATTTCTCCATCTTTTACATATCCTATTACTTCTTCAAATTGTTTTCGGTCATTATGAGAATGATTAATTGAGATCATGTAATCTGAGCCAGAAGATCTTAAAGTATAAAATAACGCTTCTGTCGCATCGCTAATAAGTTTTGATTTCTTATTTTGAATTGAATCATACAACGCTTTAATCAAAATACTTAGAGTTGTTAAACGCTGTTGACCATCAATTACAATAGATTTATCTGCAAGACCAGTCTTGTGCTTTGTTCTTTTTAAAATAATAGAACCAAGAAAATGACTTTCAGAATTTGTAAATAAATCATCTAATAAATCTTTCCAGTTTTCATCATTCCATACATATGCTCGCTGGAAAAATGGTATTTCCAAAATTTCTTCATCGCATAAAAATCTTAAAGGCTGGCCATTTGCTTCCATTTTTTCTACTCCTAACTCTCAATATTATTTTTCAATTTTTTTTACCAGAAATTTCATCAAGATAGATGCTTGTTCAATTACATATTTTAAATATTATTCACTTTGTCATATCACATTTTCAACCGATTTTCTATTGTCGCTTTACTTCAATTTTACACATCTTCATTGCATTGTAATATAATTTTTCTGATGAGTACCACTCGTAAACTCAACAAGATTTCCGGCATCGTGACATTCAGCAATTTTTTCTGCAACCAGAGGAACAATCGAAACCGTCTCTTTTGCTCTCAAGTGCTCTGTCAATAAAATCATTCTGCATATCGATAACAATTGAAAGTTTCATAGTGATATTCTATTTCATAAGAGAAATTTTTCAATAAAACAGGTTTCTTTGTCTGTTTTTATCAGTTTTACATTTATGGAATTTCCTACCGCCGTTTCAACATTTTTTCTGCCTCTTCAAGCATACGCATTTCTGATTCATCTTCATGGTCTGCCTGAGCGACTTCGTAGGCTTTTCTGCGGCTATCAAATTTAAGATAAATTTCTTCTACTTTTGATTCCATCTGCTTAGTAGAACAGTGTCCTTTGTCTTCCAATAGAGGCAAATCATGGTCGGTGATGAGTTTGTCTACATTTTCTTCCCAGTAATGCATAGTCAAGTCTTTCCGCATCTTTGCACGCAACTCTGCACTTTCCAGAAAGATTGTTACTATTCGGTTTAAAGAATCAAGTTCATCTTCATTAAGATAGTTCTTGCTTGTGTAAATATCCTGTTTGCGGACTATTTTTCCTTTCCAACTTGTAAGATTCATATTCGGCTTGGAACTGTCGGCACGAGATAAAATCAGTTCTGCTGCAGTTTGATGAGTAACGGCATAAATCAATTTGTTTTGCGTAGCGGCAAAAAACATCTGTGTAGCCTTGTCTGTTGCATCATAGTCAGAAGAAAGAGAAAACAAATCCCGTACTTTCTGATAAAAGCGTTTTTCACTTGCACGGATGTCTCGGATTCGCTCAAGAAGCTCATCAAAGTAATCTGGACGGCCGTCAGGATTTTTAAGGCGCTCATCATCCATTACAAAGCCTTTCTGCAAAAATTCCGTAAGATTTTTATTCGCCCACTTTCTAAACTGAGTTCCCCGAATGCTCCGAACACGGAATCCTACCGCCAAAACCATTGGAAGTGCGTAATATGTTACATTGTATTTTTTGCCGTCAGAGGCAGTTGTCAAGTAATCCTTGACAACTGATTTTTTATCTAATTCTTTATCCTGCAACACATTAACAACATGAAGACTGATATTTTGCTTAGAGGTGTCAAAAAGTATCGCCATCTGCTGCTGGTTCATCCAGATTACGCCGTCTTTTGAATAAAGTTTTACATCAGCCTTTCCATCGTCCGTGTTGTAAATTAGTATTTCATCGTTAAATTCTGCCATTTTTGTATTCGCTATAAAATTAACTATGTTATATTAGCCCCCCAACTTAAAGTTTTATAATACATCAAAAAAAGGACGTATCTCGACTGGCAGCTATTTTTTAGAGCTATAGTCAACTTGAGATTAGAGCTATTTTACATTATACAAAAGAAACCGCAGAAAATCCTGTTTTGAAGAAAAAAAAGGTCCAAAAGTTTATTATTGAACTTGTCCTTACAATATACCAGCTGCCTCGTTGCTTGCGGTGAGATTCGTTCATCTTTTTGTCAGGCAACTGTTTGTCAGGTCGAAACGGATTCTATGCAGGCTACGCTTTCTTCGTAAAGGGTTTCCGGGCAGAAGTCAAGTGTGTCATTCCATGCGATGGTAGTTCCGTCGGCGTAGACTTTTTTAAAAAACTCGGGGTTTTTGAGGGGCTCGTTGATTTTATATTTTAAATACGGCTTGAAATCAAACAGTTTTTTCTCGCCTTTTTCGAAAGTTATTAAGAGCCTGTAATCTGACAAAGGCTTTACAGCTTTAACAATCCACTTTGGGTTATTCATAATATGCCTCCGCTATTTTAAAGGTTCAATTGGATACAGCTGCTGATGTTCCTGACACAAGTTCCAGTTTGCCAAAAGTTCATCTTCGTGCAGCAATGCCCATGCCTTTATCAAGTGTTTTTGTTTTGATGGAAACTCTCCGGTTTCTAAATCACCTTGAAGATTGAAAACAGCCCTGAATTCTCCATAACGAGCATGAAAGTGAGGCGGATTGTGTTCAGAACCATTGTTATACATACTGATGACAATTCCATAAAACATAGAAATAGACGGCATACTCTAACTCCAAAATTATCAAACTATTATTAATATATCATCTTTTTTGTATATTTCTAGTAAATTTCATGGTTTGCCCACAAAATTTTTACTATTACTAGTATATGTCAAACTTTCTGAAAAATCCAAAAGGAATATAAAAAACGCCCATAATGCTGAATTTTGCCTCTTACAAGCCTACATTTAAACAACGATGCGTGTTATAGAGCTGTCCGGGGATAAAGGGCATATTCGGCTGGCGGCTGACATAATTTCAGTTTAAGTTAGACCGCAAAGCCCATACCTCTTTTGGTCGATTTGTTTTTCCAGTCCTTATTTTTACATCTCTGTTGGTGTTCTATTTTATGGGGTTAGTTCAGAACCGCCGCGGCAAATACAAATTCACGTTGTCTTGAAGAACATACTTAAAAAGAGTAATATCTTTCTATAATATTATTTGCATTTTTTAGGAGTGTAAGATAAAAACCGCTGAGATTGCGCGGCTTTTATCTTAACTAAAGTTTGCGTTGCAAACTTTTACTATCAACTGCTGTTCCTCATTTCATTACGGAACAGTGCAAAAAGTCAATCGATTGTTGAAACAATCTTCTTGGCTTTTTTTAGGAGTTCTTATTATGGTGCCAACTTTAATAAAAGATTTGCTTTCAACAAAACCAGAAAGCCAGAAAGTTACTGTCTGCGGCTGGATCCGTTCTGTCCGCGACTCAAAGAATCTTGTTTTTATCCAGGTGAACGACGGAAGCTGCTTTGCAAACATCCAGCTTACTTTCGACAGAAATTCGCCTTCTCCAAATGCAAATGTAAATAATATCGAAGAAGAATTGAAAAAACTGAACACAGGCGCTTCTGTTCGCGCGGAAGGAATTTTGATTCCGTCCCCGGCAAGCGGCCAGGCTGTTGAAGTCACTCTTGAAAGCCTTAAATGTCTTGGCGGCTGCAATCCGGAGGAATATCCTCTGCAGAAAAACCGGATGTCAATGGAATATCTGCGCACAAACGCTCATCTTAGGGCAAGGACAAACACATTCGGCGCAGTTTACCGCGTGCGAAACCAGATGGCTTTTGCGGTTCACTCATTCTTCCAGGAACGCGGATTCCAGTACATAAACGCTCCGGAAATCACCTGCTCTGACTGTGAAGGCGCAGGCGAAATGTTCCAGGTTACAACTCTTTCAATGGAAAAAATTGCTGAGCTTGGCGTAAAAGCAGGCGCGGGCGGAATGAAAATCGAGGACGCGCATAAAATCGTTGACTACTCAAAGGATTTCTTCGGAAAAAAAGCGTCTCTCACCGTTTCCGGCCAGCTTGAAGCGGAAACAATGGCGACCGCGCTTAGCCGCGTTTATACTTTCGGACCGACTTTCCGCGCTGAAAATTCAAACACTCCGCGCCACCTTGCTGAATTCTGGATGATTGAGCCGGAAATGGCGTTCTTCGACCTTGACGACGATATGGATATCCAGGAAGACTTTGTAAAATATCTTTTGAACTGGGCTTTGACAAAATGCCGCTCAGACCTGGAATTCTTTGACAAACGCATTCAGCCTGGCCTGATTGAAAGCCTTGAAAAAGTCGCAAAGGCGAAATTCGTGCGCATTTCCTACACAGACGCAATCGCAAAGCTTGAGGAAGCCGAAAAGAACGGCGCCAAGTTTGAATTCAAGCCATACTGGGGCTGCGACATTGCAACCGAGCACGAGCGTTATCTTACTGAAAAAATCTTCGGCTGCCCTGTAATGGTTTTCAACTATCCAAAAGAAATAAAATCTTTCTATATGAAGCAGAATGACGACGGAAAAACTGTAAAGGCCGTTGACGTTCTTGTTCCTGGAATCGGCGAGCTGATTGGCGGCTCAGAGCGCGAGGAAAACTACGAAAAGCTCCTGAAAGCGTGCGAGGAACGCAAAATGGATATGTCAAACTACCAGTGGTATCTTGACCTGCGCAGATTCGGAACTGTTCCTCACTCAGGATTCGGTCTAGGATTCGAGCGTCTTATCCGCTATGTGACTGGAATGGAAAACATCCGCGATGTAATTCCATATCCACGCGCGCCGAAACTTGCTGATTTCTAAAAGAATCAACAGCCTCGCCGAAAGCAGCAAATTCGCCGGCTTTCGGTTTTGACAGATGAATCTTGACTGGAGGCTGTTTTTTATATAGTCCCAGCTTTGTGTTTTATATACAATCAAAAAACAGCGTAAGGAAAGATACGGCTGGCAAAAACACCCTGTTTTGCTGCCGCGAAAGCGGCAACGATAATAGTTCCAAGGCAAAACTGCGCATAGCCCGAATATCGGGCGGTTTTGACAGACGCATCTCGACTGGAAGCTGTTTTTTATATAGAATTAACTCGAAATTGTGGGCAATTAATCGATTCAAACATAGCCAGTAATTTACCGGTTTGCAAAATTCAGCAGACAGGCTTATAATATTTAGCCAGGATAGAACCAATGGCAGAACAGACAGACTTCGATATGTACGGCAGAAAAATATTTTTCTTGAATCCTGCTTATGCAGTAAAAAAGGACATAATAAGCAGCCTTCGGAAAAAGGAATATGAAGTCTATATAATAGAAAGCTACCGCGATGCAAAAAATCTCCTGCGCAAGAATCCAGGCTCAGTTCTTTTTATAAACATAGACGCGCAGCTTTCAATAGGCGCCTGGTTCAACTTTCTGCGCAGCTTCGACAAGGAAGAAAGCCTCAAGACAATTCACGCGACTGTCATTTCAGAAAAAATAAAGCCGAACGAAATAGAAGTGTTCTCAAAGTTTTCAGATTCAGAGAACAGCGTGATTGACTTTTCAGACGGAATAGAAAAGCTTTCCGAGCGCATACAAAGCATCCTTGAAAAAACAAACGCAAAAGGAAGGCGGCAATATATTCGGGCGAGCCTGTTTCATGACAAAGACGCGTCATTATTCTGGAACCACGGAAGCAAAATGCACCAGCTCAAGCTTTTCGACTTGAGTTCTGTAGGAATGGCTGTAAGAATTCCCAGCGGCCTTGAAAATCTTATAATCGCAAAGAACTACATACTGCAGGATGTTACACTCAGGCTTGGCACAAAGCAGGTTGTAACAGAGGCCGTAATTTTCGCAGTAAAGAAAACAGAGCAGGGAACAATCTGGGTGCTTCTTCTTGCGCCGCAGACTCCGCCGGCAGTAAAGGATGAAATCCGCCAGTATGTATTTAAAACAATCGAAGACAAAATGATGCTTTCTATAAATGAAGAGCGCAAGGATGATGCTGACTACGCCCAGATGGACTACTATAACTTTGCAGCAAAGACTAAAGCAAAGTCCAAGCCGTCAACTTTTTCCAGCCAGCCCGGACACAACTTTTCATGACATCAGGCAAAAAGAAGCTAAAAAAAATTTCGCCGTTCAGCATAATGCAGTCTCTTTATCTAAGCTCAAGCCTGTTTTTCACAAACGACTTGATTTCTTCCGCATCTGCCTGCGCATTCGGATTTCTGCTTTCGGTAGTTCCCATAAGCATGATAATCTGCGTTGTGCTTCTTAGGGTTCTTCATGCCGCGCCGGAAACTGTTTCCGACCTGATTTCTTCAAGCCCCATTTCAAGCCGGATTATAAGCATAGAAAGCTCGCTGCCAGAATCGCTTAAGCTTGTTACAAATTTTGAAGTTGTAATTATCACGGCTGTAGTATGGATGTCAAGAAGATTTTTCAGCTCGGTGATTGTGGGACTAAAAAGAATTTTCGGAAGAGACGCAAAACCGCGGCCTGTAAAAAATATATTCCTTGTGTTCACGGGCGAGGCGCTTTTTGTAGTCCTATTTTCAGTGATAATTTTTCTAGCAATCAGCCTGAAGACAATCGTGCTTGTTCCAAAGTTCTATGGAATTCTTGAGCCGCTGAATTACATCGCCGGAATAATTTCCAAGACTGCGGCTAGATTTATTCCGCTTGCAGTTCTTTTCGCAGCAACTGCGTTCACATATAAATTCGGAAGCAGGACGAATCCCGCCTGGGGAATGAGCATTCTGTTTTCCGCAGGAACTTGCGCCTCTTTTTTGGTTCTTACAAAAGCATTCCATCTGTTTGTGAATATAAACCGCTACAATATGGTCTACGGAGTTTTTAGCAACATTATCGTAATGCTCATGGGCGTATTTTTTTTCTTTATAATATTTTTCTTCTTTGCCCAGTGGCTGTATGTGTATCAGTTTTTTGAAACGCTGCTTTTATGCGAGCTTTATCTTCTGCCCAAAAAGGAGAACGGAAAACTTTTTTCAGGCATAAAAAGATTTCTTTTTATAAATCCGTATTTTCTTCTTAAGAAAAATTTCAGCGCATTGGATTTCACAGATGGAAACTTTGTATACAGGAAAAATTCAAAGAGCGAATTCTGCTTTTATATTGCAAGCGGAAACATTCTGCTTGTTCATAAAAATGAAGGCCGGGTTTTAAATCAAGGCGACTTTTTTGGCGAAAGCGAATGTCTTTTAAAAAAGCACAGGCAGGAAGACGCAGTTTCCATCGGAAAGACAAAAGTCATAAAAATTCCGTATTCTGTATTCCAGAAACTCATAGAGAAAAATTCAAAAGTCGGGGCAAAGGCTCTTTCACAGATAAGCGAGTCCCTAAGCAAGCTCTGAACGGTTCCGGCGATTTTGGCAGACACATCCCGGCTGGCAGCCGTTTTTTTGAGCGCATTATGAAACTCGATTTGAAGCATTTTGCTGTAAAGTTGATTTCCGTGAATAAAATTCCTTTTAACTTGGCTAAACCCCCGATATAGGGTATAATCGCTTGCTATGGAACGTTTGAAAATTGTTGTTTTAGATTTTGGAAGCCAGTATGCCCATCTTATTGCAAAAAGATTCCGCATGATGGGTTATTATTCAGAAATCGCCTTGCCTTCCGCCGGAACCGGAACATTCAAAAATGCAAAAGGCATTGTTCTTAGCGGAGGTCCTTCCAGCATATATGACAAAAATGCTCCAGAATTCAATTCAGAAATTCTTAAGCTTGACATCCCGATTCTGGGGCTTTGCTACGGACATTATGTAGTCCAGACCGGATACAACGGAAAAGCACAGAAAGCTTCGGTCGGTGAATTCGGATTTGCAACCCTTGAGCTAAATGAAAACACAAAATGCCCGCTGTTTGAAGAAATTGAAAGCCCGCAGCAAGTATGGATGAGCCATCAGGACGCTGTTGTAAAGCCTGGCGACGGATTTGAAACTGTAGGCCGCACAAAGGACTGCGAATTCGCCGCGCTCCAGAATCTTAAGAAAAAAAGATTCAGCCTTCAGTTTCACTGCGAAGTAAAGGACACTCCATGCGGAAACAAAATGCTTGAAAACTTTGCAAAATTCTGCGGCATGGAAAAAAACTGGGATCAGGACACAGTTCTGAACCACATAATAGATTCTATAAAGACACAGGCAAGCGGCAAGAACGTGCTTCTATTTTTGAGCGGCGGAGTTGATTCCACTGTGGCGTTCGCGCTTTTAAACAAGGCTCTGGGACAGGAAAGAGTTCTGGGGCTTCATATAGACAACGGCTTTATGCGCAAGAATGAAAGCAAGAAAGTTGAAGAGGCATACAAAAACCAAGGATTTTCAAATTTCATTGTTGAAGATGCAAGCGAAAGTTTTTTAAAGTCAGTGGAGAACCTTACCGACCCTCAGAAAAAACGGATGGCAATAGGAGAAAATTTTATTTCCGTGCGCAATGAAGTTGTGGCAAGGCAAAAGCTTGACGAGAATAAATGGCTTCTGGCGCAGGGAACTTTATATCCGGACATCATAGAAAGCGGCGGAACAAAAAATTCAAATGTAATAAAAACCCATCACAACCGCGTAGACGGAATTCAAAAGCTGATTGAAAAGGGCCTGATTATTGAGCCTTTAAAAGATTTGTACAAGGACGAAGTGCGGGCAATCGGAAAAAAACTTGGACTTGAAGATGAGCTTGTAATGCGCCATCCTTTTCCTGGTCCGGGACTAAGCATAAATGTTCTTTGCTCCAGCGGAACAATGCCGGCCAACGACACAGAGGAATTCAAAAAAGCGCAGGAAGAAATTTCTAAAATTCAGCTTGGAATGTTCTGTGAAAAATGCTCTGCGAATCTTGAAAAATATATTCTGCCTGTAAAATCCGTAGGAGTTCAGGGAGACTTCCGCACTTACAGATTTCCGTCTGTAATCAGCTTTGGAAAAATGGAAAATGGATTCTATCACCTTCCAAAAAAATGGGAGAAGCTTGAAGCAGCCTCAAGCCAGATTACAAACAGCGCATCGTTTATAAACAGAACAATAATCCGCTTGTGGCAGAATCCTTCGATAAAAGACGAGGATTTAAAGCTTCAGGAAGGATACTGCACAAAAGAACGGCTCGACCAGACAAGAGAAGCTGATGACATTGTTCTTACTGCTCTTCACAAAAGCGGATGGTACAATAAAATTTTCCAGCATTTAACAATCAACTTGCCTTACGCTTCAGCAAGGGAAAGATGCAGCTTCGTATTGCGCCCGCTATGCTCCGAGGATGTAATGACAGCAAGATTCGCAAACCTTCCTCAGGAGCTTCTTATGGAAATTGTGCAGGAAATTTCCAGGCTTCCATACACTGACGCAATATTTTTTGATCTTACAAACAAGCCGCCCGCAACATTCGGCTGGGAATAGAATTAAAAATCGCAAAGGAATTTTATGCTTGAACTTTCTGAATATAAAACTATTTTAGATACAATACCAGCTGCAGTTATTATTGCGGCTCCAGTAAAGCAAGGCGAGGCAATAATAGATTTTTCAATTGTCTATGTAAACGAATGTTTCAGAAGCCTTACAAAAAATCTTATAAAGGAAGGAGTTTTATTTTCAAGCTTCAAGGAAAAAATAAGCCCGAACCTAAACTGGTTTGACATGGCAGTTGAAACTATAAAGACAAAGAAAACGCTTGAAGAAACATTTTACTCGCATAATTTTTCTATATGGATTCAGCTTGTGGCAAAATGTGTTCCGCTCGACTACATTGCGGTTTCGCTGACAAATGTTTCCCAGGCAAAGGAATATGAGTCCGCGCTGAGCGAGCAGAATAAAAAGCTTGAGGAAGTGACAAACCAGCTGAAATCAAGCAGGCTGAATTTAGATTCCCAGCTGAAAAATATCCAGCAGCTGAATGAGCAGCTTTTGTTTACAGCATACCACGATTCTCTTACTGATCTTTACAACCGGGCGTGGCTTTCTACAATGATGAAAGTTCAAATAAAAGATGCTGTTGAAAAAAACGAAAAGTTTGGAATTCTTCTATTCGACATTGACAATATGAAGGACATCAATGACTCAAGGGGACATAACGCTGGTGATGAGCTTTTAAAGCAGGTAGCCACAATTCTCAAGCTCATGGAGTCAAAGAATGTTACCGCGACAAGATTCGGCGGAGATGAATTTGTGCTCCTGTACAAGAACATAAAGGACCGCGATGAGGCTGTCGCAATTTCAAGGAAAGCCCTCCGTTTTTTAAATGCGGAAGGAATTGGAATTTCAGGCGGAATTTCGCTCTTTCCGGACGACTCAAAAAAGGCAGAAGATCTTTTGAAATTCGCTGACATGGCAAAAATAGAGGCAAAGAAAAACGGCAAGAACAACGTCGCCTGCTTTCACTCACTGATGCAGGAAAAATTTCTAAGCAAGCTGAACATTGAAACTAAAATGTCAAAGGCGATGGCAAGCAGAAACTTCCAGCTATATTACCAGCCTCAGTTCGATGCAAAAACAAAGGCTCTGCGTGGCTTTGAGGCGCTTCTTAGATGGTACGACAGCGACTTGGGATGGATAAGCCCGGAGCAGTTTATTCCGCTTGCAGAGGAAACGCATCTTGTTGTTCCGCTTGGCGACTGGGTTTTGACAACCGCGCTTTCAACAATCAAGGAATGGGAAATGAAATTCAGCTTCAGCGGAATAATGTCTGTAAACGTCTCTCCAGTGCAGTTTGTTCAGGAAGACTTTATTGAAAAGCTGTTCAAGAAAATTGAAAAGTCCGGAATAGACAGGAAGCATCTCGAGATTGAAATCACAGAAGGCGTTCTTATTGACAATGTGGAGGACACAATCGCCAAGCTGAATAAAATAAGAGAACAGGGCATAGGACTTTCGCTGGACGACTTCGGAACAGGATACTCTTCACTAAGATATTTGCAGCTTTTGCCGCTCACAACTTTAAAGATTGATAAATCCTTTGTTTCGAACATTGCGGCAAAAGATGCCTTTGAAGCAAACCTTACAGAAAGCATAATTTCACTTGTTTCAAAAATGGGACTGAACACAATCGCGGAAGGTGTTGAAAACGAAGATCAGCTGAAAATGATTCAGAAATTCAACTGCCGCACAATCCAGGGATTCCTTCTTGGAAAGCCAATGCCAAAAGAACAATGTGAAAAGCTTCTTGTAGAAAACCTGGGCAAGGCTGGCTGCTAAAAACTGAAGAACAAGCTGCCGCGGCAATTGCCTTGCCCCCCAGCGAATCCTAGTTTTTTCCGCCCGCAGCAGGAATTCTGTACTCAATGTATTTTACTTTTCCCTGCTCCACCGCTGCCTTGATTTGCTTTTCCCGCGGGCTTAGCTTGCTCTGTCCGGATTTCACTTCTATAAAATAAATTTCATTCACATCATTCCCCTGCGCGGTTCCAGGAAAAGCAACAAAATCGACCGGCTTCCCTAGAAAGCGAACGTCCCCGGGATTGCACGGAAAACCAGGCAGAAACGGCGCAATCTGCTCACTGAACTGTCCGCCCAAAACCGCGCGGCTTCTATTTACAGCATCTTTTCTTTGCCGCTTGACTTCCGAGGCGGTCTTCATCTTTTGTACCAGCCTGCCGAAAACAAAGCCAGCCGCCAGCATAAAAATCATTGAAATGCAAAAAATAAATTTTCCGCCTATAAGACCATTCGCTGTTGAAATTTCCATGATTCAATTTTATCATATCAGAATGAAAAGAAAAATCTCATTGGTTTCAGTTTTGCTAATTTTTTCCGCCTTATTCTTTGCGCAGGAATCTTCTGAAAAAGGCGTTAGATTTGAATTTAAATACCAGAAGGGCGACCGCTACAGAATTCTTTCCACAGTTGACGAGGATATTTTTGTAAATCACCGGAAGAGCCACCATTCAATAATTGTAAACAGAGTTTCAGCGGAAATCACTGATGTAACAAAAGACGGCCAGGGAATTCACGACTGCATTTTTATGACTACCGAAGATTCCACAGGAACCTATACCGGCGCAAAATTTTCTTACGGAGAAGATTACAAAAGCATTTTTAAAAGAAGCAAAAACGGCGTTTATACAATTGGAGATGAATATTTTATGCCGACCGTGCGCGATGTTCCTGTTTTTCCGGACAAAGAAATTTTTCCTGGAGAAAAGTGGACTGCAAAAGGACATGAGGCTCACGACTTAAGAAAAGGATTTGGAATCGAAAGACCGTACAAAGTTCCTTTCAATGCTGAATACACTTACGAAGGCCTGGATGAAAATTCCGGTCTCCATAAAATACGTGTCAGATACACAATGTATATGGAAAATCCGCCTGTCCAGAACTATGACTTTGACGACGCTCCCGTTACAACACGCGGATTCAGCGACGAGACAATTTTCTGGGACAACAGCAAGGGCGCAATTGACCACTATACAGAGACATTCAGAATTTTCATAGAAACTTCCAAGGGAAATATTTTTGAATTCAGAGGAACGGCCCATGCGGAAGTTACAGAATTCGCAAGGACAAATACAGCTGAAAACATTTCTTCTGTGCAGGAAAAAATAAAGGAGCTTGGACTTGAGAATGTCGTTGTAAAGCCGGACGAGAAAGGCCTTACAATTGCAATAGAAAATATTCAGTTTGAGCCGGACAGCGCGGTTCTTCTGAAAAGTGAAAAGCTGAAAATTCAGCAGATTGCAAAAATTCTTGAAAACTGGGCGGACAACGATATTTTGGTCACAGGACACACTGCTCTTGCCGGAACAGAAAAGATGCGGAAAATTCTAAGCGAAGAAAGAGCAGAGGCAGTGGCGGAATATTTAATCGGACTGAATGTACGCGACAGATTCCATGTGTTCACGCAAGGCTTTGGAGCAGAACGTCCGGTTGCGACCAACAGCACAGAGGAAGGCAAATCAAGAAACCGCCGTGTGGAAATCACAATAATGGATAAATAGACTGAAAAACACTTAATATCCAAAAGCGCGCCAACCGCCCGCAAGCGATATTTCTAGCGGAAAACTTAAGACTTCTGACAATGTATAAAAGTGAGCTCGTGCTTATTATAGTTTAGGTGAACGACTTTGCTGTCTGGAATTTCTTCAAATTTTGAAATCAGATTCCAGTCGGTTTTTCCCTGCATTTTTATTGTGCATATCATTTTTTTTGTTTTTCCGCTTTCAAGCCACATTTTTATCCATTCAAGAAGACGTTCAGGATAGCATATTACATCGCTGAAAACCCAGTCAAATTCTCCAAGAGCCTCGGGCTTAAGCGTAAAAGCATCATGCGCCATAAATTCCACAAGCGGATTTTTCATCAAAGGCGCGGCAAGCTCACTTCTGTCAACGGCAAAAACTTTTGCTCCCAGATTTACAAGAACATAAGTCCAGCCTCCAGGACAGGCTCCAGCCTCAAAGCATCTTGACTCCGCAGAAGGAAGTCCGCATCCGAAAATACTGTCTGCAACAGAAAGGCTTTCCTGAATTTTCAAGTATGCACGGCTCGGAGGATTTTCGTGGTCTTCTATAAATGAAATTTTCCCGGCAGGAAGCGGGCTGGATGTTTTTGCAGAAGCAATCATCGTATTCTTGTCCAGCAGGCAAAAAAGACCAATTTCAGATGAAGGAATTTTTGCCGGAAAATTCTTAGGCTTGAAATTAATATACGGCAGTTTTTCTTGAATCAATGCGGCTCTTCTAAAACAGGCAGAGCTGCATGAAGCCCAGGAACGCTGAATTTTTTTCAGTTCGCCAGAAGCTTCTCCGATTGAATCAAATTTGAGCATAAAAGGAGCAAGCATTGCGCTTCTGCAGAAGTAAGGAACTTTAAAGCTTCCGTCAGAATTTCTTGCATCATAGTCAGGAATATAAAGAAGCTCCCCGTAGCGAACTGCATTTTCCATGGAAACAGAGAGCCGCCCTGTCAGCTCTTCCTCTAAAATCTCATACATTTCCGGGAAAGAAAGAAACGCCGCGCCAGAAATTTTTTCTATCGAAATGCTCATTCTACAAATTCCGCTTCTGGAGAAATAATCATATCAGCAGGCTCAGAATTTTCTTCTGAATTTTCCTGGAGGCTGTTTATAAAAGCCGCCAACGCCGGCGAATCTGGAGAGCGCAGAATTTTAAATCCAATTTCAGTCTGGTCTTCATACTCATTTTTCCATCTTGGAACGCACACAAATTCTAGCGGACGCAAAAAATCCTGACGCGAAAAAGTCATAAAGACTGTATATTCCTCTTCTGAATCAACAAAAACTGGATTTGGAAAATGCGCGCTGAATCCAGATATGCTTATATCCTCAAGGACTCCGGGCAAAGCGCAAATACGCTCACAGTCAACACGCCCAATTTCAGTAAAACGCTTTGCCTCTCTGAGGTCCTTTTTCATATCAGTTCATAACCTCTTCGCTGAGCTTCATTATCATATCATAAATCGGCTTTCCGCCAGGAACCATAGGAAGAACCATCTCGTCAATGTCAACTTCAGCGTCAATTACAGCAGGCTTTTTTGCAGCAAAAGCTTCCGCGAAAACTTTTTCAAATTCCTTCGCATTGGAAGCCTTGTAACCTTTTATTCCATAGGCATCAGCAAGCTTGCACCAGTCCGGGCCAAAGTCAAGAGTTGTCTGGCTGAATCTTTTTCCGTAGAAGAGACGCTGCCACATTCTTACATTTCCAAGCGCATGGTTGTTCACAACGATAATCACAATCGGAAGATTATAATGCTGGATTGTCGCAAGCTCATTGCAATTCATGCGGAACGAGCCGTCTCCTGCAATATGGACAACACGGTTGTTTTTATCAGCAAACTGAATTCCCATTGCGGCTCCAGTTCCAAATCCCATTGTTCCAAGTCCGCCGGAAGTTATAAAAGTCCGCGGCTTTGTAAACGGATAGAACTGGGCAGTCCACATCTGATGCTGTCCGACTTCTGTTGTAATAAATGTGTCTTCACCTGCAATCTTGTTTATACATTCGCAGATAAATTTCGGATTTATAGAATGTTCCGGTTTCTTATCGTAACATTCAGGATATTCTTTTTTCCACGCCTGAATTTGCTCAATCCACTCCTTGCGTTCTTTTTTTTCAACAGAAGGAATAAGGCGGCTGAGAATATACTTTAAATCTCCAACAAGAGAAGTATAGGCCGGAATATTTTTATTGATTTCCGCAGGATCAATGTCAATGTGAACAACCTTCGCATTCTGGGCAAATTTAGAAGAATCCAGAATAACGCGGTCGCTGAACCGTGAGCCAAGAGAAATCAAAAGATCACATTCAGTAACGCCCATGTTGCTTGCCTTTGTTCCATGCATTCCAATCATCCATGTGCACAAAGGATGTGTCGCCGGAAACGATGAGCGCGCCATAAGGCTTTCTGCTACAGGAATATTCGCTTTTTCCGCAAGCTCAAGAAGTTCTTTTTCTGCGCCGCTTATTCCAATTCCGCCGCCGGCATAAATAAACGGCCGGCTTGAACTGTTTATAAGCTCAGCGACTTTTTTTATCTGTTCGTCAGATGGAACATTTATTTCAGCAATTCTTTTCAGGTTTGAATGGTTTTCTACAAGAACAGCGTTTCTTTCATTTTCCTTTGAAAGCGGCTCAAAGTCAACTTCCGCGGCTGTAACGTCTTTCAGAATATCAATGAGAACAGGCCCCGGACGGCCAGTCTTTGCAATGAAGAAAGCTTCTCTTATGGTTCTTGCCAAATCTTTTACATCACGGACCATAAAATTCTGCTTAGTAATCGGCATGGTCACACCTGTGATATCAATTTCCTGAAATGTGTCTTTTCCTAAAAGATTATTTGGAACATTGCAAGTAATCGCAACAATCGGGCTTGAATCCATATAGGCTGTAGCAATTCCTGTCACAAGATTTGTAGCGCCAGGACCGCTTGTCGCCATGCAGACTCCGACGTTTCCTGTTGCACGCGCATATCCGTCAGCAGCATGGGCAGCACCCTGCTCATGGGCCGTCAATATATGATTTATTCTGCCGGAATTCTTGTAAAGAGCATCATAAATGTTAAGAATATTTCCGCCTGGATAACCAAAAATAGTATCAACTCCCTGCTCTATAAGACATTCAATAACAACCTGCGAACCTGTAATTTTCATTTTTTAATATCCTCTTATTTATATTTACTGAAGTATTGCGCCCTTGTCGGCAGAACTTACAAGCTTGGCATAGCGCGCAAGATATCCGCTCTTGACTTTCGGCTCGTGCGGCTTCCAGTTTCTGCGTCTTCTTTCAAGCTCCTCATCGCTTACTTCAAGATGAATCTTGTAGTTGTTGATGTCGAGAGTGATTTTATCGCCCTCCTCCACCAAGGCAATCGGTCCGCCGACAGCGGCTTCAGGCGAACAGTGGCCGAGCGAAGCTCCGCGTGTTGCGCCGGAAAATCTTCCATCAGTGATGAGAGCAACCTGCTTGTCAAGCCCCTGTCCTGCAAGAGCCGCAGTAACAGCGAGCATTTCGCGCATTCCAGGTCCGCCTTTCGGTCCTTCGTAACGGATCACAACCACATCTCCCGGATGAATCTGCGACTTCTGAACCGCGTCCATCGCCTCTTCCTCGCCGTCAAACACACGCGCAGGACCTGTATGGTACATAAGCTCCTTTGCGCAGGCTGAGCGTTTTACAACAGTTCCGTCTGGAGCAAGGTTTCCGAACAAAATTGCGATTCCGCCGTTGTCGCTGAATGGATTTTCAATCGGACGAAGAATTTCAGGATTGCGGTTTCTCACGCCCTTTATATTCTCAGCGATTGTCTTTCCTGTGGCAGTAATCAAGTCTGTGTTGATAAGATTCTTCTTCGCAAGCTCTGCAAGAACAGCCTGGACTCCGCCCGCATCGTCAAGCTCGCACATGAATGTGTGTCCGGCAGGAGCCAGATGGCACAAATTCGGCGTGCGCTCAGAAATCTTGTTCACCTCATGCAGGTCGATTGTAATTCCAGCCTCGTGCGCGATTGCTGGCACATGGAGCATTGTGTTGGAAGAGCATCCAAGAGCCATGTCAGCTGTGAGGGCGTTGCGGAAATTTTCCTTTGTCATCATTTGCCGCGCTGTGATTCCGCGCCTGTACATCTCCATAACCTGCATTCCGGCGTGCTTTGCGAGCGCGATTCTTCTTCCTGTAACCGCTGGAATAGTTCCATTGCCCGGAAGCCCGAGTCCGAGAACTTCTGTAAGGCAGTTCATTGAGTTCGCCGTGAACATTCCAGAGCAAGCTCCGCAGCCAGGGCAGGCGTAATGCTCCATTTCCTCAAGCTGAGCGTCTGTGACTTTTCCGACAGCAAGACCTCCGACAGCCTCGAACATATCTGTAAGCGAAAGATTTTTATCTGAATAAGGATTTGAAGAGTCATGGCCCGGAAGATGTCCCGGCATCATAGGTCCGCCAGAGCAGAAAACAGTCGGCAGGTCAAGGCGGGCAGCAGCCATCAACATTCCAGGAACAATCTTGTCGCAGTTAGGAATCATGACAAGAGCGTCAAACTGGTGCGCCTTTGCAACACATTCAACAGAGTCAGCGATAAGCTCGCGCGTTACAAGCGAATATTTCATTCCCTCGTGTCCCATTGCGATTCCGTCGCAAACGCCAATTGCCGGGAATTCAATCGGAGTTCCGCCAGCCATGCGGATTCCGGCCTTTACAGCCTCTGCAATTCTGTCAAGCTCAATATGTCCTGGAATAATCTCATTCTTAGCGCAGCACACTCCAACGAGCGGGCGGTCAAGTTCTTCGTCAGTATAACCCATTGCATAAAACAATGAACGGTGAGGAGCGCGTGCGGCTCCCTTTACAGCATTATCGCTTTTTTTTGCCATAGTTGAACCTCGATAAAAAAACTTCCCGTTGCTGCCGGAAGTTTTAAAATACATTTTTCATTATACAAAAATATATGAATTTGTAAAAGCCAAAGCGTTTTAAAAACAAACAGACAGATACCAGCAAAGCGCGCGCAAAAAATTTTTATGCAAGACAATGCTGAAAAAAACTCATTTGATGCAGAGTTTGCAAACAGCGCGCCAGGCTTTCTGAACAATTTAACGCAAGAATTTATCTTCTTCCAAAAGCCTCAAGATTTGCAAGTCCCCTTTTGAACTGCGGAATTCTTGCGCAGGCTGTTGTATTCAGCGGACTTGTTTCTCCGCGCTTCAAAAAATGATATGCAACACCGGCAATCATCGCGCCATTGTCGCCGCATAATTTTAAAGGCGGAAAAATGCAGTTTATTTCCTTATGCTCAGCAAGCAATGCCCTAAGCCGCGAATTGGCAGCGACACCGCCTCCGGCAACAACAGTCTTCAGTCCTGTGTCTTCCACCGCCCTAAGCAGCCTTGAAACCAAAGTTCTGCAGGCAGTCTCCTGAAAAGATGCCGCAATATTTTCAACAGACTTTTCGAATCCTTCGTTCAAAAACATATCAGCCTGATGGATAACAGCAGTCTTCAGCCCGCTGAAAGAAACATCATACCGGTGGTCTCCCTTGTCGAGCTTCGGAAGAGGAAAGCTGAACGCCGCCGGATTTCCGTTCTTAGCAAGCCTGTCAATTATAACTCCGCCTGGATATCCCAGGTCATAGTATTTTGCAACCTTGTCAAAAGCCTCGCCTACACTGTCATCTATTGTAGTTCCTAAAATTTCCAAATCATCAAAGGCATTCACTTTTGAAATAATGCTGTGCCCGCCAGAAACCAAAAGTCCGATATACGGATACGGAATATCATTTTCAAGATGAGCCGCATACATATGTCCAAGCATGTGGTTAACGGCAATAAAAGGCTTGCCTGCAGCCCACGCTAAAGTTTTTCCAAAAGTAAGCCCCACCAAAAGCGCGCCCATAAGTCCAGGCCGGTTTGTAGCGGCAACCGCATCGATATCATCAAGAGACAAATGCGCTTCATCAAGGCTTTGTCTTACAACAGGAAGAATCCATTCAGCATGCTTGCGGCTTGCAATCTCAGGAACAACGCCTTTATAAATCTGATGGAAAGGAATTTGAGTCGCAACAACATTGCTCAAAATTTTCCGGCCATCCTCAACAATTGCGCAGGCTGTCTCATCACAGGAAGACTCTATTCCAAGAACTTTCATATATACTCCAAGTAAAATTATTTTTAAATCTGCGAAGGAAAAGCGAACCTGTATCCTTTTTGCTTTAAATATGGATACATATCATTTAAAAGCTGCGGAAGAATTTTTGCAGACTTATCAACATGGCCAATCATTATAACTTTTCCATTTTTATTTGCAATTCCAAGCCCGCGGTATATTTGAGCAAGCATTTCATCTTTGGAAATTATATCGTCTATGAAAACATCACGCTCAAGAATTTTCATGTCTCTTTCCAAAGCAGCCTGAGGAGCTTTTGTCTGCGCTGAAGTTCTAGAATCCACGAAGAAAATACCGTTGTCAAGAACCGCATCAAGAACTGCTCCAATTTTCATAACATCGCAAGTTATAAGAGAGCCTTCATGGTTGTTAAGACCTTTCACAGGTCCAATTTCCGAAATGTTTTCTGAAACCTGCCTGTAAACTTCACTCAAAGACATATCGGGCAAAATTGCGCCAGCGCCAGGATTGAGATTTAAATTCTGGGCCTGCATTGGCTGATGAAGCATAAGCTCCTGCCCTGAATTCCTAACAATTGCCGCGCAGTCCTTTGAATGTGCAAGCTTCGGAAGAACCGCAACAGCAACCGGAAAAGGAAGGCTCGTATAAAGCTTTAAATTATAAGTATCATATCCGCCGTCATCAATTATGAAAACAAGCGTCGCGTTATTCTTTGCAGCCGGAATCGAATATTTTTCAAGCCTGGTTTCCTCAGTTTTTTTTGGAGGAACATTTACAGACGCAAGCTTCGGCTCTTCCTTTTTTGATTCAGGTCTGGAAGCGGGCTGCGGACTTTTTTGCTCAGACTTTTTTTCAGCCGGCTTTTTAACTTCCTGCTGAATTTCAACAGGCTTTTGAACTGCGGATTTTTTTTCAGGCTGAGCTTTTTCCGGACGGATTATTTTATTCTCTGGAATCTTTTTATTTTCAGCAGGCTTGTTTTTTTCTTCCTGACGCAAAACCAGCTGGCCGTCATTTGCCGCATCAGGCTTTTTCTCTTTTCGTGGTGATGAAAAAACGAATGCCATTGAAAGAAAAACTGCGCACAAAAAAACAATGGATGCAGACAAAAGCATGACGCTTTTACTGTCAAGAATTACCTTTGGCTTTTTCTTGCGTGGAGTCCGTTTTTTTGCTGTCGTTTTTCTTTTTTGTTTTTTTGCAGACATTTTCAACGATTATAAACTCTTACTATTTTTTTTCAAGTGAACAAATTCTAAGGACCGGATGAAAATCCATTGCAGAAACTAGCCGCAGAAAAATTTCAGCAGAACTACAAATCAGCGTCAGGGACAATCAAATTAAAAATGCGGTCCAAATCTTCAGACGAAAAATAATTTATCGAAATTGTTCCGCTGCTGAATCCGCCTTTAAGCTGAACTTTTGTTCCAAGCCGCCCGATAAGTTTTTGCTCAAGAGCCGCAAGATTCGGGTCTCTTTTTTGCTCAGGCTTCGGCTCAGGTTTCACAGCCGGAGAAATTCCGCTTTTCATTTCCCTGGCAGCATTTTCAGCCTGCCTTACAGAAAGCCCCTGCCCCATTATTTTCCCAAAAAGAATCCGCTTGTCAGAATCATTTTCCAGGCTTAAAATTGCGCGCGCATGTCCAGAAGAAATTGTGTCCGCAACAAGAGCCTTCTGAATATCCTCTGGAAGCTTTAGCAGGCGCAGGCAGTTCGCAACAGTAGATCTATTCTTTCCGACACGCTCAGCAACCTGATCCTGCGTCAAGTTTCCAAGTTCCATCAAGTCATAATAAGCCTGGGCTTCTTCCAGCGCATTCAAATCTGTACGCTGAATATTTTCTATCAGCGCGACCTCAAGCTTTCTTTGCTCTGAATATTTTCTAAGCTGAACCGGAATTTTTTTAAGGCCAGCTGCACGGGCCGCACGGGTACGCCGCTCGCCTGCAATGATAAAAAACATTCCGTCCTGGGCATCTTCAATTATGACAGGAGAAAGTATTCCTTCCTTGCGAACTGACTCAGTAAGCTCCGCAAGCTTCTCGTCATCAAAATATGTTCTTGGCTGCCGGGGATTCGGTTTCAATAGAGCCGGATCAACCCAAAGAGTTCCGTTCTCATCGGATGAAATTCCAGCCGGAAGATTTAAACTTACAGAAGAAACATTCTCTTTTACCTGAACACCAGTTTCAGACGGTTCTCCAGATATTTCAGCCTCCTGCATCAAGGCGCCAAGTCCTTTTCCTAATCCCTGATGTTTAGCCACGGCTGATTACCTCTTCTGCGAGTCTTTGATAGCTTTTTGCGCCTACACAGTTCGGATCATAGACACAAATCGGCTCTCCATGAGACGGAGCTTCAGAAAGCCTTACATTGCGCGGAATAATTGTATTGAACACAACATCCTTGAAATAGCTCTTTACCTGCATAACAACATCCTGCGCAAGACGTGTTCTTGAATCGTACATTGTAAAAAATATTCCGCCTATGACAAGATTTTTATTTATGCTTTCCTGAACTTTCTTTACAGTCTGCAAAAGAAGCGTGATTCCTTCCAGCGCAAAATACTCACACTGCATAGGAACAAGAACAGCATCCGCGGCGGCAAGTCCGTTCAACGTAAGAATTCCAAGGGAAGGCGGACAGTCAATCAGAATATAATCATATTTATCACGCACGGGAGCAAGCGCATTCTTTAAAAAATACTCACGGTTCTCCTGGTCCACAAGCTCAATTGCAGCTCCGGACAAATCAATAGACGCGCTTATAACATCGAGATTTTTTACGCCAGAATGTTTTATGGTTTCATCTATTGAAGACTGTCCTGCAAGAAGCTCATAAATGGTAGGTTTTTTTTTGCTGACTCCAACACCGCTGGACATATTTCCCTGGCTGTCAAAATCAACAAGCAGAACTTTCTTTCCGCCAACAGCAATGTACGCGCCGATATTTATAGCAGATGTAGTCTTGCCGACACCGCCTTTCTGATTCACAAAAACAAATACCTTTCCCATGATGAAGCCATTATAAATTATATGGTAATAATTTTCAATTAATATGTTTGCATAACCAAGGGCTGTCTGAATATTATATACTATCCTCAAAAATGAATGTTTGTGATAATATAAAAGGCATGATTTTAAGCGCAGTACTTTCAAAGCCATCAAAAAGCTGCCAGGAAATTTTCGGCAAGCCTTACATAAAAGTCCGGATTTGGAAAAACCCGTCTCCTTCAGCAAAAAAACAGAATGAATTTCAGGCTGAATTTTTCACGGAAAAGCAGGCATTTCAAAAGAGTTTCACCGCAGAGCAGGCGCGGGAATTTATAGAAAAACACGCGGGAACAGCATTTAAAAACTGCATTGTAAAAACAGACACCGAAGAAATTACAGCAATGGCAAACAAAAAGGGCGAAATAAAAGTTTTCAAAAAAGCGTCCCAAGCTTTTCCTGCGGAACAAAAATTTTCGAATAATTTCAACAGGGTAAAAAATTATATCATGCAGGAAGGAATTCCTGTTCCGTTTTTAATAGAGCTTGGAGTAATGACAAAAAGCGGAAAAGTTGTCGCGCAAAAATATGACAAGTTCCGGCAGATAAACAGGTTCCTCGAATTTATCAATGACATAATTGAGAATATTGAAAAGCTGAACAAAATTCCTTACAGTCAGGAAAATCCGCTAAGAATTGTTGACTTTGGCTCAGGAAAATCCTATTTAACATTTGCCGTTTATTATTTTTTCATGGAGCTGAAAAAAATTCCTGTCTGCATAACAGGCCTTGATCTAAAAGAAGATGTAATAAAAAACTGCGCCGCCCTTGCAGAGAAGCTTGGATGCAGGAACCTTGAATTCAAAACCGGAAATATCGCAGACTATTCATCTGAAAAAAATCCAGATATAGTAATCACTCTTCATGCCTGCGACACCGCAACAGATTTTGCGCTTGAATATGCGGTCAGGCACAACGCAAAAGCAATCCTTTCAGTTCCTTGCTGCCAGCATGAAATAAACAGCCAGCTCGAAAAGAAAAAAATCAAAGCAGAAAGTCCGTTCGCTTCAATTGAAAAATTCGGAATTTTACGGGAGCGGCTTGCGGCAATTGCAACTGATGCAGTCCGCGCGGAGCTTCTTGAGCAATACGGATACGCGGTTCAGGTCTTAGAATTTATCGACATGAGCCACACGCCAAAAAATATTTTAATTCGCGCCGTAAAGAAGCAGCAGGACAATTTAAAAAAGCAGGAGTCTGAAACGAGAATGAAAAGCCTGCTCAACGGACTTGAATGCAGCCAGACATTGGCAGAACTTTTGTGCGAAAAAACAGAGCTATAGAAAAAATAAATCAACTATGTTAGACTTAGCTGATTTTTCAATAAATTCAAGGAAGTTAGTATTATGGAAGAGAAAGAAATACTTGAAAGAGCCGCAAAGTACATTGCTGAAGAAAAAGATGATTCCTTTCGCAAGGAAGTTGAAGACTTAGTCGCAAAAAAAGACATGGCCGAGCTGGAAGACCGGTTCTACCAGAGCCTTGAGTTTGGAACAGGCGGACTCCGCGGTGTAATGGGCGGAGGAACAAACCGCATGAACACTCTCAACATTTCAAAGGCGACACAGGGCCTTGCGAACTATTTAATCAAGGCGTTCCCTGAGGAAGCAAAGAACGGCACGCTGAGCACATGCGTAGCTTATGACAGCCGCCACAACCATGATAAATTTTCTGACATCACAGCAAGGGTTTTTGCCGCAAACGGAATCAAGGCTTACCTTTTCACTTCGCTTCGTCCTACACCAGAGCTTTCCTATGCAATTAGAATTCTAGGATGCAAGACTGGAGTTGTCGTAACTGCAAGCCATAATCCGCCGCAGTACAACGGATACAAAGCTTACTGGGACGACGGCGCTCAGGTTGTTGAGCCTCATGACAAGGGAATTATCGATGAAGTCAACGCAGTAAAAGAAGCAAAGCTTATTGAAAAAGACGAGGCTATAAAGTCCGGAAAAATCGTTTTAATCGACAAGGAAATCGATGAAAAATTCCAGGCGATGATAAAGTCAAACCTTTATCGGCCTGAGCTTATAAAAGAAAAAGCAAGCAGCGTAAAAGTTGTTTACACTCCGCTTCATGGAACTGGCGCAATGCACGTTGAGAAAGTCCTCGGAGACCTTGGCCTGAATGTAATTACAGTTCCAGAGCAGCGTGAAGGAAACGGTGATTTCCCGACAGTAGAAAAGCCGAATCCAGAAGAAGCGCCTGCATTAAAAATGGCAGTTGAGCTTGCAGAAAAAGAAAAAGCTGATGTCGTAATGGCAACAGATCCAGACGCAGACAGATTCGGAACAGCATTTCCTGACAAAAATGGAAAATATGTTCTCGTCTCAGGAAACCAGATGGGCGCGCTTCTTGCAGACTATGTTCTTCTTTCAAAAAAAGAATTCAACAAAATGCCAGAAAACCCGGTTCTCATCCGCTCAATAGTAACCTCGCCTTTTGTTGATTCTATCGCAAAGAAATACAATGTAGCTGTAAAAGAATGTCTTACTGGCTTCAAGTGGATTGCGTACGATGAAGGCCAGATGGAAAAAGACGGAAGCGGAAACTACGTGTTCGGACTTGAAGAAAGCTATGGCTACCTTGTAGAAACAGAAGTACGCGACAAAGACGGAATCTCGGCAGCCGCAATGTGCGCAGAAATGACACTTTACTGGGCAAGCAAGGGCAAATCGCTTCTTGAGCATTTAAACGATATGTACAAGGAGTACGGACTTTTTGAAGACCGTGCAATCAGCAAATACTTCCCGGGAGTACAAGGTCCGAAAATCATGGGCGGAATTATGACAAAGCTCCGCACAGAAGGCCTTACTTCTCTAGGCGGAAAGAAAGTCGTAAAAATCCGCGACATCCAGCAGCAGGTTGCTTTTGATCCGGCGAATCCGTCTTCAAAAGAAAAGCTTCCGTGGCCAAAGAGCAATGTCCTCCAGTTCGTTCTTGAGGGCGGAACAATCGTAAGCGCGCGTCCAAGCGGAACAGAGCCTAAGATTAAGTTCTACATCAACAGCACAGTTCCTGTAGCAGCAAAAACCGACGAAGCGCTGGAAGAAGCAAAAAAAGCCGCCGACAAGCTTTGCTCAGATATTTCAGAAGAAATAAACGCAGTTCTTAACGCGGCAGGCTGAACTTAAAATCAATACCGGTATCTGCAAAAACATTTTGCAGATACCTTTTTTATATGTATGGCATTTAAAATTTTCAACAGCTTTAAAAATCTCGCCAAGGAATTTTATTCAGGAAAAACCTTTGTCGCATTTGACACAGAAACCACAGGCTTGAAAGCTGAAACAGAATTTATAATAGAAATCGGAGCTGTAAAATTCAACTGCGAGGGCGTTATTGGCGAGCCGTTCGATGTTTTAATAAAACCGCCAATAGAGATTCCGCAGTTTATAAAAGAGCTTACCCATATCACAAGCGAAATGATTTCATGCTGCCCATGCGCAAAAGAAGCAGTCCCGCAGTTTCTAAAATTTATCGGCGGAAAAGAAGCTGTTTTAGTGGCGCACAATGCGCAGTTTGATCTTGGCTTTATAAATTCAGAACTGAAAAGATTCAACCATCCAGAGCTTCCAAATATATGCATAGACACTTTGAATGCTTCAAGATGGGCATATCCTGATTTTATAAAAGAGCAGGAAAAAGGACAGTACAAGCTTCAGAGCCTTGCAAAAAGATTTGGCATAGAAGCAAAGGCTGCACACCGCGCAAATGACGATGCACGGCTTTGCATGGAAATTTTCAAGAGAATAATAAATGACACAATGGACAGACAGAAAAATTTTTCAATCGGCAAGATTAAAAAAAATCCTGTCCAGATAGAATTATTCTAAATCGCCCTAATTTTGAGTTAACTATAATTCAATATAAAAAAATAGCTGACAGTCGAGATACGTCTGTCCCCCCCCGATATTCGGGCTACAACGCAGTTTTGCCTTGTAACTATTATCATTGCCGCTTTTGCAGCAGCAAAACTGAGTGTTTTTGCCAGCCGCCTCTCTCCTTGTGCTATTTTTTTGCTCCCTATAAAAACTCGAAATTAGGGCTAAATCCATAAACACTGATTGATAAAAAGAATATTTTACTATAACATTGGCGAATGTCAGAAAATATCAAAGAAAACAAAATGGGCGTAATGCCTGTAACAAAACTCCTTTTAAATATGTCATTGCCAATAATGCTTTCAATGCTTGTAATGGCATGCTACAACATTGTTGACAGCATTTTTGTTGCGCGGATAGGTGAAAATGCGCTGACCGCAATATCGCTTGCATTTCCCGTACAGACATTAATGATTGCAGTTTCAATAGGAACTGCGGTCGGTGTAAATGCGCTTCTGGCAATGAAGCTTGGTCAAAAGGACAGCGATGGTGTAAATAAAATCGCCATGAACGGACTCTTCCTTTCAGTCTGCAGCTTTATACTTTTCTTTTTCCTTGGATTTCTTTTTACAAAAACTTATTTAAAAACCCAGTCAAGCAGCGAGCAGATTATTCAGTTTGGCGACGAGTATTTAAAAATAATAACAATGGCATCTTTCGCGCTTTTTGTTTCAACAATGTCGGACAGGCTTCTGCAGGCAACAGGAAGAACATTCTACACAATGATAACGCAGCTTGTCGGCGCAATAACAAATATAATTCTTGACCCGCTTATGATTTTTGGAATAGGACCGTTTCCTATAATGGGAATGGCAGGCGCAGCATGGGCAACAGTCATTGGACAGATTTTTTCAGCAGCAGTTTCACTTTATTTCAACCTGAAGAAAAACCCGGATATACATTTTAAGCTAAAAGGATTCAGGCCAGACTCTCTAATAATCGGGCAAATTTACAAAATCGGAATTCCTTCAATTCTTCTTCAGTCTATAAATTCTGTTACAACTTACGGAATGAATTTAATTCTTGGAACATTCTCCGCAACAGCAATAGCAGTCTATGGAGTTTATTTTAAGCTGAACAGCTTCATTTTTATGCCGGTGTTCGGACTCACAACAGGAATGGTTCCAATCGTTTCGTACAATTACGGCGCAGGAAATTCAGACAGAATCAAAAAAACTGTGAAGTCAACTCTTTCAATTGCAATTTCAATTATGATACTTGGCATTATAATTTTTGAAGTCTTCCCGGCGGAACTTTTGATGCTGTTCAAGGCAAGCGAGCACATGCTAGGAATAGGATGCACTGCAATGAGAATCATAGCGCCAAGCTTTATCGGAGCCGCAATCGCAATTACGCTTGGATCAACATTTCAGGCTTTGGGAAAATCTTTTTTAAGCATGACAGTTTCTTTTGTAAGGCAGCTGGTCGTTTTGCTTCCCGTGGCTTATCTTCTTTCACGCACAGGAAAAGTTGAAAATGTCTGGTTCTGCTTTCTTGTTGCGGAAATTTTTGCAATAGCGCTTTCCTCTTTTTTTATGCTCAGAATAAAGAAGACAACGCTTGACAAGCTATAATTTTTAGGCTGGCAAACCCCGGCTAGCCTCTTGGAGCTTTTGCGGGGTCAATCGGACTTGACTTTTGGAAAACCATCAGGCAAATCTGATTTGTACCTTTTATGCTGTCAGTGCCGGCTGTTCCCAAAGAATCTCCAAACACAACATAATCGCCCTTTCGGACTTTTATAGAACCGAGCCCGGAATAAACATAAATGTGCCCGGTTTTAGCCTGAATGAAAACAACCTGCCCATAGCCTCTGTAGTTTCCAACATACATGACAGTTCCTGCGCGGATTGCAGTCACATTCTCGTTCTTTTGCGCGCTGAGCTGAACTCCGCTCACTTTTCCATTCATGTAGGTTACAGACGGATTTTTTACCGGCCATGCTAATTTTGAGTCGCCTTTTTTCTCAGAATATTTACGCGGATCACTTGAAGGCAGGCTAGGAAGAGAAGAAGCCGATGTGTCAACAATTGTAACTGGAATTTTGAGACGCTGTCCGGCCTTTAAAACTGAATTGGAATCAAGGCTGTTCAACGCCTTAAGCTCATCAACAGAAATTCCGTTGACCTTGGCAATTCTATAGAAAGTATCGCCTTTTTGAACCGTATATGTATCAAATTTTCTTTCAGAAGCAGACTGATTTTGTGAAGACGCAGGCAAAGATTTTTTTTCATCGTCTTTTTCAGGAACTGAAAGTTTCTGTCCGACTTTTAAAACATCGCCTACCGTAAGATTGTTCATAACGCAAAGCTGCTCAACAGAAATTCCGTATTTGCGGCTGATTGAGTAATAAGTTTCTCCTTTTTCGACTGTATGAGTTCCCGCAAAAGAAAGGCAGACAGCCGAAAAAAGAACTAAAAGAAACAAAATATTTTTTCTATATTCAATTTTTTTAGTCATAATCATACCGTTAGTTTATCGGCTGATTTATGAAAAAAAATTACCTCAAAGTTTTAAAACAATTCAGGAAAAACATCGTTCATGCCGTACAAAGAGCCGGGCTTAAGCCTGCCGTCTTTCAGCATGGAGCAAAGATTTTCCAGGGCATGGACTGCGCCATTTGCAAATCCCTTGCGGCTTCTTGCTGTATGGGAAATTTCAATTGTATCCGCTTCGCTGTCAAAGAAAACTTTATGAGTTCCAGGAACAGAACCGCATCTTGTAGACGAAACATGAAGCTGGCTAGGCAAAGGCTTCTCTTTGAACTCATTTGTTACAATTGAATTTTTCCGCTTGAATTCAGAAAGCAGGTGGTTTGCAATTTCGAGGGCAGTTCCAGACGGACTGTCTGCCTTCTGGTTATGATGCATTTCCCATATTGCGGCATCATATTCAGAAAAATTATTTATAAGCCGCGCCGCTTCTTCCACGATTCTATACATGACATTCACACCGATAGAAAAGTTGGCGCTTGTCATAATTGTTCCGCCGCATTTTGCCGCAAGAGCCGCAACCTCATCCTTTTTGTCATTCCAGCCTGTTGTTCCAACAACCATAGGAATCTTCAAAGGAAGAAGCGCTTTTATATTCTCAAGCACGGACGAAGGGTGCGTAAATTCTATTATGCCATCCGCTCCGCTTGAAGCAACCGCATCCGCGACAGCCTTGCTTTCGCCGTTCTGAATTTTTACTTTAGCATCCTGCGCAAAAACATCTATTGTTGTTACAACATCATGGCCAAATGACAAAGCCGACTGCTCCAGCATATGTCCCATTTTTCCATATCCAACCAATGCAATCTTCATTACTAGTTCTCCCAAAAATTATACAAAAAGAGCCGAGTGAATCGCTCCAACTGTCTTGTCAGCCTGATCGGTATCCACGAGCATGCTTATATTAACCTTGCTTGCGCCCTGGCTTATCATCTGAACGTTTATGCCTTCTTTTGAAAGCCCCTCAAATGCCTTTGCAATTATAACGCTTGATCTGGAGGCATCGCAGATTATTGTAATAATCGCTTTTTCAGTTTTTACATTGACATCCGCAACTCGCTTTAAATCTTCAATGAGTCCTGTCAAATCTGTTTTTCCGTCAACAGTCAGGCTTACAGAAACTTCAGAAGTTGCAATCACATCAATGCTTATATTCCATTTTAAAAACTGATTGAAGATATGCGCAAGAAATCCAGCGGCGCCAAGCATTCTGCTAGACTGAATATCTATGAGCGTTACATTCTTTACTTTTGTAATCGCTGTAACAAGCGGACGAATTCCTGTATGCTCCTCAACAATAAGAGTGCCGCGGCTTTTTATGTTGTAACTGTTCTTTACACGGACAGGAGTTCCGGACTTTCTGCAGGGAATCATGCTCCTCGGATGAAGAACCTGGCTTCCAAACATTGCAAGCTCCTGGGCTTCCTCGTAAGTCACTTCGTCAACTGGACGCGCTTCTTTTACAATGCGAGGATCCGTTGTCATAATTCCGTCAACGTCCTTCCATGTCTGAATCTCTTTTGCATTCATTGCGGCGCCAATCATCGTTGCGCTCAAATCGCTTCCGCCGCGGCCAAGAGTTGTTATAATTCCATTCTTATCTTTAGCGATGAATCCTGTTACAATCGGAATTTCATCCGACTGTCCATTTTTATATCCATCAAGATGCCTTGGAATATTTTTCCATACTTCATCCAGAAGCTCAGCCGACATATAATTAGAATCGCTTACAAAGCCAATGTCCCATGAATCAAAAGCCTTCGCTTCAGTTCCGAGAGAACAAAGATAGGCCGCCATCATGCGCACAGACATACGCTCGCCAAAAGACACAAGATAATCGCGTGTGCGCTTTGTAAGCTCATGCAGCATGCTTATTCCAGTAAGAAGAGTTTTCAGCTCGCAAAGCAAGTCCTTTATTTCCGGAACAGAAATTCCAAGCTCCAGTTCAGTTTCAAGATGAAGCTTTTCAACTTTTTCGATATCGACAGTTCCATTTACTGCGGCATCGGCAGCCTCAAGAAGATGATCCGTTGTATCTCCCATTGCGCTCAGGACAACAACAGGACGCTCTTCCTTATATGCCTGAATTATTTCAGCCACATGCTTAATGCGGTCAGCGTTTGCAACAGAACTTCCGCCAAATTTCATTACAATCATAGCAACGATTATACTTAAGGATTAACTGAAAGTCTATCAGTTGAAAAAAGCTTTCGACATTCAAGGTAGAACCGCTTTTCACTAGCCTCGCCCATGCTGAAACTTTTTCTAGGCAAAGGACCGCGGCTAGAAATTGTTTCAAAGAACGAATCTTTTGCAATCGGAGGAAGAAGAACTGCAACTGCGTTTTTCCGGGCGCCAAGCCTGAACACTTCATCATTTCCATGGATATAGTCAATTTTAGTTTCAGAGTGGCCAGAAATAAATTCATCAAGCAGCGGCTGAAGACAGCTAACTGCAAGCCCTTGAATTTTCGTCTTAATTCGAAAATACTTTTGAACATCATTTTCCGTAAAGACAAAACCAAAATCAGCCCTGGAATTTCTTACATTCTGCTCAAGGGAATTCTTGTCCTGCTCTTCTATAATTTCGCCGCCAAGCCTTTCATTCAAGAATGAAACCAGACCAGCCGGATTGCAATCAAAAAGAACCCGGTGGATAGGCTCGAACGTCAGCCCGGAATCATAAATATTTACAATCTCAACAAGAGCATAACGAACATTCTCATCTGCGGAACCAGAATTTTTACACTCATCCCAGACAGCCTTCGCAGTCGCCAAGGAATGATTTCCATCTCCAACAGCGAACAAAAATGAATTTCCATTGCTGTCAGAATTGTCCTTTTTAAGCTTTTCAAGCGCAGAGAAAATTTTTTCAAACGCTTCCTTTGACTTCACAGCCCAGCCGCGAATATGCCCAGAATTCAGCATCAGGTCTCCATCATAGACAGGAAGATTTTTTTTAGCCTCAATGCCTGCCTCTTCTACAAGGCAATGATTTGGGTCATTTACCAAAAGCATAATATGCGGAAGCTCAAGAGGCGCATCTTTTCTAATTTCCTTGCGCACAGGAATTCTTTCTGCAATGGTGGCTTCCGTGGCGCGGATTAAACTTTTTGAAAAAGGCTTCCATTCATAAGTTTCCAAATCAATTGCGGCAACAAGGCCCTTGCGAATTCTTCCGTAGCAAGTCTTGCGCTCGACATAAATAAATTCTTTTTCAGGCGGATCAAAAATATTTTCATCCAGATACTTTTTCATTGACGAGCGTATTTTTTCTATTCTCTCTTTTTTATCTGAAGAAGAAAGAAAAATTTCCGGCAAAATAAGATGCAAGGTTGAAGGAGAACTTCCGGCCGCCTCCTCCGCTTTTTTCCAATATTCAAAATCCTGCGTATACTGATCACACGCAACAACACACCAGGTCTTTAAATCTTTTTCTTTAGGCAAAAGAATTTCTGGAACCCGTATTCCAAACTGCTCAAAATTTTCCATAAAAAAATTATACAGGTATTTTTAGTTTTTAGCCATAAGATAAAAAACAGCAAGCACCGTGACGCTGAACATTATGCGCAAACAAAAAGCTGAACCTAAAAAATCAAAATTGAATTTTATCCAAATTGAAACTATAATCAGTCAATGGCAAAAATAGAATTTCAGCAGAGGCAGATTCAATCACAGATTCAGATAATGTCCCAAAAGCAAATTCAGGCGTTAAAACTTTTGGCCATGAATTCAAAGGATTTGACTGAAGAAATCTATAAGGCCGCGGAAGAAAATCCTGCGCTGGTAATAACAAAAGACAGAGCAGGCTGGGACGGAACAAAAGTATCATCCGCAACTGCAAGCGGAGAAGAGGCAAGCCAAAACTTTCAGGCGGCTCTTGAGGCAAAGGCGGATGACCGGGAATCTTTGCAGGAACACCTTCTATCCCAGCTGAATACAATGCATCTTAGCAAAACTGAAAAAAATTTATGCGAAAGCCTCATTTACAATCTTGACGCAAAAGGATTTTACATTCTCGCTCCTATTTCACTTCTTGATAAAAAAGACAGGCTGCAGACACCCGGACTTTTGGAAAAATGCATTGAAACTGTAAGAGAAATGGATCCCTGCGGAGTATGCGTTGCAAACACAGAAGAAAGCCTTCTTGTGCAGGCAAAGCAAAAAGAAAATGCGCCGCTGCTAGCAATCTTTATTTTAGATGGAAAACTGAATTTTCTTGATCCCCCGCGTCCAGAAAAAGTTCTTCAAAAAATTCAGGAATATTTTTCAGAGCAAAAAAAACTTTTTGCAAATCCGCAGAATGAAAAGTACCAGAACCTAAAGCCTACAATTCAGGATGTAGAAAAAGCAATAAGTTTTATACGGACACTAGATCCTTTTCCTGCACGCAATTTCAGCACAAAAGAAATTCATTTTATTTCTCCTGATGTGTATGTAGAAAAAATTCAAGAAGGCTTTCAGGCGAATCAAGACAAAAACAGCACTGTTACTATTGGAGAAAATTCATGGAATGTAAGGCTTGCAAGGGACAGCCTTCCGCAGATTTCTATCAACCAGGATTTTCTAAAGCTAGCAAAGAACAGTCATGATGAAAAAAATTCTTCATCAATAAAGAATGAAATAAAAAAAGCAAAAGATTTTTTAGACAACCTTGAATTCAGGCAAAGCACGCTTCTAAGAGCCTGCATAGAAATCACGCGGATTCAAAGCGAGTTCTTTCTTCATGGGCAGGGAAACCTGGTTCCTTTGAGACAGCAGGACATTGCGGACAAACTTAAAGTACATGAAACAACAATTTCACGGATGGCAAACAGCAAATTTCTTCAGTGCGAATGGGGACTTTTTGATATAAAATACTTTTTTACAAACGCAGCAAGCAAGAGCGTCTCATCAATAAGCCAGGACAAGGCGATGGCAGAACTAAAAAAGCTTCTGGCTTCTTCAGCCGGAAAAAAAATGAGCGACCGGAAGCTTTCAGAGGAACTGGAAAAAGCCGGAATAAAAATAGCGCGCAGAACAGTCGCCAAATACAGAAGCAGGCTCAACATAGAATCATCGTACAACAGGCAATGAATAAACTCCGCCGCCGCTCATTTTCCGCAATTTTTATTTTTTATAAAGCACAAAATTTGAACTTATAAAACATACTTTTCTATGAAATCACCTACGCCGCTCGAGTCGTTGTCCTTTTCTGTTATAAAGTCAGCGGCGTTCTTTATGAACTCAGAACCGTTGCTCATGCACACTCCGTATCCGCATTTTACAATCATGCTCTCGTCGTTCATGCTGTCCCCGAATCCCATTGTGGACGAGCGCGGAATTCCTATGTAGTCAGCAAGCCAGCCAATGGATTCTCCCTTGCCGCAGTTCGGCGGAAGGATTTCAAGGAAATACGGCTTGCTCGTAAAAATGACCGCAGAATCCCCAAGCTCATCCTTAAGCTTTTTCTGCAGAACTTGAAGTGATTCCGGCTCGCCAGGAACCAGCATCTTTGGGAATTTTTTTTCACGCAGGAAATTTTCATAGTCCGGCACAACCTTGCCTTTCAAGCCGCACATATCAACATCCATGCGTGTCCACGGAGTTTCCTCCGCATAGAAAATTGTATCCGGGGAATAGACCTCGCTCCGAAGCCCCATTTTTTCAGCCTCGGAATTTACTTTTAAAAGGACTGCGGAATCCACGCTGCAAGTATAAATTTGCGTTCTAGTGTGCAAGTCAAAGATGCTGCATCCGTTTATTGCAATGATGAATTTTCCGAACTCGCTGCCGGCGATATCCAGCCTGCGGACAAAAGGAAGAATTCCATCTTCCGCCCTGCCGGAGCAAAGAACAACATAAATTCCGCGGCGCGCACATTCCTGAAGAACCTGCACATTCTTATCGCTGATTCTCCTTTCAGAATCCAGAAGAGTATCGTCCAAATCAAGCGCAATGAGCCTTACGTCAAGAGACCCGGCCGGAAGCTTTGCCATACAAACCTCGCATAAAAAATATGGAGCGAATTATAAACTACCCTTGAAGTTGTTTCAATGGCAAGAAGAATCAGTCCTCCTAAAAAAAGAAAAGAGCCTCCCAAGCGGGAAGCCCTTTCTTATTTCAAGCAACTATCTTGTAAGCTTGCGGTACATGGTCTTGTGCGGATGATCATCGTCAATGCCAAGAACGTTCTTTTTCCATTCAACGTATTCGCTCCAGTTGCCTTCAAACCATTTGACCTCGCTGTTGTTTTCAAACGCAAGAATGTGCGTGCAGATTCGGTCAAGGAAGTAGCGGTCGTGGCTGATAACAAGAACACAGCCCGCAAAGCTGCTGATTGCCTCTTCAAGCGAACGTGTTGTAGAAATGTCAAGGTCGTTTGTAGGCTCGTCCAGAAGCAGAACATTTCCAGCCTCCTTGAACATAAGCCCCATGTTCAGCCTGTTTTTTTCTCCGCCGGAAAGCACGCTGATTTTTTTGTTCTGCTCAGCTCCGTTAAAGTTGAACCATGAGCAGTACGCATGGGCATTGACCTCGCGCAAGGCTCCGTTCACAGGGCGGCCTTTTTCATCCACTGCGCCAAGCTTTATAATGTCCGCACCGCCGGAAAGAAGCTCAAGCACAGTCTTGTCCGGATCAAGCTTGCTTCTCATCTGGTCTACATATACAAGCTTAACCGTGCCGCCTATTTTTATATTTCCAGAGTCCGGAGTTTCTTCTCCTTCTCCAGTTGCGGCTTTTGCAAGCATCTTGAACAGCGTAGTTTTTCCGGCGCCGTTAGGACCAACAACACCAACAACAGCTCCTGCTGGAATTGCAAAGCTAAGGTTCTCAAAAAGAAGCTTGTCGCCGAACGACTTTGTAAGTCCATCCGCTTCTATTACAAGGCCTCCAAGACGCGGACCTGCCGGAATTGAAATCTGGCTGTCCTTGAGCTGAACACGCTTCTGTTCTTCCGCCAAGAGCTGCTCATACTTAGTGATGTGCTCCTTGTGCTTTGCCTGTCTTCCCTTTGCGCCCGCATGAATCCACTCAAGCTCCTCTTTCATTTCACGCTGGCGGACCGAAGCCTGCTTTTCTTCCTGCTCAAGGCGTTTTTCCTTTGCCTCAAGCCATTCAGAATAGTTTCCTTTAAAAGGATAGCCTTCGCCCCTGTCCATTTCAAGAATCCAGCCGGCAACATTGTCCAGGAAGTAGCGGTCATGTGTAATCGCAATGATAGTTCCCTTGTAGTCACGAAGATGACGCTCAAGCCAGGCGACAGTCTCCGCGTCAAGGTGGTTCGTAGGCTCGTCAAGAAGCAGGATGTCCGGCTGCTGAAGAAGAAGGCGGCACAAAGCCACACGGCGGCGTTCACCTCCGGAAAGCACATCCACAACCTGGTCAGCAGGAGGACACCTTAATGCGTCCATCGCAAGCTCAAGGTTTGCGTCCAGGTTCCATGCGTCGGCGGCATCCAGCTTTTCCTGAAGCTCAGCCTGCCTTGCGCAAAGCTTGTCAAAGTCAGCGTCCGGGTCTCCAAACGCCTCGTTCACTTTATCGAATTCAGCAAGCAAATCTGTAACCGGCTTTACACCTTCCATTACGATTTCCTTTACAGTTTTTCCGGCCTCCAGCTGCGGCTCCTGCTCAAGGTAGCCCATTGAAAATCCGGGAAGCAGATGCGTTTCGCCAGTAAAGTCATTGTCAACGCCAGCAAGAATTTTGAACAGGGAAGATTTTCCGGCGCCGTTTTCACCGATAACGCCGATTTTGGCCCCGTAATAATATGAAATGCTTATGTCCTTAAGAACAACTTTAGTCCCGTAAGCGCGGGAAACCCGATCCATTGTGTAAATAATTTTCTTATCGTCTACAGTTTTTGCCATAAGGATAATTGTAGTCCATATAATGATAATTTGCAATGAAAGGAAAGACCGCGCATAAAAAAAACATTGCCTATCCCTAAAGCCCCGCTTTAGCCCCTCGGAGCCGTGGCTGCTCTGCGCTGCCGCTGCTTTCGCATGCCTGGCTCCGCCCCATATAGGGTTACTGCGCGGAGCGAACAATGCGGAAGCCGAGATCGTCGTGACGGTCGTACGGGTAGTTGACTAACCGAAAAGCAACCTTGCAGTAGCCTTTGTAGTCGCACCAACTGCCACCACGTACAACGCGGTCAGAACCGGAAGACGCGCCTACTTCAGGCGTACTGCTTGATATGCTATTACTATAGCAGTCCCAACACCATTCATAAACATTGCCGCTCATGTCATAAAGTCCGTAGCCGTTTGCCTTCTTTGATTTTACTTCCCTTGTTTCTGTATTATTCATATTTCCTGTATGCCACGCGACTTCATCTACAGTGTCGCTTCCGGCGTAAGTGTACTTTTCTCCGCCGCGTGCAGCCCATTCCCATTCGGCTTCTGTAGGCAAGCGGTAGCCGGTTGCTGTAAAGTCGCAGGTTGCTGCGTTCCATTTTCTATCGCTTTTTATCGGTACAGTTCCCCAGCTGTTTGTGTCGGTAGAGCCGCTTATTGTGTAGCACGGTGTCAAGTTTTCCTTTATAGAACGCTTGTTGCAGTAGACAATCGCATCATACCAGCTTACCTTATTTACAGGATTATTATCTGCCGCATCGCCTGTAAGCTCGTTTCCGTCTTTGTCGTATGCTCCTGCAGTGCTTGGGTCGCTTCCCATAATTTCTTTGTATTCTCCGCGTGTTACCTCGTGGTCGCTCATCCAGAAGGCTTTTATATCAAGCACACGTCCGCTTACAAACACATTTGAAGCCGGAGTCCAAGTTTCGCTTCCGTTGATTGATACAGCCGGAACTTTTACGAATCCTTCCGGGATTTTCTCTTCGCTGCCAATTGTTCCGCTGTCAGAGCTGCCGCCGGAGCTTCCGTCAGAGCAGGAGCTAAAAAGCGCAAGGGCGCAGGCTAAAGCTATAATGGGGGGGGGTAATGTGTTTTAAGGTGATTTTCATTGTTTCTCCATAAAATTTTTAGTGTGTTATATTAGTCCCAGTTTCAAGTTTTATAATGCACTAAAAACAGAGTGCTGTTTTTAGTGCTATAGTCAACTTGAGATTAGAGCTATTTTACATTATACATAAGAAACCGCAGAAAATCTTGTTTTGAAGGAAAAAAATAAAACAAATAAAGACATTCGGGTGAACTGCGTTTTTTATACTTTTCGCAAAAGATTCCGCCGCAAAAAACTGCGGATATCGGCAGACAATTTTTGTTTCTTTATCGCTTGAGTCCGGAAAGTAAACAAAGTCTTTTATAACAGCGAGCAGTCGGTCTTTTCTAAAAAGCCCTTTTACCATTGTAATAAGAGAGCTGATTCCATCGCTGTCTTTATCGGTGCTTTCAACTTTGCGCCAGGCATAAAAAAATTCGTAAGGACTGAACAGCGAGCCGATTTTATTATTCACACCGTCGCTGATTACAACAAAAGCGTTGTATTTGCACAGCTCCGGAATATCACGGCGGTAGCGGACGGCAAGTTGTTTATAGGCATCTTCAATAGTTGTGTTTTCCTTGACCGCAGATTTAAAATCCAGCACCACAATCGGAAGGCCGTTCACATATACAATTCCATCTAGAATGCGAAGCTGGTCGCGTCCTTGAATTTCAGCCTGATTCACAATTTCAAAAAAGTTTTTCTCTGGTTTTTCAAAATCAATCAGCTGAATAAAAAGGTCTTTTTGAGTTTTGTTTTCGCAGCGGAAGGTAAAGCCGTTGCAGATTAAGTCCAGCATCCGCTTGTTAGCGTCATAATCTGAGCCGCTGATATTTTTCAGCTGAGCAATAATTGTTGCAATTTCGCTTTCTGTTAAAAAATCCGCTGCATACCGGTGGCGCAAAAAGGCTGCAAGCAGTTCAGGCAGAAGAACATCAGACTTTTCACGGTGAATATTCCCCCCTCGGTCCGGTGTATGTATCCTTCGTTTTCAAACAGTTCCATTATAGAAAGTTCAAGGTTGTGCTCGGTGAATTGCATAAGTTTTTCCTAATTATTTTGATTCTTAAAATCTTCTGCGGCTACAGAAGGCCCATCCCACCATAGTTTTGTTGAATCATCATAAAGCATTTTTGCAGTGTTGGATTCCATAAAATCAAGGAGAACTTTTTCCTGAGGCTGTTTCGTTTCTTTTGAAAGCTGTTCAACAGCCATCATAGCCGTCAAATCCATTGCTAGCAAAGTTTTATCGCTTGGTTTATTTTCCATAAATTACTACTCCAAAGCAACCTTTTCGCTTTTTAAATATTCAAGAATAGAAACAGCCTTTTCTGTTCTAAAGCAAAACTGGTCTTGCAGTCGTTCTGGCAACAACAAGCTTATACACATTTTATCTGCTTGCTCACTTCCCATTGAACCATAAAGATTTCCCATATATGCAATAATCGTGGCGTTGGTGTCATCATTTGCAATTTTGCCTGAAATCACATCATAATCTTTCATCGATTTTTTTATATCTGTAAAAGCATTCTCTTTTCGGTGTGCAACAATACAATGAAGCCAGTCTGTATCAGCAGTTTCAAAATAAAAATTCTTAAGTGCATCTGCTTTAGAAACTTTGAAAAAAGAAATATTTGCAAACTTTTCAGACTGAGGAATCAGCCCTTTAGATTTAGCCTTGGCTGCGGAAATCTTAGCAAAAGACTTTGCCTGTTCTTTTGAAGTTGTAAGATAAAAACCTCTGCCAAAATCCTTATACATTGCACATTTTTCTAAGTCCGGTGCCTCTACAACACAATAGCTTCCATGATAAAGAATCATTCCGTCTTCAAGTTTTTTCATGCAGCAGCTCCTTTTGATTGCAGATATGCTTTTACTTCTTCAAAAACCGCATCATCTCCTTCAACATGAAAAATACCAAACCCTTCGCGAATAAAAGGCAAGACATCATATTGACCAAAAATCTCTGCAGCCTGCTTTAGAGAAAGAGAATTCTTTTCTGCCATCATGCGTAAAATGCGAATCTGCATAAACAAAATCTGCTGACTTTCATTCATAGTTTGCTCCTTGTAGTAATTATATCACAGATTTTGCAGTTGTTCGGAAATTTCAAACAGTTCCATTATAGAAAGTTCAAGACTGCGCTCGGTGAATTGCATGGGCTATTCTGTCATTAAAAAAGCGAATCGAAATCTTGCTCAAAATGCGGACTCCTGTTATTTCTTCCTTCCCTTGCTTTCAATACTCTTCAATTCCTTAAGAGTTTCAACATAGGCTTTTTCTGCAGAAGAAAGTGTTTTTACCAGATATTTTCTGTATTCGCCTTCTGCTTTATCCATTGCTTTTTTATGGCTGACTTTTCCAGCACCTTCCAGAACTTCCTCACCCACAGACTGAATTGTTCGGTCAAGCTGCTCAACATAATCGCTCATGTGCATTTCGTTATGATTTTCTGCCTGATATTCCGCAATGTCGAAAAACGCAGAAACTAGCGCGTTCAGTTTTTTTAGTTCTTTTTCCGAAAGATAATTCTTTGCAATCCGCACATCTTCAAGAGTGACATCCGCCCCTTTAAAAGATGTAAGCCCCATAAATTCTTTTTTGCTGTCAGCCCTGTCATAAATAATCTCAGCAGCAGTCTGATGATTTACCGCATAATGCAACTTGTTCTGAACCATTTTGAAAAAAGCAACAGATTCCGCCGATTTAGGATTGTAATCAACACTTGTAGCATACAAATCCAAAACCTGGCGGTACATCACTTTTTCAGAAGAACGGATGTCGCGGATTCTGTCTAAAAGTTCCTTCCAATAGTCACCGCCGCCAGTCTGCTTAAGCCGTTCGTCGTCCATCGTAAAGCCTTTTCGGATATATTCGTTCAGACGCTTTGTTGCCCACTGACGGAACTGAGTTCCTCGTAAAGATTTAACCCTATATCCAACCGAAATAATTACATCAAGATTATAGTAATTTGTCGGCTTGGTAGAAAAATCGGAATTCCCGATTTTTCTCACTACGCTTTCTTTTTCAAGTTCTCCTTCTTCAAAAATATTCAGAATATGCTCGTTTATAGTTGACCGCGATTTTTCAAACAGAGAAGCCATATCGTCAATAGTAAGCCAAACTGTTTCTCCTTCAAACCGAACATCAACCGAAACTTTGTCATCTGAGGTCTTAAATATTACTATTTCACCAGTTTTGTTTTCTGTCATATTTTCCTCGTTTTTTAGGAGTGGAAAGCTCCTGTTTTTTTTCTACACTTATTTCTTCATAATTCCATCATAAAACCATTTGATAATCTTTTTATCAAATTCATCTAAATTTGGAACTCTTTTTATTATTGTATCATTTCCAGCATCCAAAAATCCTTTCAAAACATCTGCCATCTTTTTCTTATCATCTTCTAGATTAACAATTCCACTATTCTGTATTTTTCTTGAAATCATTCTCGGCAAACCATATTCTTCGAGGTAATAAACATTCGGCGGTAAAAATGCATAACTCAATTTTGCTGAGAATGTTGAAATATCACAATGCATGTTAGGAATAATAATTTTTTGTAACTCGTTTATATCATGAATAATTGTCGCCAAATAAAAAGAAACTTTTCTCTCATAGTCAAAATAGTTATCAACAGATATTCCTTTATTTTTCATCTTTGACAATAATTCTGATAATGGCATATTCCAATTTGATGATAGAAGAATAATAAAATCTGCAAGATCACGATAATCAATTCTTGATGCTTTAAATAATTCTGTAGTAAATAATATATTTACAATTGGTCGCTTCCAATTATCAGCATTGGATGAGTTTAATAATTTCAAATATATCCAATCATCAGGATTTTCATCCATAGATTTTGCTATCGATAAAAGACAATTCCAATTTGATGATTGAATTACATGATTATCCAAAAGTTCTTTTACTTTTTCTTCTCCGAGTATTTGAGACAAATCTGTCTGTTTTTGTCGTATATTTTTTATATCTTTATCCGATAAAAAATCTTCATATTCAGAAGTATCAATATCGCCTTGAACATCATCAGTAAAAGCTAATTCAAGTTGTATTTTTTCATCTTGAATTGGAGGTTCTAATAAATAAACATTTCCAACAAAATGTTTAAACATTCTACCACTTCTTCCAAGAAGATTTTTATAATCCATGAATTTCAATTTTCCGTTGCCATTTATACGTTTCCACATGACAACATTGCTTGCACTTGTATTTACACCTTCAATCAATGAAGATGTTGAAACTATAAATTGTAAAGGATTTTCTTCTGCAAATAAATTTGTTTCTATTTGTGTTAACGAACGATGCAACCGACCATTATGAATACCAATACCTTTTAAAACCATATCACTTAAAATAAAATCCTGAGAATAATTATGTTTTAACCAAACAGAAAATTGTTTTAAATCATCGTTTTCTATTGTTTCTAAAGTTTCATTTAATACATTACACACTGTGTTTATAGCTGGAAAAGATCCCGCATATATCAAAGTTTTATCTTGACCTATCTTTGATACAATTTTTTTTAAAAGTGGAATTTTCTTTCTATTTTTTTCCTCATCTTTTCCTACAATTCCATGTGAGAAATTGATTACATTTGTTACAACTGTATTAAAATCAAGTTTAGAAATAAATAAAGCATCTTTTAAAAATGATGATTCTTTTATTTTATCTATATTTGGACATAAGAAATATCTTTGTTTAGAAATTTTACTTCCTCGCATAATTGCATTTAATAAAATATCTGAACGTTCTGAATCAAATGCTTTTGAAACTTTATAGAATTCATCAACAATAAATAAATCAATATGGTCTAATTTCTGTAAATATGAGAACAACCGTTCCTGTGGAAAAACTAAAATTACTTTTTCTGTTATATCTTCTTCTGGAGTTGTTATTATTTTGTAGGTAGTTGAAAACTTATTCGTTAAGCGTCGTCTAGCCTCATCCATTAAGGCAATTGTAGGAACAATGATTACAACAATATTTGGCTGTTTCTCAGCAATCAATGCATCAATGATAAAACTTTTTCCAAAACTTGTTGGAGCAGACAAAACTACATCCTTTCCACTTAGTAATTCCTTTAATACTGCCCCTTGTTCACGATGCAGTATTTTGTTTTCCTCTGCTCCGATATTCGTTTTAAACAATTCGCAAATAATTTTGTCATACCAAGAAGCCTCATCATAATCAATATATGGATATAAACCAACTTCACGCAATAAATGATTTAAGAGTTTTGAGTATGGTTTATCCTCATGCTCCAATAGTGCAATTAGTTCTTCACGTGCTTTTTTCTCATTCTTTGAGTTAATTAAATCCGATATTGATTTTAATTTTTCATAACTTGCATTCATACTACAGTTTTCCTATAAAATTCTGCATGAGAAACAAAAATATCAACAACTTTATTTTTATCGGGAACAGGGAAATATATTAAATGAAAAGTTATATCCGTATATCTAAATATATCTTTACAAATTTCATTTTGTATTGAGAAATATGATGTTGCATTTTCAATTTGAATGTTTTTTAGTTTTTGTTTGTATTCTTCTGTAAGTTCCTTTTGATTAGCTGTAAGTTCGCACTCATATAAAATCATTATAGGAATATGCAAATGTGGCTTCAGTTTATCCACCGAAGCCTTATCATCTAATAAAGAAAGTATCATATTTTTTCGGCTGTCTGTACCAAGCATATTCTCTAACTCATTTAAATCAGTAACAATTGAATTCTCTTTGCGAATTTTTGCAGTTTGCAATGAGTTATGAACAGAATTTGCAATTATATTTAATTGTGCAGCATCTATTTTTTCATAAAACTTGGCTTCCCCATACCAAATAGAAAAATCATCTTCGTCCAAAACAATATGAATACCATCGGCTCCAAAAGCATACATATTAGGATTTTGTTTATTAAAAACTTTGGGTACAACAGGCAATGCTTTAAAGTGTTCATTCATAAATGCATAGAGCAATATTTCGGCTATTTCACTACCACGACCTTTATCTTTTTTAGAAGTCGGTAACCTAAGATTTCTACAGGCCTTTTTCAGTTGAGAGTGTGAAGCATTTGGTATTTTATTTCTCTCAGACGCAGATAACGCAGTTAATACTATATTATCAAAGATATAATCGTTAAATTTTTCATACCACCAATCACCATCTTGAAAATCATTAATTGGCGATAAAATTTTATTTTTATCGGAGCCTTGTTGGGTTAGATTATAAAGTGTATCGTCAATAATTACTTCAAACGATGTCATTCCATTGCCTCATAATTGATTATATTCCACATTAGAAATTTTAGACACCAACAAATGTTGTAATTCATTAAGTTTTTCAATATCTTCCTCATTATTTAGAATCTGTGCAAATAAAGGAGAAACAGTTTTGTCGAAATTGTTCATTTCATTCTTCGGCGGAATAGAAATCTTTATTTGTGAAAAAAGAGATTTACTAACATTCAGTGTTGTACTTCCGCCCGCACCTAATCTCTTTAATTCTTCTGTCATATTTTTTAATGTCATAAAAATAAAAAATGAAGAAATTTTCTCATCACAAATAATTGAATTAATCTGCTGGTTTGTTTGGCTTATTTTTGTTGTCATAGAAACTAAACCTACAGTTGCAATACAACTAACACAAATTGTTTTTGCCGGTAAAGTCTGAGTATTTTGAGATTCTTTTCCTTTGTTAGACAAGTATCTTTCGGTAGTATGAATAAAATTTTTGTCATGCATATCAGGAATTATAATAAATGGAAATTCATTTCCCCAATATGATTTTTCTGATGTTGAAGGCGTTTTTCCACAAATTACTTTTTTTGCAATTTCTTGGATTGTTTTATTCTCAAAATTACTTTTATCTTTATTTAATTTATCAAACAAACACTGTGCCGCCTCTTCCAGTTTTTCATTTATCTGCTGCAAAAGGCGGATGCGGCGGTCTACTGTGTTGTAGGCGTTTACGATGCGCTGCTGTTCAGCGACGAGGGCAGGAACTGGTAGCTCCATATTGCAAAAATCTTCCCATGGCATACTTCCACGAACACCACCAACAGCAATATAAGAGGGTTCACGGTCAAACTCAGTTCTCATAAACCACATTGTCAAATAATCTGGCAGAATTATATTTGTATTTTTTATTCTGAAAATGTAATAAGCAGGAGACATGATTGCTTCATCATATTCTTTAAGACATACAATTGGAATTTTTCCATCACGGCTAACCTGCATAAGAGAACAAGCAAAATCATTTTTTCTGATAATCTGATATTTAGACAAATCTGTTCCGATTGTATCTGCAACTGATTTTATAAAACATTTATCGATGCTAACTCCAAGTAGTGTTTTTATTTTTTTACCAAAGTTTTGTTCATCTATAAGTTCAATCAATTCACCAAGCTTTCTGTAGTTCTGATTCATCTATTTGTTTTCCTTTTTTTGCCACACGGATTTGTTCAGACCTAACGGTCTTCACCTTAAAAAGTGAGTGTCGTTAGCCTATAAATAATCCGTGTGGCATTTATTTGTATTCAGGCTGTCTGCAAGCCGCATTTTTCCATATGCAGCGGGCATTTTCAGTTGACCACAATTTGCAGTCAACTCATTTCCTCCAGATTTTAAACGAGTTTTCAAAACGCTCCAATACTTTCTTGGGGTCGGACTTTCTGTTAAAACTGCAACAACATCCACCACTGAAAAATACCATTCTTCGGCTTCTTTATCCCAAAGCGTGCGGACTTTTTTATCTTCAAAAAGCTTTATCTGTGTTTTTTCTGGCATACTCTTCCCCTACAGTTTTATCTCATATCCCATTTCTTTGAACACGCTGAGCAGTTCTTTCTTGCTTTCTTCTTCACAGTTGCGGTAATTTTTGACTTTGCCATTATCTATAACCATCCATATTGATTACATCATAACATATAAAAGCGCCAATGAATGGCAGTTTTATGAATAATCTTCAAAAATAATTTTCTCCACAAACCGTGTGCTGTAATGCCACGAACAATTTCCTGCCGTTCCGCACATCGTGGACATTCTATTCATAGGACGTGAACAGTAATGCCATGAAGCGTGGAGTGTAATGCCACAAATCATGTGCAGCAACGTCACGCATATTCGGCCGTAATGCCGCAAAACTTCACGTGGCATTCCACAGAAAAGAAAATATCATTTTGTAAATATTTACAATTTTATGAAATTTTATATTTGATACCTATTGATATATTTACATTTTAGAAGTAAATTATATTCAGACGCTAAAACTATCAGTCGTCAGATGAAAGCCTGTCAGGTTTTTTGGAGAAAAGATAGTAATAGGGATGGTAGTAAAATGGCAGAAGTAACAGCATTCGGAAAAATCTTAAGAAAGATGAGGATTGACTGTTCGGAGGTTCTGGGAGCAATGGCAAAGAGGCTGAAAGTCAGCCCTGCTTACCTTTCTTCCATAGAAAATGGCGGCCGCGAAATACCGGAAGACTTTATTTCAAGAATCGCCGCGGAGTACGGCCTGAGCGAGGAGCAGAAAAACGAGCTTGAGGAAGCCAAGGCGAAAGTAAAGGGGACTGTGAATGTAGATTTTACGGAACAAAAAACAGAGGCGAACTATGTGGAAACCGCAGTGATGTTCGCGAAAGATTTTTCTCGGCTTAGCGCCGAGCAGGTTAATCAGTTAAAAGAACTTTTGAAGCAGTTTGAAAGTTCGGGAGTATATCAGAATGGAAGTGTGTCAGTATGAAGAGCAGATTGAAACAGCAATAGAAGAACCAAAGGCGGAGGCGATAGTTCTTACGGACGACGGAATGCACCTTGCGGCGTTCTGGACAAGGCTTTTATGCGGCTGCGGAACGGACGGAAGATTTGAGCCGGTCTTTGTGATGGAAAACATAATTCCGCTCTTTGACAGCTCGTTCAACTACGAGATTGTTGAACTGGATGAATGGAAATACAGCGAGTTTCTTCAGGCGTTTTACAGTCCTGAGGCGAACAAAATTGTAATCCGGGGCGATGTCTATGAGCGGGCTGTTGCAGGGGTTGCGCTCGACACAATCACTGTCGCGCATGAAGTTACGCACTCCATCCAGTCAATCATCATGCGGTTTCTGAACGCAATGCAGTGCGTGGAATTCAAGACCGCTATGTGCGCCAAGGATTCCAGGGAGATGCTGCAGCATGAGCTGCAGACCGACAGGATTACCTCTCTTATGCTAAGTCCTGCCAGCCTTACAGAAGGCAAGACTGACGAGGAGATTGTTCAGAAATATCTTGTTTCTCCGCTGCTCCAGTTCTTATGCGGAATTATAAAGATTGCTGGAAAAAGTCTGCTTGAAGCTCTTAATGACACAGACCATATCAAAATGGAGGTTGAAAGATGCGCTGTATGATTGTCTTGGCGGCAGCAAAAAAAATGGCCTAAAACTACGCCAATAGTTCCAAGCCTTCAAACAATAGAAAGCAGAAAATCTGCTCTTGTTCATAAGATTTATCCTACTTTCTATTGCGATTTTTTGCAAGTGCCGCAAACCCAAAGCTGACAAATTTTTTGTCATGCCATCAAGGTCATTCTGCAAAGCCCGGTTCGGGAATCACAATGGCCGCTTGCTGCAAGACGGATTTCTAATGAAATTCCAAATTAAAAGAAGGGAACTGTCGCCCGTAAAAAGACAATAGGATAATAACAATGGAAAATATTTCAACGCTGGAAAACAGCTCTTCAATTTTAAGCGTTACTCTGCACGAGAACAACTTTACAAAGGACGGATCTTATTACGCTACTGTAAGCCGTAATACAGCCACATTCAAGAACATTCTTTCTGAAATCACAGAAGACAACAAAGGCATGGATCCGTTCATGCTCCAGTTCGCAGCGATTCTGCTTCAAAAGAAAATACTGAAGCTGCTTGAGCAGGGAAAGGCCGTGAACGTGCTTGACCTTGGAACAATGTATATCGCCATGAAGTGCAATGCGAAGGGGAAAAGCGATGTGGCGGAAAATGGAAGCTTCTGCATCAAGTTTACGCCAACAACCCTTGCAAACAGGGCGATTTCCTCTTTGAGCGTGGACAAGATTGTCTATGCGGACGCAAGCCCGGAAATAGTTTCGGTGGCGGACTTGTCAAAAGCTGAGCAGAATAATTCCCTTGCAAAAGGAAAGCCCTGCAGAATTTCTGGAAGCCGCTTGAAGCTCGGCGGAAACGGCTGCGGTATTTTCTTTGCGCCGGTTGATTCAGCCAGAAATATGAATGATGATGAAACTTCATGGACTTCAGTCAGCCATTCAGCACTTTTCCGAAATATGCCAAGCGAGCTTAACTTCTTTGTTCCTGACTCGCTTGAAGAAGGAAAATACAAGATTGTTCTGCGCACAGCCTATCTTGGAAAAGACAAGAGCCGCAAAAACATTGTGGCGGCCGCAAGCGATGAAATCATGGTAAAAGCTGAATAAGTTTTTCCGCCCCGGATGAAATTTTTGGCCGGGGCGGTTTTACTCCCCTTAATCAGGTCTTTGGTTTCGCTTGAACTATACATAACTAACTCCAGAAATCAAAACCCAGCAATGTAAAACTACGCAGTCCATAATCCACATTATAAGCAGGATTATACCTGTCACCCCAAATCATATACATACTGTAATTATCCAGTGTGCCCTGTGTCTCTATATAATACTTCCTGTCACCATCAAACAGAGTGATGAACAGGTGGTTCATACCATTGAACGGATTATAATTATAAGTAGGACGTGCCCAGTGTGCACTAGCAGGATATTCTTTATCCCAGTAATACTTGAACAGGGCTGTATGGTCCTGGCAGTTTATCTTATGGTCACCGTTATAATCATCTATATTAAGCTGCACAAGCCTCAGCACCTGCTCTACCCTTTCACGTGTTACTTTACTTTGTATAGTATTATACTCCTTAGTATAAAGATATGGCGGAAGGTCCTCTATGTTATGCAAGAGAAACAAAATAAGAATCATAGGCAGTATACATATAGCAGCAAAGATAGCAAGTATATATTTTATTCCACGCAACATATTCTTACGTGAAGGAGCATAATCCCTCTTCTTCAGATAACTCTGTATCTTTGTCTTGCGCTCCATAGTGCCTCCTAGTTATTTCGTTTTAGTCAGTTTTTTGTTTTTAATTATAATGATTTAGACAAAGAAAAAGTCTCATTTTAGTAGACCTTTCACTAATTTCTTTAAAAAAAGCAAAAGACAAAATATTGCAACCAGAAAATCCCTAAATCAGGCCTATGTTTTTAATCATGCCTCAACCCCATTGCTATTCATGTCCCTTCTACGAAGTTTTAATCCCTTAAATCAGGTCTTTGTTTTTAATGTATGTATCTTTTGAAAGAGAGTTGAACGATATTAAACAAAAGTTTTAACCCCTTAAATCAGGTCTTTGTTTTTAATCAGACAATGCATGTGTTGCCGTTTGAAGCGGTCTCAGAGTTGTTTTAATCCCTTAAATCAGGTCTTTGTTTTTAATAATGCGAAGAGGAACAGCTTTTTTATTGCGGAAACCTTTGTTTTAATCCCTTAAATCAGGTCTTTGTTTTTAATGCCTTACTGATTTATCTGAATTAAAGGATGGATACGGACTTGGTTTTAATCCCTTAAATCAGGTCTTTGTTTTTAATAATACCTGACAAGCCTTGGAATAAAGTCAGAAATCTATATGGTTTTAATCCCTTAAATCAGGTCTTTGTTTTTAATCTGCGCGGAGCCGCCGGTGAAATACCAGCCCTGCCGGATGGGTTTTAATCCCTTAAATCAGGTCTTTGTTTTTAATACTACCCCATACAATATCTTTTATTGCAAGAAGTTGCAACGGCATTTTCGCAATGTTTGTCAGCAGATGGTGGTATTTTTTGATTTTTTGTCTGAAAAATCGCATTTTTATTTCTTTTATTCATCTTAAGTCCTTATATTATAAATAATTGTGCAAAAATCGCAATTCACCTGCCTTTTATGCGGATTTTTTCAAAAACAAAGCTTTGCGATTTTTTTTGTCAAAGAACAAATCCGCAAATCCATTTCATTTTATCACAAGATTACAAAATCTTCATCTGTAATTCTGTTTTCCGCCTCAATATTTTTGCCGTAAACCTGCTTTTTCTGAAAATCTCGTTCGCAAATTTCAAAGAAAAGAACAAAATCTTCTTCAACGTCCATAAGTTTTTCAAGGCGGCTTTTTAGCTGTTCAATAGTTTCATCAGTTGCATCACTTTCAAAGACCGACTTCTGCACTCGCCATCCGTAGCTTTCCACGCATTTTGAAATTTTTGCGAGCCGCTTTGTGTTTCGTATGTCATAGACAATCAGCCAATGTTTTTCCGTCATTTTTTCTCTCCAGCACGTTAAAGAATTTCAAAAGTTTTTGGAATGAAAATGTCGCCTTTTCCAAGCGATGTTGTTTTTGCCGCGCAGTCCTGGCACAGCGGATAAATCCTAAGGCTGTCCTCTTTTTTATCAAGGATTTTCAGCAGCGAGGATTTCAGCTCATCAAGCTGGGCTTTGTCCATTTCACATTCAAAAAACGAAAATTGAATTCTGATTCCAAAATTTTCCAGCGTCTTCGCAACCTTATGCAGCCGCTTTTGCTCGGCAATATCGTAGCTTATAAAATAAATCATTTAAAATAATACGCCTTGTATTCAGTTTCTTCACCGCAGATTACTCGCTTGTAATGCTGAATTTGCTGATAGATTATTTTTGTGTAAGAAATTTTCTGGCCGGTTGGAGCATACAGAATCAGAGAATTCATTTTTGCCTCAAACGCAGAAATCACTTTTTTGATTCCATTTTTTGTAAGAAGAATTCCGAATTTTGACGCTGAATTTTCATCCTCACCCAAAGTTGAATCCGAATCGCCTTTTTCATGTTCAATTTCAAGCGGAAAATCATCGCTTTCTGCAGAAAATTCTTTTCTTTCAAAATCATCAGGCTTTAAAGTTCCCAGATTGAACAAAGCGCAGCAGACCGAATCGCAAACCGGCGAACGGAATTCTTCCATCAAGTCAAAAACCAGCGCATTTTTTCCGTAGTTCACGGCATGAAGATTTCCGCAGCAAGAATCCAAGCCCTGGCTTTCAATCGCGCTTTCAACACGGTACATCAAAAGCGTGTACAAAAAACTTAAGACAGCGTTGACATTTGTGCGGGGCGGATTTTTACTGCGGGTTTTGAATTCCGCCCAGTCATCCTGAAGATTGAATTTAAAAACCTCAAAGTATTTTCGTGCGGCAATTCCCTCGTAGCCGCGAAGATTGTCTATGTCATCAGATTTTTCGGCATTTGAAAGAGTATTTTTCACAGCATTTATGGCATTTTCAACAGCCGCGCTTTCAATGGAATTCTTGCGTTTGATTCTCTGCATAAAACTGATTTCATTGCGGATTTTTCCTGTAACAATGCTTTTTGCAATTTCAAGAGATTTTTGCGGATTATCAAGAATTCGGAACTGCTTCTGACGCAGAAAAATATTTTTTCCGTCGCCAAATGAAAGCTTTCCGTTGAACCGTCCGTTCGATGAAAGAAAAGTCGTGCCGATTCTATATTTTGTAAGAAGCCGCAACGCATCAGCTGAGATTGAAACTTTTCCAACCAGCACAAGATGCTCTGTCTTGAACGGAAAAAGAATCGTGCTTGTTCCGTCCGGCTGTGAAAACACAATCGTTTCGTCTTTCTTAGAAAGCTTTCCATAATCAGATAAAATGTAAATCTCCGCCATTATTTTACTCCGAAAAAACAATGAGAATGTACAGATAATAAAAAACTTTTATTCTAACCAATTCAAAGCCTTTTCTACGATTTTATTATACCACTCTTGTTCACTATTGCTACCAAAAGCTACTGTCTTAGAATATTCAAAGAAAGATTTTGCTTTTTCTGGATTTGGAGTGTATGAGGCTTTAAAGGAATCTTCCAGCATTTTTTTAAATACATTTAAAGGCAAAGGAACAATAACTGATTTTCCGCCATAATAAGAAATATTTGTATGATAAAGCATATAAAAATGCGCGATACAAGCTTCATTTATTGCAGGTGCAATAAAAAGACCGTAAGTTTCTCTGCCGGTTTCTCTTTTCAATTTGCCTAAATGTCGAGAAACGGGTTCACTTTCTGTTTCATATTGCTTTTGCCCGCTAGTCATCGTAACTTCCACAATTAAATCAAAATCATCGTAGTCACATACAATGTCAGCCATATTGCCCTGTGCAGTAGACATAGGATTTCCGAAATCATCAAATTTCAGGTTAGTCTTTATATTTCCGCCGTCAAGCATTGTCATTGCACGCCAAGTATTCCACTCAAGCATAAGCGGAACATCTGAAAGCTCATTGTTTCTTTTTGGAATCAAGTCAAAAAGATTCTGAATATCATCATACTGCCTGTAGTCCTTGATTTCGGCAACCTGCTTTCTAATTATTTCATTTTTCTTTGCAAGAATTACATCATCAAGTTTGTCTTTAAGTTCAGGAATAGAGAGATTTTCATTGATTTGCTCTTGCGGAAGTTCGGCTTTTAATTTTTCTATTAACGCATTTTTGTCATCTGTCAGAAGTTTTGGAAGTTCATAATTGCCAAGATATTCAATGTATTTTTCTTCATCATCAATAAAGACTGGATTTCTATCTACATTTTTTAGTATGAATTCAACATCGGTCTTTTTCTCCGGCATAATTGAAAGAGATTTTCCGATTTTAGAAATTGAGACTAGACCTGTTGCACGCAGATATCTTACACAGGCATCCGCATAATCTCGCATATTGCTGGCTTTCTTGCTGAAAAATTCCTTTGCATTTTTAGTTATGCTTTCTCTTGTAGAAAATTCGCCTGAATCAATTTCTTCTGTGTAGATTTCTTGAAGTTCATTATAAAAATAATTCTGTTTAAATTCTTTATATTTTTTTGAAGTGAGCGTGCGTTGTTTTCTGAAATTTTCTATTTTTTCAACAACTTCATCAAATTTTCTGTAATCAGTAAGCTGCAAACCAAAAATTACAAGCTCGTCAAATTTCAGTGTTCCTAGATTATATATAAGACGAAGAATTTCAAGATATGGCTTTACAAAAAAATCAGCAGCTTTTTCCGATGGCTTATGATAAGGCGAAGGAATTTGAAATTTCAAAAGCTGATGCAAAAAGAGCTCTTCTGTGCGTTTTGCAGAAACAAGTTGTCTTCCTGCAGGAGTAAGATTTATTGAAGGTGTAAGAGTGATGAAGCCTAGTGATTTTGGTGCTCTATTTATTCTGTCACGTGCACTGAAATCAGGAGAATTTTCACCTGTTCCATGAAAAAAGTTTTCATCACGCAACAGCTGCATAAATTGAATTTGCGTTTGAACATTCCATTTTTTTCCTGAAAAATTTTTTGCAAGCAAATCAATTTCTGGAATCATCTTTTCTGGTGTTCGAGGAGAAGTTGTCATAAAAACAACTTTACTGTCAATTGACTTTGCCAAACTCTACTCCTTATAGTTTGCAATTAAAATATGTGTTGCAGCGGCTTTAAATCTGTTCTTTATATTTACTGCATAACTTTTTTCATATTCATCAATAATCATGTTTCCGTACAATTCTTCAGTCAGCGGAGTTCTTCCAATTACCAGAAGAGTTTTGCACGGCAAATTCTTAAAATCTTGTGCAAGTTTTCTATGTGCCTCATCATTGAAACCATCTTTATATTCTTCATTTCCATAGTCAGAAAAAACACAGTCGTATGGAGGATCTAGAAAAATAAAATCATCCGTTTCTGCTAAATCAAATATTTTTTTGTAGTCAGCATTATAAATCTCAGCTTTATTTAAAAGTATAGAATGTTCTTTTGTCACAAGAGACGTGTTCAAATGTTTATAACGTCCGTATGGAACATTGAATTCGCCTTTTGAATTGTAGCGAATCATACCAGAATATGCCGTTTTGTTTATAAAATAATATAAAAGTGCATCAGAATATTTTTTTTCAGACAAGCCATTGAACATATCTCGAATTGAATAGTAAAAATCCTCGTTTTTATCTTCAACATGCTCAGCTGGATTCCTTGCTTTCAATGATTCAAATGCAGCTCTGTTTTTTTCGTATTCTGCCTCAACTTCATCAAGTTCTTTTTTTAAATTCTGATAATCTGACTGAACACCCTTGTAAAAAGAAATCAGTTTTTCATTTATGTCATTCACAACCGCTTTTTCAGGCTCAAGATAAAAATACAACGCGCCTCCACCAAAAAAAGGCTCAATATATCTGCCTGAAAATTGAGGAATATGTTTTTGAATATTCGGAATTTCTTTTGATTTTCCACCACGGTATTTTATTAAAGGTTTCACTTAAAAAATTATATCAATGTTTTGAATTTCTGACTATATAAAATACAGGTTTTATATTATCGTTACCTTATTATCATTTTAAGCAGTTTCTTGCTATGCAAAATAACAATATTCCTTAAAGCAGACATGCTCAAAAATATATTCACGGTGAACAGTTTCTCCGCTGCGGGTTTCCTTGGCAATCCGCCTTGTTGTGGCATAAATCGGAACAAGACCGTTTTTTAGGGCAAAATCCGCCAGTGTAAAAGTTGAGCCGAACTCGCCTTGAACTATAAAAAAGTCGCCACGCTCCGCATTGCATTTTAGCCAAGAAACAACAGACGCAATTATATCCGCATTTGATTTTTTCGGCGGAATTTGCGACCACAGAGTTGAAAGAGATTCTTCCGGGTAAACAATTTCAGTGGAACCAAATTTCTGCTTCAGCTCATCCAGCTGCTTTTGAGTAAGAATATGATTTAAAAGGCAAAATGTTCTGGGCATAAGATAACTCCAATAAAAAGTCAATGAGGAAGTTTCAACTTCCGATTTGAGTTCCGTCTTTTATGTCAATTCCAAATTCTTTGGCACGATTCAGCGGAGTTTCTTTATCAATAATGCTTTTTGTGTATAAATGCTGCTGAATATATAATCCAAATTTTGATTTAATAATTGCCTGTAATTTATAAAGAGCATCATTTAAAACTTTTTCACCTTCTTTGCCGTCCACAAAACTCTTGCACTCTATCACATGAAGCTTATTGTCTTTATCAAGATAAATCACATCAAGTTCATTTTTATCGTTTCCTTTTTGAATTTTAACATTTAGGGCAACATTTTTTACATCAACATTATGATACTCATTGCAAATTTTTTGATAAACAAATTCTTCAAACCAGCCGCCAGTTATATAACGAATATCTTTTAGCATAACCTTATGAACATCAAATCCAAATTGCTCAAGTAGAGAAATCATATTTTCTTTTGTCGCCTCAGGATTATCTATTTTTGAAAATTTTGAATCTTCTATTTCTGTAAAATCTAAAAAATCTTTGCGTTTATAAATATTTTTAAACCAGCTATTGTTTTGCAAAGCATTCATTCCTTTAATTTTTTCCCGGTTTTCATTAACAAGCAGCTCATAAACTGATTTATTAAAATTCCAGTCTCTTACACAATTATTATCATATCTGGAAATAATTCCATGTGCTGTCAAATATTCTTCCAACGTAAGAACCTCAAACACATCATATTTTTGCTGAACGGGATAAAGCTGCTGCAGTGATTTCCCAATTGCCTGGTAATAGATTTCTGTATTTTCTTTATTATGAAAAAATTGATATACAGCTAAAGACATTAATTTTGTTCCGCCGGTAATATTCACAATAAAATTCTTATATTTATGATTTTCAAAAAAAGATTTTAATACATTTTCGGTTTTTGAAATGTCATTTTCATCTGTCAAAATTGTATCTTCATAATTAATAAAATATTTTAACCCTTTCAAAGCGTTTTTTATACATTCGGATTTTTGCCTTTTTTCCATTGCTTCTGTAGAAATAAAAAGGACAGTAATATTTTTTGTGTATTTTTTATAGAACCATTTGATAAACTGAACATTTGGTATTGTTTGTTCACTTACAAGATTCACAAGAATTGTATCTGTCATAACTTTGCCTCCAAGTCAATTTTTTTTATCCTATATCCGCCAGTTTTGTTTGAGCCGACATATTCAATTTTATTTTCTTCTTTGAGTTTCTTTATCCGGCGTTCTACAGTTTTTTCAGGAACATCAAGCTCTGCCGAAATTTTAGGAACTCTGCAACCAGGATTTTGTCTTATAAAATCAAAGACATCATTTATTCCCTCATTTATTCCCCCATTTATTCCCTCATTTATTCCCTCATCAGCACTATAATTTTCATATAAAGGCACTATAATCTTAAACATATCGCCATCAATAAATTCCGGATGAACATTTTTTCCCGAATAAAGAGGAACATATTCATTTAATTTTCTAAATCCGGAGCCAAGTTCCTCAGAATATGTAATTTCACGGAAAACTTTTGAAATGCTCGGATTTTTCGGGAACGGCTCAAAATTTTCTTCTGTCAACTTTCCGTCTATCTGAGCCTTGTTCGGATTTTCAACATACATTCTGTCTTTTTCAATTACAAATTTTGAAATACGACCGCTTGTAAATTCCCGGTGAATCAGGCAGTTCACAATCATTTCACGGCAAATATTCGAGCGAAGGCTTATGCTCTGCATATTCTTGTTAAATTCCTGAGTAACAGTTTCGCCTAATTTTAATTTTTGAATATGCTGGAATGATGTCATTATTTGAATTCCTATAATTTTGATAAAATCTGCACTACAACATAATCAGCGTCATTATTTTTTGTTCCGTTAATTTTCACGCGGACTTCATTACTTTTTTTATAAGCTGAAAGAAGTTTTTTATTGCAATTTCTCAAAACACCCTTATCTTTTGTTTTTCCAATTTCAAGGTCTATGGTAGATCTTCTCTTATCTAATTCAACAACTACAGCATCATATTCTCCTGCTACAAGATTTTCTTTTTTTATTATTTTTGATGTTTCTGTACTGTTGTTTAATTTTTCAAATCTTCCATAGCCTATAGAAGTTTTTCCGCCGAAGCCAATTTTTGTAAATGCTGTTTTGAACATTTCTTTCACATCGGATTTTACATTCTCATTGGAACGGTCGTTTTGGTCAAAAGGAAGATACGCACAGTTAAAAACAAATTCCGTACCTTCTTTTACAGTCAGGAATTCTATAGGATTTGGAGATTCAGTTTCCACCGGCTGAATATTTCCCTTTCCACTATAATAATTTGAAAAATGCGGATTCATAATGTCGAGTTTAAGTTCCACCCTGCCTTTAGGATATGCGTCAAGAAACATAAGCTGACCAGGCTTGCTTTTATTTGTATCAGTCGAGCCGAAATATTTTTCAAGTTCAGAATCTGGCACTTCGTTTCTGCCGTCAGCAATGTTCACCGCATACGCAAGTCGGAGCACGCCTTTTATTGATGAAGATGGAATATAAGGCACACCAAGATTTCTGTCTAAAATCATTCCAGTTTCTGTAGGATGGCCAGAACCAAGTCCTGTTATAAAAGGAGAGGAAGTTTTTGCTGTAATTGTAAAAGTCTGAATTCCATCTTCCTTTAGGCTAGCAAGATACTCAGACTGAAGCTTTTGTTTTTTTTCAAGTTCTTTAGAAACTTCGGAAGACTGAAAAGATTTTTCACTCACTTCTCTTAATTTAGAAACTGCATCCTTATCAGATTTCAGTTCTCCATCTTCCTGCATCCAGCAGACCATTCTTGGAGAATACAAAGAAAAATTGCATTCTCTTTCTTTTAGCAAATTCTGCTGATTTACAGGAATCGGACACAAAGGAGCTTTTATATAATTTGTTTGCTTCTGTTCATTATTGCGATTCTGTTGTTGATTTTGATTAAAATCTTTGCCCACTCTTAAGCCTCGCTTTTATCTTTGTTTGAATCTTTTTCAAAAGCTCTTGCATATCGTTTGAGCCATTCCAACATTCTTAGAACTTCTTCCTGCATTTTTATATATTGCGCCTGATCAAGCTCGTTAAGTTTTTTCAGAAAAGAATAATCATCGGGTTCTTTTGAAAATTCAGAACTGTATTCTTCACAAAGATATTTTTTCAAAACATTAAAAACAAAGTTTCTCTCTTTCTTTGAACTTTTAGCCTTTAGGAATGCCAGAGACTGTCCAAGTCCGTTTGAAAGAATCATATTCGGCATTCCGACAATGAACGTTGCGGTTTCAGATGGAACGCCGGTAATTTTAAATTCATTCAATGCATTTAACGCGAACTCTGCTCTTTTCTGCTGTTTTGTCTGTATCGCCATTTTAGTCACTCTCCTTTTTTGAATTATCAGAATGCTTCCATTCCAGCTGGAAAATACCACGGCCACAGCTTTCATCGCCTGCAATCTGGATATGTTTTGCAATCACTTCTTCTGTTACAAAGCGTTTGATTGTTTCAGCCTTGAGATTTTCTTCAATAGAATTTTTTGTATCGCCCCAGTGAATCACTGTATACATGATTGTATCGCTAGGCAGTTCTTCCTGATAACGTAGAGAGCCATCAGAAGTTGTGCCGGTTTCCGAGTTGATTTTTATCTGCGCCATAATCTGGGTGCAATTAGCAACTGCGTAATTGAAAACCTCGTCAGAAACAAGAAGAAGCCGTTCCGCATCCTTGAAATATGAAGCAATTTTTGAAAACTCTTCTATCTTTACGTCGGAAACTTTCACTTCGTAGTCTTCAAGCAGAATTTGACCGCTGAGCTTTTCGCTTCCGGCAAGTTTTATAGAATCGCTGTCATCTTTTACAGTAAACTTTGAAGAATCAAAATCTGGGAAACCTGCAATCTCAAAATCTTTTGCAAGACGCTTTATAACAGACGGACACGTAATCCATACGAACGGTGAAATATTTGAGCGCATAGGATAAGCAAGAATCTTTGCGTCTGAAACTGAAAGGGAACCTGCGTAGCCATTATCTTCTGATGTTCCGAAAACAGATTTTGTTATGTTGTCAAAATCTTTTATTTGATCTTTGTTCGTGATTTTGTTCTTAAAATTATCAAAGTTTGCCCGGAACGCGCCTTTTACTCCGCTCGACTGAATCATCGGCCAGCCGGTATGCCTTTCTCTTTGAATCGGTAAATCTACTACTCCAAGTGCAGAACCGCTTCCTGCATGGCAAGGCGTTACTGCGTACATAATTGCAATTGATGTGTTTTCAAACATATAAAAATCTCCTATAAAAAATCAATGAGGAAATTTCAATTTCCGATTTGACTTTTTTTAACAACTTCGCAATGAAATGAGAAGTTGTTGTTAATAAAGAAGTTTGCAACGCAAACTTTAGTTAGATAAAACCGCGATATTTTAGTGGTTTTATCTAACACTCCTAATTATTATTTATATTTTCCTAAGCGGGATACAAACATTGTTTATATTTTTACTAAAAACTGCTCCGGCAGGAATCCAGCTTGAAGTCGGCTTATGAAAACCTTTTGCCAAGTCCCATCCTGAAACTGTCAGCAGTTTTGAAGAAGCAACAACTGATTTTAAATTTTCTTCATTTGCTTCAATCGGAACAATAGAAAGAAACTCATTTGCCTCAAAAGAAAAGTCCTTTATGTAACCAGAGTCTATTTTTTTGTAACTACAAATTCTTCTTTCTCCTCCAAGCAGAAGCCTTCCAGAATCTTCAAGTCCAACATCTTTTGATACTGAAACAACAATACTAATTTCATCAAAAAGTCGTACATGGCAAGCGGAATAAAGCTGACTTTCTACTGTATGCTTTTTTTCATCCAAAGCGACTCCTGTGCGGTTTTCAAAAGCATATATTTCACTTTGTAAAAGAAAATCTTTCTCTTCAAACTGATTCTTAGAAGAACTTAAAAAGTCTGCCGAGATCCAAATATTACTCAAATGTTGCAAATTATACTCAGCTCTGACAAAAGGCGGATTAGAAACAGAACTTTGCACAAACATATTTTCAAGCAAAAAATTGTTTTGTTCAGCAGATATAATATTTTTCCCCATATAATCAGACTTTTCTTGAGGTTTTGTTTTTGAATCCAAAAACCATGAAGCTGGCGGCTTTACATAACACATTCCGTCTTTTTTTATGCATATTGAAGTAATCATAAAAGGCGGCTTTTCTCCGGGACTGCCGATAATACTATTTAGAGAGGTTTCGTCTCCTTCTGCATATTTTTTCAACTCAATATTACTCTGTTTTAAGACAGCTGTCCTTATTGCTCCTTCAAATACAGAAACCGGAGGTGGAAACATAGAAACTGCAGCATTTTGACCGGCTTCCATTGGAACCGAGCCTCTAAAAAACAATGTGTCCAAAGGAACTATTTCATAAAATACGCTCATTCTTCACCTCCAATATCCTGCATAAAATTTGCGATAACAGCTGCTTCAAAATTATAAAAAAGTTTTCCGCATTTATCTTTTTTAAAGCATATTCCAGCTAAATCTTTTGAATAATTTTCCAATTCTTCATCTTCTATTCTTATTCCAGAATGTGAAACTTCATATTTTAAAATTTGAAGTATTTTTTTTCTGTTTTCTTCATTATCCGTCAAAATAGGATAGAAAAACTGCTCCATATTCTGCAATTTATATAAAAGCGATGTGCTGATTTTTTCAGATTTTGCAGCTTTACAAATATTCAAAAATGAATTCAAGACAGTTTTGTCAGAAGCAAAAATGTTTTTTTCATTCCATTTACAATAAAAATCTCTGTCACCGCCGGAACGTTTTTTTAATCTTATTGCAATGGAATTTCTTCCGGATTTTTCCTTTGCTATTGAATCAAGTACACGATGTGCATCTTGAATAATTTCTCTTAAAGGTTCTTTATGATGTGCAATAATAACTGCGCCGGACAAAGAAATTCCTTTTGCACCGCTTCCTAAATGATATCCGACTTTTTTCATATCAGAATCTAATTTGTCAATTTCAACGGCTCCGTTTTCAGAATATTCTGCAAATGACATTGTATAAGCCTCTGAAATTTTCTTTGCACATTTGATTGCATTTTCTAAAGGCAAAACTGCACAAACATCATCACCGCCCGCGTAAATCAGTTTCCCATTCGCACTATTTACCGCCGGTTGAACTCCAAATCTTGCAAAATTGTTAAGGGAATCTGAAATCATTGCATGCAATGCTGGATTTAAACTCCTTTTTTTGTCAAAACAACTTTTTAAAATTGCAGCACTAACAGTTCCGCTTTCAATTTTTTTTGCCAAATCCTCATGAATCACGTCTTTCCATTTCGCTTCAATAGTTTCACCGTTTATGAGATCGCCCATTTTGTCGCCGTCCATTAAAAGAACTGCATAGTATTTATCCTTGTTTGTGTATTTTATTCCCTGTTTTTCAGCATTTTTCAATAACGAAGAGGCTTCCGTAGTGTCTTCAAGTGAGTTATCCTCATTATGAAGCAGACTGATTATTTCATTGTATTTTTCTGAACTTTCAGGAATTTTATTTTTTAGGCGCTCTATAAAATTCTTGGCTGCCATTTCCGTAGTTGAATGAAAATTTTCATAAGAATTAAAAACTTCACGCAGAACAGAATCCTTTGAATAATTTTTTGAAACAATCGGCAAAAAACGTTTTACGGAACACACAGCGCAAAGTTGTTCTTTTTCACGGATGTTTTTTCCTTTTTCATCCCATTTCGCAATTTCCGCCCAAAAATTATCAACACTTGTTTTATATTCATTTGCAGAAGTTTTACCTGCAAATCCAAAGTCGTTCAAAACTTCACGTTCTCCGCACAACGGACATTTTATACCATATTGCGGTCTTCTGATTGAAGAAGGCTTTATTTTTTCTGCTGCGAGTACACTTTGAACTAAAGAATGTGTTGATGTGTACATTCTAACGGTTTTATTAGGAAAATTCTTTGAAAATGAATTCAATATATCATATTCTTTTTTTACAGTATCGCCGGAAACAAGTTTTTCAATTTTTTCCTTATCTGATAATTCCGCAAGTTTTGCAGAAGCCCAGGAAAAATTCCAGAAATCTTCAATCTGTGCGTCCCATAGCTCTGAAAATTTCTTATCAGCATTTGTTTGTTTTTTAATAAATTCCTTTACACCTGATGCAATCTCAATCCATTTATTTTTTATGCATTTTGTAATTTCTTCATTCAATTCTTTTGTTTTGTCATGTGGACATAAGAAAATAAATCTATTAGGGAAAGCGGCAATGCCTTTAGTCTTATCCAGAAGTTTGCCCAAGTCATCTTTTTCTTTTAGAAATTTTTCATCAATTTTGCAATTCTTGATAAGCCACGAATTTACAAGAGGCTGATTATGCAAAGACGGATACACAATATGATCCGGACCAAGATTGTCCATTACACAGGAAATACCTGTAAATGCAAGATAAGACAATAATACTGAACCAGTCCAATAATCACGAAGCTTTCTTGCCTTTGCAATAAAATCTTGAACTGGAGTTATAGAAAAAACAGACATATCAATCTGATGGTTTGAATCTTCCGATAAAGAAGAGCCTACAGCAGACACAAGTCCTAAATGATGCCACAACGGATGATCCGGCATTCTGGTGTCTGCCGGCAGAATATCCCAAACAGCGCCTAATTTTCCTACATTTTCATTACGAAGTCTTTTCTGAAAAGCAAAAAATAAATAATTAAAAAGTGATTTTGCCCAATCTTCCGGTTTGTCCTTGTAATTAAAATTTGCATTCAAAGGCTTTTCATCTTCTGGAAAATCTTTCATTTCATCATAGGTTTTATTAAGCCCCAAATCTTTTGTCAGCAAACATTCAATTTCTTCGCACAATTTTTCTATATCAATTTTTGGCAAGTCTACATAAAGAGTTTTCTTTACAAGAGGATGAACAATCTGTGTATTATTTGAAAAATCAACGCATCCGCCTTCTTCTGCTTTTGGCAATAGAGTTCTTGTTAAGCTTGAAGCAATACAGTCCGCCGCCTGATAATTATCTTTATTAGGGGCAGACTGAAAAAGCAAATCCGCAATTCGCTTTGCAATTTCTTCGTGATGAGGAATATCAAAAACCTTGCATACAGGATCGTGCAACCACAATGAAACTTTATTCTGCCAATAATCTGATTTATTTTTTATCATTTTGAAGCTCCTCCAAATCTTTTTAATCCTAAATTATCCAAACATGAATAAATGGCAGACCAAACCTTATCCTGATCCTTAATTTCAGTATTTATGTTAAAAGGCAGATGAAAAATTCTACCAGTATATTTTTTACCTGATTTTGCAACTTTTAAAATCAAAGAAGATGGTATACGCTTTATCTCATCTATACCTTTAATTCCAACTGCAGAACCAAGAATCATTCTTCCATTGCTAGACTTTTCTTTGGCTGCCTTCACTACATTTCTATATATTTCTGTAAGTTCATTTAGAACTTCTTCATAAGTATCTTTTGGAGTTATTGTATTCCAGCACAAAACTCCTTTTTCATCCTTTCCTATACAAAACGGATAATTCTTTATATTCATTTTTGAAGGTTCAAGAAATAAAGAGGAAATATCTTCTTTTAATTTATTTAAATTAGAAAGTTTAAAATCTTCATTTGGTATAATTGAAATTGAACCAAATCCCTTACGAGAACGAGAGCCAATACTTCCAAACAGATTAATAAGAGAAAGAATATTTATAAAACTCTCTTTCTCATTTTTTGGAACTGTTAAAATCATTGGAATTTTACTATTTGGCTTTATAAATCTCCTAGTTTCTGCCTGCTTATTTGAAATCGGTCCATAACCTAAATACAAAAATTTATTCAACTTATTTTTTTCAGAATCATTGGAATATAAGTCCTGACAAGGAAAATTATTAACAATTTTCAATTCAATCTTGCTTTTTCCAAAAATCTTATTTTCAGTTTCAGGATTTTTTTCTGTAGATCCAAACAATTCGCTTTCTTTCTGCCATAATTCATTTGAATTTAAATTGCCGTTAGCAATACGCCACCAGCGACGAATCAAATTCTTAAACGGCGCAGTTCTGATTTCTGCATTTCCATCAGCACCGCCTAAGAAAGCCGGTGTTATAAACTCCACTTCAAATTTTAGTTCCGTAGTATTTACATATCTACTTATATTAATTTTTCCCATATTTCCCCAAGCTCCTTATTTTTTCCAGTAATCTATTTGTCCTAGCCCGAAATTTGTGTTCTTTCCAGCTCCTGCAATTTTGTTCAGCTCCAGAAGTGAAAGTTCAAATTCTGAAAGATTTCCGGACATTTTCAACGTTCCTATGCTTCCGCCAAGTTCCATCGCGTTTTTCTGGCGCGCAGAATAATGGTTAAAATCAATCCAACGGATTTTTTTGTCATCAAAATGCAGTTCTTCCGATGGAATATATTTCATCAGTTTTTCTTCTTCTGAAATTTCTCCATAAAGCGAACATAATGTTCTTACGCGTCTGAAGAGGCAGCTCATAAAATCCTGGACGGTGAAATCTATTCCGTACCGTCCGCCAAACTTGAACCTTAGCGGAGAATTCAGCTCAATTAAAATTTCACAGTTCTCTGTTTTTTTAGTTCCGCCGGAATTCCATTTTTTTGGCTCAAGCTCCATATCAAGATGATTTTCGCCAAGCAGAATATTTTTTCCATTGGCAACAACACTTTTTATAAAAAAGCGGCTTCTGCGCTTAAAGATTCCGTCGTTTCCTGCCCGTACAAAAGCGGCGTATATATATATATGGAAGATATTCAACTGATTTTCCAAAAAGTGTAAGCACAAATGAATACGTGTCTACCGGATTTTTACGCTCGTAGTTTTTCACAGAAAGCGAATAAGGATGACAGCCTTTGTTACGTCCGGGAAGAACTGAATTATCCGCATCAAGAATCGTTTCAAAGATAAACGAGTATGCGCAATTTTTACTGTAAAGACATTCCGTGCAGACAGAGTTTCTTGAAATGCAGCACATTGAGCGCAGATTTTTTCCCAGCATGCTCCGCAGAACAAAAAGCGGATTTGTATCAACAATGGCAGGCGTTAAAAATTCAAGTGTGAATTCAAACTGCAAAAAACTAAGCCGCAAAATTTCCCCCTAGCTTAATTTATTATATGACAAAATTTAGAAAAATCAAATTTTTTATAAATTGAAGGCAAATGAAAATTCATAAGTGCTGGATTTCTTTATGCGGAGATAAAAAAACATTCCTGAATTTTACATGGCAGTTAAAATGCAAATTCAGGAATGTTGAAGGAGGACTAGTTTTTACAGTTCAACGGAAATTTTTGAAAACGCCCTAGCGCATATTCCGTTGATTTTTTTCAGTTCGTTCTGGCCTGAAAAATCCGGCCACTCTTCTATGAAAACTGGAGCGTCTTTTTTTAGCGAATCAATTTCAAGCACAAACTCATGCGCATTTTTTCCATAGCGTTTAAGGCCTATGCTCCAAGGATATTTTTCACCAACAAAAATTCCATCGTCAATCAGTTTTCCATTCTCGTAGAGCCGCGCGCAGTTTCCAGAATAGCTGATGTCAATGAACAAATCATCAAGACCGTCCTGCCAGCTTTCCACGGAAATTTTGTAGGCCGCAGTTTTTTCATTCTCTGAAATTTTCTGATATGAAACCTTTGGAGATTCCGCAGCGTCCTGTGCGCAGGTGTAAACTGTAAATCCGCAGCCGCACTTTTTTGCAGAGAATCCTTCTGGAATTTTTTCAAGCTCCGGGAACGCCTTGAACGAAATCTTTCTGTAGTCCTGAAAGTCAAGGACAGTTTTTCCGCCATGGTTTTCCTGAAACAAAACTGAATCAGTCACAATAAGATATTCTTTTCCATTTGCAGAAATCTTGTGGGCATTCAAGGCGTCTTCCCTTGAAAGAGTTACAATGTCGCAGTCCGGAGCGCTTCCTTCAAACTGATAAAGAACAGAAGACGCTTTCTCCGCAGGGCAGACGCACGAGTTTTTTTCCGCCTGAGCTCCAGAAGGTTTCGCGGCTGAATAGAATACGTAGGCCTTCCGCTGGCCGTTCAAGACGCAAAGAGGAGTTGCAAGCGAAGTCTTTAAAAGTCCGCTGTCAACTTTCATATTGAATGGAAGAAAGAAAAAATCCTGGTCTGCAATATCAATCGCCGGAAACTGAACATCAGCTCCAACTGACTGCGCATCAAGCACAACATTTTTATGCTCCGACATTCTTCTTCTGCGCTGATAATTGTTTACAAAAACAAATCCGCGTTTTTTCCCGCATTTTTCACAATTCTTGTAACGCCAGCTTGTGCGCAATTCAGAGAAATTTTCCGGCGTAACAGGATTTGACTCAGGAATAACAGTTTCCGTGGAGGCAAGAAATTCTCCAAAATCATGCGCGAAAAGTGAGTACAGCTTTATTTCTCCATAAGTTCCGTTTGGCATTCCGTACTGTCCTAGCGGCGCACGGAAGTCATAGTTCTTTATGCTCATGTCGTTCAAAGAGCCGGTCGCAATGTTCTCTTCAAGGGTTGTAAGCTTTCCTTCAGGATTCTGGCCGCCATGATACATATAGTAGCCAAGAAGATTGCATCCGCTTCCCATTTTTGCAAGGCTCATTGCGCCAATATCCTTTGGCTGCGCGACCGGACGACGTTTCAGCGTAACCTGAAGACCTCCGCCAAGCTCCGCTGTAAGATAAGGATATTTTTCCATGTCGAACGTGATTCCTTCACCGAGTCCAAAGTCGCATCCAATCGCATGGTCGTTGCGCTCATAAGTGAAAACATAGTTTCCGCTCGGCTCAATTTCTGTAATGCGCGGATCCCATGGAGCCTCACAGTAGCCTCCCATTACAGGAAGAAGTCCGGCAGTAACAGCGCCGCCCCAGCCGGTCGCAGTATACAAAGGAACATCAAAGCCAATTTCACGCGCCATTTTTTCAAGACGCTTCATGTGTGCCTCGCCTTCCTCTCCAGAAAGCCCGCCGCAATGGCCGAATTCATTTTCAATTTGAACTCCGATAATCGGGCCGCCGTCTTTTAAGAGCAGACCTTTTACCTGCTCAAAAATTGCCTTGTAGAATTTTTCAACTTCAGCAAAATAGTTTTCATCGTTCGTATTGCGCGCATTTGGGCATTTTTCAAGAAGCCAGTCTGGAAATCCTCCGTGGCGCACTTCCGCATGGCTCCATGGTCCTATCCGCAGAATCATCGAAAGACCGCACTCGCTTATAGTCTGAACAAACTTCCGGAGATTACGCCACCCAGTCCAGTCAAACTGATTTTCTATCTCCTCGTGGTGAATCCAGATTACATAAGAGCTTACAATATCCACGCCGCCTTCTTTCATTTTTAAAAGAGCCTCTTTCCAGCCGCAATCCGGATATCTTGAATAATGAATTTCTCCCATAATCGGGAACCATCGCTTTTCGCCCTTGAAAAGGCTTTTATTGTCAAAGGAATATGAAGTCATTCTGTTTCTCCGTTAATATTTACACGTGTTGATTAGTAAAAATCATAGCATGGAAATTTCAAAAAATCTAGGAAATTTTTATACAAAAGCAAATTGAAACCGAAAAGCGCGCAACAGATTGCGCAATAAGAAAAGTAAAAAAATGCCGCAAAATGAGCCTCTCTACTTTAGCAGCTCCAACCTCGAATTAACTATAATTCAATATAAACAAATAGCTAACAGTTGAAATTCACCTGTCAAAACCGAAGGCAACTAAGCTGCCCGTCCTTGGAACTATCACTCTTGCCGCTTCCGCAGCAGGAAAACTGGATGTTTTTGCCAGCCGCCTCTATCCTTACGCTGTTTTTAAATGTAGTATAAAACTCGAAATTAAGGCTAGTAGATTTTTAGGATGCTAGTTTAAAAATAAAAAACTGTTCGCGCCTGCTCACTGACATTTTTTTCTCGTGCATTAAGGCTTGCGCCTTAATCTTGGTTAAAAAATAAAAAACTGCTCGCGCCTGCTCACAGCCATTTTTTTTCTCGGTGTATTAAGCCTTGCGCCTTAATCTTGGTTAAAAAATAAAAAACTGCTCGCTCTTGCTCACAGCCATTTTTTCCTCGGTGCATTAAGGCTTGCGCCTTAATCTTGGTTAAAAAATAAAAAACTGCTCGCGCCTGCTCACAGCCATTTTTTTTCGTGCATTAAGGCTTGCGCCTTAATCTTGGTTAAAAAATAAAAAACTGTTCGCTCTTGCTCACAGTTTTTTATTTTTTTTCGAGGATCATTCTTTTACAGCAGCTGTTCCCATGCTCATCATCATTGCCTTCTGAGTAAACAGGAAGAAGATTACAAACGGAATACAGATTACCAAAGAGCCTGCAGCAAAGTTTGTAAACTCATTCTTTTTATCGGAAACAAACGAGAACAAGCCGAGCGCAAGAGTCTGTTTTTCCGGGCTTCTTAAAACCATCTTCGGAAAAATGAAGTCCATCCATGGACCTGTGAAGCTTGAAATTCCTAAAAATGTTATAATCGGCTTTGTAACCGGAAGAATAATCGTTGCAAAAATTCTAAAATGGCTTGCGCCGTCAATTCGTGCAGCCTCGTCAAGGTTCTTGCTGACAGTGTCCATGTAGCTTTTTACCATCCATGTGTTGTAAGGAATTCCGCCAGCGACATAAACAAGCACCAGTCCCCACAAAGTATCAAGTCCGCCGATACGGTTCAAGATTACATAAATCGCAATCATTCCAACGAATGAAGGAAAAATCTGAAGAATCAGCATGCTCATCAGCAATGTATGCTTGAAGACAAACTTGAAGCGGGAAAAAACGTATGCGCTCAAAGAAGAAATAATAACAGTAAGAAGTGTTGTCCAAAGCGCAATGATAAATGTGTTTTTAAACCATAGCCAGTACTGGGTTTCAAAAAACAGATACTTGAAGTGCTTGAGCGTGAATCCGTCCTTGAACGGAACGATATTCATGTTTGCAATTCCGTTTCCAGGGGCAAATGCGGCGGCCACAACATAGACCAGCGGATAAAAAACAATAAGCGAAATCAATATGAAAATCAAATAGGAAAAAGTCGTAGTGACTGTCTTGAATGAACGGTAATTTCTCATACTTCACCTTCCTTATAAGCCCTAGTATTTCTAAACTGATATATAGCAAACGGAGCAAGAACAACAAAGATAAGAACCGCAATAACAGAAGCGTAGTTGTACCTGAGCATTGTAACCGTAAGCTTGTAAATCCAGGTAACAAGAATATCTGTTCCGCCAGCCATTGTTGTAGTAGAATCAGCGACGGTTGGAGCTCCTCCTGTAAGGAAGAAGATGATTCCGAAGTTGTTTATGTTATGGGTGAAGCTCATAATAATCAAAGGCATTGTCTGGTAAAGAACAAGAGGCATTGTTATATGACGCAAAATCTGGGAGCTGTTGGCGCCGTCAATCTTTGCGGCCTCGTAAAGGTCTTTGGAAATCGCAGTCATTGTTCCCATAGAAAGCATCATAAAATACCCGAATCCAGCCCAAAGGTTGATTACAATGCACATTACTTTGGCCAGAGTAGCATCTCCGAGCCATGGAATCGCATTTCCAGGAGCAAGAATTCCAAGCGCAACAAGAGTTCTGTTTACAATTCCAAAAGTTCCATTAAGCATCTGCTTCCACAGAATCATTGTGATTACCGCAGGAACCGCATAAGGCAGAATAAAAATGAACCTGAACACAGGAGCAATCTTGACTCCGCTTTCATTTAAATGGACAGCGACAAGAAGTCCTCCAAAATAGCAGGTGAAAGTTGATGCGACCGCCCAGACAAAAGTCCAGACAGCGACACGCGCAAATCCAGCAGACCAGTTTGTTCCGCCAAGCAGAAGCGCCTTGAAGTTCTGGAATCCAACCCAGTCTACAGTATTCTTTGGAGGAATATTGTTTGGAGCTGAATAATTAGTAAATGCAACCGCAACACTGAAAAGCAGCGGAACAACAACAAAAACAAGAAGCATGACTACACAAGGAGCAAGCCCGGTTATTGGGAATGCCTTGTTTCCTACTTCTGCCAGAGAAGATTTCTGGGAAACAAATCTCTTAGTCCTGCAGTATTCTTCATAGGATTTTTTTGCGCTTCTTACAGAAATTACGTAAGCAGCCACAAAAAGCGCGACTATCGAAAGAATAAGAATTCCATCGATAAGCATAAACATAGAATTATTGCGAAGCTTAACCGGAATATCAGGCTGCGGCTCGCCAAGAGTAATCAAATCAAATATTTTTTTGCAGGTAACAGGTAAAAATGCAAGAAAAATAACCTCAAGGGCAGCAAAAAGAGCGCCTTTGACATATTGCTTAAGGTAAATAATATGGGACAATCCCATGAAGCATAAAGATGCAGTCTTTACCTTTTTTGCAGAACTTCCATCGGATTCTATCCGCATAAGACACCTCGCAATTGAATCAGTAGAACACATTAAGTGCTAGAAAAAAATGCCTGGAAAAACCATCCAGTTTCTATAAAAAGTCATTTGAAATAAATTTTTATAGATGCCCTAAAACTGTTTTTAAATTTCGCAAGAAAAGAAGAGGGGCTGCCTAGGACAACCCCTCGCCGGTTACTGAAAAATGCTATTCAGCTTAGATTCCAAGAATTGTAGCGTTGCAAGCGTCAAGTTCTTTCTTAACGTCTGAACCGTCCCAAATATTCTTTGAAGCATTTCCAAGAGCTTCCCAGAAGGCAGACATCTGTGGAACAGAAGGCATTGGGAAAGCATAGTCGAGCTGCTGGAGGAATCCGCCAATGTACTCGCTTGAAACTTTTACGTTGATAGATGGCATAGCTCCAGTAATATCGAATCTGAGCTGCTGCATTGCCGGGCTAATAAGGAACTGGGCAAATTCAGCCGCCTCATCCGGATGATCAGAATATGCGCTTACAAACATAGCGCGTGTTCCAGAGAATGAAGCTGCAGGAGAGCTGTCTCCAGGAAGCGCAGGAAGAGGAGCAACGCCAAAGTTCAATTTTGCATCAGCAAAGTTCTTTACGTTCCAAGGTCCAGTAATGTGCATTGCAGCCTGTCCACCCTGGAATGCAGCATCACAAGCGCCAGTTGAAAGGTCAGCTGACGGAACATTAAGAGCCGGTCTAAGAGACTGGAACAATTTCATTCCATTTATAGCATCGTCTGTGTTAAGGTATGTTGTAGAAGTGTCTGCGCCAGTTGAACCGAAGATGCGGTTTCCATTTTCAGTTGTGAAGATGATTGAATAGTATGCGTTTCCTACATCCATTACAAAACCGCGCTTGTCTGGATTCTTGCTGTTGAAATCGACTGTCCATTTTGCAAGGTCATCCCAAGTCTTTGGAACATCACTTTCCGCAATAAGATCCTTGTTGTAGAACAAAGCATAAGTTTCTGCGCTTACAGGATATCCGTACATTTTTCCTTCATAAGTAAGAGCCTTTGAGCACGCGCCAAGAACTTCTTTTGAAACAGTCTCTGCGTTTACAGTAGGAGCAACGTGTCCGCCGCTTACAAGTTCTCCGAGCTTATCATGCGGAGCGGCAAAAAGGTCAGCTCCGACACCAGCCGGTCCGTCAAGCGCAATCTGTCCTGTTGAATCTCCAAGCTCTACATTTACAAACTTGATTTCTACATTCGGATGAGTTTCTGTGTATTTTTCACCAGCCTGCTTAATAAATTCATCCGGTCCTAAAAGAGACTCCCATACTGTAAGAGTTATTTTTTCAGACTTTTTAGCTTTCTTGCTGCATCCAGTGAATGCGAGCAAACCTGCAGATACTACAGCAACAGCTGCAACAATCCCTTTCTTCATTTTGTCCTCCTATTTCATAAACAATGAAGCTTTTTTATTCCAACCGCAAATCAGCGGAAAGATTCCCTTATTCTAAGCTCATAGCCAACATCTGTGTGGCTTGGAACTTTTTTTCCTTCTATCATATCCACAAGAAGACTTCCCGCCTTCTTTGTAAGATTTGAAACATTCACGCTCAAAGCCGTAATTGGAGGCGTATTGTTCTCCAAAACCTGGCTGTCATAGAACGAAATCACCTGAATGTCCGCCGGAACCTCATAGTCGTTCTGCTTGAGCCACTTAAGCACGTAGACACAAATAACATCATCCATGCAGACAATGCACTGCGGATTCTTTTTCATAATTTCCGGCAGCACAGAAAAAACGTCGCTTTGACGCTCCAAATTCCAGCGAACATCACAGCCGTCCAAGGATATTCCGGAAGAAGCCAGGCCTCTTTTAAATCCCTCAAAGCGGAATGTGTTCACACTATTCTTGCTGTCGCCCACAAGAACAGCAACTTTTTCACATCCGCGGCTTATCATAAACTTTGTCATCTCGTAGCAGCCAGCAATCTGGTCGCTTCCAACATGAAAAAATCCATCGTCCTCGGACGCGCCCATAACAATGAACGGAATTCCCTCTTTTCTTAGGAAGTCCACGGATTCATCTTTTTCCTCAAGGCGTGTCAAAACAATGCCGTCAACTTTTCTGTTTATAACAAGCCGCCTTAACGGAGTAATATCCCCCTTGCCCTGGACAACAATCAGCGCATCGTATCCAGACTTATACACCGACTCCGAAATCCCGACAAGACAATTCTGAAAAAACGGATTGTCCTCTTCATCCTTCGGAATCACTACACCAATGTTGAAAGTCTGCCGCAAAACAAGACCTTTCGCCATCGGATTGGGAATATAGTTGCACGCCTGAACCTTTTCCATGACACGCCGGCGCGTTTCAGCTCCAATCCGCCCCTTGCAGTTTATAACCCTGGACACAGTGGACTTTGACACTCCAAGTTCCTGAGCAATATCCGAAATTGTAACAACAGAAGCGGATCTTTCCATAAAAACGTTTCCAAATTATTTTGCTAAAAAAGCAAAGTCAAAAGTTCTGCAACGCTTAAAGTTTACACCAAGAAGTCTCATAAAACAAGAAAAATCAGTTGCTCAACACGAAAAGTATACACGTGTCAATTCCATTTGTCAAACTTTTTTTATAAATTCCTCAAAAATTCCTTATAAAAATAATAACGTTTCCAAAAATTTTTCTTGCTCCCTGTTTTCTTTTGTGCAATACTTATTTCCATGTTTGAAGAAACCGCAGAAAAAATCAAAATAGCAAAAATAATTCCTGTCGCAAAGGTCCATGAGAAAGAAGACGCAATAGAACTTGCGAGGGCACTCACAAACGGCGGAATGAAAGCCGTTGAAATAACATTCAGAACAAGCGGCGGAGAGGCGGAATTAAAAAAAATCGCAGCCTGCATAGAATCAGTGAAAAAAGAATTCCCGGACATTCTGACTGGCGCCGGAACCGTAATAAACGCAGGCCTTGCACAAAAAGCTCAAAACGCCGGAGCGGACTTTATAGTTTCCCCGGGCTTCAATCCACGGACAGTAAAATGGTGCATAAGGCACAAGGCTTCTTTGTTTCCAGGAGTATGCACGCCGGGCGAAATAGAGCAGGCGCTGGAAGCCGGACTGAATTTTCTAAAGCTTTTCCCTGCGGAATCCATGGGCGGAACAAAGTTCCTAAAAGCGCTGGCAGGTCCTTTTCCACAGGCAGTTTTTATCCCAACCGGCGGAATAAACTGCGGAAATTTCCAAAGCTACCTTTCATGCGGCAATGTGGGCGCTGTGGGCGGAAGCTGGATGTGCCCCGAAATTCTAATAAAAGAAAAGAAATGGCGTGAAATTGAAAATCTTTGCAGGGAAATAAACACCGCTGGAATAAAAAACTGCTAAAAAAAACTGTCCTTTAAGCCACAGAATAAAATTCAGCCTAAAGGACAGCATTGGATTATTTTTTTAGTACACTATAAAGCCCGAAATCACGGCTAATTAAACAAGCCCCTGCGCAACCATCGCGTTTGCAACTTTTACAAATCCAGCGATGTTAGCTCCGGCAACATAGTCGCCCTCTGTAGCATATTTCTTCGCAGTCTCGTAAGCATTGTCATGAATGTTAGTCATAATCTGCTTGAGCTTAGAGTCTACCTCTTCAAATGTCCATGAAAGGCGCTCTGAGTTCTGGCTCATTTCAAGCCCTGAAACAGCAACACCGCCGGCATTTGAAGCTTTTCCAGGCGCGAACATAACATTGTTCTCCTGGAAGTACTTTATAGCCTCCGCACGTGTAGGCATATTTGCACCCTCGGCTACAAGCTTGCATCCGTTCGCAACAAGTTTCTTCGCATCGTCAAGGTAGATTTCATCCTGTGTTGCACAAGGAAGCGCAATGTCGGCCTTTACACCCCACGGCTTTTCTCCCTTGAAGAATTTTGCGCTAGGATATTTCTTTACATAGGCGTCAACCTTTTCCTTGCGGGCGCGGAATTCCTTCACGTACTCAAGCTTTTCCGCAGTGATTCCGTCCTCGTCAAGAATATATCCTGTAGAATCAGACAAGGTAATTGGCTTTCCGCCGAGCTGGATAAGCTTTTCCGCAGCATACTGGGCAACATTTCCGTCTCCAGAAATAATTGCAGTCTTTCCTTTGAAATCCTGGCCTTTCTTTGCGAGCATGCACTCAACAAAATAGATAAGTCCGTAGCCTGTCGCTTCTGTACGCGCAAGAGAGCCACCGAATGAAAGCCCCTTGCCTGTAAGAACGCCGGTATACTGGTTTGTAATTCTCTTGTACTGGCCGAACATATAGGCAACTTCTTTTCCGCCTACGCCCTTGTCTCCAGCTGGAACGTCTGTGTCCGCTCCAATATGACGGTAAAGCTCTGTGATGAACGACTGGCAGAATCTCATGATTTCGGCATCTGATTTTCCGTGGCCATCAAAGTCTGAACCGCCCTTTCCGCCGCCCATTGGAAGAGTTGTAAGCGAATTCTTAAGAACCTGCTCGAATCCAAGGAATTTCAGAACATCAAGCCCTACTTCCGGAGAAAAGCGAAGTCCTCCCTTGTAAGGTCCGATCGCGCTGTTGAACTGAACACGGAATCCGCGGTTTACGTGCGGCTTTCCTGCGTCATCTGTCCAAGGAACGCGGAACATTACGATTCTTTCCGGCTCTACGAAACGCTCAAGAACAGCATACTGCTCCAGCTCAGGCATTTTGTCTACCGCAGGAGAAATCGCCTCAAGAACAAGACCCGCAGCCTGAAGAAAATGACCCTGATCTGCATAACGTACAGAAATGTCATCCCAAACACGTTTACAATAAGCATTTTTAATACTGTATTCCATAATGAATAACCCCTGTTTCTTGATTTTTTTTAATTTGTAACCCCAGAAATCAAGAAAAAACTGAAATAATATTAAACTATATCAACTGTTTTGAAAAGTAAAAATTCATAAATTTGGCATAACATTTTCAGGTGAAAGCACAGCGGTTCCGCGGAAAACCAGCGCTCCAGTTACAACGTGCAAAAAAAAGAGGCTGCCCTAGAAGTAATAAAAACTTCATCAAAGGACAGCCTTTTATGAGTTCAGCTACACTACCATGCTATGCGCACGCTTACTGCCGCGGAAGGAATCTTTGACGCAATGTCGTAGCTTCCGCTTACAGTCAGGTTAAGGAACAGAAGGTCAAGCCCGACTCCTCCGAACACCTGCGGATAAACAGAGAATCCTGAAGAGCTTCCGCTGAATGAGCCGGGAAGAATTCCCCATTTCAATGCATCTACAACGCCATCATAATAAGTGTCCGCGTTGTCCGCAATGATGCTTGCCCAGTCGGCTTTCACCTTCCAGTCTACGGAAGTCTTGGAGAACAGGGCGCGGCCTCCAATGAACGGAACAAGACACAGAAGCTTCATAGATGCCTGGGTATTCAGCATGAATGTGGTTGACTTAAAGTCAAGGCTGGCCTTTGCTGTGTCATCGTCCACATCAACTCCGCCCTTTGTGTAGTAGAAACCGGCTCCTACAGACCATTTTGGACGCAGGAATCCGCCCTGAAGAATCGCATAGCGCACATCCGCTCCAATTGTAAAAAAGTCGATTGCGACAGGATCAATGTTCTTGTCAACCGAGTCCATCTTCGAGGTGTCAATTGACATTGCTGTAACACCAATATCGAACGGAAGGATTATTCCTCCGAGGCGCGCGTCAACAGTGATTGTCGGGAACACAAGAGTGTCGTTTATATCCTTGACATCATCAATTCCGAGAGCAAGGGCCGCATCCTTGAGGCTTGAAACATCAAGCGCGGAAACTCCAGCGTTCACGCCCGCACCAAAATGGAATCCCGGGAAAAGCTTTCCAATCCACGCCTCAGCATAGACATTCTGCTGTGTCTGCGAATTCGGCAAAACATCCACAAGGTCGTCGCAAAAGTCGTTGAGCCCGTTTTCCGCAACTGTAAAAGGCTTGTCGGTTGGAATGTAATCTTTAATGCTGCCGTAAGCGTCCTTAATAGCTGTTTCGGCATTACGGATTTTAGCAGCATCAACATTATACTTTTTCAATGCCTCATTGATTTCAGACTCTCTTCCTTCTACCAGACTGAAAACATCCGACGGAATATCAATCGTAACAGAAGTACCATTAGCATCTTTTACAGTAATCTGCTTGTAATCAGTTGCAAAAAGCCCGGATGCTGCAAACGCGCAAAGCATTGCCAATGCAGCAAATTGTTTTATTTTCATAATAGTTCTCCTTAGATTCAGCAAAATAGAATCTTCCTAATTTATAACATATTATTCTATGCAAGTCAAAAAAAATGAGCTGCCGCAAGAGGCTTTCCACCTCCAGCAAGCAGCCCGTTTATTCAGCAAAATTTTAATCTAGGCGTTCTTCATTCCGTTGACTTTTTCAAGCCGGGCAAGAGCTTTTGCTTCCGCCTCGTCAGCGTCCTTCTTGAGCTTGGCGACAACAGTGTTGATGTTGTTCACCATATATACAGGCTGAAGTGTCGCATCAAGGCAGTCGCGCCACAATGAGCTCTCAGGGTCAACTATGTTTCTCTTAAGCGTCGCCATTGAAATCGGAATATGAACATACTTGTCATGGACAAGGCCTATTACAATCTTTGTTTTTCCTGCCATAGCCGCATGAACAGCATTGTTTCCAAGACGCTCGCAGTAGATAGAATCGTTTGCAGTTGTAACAGCCGCGCGCACCTCGTAGCCAGGATCAATATACTTCAGGTTGATATGAATTTTCTTAGAGGCAAAGTACTCTGTAATCCTGTCGCGAAGATAAACGCCAATATCCGCAAGTTTTTTGTTTCCAGAAGCGTCTGTCTGGTTTGTAGAAGTCAGAAGCTCCTGTCCTGCGCCTTCCGCAACAACGATTACCGCATGGTGCCGCTCGTTAAGACGAGCCTCAAGGTGGGCAAGCAGTCCGTTCGGTCCGTCCAAATCAAATGGAACTTCCGGAATAAGGCAGAAGTTCGCCTCGTGGCTTGCAAGCGCAGTCGCTGTCGCAATAAAGCCGGACTCGCGTCCCATGAGCTTTACAAGTCCGATTCCGTTTATCTGAGAATGGGCTTCCATGTGGATTGAATTTACAGCCTGTGTCGCTTTCTGAACAGCAGTCTCAAATCCGAACGAGCGGTCAATAAACTGAAGGTCGTTGTCAACAGTCTTAGGAATTCCCACAACTGAAATTTTCAGTCCGCGGCGGTCAATCTCATTTGCAATATCAAGAGCGCCTCTCTGGGTTCCGTCTCCGCCGATAATAAACATCATGTTGATTCCCATGCGCTCTATGGAGTCTACAATGTCAGCAGTCCTGTCTCCGCCGCCACGTGAAGTTCCGAGGAAAGTTCCGCCGATTTTATGGATTGCGTCAACATTATCCGGGTCAAGGTCAACTGTATCGTATCCCTGCTCCGCAAAGAAGCCCTTGTATCCAAACTGAATTCCCTTGATTCTGCGCACGCCGTAGCGGTTCCACAGGCAGCGGACAACAGCGCGGATTACATCATTGAGTCCGGGGCAAAGGCCGCCGCAAGTGCAGATTCCGGCTGTTACATGGGCAGGATTAAAATAAATATATTCACGCGGGCCTGCCTTTTCCATGAACATGGACTTGTCATCACTGTCTTCCTCAACGCCTTTATAAACATTAACCTGCCGGCGGACATAGGAGTTATCTGTAACATAAGCCGCGCGGAAATTTCCATGCTCTAGTGAAAGCTCAATCGGCGACTTTATCTTACATTCTCCCAAGCTTTCAACTGAAAAATCATATTTCATTGTTGCCATAGCAAACCTCATACCGTAAAATAAAAAGACGTAAAAACACGCTCTTATAAAGATATATTCAAAAAGTAAAAAATTCAATAGTATAAAAAAAATTCAGGCGGAAGATGGATCCGGCTGCCTGTCCGAGGCATTTCATTTCAAAACTTGACCAAAAGGCATTTTTTTCGTAATTTTCCATAACCATGAAAAAAATATTTTACAATTTAGCGGCGGTTTTTCTCTGCCTGTTCGTATTTTCAGGCTGCGGATACAACAGCCTTGTTGAAAAAAGAGAATCTGTTGAACAGCAGTGGGCAAATGTAGAGAACCAGTACCAGAAAAGGGCCGATCTAGTTCCAAATATCGTAGCGACAGTCAAAGGCTATGCCTCGCATGAAGAAAGCGTATTTACGCAGATTGCAGAATCACGCTCAAAGCTGGGCGGAACCGTAAGCATCAACATAACAGACGATCCTGAAAAATTCGCGCAGTTTCAGGCTGAGCAGAACAGTTTTTCAGCCAGCATAGGACGGCTTCTTGCGCTTACAGAAAGCTACCCGGAGCTGAAGGCAAATGAGAATTTCCTTGACCTGCAGAGCCAGCTTGAAGGAATTGAAAACAGAATCTCAACAGAAAGAAAAAGATACAACGACGCGGTGAGCGAATACAACAAGGCAATTCAGAAATTTCCAGGAGTTCTCACGGCAAGAGCGTTCGGATTTACAAAAAAATCTTATTTCCGCTCAGACGAAAAAGCCGCCAAAGCCCCGGAAATTTCATTTTAAACCTGGAGACAGGAAATGAGCACAGTTTTTTCCAGCGGAAACAAGACAGGCAAAACCTTTGTATGGATTCTGGCCCTTATATTTTTTATCGTTGGATTCCTGTCGATTTCAGAAAAGAGCAAAAACGAGCCTGGAAAGCTTTCCGCGGATTCTGCGGACGGAACATACAGGCCGGTTCTGGACAGCGCCGGTGTTTTTTCTGAAGCTGAGCTAAAAAATCTTGAGTCTTTTATTTCAGAACTGGATGAGCGCACTGGAATTCAGATTGCGGTTGTTGTCGCAAAAGACCTGGGCGGAGAGGACATTGAATCATTCAGCATCCGCCATGCAGAGCAATACAAGCTTGGACAGAAAGGAACAGACAACGGAGTTCTACTGACAGTCGCCATGAAGGAGCGCAAGGCAAGAATTGAAACTGGATACGGAGCGGAAGGAATTCTTACGGATGCTGCCTGCGCACGGATAATCCGGAATAAAATCACGCCGGCCTTCAAGCAGGGAAAATATTCAGAAGGAATCGAAATGGCAGTTAAAGCAATTGCCTCTGTTTTAACAAGTGGCGGAGAACCGGCCGGAAACCTGACGCAAACTGAAAATTCCGCGGAAGAAGACGAAGAAAGCCCGTTTTCACTCCTTGCATTTGTTCTTTTAGCGGCATTTGTATTTATATTGCTCGGCCGCGGAAGAATGCTTTGGATACTTCCTTTTATTTTGGGCGGCGGAAATTCCGGCAGAAGAAATTCAGACAATTTCAGAAAAGGCGGAGGCGGAAGCTTTGGCGGAGGCGGCGCAAGCGGCCGCTGGTAGACAACTCCGGCTTACAGAAAAAATTATCTTCCGTGCTCTCTTACAAGAGTGTTCATCTCGTTTGCCATGTTCTCAAGCGCAACCTGCTTCTGCACGGCTCCAAGCTCATAGGCAACACGAGGCATTCCATAGACAACGGAAGACTCTTCGTCCTGCCCTAAAGTCCATGCTCCCTGCTTTCTCATTTCCGCAAGCTGAACAGCTCCATCGCGGCCCATTCCAGTCATTATAACGCCCAACGCCCTGTTCTGGTAAATTTTCGCCACGGATTCAAAAAGCCAGTCCGCGGAAGGTCTGTGCCCGTTGCGGAGATCCGCGCTTGAAAGCCTGATTACATTGCACAAAGTTGATTTTTCCACAACAATATGGAAATTTCCAGGAGCAATATAAATCTGCCCCGGGTGAATCTCATCCCTGTCTTCCGCTTCTTTTACGGCAAGCGGGCAGATTTTATCCAGGCTCGCGGCAAATTCCTTTGTAAATCCTGCCGGCATATGCTGAACAACAAGAATCGGACGTGAAAATTTAGGATCAAGATGCGCAAAAACTTCCCTAAGGGCATTAGGTCCTCCAGTTGAAATACCAATGGCGACAACTTCAATTTTGCCAGGCTCCCTAAGCGGAACAATAACTTCCGGCTCCTTCCTTTTTGAAGTGAAAAAAACAGGCGAGAAATTTTCCTGTGTCAATGCCGACGGGGAAATCTTGTCTATGAGACCTTCCTTTTTTGAGGCGGCCTCAGCTTCACGGAGCTTTGCCTGCTTTACAAAAGTTTCTGTCAGCGGAATATTCTTTCCGTTTTTACGCGCATATTTTCCGCCGTAAGAAGCGATTTTTTCAATAATTGCGCTGGAAACAGAAGCGATGTTGCTAGAAACAGAGCCGGACGGCTTCGTAATAAAATCACTTGCGCCAAGCTCAAGGCACTGCATCGTAACAGCCGCACCCTTTGTCGCTATGGAAGAAAGAATCACAACAGGAATATCCATTCCGCGCTTCTTGCGTTCCTCCAAGAACTGAACACCTGTCATTTCCGGCATCTCTATGTCAAGAAGAATCAGATCCGGCTTGAGGAACGGAATTTTCTGAAGCGCAAACCTTCCGTTCATCGCAGTTCCGCAGACATTCATGCCTTCAGTCTCATCTATAATTCTTGAAATAAGATTTCTCATCAATGCTGAGTCATCGCAAACAAGTACTTCAATATTGTCCATCACAAAATCTCCGCATGAACAAAGGCTGCCTTATTTTTCATTTTTCTGATAAAGGCAAGCCCACGGTGTTTTTAAAAATTCAAATTTCGTGTCCATTCCGAAAAGACTTTCAGAATGACCGATAAAAAGATATGAATGGCGCGCCATTGACTTCCAGAAATTATCAATTGTTATTTTCTGCGCAGCCTCGTCAAAATAAATCAAAACATTCCGGCAAAAAACAATGTCAAAATTTCTTGCGCCCATGTCAAAGCGCAGGTTGTGGTAGTCAAAGCGTATCGGCTTCATGAGCTCCGGCTTAACCTGGTATCCGCCGTCAACTCTTGTGAAATACGAGGCAAGATAATTCTGCGGAATTCCAGAGATGCGTGAATCCGGATAAAAGCCTTTCTGGGCCGTCATCAGGGATTTCAGCGAAATGTCGGAAGCAATAATTTCAAATGTATAAGGAGCAGGAAGCTTATCTTTCAAAAGCATCGCCAATGTATACGGCTCTTCGCCAGTTGAGCATCCAGCGCTCCAAATTCTTATCTTGAAATCACCAGCAGTCTGCTTTTTATCTTCAATAACATGAGGCACTACATAATTTATAAGAGCATCAAAATGCGGCTGGTTTCTAAAGAACCTTGTAAGGTTTGTTGTAATGCTGTCAAGGAAAACCTTAAATTCTTCCTTGCTGCCAGTTATTAAACGGTAATATTCCTGAGGATCGGTCAGATTTTTTTCACGGAGACGCTCCTTTAGCCTGCTGTCAAGAATTGAACGGTTTGTCTCCGAAAATGTTATACCGCTTGCGTCATAAATAAGTTTTCTAAATTCATTAAACTGTAAATCTGAAAGCAAATCTGCCATGGCTCAAATTATATAATTTAATAAAATATTTGTAAACTGAATCACAGCCAAATCCATACCGGCAAAGGCTACTTCCATAGATTCGCGGGATTTATTGAGCGTCCGTTCTTGTAAACCGTAAAATGCAAGTGCGGTCCAGTGCTCATTCCAGTGTTTCCAACTTTTCCTACCCTTGTATTTGTATCAACAAACTGACCCTGCCTCACAAGAATTTCATTCATGTGCCCGTAAAGCGTCTTATACCCTGAATGATGGGAAACAATAACGTATTTTCCGTAGACAGCATTTTCTCCGCAGGCGGAAACCTTTCCAGGAAGAGCGGCATAAATCGGAGTTCCCTTTGCGCAGGCCATATCGATTCCGCCGTGAAACGTTCTCTTTGAACTGTCAAAAGGACTTGTGCGCCAGCCGAACATTGAAGAGTAATAAAAACGTGAGCGCAGAGGCTTAGTAAACAAATCTCCGTTAATTTCCTGCCGGGTAACCCAGTCCAGCTCAGCATAGGGAACAAAAAGCGATTTTCCGGCGGAAAGCTTTTCAGAAAGCCCAAGGTTGTTCACAGAAGAGCACTGCTGGGCATCGACCTTGTATTTTTCTGAAATCGACTCAACGGTTTCTCCGTCTTCCCTTACTGTATAAAGAATTCCCGGCATAGAAGGAATTTTAAGGTACTGGCCTATCTGAATCAGGCGCGAGGCATGGATATTATTCACACTGATTATTGTATCCTGCGTAACGCCGAATTCGTCTGCGATAAAGCCAATCATGTCGCCTTTTTTAACACGGTACGAAATATAGGAAAGAGCGCTGTCGTTGTATTCAGCCTGAGCTGGAATTTCTTCCGCGGAAAAAATCTCGCTTGAAATATGGGATGACGAATTTGAATCAAATCCGCCCTGTCCGCTTGAATTTTTAAAATGGACAACGCCGAATGTAATTCCGGTTACAAAAGCCGCAATTCCGGCGATAGAACATGCGCAAGTCAATGTTAATTTTAAATACATTTTCATTTTTAGGGTTCTACTATAGCACAAACCTTCTGAAATCTCAATTTTATTTTTTTTCATAACAACCCCTAATTTTTCTTATTCAAGCCGATTAAATAAGTCTCAAAAGATTCAGTGCGACAAGCTTCCGGCTTAAATCCCTTCGCCTGTGTAAAAATTTCCCGCATTTTCATAAGCAGCTTCTGCTGATCTCCATTCTGAAAGATTTTCACGCAGAAATTTCCTCCGGGCTTCAGCATTGCCCCGGCGTACCAGATTGCCATCTCAACAAGGGCTTTAGAGCGCAGCGTGTCTATCGTCCGGTTTCCAGTCGTCAATGGAGCCGCATCGCAAACAACAAGGTCATAAGGCCCATGCTCCTTTATAAGATTCCGTATCTCCTCGCTAAGCAAATCTCCCTGAAAAAAAACAAGATTTTCAGCATTCACATCTTTGGAAAGAGGATTCAAGTCTACGGAAACTACTTTTCCTGACTGCTTTATGTTTCTTAAAAGCCAGACAGTCCAGCTTCCAGGAGCCGCTCCCAAGTCAAGGACAATTGAACTTTTTTTCAGCATTCCAAATTTTTCATCTATCTCCTGAAGCTTATAGACACTTCTTGCAGGATATCCTTCCTTGAAGGCTTTCTGAGACCAGTAGTCGGGCTTTTTGTAAAGATTCTGTTTTGACGGCATAAGTTGATTTTCGGAAAAAAAAGAAGATTTATTAGTGCCAGTGCAAAATACTATATATAAAATTGCGACTATTTGTTATAAAATTCTGTCTTTTTTATAAAAATTTTATACAAATTTCTTTGATTTTCATTGTAACTCTTTTTTTTTTCACTTAAACTTACTGAAAAATCAACAAACTCAAGCGGGTCTATATGAATTACAAATTCGGAGATACACTTCCAAAACTAGTCAGAAAAAGCGCAGTACAGTGGCCTGAAATTTCAGCGCAGCTTTCAAGAACCAAGACAGGCGAGTATAAGGAAATAAATTACCATGACTTATTTGAGAATGCCATGGACTTCGCTGGCGCGCTTCTGGACATCGGTGTAAAACGGGGAGACAGGGTCGGCCTTATTGCAGACAACCGCGAGGAATGGGAACAGGCAGACATCGGGCTGCTTTCAATTGGTGCAATAGACACGCCGCGCGGACTAGATGCAACAGAAACAGACCTGGCCTATATTCTTTCGTTTTCAGAAGTGGAAATTACAATTGTTGAGAATGAGACCCAGGTAAAGAAAATACTGAATATAAAGAAATCAATTCCAACGCTCAAGAAAATAATTTCCTTCGAGAAAGTTTCAGATGACACGAGGGCAGACTGCGAAAAACAGAAAGTGGACTGCCTTTGGTTCAGGGACTTGCAGAAATCAGGGCACGAATGGCGCAAGCAGCATCCAGACGCTGTGGAGCAGGAGCTTGAAAAAGGAAAGCCGGACGACCTTGCAACAATAATTTTTACAAGCGGAACGACAGGAACCCCGAAAGGCGTTATGCTGAGCCACGGAAATATTTTATGCCAGCTCGACGAAGTTACCGAGAGAATATTCTTGAATCCAGGAGAGCGGGCGCTTCTGGTTCTTCCAGTCTGGCACGCTTTTCAAAGAGCAGTTGAGTACGTAATCATCGCGCAAGGCGGAACTCTTTGCTACAGCAAGCCTATTGGAAGCATACTTCTTCAGGATTTGCAGAAACTGGATCCTTATCTTTTGCCGGCGGTTCCGCGCGTATGGTCAGCGGTTTATGACGGAATCTGGCGCAAAATGAGAAAAACCGGCGGAATCGCTTTCGCATTGTTCAGATTTTTTGTCGCTGAAGCATTGCTGTGGTGCAGAATCGACAGAAAGCTAAGAAGAAAAAACACACGCTTTGGCCCGGACTATCTTGGCTTCTGGTGGCCGGTTCTTGTATGGCCGTGGCTTCTTCTTTATCCAATAAAGCTGCTGGGCAACCTGCTTGTCTTCAGAAAAATCAGGGCAATGGTCGGAAAAAATTTCCGCTCAGGAATCGCAGGCGGAGGCGCCTTTCCTAAGAACGTCGACGCATTCTTCTGGGCTATCGGCATCAATATTCAGGAAGGATACGGACTCACCGAAACGTCTCCTATTATAAGCGTACGTCCTATTGCAGATCCTATTTTCGGAAATGTAGGAACACCTTTGCGCGGCATGGAAGTGAGAGTCGTAGATGACGATGGAATCATACTCGGCAGGTGCAAAAAAGGAACACTTCAAATAAAGGGCGGCTGCGTCATGCAAGGCTACTACAAGCGCCCGGATTTAACCGACAAGGTCATGACTGTTGACGGATGGTTCGACACCGGCGACATCGCAATCCTTTCTGTGAACAATGAAATCCAGCTTAGAGGTCGGAAGAAAGATACTATAGTTCTTCAGGGCGGAGAAAACATTGAGCCGCTGCCAATTGAAGCAAAGATAAATGAATCAAGGTTCATCTCAACTTCTGTAGTGTTCGGAACAAACGACAAGGGCGTTGATCAAAAATATCTCGTTGCGCTTGTTTTGCCAGACCAGGACGCAATTGAAAGCTATGCGTCAGAAAACGGAATAAAATCCAGTTCCTATGAGGAGCTTGCAGAAACAGAAGCAATACAAAAACTTCTTGAAGGCGAAGTGTTTGAATCAATCAGCTCAAAAAACGGATTCAAGTCTTTTGAGCGCATAAACAAAATCGCAGTAATAACAAAGCCCTTTGAAGTCGGAGTAGAGCTAAGCGCAAAGCAGGAAATGATGCGCTACAGAGTTGCAGAAATCTACAAAGAAAAGCTTGCAAAACTGTACAAAGACTAAAGGTCAAGAATACAAGCTCCCGATTTTGAATCTATCGGGAGTTTTTTTTCTATATTCGGCACTCTGATTTTTTGCCCGCTTAAAAGCTGCTGAGTAGTCACAACAAGCAGCAGGCCTTTTTCAGAACAGGCATAATATCCGCTTCTTCCGCCTGGCAGCCTGATAAGGTCGCTTGTTATCCGCATTGAAATAAATCCTGAATTTTCATCAGAAGGACAGCCAGTACTTTGCTCAAGCCCGCCGCTTAATTTTTTAAACGCGGCAAAAGAAAGCACCGCTCTTTCCTTTGGAAGCTCGGCCTTTTCAGAAAGTTTTTTTAGCCCGGCAGGAGCATCGTCTGTTTTAAAAGCAAAGTTGCACCATTTTCCGCCTTTTTTTCCATCCATAGGACAGTGGCTGCAATGCGTGCAGGGAGATACTGGAAAAAATCCGCGGCGCATAAAACTGTCACGCATCAGGCTTACAAGCCTTGCTGAACGAGGATCGCCAGGCTCTACAACAATGCAGCGTGCATTCTCGTTTCCAAAATTCAAATAGGAAAGAATCTGGTCTGTGTATTTTTTTGCAAGGAAATCCGGCGGATTTTTATAATCATCGCAAAACTCATTAAAAAGATTTGCGCTTGTAATAAAATCAGCTTTTTCTTTTACAGCCGAACCAAGCTCGCCTTTTACACGGACAATTTTCCATGGCTCGCATTTTAGACGCGCTGCAACCGAAAGAAAAATGTTTTCTCCAAAAGCCAAAGCCTGCTGTGAAATATCAAGGCAATAAAAAGTAATATGTTTTTTTCTAAGTTCAGGGCGGGATAAAAAAAGCGCAATAGGAACTGTAAGAGGACCGGAGCCAAGATCAAGAAAGACACAAGAATCCTTTACATCAAAAAAGTTCCTATCAATATTGGAAAACAGCCGCACAAGCCGCACAAGATTCCACCACGCATAATAATGAACATACGAGCTCAAAAGCACAGTCTGATTCATATAGCCCAGCCTGCGCTCGCCGCGTTCATCCGTAAGAAAATGACTGAGGCTGCGGATTTGCTTTGGCAGCAAAAGTTTCTGCTTGGAATTAAGAGGATGTGTCGACTCAACAATTTTATCAAATTCATCGATTATCTTTTTTGCATCATCTGGAATTTTTTCATAGGAAAACAAATCTTCCAAAGGTTTTGCAAATCTTGATTTTTTTAGCGGATAATTCTTTTTTGCGGCCGGATGTTTTTTTTCAACTCCGCCGCCTTTTTCCAAATTCTGCTTTTCAAGGAATTCCTTTTTTCTCTGCTCTGATTTTATTTTATCCTTAAGCTTTATTCCCTGCCTCTTTTCATACCATGTAAGCTGAATTTTCGATTCCATTAATTTTCCTCTTGCTTTTTGGCTTTTTGAATTTCAAAAAAAAGCTCGCTCAAATCCGCCCTGATTTTTCTGATTTCCATTACAGCGTCTGGATTTTTCTGGACATTTGCCGCATCTTCTATAATCTGATTTTTTGCGCCTTCTATCGTGAATTTTTTTACATAAATCAGATATTTCAGTCTTAAAACAATTTCAACATCACGCTGCGAATAAATTCTCCGTCCAGAATAATCCTTTCTTGGAGCAAAGCCTGGAACAGTTTCTTCCCAGTAGCGTAAAATATGCGGCTTGACTCCAGTGATTTTTTCAACCTGGCCGATGCTGTACTGAGCCATCAGCGGTCCTTTTCATTCTGTTCGTTTCTATCCTGCCATTTCTGACGGCTGGCTTTCATTTCAATCTGAACAGGAATATGATCAAAGCCAAGGTCCTCGCGAATTCTGTTTTTCAAATAAGCAACATAAGTCAAAGGAACATTGTCCGGGCGAGTTGCAAAAATCAGAAAATTCACAGGATTTATGCTAGTCTGAGTCATGTAGCGGATTTTAAAATGAATGGCTCTTGTTGCCGGCGGAGGATATTTAAACAGCCAGTCCTTTAGGGCCGCATTTAAAACCGCTGTGTCAATCTTGCGATTAAGCTGTCCGTAAATTTCCAATGCGGTGTCCATAAGATTTTTTATGCCGTCACGATTTTTTGCGCTCAAAGGAATAATCGGCGCCCAGTTCATCTGGCCAAACATAGCCTGAATCCATTCTTTTGTTTTCTTTACAGTCTTATTTCCCTGATCCTCAAGAAGGTCCCATTTATTCAAAATAAAAATTACACCGCGTCCTCTTTCAAATGCAAGTCCAGTGATTTTTTTATCCTGCTCAGCCAGACCTTCAACCGCGTCAATCATAATAAAAGCAATGTCACATTCATCCAAAGTTTTTATAGCGCGGTTCACAGAATAGTACTCAACATTCTCCTTGACCTTAGATTTTCTCCGGATTCCAGCAGTATCCAAAATCTGAATATCACGTCCATTATAGCGGAAACTTCCTTCAACAACATCGCGAGTTGTGCCTGCGTAATCGCTTACAATGGAAGACTCTGTATGGGTAAGCGCATTGCTCAAAGTTGATTTTCCAACGTTAGGTTTTCCAAGAATAGCTATGCGAACCGGAACATCAGAATCAGAGCCTTCTGTCACCTTAGAAAAGTCCAGCCCTTCAATCATTTTTTCCTGAAGAACATTCAGACCGTCCCCATGAAAAGCAGAAATAAGAGAAATATCCTTGAAACCATATTTCATATAGTTGTAGGCAAGATGCTCATTTTTTCCGCCCTCAGTTTTATTGACAGCAACAATCAATTTATCTGAATAATTTCTTAGCAAATGGATAAGCTCTTCATCTTCAGAATTCATTTCAGTCGCATCAAGCAGCAAAAGAATTCTATCCGCCTTTTGAAACATACTGACAGTTTTTTCAACAACAAGATCATCCATTTCACTTTCACGGGACTTCAAATTTCTCGTAAGCTTATATCCGCCAGTATCCATAAGATGAACAGGAAGCCCTGACAAAAAGCAAGTTCCTTCAACAGGATCACGGGTAACTCCTGGCGTTGGATCTGTTATGGCGCGCTTTGTATGTGTCAGCGCATTAAACAAAGTCGATTTTCCAACGTTAGGACGGCCTGCAATTACAATCAATGGAAGATTGTTATAAACCTTATCCGGGAAAAATTTCTGGGCGCGCTCTTTCCGGCGGCTTTCAATTTCATCTTTTACAGAAGAATTTTCCTCTGCTTTTGTATCGTCAGCTTTTTGAATTTCAAGCTCTTCTTTTTTTTCCGGCTTCGGCTTAGAAAAATCCGGCTTTTGCTTTTTTCTTTTTTTCATTTGATTTCCTAAATTTTAAAATACAGAGCGGTTGGAAAGATTTTCAAGCTCTTTTATTGAAAAATGAGAAAGCATTTCCTTGATAACTGGAATCTGCTTTGGAGTCATGCTTAAATTTCTAACGCCCATTCCAGCAAGAACAACAGCGCTCTCTTTTTTTCCTGCCATTTCCCCGCACACAGAAAGCGGAATGTTGAATTTTTCAGCATTTACAATAGTATTCTTTATCATGCGCAAAACAGCAAGGCTAAATTCATTGTACAAAGGACTTACCGACTGATTCTCCCGGTCAACGCCTAGAACATATTGCGTAAGATCGTTCGTCCCGAGTGAAAAAAATTTGGAATATGGCGCAAGACAATCCGCACAAATTGCCGCTGCCGCAGTCTCAACCATTATTCCAATCGGAACATCAGGATTAAACGGAATATTGTCTTCCTTTAAAGATATGCGGATTCCTTTTGCAATTCCAAGCGCGGTTTCAACCTGGGAAACATCTGTAATCAGCGGAAGCATAATCCGTAGATTTCCATAAATGCTTGCACGGTACAAAGCCCTGAGCTGTGTTCTAAAAACAGACGGACAGAAAAGCGACATTCTTATCGCACGAAGTCCCATGAGCGGATTTTTTTCTGCAACAGAAGGAAGTTCCGAGCCTTCAACAACCTTGTCTCCGCCGGCATCAAGCGTTCTTATCGTAACAGGCTTGTCCCCCATTATCTGAAGAACACGCTTGTAAGCCTCAAACTGAGCATCCTCGCCCATCGAATTTGCGCAGGAAGACGTCTGCTTATTGAATTTCTGGGCGGAATTCATAAAAAGAAATTCAGTCCTAAAAAGTCCGATTCCGTCCGCGCCATTGTCCAAAGCAATCTGGGCTTCTTCCGGAGTTCCAATATTCGCATAAAGCTTAAAAACAGTTCCGTCTTCTGTAGCCGCAGGAACATCCTTGAATTTCTGAAGATTGATTCTGTATTTCTGGTCTGAAAGAATTTTTGCGTTTGAGCTCGTCAGTGTAGCAGCGTCAGGCTGAATGATAATCTCGCCGATATTTCCATCAACAACAACAGTCTCGCCATTCTGGGTAAGATTCGCGGCATCTTCAATTCCAACGACAACAGGAATTCCGTAGCTTTTTGCAAGAATAGCTACATGGCACGCGCTGCTTCCTTCTGTAAGAGCAAGCCCTGCAATCTTCCGCTTTCCCAAAATAACAGTATCGCTCGTTTTCATTGAGCGGCCGACAATCACAGCTCCGTCGGGAACAAGCCAAATGTCAAAAGGATGATAGTTAAGCAAAATGTCAAGGACACGGTTAAAAACATCTTCAATGTCCTGCGCACGTTCCGCCAAATAACTATTGTGGCTGTTGCGCAGCATATCCGCGTATTCCCTGACTTTAAAATCCAAAGAATATTCTATATTAAGAAGCTTTTTTGAAAAGAAATCCTGAAGCTCCTTCATAAAAACAGGATCTGAAAGCATAAGCTGGTAAGTTTCAAGAACTTCGCTCTGATCCTTTGTAATATCCTTGCTTGAGAGAAAATCAGAAAATTCTTTTTGAACCTGTGAGCAGGCATCAGTCAGTCTTTGCCATTCAGTATCAACTTCCTGAGCAGAGATTTTTCTTTTAGGAATTTTTCGCTCCGGCTCGTCTGGAAGAACAAACGCCTTTCCGATTCCGATTCCTTCGGCAGCAGAAATACCAAGGATTACATTCATTCTAATATAATAACGTCAAACAAAATGATAGTCAACTTTTAAGGCGGCTCATTCATGGAAATCAATTTTGCCTTTTTTACTTTATTTCATGAAATGTTATACAGCCTCAATTTCAAGTTTCAATAGTGAGTAAAAAAAATAGCGCAAGGAGAGAGGCGGATGGCAAAAACACTCAGTTTTGCTGCCGCGAAAGCGGCAACGATAATAGTTCCAAGGCAAAACTGCCGTGTAGAGGCAACTTAGTTGCTTCGGTTTTGACAGACGCATCTCGACTGTTAGCTATTTTTTTATATCGAATTATAGTTAACTCAAGATTACGGGTATATATCCTCAATTTCAAGTTTTAATAACGAGTAAAAAAATAGCGCAAGGAAAGAAGCGAATGGCAAAAACAGAACCATATTCCCGTTTGCTCAGAAAAAATGGAACGCCGGTTGAATTTTGAAATCCGCAGCAAATATTTTATTGCCTACCAAAATATAATCTGTTATAATTATAATGTTATGCGTCTAAGGAAGAGAATTGCAATCATAGTCGATTACATGGAAACAGAATATACACAGCGCGCAATAAAAGGAGCGCAAAATTTTTTAAGCAGGCACGGAGCAGAGCTTATTGTATTTCCAATCGGCACAATGAACGCTGTCAATTTCAACTATGAGTACCAGAACCTTGCAGTCGCATCGCACATAAATTCCAGCAATGTTGACGGAATGATTTTTTTAACCTGCACGCAGCTTAACAATGTTTCAACTGAATATCTAAGAATGTACTTAAAATCATTCTCGCCGCTGCCGGCTGTTTCCGTGGGCTGTGAATTTGAAAACATTCCAAGCGTAACTATTTCGTGCAAAAAAAGTATGCGCCAGCTTGTAGAGCACTTAATCTTAACTCACAAAGCAAAGAATTTCGCCCTAATGACATTAGAAAGCGAGTCCCAGGAAGTAAAGGACAGAGAAAGCGCATTCAGGCAGACACTAAAAAAATACAAAATTGAATTCGACGAGTCTAAAAAAATTTACGGCGGATTCACTTACGACACAGCAGCCTGTGCCTTAAGAGAATATAGAGAAAGAACAGGAAAATTTGACTTCGATGCAATTGTCGCTTTAAATGACGAAATGGCATTCGCCTGCCTTGACGTGCTGAAAATGTACAATGTAAAAATTCCGCAGGAAATAATAGTCACAGGATTTGATGACGAAATCAGAGCCGCCTGCATAAATCCTTCACTTACTTCAATAAATCAAAATGTGGAGGCCCAGACAGAATCCGCGGCAAGAATTTTATACAAGATAATAAACGGAGAAGATTTTTCCATAAAAAAGGCAATCAATTCATATCCAATTTTCAGGCAAAGCTGCGGCTGCGTTTCATTGAAAGACACAACTGGCGCTGGAGTCGGAATAAAAGGAAACAGAATTGAGTCCTGCGTAAAAAACATACTGGACTTCGGGCTGAACAAATGGTATGCAAACAGAAACAGTTTTATTCAGATTATTCAGAACCATTCCGCCCTGCAAGCCGAAATCACACTGGACTCTCTTAAGCAGAGAATCAACAGCGATTTAATTTCCTACGGAATAACAGCATCGGCAATATGTCTTTTTGATGTTCCTGTTGCAACGGAGCGGTTCGATTTTTTTAAGTTCCCGGGCAAGGCTTATATTTTTTCAGCATTTGACAGGCAGAACAACTTTATCCTTAGCCACAATGCGGAAAAAATTTATTTTGATCCAAAGCTGAAAATGCTTCCAGATGAAATTTTTTCTTCAATGGACGGAATGTATGTATGCACATTGTTCAATAATTCCCTGATTTTCGGATACATAATATACAGGCCTGGTGAATACGACACTTCAGTCTATTCAATGGTCTGCAAAATGCTTTCTTCAACCATCGCAAGCGCAGTCACATTCAGCCAGGCAAAAACAAAGCTAAAAAAGCTGGAAAAAGACTACAATAAAATTTGCGCGGTTTCTGTTACGGACGAGCTTACAGGCCTCTTGAACAGGCGCGGATTTATTTCCATAAGCTCAAGAATTCTTGAAACCGCAATGAGCAGCGGACAAAACGGACTGATTCTCTTTGGGGATATTGACGGACTGAAAAAAATAAATGATACGCACGGACATTCCGCAGGAGACAGAGCAATAAAGAACGAAGCATTACTTTTAAAGAAAACCTTTTCTTCGTCAGATACCATTGCCCGGCTTGGCGGAGATGAATTTGCAATACTTGCAGTCGGACTTGACCAGGAAGGATTTTTCAAGTTAAAGGACAAGCTTCAGGAACACTGCGATGAATACAACAAAAATTCCGGAGAGCCGTTCACGCTTTCCATAAGCATAGGTTCAGCTCCGTTCGGCGGAAAAAGCGGCTATGACATAACTTCGCTCCTTGAATATGCAGATTCAGCATTGTACAAGGAAAAGCAGAAAAAATACGGATTTAAATTTAAAGGCAGAAAATGAAAATCGAAGCAAAATTTTATTCAGAGAAAAACAAGATTTACTTTTTAGACGGAACTGAGCTCAATACAAAGAATGCGAAGCGCATAACGGCGGAATACTGCAAGGCAAGTTCCGAGCCAAAGGAAAATACACTTTATTTTATAAATACCGCGCAGGAACTTGTTGGAACAGAAGAAAATGCAAACGAAGAATTTCTTGCAGAATTCAGAGAATGGCTAAAAAAGCTTGAGCAAAAAAAATCATTTGCAGTAATAATTCCTTCCGCAGAAAAACTTCCAGCGTCCCAGGAAGACAAGGAGATTTTTACAGCCAGCTTTAAGCATTGCGCCAGAAGAATAAAAGACTGCGGAAACATAATAGGATTTTCAATTCCCGAGAGCGTTGAGCCGGATTTTTTTACGGATGAATTAAAGGCCAAGCACGGACATTACATCTTTTTCAGCGCAGATGAAAATCTTCTTGCCGCTGATGAAAAAATTGTAAGGCTTTAGAATATCCGTCTTTAAATTCAATAAACATCACTATCTGCGAAATACTGCAAAAGTTTCAAAAGTTTTTCAGCAAATTCTCTTGAACATTTATTCGTTTTTTGTCAAAATAAACGAAATGTTGAATGTATTCTGATTATTTATTAAATTTTTCAGTAATCGGACATCAACTTTTACGGAGAATAAATACAATGGATTATGAGCGCAACTATTTTATCAAACTCATTTCAGGAACAGTAGCTTTCAGTTTGTTCTTTGTAGCTCTTTGCGTATGTACTCTCGTTCTTGTTCCTGCGGAAAAGCCTGTTGAAAATACTGTGGCATCAGAAAATAAAGAATTAGAAGGCCAGCACGAGCAGAGCCTGAACTACGAATCCATCTTTGACCAGGAATACCCAGAGCTTGTAATTGAAAGCAAAAAGAAAGACGATGCAGGACTTATTCTTTACAAGCAGCCGCAGAGCAGAGCCGCAGTTGAATGGTACTACTCAAGAGTTGTAAACAGCAGGGAAGTCGCCCAGGCAGTGCTTCAGTCAGCAGAAGAATTTAATATTCCACTCTCGCTTGCGTTCGCGCTTGCACACACTGAAAGCAACTTCAAGGTGACTGCGATGCACAAAAATACAAATGGAAGCATAGACCGCGGACTTTTTCAGCTGAACAGCTCAAGCTTTCCAAAGCTGGAGGAATCTGATTTTTATGATCCAAAAATTTCTGCCTATTACGGACTTTCACATTTAAGATTCTGCCTGAACACTGCTGGAAACGAAATTGCGGCTCTTGCAATGTACAATGCCGGCGCCAACAAAGTAAGAAAAAACAGCACGCCTCAAATCACACTTGACTACATTTCAAAAATCCAGAACTACAAGCGGGATCTTGAGGATAACTTTGCAGTTGAGGTTTTGGCTTTGTACAACACTGAAACACAGAAAAATATGCTTGCAAAAAAATTCTAGGCTAAGAATGAAGTGTAACTTCTCCAGAATGAAGAATCTTTTGTGAGCCATCGGCAAGCTCAACTAGAAGCCCTGCGTCATCAGCAATGTCCAGGGCTTTTGCTTTAAAAGATTCCCCATGCCCGATTACAGGGAAAACCTCAAGCTCTCTTCCAAGCAGGAAAGAAAGCTTCTTATACTCAGAAATAATATTTTCACCAGAGTTTAAGATTTTCGTTATTTCATCCATGCAGCAAAATATTAATTTCCGGCTGCTTATTTTTTTTTCAGCTAAGAACTCCGCATTAGAAATTCCGCCGGCTTTCTCACGGAGCTCTTCTGGAAAACTTGAATCAGCAACAAGATTTATTCCGATTCCAACAACCGCAGCCTCAATTATTCCCTTCTGCGAATTTACAATTCCTTCTGTTAAAATTCCGCAGACTTTTTTTCCGCCGCAAAAAATATCATTCACCCATTTTATAGAGCAGCTTGCTCCAAACATTTTCTTTATTGCGCGGCAAACACCAACCGCTGAACTGACAGTGAGCATTGCGGGATTTTTTATGCCGCCTTCCTTCACAACTGAAAAACTGAAATAAGCTCCTGTCAAAGACGGCGAGTAAAAGAAGCGTCCCAAACGTCCGCGCCCGGAAGTCTGGGACTTAGAAACAACAAGAGTATTGTTGTATTTTCCGCCGTTTTCAGTCAAAGAGCCGTCTTCTGCCAAAAGAGGCGACATTGAATTTCCGCGGCGGACAAGAAAAGAATTCGTGCTGTCAATTTCCTCAAAAAACTGAATTTTAAAATATTTTTTCCAGCCGCTTAAAGAAAAATCTTCAGCTTCAAATTCATCCGTCATTATTTTTTTCCAAGCGATGAAAAAGAATCAACAGACGAGCAGAAAACAATTCCGCTTCCCGGTTCCTGAAGACAAGCAAGATTTTTCACCGCATCAAGAACTGAATTCTTCTTTTCTGAATCGACAATAATCAAGAGCATCTCCTTTTCCGGAACAATATGCATTCCAAAAAATTTAGCATCATCCTCGCGCGCAGTTCCTCTTGCGTTTATAACAGTTCCGCCGCCTGCCCCGGCTTTTCTTGCGGCAGCCATCGCGTCATCTGCATATCCTTTATTTAAAATCACCGAAATCAAAGACTGTTTTCCTTCCGACATAGAATCACCTTCCTTTCCTTTTATAATTCCCGCTTTTACCATTGTGTCCGCCTCCAAAGCGCACAGGTATCCAAAATCTTTTTTTTCATTTCCGCAGGCATCCTGAATCGCTGAAAAAATTTTATCCTTATTTTCATGCTCAACAAGAATAAGAACAATGTCCTTTGTTTTTGCTCCAAGTCCAAGAGCATCCGCAATTCCATTTGAACTAATGCCTTTCGCGCGCAGAACCGTTCCGCCGAAGCTCCCTGCCTTTACAGCAGAATCAGAGACAAGCTCGGCTTTATTTTGCGGAACTTCAGCCAGCAAAAGATAAAATGCGCTCATTGATTAACCTCCTTTTTTCTTGTCTTCAGCCTGAAAATTATTCCAAGAATCTGAATTGCAATCAGCGGAGTCATAGCGACAAGCGCAATAACTCCGAACGCTCCAGCCGCAGAACCAGTTCCGCTTGCAGAAGACGCGCCTATTGTAAATGAAAGAATAAATGTGCTGGTCATAGGGCCGGATGCGACTCCGCCGGAATCAAAGGCAATTCCCATAAAAAGCGGAGGACTAAAGAAAGTCAAGAGAAGCGCAACCGCATATCCAGGAATCAGAATGTACCACAAGCTGAATCCGTATAAAATTCGGATCATGCACAATGCGATTGAAGCAGCGACTCCAAGTGAAAGCGTTGCAAGAATAACTTTTCTTCTGATGTTTCCGCCGCTTACATTCTCAACCTGCTCGGTAAGAACCCAGACAGCCGGCTCAGCACAAACAGTTATCGCCCCGAACAGAAGCGAGACTACAATTATAAGAACAACCCAAATTCCGCCGTTAGAAAAAGCTGCCTGACCAAGAACACTGCCAAGCATTTTTCCTGCGCTCATAAATCCGCCGTCCGCGCCCACAAGGAACAGAATCAGGCCAAAAAAGCAGTACAAAATTCCCTGGGCGACTTTTCTAATCTGAACAGGAGGAAGCTTTAGAAGCAGAATTTGAAAAATCGAAAACATTATTACAAGAGGAAGCATCGACATAAAAACTTCCCGCACAACTTCAGGCAGATATTCAATGAAAACTGAAAGTCCCTCCTGAAAATTCTCGGCAGAAGACTCGGCAGCGGCGGAGGATGAAGCAGAGTTTCCTGCGCCTGAAAGACTTAAAACCATTCCATAAACACAAACCGCCGCGATAGGCCCGATGCTCGCAATTCCAGTAAGGCCAAACGAGCTGTCGCTTGCTCCGCCTTCCTTTGAAGAATCCGCATGGCGCACAGAAGCAACACCCATTCCAAGGGCCATAATAAACGGAACTGTCATAGGCCCGGTAGTGGCTCCGCCTGCATCAAACGCCGCTCCCTGAAGCTCTTTTGGACACATAAACGCAAGAGCAAACAACGCTACGTATGAAATAATCAAAACTGTCCTAAGCTTAAGAGAAAACACAGTCCTGCAAAGTCCGATTGTTATAAAAAGGCCTACACCAACTGCAATTCCTAGAACAAGCCCCCATTTGTTTACATTTGAAGAAAGGCTTCTTATCTGGTCTGCAAGAACCTGAACATCAGGCTCCGCAATTGTAACCATAACACCAATCAGAAACGAGGCTGAAAGAAGCAATGCAAGATTCTTTTTGCTTGTAAGAGCCGCTCCGCTCCGCTCTCCTATAGGAAGAATTCCAATATCAACTCCAAGCAGAAAAAATGTAAGCCCGACAACGACAAGAATTCCTCCTACAATAAACCTTACGATTATGTTAAGGCTTAACGGAGCGACAGTCAGTGAAAGCAAAAGAACAATCACCATAATCGGAAAGACGGAGAAGAAAGTCTCCTTGAATTTTTGAAACAGGTTCATCGAATCTCCTAGTTACTATGAACGAATTAGAAAAATACTTTTATGTACATTCAATCTAAAATTTTTATAAAACCGACTTATTGTTTTTTTAAGTTGATTTTAGGCAAGCTACGATAAATTTTTATAGCAGTTCCAGCCTTTTTCTCTTATCTCCTTAACCCAGCGGGCAGCCAGTTTTTTTGCACCTTCCAGGTCATGGTCTTTGTAATTTCCACATTCAATCTCAGTGCTGCCGGGAATCTCTTTGTCCCACGCCGCGACTTTTTCAAGAACATTGCAAAGATGCTCGGCAATATAAGACTCCTCATGATCGCCCCAAACCGTAAAATAGAAACCAGTTCTGCATCCCATCGGACTAAAATCAATCACAATGCGCGGAAGCTCATCTCTTATGTACTCTGCGACAAGATGCTCCAAAGTATGTATTGCTCCGGTCGGCATGAATTCCTTATTAGGCTGACAAAAACGGATATCATACTTGCTTACAATATCGCCTTTTCTGCCTGTTTTTTCAGAAGCCAGACGGACAAAAGGTGCTGTAACCTTCGTGTGGTCCAAATTAAAACTGTCCACATTGTACTTTTTTTCGGGCATAATTACCTCCCATAAAAAATCAAGAAGATTGTTTCAACAATCGATTGACTTTTTACACTGTTCCGTAATGAAACGAGGAACAGCAGTTGATAGTAAAAGTCTGCAACGCAAACTTTAGTTAAGATAAAAGCCGCATAATCTCAGCGGTTTTTATCTTGTACTCCATTTTTAATTCAGTGATTTATTATAATTTCCTTTACTGATTTCCAGCAAGAAAAGATTCAGCATCTTCAGGAGATTCAAAAATAAAATCCGCGCCACATTCCTCAAATTCCTTTCTTGTTCCAAAGCCCCAAAGAATTCCAGCGCATTTTATTCCGGCTGAATGAGCTCCGTCCACATCATAATGCCGGTCGCCAATCAAGAGGCACTTTTCTTTTTGAGCGGAAATTCCGTTTGACTGAAGAACATATTTTACAACATCGCATTTTTCAACACGGGATTTTTCCTCCAGGTCGCTTCCACCAACAAAATCAAAAAGGCCAAGAATTTCCTTGCGCTCAAGAATCTGCCTTGCATAAATTTCCGGCTTGCTTGTAGCGACAAATATTTTTTTTCCAGCGGCACGAAGATTTTCTATAAGCTCAACAACACCGCTGTAAATTTCCGCCTCAAACATTCCGTCCTGAGCATAATAGCTTCTATAAATCTGCATCGCATTCTGAATTTCAGCTTCTGGAAGACCAAGCGTCTTAGAAAAACTTTCCTTTAAAGGCGGACCTATCATTGTGCTGTAAATCGCCCTGTCAATATTCAGGCCATAATGAGCAACAACCTTGTCAAAGGAATTAAACACGCCCTTTGAAGTGTCCATCAATGTTCCGTCGAAATCAAAAAGAATGTAGTCAAACATTATTCCATTCCCAAGAAAAGCTTGTAGCCATTATAAGCATGACGGATATCTTCTTTTGAAGTAATTTCCCATGGAGCGTGCATACTCAAAACAGCGACGCCAGCATCAAGAACATACATCCCATATTTTGCCGCAAGATGCGCAATTGTTCCGCCGCCGCCCTGGTCAACTTTTCCAAGCTCCGCAAGCTGATATTTTACATTTCCGCAGTCAAGCACATTTCTAAGCTTTGCGATGAATTCCGGGTCAGCATCACTTGCACCGGACTTTCCGCGGGAGCCTGTGTACTTCTGGAAAACAATTCCGCCGCCAAGAAACGAAGAATTTTCCCTGTCAAACAGGCTCGAATTCATCGGGTCGTATGCTGAATTCACATCGCTAGAAAGCATCCAGCTGTTGTTCAGGCAACGGCGCACAGAAAGCTCTGAATATTCGCCAAGCCTTGCAACAACTTCTGAAACCGCATTTTCCATAAAATGGCTTCCCATTCCAGTTGCGCCATAGCTTCCGATTTCCTCTTTGTCAACACAAATGCAGCAGTTTGTTCTGGAAGAAGCGCGGCTGTCCAGCATTGCCTGAACGCTGGTATAAGCGCAAGAACGGTCGTCCTGCCCATAAGCCAGAATAAGGCTGCGGTCAAAGCCCAAATCCCTTGGAGCGCCGGCAGGAACAACTTCTATTTCGGCGGAATTAAAGTCCTTTTCTTCAATTCCATATTTTTCCTTTAGAATATCCAGAACAATTTTTTTTGCCTTGTCCTTGTCCTTTGAATCCGAGCCTTCATCTTGTGCAAAAGGAAGTTCACTTCCACAAATCAAGTCCAGGCTTTCTCCGTCTATAAAGTCAGCGGCTGTTTCTTTCATCTGCTTCTGTGCAAGATGCGGAAGAATATCAGAAATGCAGAAAACCGGCTCATCGGATTTTTCACCAATTGAAATCTTCACAGTAGAACCGTTTTTCAAGCAGACGACTCCATGCAGGGCAAGAGGCAAAGTAACCCACTGGTATTTTTTTATTCCGCCGTAATAATGCGTGTTCATGTACACAAGAAAATCCTTTTCATAAAGAGGATTCTGCTTTATGTCCAGACGCGGAGAATCAATGTGAGCCCCAAGAATGTTCATTCCGTTTTCGATAGAACCTGTTCCGATTTCAAAAAGCGCAATGCTTTTATTGCGTTTGCAGACATAGACTTTTTCGCCCGCTTTTAATGAAGACGTTTTCTGGATGTCCTTGTATCCGCATTTTTCCGCAAGCTGAATTATAAGCGAAACACATTCGCGCTCTGTTTTTCCATTTTCAAGAAATTTCTTATATTCTTCTATTAAATTTAAATCCATTTTATTCTCCAGCAGACTTTTGGCAATTATACCATAACGAAAATAAAAAGTCAGCGTCAAAAAAGTACGGTTGCACAATGCTTTGTTTTTCAGCGTTGAATTTTTAAAGAAACTGTGATATAATTTTTTCATTATGGCAAAACCAAAGACAGAATTTTCTGTAAACCAAAAAGTTGTTTACCCTAGCCAAGGCGTTGGAAAAATCACAGAGATTTTCAAAAAAGATTTCAATAACGAGCCAACCTATTACTACAAAATTTATCTTGAAGTTTCCGACATGAACGTAATGGTTCCTGTTTCAAAATCAAAGGACTTGGGAATCCGTGCAATCGTTTCAAAGGACGAAGCACAGGCCGCGCTGAATTCAATAAGCGATGACTTTGAGCCTCCGACTTCTGACTGGAAGCTGCGGTATCAGATGAACCTTGAGCTGCTTAAAAAAGGAACAATCGGAGACATTGCGGCAATTGTGCGCTGTCTTTACCACCGCTCAAAAGTAAAGGAGCTTCCAATCCTTGAGCGCAAGCTTTACGACAATGCAAAAAAACTTCTTGAGGATGAAATTGCAGAAGCCTTTGGTATTTCCAACAAAGAAGTCGAAACCATGCTGCATGAAAAGCTCGAGCCGCTCGGACTAAAAATAGAAAAGAAGCCTGTCTTTGCTGACGAAGATGAAGACGAAGAAGAATTTGAAGAGGAAACTTCATCAAGTGAAAAAAACTCCGATGATTTCGACAGCGAGGATGATGATTAACAAAGTTCTTGTCATAGCCGCAGCTGGCTCTTCCAGCCGCATGGGGCTTGGCAAAAAAAAGGAATATCTTCCATTAAACAGGGGAACTGTGCTTTCTGAATCGCTCCGTGCTTTTATAGAGGCGGCGGACTTTTCAGAAATCATAGTTTCTGTTCCAAAAGGCGGCGAGCAGGAAGCACAGGCCGCGCTACTTGCCGACACAGAATTAAAAAGCCTTATAAAAAGCGCATCCCTTGTTTTTGCAGAGGGAGGCTCTACAAGGCAGGAATCTGTTTTCAAGGCTCTTCTGAAAATAAAAAATAAAAGCTCAATCGTACTGATTCATGACGGCGCGCGTCCGTTTGTCTCAAAGCAAATAATTCAGGATGTAATTTCCGCAGCGCAGGAATTTGGCGCGGCAGTTCCAGCTGTCCAGCCCGTTGACACTCAAAAAGAAATCGCGCAGGACGGAACAATAAGCCGTCATCTCGTAAGAAAAAATATGGCGGCAGTTCAGACTCCGCAGGGATTCCTTCTTGAACCGCTGATTGAATGTCACAAGGCGGCGGCCGAAAAAAAATTTGAATACACTGACGACACGGAAATTTGGGACGCTTTTCCAGATTTTACAGGCGGAAAAAAAGTTCATGTCGTTAAAGGCAGTGAAAAAAATAAAAAGATAACTTTCATTCAGGATATTTCCAGGGAAGAAAAAATGATCCGCATAGGAATCGGAACAGACCTGCACAGGCTTGTCGAAGGAAGAAAATTTATTCTGGGCGGCGTTGAAATTCCGTCAGAAAAAGGAGAGCTTGGACATTCCGATGCAGATGTTCTGCTTCACGCAATCAGCGACGCGCTTTTAGGAGCTTCAGGATTAGGCGACATAGGCTCTTATTTTCCAAGCGAAGATCCAAAATGGAAAAATGCAGACTCCGCAGAGCTTCTAAAAAAAATCTGGGCTGATATAAAATCAGGCGGCTGGTCTTTAAGAAACCTTGACTGCGTGGTAGAAACAGAATCGCCAAAGTTGCTTCCTTGGCGCGAAAAAATAATCAGTTCAATTGCAAACATCCTTGAAACAAGCTCAAAAAATGTTTTTGTAAAGGCAAAGACAAATGAAAAGCAGGATGCCGTGGGAGCAGGAAACGCAATAAAAGCATACTGCGTGTGCCTGCTAGAAAAAACTGAATAACCATAAATTAACAATCTCGCCGCAAGCGTCAAGGTATTAAAACTCCTCACAAATAAAAAAGTCGCCTATTTTTCGACCTAATTTTACAAATAGTATGACATGATAAATAACTACGCATTGCAGTATGATGTACAAAAAAAATCACAGTACATCTACAAGGAGTTTTTATGAGAAATTTTAAAAGAATTTCAGTTTCAATTGTTGTACTTTTCTGTTCACTTGCTTTATTTGCTAAACCGGCAAAAAAAGGCGAGGTTATTGAACCAAATAGCCCTGAAAATCCATTTGTTTCAACATCATGGGATTGCAGGGGTGTTACTGTTTTTGAATTTGACGCATCTGGAAACCTTTATTATGGATTTACAGAATCGCCATACGAATTGGTAAAGACAGAGGAATCTTATACGTTGACATTCAAAGCGGCTGGAGTAAAAAGTGTTATTACACTTGAGAGCAAGGACTCTTCAACACTTGTTTGCGAGCAGTTCGGAGGTTCAAAAGTAATAGTAAAAATGGTTTGCACAAAAAAGTAAACCTAAGCAAGCTCGGCATTTTGCTCTCTTTAATAAGCAGCCTTAATTTCGAGTTTTAATATTGAGAAAAAATAGCGGCAACGATGATAGTTCCAAGGCAAAACTGCCGTGTAGGGCAACTCCGTTGCTGGCGGTTTTGACAGACTCATCTCGACTGTTAGCTATTTTTTCATATTGATATTGTAGTTAACTCGAGAAATTAGTGGTAAATAAAAATTTTTCCGAACAACGAATACAGTTTTTTACTAAAAACTAGTATAATAACATACATGAAATTTTATCAGCTCATATTTTTTCTCATACCTCTTTTCATCTCTATTATGGCTGGCCATGCCGACAGCTTCACAGACCTGATTCAGGATTTGGCGGTTCAGACTGCGTGCATCGGACAGTACTCGGCAACGCAGGCTGGCGGAACTTGGAATGAAGATCCTCCCGATTACTACAAGCCGTATCTAATGGCAGAACGGTTCAAGAAGATGTCCGGAAACATGACGCGCACAACAACTTTCTATGGCGTGTGCTTCGATTATGCGGAATACGCATACAGGGACATAAAAGACAACAAAAGTCTTTATACCAAAAACGGAATGCGCACAGACCAGTTTTTTCTTGCCGGAGCTGATTCAAATCCAAACATCATCGAGCTTTCAGTTCCAACTTCAAACGCAAACGCAACAAAAATTCAGAACGGAATTCCAGTCAAGACTTACGGCAATTCAAGCTACAGAAATATAAAGACGCATAAAATGCAGAATGGAACCCGCGCAACAAACCACGCATAGCTTTGGATAATGCGCAATGACGGAGTGTGGTTCTGGATTGACCCGACATGGACAGACAATCTTGGCTATGTTGTCTACGGATATGTCGGCAACGGAGAAGAAATTCAGTGCCGCCCAGATAAGGAATTCTGCCTTGAATATCCTGACTTTCTAAAAAATCTGCCCCCGCCGCCAAAAATGGCTGAATGGAATCCATCTCCTAAATCCAGTTCAACAGCTTCATCTTACAGCGGACATTCCGGCGGATTCAGCTATGGAAATTACACTGATGAGTTTCCGTGGATTTTAGGAGTTTCAGCAACAGCTTCCTGCCGTGATGTGGAGAACAAAGAATTCAGCATGGACAGAATCGGCTTTTCATTTGACGCTTTGAGCTTAGCGGGAAGCATAACAGGCGGATTCAGCATTGAGTACTTGCGGAACTTTAAAGAAGAAAAACTTCAGTCATGCCTTCTTTCAGTATGCTTTGGACCAAGGCTCTGCAACAACATCGCAGTTTATATTGGCGGCGGTTTAGGAGCTGGATTCGACGGAAACAAAAAAGAAGAAATAGAAAATTCAAAAGAAGTTTACGAGTTTACAGACTCATTATTTATCAGCTACAAGTGCTCGGCAGGAGTTTTGCTCAACATTTCCAATCTTGTTACGAAATTTGAACTTTCATTCAACGACATCCTCGGCTTTTCAGCAGGAGCCGGAATCATGATTGGGTTTTGATAAAAAAATATCTGATTTTTTTGATAGAATTTTTTTTATAAGGTAAAAATGCAAGAAATCAATTATCTGAATGAAAATAAAAAACATTCACCTTGTCTTAGCAAAAAAGAAAGTGTAAAATCCTCAGAATAATTTTTCCACAAATAACAAAGAAATCATAGGAGCAAAAAAAATGGACAAGGGTTTTATCATAGGCAAACTTAAAGAGAACGGCATCAAGGAAGGAATGTGTCTTGAAGTTCACAGCAGTCTTAGCAGCTTTGGCCATGTTGAAGGCGGAGCAGAAAGTGTAATCAGCGCGCTCAAGGAATGTGTCGGTTCTGCAGGTACAATATTCATGCCGGCATTAAGGCTCAGTCCAGCCCTCGCTCTCACGGAAGAAGACAAAAAGCTTGGAATAATATGCAAAATAAAAATTCTTCCCGAAAACAGAAACCGAAGCGCCATGGGAATTATCGCTGACACCTTCAGAATGCAAAGCGGAACTGTCACAGGAACCGGAATCATGCAGATTTCAGGCTGGGGAAAATATGCGCACGAAGCAGCTACAGGCGGACTCGATTTTGCAATTCACAACGGAGGCAAGGCGCTGCTCTTAGGAGTGGACATATACAAGTTTACGGCAATGCACTATGTAGAGGAAATCATGCCAAAAGAAATTTCTAGCATATTTTCCGCAAGTGAAGAGGCCAGAAAAATTTATCCGCCGGAAGAATGGTTTATTGAAGCAGGACATCCGCCCGCAAAAGCCTGGTATAAAATTCAGTCCATGGCGGATGAAGCAGGTCTCATAAAGCACTTCAACATAGGAAGCTGCAAAGCAATGCTTTTTGATGTAGGAAATGTTGTTTCTCTTTATGAGCACGAGCTAAAAACAGATCCTTTCGGACTTTGGGAAGTAAAGAAAAAATCATAGAACTTCACTCTAAATATTCCTGGAAATTCTAAGGCCGCCGGTTTTTACATACGGAGGGTCGGCGCGGCGGTAGCACGACTCAAAATATACATAAGACGCGTTGTAGCCGCCCTGTTTCATGCTTCTTGAAGGATAAACCTCGCATTTCCAGTCGTAAGGCGAGGCAAAATCAAAGCACCATTCGTAGGCGTTGCCCGCAAGGTCATAAAAACCAAGCTCCGAAGGAAGTTTTCCGCCCTGCTTGTGGATTCTCATTCCGCCGGAAGCCGGAATTCTGCACGAAGAATTGCGGTCGTCCCAGCCGGCGGCAGTTTTTTCAGGGCCGTTCTGGCTTGAATTCGCCATGTTCCATCCGTAATTTTTTGCAACTTTTGAAGGAGCCACAAATTCAACTCCCATTATTTCATCCATAAGAGAAGGAGCGGAATTTCCGCCGCAGGGGCCGCTTTTGTCGCCTGGAGCATTTTTTCCGCTTATAAAAGAACCGTCCGCACATTTTCTGGCGGCGTATTCCCATTCACAAAGATACGGAAGCCTGAAGCCATCCGCATTTTTATTCACATAAGGATTGTCGATTTTTCCTTTTGAAAGGCTGTTCATGTCAGGCTCTTTTGCGTTTCCAAACGGAAGCGGACAGTTTGATGGAATTTTTCCTTCCGCATAAACAGAATTTCTTATCGGAACGCGGAATTCTGAGTCTGAATAATAAACAGGAACAAGGCCGCAAAGTTCGCTCAGGGCATTGCACCACACAACTGAATCGCGCCAGTTTATTCCGCAGACAGGAATTCCTTCATCCAAAGGCTCGCCGCCCTCGTTGAAAAGCCTGCTGTTATCAAGATTTCCGTACTGGCCTTCCGCGCCCGGATTTTCAAAGACATATTTATTTTCTCCGCGCGAATCTGCAACAGCCCATTTGTACACAAAACGCCATACGTTGTAGCTGACTTCATATTTTGACATACTGAACGGAAGAACTTTAACAGCTTTTGTAATGCTTTCAATATCCTCGCCAAGAACAATTTCATCAGTATTCAAAATGCTTATCATGTCGATTTTTAAATCCGAAGCTGAAACTGAAAATTGAAACTCTTCCGTGCATGGCGTAACTTTGTAATATGCATAGTCATTGGAATTGTCGCCGGAAAAATCACACGAGAAAAACAGAACACAAACCAAAGGCAAGGCAAAAAGAAATCTGCTCATGCAAAGATTATATTACATCGGCGGAAAATTGAATACAGAAATTTTCCAGCAGCATAGATTGCAAAAACACACAATCAGCGGTAAGATTTTTCATATTGATTTTTTGACAATCATTGCTGGAGGGAAAATGAAAATAAATATTCTTCTTTTTAATAAATTTGAAACGCTCGACGCATTCGGACCTGTTGAAATTTTTGGAAAAGTAAAAGAATTCAGCATTGAATATTTTTCAGTCATGGGCGGACTTGTAGAAAGCTCGCAGAATTTTTCCATACCCACAAAGCCAGTCGCATCCGCCGAGAAAGATTCAGTCCTGCTGATTCCAGGCGGAGAAGGAACCAGAAGCCTTGTCAACGATTCTGAATTTCTTTTCAGTCTGAAACAAGCCGTGGAAAAATCCAGATTCTGCCTTTCTGTATGCACTGGCTCCGCACTTCTCGCAAAGGCCGGTCTGCTTGACGGAATAAAGGCAACTTCAAATAAAAGAGCCTTTGAATGGGTAAAGACAAATTCTGAAAAAACGATATGGACTGAGCACGCGCGCTGGACTGCCGATGGGAAATTCTACACATCTTCCGGAGTTTCCGCCGGAATGGATATGGCGCTGGGATTCGTTGCAGATATTCTTGGAAAAGCAAGGGCAAAAGAAATTGCAAGGCACATAGAATATGCATGGAATGAAGATCCGGCATCTGATGACTTTTCAGAAAATTAAATGCTCATAACTTCAAGTTTTATATACAATCAAAAAACAGCTCAAGGAGCAGAATATGATTCAGACACGAAAGGCAACCGGCGAAGATATTGAAGAGCTGACCAAGGCCCGATGCCGCACAATGGCAGAAGTTTGCGGGCTTAGCAGGGACTATGAATTCTCTGCGGAATTTATAAAGAACACAAAGGAATATTTTCTAAACGGAAACGGAACAACCGTCATTGCAGTTGACGATTCCTCTTCAAAACTGCGGATTGTAGGAAACGCAACGCTTTGCTACACCGAAATGATGCCGACATTTTCTCATCCAGGTGGAAAGCGGGCGCACCTTATGAATGTCCATGTTGAAAAAGAATTCCGCCGGAAAGGAATTGCCCGGGAAATGCTTGGCTTTCTTACTGACGAGGCAAAAAAACGCGGCGTAAGCGAAATCAGCCTTGACGCTACAGACGACGGACGAATGCTTTACGAAACCATGGGCTGGACACAGAACGAAGCGGCAATGGTAAAAAATTTATAAGCGAATCCGAAGCTTGTCTTAATGGGCAATATAAGAGCGAAAAAAAATAGCCGCCTAAGCTTGACACTCTTACGACGGCTATTTGCTACAACGGAGACAACCCAATGTTCGGGCATTTCCTTTTTAATATAGCATCCAAGTAGTGATTCGCAAAACAGGCTTACTGCGCGGAACGCACAACGCGGAAGCCGAGACCCATTGTACAGTTGTACGGGAGGCTTTTGTCCCGATAACCGACCTCGCAGTTGGAGTCGGAGCTGTAACAACCGCCACCGCGCATCACGCGGGTAGAACCGGAAGACGCACCTGCTTCAGGCGTATTGTGAGATATGCTGCCATACCAATCCCAGCACCATTCCAAAACATTGGCGCTCATATCATAAAGTCCGTAGCTGTTTGGATTCTTTGTTTTTACATCCCTTGTTCCTCCTGCTCCGTTCGTATTATCTCTATACCACGCAACTTCATTTATAACTTCGCTTCCGGCGTATTTATAGTCTTTTCCGCCACCACGTGCAGCCCATTCCCATTCGGCTTCTGTTGGCAGACGGTAGCCGTTTGCATTCCAGTCGCAAGTTGCTGCATTCCACATATCATAGCTTGAATTCGATACATCTCCCCACTTGTCCGGATTGGTAGAGTTTCTTATTGTGTAGCACGGAGTCAAGTTTTCCTTTATAGAACGCTTGTTGCAGTAGACAATCGCATCGTACCAGCTTACATTGTCTACAGGATTGTTGTCCGCATCATTGCCTGTAAGCTCGTTTCCGTCTTTATCGTAAGCTTTTGACTTGCTCGGTTTAACTTCCATAATTTTCTTGTATTCTCCGCGTGTTACCTCGTGGTCGCTCATCCAAAAGGCTTCTATTTTAAGAATACGTCCGGTTCGCACTCCAAATACATTTGATTCCGGTGTAAAAAATACGTTATCGTTGATTAAAATAGCCGGAACTTTTACAAAGTCTTTTGGAATTTCTCCACCGGTTATTCCTGAACTGTCAGAGCCGCCGCTGTAACTTCCGTCAGAGCAGCCTGCAAAAGAAAATGCCAGCGCCATGGCAGCCAGCACAACTGAAATTTTAGCAAACTTTTTCATAAGTCCACTCCTTAAAAAACATAGATTCCGCTGAAAAAATTCAGCAAGTCTATTGTACCCCCCCGGGATTTATCAAGTGGATTGGCAGGGTTTTTGCTGATTTTTTTAACGATATTTGCTTGTTTTCTTATGAAACGGCTTATTTTCTTTGCTTTTCTTTTTACAAGGAAAACGATTCCGACAAACCATCCTATTCTTCATTGTAAAAACAAAATCAGCTTTGGCGCAAAACGCTCCGTACTGCAATTGCCGCTGCGGGTTTTAATTTCCGCGGCATTGTAAAACTTCGCCTAGCAAAAAGAGGATTTTTCTATTAGAATAGTAGCATTTATAAGTTGAAAGGAGCTTGGCTTGGCTGACTATCACAAATTCCCCGATGCCCCGGAAGGAACTCCGGTTAGCAATTTCGTTCATCTTCATGTCCATTCAGACTATTCAATTCTGGACGGCGCAAGCAAGATAGACACGCTTGTTGCAAGGGCAAAAGAACTGAATATGCCGGCGCTGGCTCTTACCGACCACGGAAATATGTTCGGCTCGCTGAACTTTGAAAAGCTGTGCCACGTAAACGGAATAAAGCCGATTGTGGGCGAAGAATTCTATGTGGCGTGGGGAAGCCATACGGAACACAATGACGTTCCTTTCGGACGAAACGGAAAGAACAGCCACTACTTTCACCTTATTCTTTTGTGTGAGAACCAGACCGGATACAAGAATATGTCCTGGCTGTCTTCAATCGCATACACGGAAGGACTTTACTACGGAAAGCCCAGAATAGACTTTGAGCTTCTAAAAAAATACCATGAGGGGCTTATATGCCTGAGCGCCTGCATTCAGGGAGAGCTTCCGCAGCTGCTTCTGAACGGAAGAGACGAAGATGCCTACAGAGTCGCAAGGGAATACAAGGAGCTTTTCGGGCCGGACCGCTACTATATAGAAATTCAGGACCACGGCCTCGATGAGCAAAAAGAAGTTGCGGTCAAGCTTATAAAGCTTTCAAAAGACCTGGACATTCCGCTTGTTCTTACAAACGACGTGCATTACTGCAACAAGGACGATGCGGAGGCACAGGACGCCTTAAGGTGCATCGGATTCAAGAAGCTTCTGGACGAGCCTCATCAGACAATGGGCGGAGGAAGAAAAGAATGGTACTTAAAGACTGAAAATGAAATGTCCATTCTTTTTCCGAACAATCCGGAGGCAATTGAAAATACTATAAAAATCGCCAATATGTGCGACCTTACAATCCACCAGTACACAACTCCGGAGCTAAAAGGCTGTCTTCCGCGCTTTTCACTTCCAGCTGAATTCCGAAAGCACGATGACTACACGGAAAACCAGGACGACTATGTGCGCCACCTTGTGGAAAAAGGACTTAGGGTGCGCTATCCGGAAATCACGCAGGCAATAAGGCGAAGATGCGAATACGAGCTTGGAATCATATTTAAAATGGGATTCTCAGGCTACTTCCTGATTGTCTGGGAATTTATAAACTGGGCAAAGGAGCACGGAATTCCGATTGGTCCGGGCAGAGGTTCCGGCGCTGGCTCTCTAGTAGCATACTGCATGACCATAACAGACATTGACCCGTTCAGGTTCAATCTGATTTTTGAGCGCTTTCTAAATCCAGAGCGTGTTTCCATGCCGGATTTTGACGTTGATATGGACTTCGATTTCAGGCAGGATATAATCCAGCACACGCGCGACCTCTATGGAGATCCGCAGGTAGGACACATTGTAACATTCGGAACTTTAAAGCCAAAGAACTGCCTTGCCGATGTCGGACGGATTCTGAACATTCCGCTTTCAACTGTTGCAAAAGTAAAGGCCTGCATACCTGACAATCCAAAGGCAAAGCTTAAAAACGCGCTTGAGCCGCCAACAGACAAATTTCCAGACGGCGGACAGCTCATTCCTATAAGCGAGGACCCGGAATCCACAATCGGACTTAATAAAAAAACATTTGACCGCTGGCTTTACCTATGCAAGAAGCTTGAAGGGCTGATAAGAAACACCGGACTTCACGCCTCTGGAATGGTAATCGGGCTCACTGCCCTTCCAGACTGGGCGCCAGTATTCAAGGATCCAAAGACAGGCGAAGTCGCAGTCCAGTACACAATGGACATCATTGAGCCTTGCGGACTTGTAAAATTTGACTATCTTGGGCTTAAAACGCTTTCTTTAATCCGCTATGCTGAAAATATAATCAACAAGCACAAAAAGCCGGACGAGCCGGAATTCAAGACGGAAAATGTAAGCGAAACCGACTCCGAGACTTTTGACCTGTTCTGCCGCGGAGACTCTGTTGCAATCTTCCAGTTTGAATCTCCGGGAATGCAGAAAATCCTGCGCCAGTGCCAGCCAAGATGCGTAGAAGAGCTTGTAGCCTTGAACGCCCTTTACCGTCCGGGTCCGCTTGACTATATTCCGCAATACATTGAAGGAAAATGGAAGCCTGAAACCGTCCACTATCCGGATCCATGCCTTGAAGGAATCCTAAAGGAAACTTACGGCGTTATGGTATACCAGGAGCAGGTTATGCAGGTTGCCCAAAAGATTGCGGGCTTTTCTCTCGGCGGCGCGGATATGCTCAGGCGCGCCATGGGAAAAAAGAAGCTTGAAGTCCTCATGGGCAAGAAAGTTGAATTTGAGGAAGGCGCAATAAAGCAGGGCTACACAAAAGAGCACGCTGATGAAATCTTCGACATAATGATTCCGTTTGCGGGCTACGGATTCAACAAGTCCCATGCGGCGGCCTACACGGTTCTTGCATACAGGACCGGCTGGCTTAAAACCCACAAGAAGGCTGAATTCATGGCGGCGAACCTTACCAACGAAATAACTTCCACAGATACGCTCCCTGAATATATTGAAGAGGCGCGCAAGATGGGAATTCCTGTTGATCCGCCGGATATAAACCGCTCTGACTCAATATTCGACGTTATTGACGGACACATTGTATTCGGACTCAAGGGAATAAAAGGAATGGGAGAAGGCGCCGCAAGAGCCATTGTTGAAGAGCGCGAGGAAAACGGGCCTTACAAGTCTTTTGTTGATTTTATTGAAAGGCTAGGCAGCAAGGACGTAAACAAGAAAGCCATAGAAGTTCTTATAAAAACTGGCGCATTTGACAGTCTGGGCCAGAACCGCGCAACGCTCACCATGAACTATGAGCGTGTAATAGAATACGAGGACAAAAAAAATGCCTCCAAGGAATACGGACAGGCAAGCCTTTTCGAGGACGCAGGAATAAAGGAATTTGAAGACTTCAAGTTTGAAGAATGTGAAGACCTTCCAAAAATGGAGCGTCTTAATATAGAAAAAGAACTCATAGGCTGCTTTGTTTCCGGGCATCCTTTGGACGACTATAAAACAGCTATAGAAACCTGCGCAACCTGCACCAGTGAAAATATCCAGCGCTGGGCAAAAATAGACAAGGCGGAAAAATCAACGCTAGAATCAGGCGGCAAATCATCCTGGCAGTCAAGAAATTCCGGCAAGACATACATTGCAATCGGAATGCTTCAGGAGCTAAAAAGTATAATGACAAAAAAAGGAAAGCCCATGGCATTCGGAAAACTTGCCGACTACAAGGGAATAATTGATGTAACATTTTTTCCTTCAGTCTGGGAAAAATATTCAAGCCAGGTTGCCGCCGAAAATGTCTATGCATTCAAAGGCAAGGTCGACGGAACAAGGGAAATTCCTAGCTTTATTGTGGATTCTATTGAAGATATTGCAACATTGCAGCAAAGGGCAATCTCAAGCGTCCATATTCAGCTTGAGCAGGGATTTTCTTCTGTAAAGGAAATAGCCGCGCTCCGGGACATTTTGTTTGGCGGAACTGGAACTTTGTTAGTATATTTTCATATAGAAATAAACGGAAAAACATATATTGTAAAAGCAAACACCCAGCTGACTGTTCCAAACACAAAGGAATACATAGACAGCCTTAAAGATATTTCCGGAGTTCAGGAAGTCTGGACTGAATAAAACTACAGGAGGTTTTTGCATCATGCTCGTCTTAAAAATAATTTCATCTCTTTTATCACTGTATTCTATTTTATGCTTTCTGCGCATAATAATCACCTGGATTCCAAGTTATTCCTACAGCAAGCCGGCTGATATTCTGGCTCAAATATGCGATCCATACATGAATCTTTTCCGCGGAATAAAATGGCTTAGGCTCGGAAGCTTTGATTTCAGCCCGGCGCTCGCCTTGTGCATCCTAGGAGCAGGCTCTCAGCTTTTTTCAAGCCTCGCAAATGGAGGCTATATAAATCTCCAGATGATACTGGCAATGCTTCTTGGAATATTTTTTTCAATTCCATCATCGCTTATTTTCTTTTTAATAATTCTCTTTGCAATAAGGCTCATTCTGATAATGATAAACAGAGACACATACAACAAAAGCGGATTTATGACAAACCAGATTGACAGCTCAATATCTCCGCTTGTCTATAGAATCGCAAGAACATTCGCAATGGGCAGGCGCATAACATATAAAGCCGCCTTGATAATCTCTATAATCGCCCTTTTGATTCTTCAGTTTGCGCTAAGAATTTTTCTGACAGTGATTTTATCAATTATTTTATAAATGATTCTTTCTGAACTTGGAGCCGCTGTTGAAACTCTTTCCGGCGTAGGTCCGGCGGCGGCAAAAAAATTCGCAAGCCTGAATATTTTCACAGTTGCAGATTTGCTTTCTGTTTTCCCGCGCGGATATGAAGACAGAACAAGGCGAATTCTGCTGGCGGATTATGCAAAGTTTCCAAAAGTCCATACGATATGCAAGGTAATATCACACCAGTGGTTTGGCGCAGGAAGAATGAGAACGCTGAAAATTGAAATAACCGACGGAAGCGCGGACGCATGGCTTGTTGCATTCAACCGGGATTTTCTTGCAAAGACACTGCCGGAAGGAAGCATAATTGCTGTAACCGGAAAATTTGAAGTAAAATACAGCGAGCTCCAGTCAACCTCATTTGAAGCGGCAAGAATTTCAGTCAGCGGAAATTTACAGGAATTTGAAAACGCTGCAATTCCTGACAGCGCAGTAATTCCAATTTATCCGCTTACTGAAGGACTTACACAAAAAGCCTACAGAAAAACTGTGGCCCAGGCATTAAAGCAGTACGCAAAAAATATAAGCAACGAAATTCCAGAAGAAATCATAAAGGACCGTAAGCTTCTAAACAAAAACGAGGCAATTCTTTATGTACATCAGCCGCAAAACCTGGAGCAAGCGCAGGAAGCAAGAAGAACATTGATTTACGAGGAACTGTATCTTTTTGAATTCAAAATGCTAGAGCGCGCTCTTATGCACCGTGGAACTTTGCCTTCGCAGAATTTTATGCCGGAAGCGTATCCGTGCTTTTCAACGCCAGACTCAGAAACCGGACTTGAGCTGATAAAAAAAGAATTTCAAGAAAGCCTTTCGCCGCGGCAGAAGCAAATTTTCAGCAAACTGAATTTTGAGCTTACACTGGATCAGATGAAATCTATTCTGGAAATGAACCGCGACATTGACAGAAGCCAGACTGAATGTAATACAATGCTGAATAATCCTCACAAGCTTTCCAGGCCTCCGTTTTCCATGCAGCGGCTTCTACAGGGAGATGTAGGCTCAGGAAAAACCCTTGTGTCCTTTTTTCTCTGCGCAAGGACAATTGACTACGGAGGACAATGCGCTGTTCTTGCGCCCACAGAGCTTCTTGCGCGCCAGCATGCAGAGAACGCCGCAAAGCTGCTAGAAACAGCCGGAATAAAGACTGCATTTCTCACAGGAAATTTAAAGGAAGCTGGAAGGCAGCCGCTTTTGAATGCGCTCCGGGACGGAAGCATTGACATTGTGATTGGAACACATGCGCTTTTCAGCAGAAACACGCAGTACAAGAATCTTCAGCTTGCGGTAATAGACGAGCAGCATAAATTCGGAGTAACACAACGGGAGTCAATTATTTCAAAAGGAAGAATTTCGTTCGGCCACATGGCACATTCTCCAGACCTGCTGATGATGAGCGCGACACCAATTCCCCAGACTCTGGCGCTGACCGCATTTGGCGACCTTGACATAAGCACAATAAAAACCATGCCAAAAGGAAGGCTTCCTGTAAAAACTTATCTCACAGTTTTCAAAAACGAGCGGAATGTCTATGAAGCCGTAAGAAAAGAGCTGAACGAAGGACATCAGGCTTATTTTGTCTACCCAAGAATTTCAGAAAATCCGCAGCAGGAGCAAGCCGAAAAAAGCGCACTGAAATCCGCGGAAGAAATGTTTGATTTTCTCTCAAAGGAAGTTTATCCGAATTTCAAATGCGCGCTTATCCACGGAAAAACTGATGATGAAAAGCAGGCGGAAATACTAAAAAATTTTTCAAGCGGAAATATTCAAGTTCTTGTTGCAACCACAGTTGTAGAAGTCGGAGTCGATGTTCCAAACGCAACTTGCATTGCAATTGAGCATGCAGAGCGATTCGGCCTTGCAGAGCTTCATCAGCTTCGCGGAAGAGTCGGCCGGGGAAAAAACCAGTCATACTGTTTTTTAACTTACAGCAGGAATATCACTGAAACAGGAATTATGCGCTTAAAGGCGCTGCATCAAAGCACCGACGGATTTTTCATTGCTGAAGAGGATTTAAAGCTGCGCGGCCCTGGAGAAATCTTTGGAACAGCCCAGTCGGGATATTTTTCATTGAACATAGCCGACTTAAGCCGTGATAAAGAAATCCTCAAGAGCGCGCGTTATGACGCCTTGTGCCAGCTTAGGCAACATAATCCTTAAGAGAAATTTCGCATATTCTGTTTGCACGGATTTTTGCAATCGCATGCTTTTCAATCTGGCGGACACGTTCTCTTGAAAGATTCATTTTCTCGCCGACTTCTTTCAGCGTTCTTTCTCCCTGACCATTAAGACCGTAGCGCATATTAAGAACTTCAACAGATTTTTTATCCAGACCAGAAAGCGCCTTTCCTATCTCAGTTTTCAAAGAAGCATCAACTGCGGCATCTTCCGGAGTAAAATCCATTGCAGGCACAGTATCAATGAGGGAGGAATCAGAGTCAAATCCAACAGGGGAATCCAGGCTTATCATTTCCTGCGAAATATTAATAAGCTCCCTTATATGATGCTTTGTCATTCCAAGCCTGAGCGCAACCTCCTCAAGCTCCTCCTCTTCTGTTTTTCTTCCATGAGGATTCACAGTGCGGCAGGCATTCTTTATTTTATAAAGCTCAGCATCTTTATTCACCGGCAGGCGGATTGGCCGTCCGAAATCAACAATCGCTTTCATTATGCTCTGGCGAATCCACCAAACAGCATAGGATATAAAATGATATCCCTTGCTCACGTCAAAATGATCAAGAGCCTTCATAAGTCCAAGGTAGCCTTCACTTATCAAGTCCTCATATTCAAGGCCCTTGTTTAAATACTGTGAAGCAATTTTAATAACAAAACGCATATTGGAGGTCAAAAGCTTGTCTCTTGCATTCTTGTCCCCAGCAGCGGCTTTTACAGCAAACTGAGTTTCCTCGTCATTTGTAAGAAGAGGAATTCTTTTAATTTCATTAAGATGAATCCTAACAACATCCAAATCTTTTGCTGAAACATTAGCCATTTTCTTGCCTCCTAGTATGCTTTATTTACTCAATATATAGCATAAAATGTACCAACTTACAAAAAAAACTAAGTTAAACTGAAAAAAAAGGCATTTTAGATTCAACATTAAGGAAAAATAATAAAAACAGCTGTCAGCCGAACTTCGCTTGCAAAAGCCACAAGTCAAAGAAGCTGCCCTTACTCACTGTTCTGCCATGGAACTATTATCGTTGCCGCTTTTACGGCAGCAAAACAGAATATTTTTGCCAGCCGCCTCTCTCCTTGCGCTGTTTTTGATTGCATATAAAACTCAAAGCTAGAACTATTTATAATCAGAACTTTTAAAATTAAAAATGGCTGCATCAAAATGACACAGCCAATAAACTATTGCTTCAAAAAGGGCCAAAACAACCCACAAAAAAGAAAAATTTACTCCACAACAGCAATAATGTCGCAGTTTTTAAGAATAAGATAATCCTCACCGTCAATCTTAATTCCTGTTCCTGCATACTTATCATATAAAATTTTATCACCTGGCTTTACAGTAATTTTTTCCTTTTCAGTTCCAGGACCAACAGCTTCAACAACAGCCTGCTGTGTTTTTTCCTGCGCTGTATCTGGAATAATAAGTCCGCCCGCTGTTTTTGTTTCTGCGGCAACCTGTTTTACCAAAACTCTGTCTGCCAATGGTTTTACTTTCATTTTAATCCTCCAAATCTATATTTGAAAATCTTTTAAAATTCTGAGCGGACAAAATAAATTAGGCACGCTCTTTTTTATATACTATAAAAATACAAATTTTTTCACTGAAAGTCAAATTCTATAGAAAATAAGTTCATTGTTCCGCCTGAATTTTCTTCTGAAGCAAACGTATCTTGTTATTCTCTGAATCTAGTGAAAGAGCATATTTCAAAGCCCTTGAAGCGCCATACAAATTTCCCTGTTTCCACTCAATCTGGGCGATTCTAAGCAAAATTTCCGCCTTCTCTTTTCTGTCAACTGACTTTGACGATGCGGTGTTAAGCGAACCTAAAGCGTCAGGCAGACGGTCAACACTGGCATATAAAACGCCAAGATTGACAAATGCATTTATGATTGAGGCATTCTTTGAAGACGAATTCAATGCGGAAATACGGCTGCCATAATTTTCAGCTATAAAATTATAAAGTGAAATTCCGGCCTTAAAATTTCCCTTTTTACAGGCAAACCATGCGCAAAGCTCACACTCCCAGAGCTCAAGGCTCTCAGGGGAAGTTTCCGGCAAAAAATCATACTTTGACTTATAGTATGAATCAAAAAGAGCCTCCGCATCTGCGTCAAAACTGGCGCCCAAAAGAGAAAAAACGCAATGCCTTAAAACTGACTCTGGATAAATATTTTCAGTGGAAAAATTTTTTTCAAGCATGAGCCAGACATCAGTGGCGGGCTTTTCAGATTTTTCAATTTTACTTTTTCCGGAAAGAAGAGAATCCTTCAACACCAAAGCCTCGGAATTATTAGAGCTTATAAGAGCGTCAAGTTTTTTCAGGACATCGTCGAACGGCACAAGCGGAATTCTGTCTTTTTTTTCCATGCTCAAAGTTTTCAAGCCGGCATTTCGAATTTTCTGTGAAAGGAAATCTTCATCCTGACTCTTCATCTGGCCAAGCGAAAATTCACCAAGAGCCGCAAGCCCTGGCAAATAATCAGGAAAATTCACAGAAAGAAAATCAAGAAGCTTTTGCTCATCCTCAAGATTTCCGTTCCGCTTGGAAAACATCGCGCTGTTCATATATATGCGCGGCGGAATTTCATCGAAATTCTGAATAATCTGCCGGCGGATTTCCTGAGAATAAACATCCTCGCCTTCAATATAAAACGCATCCGATTCAAGAGAAAGAATTTCCTGCTTTATAGACAAGTCCGTTTTTTCTGCAAAGGATGCAAGCTTTGAGCTGGATTGCAAAGCCACAATGCTTTCCGCGTAAAGTCCTGAATCAAAAAAAACACAGCCCCAAAAAAGGCTTTCCCTGCTGCTCGAAATTTTTTCCGGATACAAAGCCGCCGCATTTTCAAATTCACCGCTGCGCATAAAGATTGAAGCGGCATTAAAAATCCACAGGCTGTCATCTGAGCCATCAAAAGCATTTTTATATACAGGAATAAAATCAGGACTGCAAAAAATTTCCTTTATTTCTTCAGAAGTTTTAAACTCAGAATATTTTTTCTTCTTTTTTGGGGAAACGGAATTGAACGCTGACTCAAGGACAGGCTCGCCGCTTTCCGCAGCAATCAAGGCTTTTTTTAAAACACACTCTGCATAAATTGAAGAATATCTGGAATCTTTTAGGCACAATGAAATTTGAAACGCCTCTTCAAGCCGCTTTTCTCTTAAAAGAAAATTCGCATATACAGCCGAAACCTCTGGATTATTAGGATTTTTTTTCAGGCCTTTTTTTAAAACACGTTCCGCTGATTTTGATTCGCCAAGAGAAAAATAACGCTTTGCAATTCCAAGATATTCATAGGAAGCATAGGCTTTTTTTTCAAGCTTCCTTAAATGCCTCAAAGCGTCTTCCGCTGAATTCTGGGAAACAGCAGCATCAACAGAATCCAGCGCAGAAATAAAAGACGAGCCTTCAGAATGGGAAGAGCATGAACAAACTAAAACTGCCGCCAGACAGCAAAATGCCGCAACGCAGATTCCCTTTTTGTTCACGCTACCTCTTCTTTACTGATTGTATCAAGAATTGCATTTATAAATCTAAAAGAATCATCTGTTCCAAATTCTTTTGAAATTGCAATAGCCTCATCGATAATTATTGTCGGCTTAAGTTCCTTTTGATAAAGCAAGGCAAAAACACTGATGCGCAAAATGGAAAGCGTTACTCTGTTCAAGCGGTCAAAATTCCAGTTTGCAGTCAAATGAGCCTTGATTTTTTCATCAATCTCCTGAATGTGATTTATTGTTCCTGAAATCAGTAAACGCGCAAAATCATAAGATTCCGCCCGCGACTGGGAAAAATCTTCCGCATCAGAATTTTCGGCTACAGTTTCAGGCAGAATAAATTTTCCGCCTGAATTATTTTCAGAATCCTCTTTAACCCATTCAAGCTTTAGCAAATCATCAAGAGACGCCTTGCCTACATCATAGGAATAAAGAGCCTGAACTGCAAAAATACGGCCATTTCTTCTGGACACAACGGACTCCTATTGCCAGTTAAGGAGTTTTTTCAGAGCATCGCCAGTTTTCTTGCGTTCAACGTTTGAAGGAATATCAAGCGACTTTGAAATTTCCTGAGCAGCTTTTGTAAAATACTGGCTCTGTTTTTGAGCAGTAATATTGCGCTTTAAATAGTCATAGACAGTATCTGTTGTTTCCGGCTGAACAATATCGCTGATTGAAAGCATTTTTGCATCATACCTTTTTATAACAGCATAAAACTGGAAATCAGAATCAGTTTCTGTAACTTCTGAAAGATAACCGGCAGATTTTCCAAAAAGCTCATTAAGCTTGTCAATTGACCATCCAAGCTGCTGTGCCTGCTGAGCAGTCTTTGCAACTGTAATCTCGCCAGCGCGGTAGTTCTTGCCATTCTCAGTTGAATTCTTTATCTCGTCGGCTTTCTTTGAATCACCCTTATACTTGTTACGCAAATCAGTTGCCAAGGCACGGGCCGCCATATCATTGCTTCCCTTTGGAACCATAACAAGGAAAAGCTTCATCATATCGTTCCAAACAAAAGTCGATTTGTTCATTTCATAAGCATTGCGGATTTCCTCATCAGTTGCCGCAACCGACTCAATTTCAGCCTGCTTTTTTGAAAATACATATTGCTGAATAACTAGCTGACTCTTAAGGTACGCCTTGTATTCCGACTTTGACATTCCGCTGGATTCTTTTATATATTCGTCCAGAGATTTTCCGGTCTGTTTTTTTATCAAGTCCTCAAGCTGAGCCTCTGAAACGCGGGTTCCAAGCTGCTGGCTAAAAGCCTTTAGAAAAGCATCGTCAACCTGGCTGTCTGTAACAGAAAGTCCATCCTTTGCGGCAGCCTGCACAATCAGTTTTTCTGCAATAATATTCTCTAAAAGAGCCTCTTTCTGATCAACAGGAAGTGATTCTATTCCATACTGCTTCTGAATAAAACTCGCACGTGTTTTCAGCTGCTTTACTGTGATTGTTTCCGATTTATTAAGCTTTACAACCGCAAGAGGCTGCAAATCACTTTGAGCGAACGCTCCAATTGCAGCAAAAAAAACCAGTAATCCGATAGAAAATTTTTTCATGAAAATTCATCCTTTATAATTCATTTATTAATAAACAGTTATTATCCAGTTTAGTTACGCAGTCATTTTTCAAGCGGAAGTCCGCCGGAAATTACAGCCCTGATTCTGCGCACACCGGCAGAAGAAGACTGTTCCTTTTGAATTTTAAATTCTCCAATCTGCGCTGTATGCTGAACGTGTGGTCCGCCGCAAACTTCCTTGCTGAACCATCTGTCTTTTGTACCAATTGTATAGACTTTTACATCCTCGCCATATTTGTTTGTGAACAAAGCGCGCGCGCCTTCAGCCTTAGCCTTTTCAAGCGGCATGACTTCCATTGTAACAGGCAAATCATTTTTTATCTGCTCATTTACAATGTCTTCAACTTTTTGAATTTCATCCTTTGTCATCGGACGGTCAAATGTAAAGTCAAAACGCATCCGCTCATTCGTAATATTAGAACCTTTCTGCGCAACTTTATCACCAAGCACATTGACAAGAGCCTGCTGAAGCAAATGTGTCGCAGTATGGTACTTTGTTGTGATTTCAGACTGCTCGGCAAGTCCGCCCTTTGCGGCTCCGGCATCCTGAGTTTTTGATGCCTCCTGATGCTTTCGCTCAGCTTCCTTAAAACCGTCCACATCGACAGTAAATCCGTTTTCCGCTCCAAGCTCCTGTGTAAGCTCAAGTGGAAAACCAAAAGTATCATAGAGCCTGAATGCGATTTTTCCAGAAATTTCCTTCTTCGGATTTTTCATAAGGTTCGGAAGAAGCTTCTGGAATTCAGCCTCGCCCTTGCGCAAAGTGTCGCGGAATTTGTTTTCTTCCGCAGAAAGCTCTGTAAAAATCTTCTGCTTGTTTTGCTCAAGCTCAGGATATGCGCATTTGAAATTGTCAATTACAGCCAGCGCAATATCCGCAAGGAAATTCTTTTCAATGCCAAGCTTCATTCCGTGGCGGACTGCGCGGCGAATCAGGCGGCGAAGAACATATCCCGCGCCAACATTTGAAGGCGAAACGCCCTTCTGGTCTCCAAGAATGAAAACCGCAGACCGGGAGTGGTCGGCAATAATCCGCACGCTCCTGTCTTTTTCATTGTCGCTGCCGTATTTATAGTTTGAAAGCTCTTCGATTTTTGCGATAATCGGCTGGAAAACTTCTGTAAGATAAACTGAAGTTTTTCCCTGCAGAATGCAGTTTGTGCGCTCAAGGCCCATTCCTGTGTCAACGTTTTTCTTTGGAAGCGGCACAAGAGTTTTTTCATCAACGCGGTTGTACTGCATGAACACGTTGTTCCAGATTTCCATCCAGTTTTCGCTGTCGGTGCCTTTGTTCGAGCCGGCAGGAGGAAGCCCTTCTCCAACCCAGTAGAAAATTTCCGTGTCAGGGCCGCAAGGACCAGTCGGACCGGCCGCCCACCAGTTGTCGCTTGCAGGAAGATACGCAATCTTGTCTTCCGGCATTCCGTTTTCTTTCCAGTAAGTGGCAGCCTCCTCGTCGCGCGGAGCATTATCGTCGCCGGCAAAAACCGTTACAGAAATCTTCCGCGGATCAAGGCCGAGCCATTTCGGACTTGTTAAAAATTCATACGAAAATCCGATTGACTCTTTCTTGAAATAATCGCCCAAAGACCAGTTTCCAAGCATTTCAAAGCAGGTAAGGTGGCTTGGGTCGCCAACTTCATCAATATCACCTGTGCGGATGCATTTCTGATAATCTGTAAGGCGAGTTCCAGAAGGATGTTTTTCTCCCAGAAGATATGGAACAAGCGGATGCATTCCGGCCGTAGTAAACAAAACTGACGGGTCATTTTCTGGAATCAAAGACTGTCCAGAAATTTCAACGTGATTTTTTGACTTAAAAAATTCAATATATTTTGAACGTAACTCGTTTGCAGTCATAGCAATCTATAGTAAAACTAAATAATCAAATAGTCAATTGCGAATTCATGCTGTCAAAAACCAGAGCAGCATGAATTCATTTTTGATTTTTATCTACGGAAACTAATTTGTTCCAAAAATTCTGTCGCCGGCATCACCAAGACCTGGACAAATATATGCGTTCTCATTCAGGCAGCGGTCAAGATGGCCGATATAAAGCTTTACATCCGGATGCGCTTTTGTCAAAACTTCAACGCCTTCCGGAGCCGCAATTATGCACATAAACTTTATGTTTTTTCCGCCGCGTTTTTTTATAAAATCAACTGCGGAAACAGCAGAGCCTCCTGTGGCAAGCATAGGATCGACAATCACAATCTGACGCTGCTCAAGAGAATCCGGCATTTTGCAGTAATATTCTTCAGCCTGATGAGTTTTTTCATTCCGGCTCAGACCAATGTGTCCGACTTTCGCGGAAGGAACAAGCGTAAGCATTCCGTTCATCATTCCAAGCCCGGCTCTAAGAATAGGAACAACAACAAGTTTTTTTCCAGAGAGCATCGGAGTTTTACAGGTTTCAATTGGAGTCTTTACCTCGACATCCTCAACCGGAAGATCCCGCAAAGCTTCATATCCCATCAAAACAGCAATCTCTTCGACGAGCTTTCTGAATTCATTTGTGCCGGTTTTTTCATCCCTAAGCATTGAAATTTTATGCTGAATCAACGGATGATTTAAAAAAAATACATTTTTATCTTCCATAAAAAATCCTACTCTTTTTCCGCTTTCTTTTCAGGCAAAAGCATATTCAAAATGATTCCAACCAAAGCGCCTGTCGCCAAGCCGGAAAGTCCGAGCGTCAGTCCGCCGATTTGAATGTTTACGGCTCCGGCTGAACTGTATTTTATTCCGATTGAAAGCACAAGAATAAGAGCCGCGATAATTACATTGCGTGAATTCTTGAAGTCAACCTGGCTTTCCACGATGTTTCTTACACCGACAGCGGAAATCATTCCGTAAAGCACAATTGAAATTCCGCCGCAAGTCGCAGCAGGCATTGCGCTTATCAGAGCCGCGAACTTAGGAGAGAATGAGAACAAGACAGCAATCACAGCCGCAATCCTGATTACACGAGGATCGTAAACCTTTGACAAGGTCAGAACGCCGGTGTTTTCGCCGTAAGTTGTATTCGCAGGCGCGCCGAAAAGCGATGCCACCAGAGTTGCAAGTCCGTCGCCAAAAAGCGTGCGGTGCAGTCCCGGATTTTCAAAGTAATTTCTGTTTACGGTTGAAGAAATTGCGGCAATATCGCCGATATGCTCCATCATAGTCGCAATTGCAATTGGAACAATTGTAACAATGGAAGTTATAATCAAAGAAGTGTCCGGATTGTCAAAAATTGCAAAAACAGTATTTTCCTTCAGAACAGGAAGTCCAATCCAAGCGGCATTTTTTACAGCTGAAAAGTCAACCTCTCCAAGGATTCCGGCAAACACATAGGAAACCACAGCCGCCAGAAGAATCGGAATAATCTTAATCATTCCCCTTCCCCAGATAACGCAGGCGACAATTACAAGGACTGCCGAAAAAGCGACAAGCCAGTTTTTAGAGCAATTGTCCACCGCAGACTGCGAAAGCGTAAGTCCGATTGAAATGATAATCGGGCCTGTAACGACCGGCGGAAAAAAGCGCATTACTTTCTTTACGCCGAAAACTTTTACAAGAACCGCAAGCAGGAAGTACAACGCGGCAGAACAGGCGACACCAAGGCACGCATAAGGCAAAAGGTGCTTTTCTCCGTTCGGAGCAATTGTCATGTATCCGGCAAGAAAAGCGAAAGACGAGCCTAAGAAAGCCGGAACTTTTCCCTTTGTAAAAAAGTGAAATATAAGAGTTCCGAGTCCCGCAAACAAAAGCGTGGCAGAAACGCTCAGTCCGGTAAGCTGCGGAACAAGGACAGTCGCTCCGAACATTGCAAACATATGCTGCACGCCAAGCATAAGCATTCTTGGCTTTCCCAAAGTGCGGGCGTCATAAACCGCATTCAAATTTTCATTAGACATTTTTTCTCCCATAAAAAGTCAATGTAGAAATCCGCCGGCAAATTCTGCTGAACAGTTTCCAGACTGGCTTTTTATGCACATCCGCAATGCAAGTTTCCATTGGAACAGCGGAATGTGCAGTTGATAAAAAAGTTTGCAACGCAAACCTGAAAATAAAAACTTTGACATCCTTTCGGAAAAAGTTCCTATTGCGCTTCCTGTGTTTTAAATTCAGCTTTCTGATGCTTCTTTAAGAAAAACAAAAATCCTGCAATCACAGCGACTCCGAACAAGACAGGAAGCACCGGATTTCTTACAAGGCCAGCAATCAAATAGCAAACAAAAGAAACACCTGCAACAGAAACAGCATAAGGAAGCTGGGAATTTACATGGTTCACATGGACACATTCCGCGCCTGCGCTTGCCATTATTGTTGTATCAGAAATCGGCGAGCAGTGATCACCGCAGACAGCTCCAGCCATGCACGCTGAAATTGAAATAATCATAAGATTATAATCAGTGCCGTTGAACACTGCGACTACAATCGGAATAAGAATTCCAAAAGTTCCCCAGGAAGTTCCAGTCGCAAAAGCAAGAAACGCGCCGATTACAAATATAATCGCAGGAAGAAAATTCAGCATGCCAGAAGCATAAGTCTGGACAAACGATGAAACAAACTCTTTAGAACCAAGGCTGTCTGTCATAGACTTCAAAGTCCAGGCAAGAGTTAAAATCAAAATCGCAGGAACCATAGCTTTAAATCCATCCGGAATGCAAGACATACAGTCTTTAAAGCTCAGGACACGGCGCAACACATAAACAATCAAAGTCAAGACAAGCGCGCCGAAAGAACCGTACATAAGTCCCACGGAAGCATCACAGCCAGAAAAAGCTTCAATAAATCCGCGGTGCTCCTCGCCGGATGCAAAAAATCCGCCTGTGTAAATCATTCCGGCAACGCAGAAAACAATAAGCGAAACTATAGGAAACACAAGGTCGAAAACGCTTCCCTTTGCGGACGGAAGATTTTTCTCTTCAACTTCATCAGAAGAATCAGATGACGCCAAAGCCTCAAACTTCTTCATCGGGCCAAAATCCACTCCGGAAACAACAACTGCGAAAAGCGCAAAGATTGTAAGAAGCGCATAAAAATTATAGGGAATCGCTTTTATAAAAAGCTGAAAGCCGTCCTCGCCTTCAACGAATCCTGTTACAGCCGCAGCCCAGGAACTAATAGGCGCAATAATGCAAACAGGAGCCGCGGTTGAATCAATAAGATAAGCAAGCTTTTCTTTTGAAACCTTATATCTGTCTGTAATCGGGCGCATTACGCTTCCAACTGTAAGGCAGTTGAAATAATCATCAATAAAAACAATTATTCCAAGAAAAATAGTCGCAATCTGCGCATTCTTTTTAGACTTTATGCGTTTTCTTGCCCATTCACCAAAAGCCGATGAACCGCCGGCCTTGTTCATAAGCGCAACCATTATTCCAAGAATTACAAGGAAAATCAAAATTCCAACATTGTAGGAATCAGACAAGGAACCGACAAATCCATCTTTAAAAACATGATTTATTGTTCCAGAAAAGCTGAAGCCTGAATAAAAAAGACCGCCAATTAAAATTCCAATAAACAAGGAAGAATAAACTTCTTTTGTTACAAGCGCCAGGCAAATCGCAACAACCGGCGGAACCAAAGACCAGAATGTTCCTATCATTTTTCATCCTCTTTCTTGAATTCAATTTTGAGCGGATCTGAAATTCCGCAGCTTTCAAATTTCTGAAAAACTTTTATCGCATATTCAACTACATCCAGAGAAGGTGCAGAACAATAGGTTTTTAAATTTGTCAGCTCTTTTATAACCTGAACATTTGTCATATAAACCTCCTGATTTTTATAAAACAAATTTTATACAGCAACAATTTCCTGCATGAATTTCAGAACTTTGTCAGGACAAGACGAAACGCAAGTTCCGCAGCTTGTGCATTTAGAATAATCAACAGCAGGAATTCCTGAAGAAAGATCAATGCACTGCTCCGGGCATTTTTTCGCGCAGATTCCGCATTTAAAGCATCCAGCAGAGCAGTCCTTTTTAATCTGCGGCTTGTTGTCGCTATGGCAAGAGCAAAGAGCAGCAGGACCTTTCACTTCAATGTTTCTGATGCTGAAAAGTTTCTTTGGACAAGCCTTCGCGCATTTTCCGCAGCCGACACATTTTGAATAATCAACATGAGGAAGTCCGTCGGCACCCATCGACAAAGCGCCGAACAAGCATGAAGAAACACAGTCGCCAAGGCCAATGCAGCCAAAAGCGCAAAGTTTTGTTCCATTTACTGAAAGCTGGGCCGCCTTGCAAGTCTGGACTCCATTGTAAATTCCCTTTGCAGCTGCACATTCATTTGTTCCACGGCAAGCAAGAACCGCGGCCTTTTTCGCAGAATCAGACTCATCACCTGACAAGCCCAGAATCTTATTTAGCGCCGCAGAAACAGAAGGACCGCCAGCAACACAGCCATTCGCAGGAGCCTCGCCCTTTGCAACAGCCACGGCGAACGAATCGCATCCAGCATAACCGCAGCCTCCGCAGTTTGCGCCTGGAAGAGCCTCCCTTGCCAGAGAAACTTTCGGGTCAACTTCAACTGAAAATATCTTTTTAAAAAGCCCTAAAAGAGTTCCAAGGATGAAACCAACCAGCAGAGCGATAACAACTGTAAAAATAATAGTATTCATAAAGCTCCTCCGCCAATTATTTTATAAGGCCCTTGAACCCAAGAAAGGCAAGGCTCAAAAGTCCGGCCGCAACATAAAGAATAGGCGTTCCTTTAAAAGCCTCTGGTATTTTTGCAATTTTTATTCTGCTTCTTACGCCGGACATAATCACCATGCTCAAAAGAAATCCGCAGGCAGTTCCAAAAGCGTAAACAATGCTCTGAATATAATTAAAATCCTTGCTTATGCAGTTTATTGTAACGCCAAGAACAGCGCAGTTCGTAGTAATCAAAGCAAGATAAACGCCCATCGAAGAATAAAGTCCAGGAGCTGATTTTTTTAGGTAAAATTCAACAAGCTGAACAAGGGATGCGATGACAAGAATAAAAAACAATGTCTGTAAAAATTCCAAGCCAAGAGGAATCATCACAAACTTATACAGAGGCCAAGTTACAACTGTTGCAAGAATAATAACGAAAGTTGTAGCAAGACCCATTCCAGAAGCCTTGCCTGTCTCGGCGGTCATTCCTATAAAAGGACAGATTGCCAAATACTGAATAAAAACAACATTATCAACAATAGCTGACTTTATAAAAAGCTGAAGCATATCTGTCATTTTGCAGCCTCCCTTTTATTTTTCAAAGCCTGAACCGCAGCTCCAAGAAGTCCAAAAACAATAAATCCGCCAGGAGCGCTGTTCAAAATTCCGATTCTGTAAGCCTCAGGAATAAGCTCAATCTTTACAGAAGTTCCAGCCATCAATGTTCCGCCGCCAAAAAATTCACGCACAAGCGAAATCACTACAAGAACGCAAGTATATCCAATTCCCATTCCGAGCGCATCAAGAATAGAATTGCCGACATTGTTTTTTGAAGCGAAAGACTCAACGCGTCCCATGATAATGCAGTTTACAACAATCAGCGGAAGAAAAACTCCCAAAGCATCATAAAGAGACTCAACATAAGCCTGAAGCACAAACTGAACAATGGTTGTAAACGCTGCAATAATAATTATAAAAACCGGAAGCCGGATTGCGTTGGGAATGCATTTTCTAAAAACACTGATTACAAGCTCGCTCATAAGAAGAACAAAAGTCATGCTCATTCCCATTCCAAGGCCGTTAAAAATACTTGTTGTAACTCCAAGAGAAGAACACAAGCCGATATTTAAAACCAAAAGCGGATTTTCCTTTAAAAAACCGTTTGTAAAAATTTGAAGCTGCTTGTTCATATTAATTAAACTCCTGTCCGTCAAGAACTTTTAAAAGACATTCTGTTCCTGCGGAAATAAGACCGCCAATTCCAACGCTTGTTATAGTCGCCCCGGAAATAGAGTCGAAATTCTGCCCGGCCACAAATCCATCCCTGGCATTTTTTCCTTCAAACTGACCGTAAAATGTTTTTCCGTTGGCAAGAACAAAAGTCGGATCGTTTGCCTTAAGACCGAATCCCGGAGAATCCGTAAGCTCCAGAAACTGCAGGCCTGTAACAGTTCCGTCTGTCTTCATTCCAACCATGATAGTTCCCTTGTCATAAGTCGGACCTGTAACCTGCACAACTCCGCCAATCACTTTTTCACCTTGTTTCGCAATGAAAACATTCTGAATTGTAATAGAAGAATTTGACGATTCAGGAAATGAATCAACAGGCGCAAACGAATCTGCGTCCTTTACAACAGCCTTCATTGCGGCATTTGCCTTATTAAGCTTGTTCTGGGCAATGCGTCCGTAAGTAAAATTGTTCACAACTGCAAGAATCGTGCAGGCCGCCATCGCATAAATCGCAAGGACAACTCCAAGTCCTATCATCTCAAAGACTGAATTTTTCCGGCTCATTTTTCAGCCTCCAAATTTTTTTTCTGCTCTAAAGGAACTGCGCTTGAAATATCAAAGTCCTGCACAATTTTTTTTGCAGCGGGTCTTCTGCTTCCTTTTTTCCCATAGCCATATTTTCTTGCTGAAAGATTATTAAGGAACGGGGCAACCGCATTCATAATTAAAATACTGAACATGACACCTTCAGGATATCCGCCGAATTTCCTTATCAAGAAAGTTATAAGTCCGCAGCCAAATCCAAACACGAGACGGCCGCTTTTTGTAACAGGAGCAGTTGAATAGTCTGTAACCATAAAAGTCGCGCCAAACAAGAGTCCTCCGCTCAAAAGAGCAAAAAGCACATCATCGCCAGAAACCAAAGTGCAAAGCGCAACAGTTCCAACCATCGCAACAGGAGCCCGCCAGTCAATAATTCTTATAAATGCAAGAAATGCAAAAGAAATAAGAATCAAAAGTATTGAAGTCTCTCCGATGCATCCGGCCCTGTTTCCAAAGAAATACTGAAGATAAACTGAACTGTCAGCAACAAAAGAACCAGCCTTGACCTGGCTTAAGACTGTCGCGCTTGAAATTGCATCCGTCGCGGGATTAAACCAAGAAGCGCCTAAAGCAACAGGAAAGCTTATAAACATAAATGCGCGCCCGGTAAGAGCCGGATTGAACACATTGCTTCCGATTCCGCCAAAAAGCCCCTTGGCAATTACAATCGCAACCAGCGCTCCAAGGACAGTCATCCACAAAGGAGTTGTGGACGGAACTACAAGAGCCAGCAAAACTCCGGTTACACAGCATGACAAATTTGAAACAACAATTTTCTGGCGTGTTATTTTCTGAAACAAAAATTCAAAGGCAAGGCACGAAGCGACAGAAACAAGTATTGTGGCCAGAGCAGGAAGACCAAAAATTATAACACCGTAAACACATTCAGGAAGAAGCGAAATCAAAACCACGAGCATTATTTTCTGAGTTGAAAGGCCAGAAGTAAAATGCGGACTAGAAGAAAGAAACATTTTATTTTCAGAACTCATTTTTTCACAGCCTCCTTTGCTCTTTCAAGCGCAATCTGTTCTCTTACAATGGATTTTCCAATTCTGAATCTCTGAACAAGGCGGACATTTGCAGGACATGAATAGGCGCAGCAGCCACATTCAATGCAGTCCATAAGCCCAAGTTTTTTTGCCTTTGAAATATTTTCAGCCTTCAGCTCGCGCACCATAAGCACAGGACTCAAATGCATTGCGCACACAGACACACACATTCCGCAGCCAATGCACTGCTCCTCATCAACAAGATAAGTCTCCTTCTCTGTAAGGAAAGTAACGCCGCTTGTTCCCTTTGCAACCGGGAAATTCATATCAGGCATCGAGAATCCCATCATCGGGCCGCCCGAAATTATTTTCACCGCTGAATTTTCCTTTAGAGAAAAGAATTCCGGAGAAAGATCAGCAACCATTGTTCCAACCGGAACTCTTAGATTGCAAGGATTTTCAACTGCGCCGCCAGAAATTGTAAGGCTGCGCTCAATCAAAGGTTTTCCAAGCCTAAAAGCATCGCTTATTGCGCATACAGTTCCAACATTTGAAATAATAACGCCGGCATCCGCAGGAAGCTTTCCAGAAGGAATTTCAACACCAAGGCAAGATGAAACTATAAATTTTTCAGAGCCCTGCGGATATTTTGTCTTTACAAGCATAACCTGAATGTCATCCGCATAGCCTTTTTCCAATATCACTTTTTCAAGAGACGGCTTTATATAGGCCTTGTTGTCTTCAAGGGCAATTATTCCGGCCGCGCCAACAAGATTCAAAATAATTGCAAGCCCGTCTATAAGCTTTTCCGGAGTTTCAATCATCGTCCGCTCATCACAAGTAAGGTAAGGCTCACATTCCGCGGCATTGACAAGAACATAGTCAATTTCCTTATCTTCAGGCGGATTCAGCTTTACATGAGCAGGAAAGGACGCGCCTCCCATACCTACAATGCCGGCCTCTTTTATCCGCTCTAGCGCCTTTTCTTTTCCGCAGGTGAAAGGATCCAGAGCCTCCATAAATTCAACATTATCAGAGCCGTCCGCTTCAATGACAATGCAGGGCGCTGTCATTCCGCCAGTAACAGTAAAATTCTGTATCTTCTTTACCTTTCCAGAAATAGAAGAATGGACTGGCACTGACATAAATTTTTCGCCCGAAGCGATTTTCTGTCCCTTGGCAACAGAATCCCCGGCCTTTACAAGCGGTGTGTTCGGAGCGCCGCCCATGGTGATTGGAATCACAACCGTCTTGGAAGAAGGAAACGCCTCTTTTATTGGGCACTTATTTGTAAGCTCCTTCATTTCCAACGGAAAGATTCCGCCTTTAAAAGTGTGTGTTTTCATGAAAATGATTCTACTATAGAAATTGCAAAAAGTCGATAACAGAACACTTTGAAAACAAGCGGAACAGCCGCAATACCGCATAACTAGACTTAATTTATAATTAACTATAATTCAATATTAAAAACAGCTACCAGTCGAGATGCGTCTGTCAAAACCGAAGGCAACTAAGTTGCCTCTACACGCAGTTTTGCCTTGGAACTATCATCGTTGCCGCTTTCGCTGCAGCAAAACTGAGTGTTTTTGCCATCCGCCTCTCTCCTTTCCGCTATTTTTTACTCATTATTGAAACTCGAAATTGGGGATAAAAGAAAGCACAAGCGAGGCCATCCTCTTTACAAAAGAATCAAGTTGATTTAGACTAACGAACGGTAGCAACCGCAGCGGGGTTTATATGTCAGAAAAAATCACAAGGGACAGCATTATAAAATCTCTTCTGGACACAGCGTTTTACAAGTCCGCGGGAGGAACAAGCCTTTCAGACATAGCCGGATCGCTTGGCATAAAAAAAGCGTCTCTTTACAACCACTTTGAAAGCCGGAACGACATAATCGAACAGGCGGCTTCTTCATGCGCTGAATATTTAAAGAACATATCCTTCATTCCGGCGAAAATTGAAAGCGTGGCAAAAAAATATCCGGTCGAAACAGTTCTAAAGGGAATCGTAAGCCGCTACATAAAAATGCACGAAAAAACTCCGCTGTTTCAGATTTACACTTTTGTTGAAAGCCAGAAATATTTTGATATAAGCACTGCGCATATTATAAGGGAAGAAAATGAAAAGCTTGAAAACCAGACAGCAATCGTGCTCGAATGTCTTTTACAGCTGGGAAAAATTAAAATTTCAAAGGAGCAGATTCCCGGAATTTCAAAATGGTTCTGCGCCGGAATAAACGATTTTTTAAACCGGAGGCTTCTGGAAAGAAAGCAAGTTGTAATGCAGAATCCCAAAAGCGGCGAAGGCGAGCTTTTTACGCTTCAGTCTGACGACAAGGGAATCGATGAAATCAACCAGCTTGTAGAGCAGTTCAGCAGGCTTCTGCGCGCCTAGACTTTTCAAATATTTCCTGAGGTAAAAATGAGCCAGATAAACACAAGCCTTATTGACAGCCAGCATCTTTTTTTGCTCTTTATTTTTTACTCTTTCGCAGGATGGATCTGCGAGGAGCTGTGGGTTTCTTCGCTTTACAAAAAAATTGAAAAGAGAGGAATGCTGCACGGACCTGTCTGCCCTATCTACGGATTCGGCGCCCTTATAATTCTTTTTGCAGTTTATCCGTGGCGTGAAACATGGCTCAGGCTTTTTGCAGCATCGGCAATTTTAGCTTCAATCTTGGAATATTTTTCAAGCTGGCTTCTGGAGGCTATATTCCATACAAAATGGTGGGACTATTCAGGGCATAAATTCAACCTGAACGGACGAGTCTGCCTTTTAAATTCGTGCGCATTCGGTCTCGGCGGAGTTGCGCTTGAGCATTTTCTGCATCCAATAGCCACAAAGCTTATTTTCGCCCCTGAAATCCAGAAGTTCATTCCTGCGGTTTACTACACATTCAGCGCGGCGCTTGGAATCGATGTGCTTTTTACGATAAAGCGGCTCGTAAGATTCAGCGAGACTATGGAAAAACTGAAGATGTTCGGCGAGCAGCTTAAGGAAAAATACGGAGGCGAATCCTGGTTTAAGGACACAAGCCTGCACACAATGATTCAGTCAGTAAAAGCAAGGATCGAATCCGGCTCAATTCAGGCAAGCGAAAAAATGAGAGAGCGGCTGGAAAAATTTTCACGCCGTCAGCGCAACGAGGAAAGACTCTTCAGAAAATTTCCTACAATGTCCAGCCGTGAATACAGCCTTCCGCTTGACCACATAAGACAGACTCTCAAGGAGCGGATTGAAAAGAAACGCATTGAAAAAATGGCCAAGGCTCACAGGCAGAAAAAATAAATTCCGCAAATTTATTGTGATTTTTTTCACACAGTAATGGATTTCAGACCGAAATCTACAAATTCCGCAGTTTTTTGCAAGTTCAGGCTGAATTTCAATAGAAACGCCTTAACTTTTCCTATAAAATTATGGAAATTACATCAAATTTATTGTGATTTTTTTCACAAAAAAAAGCAAAAGAGGTGCAGAATGTCAAGAGTATACAACTTTAGCGCGGGTCCTTCCTGCCTGCCGGAAGAAGTATTAAAAGAATGTGCGGCGGAAATGCTTGACTACAACGGAAGCGGCCAGTCAGTCATGGAAATGAGTCACCGATCAAGCACATACCAGGCGATAATCGACCACGCAGAAGCCCAGGTCCGCAAGCTAATGAAAGTTCCGGAAAACTACAAAATCCTCTTTTTGCAGGGAGGCGGCTCAACACAGTTTGCGATGGTTGCAGAAAACCTTGGCATCCACACAGGAAAAGCGGCTTATATTCAGACTGGAGTCTGGGCAAAAAAGGCGGCTGCCGAAGCAAGGCATCTTGGAATAAATGTTGACATAATCGCTTCAAGCGAAGACAAGAACTATTCGTACATTCCCCATGTTGAAAAAATCGAAGGCGACTACGACTATGCTTACATCTGCTTCAACAACACAATAATGGGAACCCACTTTGAATACATTCCCGACACTGGAAAAATTCCTCTGGTTGCGGACATCTCATCCTGCGTTCTGAGCGAGGAGCTTGACGTTTCCAAGTTCGGGCTTCTTTTTGCAGGCGCGCAGAAAAATCTTGCTCCGGCAGGCGTTACGCTTGTTATAATCCGCGAGGACCTGATTACAGAAACTCCGCGCGAAGGAACTCCGACAATGCTCTGCTACAAGACGCACGCAGACAACGGAAGCATGTACAACACTCCGCCTTGCTATACAATTTACGTTCTTGGAAAAGTCCTTGACTGGATAGAAAAAAACGGAGGAGCCGCAGGCATCAACAGACTGAATGTTGAAAAAGCAGACATTCTCTACAACTACCTGGACTCAAGCGATTTCTACCATGCGACCGCGGAAAAAGGAAGCCGTTCCCTCATGAATGTTCCATTCCTTACAAAATATTCTAATGGCTCAAAAGACGAGGCGGACATTGCAAAAGAAAAAGAAATCAACGCGAAGTTTGTAAAAGAGGCGGAAGCCGCAGGATTGGTAAACCTGAAAGGACACAGGCTTGTCGGCGGAATGAGGGCTTCGATTTACAACGCAATGCCTCTCGACGGAGTAAAGGCTCTTGTTGAGTTCATGAAAAAATTCGCAGAAGAAAACAAATAGCAGACGGAGAAAAAAATGTTCAAGATTCAAACATTAGATAGAATAAGCGCAGTAGGACTCGACAACTTTCCGCGCGATGAATATGAAATTGCAAGCGAAATTGTAAAGCCGGATGCAATTCTTGTACGCAGCCACGATATGCTTTCCATGGATATTGACCCGAACGTAAAGGCTGTTGCACGCGCAGGAGCCGGAGTAAACAACATTCCTGTGAAAGACTTTGCGCAGAAAGGCGTTGTGGTTTTTAACACGCCCGGAGCAAATGCAAACGCTGTAAAGGAGCTTGTAATCCTCGGTCTTCTCATGGCAAGCCGTCCGGTTATCGCCGCGAACCAATGGGTAAATTCACTCGCGGGAAAAGGAGCAGAAATTGCGCCCCTCGCTGAAAAAGGAAAGAAGAACTACATCGGCCAGGAAGTAAAGGGAAAAACTCTGGGCGTAATCGGACTGGGAGCAATCGGAGCGCAGGTCGCAAACACGGCTGTAGAGCTTGGCATGAACGTAATCGGCTACGATCCGTTCCTTTCCGTAGACGCAGCATGGAGCCTGAATCATCAGGTTAAGCACGCAGAAACATTGGACACGCTTCTTGCCAAAGCAGACTACCTTACATTTCATGTTCCAGAAACTCCGGACACAAAAGGATTCGTAAATGCAAACACAATCAAGAACATGAAAAACGGAGTAAAGCTTATAAACATTGCGCGCGGCGGACTTGTAAACAACGAGGATGTGCTGGCGGCAATCAGGGCCGGAAAAATTTCATGCATGGTTACGGACTTCGCAGCTGAAGAGCTCATTGCGTGCGACAAGGTAATCTGCCTTCCGCATTTAGGAGCCTCAACTCCAGAAGCCGAAGACAACTGCGCAGTAATGGCTGTAAAAGAACTGCGTGACTTCCTTGAGCGCGGAATCATCAAGAACAGCGTAAACTTTCCAAAAACAACAACAGACAACCCGATTCCATGCGGAGGAACAAGGCTTTGCATAAGCCACAAGAATGAGCCTGGACTTGTAGCGCAGTTTACAACTATTCTCGGCGAAGCAAAACTCAACATTGAAGGAATGGTCAACCAGAACCGTGGAGAAGTCGCATACAACATTATTGATGTTGCAGGAAAAGTTACAGAACAGACACTGGAAAATCTTGCGGCAATAAAAGATGTTACAAAGGTAAGACCAATCTACAACTAAAGACATTCCAAAAATTTCCCTGCGGAAAAACTTCTTACCTGACTTCCGCGGGGATTTTCTGTTTTAAATAGCCATAGACTCGAGCTTCAATATTAAGTAAAAAAATAACGGCAACAATGATAGTTCCAAGGCAAAACTGCGTGCAGAGGCAACTCGACTGTTAGATATTTTTTTATATTGAATTATAGTTAACTCGAACTTCGGGATAAATAAAAAAACATAAATATGCGGTTCTCGCACAAAACGCTTCCTTTTTCATCCTTAGAAATATTTCATACAATTTTCCTGACGCATTGACACATACTGTAGCATGGTATAGTATAGTAAAAAAACGCAAGATAAAAGACCGCTAAATGGCGCGGCTTTTTATGGGAGAAAATTATGGAAATAGAAGAAAAAAAATCCTGCTGTGCAAACAAAACAACAAAGCGTCCAGAAGAAGAACTGAAAAAACTTGTGAACAGGCTAAGCAGAATTGAAGGCCAGGTCAACGGCGTAAAAAAGATGCTGCAGAACGATGCATACTGCACAGACATTCTCATTCAAGTCTCAGCATGCCAGGCCGCATTCAACTCGTTCACAAAAGAGCTCCTTGCAAGCCACATAAAAGGATGCGTTGCAGATGGAATTAAAAACGGAGACGAAGAAATTGTTGATGAGCTTGTTCACACGCTTCAAAAACTTATGAAGTAATTTTTCCAGAGGAAAAAAATGATTAACGGAATTTTAATTTTACTGATAGCAATAGTCGTTATATTTGCCGTAAAAAATTCTATAAAGCATTTCAAAGGAGAAGGCCCGTGCTGCTCAGGCGGAAGCGGAGTCTTGCTTGAAAAAAAGAAGCTTGAAAATCCTGTCATTGAAAGAGCAACAGTTTTCACAGAAGGAATGAAATGTTCAGAGTGCGCAAAAAGGCTTTGGAATTCTCTTAACAAAACCGAAGGGCTTTCTGTAAAAAAAGTTAATTTCAAAAAAGGAACTGCCGTCTTTGAATCAAGCAGGAATATTTCGGAAAGCGAAATCAAAGATGCTGTTGAAAGCGCAGGATACAAATTTATAAAAGTCTGCGCTGTCGTTGTCCCCAAAGGCAGCTCGCAAAATCAGTCCAAGGCAACGGCAGAAGCTTGACTTGATGAAAAGAAATTTCATTCCTGCCTTTTTATCTTTAGCCATGGAGGTGTGATATGGAAAAATTTCTTATTTCAGGAATGAGCTGCGCCGCCTGTTCGGCCAGAATCGAAAAGGCTGTAAAAAAAGTAAAAGGCGTGGATTCATGCGCAGTAAGCCTCCTTGCAAATTCAATGTCTGTTGAAGGAACTGCGCCGGCCAAAAGCATTATTCAGGCTGTTGAAAAAGCAGGCTATGTCGCAAGACTTTCAGGCAGCGGAAAATCAGCCGAAATAGAAAATGAAAACACGGAATTAAAAAATCTAAAAGAACGTCTTGCCGGCTCGCTGATTTTTCTTCTAGCGCTCATGTACTTCAGCATGGGACACATGATGCTGAACTTTCCGCTTCCTGCATGGTTCAACGGAAATCATGTTGCAATGGGACTTGTTCAGCTTTTGCTTACAATCATAATTTTATTCATCAACAGAAAATTTTTTATAAGCGGAGCCAAAGGAATTCTTCACGGAAGTCCAAACATGGACACTCTTGTTGCTCTTGGAAGCGGAGTCTCGTTTGCATACAGCCTTGCAGCTCTATTCAGCATGACAGATGCAGTTTTAAAAGGCGAAGAGCAGCGTGTAATGAAATGCATGGACAGCTTCTATTTTGAAGGCGCGGCAATGATTGTAACATTTATCACATTGGGAAAGATGCTCGAGTCAATTTCAAAGGGAAAGACCACAAGCGCCCTGAAAAAACTCATAAAGCTGAAGCCGGAAAATGCCACAGTCATACGTGAAGGCAAAGAAATTACAATTCCAATAGCTGAAGTAAAAAAAGATGACATTTTCATTGTAAGGCCAGGTGAAAGCATTCCTGTTGATGGAATCGTAATTGAAGGAGACTCTTCTGTAAATGAATCCGCATTGACAGGTGAAAGCATTCCGGCGGACAAATCGCTAAAAGATGAAGTGTATTCCGCAACTATAAATTTAAATGGATTTTTAAAATGCAAGGCTCTGCGTGTCGGAGAAGAAACAACGCTTTCCAGAATAATAAAACTAGTAAGCGACGCATCCGCAACAAAAGCTCCTATAGCAAAAACAGCAGACAAAATTTCTGGAATTTTTGTTCCAGCAGTGCTTATAATTTCAGCAATAACATTCTGCGTCTGGCTGATTGCTGGAGCTGAATTCAGTTTTGCATTGTCCAGGGCGATTGCTGTCTTAGTCATAAGCTGCCCGTGCGCACTTGGACTAGCAACTCCTGTGGCGATAATGGTCGCAAGCGGAGTCGGAGCAAGAAACGGAATTCTATTTAAGACTGCGGCCTCTCTTGAAGAAACTGGAAAAATAAAAATTGTAGCACTGGACAAGACTGGAACAATAACAAAAGGAGAACCTGAGGTAACAGACATTGTTCCAGCAGACGGCATTTCAAAAAATGACCTGCTAAAAACAGCGGCCTCAGTCGAATCAAAGAGCTCCCATCCTCTTGCAAAAGCTGTTGTAAAATTCTACCAAAATTCCAATGTTTGCAACGGCAATCTTTTTAACACACAGGATTTTGTTTCATTTCCAGGAAACGGAATTTCATGCACAATCGATGGAAATAAATTTTTTGCAGGCAACTTAGCTTTCATCGAAAAAACTGCGGACACTTCATCAATAAAAGAAAATGCCGTTTCATTTTCCTCTGAAGGAAAAACGCCGCTTATATTTTCAGCGGAAAATAAAATTCTTGGAATGATTTGCGTTGCAGATAAAATAAAAGACGACAGCGCGCAGGCAGTTTCACAGCTAAAGGCAATGTCAATAACTCCGGTAATGATTACAGGCGACAACGAAAAAACAGCGCGTGCAATCGCAAAAAAAGCCGGCATAGAAAAAATAATTGCGGGTGTTCTCCCTGATGAAAAAGCGAAGACAATCGAATCATTGAAATCATCAGGAAAAACTGCGATGGCCGGAGACGGAATAAATGACGCCCCTGCGCTTGCAAGCGCGGACATTGGAATTGCAGTTGGAGCAGGCAGTGATATTGCAATTGACTCTGCTCAGGTTGTTCTAATGAAAAATTCATTGCTGGACGTTCCGCTGGCAATCAGCCTCAGCAAGGCAACTTTAAAAAACATCCACGAGAATTTATTCTGGGCATTTTTTTACAACATTGCAGGAATTCCTCTTGCAGCCGGAGTTTACTACAAAGCGTTCGGACTTCTTTTAAATCCAATGTTTGCCGCAGCCGCAATGAGCCTTTCAAGTTTTTGTGTTGTAACAAATGCGCTCAGGCTGAATTTCTTTAAACCGCATAAGCTCTTAAAAGCGGAAAATAAATTTCAATCTTTAAAAAGACAAAAGGAGGATAAAATGCCGATGATTGAAAAAACTATAAAAGTTGAAGGCATGATGTGCGGACATTGCGAGGCGCACGTAAAAGAAGCTCTTGAAAAAATCAAGGGAATCGAAGAAGCCGCCGCAAACCACGAGACGGGAACTGTTGTTCTAAAGCTTTCAAAGGAAATTGACAGCAAGAAAATTGCCGACGCGGTAAAAAAAGCCGGCTACACAGTAGTCTAAGCAAAAGATGCCGCAGTAAAACTTCAGCTGCGGCTTTATATTTTCATATCAAAAATTTATAGCGCGCAAATAAAAAAAACTCTTGAAAATCTAATAAAAATTCAGTGAAATAAACTCATGAAACAAAGAAAAAAAAGTATCAGGATTATTTCATTATTTGTATTTTTATTTACACTGAATTTTATCCATGCTGAAAAAACTCCAGTTGAAAATCTATATGAATACAAAATGCAGAACGGCCTTACTCTTTTCGCCGCAGAAAACCATACAGTTCCTCTGGTCTATATTGAAATTGCAATACGAGCCGGAGCAGTAGAACAAACAGCGCAAACAGCAGGGCTCTTTCATTTATACGAGCACATGATGTTCAAGGGAAACAAGCTTTATAAAGATGCGGCTTCCGTGAACAGAGCTCTTTCAAATCTTGGAGTTGCAAGCTGGAACGGAACAACAGGAATAAACCATGTGAATTATTTTTTCACTGTGCCTTCAAACAAGCTGGAAGAAGGACTTGCATTTTGGAATGCAGCGGTACGTTCTCCGCTTCTTGACGAGCAGGAGCTTGAAAATGAAAAGAAAGTTGTGCTTTCAGAAATTGAAGGTGAAAAATCAAATCCGTCAAAAATATTCTACAGCTATCTGAATAAAAAACTTTTTCCAGACGCGCCTTACAAGACAGATTCCGCAGGCTCATTTGACGTTGTAAGAAACGCAACCACAAATCAATTGAAAGAAATAAAAGCAAAGTATTATATTCCAAAAAACGCGGCTCTTTTCATAGGCGGAGACATTCAGCCTGAAGAAACATTCAAGCTTGCAGAAAAAATATTCGGCACATGGAGCAACGGAAATTCAAGCAGCGAAGCTTCCGTGCAGCAAAAAAAAGAACCGTTTGAAGAAACACAGTTTTGCGTAATGCCATTTGACAAAATAACAAGGGAGCTTGCGCAAATCACAGTTCAGTTCAGAGGCCCGGACGCCGATTTTGGCTTGCAGGATACTTATGCCGCAGACTATCTTATGTACCTTCTATCAAAGCCGGACAGTGAATACATCCAGGGACTTTACAAAAATCCAGAATTCAAAATTCCTGATTTCAACAATTCATGGGCGCAATATGCCACGGTAAGAGCAAACGGACTTTTTGAATTCGGAACAATCGTAACAGAGCCTGAAACAATGCTTCCAGAACGCGCGGAAAAACTTCTTTCCGAAATTCAAAATTCAATCATTCCGAAAATTGCAGGTGAAAAAAAATTCTTCACAGAATCATACAAGTCAAAAATAATAGAACAGATTAAAGACAGCCAGATACAGGCAACCGAAACTCCATCAGAACTTTTAACGAGCATACGAAGCTGGTGGACAAACACGGACGCAGAATATTTTTTCAACTATTATGAAAATCTTTCAAAAGTTACTCAGGAAGACGTAAAAAGGTTGGTAGAAAAATACATATCAGGGAAAAAACCGCTTGTAAGCATTCTGCTGAATCCTGAAATTTACAGCGCCTCAAAAAAAGAATTCAGCAACGCAGGATTCTACGAAATTCAGCCTGATGAAAAAAGATGGTGGCAGGAAGAACAGTTCGAGTTAAAAAATTCAGCCCAGAATTCAACCTACAATCTTGCAGAAGAAAAAAATATTTATATTCCGCAAGAAAAAAAATTAGACGAACAGAAAAATAAAATTTCAGAGCGGAATATTGAAATCAAGGAATTAAAAAATGGAATTCCTGTCTACATAAACAGCACAGACGACAAAATTATTTCCATTGCAATTCTTTGTCCGGGCGGAGTTGAAAAACTTACACCGGAAGAGTCAGGAATAGAAACAGCATTGCTTTCCTTTATGTCATCTTCCTCCAAGAAATTTTCATACAAAAAACGAACCGAGATTTCATACGAAACAAATTCGAACATAGGGTATTTTTCAAAACTTTCCGGAAGCGCGCTTTATTTAAACGTGATGGACAAGCATTTTGAAAAAATGATTCCTGTTTTCCTAGACGGATTTTTAAATCCTGAATTCAGGCAGACTGAATATGAAAACACAATCAACGCCCTGCGTCAAAGAATCCAAGGAATTTTCAATGATCCAGAATCATTTTTAGCTTACGAAATTTCAAATGAAATCTACAAAGGACATCCTTACGCAACCAGGACATTTGCAACTCCGGAGTCAATTAAAAATATCACTATTGAAAATCTAAAAAAATACCACAAGAAGCTTTTAGCAACTGGAAATTTTTCTGTCGTTGTTTCCGGAAAAATAGACCAGGAGTTTTTAATCAAAAAGCTGAACAGCACAATCGGAAAGCTGAAATTTTCAAATGAAGCAGCGGCAAAAAAAGACATTCAGCCTGTAAGCATCAGTAAAAACGCGCCTGTAATACTTCGCCATCCATCTGCGCAAGGAACCGCATACATTACAAAAGTTTTTGCTTCTCCAGCAAACACCGAGCCGGACTTTATTCCATGCGTTCTCGCAGGAAACATTTACACTGATATTCTTTTCAATGTTGTAAGAGAACATTACGGAATTTGCTACTCACCGCAAAGCTACGTAATAGGCTCAAAAGCGCCTTACGGAATTGAGCATTTGTTTAAAGTTTCTGATTTCAATAATTTTGAACAGGCCATGCAGGAAGCAAGAGAATATATGGCGGGTGACAAAATTGTAGAAAAAACAAATGCGGACGGAACATACGCATTTTCAACAGTTGAGCAAAATCTTGAAGGCTACAAAAATTCATATATAAACCAGACTTACCAAAGCCAGCAGACCAGCGCGGGACTCGTTTCAATACTGAGCTATAATCTAATTCAATTCAATGATATTGACTATGATTTAAAGCAGCTGGAGCAAATCAGAAGAACGTCTGCGCAGGAAATTATCCGTGTGTTCAAAAAATACTGGATTGAAAATCCTTCCGCCTGGTTCGCAATAACCGGAGAAAACACGTCACTGAATTTTTGCGAGCAGGAGCAATGAGCCCCTTAAATGGAAATTTTCTTATACGGATGGATTCTTGACTTCTAAGCTGGCTTATAACTTCATCCGTATCTGAATGTTCATAAATATTCAGTTTAGTTTTCCTTATAATATTTTTGTTAAGAGCGTCCATTGCCTTCTGGCTCAATTCATCCTGTGTAAATCTGTTTGGATTCTTTCTTACAATATCCATAACTATTTTTGCATCAAACGCAGGCTCATCCACATTCCTGCCCAAACAAATATCGCAGCCATCACAAGCCGCCTGTTCTCCGCCTAAAGCATCCAACAGAATTTGACGGCGGCAGGTTCCGCTTTCTGCAAATTTCTGCATAACTTTTCTTCTGTCATTTTCTTTTATTGCAGAGAATTTTTTATGGTCATTAAAGCTCCAAAGCAGTATCGCATTTGAAATTTCTCCGTCCCTGCCGCCTCGGCCAGCTTCCTGAATATAAGACTCCGCGCTGGGACTTGCCTCCAGATGAACCACCGTGCGGATATTCTTCTTGTCAACTCCCATTCCAAAAGCGCAGGTGCAGCACAAGACAGCATCGTTTCTTGGATAAAACCATTTTTCAACTTTCTGCTTCTCTTCACGGGTCATTCCCGCATGGTAAAATTTCACCCTGTCATTTCCATAATAGGCAGAAAGCTCCCTTGCCATGTCCTCGGACTTTGCGCGGGTTCCGCAAAAAATAATAAGCGGCTTTTTTTCCGTCAGAGCAAGCATAAAGGCGGCACGTTTTTTCGAATAGCATTTTACAACTTTATAATGAATATTCGGCCGGTCGCTTTCGCTTCTTACAATTTTCGCATCACCGTCAAAAAGAACTTCAGAAACCCTTGCAAGAACACTTTCCGAGGCAGTCGCAGTAAAAGCAGTTACAACCGGCGGATTTATTTTTTTTATAGCATCGCCAAGCTTTAAATATGCCGGCCTAAAGGAATCTCCCCATTCGCTCACACAATGCGCCTCATCAACTGCAATATGCGCAATTCCAACAGAGCAAAGACGCTCCAAAAGATTCTGGTTTTGCAATGCCTCTGGATTTGTGATTATTACTTTTGCGCCGTTCTTTATGCGTGCAAAATTTTCTTCACGCTCAAAATCTGTCTGTCCGCCGCGGAACACAACGCACTGAATTCCGCCTTCATCCATTCTTCTTTTTTGGTCCGAAATAAGAGCAAGCAGCGGATAAATAACAAGAGTAGGACCGCTCAACAGCAATGCAGGCGCAAGGAAGCAAAGCGATTTTCCAGCTCCAGTCGGAAGCAAGACAATCTGACGGCCATTCGAGCAGGCATCATCACTAAGAGCGTCACTGTCAGGATTTGCCGAATCCAGAATATTTGCAATTACAATTCTCTGCCATGGAAAAAAATAAGAAATGCCAAAAGTTTTTTTTGCCGCCTGCAAAACCTCGTCAGAATCCAGGCCGCTTCCTTCCTCCGGCCCAAAAACTCCTAAAAATTCTCCGGTGTCTTCTTTCGCCATAAAGTTCCCTTTTAATTTCACGCATAAAAAAGAGCCGCCAATTCTCTAGCGGCCCTTTCCACTGTATAAACTTTATTGCGAAAAAAATTAAAAAACTGCTAGCTAGCCTTAATTTCGAGTTAACTATATTCAATATAAAAACTCGAAGTTAGGACTATTTAGGAATTATTTTTTCTGACGGCAAATTTCTTCATCTTCTCAAAAAGCGATTTTACATCAGAACATTTTAAAAGCTCCTCAACATTCTTCTCATCGCGGAGAATATAGCTCAGGGAAGAAAGCAGCAGCATATGCGGAGAAGAAGTCTTTTTCGGCGAAACTATCATAACAAAGACCTTGCACTTTTCACCGTCGAGAGAATCGAAATCCACGCCGTTCCGGCTTATTCCAAGCGCAACGCAAGTATGGATTACAGCGTCAGACTTTCCGTGCGGAAATGCGACTCCGTGCTGCATTCCAGTGCTCATGATATTTTCACGCTCACGGACATCCGCAAGAACTGTTTCCCAGTTGCGAACAGCCCCGGAATTAGAAAGAAGCATAACCATCTCCTGAAGAATCTGATCCTTGGTGGTTCCCTTCAAATCCAAAGAGACAGCGTCCGGCGCAAAAAGCTTAAGAATATCCGCGCTTGTGCGGCTCATCTCGCTCTGGTCAAAGAAATTTATTTTCTCAGGAACATAGTTTTCCTTCAGATTCTGGACAAGATTTCCAAGGCGGATTAAAACCTCGTACATCGCGTTCTTCACAAAGCCCGAGTCTTCCGCGCTCGTCTCAATCTTTACAACAGACTCAGTTTCCGTAATTGAAAGCGAGATTCCGTCTTTTCTGGCCTGGGAAATCCCCTCGGAAATATTCATCATCTGAACATAGAATCCCTCGCTTCTAAGGTCCTTTAGGAAAATATCAATGACAAGATCTGCAATCTCATCAGAACCGAAGTCCCATGTAAATGCGACATTATCCGTAGAGCGCGTCTCTTTTTTCGTTCCCTTTCCGCTTATAGAAAGAGAGGCGGCAATCAAAGGAGGCGCAAACAAAGTTGTAACCAGCGTCATAAGAATAACAACGCCGAACATCTGCTCGTCAAGAATTCCAGCTGTAAGTCCGATTCCCGCAATGATAAGAGCAACCTCGCCGCGCGGAATCATTCCGCAGCCGATTCTCAATGCTCCCTTCAGATTAAAACCGAACCCAAGCGCAGGAAGACCGCAGCCAACAACCTTGGCGGCCACAGCAAGAATTGTATAGAACGCGCCGAAAGCAAGAACTTCCCGGGACATAAGCTTCTGCATATTAACCATCATTCCCATTACAGCAAAAAACAGCGGAACAAAGAACTTATAAAGCCCGTGGATTCTTTCCTGAATAATGGCCGCAATGTCTGTGGCGGAAAGCGAAAGACCCGTGATATATGCTCCGATAATCATCGCAAGGCCCTGCTTTTCAAAGAATCCGCCGAGAATAAGCGCAATTCCCAGGGCGCAGATAGAAAAATCATAGGAATGTTTAAAAATCTTGAGAAAGCGCGCAATCTTCTTTGAAAGCAAAAGCCCGGCAGCTGTAAACACAAGCCAAATTCCAAAGGCGCGCGCCGCAATCAAAAGAATCTTCGCTCCATCGATAGAAACCTGGCCGCCTCCGGCTCCAATTGCCGCCACGATTCCCATAACAACCGCAAGAAGAATAATTCCAAGGACATCGTCAAAGACAGCGGACGCAAGAATTGTAACGCCTTCCGGAGAATCCATCTTCTTTTTGTCAGACAGAATGCGCGCCGTAATTCCTACGGAAGTCGCAGTGGACATAATTCCCAGGAACAGGCATCTTACATCCATCATTCCGCAGCCGAAAAGCATCATTCCTGCGGCATCGCCCAGAAGAAACGAGGCCACAACTCCGCCAAGTCCTATAACACCGCCGGCAAGCGAATAGCGCAAAAAAAGCGCAAGGTCAGTCTCAAGTCCGGACGCAAAAAGCAGAATAATGGAAGCCACGGTCGAAAATCCGTAAAGCTCCGGAGTCACAGCAAGCGAGACAGAATTCAGGCTGAAAATTCCAGACGGAAATCCCGGCAGCGGAATAGAGCCCAGCGCGTACGGCCCAACGACAACACCGGCTATAAGTTCTCCCAAAACCGATGAAATCCTAGCCTTCTTGGCAAGAAATCCGAACAGCCGGACTGCAAAAATTAAAACGCCTATCTGAATGACAAGGTCAGACATCCGGGATGTAATATCGCCTTCCATAAAACAAAAGCCTCCGTGTAAAATATAAGTCCGTATTTTATAATCTTTTTCAGACCTATACAATACACAGCGGCCGCCGCAAAAAAAGCGAATCTTCATTTAATTCCGCCGGAAAGCCTAGTTTTTCGCTACAATAACCATTGTTTTTGCGTTCTGATTGTAAGGCTCGCCGGAAAATCCTCCGAAAACCTGCGCAGAGGAAAATCCACATTCACCGCATAGAATATCACACAGTTCGGCAGCAGAATAAAGGCGCTGGACAAACTCGTGCTCAATCCGCCTTCCGTCCTTATGTATAAGTATCCACTTTGAAACAAGGCCTTCCCAGGCTCCCTGCACTCTGAATTCGGTAAGGACTGTCATTCCTGCCCGCTCGAACCATTCTCCTTCTGTAAAATACTTTACGGCTGTCTCGCGGCTTATGCACTCAAGAACAAACGTTCCGCCTTTTCTAAGAGCAGAACGCACCTTCTTTAGAATCTGTATGTCGCCGCTGATTTCATCACAGTAGCCGAACGAATTGTATATGTTCACGGCCGCGTCGAATTTCCTGCGTGATGAAAACCGCCTCATGTCCTTGTTTATAAATTCAATATTAACGCCCTCGTCCATGGCAGTTTCAGCCGCCGCGTCCAAAAACGGCTGAGTTATATCCACGCCGGTAACGTTCATGCCCAAAAGCGCAAGCTCCACGCTGATTCTTCCAGGCCCGCAGCACACATCAAGGACGGAGCTTCCCTCTGAAAGCCCGGCGAGCGACACGACTCTTTTTGCTATGCCGGCCGCCTGCGCCCACTGCTGCCCGTCGAACATGACAGGAGCGTAGTTCAGCCAGAAGTCCTCATTCTCAAACCATTCAGCTTTTTTGCTTTTCATCATCTGTCCCATATTGAGTTTGTTTGCATATAGTTGTATACTATATATATGTCGGAAAAAAAGATAACAGTATTAGACCTTCTTGACCTGGATTTAAAGGGGCAGGACTCGCTGAACATGAAATGTATTGCGGGAAGATCAGGTCTCTACAAGGAAATAACTGTTTCCGACATAAACCGCCCGGGCCTTGCAATCTCCGGATTCTATGAGTCGTTCGCATACGAAAGGGTCCAGCTTTTCGGGCGTGGAGAATCCGCCTACCTTACAAAGCTTGAGTCCGAGGGAAATTTTGATTTAATAAAGAAATTCTTTACATACGATATGCCGTGCATAGTTTTCAGCCACAGCATAGAGCCGTCGGAATTTTTTCTTTCAGTCGCGGAATCCTCAAGGTGCGCTGTTCTTCAGACGGACTTGATTTCAACAGACTTTTCACAGCGGCTTCTGAGGGTCTTCTCAAATATTTTTGCTCCAAGAAAAACGCTGCACGGAGTTTTTGTGGAAGTCTACGGCGTCGGAATTCTTCTTATCGGAGAAAGCGGAGTTGGAAAAAGCGAGACGGCCCTTGAGCTTGTTGAGCGCGGACACCGGCTTGTCGCAGACGACATCGTTGAAATAAGGTGCGTGAACGGAAATTCCATCATCGGCCAGGGAGCAAACAAGCTGATAAGCCACCACATGGAAATCCGCGGGCTTGGAATTATAAACATCGCTCAGCTTTACGGAGTCGGAGCAATCCGGGAACAGAAAGAAGTGCAGATGGTCATAAAGCTCGAGGCATGGAGCCAGACAAAAGTTTATGACAGAATCGGAACAAAGGGAGCCTTCATAGACCTTTTAGGCGTAAAAATTCCTATTATAGAAATTCCTGTAAAGCCAGGGCGTAATCTTCCAATTATAATTGAAGCCGCCGCCATGAATGAAAGGCTGAAAACGATGGGCTATTATTCCGCGCAGGAATTCAACCAGAATATTTTACGCTGGATAGAAACCGGAGCCGCCCAAAGAGACTATTATGGAAAAGAGGACTCTTATTGAGCCGTAAAAATAAAAACAAAGGAAGTGCACTGTGACAGAAAAAATTCTTACAGTTAGAAACCGCGCAGGAATCCACGCAAGGCCTGCCGCATTGATTGCCCAGACAGCAAACAAATTTTCATCAGAAATAATTCTTGAAAAAGACTCGACCACTGTAAACGCAAAATCAATAATGGGCGTTATCACAATGGCGGCCGGATACAACACAAACATAACATTAAAGGCTGAAGGCGCTGATGAAAAGGAAGCCGCGCAAGCCATCTTCAATCTGTTTGAAGCCAAATTTGAAGAGGAATAGCCAATGAAAAATCTTACGGACAGACAAAAGGAAGTCCTGGAATTTATCGCGCGTTTCACAGAAGAAAACGGATATCCTCCTACTGTGCGCGAAATCGGAGAAAATTTTGGAATTTCACTTAGAGCCGTGCAAGACCATATCGCCGCCTGCCAGAAGAAAGGCTATCTCTCCCAGTGCCAGAAACGCTCGCGCTCAATCCGCGTTTTAAAAGACGACGGACTTGAAAGAGACTCAAAGCCTTTTCTTGCAAGAATTCCGCTGCTTGGAACTGTAGCCGCCGGAAAGCCTCTTCTTTGCGAGGAAAACCTTGACGGATACGTGAATATTGCAGAGCCTTTTGTACGGCCGGGAAAAACCTACTTTGCGCTTCACGTCCGGGGAGCAAGCATGGTAAACGCCGGAATACTCGATGGCGACCTTGCAATAATCGAGCAGGCAGAAATCGCCACAGAAGGGCAGATTGTTGTCGCAGTTGTGAACAATGCAATCACGCTGAAAAGATTTTACCGTGAAGAAGAAAGAATCCGGCTTCAGCCAGAAAATCCGGATTTCCAGCCCATATACACACGGGAAATCCAGATTGCAGGAATAATGGTTGGCCTCGTAAGAACTTACTAGAATGGCAGAAGCAGAAGTTTATCTTTTTACGGGCCCGGAAGCAGGCGAAAAAAATGAAGCGATAGAAAACCTGCGGAATGCGGCTTCAAAGAAAAACGGCGGAATTGAGCAGTACAAATACTACGCCACAGATGTAAGAATTGAGGATATTGTAGCCCAGCTTCAAAACGCAAGCCTTTTTTCTCCGGCGCTTTTTATAACCCTTAGAAACGCCGAGCAGATAAAGCAAAAAAGCGACATTGACTCTCTTGTTACATGGATAAAAGCTTCCAAAAATTCTCCAAACACGCTTGTTTTAATTTCCGAAGAAAATTCCATAGATAAAAAGCTTGAAAACGCAGTTCCTTCCGGCCACAAGAAAATTTTCTGGGAAATGTTTGAAAACAGAAAGCCTCAGTGGGTCGAAAATTTCTTTAGAAAGAACGGCTTTTCAATTGCTCCGGACGCAGTAGAGCAAATTCTCGAGATGGTCGAAAACAACACGGAAAGCCTCAAGTCTGAATGTTCAAGATTTTTCTTCTGCTTTGAAAAAAACACAACAATAACTTCCGCTGATGTGGAAAAAATTCTTTCACACAACAGGGAGGAAAACGCCTTCACGCTTTTTGACTCAATGGCGGACCCCTCAAAAAGCCCGCAGCAGCGGTTTGAAAGCTCGCTGGAAATTCTTCAGAAAATCCGGGCGACAAAGGAATCAAATGGAATCGCATTAATCGCCGGGCTTATATATTGCTTCAGGCAGCTAAGGGCATGGCATTCGCTTCATTCAAACGGAAAAACCCCGTCTGAGGCGGAGTTAAAATCATCAGGCTTTTCCGGCAAGCGGAACCAGGAAAAATACTCGAAGGCAGCCAGAATCTGGAGCGCAGGAGCCGCGGCTTCAGTCCTCGCCCTTCTTTCCTCAACAGACATTTCAATCAGGGAAACAGGCGCTTCCCTTGAAGAAACATATCTTTATATGCTTGTCTATTCAATCGTAATAAAGAACGGACTTTTCTGTTCCGTATGCGAATACCAAGACTGAAATCCCGAGAATCTTTTAAAAACAAAAAACTCCGCCTGAAATTCAAGCGGAGCCTCCAGCTTAAGCGGAATTCAATTATTTAGAGTAGAATTCAACAACGAGCTGTTCATTGATTTCTACAGGAATTTCCTCGCGCTTAGGCATCATGATAAGTTTTCCAGAGAAAGCTTCTTCTGAAACTTCAATATAAGCAAGAGGACGGCGGTTTCCGTTAAGGAAGCTTGCCTTAAACTGCTCATTTTTCTGGGACTTCTCGCAAAGTGTTACAACCTGGCCTGGCTTTATCTGGAAAGACGGAATGTTGATTTTCTTGCCGTCAACACGGACGTGTCCATGGGAAACAACCTGACGCGCCATGCGGATTGAATTTGCAAAGCCGATGCGGTAAACAAGATTGTCAAGACGAGTTTCAAGACCAATGATAAGATTTTCGCCGGTTTTTCCTTCTTTTCTTGAAGCGATGTCATAATAACGGCGAAGCTGGCGCTCAAGGATTCCGTAGTAAGCCTTTACTTTCTGTTTTTCGCAAAGCTGCTTTCCATATTCAGAAGTTTTCTTTGTCTTCTTAAAAGCAGGATCGTTTGCTCTGTTCATTGCCTTTGGATGTCCGCAGACATTCACGCCAAGTCTTCTACATTCCTTGAAACGAGGATTTCTTCTTGTTGCCATAATTTTTACTCCTATTCACCATGGTGATTTTCTCACCAATTTTTGCCGCGGTGAGGGATATAAACTAGTCTAAAGAGTATATAAAATTTTCAAACTAATTTCAATAGAAATCTTAAATAGTTGTAGCTTCAGTTTTATATACAGTCAAAAACAGCGTAAGGAGAGTTGCGGCTGGCAAAAACACTCTGTTTTGCTGCCGCAAAAGCGGCAACGATAATAGTTCCAAGGCAAAACAGCGTGTAGTCCGATATCGGACGGTTTTGATAGACGCAGCTCGACTGGCAGCTGTTTTTTATACGAAATTATAGTTAACTCGAAACTAAGGCTACTGTAATTTTTTTAATATTTTCTATTGTTAAAAGAAGAATTATGAATTATTATTGTTGTATGGCAATCGTTACAGCTCAGGTTATCAATCGCTATTACGAAAATTACAAGGACACAGAAATCACCTTTTCAAAGGAAATAATACATACTCTAAAAATGGATCCGCGGCAGGTTTACATAAAGTGCAGCGGACTCCAGTGGCCTTGCATTATAAACTCAACATCATTCAACCAGGCGAAAATAATCCTCGGAAAAAAAAGCGGAGCCTATGCGGTGCTTTCAAACAAGGCCGCGCCTCCAGTCAGCTTAAGATTTTGCTTTTACCAGCCAGACGGCCAGCTGATGAGCTTCTTTGTTACAGCGAAAGTCTGCGAGATAGAGCCTTACATGAACAGCACAGACCTTTGCATCATTACAATCCAGTACACACAGAGGCCGCCGGATGACCTGATTCTAATGATAGGCAATATTCTTGACGCGAATTTCAATGCCGCAAGAAGAAAGGAAGAAAGAATTCTCATAACACAGGAGTCAATGAGAAAGCTCGGGCTTCAAAAAAAGGAAATTGTAATCTACATACAGAACGTTCCACGCCACTGCATCCTGCAGGACTTGTCGTTCGGCGGCGCAAGAGTTGTGCTTCTGGGGCTTGCAAAATTCCTCATAAACAAAGAGGCTCTGATTCAGCTTGAATTTGAAGATCCGCATGAGACAATCTCAATCAGGGGAATCATCGTAAGGACAGATTTCATTGAAGGCAGAAAGGACATCATTTCAGCAAGCATAAAGTTTTCAGAGGACTCCATAAGCCTTGCGTACAAAGTCCACATAAACAAGTACATTGCGAACACAAAGCGCAAGGAGCTGGACAACAAGTTTACAGCCGGCGAGCTTGAAGACATACAGCCCGCTGAAGAGCAGAAGCCCGCAGAAACACCGGAAGCTGCAAATCCGTCAGCATAAAAAAAACAAATAAATCAGCTAGGAAAAAGAATGGACTCTAAAAATTCACTGGAATCAATATATTTCATAAAGCTGCCGGAAGGCTCTGTGCTTTCACCCAAGGCAATGAAAATCGACCCCGCAATTCCGCTGCCAGTCCAGAAAAAGAATCCGGAAGATCCGCCTGAAGAGGACGCATCCAAGCTTTCGCAGGAGCAGATTCTATCCGGAATACTGACAGTCCTTGCCTACGACAAGAAAAACGAGAACGCAGAATACTACCGCAGGCTCATTACAGATGTGCGCCCTGGAATCAAGAAAGAGCTGGCCGAAGCCGCCATCCTAAAGGCGCGCAACGAGGACTGGGACCTGGCAGAAGAAATCTGGCTGGCCGTGAACGGAATCGACCCGCAGGACAAGGCTGTGATTCTAAACATGGCAATCTTCTTTGACCAGAAAGCGGACAGCTACAGACGCATCTCCCTGAACGACGACGCGGACGCATACGACAGCACAGCGCTTGACTACTACAGACAGGCGATGGACAGCGACAAGGAAATTCCTGACGCATATTTCAACGCAGGCTTCTTCTATCTTAAAAAGCGCGACTACGGCGAGGCGAAAGGCTGCTTTGAAAGCTACCTGGGTCTTGTTGCGGACGTAAAGGACGATGAGCTAGGCGAGGACGGAATCTACAAGAAGGAGCGCGCGCAGGAAATCATAGACAAAATCTCCAACCGCAATCTGGAAAGCGACAGGTTCCGCGATGCCTACAGACTGATTTCTGAAGGGCAGGAAGAAAAGGGACTTGAGGAAATCAGAAAATTCATAACGGACAACCCGGCGGTCTGGAACGCATGGTTCCTGCTGGGCTGGGGGCTTAGGCGGCTGGGACGCTTCTCGGACGCAAAGCAGGCGTTTCTTAAGGCAAGGGAATGTGAAGGCGGAGACGAAAGCGCAGACACACTGAACGAGCTTGCAATCTGCCAAATGGAGACAGGCGGACTTGACGATGCAAAGAAAACGCTTGAGGAAGCCCTTTCCATGGACCCCGAGAACACAAAGATTATAAGCAACCTTGGCTGCCTGTGCCTTAAGCTGGGACAGAAGAACGAAGCTAGAAAATACTTTGAGGTCGTGCTAGAAACAGACCCGACAGACAAGATAGCCGCCTCGCAGATTGCCATGCTGGACAGCTCCTGCTGATTTTTCTAAAGCGCTTGAGCCGCAGCTAAGCCAAAGTGTTCCGCAGGACTGTAAATTTTATGCGGACCGCCATGCCATTCTTCGCAGCATTGCAGTCCACGCCGCATGATGTATCAGTCCACAACCCGTAACATTACACGCCACACGTTGTGGACAGCCTAGCCACGCCGAATGAACAGCAACGCCATAAACCGTGAACAGTCTATGCACGGCTCGTGCAGTGCAATGCCACAGAATGGCTGCCGCCTTATGGCCAACAAAAAAGCCGCGCCTAAAAAGACGCGGTTTTCTATTTATACTGCACGGTGTTGGGAAAATGCTGGCTATGGATTTGTTATAGTACCATCAGAACAGATTATTTTGGCGGCATTTTTCAAAAGTTCATTTCCTGTTCCAAAGTCTATATTACTCCAACTATCTTGACTTCCGCCGTAATTCACAGTAGTCAAGGCAGAGCAGTTTAAGAATGCATTATCTCCAATTGTGCCTGTTATTTTACCCCTGAATGTTATTGTTTGTAGATTTTCACAACCGCTGAATGCAACACGCCCTATTGCTAGATTTTGTTCATCAACATCAGTCAAATCGCCAAGAATTGTTACTGTTTCCAAAGACTCGCAACTCAAGAAAGCTCTATTATATATCCTAGTTTCGCTAGCTGGAATTGTTATGTTTAAAAGCTTACTGCAACCTTCAAAACTCACAAAGTCATAGGTTACTTTTTCGAGATCTATACTTGAAATACCTGTAATTTTAAGCGCACCATCACCTATTCTTTTGACACTTTCAGGAATCTTTAAATCAAGAGCAGAACAGCCAGTGAATGCGCTTTTGCCAAGTGTCGTTACGCTATTTGGAATCTCTACACTTGCAAGGGACTCGCAGTACCAGAACGCATTCTCTTTTATCTCAGTTACTCCATATGGAATTACTACATTTTTTAGAGCCTTGCAGCAAAAGAATGCTCTCTTCCCAATTGCTGTCATTCCTTCCGGGAGAACTACACTAGAAAGGCGTGCGCAGTCCTCAAATGCTCCATTATTTTCTAAGCCTGCAATTTCCGTAAGTCCAGTTGTCCAGCTAAGGTCAAGGGCAACTGTTCCGTTTATGTTATTTTTTTGGGTCAAGGCCGCTTTTATTTCTGCAATCCCGCTGTCGTCTACAGGGCCTGCAACAATTACTTTATACTCCTCACCGCCATCAAGCTCTTGTATGTAGCTTGCAGCCGCAGACGCGCTGTATGCAGTCCTCATCTTTATTTTGCACGGAGCAGACTCCCCGGCGGAAACCTCAACGCTGTTCTTTCCCACTCCGCAAATCTCGCCGCCCTTGCTTGCCCAGACCTTTACTGTGTAGCTTCCAGCGTCAACTTCGTCAAACTCTACCGCCCCCCCCCGGCACGGCTGTCTGGCTTTCAATTATGCTTCCGCCTTTCAGCAGGGA
>CAZSJX010000001.1:0-443092 GCA_964607295.1 uncultured Treponema sp. | reverse complement strand
AGAGTACTACGCTTTTCTCGTTTTTTCTAACCTGTCTAATCGTAACGACTCCTTGTATCTAAAATATTTTAATTTGTTTATTCATTTTAATAAAAATAAAAGTGATTTAATTTTAACAATTTTGATAAATATTCTTCAGACTCAACAGGGTTAAATATAAGATTCCCAGAGTATGTTTCTGGTGAATATATATCAGGACCATAATTTACAAAATCATGAAACCTTCTATATCGGGGGATTTTTTCTCCCATAAATGCAGTTGTATTAATTGGATATTTTTCATAATTTACCAAAACAAAAATAGATATATACTTGGATTTTTCTAATAATGTATAATTAGTTATTTTAGAATCAGTATATAGGAAAGTAGCATTTTCTAGAATTTTAAGTTTTTTATCTTCGACCTTCCAAGTTCCATAAACTATTTTAACAGTTTCATCATCAATATATTTTGATTTTATGAATTTTCTATTTGGCAGGAAACTATAAATACCAATGTTATTAATCTTATGGTTATACGGCTGTAATAACCAGGAAGCATCCTCCCAAAAACCTATAATCATATTTTCATCATCTGTCAATTCAAATTTATCTATATATATCTGTGAACAATTTATTGTATTCTTAAAGTTGTATTCTATTAAGTCAACAGAATCATAATCTTGTTGTTCAAAACTCAAAATTTTATCGTAATCAATTTTATACTTTGTTGAACATGAAGCAAATAAAAAGAAAAGCATAAAACACTTTATAAAATAATCAACCTTTGTATACATAATAAATAACCTCATCATTGGTAAATCCATTTCTTCCCATGGCCATTCCTGGATTTACTACACCTGTATAAGATCCTGCTTGTAAGAAAACAGGAAAACCATCTAGAACAATTCCATTTGAATAACCATCTCCAGTTTGAAAAGGATTATAGTTATTGTTGGGATTCCAGTTTTCTTCAGGGTAACATGAATATTTTGCATCTTGCTTTGTTACTATAGCAACATGATCTGTAACATATGCAATTACCAATTTTGATTCATTTGCCAAATCTTGTGCAATAATTGCCTTTTTAGCAGCAGAGTATTCCTTTTTTTGATCTATAAATTTCTCTCCTCTACGATTAAGTTCTGGAATCCTTTTTGATACATCATATTCGTTTCCTGTAATTTTATATAATTTTGGATTAATCGAAAACAACTCATTTAGACGGTTAGCTTTAGCATTTTTCTCTGTAATAATATCATTGTACACTGACTCACTTATACTAATTAAATACTTTGGTAAGAACATATTACATTTTGTACTATCAATAGAGGAAGCAAATAAGCCTTCTTTCTCCATAGTATTCTTATTCCAAGTTTTAGAAGGTATTAATGAAGGCAGTTGATTAAATATTTCAAAGTTACAAAAAGCAAAATCCTTATTTTTTCTAGCTGACTCATTATTTCTAAAAATAGAGTCAAGATTTGTTCGCAATTTTTTTACAATCCATTCCCATGCTCTGTTTGCAATGTCAACTTGAACTTGAGTTTTTATTATATTTGCCTGCTTATAGTCATTAAAAAACTGCTTAAACAAATTTATTTTTTCAGACTTGTCATCATCCGATGCACTTTTTCCTGCCGCCAGTTGAATCAGATTATACTGGTCGTCAGTAAGCTGTCCCTCATTATGAGCCTTTTCAATTACGCTGTGGTCAATTTTTCCCGGATTTTTGCTCCACTTCTTACCATCCCATTCAAATCCGGCGGGCTGCATTAATGCCGCATAGGCGTTTTCCATGCCGAGCCATTCCTGCAGTGTTCCCTGCAGGCCTTTTGTCCCTGAATGAATCTCACTGCCCTTAGCGTCTGCCACCCTTGAAGCATTGCCGTCGTCAGCCAGGTCTCCAGCCTCGTTGACTTTCCAGTAGCTTCCTGTTGAGTCAAATGCATAGTCTGCGAATTCCTTTAGCTCGGTTTCTCCGAAGATTTTCTTTATGTAGTGCAGGATTCCATACTCCGGGAATTTCTTATAAATGCCTTCGCCGTAAGCATTCGCAAAGGATTCAATGATTTTTGCATTCTGTCTTGCCATACTGGTTTTTCGGCATTTTAGAAAATAAAATTTTTCTTTAAATATTAATAAAAGAAATAATATATTTTTTTTCATTATTCTAATATTGCCGCATATTTCATATTTTTTATATCAGCACAAAATGAAGAATAAAGATTATATACACTAGCATCTTTTGTTGAGAAATTATAATCTCCATTTTTTAATAAAAAAAACAGGTATCGATTTCTGCTCTGTGATTTATAAAAATCATGATAATCATGATAATCAAGGTTCATAATTACTACAGTATGCCAGTCCCCGACTTTTCCGGTATAAAAGTCTAAGTTTTTACATTTTTTCTTTTCAATTTTTATTTCATCTAATTTAATTTTTTCATATTGATATAAATCTCCGTATTCACCTATCATTAATGTTCCAGAGGAATTTTCGGCAGATATATCAAAAGAAATATCTTCATTTTTAATTGAAAAATAAATTTTTCCGAGATTATTTCCAGTTACAAGATCATTTACATTATATTCATTTTTTTCAAAGTCATGTAATAGATGATATTCGACATAAGGTGTTTTGCTATCTTTTTTTGCACAAAAATTTATAAAACAACAAAAGATACCAATAGGTATGTAGATAAATAGATATTTCTGCCATGTTTTCATTTTTGTTCCTCGAATAATTTATGGTAGTCTATATTATGAAAGTAAGAAGGAGATTTTGAAGGTCTAGTATCTTTCCAATCTTTTAAACTTGCATGTTGAGAAGTATAATATCTTATTTCATTAAGCTGTTGTAAGTCCCTTTCCTTATTTAATTCAATCTCTCTATTTATCATTTTTATTTGTTTTTTTAGAAATCTTAAATAATTTATTTCAGTTTGAAGATTCTCTTCTTCAACCTGAGATTGTAATTTTTCAATTCTCTTTATTTCATATTCTGCATTATTAAGGAATGATTTGCGTGAATAATATTGCACTGTTTGGTACTTATTTTCTTCTACACTGGCATTTGCTAGCAGTCCTAAGAATCCAAATACAGGTCCTAAAAAGCTTGCTACAGAAATCATTTTTTTCCATGCATCTTCTTCTTGTCCTTCTGTTGCATATTGCTGAATAAAGTAAGACAGTTTTGAGGCTGTCTCTTCTTTTTCCGCCAATGCCTCTGCCTTAGTGGTCCATAGTTTTGTATCTGATAAGGCTATCCAATTCCATTTAGCACAATTGTTTAAATCTTCTGTACTTAGCTTTATTTTGTTTTCACTACATGAAATAGAAAATACAGAAATTACTATTAGTAAGATTATTTTTTTCATCGAATGTTATTGTTTATAAAACTCCATGTTTATTAATTCTGACAAAGTATATTCAGGATGTTCCTCAACATACTTTTTTAATACTTCATAATCCCAGTCTTCTTCTATTAAGTTACTCTTAAATCGTAAGACATCACATCCAAGCCCATTTAAATTATATTTAGTAGAAAGGAAAGTTTTAGAAATATCTATTTCATTAAAATTGAAAGGTTTTGTTTGTATATATGCAATTGGAAAATTTTCTATATCTCCAATTTTTGTAAAACTTGTTGTAGAAAAATAAGAAATATTTGATATATCTGATTTTTCAATAGATGAATATTCTGCAACATATTTCGGAAGAATTAGAATTTCTGATTTTTCAATTTTCCAAAGATAATATAAGAAAAAATATGAAACATTATTTTCTGATTGAATCTCTCCTCCTAGTGCCCCTATATGATTTTTCCCAAAAGAAATACCTTGATTACAAATAGAAGAAAAATATTGTTTCTCTATACTTTTGGGATTTTTATAAATTGAATTAATATTTGCACAATATAAATATATTGAATCCCAACATCCTAAAACATCAATATCTTTGTCTGAATCTTTAATATTATTAGTCATATTGCATAAAGAGTGATCAAATGTATTAAACCAATCTAATGAATAAGTAAAATATGCATATGCTTTGGGAGTCCACTTTGAATAATCTGAAGATATTAAAATATGATACTTACATGCTTCTGCTAATGCATTTTTATCACCCTCATACGTAGTTGCATTACAAGAAATAAATAATAATGAAAAAAATATAAATGAGAAAATATATCTAATTTTTAACAACATAATAATCAACCTTATCGTTTAAAAATAACCCTCTTGAAAATGCCCAGCCAGGCGGTACAATTCCAGTACTATTACCGGCCTGAAGAAAAACTGGATAATCTCTTAATACTTCAGGTTCTTTTCTCCCCTGATGTCCTGTATATCCGTTGGAACCTAAGAAACATGTTTGATCATCTCCAACAGCATCGTAATTATATTTAGTATCTTGGGTTATTACTATTGAAACATGTGCCGTATAATGCTTTGTTCCAGAGGTTGTTACATAATCAAAATCTGGGCTTGCAGCTAATACAAGATATCCTTGGTTCGCAAAATCATTTGCCTTATTTCCTGCTAATTCAGCATCTTTAGCTTTTTGTGACGCATTACGATTTTTATCAAAATGCCCTTGTGGATTGATACACTCTAGATTCTCATTCGTTTGCCAATCTTTATACATCTGCATAGCAGATTTTACTCCATTTGGTAAGATTTTTTTTGCAATATTTTCATCTAATGTTCCAGTTAATTTATTTAAGAAAAGGTTACAATTTGTTGTATTGCCAACTTTTTCAAACTCTTTCATAATATCAGGTGTAAAATTAATTTGAAAATTTTTAGGTCGCTTATAATATGAACTTTTTTGAGAGGTATGATTTTTCTTTTCAGTATTATTAACAACATTAACAACCGCTTCTGTTTGTTTTACTTTTTTTCTATTCCTCAATTCCGTCCATATTAATGCAACTTTTGCCAAATTGTTTTTTATCTTTGGACCATATTCTTCTTTTAATGTTTTAATAAATGTACTTTCTTCATTTTTTTGATTATTATCATTTGAAAGTAGACCAGCTGCCAATTGAATCATATTGTACTGATCATCTGTAAGTTGTCCTTTATCATGAGCTGTTTCAATTATGCTATGTTCAATTATTCCAGGATTTTTTTCCCATTCATATGTTGAAGATTTGTAGCCATCATATCCAGCAGGTTGCATAAGAGTTGCAAAAGCATTTATTTTCGGAAATTGTTTATCATTTTCTAACCATTTTTGAAGTGTTGTTTGTTTACCGCCTGATTCTGCCTTATATATTATATTATTCTTAGAATCAAGCACTTGTTTGTCCATTCCATCATCAATCAAATCTCCAGCATTATTTACTTTCCAATAATTTCCGGTAGAATCAAAAGCAAAATCCGCAAAATCTTGAAGTTCGGTTTCTCCAAAAATCTTTTTAATATAATGGAGAATTCCATATTCTGGGAACTTTTGGTAGATTTCTTCTCCATAAGTATTTGCAAAAGATTCAATGATTTTTGTATCTTCCAATACAACTTCTCTTGTTTCACCTTCTATAGAGTCTGTCGTAGCATTTCTCTTAAACTCATGTGCAAGAGTAATTGCTACCTGAATCTGATTTTCGGGTGTATCTTGCATTAAGTTTTCAGTTACAAAATGAGAATATCTATCATCAATACGACAGGTTAAACCATTCTGATTTTCAGGCATTTTTGAGAATCTAATTTGTCTGTCTCCAGCATGATATTCTTTTATTGCATTTTTTATTCTTTCATCTCCATGCTGTTCCAGGTTTTTAAGAGCTTTTTCGATTAATTCTGGATTTGAGTTTTCATTCTCAACAATTAGAATATTCCCTTTTGGATAACTGTACTTTGTAAACAAATCATTATTTTCAACCATTTCCTTGCACATATAAAGAAATTGGGTAAGATGTTCCAAAGGCATAATTTTGAGGTCGTTTTTATAATCATCGTCGTTTCTTAGGATGTAAATTACATCGCACAATTCCTCATGCAGTTTTTTCTCATCCTCGCTTATTGCATCCCGGTTTTCATAGCAATAACTGTCGTAATAAGTGAAAAAGTTTTCTATCGAGTCATTGATTAATATTATAGCCTTGCTTCTTGTTATCGTTGTTGTTTCTTCGCCCATAGTTTATCCGCGGATTTGGCTTTTCATTGCTTCTATTATATCAGCTCTGACATCCTCTGCTGTCTTCCAGCAGTGCTTCTTAAGGTATTCCGCCTTTTTCAGATAATAGTTCATGTTTCCGAATTTCATTTCGCTTTTGGCAAGCTCCATCTTGTCATGCTCATAGTTTTCATTCATTAGCTGAATCCTTTCCTGCTCTGTCACTTTACCACCACCTGTCAAGATCAAAGAATTCGTTCGAAATGCAGCTTTCAGACCATCTTTCAAGCTCGACTAATAGCTTGTATTGCTCTTCATCGTCCAAAGAGCGGAGCCTGGATTCTACTTTCTGCTCAAAGGCCTCTGCTACGCTGTGTAAGAATGCCTGGTATTCTTTTGGCGTGCATTCGCAGTATTTTCCAGGCAAATATTCAATAATTTTCAGTCCTTCTCCATTCCTTGACTGCTTTGCCTCATTCAAATAAGCCTCGAGCTCAAGCTCATCTACCGATTCATTGGTTCGGTTCTCGGAATACTGCTGGACATGGGTTAATTCGTGCTCAAGAATTTGCTGTGTCTCTGTGGAGCCCGGATTATATTTGCTTTTTTTTATATGGATTTTATTCGCTATTGCATAGGCTAATAAGAAGTTATCTGTATGATAGCAGTCATCAGGATCAAGATAGATCATTGTGTCTTTGAGTCTGGTATCATGCCTAAGCTCAAAGTCATTTTTTGTCTGCGCATCCAAGGGTATTTTCTGAACCAGGGTAATGGCTGTTCCTCTTTTTCTGTCTTTTGCTTTGTTGACAAATTCAAGAACCTTTATTGTTGTTTTCTTATAATCCATTTCCTGCATTTTTCCTTATCGCACATTTGTGTAAAAAAAAAATGACTGCATAAATTGGCTTTTGTTCTATTCTTCATTTATATACACACTTGAGCCGTCTTTTTCGGCTGTTATTGTTATTTGAAAAAATTCAACCGGCCTTACAATCGCAATTCCGACTTCAAATGCAAGAATTCCATTGTCTATATTTTCAGCAGGATTCAGCTCATCGTCACATCTGACATAGAAGCTTTCCTCCGCTGTTCCTCCGGCCAAATATCCTTTCATCCATAAGTCAATAAGAAATCCGCTGACCTGTCTTACCAGCCGCTTTCTTAAGTTCCTGTCATTCACTTCAAAGACAGCCCATTGTGTTCCTTTCCTTATGGCTGAGCATATCCTTGAAAATGTCCTTCTGACATTTATATACCTCCAGTCAGGATTTGAGGACAGTGTTTTTGCACCCCATATCTTCACACCGCTTCCGGGAAAGTACCTTAACACATTTATATTGTTTTCATACAGCTCTTCCATCTCGCCTTTTGTAATTCTTTTTGAAAGCCCCACGCTTCCCTGCAGAATACAATTGGCGGGCGCATGAAAGATTCCCCTCTCCCCGTCGGTCATTGCAATGCACCCGCACACAGCCCCTGACGGCGGCACTGTCAAGGTCTTAAATCCAGAAGCATCCAGCGGGTCTATCACATTTATATATGGATAGTAGCACGCCGCATAGTCAGAATCAAATTTACTGGCATACTTAATTGTATCAAAAGTGTCATTCTGATCCGGCAAATCCAGTATTGCAAATCTTCCAGGAAACCTTGAGGCCTGGTTTGACAAGGCATCATGAACCGCCCTATATTCATTCAGCCTTTCCTCCTTGCTCTTTCCAGGACTATTCAATAGCCAGCATAAATCCGGACATGCGACAAGGGAAATATCATCCCTGCTTTCAAAAGAGCCGATGCCCTCAAAATTATTCAAGCCGCCATAATATCCTATGAAATCAGCGGCAGTTATATCTGCTATTCCGTCACAGCCATTTTTGGCATATTCCGAGTATACAGGCCTTGCAATGCCTTCTGCCGACTCATCAGAAATTCTGCACAGCCTTGAACGCTCATTTACATAATCAACTATGTATCTGGAATCGTTCTTATTCATTGACAAATGAAGGAATATTTCATTTTTCTTATCTTTTGATGAAATCATCATCGACATATAAACCTTACGGATGATGATATTCTTATTTCTTGCAAATTCTTTATGGAGCGAATGAATAGGATACGAGAAGAACAATTTTCTATTGTCTATAACAGATATTTCCCTATAAATTGTTTTATCAGCACCCAAGTTTAATTCAACAATATCGCCCTGCTCAAAGTATTCTTCTTTATCAAGAATTATATAGCTACTGTCAGCGGACACATCTTCTACTGAACAACTGATTCTTTCATATTCATACCATAGTTTTGTACATAAATAATTACCCCAGGTTCCAGGAGTCAACGCAGTCAGTCTTAATGAGCCACCTTGACATTTCAACTCAAGTTCTGCATTTTTCACGCTTTCTTTATGGGCAACCCTCGTTACAATGCATTCTTTTCCACCGCATTTAAAATAGCTATATACAGACAATGGAAGCACGCCTTGTGTATCAAAGCCTCCAAAATATTTTAAGTAGCCATCAAAACTTTCTATGAATACAGGTTCCCCCACAGGTCCTTTCTCACATATACCGGCGAATGCTGCTAAACAACGGGTATCTATCTGTAGAGAATTAAGTGTATACTGCTGCTCCGAGACATAAACCCCCGGCAAAGAAAACTTATTCATAGCTTATTCTGTCTTTTTGGGCTTCCTGTTTTTTTTTAGCCCGGGCATATATCTGCAAAACGGACAGTAGTCCCAAGAATCCTTCATTAAATTATTACAGTCAGGACATCTCCGTCTTGTAATACCCATGGCCTTTCTTTTTGAAATTTTCAAAACAATTATAAGAACAACAATTACAGCAATAAAAACTGCAGCCAATATAATAATTAAGATTCGCAGCCATTTAGGAAATGGAAGCTTTACTGCCTTAAATGTCTTTTGTCCTTTTCCCTCAGAATCCTGTTCTGAAACAGAGACTTCTATCAGATGGAAACTATTGTCAGGTTTTACATTTTTTATCTTATAGTTTATTACATAGCTTTTATTAATAATATCACGGACAGCTTTTAGTTTTTCCGGCACACCTCTCAATGTTGCAGAATACAAATAGGAACCTGACGACACTTCTGAAATCTGATTTAATGCGCTCAAACCGGCAGAGCTCAATACACGGATTCCCACAGAATAGACAGGAATAGACTTTTCTGCCAAAACAGACTCAAGCTGGTCTTTTGTAAAACGGCTGTTTTGGTCACGACCGTCTGAAATTACAATAACTATCTTTCTTCTGGTGTTTTTATGCTCAACTTTTCGGATTACATTCATAATTGAGTCATAAATTCTCGGTTGAAAATCCGAAGTCTGAATATTATTGATTAATCCTGTATCTATGCTGTCCTTTGTCAGGTTCTCAAAAACAGGATTTGCATCATTCCCAATAGTATAAACAGACAGGGTCTCATCTTTCTGCATATACTCAATAAATTGAATAATAGCAGTTTTCTGGTAATCCAATGGCTCTCCTTCCATGATGCCATTATTTGACAGCAATATCGTATAATCTATCGGTTCTGTTTTCATTGAGAATTGATAGATTGACTGCCTGCCGCGCAGCTCCTCACTATCTATCCTGGTCATAAACAGTCCCGGAGCAAGACCAGAAACAGGCTCACCTTTTTTGTTCTTTACAGAAACAAACGCTGTCATGTTTGGATAATCGTGAGAATCTATCTGGTCAACTTTTATCGACAGCAGGCTCTTGTCTGCATATAAAAAAGAGCCTGTTAATAAAACTAAAATAAAAATGAATTTATTTCTCATAGTTTCTATAAAAGCTTGATTTTATAAAGCTTTTCTCCCATTTTTATAATATCACCGTCAATCAGCATAGTCTTTACACTGTTGATATTGTTTACCTTAATAGGCTCTCCGTTCCCCAAATCAACAAGAGAGCATTCTCCGCCTGAAATGGAAAGATAAGCCTGTTGTCTTGCCAAACCAGCTTTCAGAATACGGATTTCACAGTCAGCAGCACAGCCTATGAATGACTTGCCTTCATGCAGGGTATAATACTTTTCTGCTGAGCCATCCTCTCTTAACATGACAAGCCAGCCAGCCAAAGGGGCAATGCAGACCGGACAAACCTTCCATGAAGGATCCATCAAATGTCCTTCCTTGCAATATTTATATCTCATAATTTGCCTCTACTATAAAACCTGATAAATCCAAATTGAGCCGGAATTATCTCTGCCTTTTTCTCCTATATTAAAAACCACCTCCGGAGAATATTCAGTTATATCCCCCTCATTTATTTTCAGATAAAGATTTCTCCACCTGTTTTTTGAATCCTGCCCGTCTATATTTATCTTGTATTTATTTTTATCTTGTAGAATCACCTCTACAGAATAATTCCCTTGATATATATCAGTACGCCTTACTATGAGAGTTTTTCTTCCCTTGACAATGTTCTTGATATGGAACTTCATGCATCCGCCTATCCATCTTCTTACAGTATCGTAAACCAATACGCCATCTGGATAATAGAACGCCTCCTTTGAAGTTGACGGATGCTGCGCATCCACAAAAGCCACTCTGTGGCTTTCTACCGATTCCATGGAAGCCATATCAATAGAATCCACAAGAGTATATTTTTCATCTTCAAACAGGAGCACCCTAGGAAGATTATAGCTGATAAAGTGAATATCTGTGCTGTTTACTTCTTTTTCGATTATTGTATTTTTCAAGCCATCTATAACAGCTCTATGTTTTTTTAAAATCTTGTCTATTTCCTCATACTTATTGTCATATTTCTTTATTAAATCTCCTAATTCATACATAGATGCACGGGCTTCCTCATAGGCTTCCTTTGTAGTTAATTTATAAGTTTTATCTTCAGATTTCCGTTCAAACTCCGCTAACTCAAACAAGACTTCATGGTCTATATCAAAAAGAGGAGTTAAAAGATGAATAATATCATCAAAGTACACGCCGGATGTTTGAACTATCATTTTCGCTGTCATTGCAACAGTATGCATATTTCTAAATGAATGGACTGGTATCAGTTCATAACAGGAATTTGATACTCTGCAAGTATATTCAAACAGTTCTATCAGCAATTTTTCCAGATAAATTGAAACGCCCTTCTTTGTTTTTGTGGCCCAGGGAACATACCGGTAGTCCAGCGCATTGACTCCAGGATCACAAAAATCATCGCAGTTCTTGATGTTTACAATCCCAGTTCCCTCTGAATCATCCAATGCAATCCGGGCCAGCTCGATTGTTATTTCCGGTTCTGTTATCTCCTGCACTATCTCAACCTTTGCTGATTCCAGCTTATATTGATAGCCCTGCAAGTCAATATTTTCATTATTCTGAAAATAATCTTGCATCACCTCATTATATTTAATGACTATATAAACAGTTGTTGGATAAGTATATTTCTTAGCGTCAAAAACTATCACCTGGGGCTCATTCAGAAAAAGAGGATTCCCATGCCCGTCGAAACACAGTCCCCTGCCAACTATGAATGTAATCAGTCCGCCCTTAGTTTTTTCCGCCTGAACATGAAGAGAATCCATAAAATTTGGAACAATGCCAAAACCGTGAAACAATCTGTTATATAGTTTTTCTTTTTCAAAATGATAGTCTTCAATTCTATTCCAATAATTTGGTCCGACTTGTAAACCTGGGAAAAAATTTGCTCTTTTAAAATTTATCAGTTCATCCATATTTTTTATATCCTTATCTATAATTCAAAATTATCATCAAGAACAACTTTGTCTGTAATTACAGTTTTTTTCCTAGGCTTTGATTTCTTTCTCCTGAAACTGATATAGCAATCTGTATTCAGAGGTTTTTCTTTCTGCATCAAAAGAGTCAGTCTTTTTAATAAATTGTCATCAAAATCTTCCCTGTAGACAGGAAAAGCAATTGTAAAAACCGAATTTTTTTTATCTTCTTCAAAAATGCTGCTATCAATGCTGCTTCCATCAACTATTTCCAATGATGAATATGGAACATAGCCTTCAATTATCTTAGGAACAATTCCAGTTATAATATAAACTAATATTCTCAGCCCCAATACTGTTCCTCTTAATTTATACAATGGAATTGCATATTGAAGAAAAAGTCTTTTTTCCCTTTCTGAGCCAAACAAGTCAACATCCACCCCAAACCAGTCAGCCAATATGTCTAGAAAATAAGAAGGGCAATGCATAGGCCTGAACATTTCATTAATATTATCTATCTTGATGGCAATGTCATTATTTATATGCTGAAAAATCATCAAATACTTCCGGAGAAAATCGTTTTCTTGGAAATATGAGGGCAGATTCCTTATTGGATTCTTTGAAGTTGCATAAAGCATGATTTTACCGTCTTCATGCTGGCAATCAAAAACAATGAATCTTGTGTAGTCAGACTCTTTATAAGTTATATCTATATCAGCCTCTGACAATTCGGGACATAAGGAGAGAATCTTGTTTTTTGCGCTATAAACATCAAGCCCTATGCATGAACGCCGGATATTATCAAAATCCACCTAGCTCCACCTTCTTACCGTCAAATGGATGTTATTCTTTGTATCTTCATTTTCCTTTACAATTGAATAACCCAGGTCTTTGACTTTATCTTTTATAGTTTCGTAAGCATATTGGCGATGAATTTTATTTATAATTTCGTCCTGTTTTAATCCTGTAAAAGTTTCGATAGCCCACCAGTCGGCAACAAGCTCATAGTTTCCACCGATTTCTTTTATGCCAATACTATATTTTGAGCCTGTTTTTATTTCAAAAATGCAGTCTTCTATAATTTCATCTTTCCCATATCCCCACAAGACTAATTTTTCACCTTCCGCAGCTTCTTGGTATTTCATCTCTAACACATCTAAAGCTTTTTTTAGAAAAACTAAATTTTTTATCTTTGTATCTATTTTTGAAATATGAGACATTGTACTATTCCTCTTTTAGTTTCTGCCCAATTTGAATTCTGATATACGCATTGTTTGGAATCTTTCTTGTTACATTTTCAATTTTACAAACAACAAATCCATTCAAAATAGAGACTACAAAACAAGTTCCTATAATTTCATCAAAACTGGAATTAACAGAGATTTCCCCCATAACACCTTTTTCAAGTTTATCCTGCAAATCTCCAGACTTTGCCATTAATTCAGATTGAACTCCATTTGTCTGAGTAATCTCAAGCACACGCATATATCCGTACACAGGTTCATATATGGCTGGCTTTTTTATCTGAACAGCTTTTGGAGTAGGCGTTAGCTCAGTCAAAATAAGAAATTTTTCTGGTTTTGAAGATGAAACACATCCCGATAATAGAAAAAGAAATGAAATCACAAGTAATATCTTCATTTTTCCATTAAGTTCCATACACGTTCTCCATCTTTTCCTTTAAAAAGCCAGTTCCTGTCATCAAGATATAAAAAGAAACTTCTATATGCATTTCCTTTTATATTAGAATATTTATTTTTATTCTTAATCTCCGCAGAGGAATACGCTTTATAATAATCACCTGTATACACAATGTGTTTTCCCTTTGGCAAAACACATTTCTCTAACTTATCCCAGCCCATGTACATATTATTTAAAAAGAGCCCTTCGCCTGGAGTTGTAATATCGGGTGCTACCCCATAATTGTTTTTTCCAAAAATATAATCGGCCAAGGAGAAAATAATATTTCTATTAGCATTCCAGATTCCAGTAATTGAAAAATCAGAAGTGAAGAATTTAACACTCTTCAGCTCTTTTCCAGTCTTTGCATCTACTAGATTAATATAATAAATATTAATTTGATCTGTTAACTGAATCCTGCCCTCTATATAAAAATCAGCAAAATCAAAATTCTTATAATTTTTTTCTACATATTCATTCATGTTTAATGTACTCATGGCACTTACCATCTGAGTTGAATTTAAACTATATTCAAACAGCCTGCTGAACACATCATCCGACGCTCTGATAACTATTCCATCTTGTTCTATGAATGTAGAAGGAATGTAATCAAATTCCCCCTTGTCCTGCCCCAGGTATTTTCTGCACTCCAATACAAAAGGCTTAACTACAATTTTCTGTTTTTTATATAGCTTGTCCGAACCAGATTCATTTATATCTAAATATTCAAGCAGCATAGCATCTATAGCTTTTAAGCAGTATTTTAGCGAAGGTATTTTTCTTAATACAGTAATCGGGTAACCGCCATCAGAAAACCTATAGAAAGAAAGCATCAGGACATATCCTTCTCCACATTCAGCAACATAAGGACAGCATACGCCTACTACATTACATCCGTATCGTTCTTCTGCCAAACTATTTATAAATCTATGGATATTTTTTTCTTTGGTTAATCCATACTTTCCAATCAGCCACTTATCAAGGGAGACTGGCTTAATTTTTTCTGTATTAACCATTGCTTTATGAATTTTATCTTGAATTATTTCTAACAATTCCTGAGAAACCGAACTAGTTCTTGCCGCATCCATCATTATGTACGCCGGAACAATATCCGAAAGATTCTTATATTTCTCCTGGATGTCTGGCTCTTCTTCTGTTTTTTTTGTAAAAAATTCAAAAGAAAAAGAGGCGGCAATAAAAATATGTGCAAAAAAAATATAGAATATAATCTTTTTCAAACTTCTCATTTATTTCCAACCTCTTTTTTTAAATCAATTAAGCCCAATCAGCGTTTTCATATACAATTGAAATTGTTTCCTGAATTACACCAGTTTCCGCAGAACCTAAATCAGACATTGTCCATCCGCAAGGAACACAGTTATAAAGATTTCGTCTTTGAATTTCAGAAACGCCATCCCGGTCCATAAAAACAATAGACAAGGATTTTTGCTCAGGATTTCCACGTTCAACAGTTTTCCACCATTCTTTAAGAACCTTATCACGTGGGTCTGCATTGCGTACAAGTTTTACTGTATCGTACTTAACTTTTCCCACTACTTTCCGTGGATTTTTATCCATACCGCCCATATCATCAGACACTTCTGCGGTAGCACCGAGCCCCGAAATTGAAACGAAATTTCCGTAATCAATTCCATCAATTTCAACTTTGAAATAAGCTTTGGTTGTTGGTAAATAGTCAGCCATCTTTTATCCCCTTGTTTTTATTTATTCGTCTCCAAGAGTTTTCTGAGAAACCCTGAATACTACAAATTCAGCAGGCTTAGCAGGTGCCAAACCTAATTCAATAGTTACATAACCAGCATCGATGGATTCCGGTGGATTTAATTCATCATCACAACGAACATAGAAAGCCTCTTCCGGAGTATTTCCAAACAGGGCTCCTGATTTCCAGATATTTAACAAGAAAGCCGTAATGTTGCGTGTAATTTTTTTCCATAAATCCCGTGTATTTGGTTCAAAGACAACCCAGTTTGTTCCATTCTGGAGAGCCTGTTCTACCATGCAGAATAATCTGCGCACATTGACATATCTCCATTCAGGATTTGAACTAATAGTCCTTGCGCCCCAGACTCTGATTCCACGTCCAGGAAAATCACGAATACAGTTAATTCCCTTTGGATTCAGCATCTCCTGTTCTGCGTCTGTAAGATTGTATTTAAGACCTAGTGCAGTCTTAAACAGTTCATTTGCAGGAGCCTTATGAACACCTCTGGTGCTATCAACACGGCCATATAGTCCGCAAATGCCACCACTTGGCGGCGCATAGATATTCTGATCTGCCACCATGTCATACATCTGGACCCATGGGAAATAATAAGCTCCCATGATGGAATCTCTAGGCATAGGCATTGTATCAATTCCCCCTTCAAGAGTTTCAGGAGAGTCCAGCACAGCAAATCTAAAACGGTTCTTTTCACAATGAGTCAAAATCGCATCTTGCGCAGCAGGGTCTGTAACTCCAGGCGCGCATATCAAAGAAATATCCTGAATCTCATCAAACAAATGCAGTCCGGCCTTCTTGCCCACCCCCTCATCTTTTCCAATAATAAGTTTTGCAATATTATCCGGATTTTTCACTTCATATTTGGCATGGCTTATTGGCTCGTCCGCCTTTTCAGCAGCCTTGTCTCCATTCTTCTGGCTAGCCTCTCCCTTTTTTGTCTTTGGTTCTGCCAAATTGTTGATATAGCATTTAGTGCCGCCATTCTGAAAAAACTGATAGACACCATGACCAAGCCAGCCGCCCTCATGAAGTCCCCCAAAAATTTTGGTGTACTGAGTCCAGTTTGTAACCAATGCAGCTTGATTCACAGGTCCTTTTTCCGCGACTCCAAGAAAGCCTACAATGTTAGTGGCACCTGCTTCGATTGGCTTTGAGCCACTTTCAATTTCCTCGACATAAACGCCCGGTGTTTGATAATTAGGCATTTTATACCTCCTCTCTTTATATAATCATTTTAATTTGACCTTTCTATTTAATTTGGTTAGCACTAAGATTTTTCTTTTCAACCCGGACAAAGTTTTCAGCCTTGGTTGAATTAATTTTTAGCTCAATTCTATAATCAAGATATAAATACTCATTACAGTTTTCAGGCTCTTTCCTTATTACAGGTTCAAGAAAGAATTTTCCTTTGTTATTTCCATGCCAGTTATAGTCTCCGCAATCATACGTATTATGCACTTTAAAATAAGATGCAATTAAGCCATAAACAGACAAGACATCTTCCTGGAATTTTCCAGAGAATATTATCCGTAAATTCATAACATACAAGGCTGGGGCCTCATACATTTTTTCTTCTATAATTATTCTCTGGCCTATCTTGTCATTGGCTGCCTGAAATAAGTCTGTAACAACCAGCCTCACCTGCGGTTTCTCTCCTGATGAAAAATCATTCACAACAGCATATTTACCAGGAGAATTTTCTTGTAGCTTGTTTTTTATGACGCTGAGCGCATGCTTAAAAATATCTGACTGCATTATTATCCCCGCCTCTCAATCACAATCTTGTTTAAGAAAGGAAGCTCGTCTTCTTTCAGCAATATTTTTTCCACCTTTACATTGGCATCCAGATCAAACAGCTCAACATCATTTACAGACAGAATCTCATTTATCTTTTCCAATTGTTTCAAGACTGAACCAATCATTATCTCCTTTCCAAATGGCCATCCATTTCCACCGTTTCCGTCAAGGGTGTCAAAGTAACTTCTTAAGCTATTTTCAATGTGCGTCTTTACTCTGTTTTCATCGAATACATCGCTTTTAAATACTAAGGCTATAGAAATGTTAAACTCCTTATAAACTGGAGCTTGTACGCATATAGGTGTTCCTACAATCTTTCGTTCATCAAGATATTCCTTTACCCTTCTTAAAAGTTCCCTCGAAGGCTCAAGTTTAATTTCGTAACCAATACCCTTAGGTCTCACAGGAATAACAACGGTACAGACTTCATTTTTTGCATTTCTATTTTTCAAGCAGTATGAGCGGGCCACGCTAGAAGAAGCTTCTCTTGCAAGCCATTGGTAATCTTCCGCCGTCACGGCTCTTTGCAAGCTCTTAAAGGCTCCTGCCGCCCTGGCTTTCAAGTTATCCACAGATTCCATATCAGAACCACCTTCCGCGACATAAGGATTTGTACAGCCCGAAATAAACGGAATGCTTTGAAGCATGCACTGAATAGTGTTTTTTGTGACGTTTCCTACAGCCCCGCCCCCTGTATGATAGCGTTTCATCTTGATATTAAACTTCCCTTTAGGAGGATTTACACCTTTTGCTCCATCCCCAAACAGAATTTTTCCAGTAGAGTAGTCAATTACATAATGCCTTGAAAAAGGAGTTGATGAATAGAAATTCTCCACTTCCTTATAAAGAACCCACACCCTGTTTCCTTCTTCTATAACAGAATTTTTACCATTATCGTTCTCTATCATCCTTAGTTCATTTTCAGACGGCATTGAGCCCTCGTCCACATACAGCTGCGAGCCTTTAAGTATGTTCTTGTGAGACAATACAAGCGACTGCCCAGGAGCGCCTGTCCCGGAACCTAAAATTTCATTTTCATAAGTTTTTTCATTGCGGGCATATACAGCATTGATAACAATATCTTTTATACATGGAAGAGACTCAAAGCCACCTTGAATTAGGGATATCCGTATCCAATATAAATCCTGGCCAAAATTCTCTGAACGTGCAAAGTCGGCAGGGACAAAGAAATCCACGAAGCCTGACTGATGAAAAGAATCCGTGCTGTCACTAACGGACAGAGATTTCCATCCTTGTCCGTTATAATATTCCCAGCACAATGTGATTCCTCGTTTTGAATTTAAAAAAGATAAGTCTTTATCATTAAAAATATCAAAGAAATTTTTATTTGCTTGTTTTATTGATTCATTAATCTTAAAATATAATGAAGACTCTCCGTCAGGAAGCTTGTTGTCAAATCCAATATATAGAGAAGGAAAATCATTTTTATTGAAATCAAATAGAACAATATCTTCTTTGGAGTCAGACAGAATATCGGAACTAAGATCTTTCCATTGGAAATTTGTGTATGCAATACAATTTTTTGGAGTTATAGAAGGAGCCTCATACTTAATCCGAATTTTATCAATCTCCGGCGTAACGACTTTTGAATTGAATTTCCAAATCCAATTGTCTTTATCATCTTTTACGTAAGAGCCTCCTACAGCATAATCTTTTGTCACAAGCCTTACTCTTATCCAATAATGCTCCTGGTTATTTACATCAACAAGCGATATATCATTTGGAACATCAAAAGAAACACTTCCCGACTGCTTAAAATTAAAAGTTCCATCTAAAAAATTATTTTCTTTGGCAATTCGTTTCCATTCAAATCCGTTCCAATATTCATATACAAAAAGAGCATTTTTATTTTCTTCCACATTTGCATTAGTCTCGGAAAAGCTGTAGATTATTTCGATTTTAATATTTTTATTTTTTAGAATATCATCTGCGCATATATAAAAACTTTCATTGAAAACAGGTGCCTCAGAATACATATGAAACGAAGAATTGAAATCAACAACAGAATATTGAAGGTTATTATTCTTTAAGCAAATTTCCGGAATAAAACCTTTTCCTCCAAAAATCGTCTTTAAAGAGATTCTTTTTGTGGCCAGTGAATTTGGATTTTCAGGAATATCCGACAATACGCCTCTAATCCAAAAACCTTCCACGCCATTCACTATTTTAGACTGGATAGGGACATTTCCGCAGAGATATATAACATTGTCTTTTTCCCGGATATTCTTGACAGACGGCAGGGCTTTTAATTCCGCCCACTTTGCCCCGTCCCAATATTCCCAATACATGTGTTTTACCAGTTCATCTTTTTCTGAAATCACTTCTTGCACTGGAGTTATTGAAACTTGGATAAAATGGTCATTCTCTAAAAACCTGAATGTATCAGAAGAAAGATAAAGTTCATGCTCAACTTCATTGTTTGATTCAAATAAAAGGAAATCCTCAAATTTTCCGTCTTTTAATACTTGGTTCCAGCTTTCTTTATACCGGTTAACACAGCTTACAAGTTTAGCATTATTAACCTTTATTTCTTTTTCTGTCTCAAAAATAATATCATCAGAATCACTGACTGTTGCCGAAATTTGAGTTCCCGCTTTTATCTGGACACTGCGTTTTATCCCTTCAACAGGAAAAAATTGAACAACAGCTCTTGAACTTTGGGGAGCAACCAGAGACAGCCCCATCAATTCAAGCAGCGACAAATATGTTTTTTCAGGCACCTTATTAAGCCGATAGATTGTCATTTCTGTCATCCATGAAAATAACTCTAAAAGCGTAATGCCTGGATCTGATGTATTATGATTAGTCCATTCCGGACAATAGCGAGGAATAAGTCTTAAGGCCTCATTAAAAATATCATCAAATGTTCTATCGTCTAAATTGACTTTGGGAATCACTTTCGCCTCTCTCCAAATAGAAAGGATAAACCATATTGAAAAAAGTATTTACAGAACGAATTTCATAATCAATTTTAATGTTTATCTTAACAGGATTATCAGGATCTGCTTCTCCTGTTACAGATTTTAAAATAATTCGTGGCTCCCATTTTACAATAGCTTCCTCAACATAATGAACTGCGAGAGAAACTGTCCTGGAAGAATTAGGAAAAAACACATTTTCATTGATTCTGCATCCAAAATCAGGATGCATTACCCTTTCTCCAGGAGTTGTACTGAGAATAATTCTGATTGACTCTTCAATACTTTTTTCATAACTTGAAGTTGCAATGTTTCCATGCACATCTACTTCCACAGGAAACTTCCAACCTCTGCCAAGTATATTTCTATTCACTGATATAAATCATTCTAACTTTTCTTATAAAATATATCAAGTAAAACATAGATTTTTTCTTAAAACCATGATAGGATAATTATGGATGAGCAAGAAAGTTTTTTTAGCAAAAGTCAGTGACAATCAGGATCCTGATAATTTACATAGAGTAAAAGTTACATACACAAACCAAAAGGAATGCGTTTCTGACTGGCTTCCTGTTTTATCTTATTCTTCTGGAAATGATAATGGAATATATTCACTTCCAGATGTTGATGAGCAGGTAATTGTGGCCTCGATAAATGACAGCGACACCTCCTTTTGCGTTTTAGGTTCAATTTGGTCAGAGGCAAATCTTCCTCCAGAAACACTTGAAAATTCCGATGCAGATTTAAATAAAGACGGAAAAAATAACCTGCACTTTGTAAAATCAAAATCTGGAAATATGATAATTCTTGACGACACCGAATCCGCCGAGAAAATACAATTTATTGCTTCCGATGGAAAATCCAGAATTGAATTCTCAGTTCCTGATGAGCTTATTACAATTGATACAGAAAATGATCTGACCTTAAACGCAAAATCCAATGTTATTATAAACGCAGAGGAAATAGAAATTTCAGCTTCCAGGCAGCTTAATATATCAACGGAAGAATTACAGATAAAAGCTTCTAAAGACATTTCTATTTCTTCTGACAAAGATATAGCCATAAAAGGTTCAGGAATCGCTTTAAATTAGGAGAGGTCGATGATAAACAAACAAGAGCTTGATATATCTATAGACGCAGAGGGAAATGTTTCCATCAATGTAATTGGCTCAAAAGGAAAAAAATGCCTGGAGATTACAAAGGATATAGAAGATGCATTGGGAATTGTTGTAAACAGGGACAAAAAGCCTCAATTTTATGAGACAGAATCTTCTTCAAATTTTATAACTACAGGACTGGATTTATCATAATGAACGGACAAATTGAATTTCATCTTCCTCTAGGACTTGAAATAGAGGGAAAATTATATAAGACAGGAAAAATGCATCTGACAACAACCATGGATGAGCTGAATGTTCAGGAGTATGAAGAGGTTGGTGTAAATCCTAGATACCGGGATATTTTATTATTAGCCAGTGTTATAGACGAAATAGGAGAAATAAAAGATATAACAAAGGAAACCATTCTGAATTTATATGAAGCAGACTTCTTGTACCTTCAACTGTTATATAATCAAGTAAACAGCAGTACAGAAATACCAAAAATCTCTTGCCCTGCCTGCGGAAACTCATTTCCAATTATACTTTCTGACTTATATTCTGATCCAGCTAGAATTAAATAAAATGAACACATTTAATCATTATAATAAAGAATTATTAAACTCCTATATTTCTGATAAAGTTTTCAGAGACTCCTGCATTCTTAATTCTGACTTGGATTTTTTAGAAAATACAGACACCGAATGGACAAATATTGATATTAGCAATACTAATTGTAACTCAAGCATTTTTACTAATGTCAGTATGTCAAAATGCTCATTTTTTAGATGCAGCCTAATCAACTCATCATTTAAAAATTGCAGGATTGAGACAACAAAATTTTTGGGAGTAAGTTTAATAAAACTAAAAATTCTAAATTCAAGAGTTGATAACCAGATAATCGAAAATTGCACATTGCAGAGAACACAACTGAATAATATAATTTTCAATAACTGCCATTTCAAGGATATAGAGGCTGTATATTCAAAATCACAATCCATTAGTTTCATTAATTGTAACTTTTCAATTTCAGAAACTTCTGGGATGAACGGTTTTTCTTGTTCAGAATTATCAGATATTATTTTTTATAACTGCCATTTCCAAGGATTTCCTCTAAGAGGCGCCTTGCTAAAAAATTGCTCATTCATAAATTGCAATGGAGAAATTACTGATGATTGTGAGTCTTACAATACAAACGGTATTGTCCGCTTCGCAAATCCAAATTATTCAGCAATAAAAAATAAAAAAGAATCATGCGAATTTCTTAAAGAGGCTTTAAATGAATAAAGAGGAAGAAATCCGGTCATCCATAGATAAGATGGAGCCAGAAATCCTAAAAGACACTTTATCAATCTTGTTATCAAACAATATCTCAAACAATAACCAGAATTTTGAAACTTCTATAGCTCAATATAAAAATTTTGCTCAATTGATATTGGATATGAAAAAACAATACAATTTCCATGAACTAGATTTATTCTCTACAGAAGCTGATTTAGTTTATATTCAAACTGGAAACAGAAGAATTCTTTTGACAAATACGGACGAAAATTTAAACAATGACTCTTTACCTAAAAACCAAGGAGAAAATTCTCCATCTCCAGACGATGCATTTGAAAACATAAGAAATGCTGATAGCAGATTCTCAAAATTGGAGTTATAAAACATGCATATTAGAAATGAATTTAGATTTACACTTCCAAAAGGAATAGGAATAAAAACAGAAGGGACTCATAAAGTAACTGGCACCATGAGGCTCATAAAAGTCAAAGATTTAGTTGAAATTGAAAGAGATGGAACAGTAAAGAAAAACTCCGGCGCTTTCTATGTTGTTTTGCTATCTAAAGTAATCACTTCACTTGGGGCAGAACGCAGCATTAATAGAGGAACCATTGAAAAATTAAGTCCTATAGATTTTGCCTTCTTAGTTGATTTCATGCATGAAATTAATCATCAGGTAATAAAGAAAATTCCGCTAAAATGCCCAAACTGTCAAACAGAATTTTTCGGAGAATTTAATCAACTGGGGGAAGCATAAGCCGCCCTCAAAATGAAATTTTTGAAGAGGCGGCAGACTTGGCCTATTATTTTCATTGGCCCAGATCCGAGATTATGGAAATGACAGGAAAAGAAAGACTTACCTGGTTAAAACAAATAAAAAGAATTCATGAGAATCAGGATAAAAAGAGAGAATTTGAGATTTCGGAGCAATTTTCAATTCTCAAAGAAAATAACCAGTGAAATGATCTTGTGGAAATAATTGTTAAGTTTAATATAAAAAATAAAATATTCCATATTTTATGGTAATAAAAATATAAATTTACATTTAATAAGTAAAAAACGAATATAAAGAAAAAATCAATAATTAAAATCCCTATACTGTATCTCTTTTTTTTCTCATATATAAATAAAAATACTGCTTCCACAAATCCGATAACTGGACTTAATAAAATAAAGTATATGAAATCTATTGGAATAACATAATAGATAAAGATTAAAATTGGGAATAATATAAACAACAAATTCTCTTTTATTATATTCATTACATTTTCCAAAAAGTTTTCATATTTGAAGTTACTCCTTCTGGAGTCTTGTCATAAGTCACAGGATGCCGAGCGCCTTTTGGATATAAAATATCTTCTTCTACAAGGTAAATTCCTTCATTCCAAATCGTATTTAACTCATCAAATATCTTTTGTTGTTCAGAAGTTAAAGACTTATCTTGAAATTGTGTATACCCATTATATTCACGTTTATCACGGTCTTTACGGATGTAAAAATGTACTGCATCAATAAAGTCACGCTCATCATAATTCAAAAGTGTATCATAATATGATGTTCTTCTTAAGTAGGCATAAAAGGTGGCATTGGCAAGTGCTTGCGCAACGCTGTCTTTTTCCATAGTGGCAAGTTCATTTGCTTTTATATCTTCCCCTTACCTCTTGCTAGAGATTTATGCAATTCATAAACAAAATCACTAGTAATATTATTTATGAAAATATTCTTAGACATCCTATATTCAATTTCTGTAAAATTTTTATTTTCAGAGAATCTATCAATCTGTTGCTCTGAATATTTTACTAATCTTATCCTTTTTTTTTCATACATGAAATATAATCTCGACAGTATAAGATATTTTCCATCTCCAAAACTTTGTTGAATCACAAGAAAGTTATCACTTTGATAAATTTCTTGGAAGCCTTCTCCAAATTGTCCTTCTGCTAATGAGATAGATTCCATTGAACCTATGTAAAATAAAGAATCTTTGTTTTTTTGTTCATAAAATTTTAAGTTTTTTGAAAAAGAATTTGAAGAATTATAAATATAAACCTTTATAATTTTATTATTTTCTAATTCAAATGAAAATTCTAATTCTGCATTTTGCTTTGGAGAATTAGAAACTATCTTACTCATTAAGAATAATAGATTCAAAATTATAAAAAATCTTCTCTTCATAATAGTCATTTATGCAACCTCAAAAATATCAACTTTTATTTAAGGAATTACAATCTTCTAATTTCCAACTATTTTTTATAGTTTTAAAATGAGTTTTTCGTTTTTCTCTACTATTTGTATTTTTATTAACTATATCAATAATTTCATCTACATTTTTATCTTCATAGCCATTATCAGCTTTTGAATTTAGATTCTTCATAGACCAATAGGCCATTGCTGAAATTAATGCCTCTGGTAATTTATTTACATTATCACCAGTTATTTCAGTGGTATACTCAGGACATTTTTTCCTTACTTCTGCATTAACTGAATTATAATTTACTTTTCCTGTAATTTGAATAAAACCTCCGCCTCTATATTTCCATCCATCTCCACTTTCGACATTACCATTTCCTAATGATGAATTACCATCCGAACTATAAGCTCTATTAGCAATTGCTTCTTGATTAGCTTCTTGTTCAAAAGTTATTTTACCAGTTTTTGGATCTTTTGATTTTCCTTTATATCCATATAAATCAGCCTCGTCAGGATGTTTTTTAAAATATGAAAAGATTAATTTTAGAGCTTCAACAGAATAAGTTAAGTCTTCTCCTTGTGAAATTTTTAGATTCGCTCCTGCTTCTTCTCGAATTTGAGCTAAAAAATGACATATTCTTATACATGTATTTATTTCAAATTTTTTATAATATTTGTTAAACACCTCAACAAAAGATTTCAAAATATCGTCAGAAGCTGAAGTAAACAAACATTTCAAGTCTTCGGTTTTTAAATCTGTTTCACAATGACAAATATTAATTTCCGTTTTAGTTTCTGTGCATTCAGAACTAGAAACTGTTGCTATAAATTCTGACATTTTTAAAACTCCAAAACAATTTTATAATTTCCAAATTTTAAGTTTTTCACATATATATAACCAGCTAAATCTGTTTTCCCTGACTCAATAATATTATTGTTTTCGTCCTTTAATTTATAATCTTTGTTTTTCATTATTTCCCCTGTTCTTTTATTAATTAATTGTGTCTTAATCCATCCCCTCACATCCAGCTGTCCGCTTTCCTTGCTCTCTGTACCATCGCACTCTACAGTGAATGCGTATTCAGGCAGGGTATAGCCTTTTTCTTCTAGTTCCTGCTGGCTGTCTGTGTCGTCGTCATCTGCCATGTAGACGACTTTCCACTTGCAGCGGATTTTTCCTTCCTGTACAGTAGCACCCAGCTCTGCGACAAAATCATCGTTGCCGTCGTTGTCTTTTTCTACAATCTTGATTTTTGCGCTTGCACCGTCGGCTATGTCCGTTACATCAGCGCAAAGGCAAACTTCATCGCCGACCAGGGCTTTTTTGATTACATTGCCGTCCGCATTTTCCCAATGTGGATTTGTGATTGTAGGGTTGTTTTCTTCTACGTTGCTTTCTTCTGTGTCGGTCTGCGTTTCTGTCTGGTTTCCGCTGCCTGCTGAGGCTATGCTTGCCTCTGATTCTGTGCTCCGGCTGTCTATCCGTTCCCTGTCGATTGCGCTGATGTTCCTGTTATTACCGCCGACTTCGCAGAAGTTCCTGATTAAGTGGCACGTTGTAAAGTATCCGTCCTGGACACTGAGGCTGTGCTCCACTGACTGGACAAGATACTCGCCGTCGCTGTGCTTTCCAAGATACTTCACCGTGAGCCTGTTGCCGGGCCTTATGTGGCCGCTGCCTTCCGTCTTTGCGTCGCAGCTCTGGAACTGCAATGACCTGCCTAGCAGGACGCTTTTCGCCACCTCAAGGGCGTCTTTCTCGTCCGTAAAGCTTCCGAAGCTGAGCTGCTCGACCTTATGGGGATCATAGCCTTTTGCATTGTCCTCCCAGCAATATTCTCCTCCGATTTTCAGAGGCAGATCCTTCATTGTTGCGGTCGCCGTGAAGCCACCGCATTTCATAACGTCCCATCCTGTCGCGGTTACCGCGGAGAGCTGTGCGGCAAGGTCTGTTTTTGTCCTTGCGCTGATTATTGTTTTTCCACGCTCAAGGACTACATTGTCGTTTGTCGGCGTTATCTCTGTTTTTACATAGACCGTGTCTCCGTGGCAGTAGACTGACTTTCCGTATTTGCCCGCCAGGTACATGATGTAGCCATAGTCCGTGAAATTTTTCTGCTCGATATAATTGTATTCCGGCCCGAAATCCTCCACGTCGGCTTTCAGATTGTATCCTTGCACTATATCCCTGATTATATCTGCCGGCGTCTTATGCTCAAACGATATGTATCTTGTTCCCTTGTTTAGCCTGCGGAGCTTTGAATGTATTTTTACCTCCGTCAGAGGCGTGCTGAATTCATCAAGCCGCGGCGCGAATCCTGTAACCTCTCCGGCAAAGACCTCCTGCACATCGTCCTTGTAGCCAAGGTGTATCGAGACCTCGCTTCCTATTGCAAATGCGCCGTCCTTGCCAAAGTCTGCGGATGAAATATCGAACAGCAGGCTCGCAGTTCCTGCAGAGTCCAGACTGTCATGTATATAAATTCTTTTCAGCGCGCCCTCGTAGTCTGTGTCAAGACGTTTTCCGTCAACATAGGCTATCCAGACTGGCGTAAGTGTTTTGTTCTCTCCGGACATTTTGCAATACCTCTTGTTTTATAAAGTTGGTAATTTTGGCTATTTAGCCTAAATTTTTAATTTTAGAAAAAAATATAAAAAACGCATAATTTAATTACTGCAAAAAGATTAAAAGGAATTACGCATACGTATAACCAAATTTATAGCACATCTAAAGAATTTTTGAAATCCCTGCTATTTACACAGATTTTATGAGAGGTTCTCCTAGCTAGTTGCATCATACTTTCCCAGCTAGTTGTGCCGCAACTTCCATGGTAAATGCGACGCAACTAGCTGGGTAACTGTGCCTCAAATCAGTTGGAGTTTTTCTTTTTTGCCCAGGAGCATCCGAACAGCTCTCCGCCACCGGCATAAAGTTCTATTACCCTATGATTTTCAATCGTTTTCTTTAGCTCATCGCTTTCGTATGAATTTTTCTTGTCGAACGAGACAAAAATCTGCTTTCTGGAATTTTCGTATTCCTCAAAAACTTTTATGACACGGTTATCGCTCAAATTTTTGAACAGGACTGAATCGTGAATCACAAACGGAAGTTTTGTAAGCTCAAGAATCGCAAGGTCATACAAAATCATGCTCACATAGACAGTTCCCGCGCCACCATCTTTTGGAGCATAAAAATTGTAGCTTGACGCAGAATTTAAATTGAGGCAAGGCGCATAACTGTCATTGCCGTTTACCTTGCCGCTAAGCTCCTCCAGCTTCAGGTTGATTTTTGAAACAATTTCTTCAAGGATTGAAAGTTTTTTATCGTCAAGTTCAATTTTCATTTCTTTTAAGCGGCTTAAAATCTGCTTGGAATTTCTATAAAAAACAATCTGTCCTTCTAGCTCGTTTTTTTGGATTGAAACCGCGGCGTATTGCTCAAGAACTTTTTTTGGAATTGAAACAGGAACGCTAAGCTCTGTAAGTTCCTGCATCGCTTCTATCAAACTTTTTTCGATTTCGGATATTTTATCTTCAAGCTTTAAAAGTTCTTCCTCTGTCTCTTTTTTTAGGATTTTTGTAATCTGCTTATGGAAATTCTGTATTTCTTCAAGATGCGGAATGTTTACGTCAGGGAAAAACGATTTAAGCTCGTCAAAATTTTCTTTTTGAATTTTATCTTCAGAGCCAAGATTAGATTCCAGGATTGATTTTTCATTCAGAAGTTTTGTCCTGTTTCTTTTTAAAACCGTAATTTGTCTTTCAAGTTCTGCCGCCTGTGCCGCCCGCTGAGCATCAACAGTTTCTGTCTGTATTTTGTTTGCCTCGGCAATTTGCAAAAGCTCATTCTTTAACTGGTCAACTCTGATTTCTGATTCTTTCAGCTGAGACAGATTTTTTATCTTTCCGTCTTTTACGATTTTTGATTTTTCAACAGAGGAAAACTCGTCTTTTTCTGATTGAATTGCATCTGATTTTTCTTCAAGATTTTTTATTTCTTCATATTCTTCAAAAAGCTTTATAAGATTCCGCAAGATTCCTGTTTTTCCGCCGTTATGCCCTTCAACGCCGACAATATTTTTGATTTCGCAGGAATCTTTTCCAAAAATGCGGACAAATGATGTTACAACATCTCTGAATGACAAGCCTGTTTCTGCTAGATTATATTTTTCAAGTAGGAAATTCTTAAAGTCAACATCGCTGATTTTTTTTGTTATATTGAAATTTTCATCGCAGACTGCAACTTCTTTAGGATTTTCTGTCGAGCGCAAAAAATAATATGGCTTGTTGTCAAATTCAAGACAGAAATTTATTTTATGGTTTCCGGCTTCCTCCAAAAATCCTTTTTGCAAGCAATAACCGTTTCCGCAAAAGCAGAAATCCACAGCAAACAGAAAAGTGCTTTTCCCGATAGAATTTTCCGCATTGTCCTCGCCAAGACAAATATTCAGTCCCGGAAAAAATTCAATTCTTCCGCGTGGAAGTCCTTTTTCTATGAATTTTTCACATTCAATGAATTTCAGCATAATTCTATCTCCTCCGACTCCGGGTCGAATTTTATTTTTCCAAGCACAAAAAGAACTGCAAGACAGTCTGCAAAATCGTTTGTATTTTTAAACATTTTCTTGTTTGTCTTATAAAGGGTGGCCGGACTATGGCTTTTTTCTTCCAAGGATTTTAGAATCGGCGCAAGTTTTGAAAGGCAGCTTTCTTTATATGTGAATATTTTTGAAGGGAGTTTCATTGTTCTACCTCCATAAAAATTTCGCAGGACTGGACAAAATAGCTTGCAAGAATCTGGCTGGCAATATGGCTGGTTTTTGACATATTATAAAACCGTTCTGAAATCGCCTCAAAGATTTGAGTTTTTTCAATTTTTTCTGACTCCAAATTTTCATAGATACGCTTTATAGACCTGCGAAATTTTGTCTCGTTGAAATTTTCTTTTTCAACTTTCTGCTTCAGAAGCTCGTTTATGAAGTTAAAGTATTTTACAACGCGGGGTTTTATCTCATCTTCCAGTTGATGTTCTGACGGAAGAAATTTTTTCTTAAGCTCAACCGGACTATAATTCAGCTCGCTGAGTCTTGTGCTTTCAGCATTTGTGATTTTTTCTATTAACGCTGTTATGTCCTGCTCGATTTTTTCTTCAGCTGCAAGTTCCGAAACCTCTTCATTTTTCTGCATACGCCGCTTGATTTCACAAAGCCTTAAAATATCATGTTCAGTTTTTTGCATATTGAGCTTTGAGGCACATTCCGGGCAGACTGCAAGCAAATTATAAAGCCTGTCGTAAGGTTTCTGCGGATTTATCTGTATAATCTGAAAGTACGGCTGTTTTTCCTCATCTTTTTTAACATAGAGAGGCTTTGAACACTCCGGCAGCGGACACAAACTGTTACATTCCTGCAGAAGGCTTAATCCGTATTTTTGCTCCAAGTCTTTTTGCCCGGAGTTTGTATTCAAAGAAACTTTTTTCTGATTTTTTCCTGATGCAATATCCGAGATGATTTGAAGAAATATATCAGCACATTTTTCAGGAAGTGCTTTTATATCAATATCTTCAACGCCTAATTCTTTGACCAAATTTGTTTTCAAGTCAACTGATAAAGAATCTATCTTGTCTATAAATTGCGTTGAATCAAAATTTGACTTTATAAAGCCTGCGTTTTTCTCGCTTATTTTTTTTGAACCGCGAAAATATCCGTTCAATGTACTTGTGTTCATTTTCAAGAACGGATTGTTTTGATTGCAAAAAAATCCATCATCATCAGAACATACAAGACTCAAAAGGTCCAGCACAAATTTAGGATATTCATCTCCTGAACCAATATAAGAATATAAAATTTTAGAAAATTCAGAAAAATCCAACTGCTCTCCTTTTTTATTCATTTGGCCAATGGTGGTCAACGACGGCCAGTGGTGGCCAACTTCTTTTTATAATCAACTGTATCTTTGTTTCTGTAAGACAAACAAAAACGTCTTGCAGGCTGCGTTGCAGTCTTTTTAATCATTATACCATACTTTTTGAGTTTTATCAGAAAGTATGGCTTTCGAGGTGGCTATGGCTACTATTGCGTCGGAGTTCAAAAACTCCACAAACAAAATCAGTGTTTCAATCCGCAAGCTTGTCTATGAGGAAACAGAAACATTCGTGGGTCGTGTTTCACGAAATACAGTGAACATTGACAATCTTATAACGGAGATTTGTGAAAAAAATCCCGCCTACGACGAGTATGAGCTGAAAAAGTTCGCAAAGGATCTAAAGGCAGGAATTCTTTCAAATCTGTCAAGCGCAAAATCTGTAAACCTGCTGGATTTAGGAACGCTTTACATCGCGCTTTCAGGAGGAATGAAAATCGCTCCAAAGACAGCAAGCGAGATTTCTTCTCTTACGGTGAAATTTACACCTTCAAAACCTCTGCTTGAATCGGTCGGAAAGTTGGAGATAGATAAAATTGTCTATGCAGATTCCGCTCCGCTTATAAGCAAAGTCAAGTGTCTTTGGGAGGGAATTGAAGAAAAAGCTGTAAAGCCAGGAAAACTTGTTAGCATTACAGGAAGCAGGCTAAAACTTGAAGGAGCTGACTGCGGCTTGTATTTCTGCCCGGTTATAGAAGATGGACCTGTAGAAACCGACGAAACAAAATGGCTCAAATGCGCTGTAACAAGGAATCTTCCAAAAACGCTGGAAGCCTATGTTCCTGACAATCTTACAGCAGGTGAAAAATATGTGATTGCCATAAAAACCAGACCTTTGGCAGACGGCACATATTCTGTTGGATTCAGTGAAAATCTGAAAGTTACTGAATAATTTTTTCCTTCGCACCGTTATGAATAAAAATAAACGGTGCGAAGTTTTCCCTTCCCTCCCCCTCAATAATATCATATAAAACTACAAAAAGTAGATAGAAGTATAAAAAAACAAGGTATTTATAAAGTTGTAATAACTATACTCGAAAAATGAAGAGAGTTTATGATTTTGATTGTCTAAAAAAGAAACATAATAAATAGCCCAAATGTTGAGTTCTTTTCTGAAGAAATAAATTGACTAAGCAGAAGCAAAAAGGCAAGAGTTGACAACCAATACTTGCCTTCTTGAATTTCTCAGGATTTTGCAATGAAGCAAAACAAATTATTCTTTCGTTTTATTTTATTTCAACAACCCAGCCTTCCGGCGCTTCAATTTCGCCCATCTGGATTCCTGTTAAAGTTTCGCGGAGCTTTCCAAGAACCGGACCGATTTTTTCCATTCCGGCAGGAACGTTGATTTCTTTTTCGTGGTCAACAATCTTGCCAATAGGAGAAATAACAGCGGCAGTTCCGCAAAGTCCGCACTCGGCAAAATCGGCAAGCTCGCTCTTGTTAATCTTGCGCTCCTCAACTTCCATGCCCAGATAGTCCTTTGCAACCTGAATCAGCGAGCGGCGCGTGATTGAAGGAAGTATGCTGTTTGACTTTGGAGTTACAAGCTTTCCGTCCTTTGTAACAAAAAGAATGTTCGCTCCGCCTGTCTCCTCGATGTAAGTGTGGGTCGCCGGGTCAAGATACATATTCTCGGCGAATCCGTTTCTATGCGCGTCCATGATGTTATGAAGGCTCATCGCATAGTTAAGGCCGGCCTTTATGTCGCCTGTTCCATGAGGAGCGGCCCTGTCCAAGTCTGAAATGCGTACAGAAATCGGCTTTACTCCGCCCTTGAAATAAGGTCCTACAGGAGTAACCAGAATCCTGAACTGGTACTCGTCAGCAGGCTTTACGCCGATTACAGCATTTGAGCCGAACATGAAAGGACGGATGTACAAGGTCGCTCCGCTTCCAAAAGGAGGCACCCATTCAATATTCGCCTTGACAGTGTCAAGCACAGCCTGCACAAAACGCTCTTTTGGGAACACAGGCATCTCAAGACGCTCGCAGGAAGAAGCCATGCGGTCTGCGTTCAAATCCGGGCGGAATGTAACAATGCGTCCGTCTTTTGTTGTATAAGCCTTAAGGCCCTCAAAGCAGGTCTGGGCATACTGAAGAACTCCAGCGCACTCAGAAATATGCACAGTTGCGTCGGAAGTAAGCCCGCCCGCATCCCATGCGCCGTCCTTAAAATTTGCAACAAATCTCTTGTCTGTTGACTGATAACCAAACGGAAGGTTCGCCCAGTCGATATTCTTTGCCATACTACACCTCGAAAAACCGGTATTTCCATGCCGGCAAGAATTTTTAAAGCATGATAGCACAAATAAAAAAATCAGACAATCAGCACACAGGCAAGACGACATGGAAGAAAATTCGAGTTTTACACAGGGTTAGCCAATGCTATTCAGAAGAGCGCACAACACGCAAGCCGAGATTGTTGTCACGGTCGTACGGGTAGTCGTAGTACCGATAAGCAACCCCGCAGCTGTTGTCGTAGTAGTACCAACTGCCACCGCGTCCTGCGCGGCCAGAACCGGAAGACGCACCTGCTACAGGCGTACTGCTTGATATGCTGCCATACCAGTCCCAGCACCATTCAAAAACATTGCCGCTCATGTCATAAAGTCCGTAGTCGTTTGGCTTCAGTGTTTTTACTTCCCTTGTCCCTGTATCATTCGTATTTTCTGTATACCACGCAACTTCATCTATATCGTTGCTTCCGGCATAAGTTGTGTTGCCATTTCCGCCGCGTGCAGCCCATTCCCATTCCGCTTCTGTAGGCAGGCGGTAGCCGTTCACGTTCCATTTGCAAGTTGCTGCATTCCATGCATCATCGCTTGAAGTTGGTACTGTTCCCCACTTGTCCGGATTGGTAGAGCCGTTTATTTTGTAGCATGGAGTCAAGCCTTCCTTTATAGAACGCTTGTTGCAGTAGACAATCGCATCGTACCAGTTTACCATGTTTACAGGATTATTATCTGCGTCATCGCCTATAAGCTCTTTTTCGTCTTTATCGTAGGCTTTTGCAGTGCTTGGGTCACTTCCCATAATTTCTTTGTATTCTCCGCGAGTTACCTCGTGGTCGCTCATCAAGAAGGCTTTTATTTCCAACTTACGTCCGCTTACAAATACTTCTGAAGCCGGAGTCCAAGTTTCGCTTCCGTTGATTGAAACAGCCGGAACTTTGATGAATCCTTCCGGGATTTTCTCTTCGCTGCCAATTGTTCCGCTGTCAGAGAAGCCTGCAAAGGAAAATGCAAGCGCCATAGCAGCCAGCACAGCTGAAATTTTAGCAAACTTTTTCATAAGCCCGTGCTACACCTTGAAAAGACCAATCTGGCCGCCGATTTCTTTTACGGAGTCTGTAACATCGCCGGAAATTTCAGAAAGCATCTTCCTGCTCTCATCTGCAGCCGCAGAGCTTTCCTGCATTCTGTCCATGCTGTCTTTTATTGTCAAAGCAGTTGCCTGAAGCTTCTTAACTTCCGCAAGAATATGACTGTTCCCCTCTGACATTTTTGCGGATGCGGACTTTACTTCAGCGGTGGAATCGTTCATAGACTGAAGGGCATCTATAATCTGCTTTGAGCCTATCTGCTCCTCCTCCATCGCATTCTTTATCTGCGCCACAATCTGGCCTGTTTCCGCAATATTGTCTGAAACAAGCGAAAATTCCGACGATGTTTCATTTGAAAGTGAGACAACGCTTTTTATTGTCTCCTGAATTTTTGCCAGCTGCGCGCCTATGGAATGGGAACGCTCCGAGGAAGTCGCCGACAGCTTTCTGATTTCGTCAGCAACCACGCTGAATCCTTTTCCGGCTTCGCCTGCATGAGCGGCCTCAATCGCGGCATTCATTGCAAGAAGGTTTGTCTGTGATGCAATGCCTGCAATCGCAAGGTTCGCGTCCTGAAGAATTTTCGACTGCTGCTCAATATCAAGAATCATTTCATTGACGTTCGACTGGTTGGCGATTCCGGTATTGGAATGTTCCTTAAGCTGGTCAAAGGAAGCAATCATCTTGCCCACGGATGCGTTCACGGAAGATATATTGCCAATCATCTGTTCAACTGCGGAAGAAGCCTGCTGAACATTCTCAGACTGCGCCTGAATCATTTTTTCAAGAGAGCCGATGTTCGAGCTGATTTCATCTACTGCGCCCGCCGTTTCCTGAACAGAGCCGGCCTGCTCATGAACCAGGACATTCACGCTTTCTATGCTTGCGGAAATCTGTCCAAGAGAATCCTCTGTGTTCTTTGTGCAGGCCTGAAGCCTTTCATCCGCGGCGGAAAGACTATCCTTTGAGCCTAGAATCTTTTTTACGATTTCCTGAAGCTTCTCAAGGAACAGGTTGAATCCTTTTATAACATCGCCAATCTCATCGTTTGAAATCACTTCAATGCGCTTTGTGAGGTCTGCGTTTCCAGTTGCAATTTTGTCCACAGACTGCTTAACGAAAACCAAAGGCTTTATAAATGTTTTTAGAATCTTTGAGACAATAAGAACCGATATTAAAATCACCGCCACCATAACCACAGCAATCAGGCGCAGCAAGACAGTCAATGAGCTAAAATAGAACTTATACGGAGCAACAGCCAGAACCGACCACTGGGAATCAGGAACCGGGGCGAACGAAGCAATCATTTCTTTATTCAGCCTGGTGTCAAAGTAGTGGTAAGAGCCGACCTCGCCCATTGAGATTCTATCAAGCAGCTCCTGCGGATAAAAATCCCCAGCATCTTCAGCCGCATCTGAATTCAAGCTGTTCTCGGAGGCGACAATTTTTCCAGTCTCCCTGCTTACGACGCAAGGCCTCATTCCTTCGCCCAGATCAATATCCTTGATTGTATCGTAAATTGAATTTCCGTTTACAACCAGAACAAGAACGCCAGAGATGCTGTTTTCGCTGTTATAAACCGGAACACTGTAATGCTGCAGAACAGAATTTGTAACCGGGCTGAATTTTGGATCGGAAAAGAAATTCTTTCCATGCGCCGCCTGCAGAAAATACGGCCTGTCGGAAAAATTAAGCATACGCCCGTCAATCAAAAGGCTGTCTCCGTTCTTGTCGTAAAAGGCGACATCCCGGTACCTTGAGTCCAGATTCTTGATTATCGGAGCAAGGAGCTTCTGCTTTTCATGAAGAGAAACATCCTCCCTGCCTAGAAGCTCCAGCCTTGAAAGCAAAGTAAGCTGAGAAATTGTCTTTCTGTTTATCGCGACAATCTGGTTGCACAAGTCTGCGGTTATTGCGGAAAGCTGGCTATTCACAGACTTTTTCAATGCGCTTGCGGAAACACAATAAGAAATCACGCCTACAAAAAGGTTTGTAGCAATGAGAGTTGAAACTAGAATAATCACAATAGATGATTTTTTTCCTTTACTGTTCTTCATTTTCTTTTATAGACCTGCAAAAAATTCTACCACAAAACACCCCCTCTTGCAAGAAACGAAAACACAGTCTTTCCGCTGCAATTGATAATCGGGGCGCCATTTGATATAATGCACTTGCTTTTTCGGGCAATAGCGCAGTTGGTTAGCGTGCGTGTCTGGGGGGCACGAGGTCCCGGATTCGAATTCCGGTTGCCCGATTTCAAACAAAACAATCAAAGAAGGTGCATTATGGACTTTGTTTCACAGCTAAAGGAAAAGGCTAAGACAGCCGGAAAGAAAATTGTTCTCTGCGAGGGCGAGGACAAAAGAGTCGTTGAGGCGGCCGCAAAAATCGTAAAGGAAGGAATTGCAAAAATCATCCTTATTGGAAACGCAGAGGAATGTGCAAAAGCAGCGCCAGGCGTTGATCTTGCAGGAATCGAGCTTGTAGACCCGGCATCAAGTCCGGACACAGACAGATATGCGGAGCTTCTGTTCAAGACACGCGAAGGCAAAATCAACAAGAAGACAGGACAGGCTGAATATCCTACAGTTCAGGATGCCAAGAACTACATTCTCAAGGACCGCACAATGTTCGGAGCTCTTATTCTTAAAGCCGGAGATGCGGACGGATTTGTAAGCGGAGCCTGCCACTCAACAGCAAACACGCTTCGTCCCGGACTTCAGGTCATAAAGACAGCTCCTGGAATAAAGACAGTTTCATCAAGCTTTATCATGGTTGCCCCTGAGTGCGGAAACAAGTACATAAAGGAAGGCGTTGCTCTTCTTGCCGACTGCGCAATCAACATTGAGCCTTCAAGCGAAGAGCTGGCTGACATAGCGGTCGCCACAGCAGAAACCGCAAGAAAGATTGCAGGAATCGAGCCAAGAGTCGCGATGCTCAGCTTCAGCACAAAAGGAAGCGGCAATGACGACAAGTTCTTCAAGAGCGTTCCAAAAGTCCAGGAGGCTGTAAAGCTTGCACAGGAAAAAGCTCCAGACCTTGCCTTGGACGGAGAGTTCCAGTTTGACGCCGCTGTAGCCCCGGAAGTCGGAGAGCTCAAGGCTCCAGGAAGCAAAGTGGCAGGACACGCAAACGTTTTTGTCTTCCCGAATATAAACGCCGGAAACATCGGCTATAAAATTGCCCAGAGAATGGGCGGATGGATGGCGATTGGCCCTGTATGCCAGGGATTCGCAAAGCCGCTCAACGACCTAAGCCGCGGATGCAATGTTGACGACATTGTTGCGACTGTAGCAGTTACAGCATTGCAGGCATAAAAAGCACGAGGCTGCCCGGCGGGCAGCCTCTTTAATTTTAAATTCTATCCTGCGACTGCGCTTGCAGCTCCAAAACCAAGCAGAGTCAGAACAAGCATAATCACACCGGCAAGAAGAACGCCTCCCATAACAGCAAGCGAAGTTTTTTTTCCGTCCAGATCAAGCAGGCTCGCCGCCAGTGTTCCGGTCCACGCTCCAGTTCCAGGAAGCGGAATTCCTACAAAAAGGAAAAGCGCAAAATAAAGTCCCCGGCCGGCCTTCGCCTGCATTTTTTGGCCTGCGGAAGTTCCCCTCATCAAGAAGAAACGGCAAATACCGCCTACAAGCCGCCTGTCCTTTCCCCACTCCAGAAATTTTCTTGCAAACAAGAAAATAAATGGAACCGGAGCCATGTTTCCAATTATGCAGACGATGTAGGAAAGCAGCAACGGCAGCTTCAAAGCCTGGGAAACAGGAATCGCGCCCCTAAGCTCAATAAGAGGCACCATAGAAATCAAAAATATCCAAAGAAGATTTTTTACCATATCAAAATTATCCTGCAAAAGGCAGCTATTTTCTGGATGCCGCCCATATTCCAGCGCTCATCAAATAATTTCCGCCGATGACAACAAAAGTCCAGCCAACAGAAGCCAAAACAGTCTGCTCATAAACATGGAGGAAAAAATACGGCCCCACCAGAACGTGCGCAATATTCAGAATGAACAGGACTGCCGCATAAAGCAAAGTTGGAGCAATTGCGCAAGCCGACGCACGGAAAGGCAGATGTATGTCCTCAAAGAAAATAAATGAAATAAGAGCCATAATAGGACACACAAAATGCATAAAAAATCCAGAGCCTTCAAGCATATAGCTGCTGAAATTCTGCATTGTGTATCCGCCTGCATTTGGAATCAGAAGAGCAAGCACAACTGTAATAGTCAGAGTTGTGCAGCATACAGCGATATAAGAAAAAAGCTTTGCCATATAGGGAACATTTTTCTTGGAGCAAATCCAGCGGATTTTCAGGGCCGCTAAAAATGCGCAAGAAAGGCCAAGAAGGATATTGCTGTCCTGTGTGTAAAATTTGAAAAAAGTAAAGCCGCGGTACTCATTAAAGCTAAGCACAACAGCCGCCGCTTCAAAAACGGCAATCAAAATATTAAACACAAGTGAAATATAAACTTTCTTCTTTTCCATAATAAATGTCCCCCTATGCAAAAAACTATCAGTATACACCAAGAATTTTCTGAAGCTTTTCTTTTCCGATAATCCTAAAGAAACTTGCAAGGCGCGGCCCCTGATCCTTTCCAATCAGGGCATGATACAAAGCTGTAAACAATGCTTTTGACTCAAGTCCAAGTCCTGTCGCAATGTCGTACATCGCCTGCTGGCACTCCTTGTCAACAGCAAATGAATCAAGCCTAGGAACAACCTCGTCTCGAACCCGGCGCACAGCATCAAGCATAACTCCGGATATATCGTCAGCCTTAGAGCCGTCTTCCCTTAGAGTGAAGCAGAAATCAGGAGCGCAGTCAGGAGCGCTTTCCTTTATCCAGTACCATGCGCATTCACAACGGCGGCGCAAAGTTTCCTTCTGCTCTTCCTTTACATCCTTGAGTGAAGCAATAACAGCCTCGATGTCTCCAGAGTAAGTCTGAAGCAAAGTTGTAAGCAGGCGGAATCCAATCTGGTACGGCTGAACCTTTGGCATTCCACATTCAATCTGGCTAAGCTCATAGATGCGCTTTTCCTTCAGGAACAGATCCTCGTTCTTTGCCTTGTCAATTCCCCATGCGATTCTCTCTGTCTTGTCATAGGCCTCATATATTGTAACAACATCCAAATCAAAGCTGATGCTGAATTCATGATCAACCTTGTTCATGGCGAATATGTAGCGCAAAACTTCAGGCTGGTAAACTTCCAGAGCGTCTACAAGAGAAATCACCTTTCCTTTTGAGGATGACATTTTTCCTGGAACTCCCTTGAGCTTTACAAAGTCGTACTTCATTGTAACAGGAGCATCCCAGCCGAACACTTTCTTGCTGACAAGCTTCGCAGTGTCGTAGCTTCCGCCAGGGCTGATGTGGTCCTTTCCGCCCGGCTCGAATACAACCTTTTCCTCGTTCCATCTCATAGGCCAGTCGACTCTCCAGCCCAGCTTGAATTCCTTTGAAGTGCGCAGGTCGCCTTTCTCTTCGTGTCCGCATGACTTGCATTTGTAAGTAACGCCGTACTCGCCGTCATAGCCGGTGATTTCAGTTTCATCCTTGTTGCACTTGCAGCAGAAAGCGGCAACAGGCCAGTAAACATCCTCGCTTTTCATCTTGTGCTGCTCGTCGCGGTACTCGTTCAGACACTGCTTTATAAGCTCGCGGTTCTGGAGCGCCTTTTTCATTCCCTCCGCATAGCGGTTCTCCCGGTAGCGGGTCGCCTGGTAAAGAAATTCCGGATGAATTCCCACACGAGGAAGCTGTGTCTCTATGTCACGCTCGTGATGCCGCGCATAGTTTTCATCACGGCCGAAAGTATCCGGAACCATTGTAATAGGATAACGCAAGTATTTTTCAAGCACCTCAGGCTGAGGCATATTTCCCGGAACCTTTCTAAAGACATCATAGTCGTCCCATGAATAAATAAAGCGCACGTTCTTGCCGCGGTCCCGCAGCGCGCGCACAATCAAGTCCACGGTGATAATCTCGCGGAAGTTTCCAATATGGACAGTTCCGCTCGGTGTGATTCCAGAGGCGCAAGTGTAAAGGTCAAGCTCGCCCTTCTGCTTAATGATTCTTGAAGCCTGCTGGTCTGCCCAGTGGCAAAGTTCTTTTTCGTTTCTTTCTGACATAATGCGGATTATTATATTGAAAACAAAGGCAATGTGCAACGCAGGTTTTTGGAGGGAGAAAAACCAACTAATTCGTAAGCGAAGCGATTTTATCGCCGTTTTCTTTCCTCCATACCACCAATCTTTTCCAGTACTGTTAAAAAACCAACAATTAATTTGCACTAAACAATTTATAATTTGCTTTCAAATTCCTTTATCAGCTTAATAAACTCCCGATGTGGTTCAGCAATAAGTGACTCGTCAAAATTATCTACAGGGTTGTACCATTTTGTTCTATTAAAAAACTCCTGCAAATCTTTTGAGACAAAGCGGTAGCCGTAATAGGCATATATAGTGTTTCTAAGGATACGAAACTGGCTTTTATCTAAGTTTGGAAGATAATATTCACGCAACCTTCTTTTACCCTCTTCACAGTATTTTTCTCTTGTCAAATACCAGGGGGCATCTTCCTCTGGAATATTTCTAATGAAGTTCAAATAGAAGTCGTTTGCAAGAAACTCGTTGATAAAATTTTCTTCAAGATAAACTTCGCCGATAATTTCAGGTATTGTAAAGTCTGAAGAATCAGCATCATCTCCGTATGACCAAAGCATATAATATCCTTTTTCGGGGTAGAAAGTTAATATAGGAACATCCCAAAATCCCATACATGCAAATTCCCTATCTCTTGCAGGGGCTGATTTATCACTATGATCTTCTTTGAAAAAAAATATTCCTTTTGCTGTATCAATGCTTCCCCAGTGGTCATAGAGTAATAACATTTTTTCATTGACCATGTATTTATAATAATTATTTTGATATAGAATAAATTTTATTTTACCTTCGTTCTCAGCAAAACAGCATAAAGAACGTAAAACAAATAAAACAATCAGTAGAATTAACTTTTTCATTTAGCGCAACCCCATAATATTCATAAAAGCGGCGAATGCACGCATCCGCTCTAAGAAAGTCTCGTCATCAATGACAATTTTTTTTTCAATGCTTCTCATTTCTTCTTCTGACAAGTTCCGTTGTTTAGATTTGTTTGGATTTTCCACAAGATATTCAATCTCAATAGATTTTGTCGTTTTGAACACATATTCAAGATAATTAGGCATAATAATCTCGCCGCATTCTAATTCACCTTCATTCCACCAATCATTGTCAAAACCAAACTGCCCATCAAAGCTGTCTAAAATCATTCCGTCAGCTTTGTATTTCTCTACATTAAAACGGAAATATGAATAGTCAAAAAATTTCGTCGATTCAAACATCAGCACATAGGCTGCGGGCATATCGTACCTCCAAGAGATAGAGATATTCTCGTCATTGTAAATACTGAATGTAAACTTGTCTAGCGTGCAGGCAATAATTTCATCATTTGAAAACTCAGCTTCTCTTCCGCTGTCAAATACAATTCTTATCTTTATGTCTTGAATGGTTTCCGTCCAGCCAGAAATAATCTTAAGATTTTTTATCATTATTTCATAGGCCGCATATTGGTCAATTTTATCCGTAAGTTTTTCTGACACCGAAAAAATCTTTTTATTATTTTTATCAAGCACAGTGTAAGAAAAAATCATTTCCTTTATTGGCTCATCACTGACATTGCAAACTTTCACCTCGACATAGTTGTCGTATAATATAAAGGGACTTATAGCAATTGGCGCAACCATATCTTCGTAGACGGTTCGGAAAACCTTTTTTTTATTCTGTTTCATGTTTTGCTACAATCTTGATAGTTTCCGCAGTCTTTATACCTCGCGATGTGGCTGACTGCACACACAAAATCAATATAATTGCCATCAGAATAAGGACGTTGATTTTGTTTGGTTTCATAATTTTTTCTTCCATTTTTGTCAGATTATACAAGTTAAAAAAGTTTCTTACAATAATTCGAGGCTTGCATCTCTAAAAGCCGTAATTCTTATTTGTATGGGTCAGGCTCATATTTGCGGAACTTGTATTCGGAAGTGTACAAGTCTATCACTTTGAGTATATCTTCTTTCTTGTCGAAGCAGGAATATTTCTGATATGCTGGATACGCCTCTGTGCCGTTGTTATGAGATTCGGGAACAATCGCCGAAACACACGTGTCTTCCCATTTGTCGCCCTTGTAGACTTCCCCAATTTTCAACTCTAGTTTTTTTGTTTCATGGTTCAGGTTGAAGAATTGAAAGCACACGCAATCCTCAAGCTCAAAAGTGTATTCGCTGCCGTTATCCAAGTCCCGGACAAAAAATGCCTTTACGCGGGAATTCTTTCGGTACAATTCCGGCTTCTTTGCATCAACATAGCCGTTCAGAATCATAATTTTTTTGAAAGGGTTTTCCGAAGTCATTTTTATAACTGTGCCAATTCCGTAACCGCTTTCACCCTCGACCCAGGGAATATGGTCATAATTCCATGAAAGGCTCTCGTAATGGTCAGTGGGCGCAAAAGCAAATGTGCCAAGATTTTCGGCTGAATAGACCACCAAGCCGCTCCTCGTGTTTTCAGAAAGCGAAGATGATGCAGAATATGTAACTTTGAACCACGGATTGTAAAAATATCCTCGCATTTGCGCATATTCATTATTCTTGCAATTTCCGCCTAACTTGACCGCAAGCTCCGGAATGAACATGATTTCGTCATAATAAAACCAGCCGTTCTCGTCAAGCCTGAAATCGCTACGGCTAAGTTTCTCATAAAAGCTGCCTTCCCAGCAAATTCGATATATCGCTTCAGGAGTCAGAAAATAAGATGAATCCCATGTGAATTCAAAGCGAAGATATTTGTCCTTGGACAAATCTACGGCAAAAGATGAAGCAATGAAACCAAGAAAAATCGTCATCATAAAAAGTAATTTTCTCATTTTATCTCCAACATAAGGAATTTCAGACATGAACAAGCATAACAAAAAATTCAAACACTTACTATCTTTATAAGAGTCTGTAAATTTGTTCGCTTCCACACTAGCGGCAAAAGCGTTATAATGAGCATATTATGGAACACAATATGATTTTATCGGCGTCCGGCTGGAGAAAAGTTTTTGCAGAAAGCATGGATGCGGAAGACACATCGTCAAAAATCGGAGAAGCAAACAGTTTTCTCTGTCTTTTAATTGCAGAAACATTCGCTGAATATATAATTTCAAAAACGGGCAAAAAAGAGCCGGCAGTTGTTGTGGCAACAGACACCCGTCCTACAGGAAAAGAAATCGCGCTCAATGTAATTCAAGGACTCTGCGCCTGCGGAATAAAAGTTGTTTTTCTTGGAACTGCTGCCGCTCCGGAAATCATGGCATATTCAAAAAAGCATGACGGATTCCTCTACATTTCAGCAAGCCACAATCCAATAGGACACAACGGAATAAAATTCGGTCTGAACAACGGAGGCGTTCTTGAAGCCGGGGAATCAAAAAAACTCGCGGAAAACTTTGCAGCAAAATGCAGTTCAGCCGGAGCAGAAGAACACGCGCTTTCACTTGCATTCAAGGCGCAAAAAACACAAGTTGAAAATGTGTACGCAAAATGCGCCAAGTATAAAAAAAAGTCTCTTGCCGCCTACGAAAAATTTATAAAGACTGTAATAGCCGGAAGTCCAAAAATTTTATTTCAGCATAAGCTGTTCAGCATTTTAAAAAAAGCAGCGCAGAAAAATCCACTTAGCATTGTGTGTGATATGAACGGTTCCGCCAGAGCAACTTCAATAGATAAAAAATTTATCCCGGAAAGCGGAATCGGTTTTATTACATTCAATGAAGATAAAATTGTCCATGCAATAATTCCAGAGCCAGAAAATCTTGTGCATTGCGCGCAGAAAATCAATGAGCTTCAGAAAGAAGGAAACAAATCAGCCCTGCTTGGTTATATGCCGGACTGCGACGGCGACCGCGGAAACATTGTCTACTGGAACGGAAAAGAGGCAAAAACAGTGCCAGCACAAAAAGTGTTCGCGCTGTGTGTAATGTCGGAACTTGCATTTGAATACTGGAAAAATCCGGACGCTAAAAATCTTGCGGTGGCTGTAAACTGCCCTACTTCCATGAGAATTGACGAAATCTGCGCCAGCCTGAATGCAAAAGTATTCCGCGCGGAAGTTGGAGAAGCCAATGTAGTGAACCTTGCACGTGAAAAAAGAAGCGAAGGTTTCAACGTAAGAATATTCGGGGAAGGAAGCAACGGCGGAAACATAACATACCCTTCTGCGGTAAGGGATCCAGTTGCTACAATCTTTGCGCTTGTAAAGCTTCTTGCGCTGCGGGACACAAAAAACAAGATTGGATTGTTCCATTTGTGGTGCAAGATGTCCGGCCAGGAAGAGAAATACAGCGAAAATTTCACACTGGGCGATGTTATCTCCACGCTGCCAGAATACACAACGACAGGAGTAAGCGAAAGCCGCGCGGTTCTTCAAGTGAAGATGAAGGACAAGGGCAAGCTCAAGGAAAATTTCAGAAGAGAATTCATTTCATCCTGGGAAGAAAAAAAAGAGCAGCTTAAAAATGAATACGGAATCACAGGCTACGAATGTTGCTTAACAAACGGCACAAAGGAAACTAGAAGCGTCCAGGACTGGAACAATGCAAACGGCGGACTAAAAGTGAAATTCTTGGACAGTTCTGGAAATCCTGCCGCTTTTATATGGATGCGTCCAAGCGGAACAGAACCGGTGTTCAGAATAATGTGCGATGTAAAAGGCAACTGTCCGCAAAAAGAAAAGGCCCTGCTTGAATGGGAAACAGAGCTTATTCAAAGAGCGGACTGCAAACTGTAAAAACACAGCCCACTAATCCCGCAGCTACAATTCTATAAAAAAACAGCCTCCCAAAACTGAACTTTCTTTGTCCAGTTTAGGAGGCTGCTATTACAAAGCATCACAGCCGGATTCAACGCCCGATATTCGCCATGAAGACCGGAGCATTAAATCTTCCGCATAAATCAAGATTTACTTTTCAAGAATAAATTCTACACGGCGGTTTTTCCAGTTCACGTTTGCATCCTTGCGGTCTGCGACTGGCTCTGTTCCGCCCTTTCCTTCAACAGAAAGACGTGAAGAATTAATTCCGAATTTTACAAGCTGGCTCTTAACATATTCAGCGCGCTGCTCAGAAAGAGAAATCAAAGCCTTGCCCCAAACGCCTTCTTCTGTTTCTTCCGCAGCATTGTCAGAAACTCTATTCGCATGGCCAACAATAGTAACTTTATAGTCCTTGAATTTCTTTAGAATTTCAGAAACACGCTTTAGAACACGGGCATTGTTGTCAGCCTGCGCCTGTGTTATTCCAGCCTTTAAGATTTTTCCATCCGCGCCGACAGTTCTTACACCGAAGTCAGCCTCATTGCTTCTAAAAATAATCGAAGGAATCTGCATCTTGAGCTTGCTTCCGTCACGGACAACAAGAACATCAACATTTATTACGCCTTCAACAGAACTTGACATTCCAAGCTCATCATAAGCTGTAAATTCAAACGGATAGTCTTCCGCAGACTGAACAATTTCTCCGTTGTTTCCGCGTCCGTCCCAAATAATTCTTTTTGTAATTGACGATTTTCCGCTTGTCTTCCAGAACGGCTTTCCATTTCTATCCTTAATCGTGAAATTCCAGTTCTTGAGGCCTGCGATTGTCTGGCATCCAAGCTCAATGAACAAATCATCATCGTTGCCGTCATTGTCCGGGCTGAAATATTTTGGAGCGGTTCTAACAGAAACTAAAGGAGGAACAGCAGTGCAGACAAAGCTTGAAGAAACTGCATCCACAGAATTTCCCTTTGCATACTCAACATGAAGCTTTCCTGCAAAAATTCCCTCTGCGATTTTTCCGTCAGCTGTATCGCCTGCCCAGCTAACCGAAGCCGGAAGATTCTCGCTGTCATTGCTTGAGAATGTCTTTACAATAGATTCAGCGGAATCAACAATGTCAAGCTTCCACGAGGAAATTCCTTCTGCGAGCGAAACCTTTATATCGAATTTCTGAACATCAAGAATTCCATCCGCATTAGGAGAAATTCCCTTGTATTCAGCCGCAATAAATCCTGAAACAGGACGCGCATCCAGAGAAATTCTGGCAATCGAGGCGCTTCCAAAATTTCCAGCCGCATCCTTTGAAGAAACAACAAGCGAATAAATTCCATTCGCAGCTTTGTTTCCGCTGTCGTCAGTTCCATCCCACACAAAATCCAATGCCCTTGAATTATTCCATGCAAAAGTTTTTACAACCTGATTTTTCGCATTCCGTATCTCGGCGCTCCATTTTGCTTCTTCAGAACAGTCTTCAACTTTTACAGGAATATTCTGGCGGCTTGAAATTCCGTCTGGAGAGAAAATTGTATACGGAGATGAAATTTTTATTGAAGGCGCAACTGTATCTATAATAAATTCCTGGCTTGAAGCCTCTGCCTCTGTTCCGCTGTTTGCGACTGTTTTTATGACAGCTGAATAAGTTCCGTCTGCGCACCGCGTTCCATCATCAGAAAGACCGTCCCATGTAAATGACGCAGGAATTTTTCCAGTGCCCTTAAAAGTTTTTACAACAGCTCCACTTGAAATCTTAAGCTCGTAAGAATCAATTCCGCTCGAAGCTTTTACGGCCGGAGTCAAAACAACCTTGTCATGGATTCCGTCTCCGTTCGGAGAAAATGCAGCCGGGCTCACTGAAAGCGCAAGCTCAGTTTTGCTTGTATCAAGAACAAATTCCTTTGTTTCAACTGCATTGCAGTTTCCCGCAAGCTCTGAAACTTCAAGAACATATTTATACTTTCCATCTTTCACGAATTGACCGCTGTCATCAAGGCCATCCCATTCAACAGAAGCAGGAAGCGAAGAGTCAAAATCAAAGCTCTTTACAGCAGAATTATTTTCATCAATAATTTTTCCTGTCCAAATTTTTTCTCCGGTATAAGCCGGCTCAGCCATTTGCTGCTGAGAAATCTGAAATTTATTTTTACCGTTGAATACTGTATTCGCAGGAAGAGAAACCGCCGCCTTTGGAGCTTCATTGTCAATGACAAAAACAGGAGAATAAACAGGATCAGGCTCATAGCCATTCAAATAGCGCGCGGTTATTTTTGCACGGTACTCGCCATCCGCCAAATCTGTTCCAGAATTGCTTTTTCCATTGAAGAGAAATGAAGAAGGCGGATTTGTTTTTCCTGATTTTGAATAATAAACTTTATCATCATTTTTTCCCACAATAGCAATCTGCCAGTCCGTAAGTGAATTCACGCTCGCAGAAGGTGAAGGAATTGCAACCGCAAAATTTATTGACTTTCTATCAACTGCGACCTTGCCTTTTGGAGACGGAGCAAAATATCTTGAGCCGTCTATTGAAACTGCGGTCTCTGGTTTTTCAGCAGAAAAAATTATATTTGAAATTCTTGCTTTTTCAGAAACATTGCCAGCTAAATCAGTCGAAGTAATTTCATAATTATAAATTCCGTCGGGAACAATAGACTTGCTTTCATCTGTTCCGTTCCATTCAATTTCCAGCGGAGAAGAATCTTCCCATTTGTATGAGCGCACAAGATTTTCATGGGCATCTGTTATTTTAGCAGTCCACAGTTTTTCATTTGAGCCGGACTGCTTTATTTTCAAAACAGACTTGCTTCCTTCTCCGAAAATTTTATCAGCTCCTTCAAGCTTTACAAGATTGATTTCCGGCGGAGTGTTGTCAACCACAACCGGAAGCTTTGAAGTTGTGGCTGTGTTTCCGTTATCGTCAGAGGCCGTGAACTGATAATAATAGTTTCCGTCCGGCGCCAATGAGCCGTCATCCAAAAATCCATTCCAGACAATCGAGGAAGGAATATCGACACCGCGCTTTGGAGCTATCAGTGTTTTGAAAAAAGTTTTAAAAGTAAATTTTGAAGGGAGTGAAATTTTATTTCCGATTGTGCGCACAACATTTCCAGCCTCATCAGTAATCACAAAGCTCCATTCTTTTACATAGCGTTTCTCACGGATTTTCAACGGCACTTCAAGAGCATCCTGAACTCCGTCGTTATTAGGAGAAATATATACAACTCCAGGCTCGGCAAAAAGCGCAGATGACAAACTAAGCGCAGAGCAAATGGCAAAAGCTGTAAAATTTTTTTTAGTCAATTTCTTCATTTTTATTCCTCGTTCCAAAGAATTATTTCAGGGGCATCTGTGTCTTTTAATCCCAAGTCCAGCCTTGCGCCGAAACTCACAGCCTGAATTCCTGAATAAAGAGTCTGCGTTGCAACAGAAGGAGTCACTTCACTTTTTTCCCAGTCAGCATTGGTCTCCGAAATTCTTTTAGAAGTAATTCCAAGCTTGAATGAAACTCCAACAGAAATAAAGCTTACGCCGTCAGCTTTTCCCTCCACAATCTCGCGGAGATTCGACTGCCACGCAAAAGACAGACGGACAAATTTGTTATATTCAAACCCGAATCCCAAATCCATTATACAGTTCTGAAAAACTGGAAACGCAAGGTCCGTGCTGAACGAGCCTTTCCAATTCTTTACATCAAATACAGTCGAGGCAAAACCAACTCGCGGTGTAAGCATCGATGGATACGCCGACGATTCTTTTTTTTCATCAATTCCAACAGTTTTATAGTCAGCAGTTTTTCCGATATTCAAAAGTGAAAATCCCAGCCGCGGATTAGTAAAAATAGAAAAATCATCCATTTTAAAAAGCGCGCCTAAATCTATTCCTGCTGAAAAATCAGAACCGCTTCCCATGTACAGTCCAGTATATACATTTGCGCCGACAGAAAGCGTCTCATTAACTTCCTTTGCAGCTCCTCCATGGAAAGTTAAGGTCTTTCTTAAATCCATTCCATAGAAATCAGCAAAAAGCATATTTGCAGTAAGAGAAAAAACAGACCATTTCGTAGGAACAATCATTCCAGCCTGAAATCCGCCGCCAGCTGTCTTGTCGCTGCTTTCACCTTCAATTTTTACTTTGTCAAAGTTATAGAAGACAGTTCCGCTAAAATCAATGTCAGCCCTTTGCTCACCGGCAACAAGAGCAGGATTATAAGTTATGGATGCGGGAACAATCGTAAAATTCGGACCGCCAGCGGCAGATGCAGCTCCAGACATAAGCTCAGGATGTGTAAGCCTGTAAAGCTCCTCTCCACCATAAGGCGGATTGTAAGCAAACAGTTCAGCCATGCCTGCTAAAAAAGCAGCGGCCAAAATTATTTTCTTCATAAAATAGACCTCCAGATTCAAATTATAGTGAAAAATAAAACTATTTCAAATGGAATAGGATTTTTTATCTGCCGCAAGCAAAGCACGCTCCACCTCATCGATAACAAAATCAGGTGTGCTTGCTCCGGCGGAAAGTCCGACAGTTCCCAAAGAATAAATTTCATCAGGGATTTCCGAAGCGTTTTCTATAAGCGCAGTTTTTCCGCATATTGATGATGCAGTCTCAAAAAGCCTGCGTGTATTTGCTGAATTTTTTCCGCCAATAACGAGAACCGCATCCACCTTGCCTTCAAATTCCTTCAGTGAATTCTGACGCTCCATCGTAGCAGAGCATATAGAATTAAAAATATGTATAGAAGGATTTTTTTTCTTCAACACAAAAGAAATCCGTTCAAACTCAGCAGGACTGAAAGTTGTCTGCGCAATCAAAACAGTTTTTTCCGGAATTTCAATTTTCAAGGCCTCGTCTGCATTTTCCACAACAAGAACCTTGTTTTCAGCATAGCTTGAAATGCTTACAACTTCGCCGTGGTTTCTGTCGCCCGCAATCACAACAAGAAAACCTTTTTTTGCCCATTCAGCCGCCCTTTTTTGGCTAAGATGCACTCTTGGACAAGTCGCATCAAGAATTTTCGCGCCCTGATTCTCAAGAGCAGACACAACCTGCGGCGTAGTTCCATGGGCACGGATTACCACAACAGAATCACTCTTTGCATTTTCAACCGAAGAAGGCTCCAGAATCCGCACACCTTTCTTTTCAAAGGAATCCATGACAAGCGGATTGTGTATCAAAGGTCCAAGAGTAAAAACTTTATTTTTTCCATTTCCGTCCAAATCATTAAGCGCAGCTGATGCTGTTTCAACAGCACGCCGGACTCCCATACAAAAACCAAGGACTTTGGCACGAATAACTTTCAACAAAAACTCCAGCAATATATTCTGCTTACAAAAAAAGCCGCAACTAAAAAAGTTACGGCCTAAAAATATTCTTTAAAAGGCAGAAAAATTCCGCCTAGAATCAACAACCTCGCCGCAAACAGCAAGATATGCCGGTTCCTAAAAGGCATTGCAGTCGGGTTTAATACCCTTTATACGACGCAAGCGTCAGGACATTAAACCCTCCGCACGAATAAATTTTTAAACATTCTGTGCAGATTTAATCGAAAGAACATTCTTTTTGGCATGAGGCCTTACATGGTTTGAAAATTCTCCCGGCTCCCAATTGCGGCGCATCAAAGACACAAAACCAGAAACAATGAGCATAGAAGAATAGCATCCCGAAACAAGACCAACAGTGAGGACAATAGCAAAATCCTTTATGCTGCCCGAAGTGAAAACAAGAAGCGCAATAGAAGCAAACATAGTTGTTACAGTTGTAATAATTGAGCGCGACAATGTTTCAGAAATTGAAATATTAAGTATGTCATTAAAGTTCTTTGTCTGAACTAAACTGATATTTTCGCGCACACGATCCAATATAACAATTGTAGCATTGATTGAATATCCAAAAATTGTAAGAACCGCCGCAAATGTTGTCGCAGAAAATTCAACCTGTGTCCAAGAAATAAACGAGAACATTATAAAGCAGTCATGGACAAGACCAATTATCGCGCCAAGCGCAAAATCCCAGTGAAATCTTATAGCGCAGTAAATCCAAATCGCAAGCAATGTAACCGCTGCAAGGACAACGGACTTAACCGCATTGCTGCTAGAAAATCCAGAGCCTACAAAATCAGTTTTTATAATCGCAACATTGTGTTCACCGAATTTCTCCTTAAGAGAGCCGATAATTTCATTTTGAAGCGAATCTGAAGAGGCACCGTTTTTTGAAATTGCCGCACGAATCTGAAAACTTCTGGTAGAATCATCTCCAAGAGCTTTTACTTCAATACCCTCGGAAGCAAGCGCAGAACGGACATCATCAATGGAAACATTTGCGGACGCATCTGAAGCATAAAGCAAAACAGGAGTTCCGGCGGAAAGACGTGAAGTTGAAGAACTGTCCAAATAGATTCCGTATGAACTTACATTTTCAGAGCCTTTAACAGAAACTGAAAGCCCGTCAACTTCAGAAAGAGAAGCCGCGATGTCTTTTACCGTAGGATTCTGAGCATAAGAGAAAACCTTTGTTTCGTTTTCTGTGCCAGTGCCAGTTATGACAAGCTCCAGCGCATTGCTGGAAGTTCCCAGGCTTACATTTGCAGAACCGGTATACGACAGTTCAAGCGCCGCCGGTCCAATGCGGACTTCATCCAAAAGACCTGGCACAAAGTCAATGCCGAAATTTATTCCACGGATAAAAATTCCTGCGATTCCAAAAAGAATCAAAACTGAACTTAAAACAGCGCAGGCAGGAAATGCTTTACTGAATTTTTTTACTGTTTTCATTATTTAATCCCCCAGCCAATGCTGATATTTTTCACTTTCAAAACTTCTGTCTGGAAATCAAATATAAGGCGTGAAACTACCAAAGCTGTAAATACAGTTGAAACTACACCAATCGCAAGGCTCACAGCAAATCCCTGAACAGCGCCGCTTCCAAGCTGTGTCATAAATATCGCAGCGATGAACGTTGTAATATTCGAGTCCATGATGGCCCAGAACGCGTTGTCAAATCCTGCGCTAATGCTTGAAGCCCTGTCTTTTCCAAGGCGGCGTTCTTCCTTTATGCGCTCAAAGATAATAACATTTGCGTCAGTAGCCATTCCGATTGTAAGAATCATACCGGCAACCGTCGGCAATGTAATTGTAAGATTAAACGCGCTCAAAATACTGAACATGATGTAAAGGTTCAAAGCCTGAGAAACACAGGCATTTATTCCAGAACCCTTGTACCATATAAGCATGAACACCATAATCGAAAGAAGTCCGACTGCCACAGCCAAAAGTCCCTGACGGATTGCCTTTTCTCCCAAAGAAGCGCCAATTACCTGCTGGCTTTCAACACTGAGAGGAACATCAAGCCATGCTGTCTGCAAAACCTTGCGCAAATTCTGGGCTTCTCTCTGTCCAAATCCTGTAATCTGAACATTTCCGCCTGTAATAGCAGTGTTTATAGTAGCATTTGACTTAACCTTGTTATCACTGACAATGCAAAGATTTTCACCAACATGCTCGCTTGTGAATTTTCCAAAAATCTCTGCGCCTTCTGTATCAAGTGAAAATGTAACAGCAGGGCGGCCAGTAAGCTCCTCTGCGCCGACATCAGCTGATTTTATATGCTTTCCATCAAGAGCAACTTCTTTCTTTACAACAAGATAGCCTTCACGCTGATCAAGTCCGTAGGAATCCGTTGTATAGAATCCCAAAACTTCACAGTCTTCAGGAACAATTGAAGGATCAATAAGATTTCCTTTTATATCAAAAGTTTTATCAGGATTATTGTAATAATAAGCATTGAAATTCGATGTGGCTTCATTATCAACAAGACGGAAATTCAAAATTCCGCGTCCCTGGATTATTGAATTAATCTGGTCAGACTCCGCAGAACCTGGAAGCTCGATATAAATTCTGTCCTCACCCTGCTGCCTGATTGTCGGCGAGCTTAATCCAAAGCGGTCAATACGGCTTGTAAGCGTCTCAACAGCCTGTGACATTACTTCAGTCTTTAAAGCCGCGGCATCAAAAACCGCATCGCCCTGCTTTTCGATAACGGAATCAAGGTCAGCTTTTACAATTACATTCATTCCGCCTGAAAGGTCAAGACCGAGCTTTACAGAATTCTTATAATAATCTTTAGTTTTAAGAACCTTTTTTCTGTAGATTCCTTCAACAAAAGAAGCCAGCTCGGATTTTGAGCCAAAAGAATTCAGCGCGTCTTTTAAAAGAACTGCGGAAGGCGCTTTTTCACCAGATGCCTTAAAATTTTTCTTTGCCTGCTTTACAAGCCACTGACTGTTTTCCGGCACAGAAGACTCTGGATTTGCCTTTACAGTTTCAATCAACTTCTCAACTTCTGAGTTGGCTTTAAAAGTTGAATAATTCTTTATATTCTCCAAAGAACTCAAGGCAAGAACCTTGTCCTCTTTTGGAGTGCGTACATACCAGCTGATTGACGGCCACAAAAAGGCGAAGCAAACAGCCAGCACTGCAATAATCATAAAAAGCCGGCTTTTCTTACTCATCTTTCTTTTCCTCTGAAGCCGCCGCCTCTTTATTTCCTGCACCAGCCTTTGGCTCTTCCTTCTGTTTCTTGGCTGACTTTTTATCTTCAGCTTTTGCAGCAGGCTTGTCAGAAACAACAGATGCAATTGCAGAGCGGTTGAATTCTATCTTTGTGTTTTCATCAACTCTTACAGTAACAACATTTGAATCTTTTTTTACAGAGCTGACAGTTCCGTGGATTCCTCCGATAGTAATTACCTTATCGCCTTTCTGAAGCGCATCAAGCATTTTCTGAAGTTCCTTCTGCTTTTTGTTCTGCGGACGGATCATGAAAAAATACATAATTCCTATGATAAGAATGAGAGGCAAAAACATTCCAACACCGCCGCCACCCAAAGCCGCCGCAGGATCTGCAGCCTGTAACAAAAGTGAATTAAACAACATATTAAATTCCTTCCTTCGTAATTAATTTAAAATGGTATAGAAGAATAGCATTATTCGCATAAATTTACAAGTGAATTATTTATCATAAGAAGAAAACCAGGCCGCAACCTATCTTCCAAGCAGTTTTTCAAGCTCTGAGTTTTTGTTTAGATATAAAGAATTTGACGGATCAAGAGCCACAACCTGCTTTAAATAATACTGGGCACGCCGCCAGTCCCTTTTCGCATAGTAAATTTCATAAAGCCTGTAAAGAGAGTCCTTGTTGCGCGGATTGGCAGTAAGGCTTGCCCGTAAATCAGCAAGAGCGGAATTCTCTGTTTCCTGAAGCTGACTGCGCTCAAAATACAGAAAGCTCTTCATTTTTTGGCTGGTAGAAGGCAAAAGGCTTGAAATAAGCTGCGTTGCTGAATTTTTCTGCCCGGAAGCAGCAAGAACCTTCACGTAGGCCATGCACGAATTTTCGTCAGCAGGATTTTCCTCATAGGCCTTTTCCGACAAGCTCATCGCCTCCGTGTATTTTTTCAGCGCAAGACAAATATCGATATGCCTGAAAAGTGAATTTTTCGCCACTAAAGGAGACTTCATAAGACTGGAGCTTAGAGAATACGCTTTTGTATAATAAGCCTTTTTTATATACTCATCCAGAAGAATTTCCATCGCCCGGACATTTTCTGAATCCTTCTCAAGAACTTTTTCAGCAAGCTCAAGCGCAGTCATTCCATTTACAGAAAGCCCAGACACAGAAGCAGTCTCCGCAGCGACAAGCAGTGTCTCGGAATCTTCGGGATACAAGGCAACGGCAGTTCCGGCGGATTCTATAGCGGCGGCATTGTTTTTGCTCCAGTCGCGCAAAAGCTGTGTGCGCAAAAGATAATATTCCTTTGAAACCGCATTTTTCTTTTCAACCGCATCCAGCAAAGAAGAGGCCCTGATATAGTCCTGCTTCTCCATAAGAATTTTTGCACGCAGCAGAACATAGCTTGTATTGTCCGGCTCAAGCAAAAGCACACGGACAACGAAACTTTCAGTCTTGTCAAAATCCCCAAGCCTAAAAGCCGACAGCGCGCAAGTCTTTAAAAGCTCCGTGTCCTGCGGAAACCTAGCCAAAAGCTCCTCGCCAAATGAAAGCGCAAGCTCATAGCGTCCAGTCAGAAAGCAGGATTTCGCCACCGACTGAAGAATTTCCTTGGTTCCGCCTGAATATTTTCCGTTGCTGAGCTTAAAATACTCAAGGGCCTTTTCATTGTCGCCCTTTTTCAAGCAAAGCGTCCCCATAAGGTAATTTGCAAGGACGGAATCAGGACAAATCTCAATAGCAAAATTCAAAGAGTTTTCAGACAGCGAATAGTAATCTTCAGCAGCACCGGACGAGGACAACAGCACCAAGGACGGAAGCACAATGGAAAGAAAATCCGAGCGGTTTGTGCTTAAATCATAAATTCCTTTCTTTGCGCTTTCGACCGCTCCAATATATTGATTCGTTTTGGAAACAGGCGGAACATTCCAAGTAACAGGCTCGGACGGCCATGCAATCCTCATAATTTCCGCAGAAACATAAAGGAGACACCTTTCCGCATCAGAATATTCATCAGCCGAGCTCTTATGGACAGCAGCCGCAGCCTGCCTTAAGCTTTGAGGAGAACCAATTTCCACCAGGCGCATTGTCTCCTTATTTATGGAAGAAAAAAACGACCTGTCTTTTGAAGGCGCAACCTGAACGGAAACCGCCGATGAAACGTCCCCGGAATTCGGCGCGGCAGAAGGCGAGCTTGCACATGAGAAAACAAATAATAATGCAGCAAACAAAACAAGATAAAAAGTTCCGCGCATTTTCCGTAAAGAAATTCAATTCTGAAACCAGAGGACTTAAAAAAAATCTTATGAATTCTTAAAAGCCCACGCTATTTACTCCGGAAAAAATCCAGTCTAGTTTTTTTTATAAACTTTTCAAAAACTGTCATCTGAAGAATCATCTTTCATGTACGGAAATTCCTCGCTGTTTATTCTTTGAACACCATAAACAAGAATAAGAAGAATTCCTAGAACAAAAAGGACTATTGGCCAGAAAACCGAAATAAATTTTGCAAACGAAATATGAAACAAATGAAGCGAAAAAAGCAGAAAAACAGTCCCCAGAATAAAAAGCGCAACAGAGGGAAACAAAAAAACTGCCCTTATTTTTTTATAAATAAACAAATCTGAAACAACAAAAGCAAGCCCGGCATTCAAAACTGTAACAGGCCAATATTCTTTTAAGCTCAGATGCAAAAAATCTATATTCAGCAAGGCAAAAAAAATGCTGTCAAAAACAAGCATAAACCCCAACGCAATATAAAGGCTGCGTTTTCCTAATCCTGCTGGAGAAACTTTTTTTGTCCGCTCAACTTTTTCCATAATCTGGGTAAATAATAAGATAAATTTCAATTCTTGACAACGGCTTTTAGAAAAACAGTGAGCAATCCGCAGACCGTCATTTTTTTTAATTGAAAACATTTTCTATAATATGGTAGAATAGGCGAATGATTCGGAAAGTGTTAAAATTTGCAGCCGCAGCTTTTTTTTCCATAATTATCATTTCGTGCGCAAAAGACAAGCGGGGCTCCATTCTGCCAGAAGCTTCTTCAAAGCAATACAAGGACACACAGAACCTCTTGATTTCACTGCTTGAAAAAAAAGACACAAGAGGCGAAACAAGATACGCAGTTGTAAATAGAATTGCGAACAATATGCTTTCCGTAAAAGACTATCCGTCGCTTGTGCACTTTCTTACAACTTGGGTTGAGCAGCACAACGATGATCCGTACAACGCATACTGGCTTTTGATGACGGCATACGCATATCTTGAAAACGAGGCTGAGCCAATAGCGGAATATTATTTCGAGCGGATTATAAACAATTACAATGATCTTATCGTCCAGGGAAAATCAATCCACTTTATATGTCTTCAGCACTTGATACAGATAAGTTCAAGCCCGGCGAACAGAATTTCTTATTTCAACCAGCTTATAAGCCGCTTTCCAAACAATGTGAGCACAACAGAACTTTTTTACAGGCTCGCTCTTGAATATGAAAAGGAAGGTGAATGGAACCAGGCAATCCGTTCGTACACGCAGTTTCTTGATCAGGACGACGCATCCACATTGCAAATTTCAGGCTACCCCAACGCATATTTAAATGCAAAGCAACTCATAGATTTCAGCAACTCGTCAAAAGACTGGACATTTGAAACTCTTGACGCTCTTGTCGCCGCTGTAAAATCTGGAATTTCATCATATAATTACAGAGCCTTGGACCGCTACAAGTCAAAGGTCAATTTCTTCGCAATGTCATGGCGCCAGGTTGAAACTGATGTAAACGCGCAGGAAAGTTTTTCAATGCGTTCATTTATGCGAGGAAACAGAATCCGGTACAGCGCAGAGCTCGACCCGTCATCATCCCCAACTGAAGCGTATCTGCGCACAACCGGCTGGAGCAACTATGTAAACGTCTGGTATCTTTATTTCAGAAAAGTGAATTTTCCAGCTGATCCAGAAATTCACGGACGCTGGGAATGGGCAGGAATTTATTTCGGTGAAAAATTGTAATGGGAAGAAAATTTTCAGCCTCCGTATATTCAATATTGATAGCCTCGTTCATTTTTGCAGAAGAGCCGGTTGCAGATTTTGAAGTCAACCTGGAAGTTTTTGAAAGAGAAGCCCCGGCTAAAGAAAATGCTATTTCAAATTCAGAGAAGAAAAGTAAAAATTCCGCGCAAAAAAGCTATATAGTTCCAGAGCCAAAGCGGAAGGACATAGGAATTTCAGGAGTTTTCAAAGAATCGACTTTGAAATACCGGGAACGCTATCTTACGCCTTCAAACCGGCAATGGCTTGCTGATGTTCTTTATGACTCAATTCCATACAGGCCTTACATAAGGGCAAAGCTTAAGGAACATAAAATGCCGCTTTATTTACAATATCTTCCAATTGTGGAGTCAAACTACAAGCCGACAGCTGTATCGGGTTCTGGAGCAACCGGAATCTGGCAGTTTATGGCGAACAGCATGCATCCTTTCTTAAAGAAAAATGAATACTTTGACGAGCGCCGGGATCCCTGGAAAGAAACTGACGCCGCGCTGCTGAAGCTGGCTGAAAATTTCAAAATGTTCAAAGACTGGCATCTGGCAATCGCTGCCTACAATATGGGGGCCGGAGCCGTAGGTCGGATTGTAAAGGCTAATCCGGGAAAAGATTACTGGGCATTGGCTGAAAAAGGCCTTTTAAGCAAGCAGGCTTCAGAATACATTCCAAAGCTCATAGCGATTGCGGATATTGTTGAAAATGCAGATTTTTACGGAGCTATAGAAGTCGGAGTGGCCGACAAAAGAATTGAAGATGCCGCGCCAGAAAAATTCAGCTATCTTACAATAAAAGGCAGCATAAAACTTTCAACCGTGGCACAGGCCGCAGGGCTTCCTCTTGAAACTGTAAAAATGCTTAACATTGAGCTTCTAAAGGAAACCACACCGCCAGGAACTTACAGGCTCAGGCTTCCTGCCGGCAAAGCAAAAACCGCCGCAGAAAACCTTAGATAAAAAAAAGCTACATTATTTTCTTGCCGGCATGCCAGAGTTTTTCAAGCTCGTAAAAATCCCTTGCCTCCTGGCTCATAAGATGCACAACAACAGGACCTAAATCAATCAGATTCCAGTCATTGCCCTGGGAAGTCTTGTTATGAATCTTATGAATTTCAAGATCCGTGTCTTTTATGTAGTCCTTTATTTCCTTGTAAAGCCCCTGCCAATGCGGACCGCTAGAAACTGTTGCTATTACAAAATAATCAGTCCAGCTGTTGAGCTCAGAAACATCAATAACACAAACATCCGAACCTTTTCCATCTTCCATGAGCTTGGCAATTTCCAGCGCCATTTCTTTTACAGATTTTTCCATTTTTCCTCACTCGGACAATTTCGCATAAGAAGATTATTTTACAAAACGTCCATTGAAATCTTTGCCCAAAATAATTGTAAAGTCGGCCTGGGCAACACTGACTGAATCAGCATTTTCCGGCATAGCCTCCTCGTCAATTATGTTTGTACAATGAATAAAATTTCCCAAAGTTTTTGCAGCTTCAGAATTTCCAATATGATTTATAATCTCGGTTTTTTCATAGTCATTCCGGTCTGCGTTTTTAGTCTCAAGAATTTCATAGCCTGCGCTCTGCAAAAGAAAAGAAGTGTTGCGCGCAAGCCCCTGCTCTGTTGTTCCGTTCTGAATCACAAGAACATAGACGCGGTTTTGATTTCCTGAATCTCCTGAAACAAGAGAACTTATAGCCTGATTTACAACATCCTTTATAAGCTGGCCGTCATAATACGGAAACAAAAGAGTCTGGCCGTCAACAGTTCTCAAACTTCCTGTTATAGTCTGAATCGAAAAACGCTCAGTGTCAATCAAGGAAAGCTTTTTCATCAGATTGTAAAAATTCTTCCTGTCTATGTTTGACTTTATTTTTTCCTCATAGACTGAAAAATTATTCTTTGCAAAAATAACGCTGCGGTTTTCTTTTAAAGCATAAATCAAGGAAACAAAAACAGCCTGCCGCCTGTCTTCAACATCTCCCATGCTTTCGGACGGACTCTTGTACATGACATAGTCACGAATTTTATCTCCATCTAAAACAACAGCGCCGCTAGGAAAAAGGCAGCGTCTTCCATTTTCATCAGTTTCATCGACAGGAAATGAAATAAAAATATTCAGCCCGCCAAGATAATCTGTAAGCTGCTCCAGATCAGAAAGTTTTATTTCAATTGTAAACGGAATTTTTTTCCCAATAAGCTTTTCAATTTCATCCTTGTAAGAGACAGCACCTTTCTCTTTATAGACGGAATCAATCCTGTCAACACGTCCAAGGCTTTTATAAATCGCGCCTGTGTTTCCTAAAATATCAAATGCGACCGCCTGCCCTGACTTTGGATAAAAAACAAGCACATCGGCCGAAAGAACATTCCCGTCATCGTCCTTCAAAATCCACAGACTATTTATTACCGGATTCAGCTTCAAGTTTTCTTCAATAGGATCTACACGAAGCGAAAAAGCAACGACGCTGACAACCCCGATAATAATCACAAGAATAGCAAAAAGAAAAATTCCGTTTCTCTTTTCCTTTGAAATATTCATTTTTACCATCCTAAAAATTCAACTGGCGCACAGACTGCTTTCCATGGCAATCTGATTTTTTAAATCTGCCTCAAACGCATAGCTTGAGTCTGCAATTTTTTTCTGCCTGTTTTTTAAATAGTCCATGTTCTCCTGGACAACAAAAAGCGTCATATTGTTCAGCGGCATAGAAAAAAGCTTTTTCCTGTACTCTTCTGTTGACTGAGGACGGCCAGGCTCAATTTTATCAGCAACATAAATTATTTTTGCAAGCGTCCCCATGCCAGCGCCGCCAAGCGTATGGTTCGCAACAGCCTGAATAACATCCGGAGCCTGAACAGAAAATTTTTTCCGAAGCAAAACAGCCGCCGCTCTTCCATGCAAAAGAGACGGTTTTGTTTTTTCAATTTCAGAGATGCAGTTTCCATCTTCAGATGCAAGCGAAAGAATTTCGGAATCCTCCATATTCTTGCAGATGTCATGCGAAAGGCCAGCAAGATATCCTATGTTCTTGTCATAGCCAAACAAGCCGCACATAAAGGCCGCTGTTTCCGCAACACGGACAGAATGCTCGAACCGTTTTTCTTTCAATGCGGATTTTGCGTATTTTCTGATTCTTTCTATAAGCTGCTCAGTTTTTGCTTCCATATAAATTACCGTCAATAATATACTTGAAAACTTTTGAAGGCACAAGATATTGAAAAGCCATTTTATTTGCCGCCCTGAATCTTATGTCAGTTGAGCTTACCGCAAGCGGCTCATTCTTCAGAAAAACTCCATTCTTAAAAAGCGGCTCATCTTCCGCCATGAATTCATTTTCCGGTGAGTTATCCGCTTCGGAATATTTTCCTATTGACAGATTCTTAAAACATTTATTCTCCACCTGAAAAGGACGCTCAGCCAGAATCAGCTCGCATTTTTCAGCAAGCAGGACGGCATTTTTCCAAAGATGAAATGTTGAAAATAAATCCCTGCCAATCACAAGCCCGATTTTTTCAGGCTTATATTTTTTTTCAATATAGCAGACAGTGTCATACGTATATGAAATTCCGCCGCGCTGAATTTCACAAGGCTCCATTTCAAAACGCGGATCGCCCTGGCAGGCAAGAGCAACCATTTCTGCCCTTTTTTCAGGCGGCACGGCAGCGTTCATTGTCTTATGCGGCGGAGAAAAAGCCGGAACAAATAGAACCTTGCTGTATCCAAGTGAAATGCAAATTTCGTCTGCCAAAGCAAGGTGTCCAATATGAACCGGATTGAAGCTTCCTCCAAAAACTGCAATTTTCATTTTCAGCTTTCACTTCCAGGAAACTGCTCTTCCATCGAATCATCCACAGAGCGGCTCAACAAAAATGCGCTCTTTGCCGCAGGATTTTTTTCTTCAGCATCAGAAGCTGCGGCCGCCTCCATTTTTTCAACGAGCGAAATTATTTCACGGCGGGCTTCATTCATATTTGTTCTTGCCGCAACGGAAACTGCAAGAACTTTTATATCAGGCTCCTTGCTTTGAATTTTTTCCTTCAGCTTCATTGCATTTTCAAACGCGCCGTCAACGTCAATCTTATTGCAAAGAACAATTCTTGGCTTTTCCAAAAGCTCCCTGCCGAAACCGTCAAGTTCCTTTAAAAGCAAGTCATAGGCATCAAGAAAATTTTCATCGCTGCAGTCTATCATAAACAAAAGCCCGGCAGTCCTAGAAATATGCTTTAAAAACCTTATGCCAAGCCCGGCGCCTTCGGAAGCACCTTCTATTATTCCGGGAATGTCTGCAATGATTAAGTCCTTGTCATCGCCAGCGTGAAGCACACCGAGGTTTGGAATTTTTGTTGTAAAGGGATACGGCGCTATTTTCGGACGCGCATTTGTAAAAAGATCCAGCAGGCTAGATTTTCCTGCGTTCGGAAACCCAACAAGGCCAATGTCAGCCATAACAGAAAGCTCCACACGAAGCTTCCGTTCCTGGCCAGGCGCACCTTTGTTTGCAATGCGCGGAGCCTGGTTCGTGCTTGACTTGAAATGCACATTTCCCCAGCCGCCGTTTCCGCCTTTCAAAAACACAAACCTGTCTTCCTCGCTTTCAAGTGTAAAGTCATGGATAAGCTCGCCGGTTTCATTGTCCCGGATTGTAGTTCCAGGGGGAACTGGAATCACAACATCCTCGCCATCTTTTCCATAGCGGTTCCAACCCTGCCCGTCACCGCCATTTTTCGCCTTCAAAATTGGATGGTACCTTAAATGAGCCAAAGTTCTAAGATTGCGCTTTAGACAAAAAACAACATCGCCGCCACGTCCGCCATCACCGCCGTTCGGACCGCCATTTGGAATATATTTTTCACGCCTAAACGAAACACAACCGTTTCCGCCTTTTCCAGAGAGGACAGTAATAACAGCCTCATCAGCAAATTGAATCATCATTACTCCCATAAAAAAAGCCCAGCAAGGATATTTATTCCAAGCCGGGCATTTTAATTATTTAGAAAATTACAAATCCCAAAGATAAAAATTTTCTATTTTAGTTGGCAGAAACAGGTTCAACTGAAACAACTTTGCGGTTCATGCGGTCTGCGTATTTTACCACGCCGTCAACAACTGAATACAAAGTATCATCTGTTCCACGTTTTACATTGTTGCCAGGATGGATACGAGTTCCACGCTGTCTCACAAGAATAGAACCGGCAGTAACTTTTTCTCCACCAAATCTTTTTACGCCCAAATGTTTAGGGTTTGAATCGCGGCCGTTTTTAGCACCGCTACCGCCTTTAGTACGTCCCATTTTAATCCTCCGCCGGCACAAACCGGACTATTATTCAATTATTTCTTGAAACCGCACATTCTTAGGATATTCAGCAGAAAGTTTTATAAAAGCAAACCTTATAAAATCCCCAATGCATTTCAAGCGTTCCACAGCACTGACTGTGGATTTTTCAACCCGAAGCTCAAAAAAACCACGGGTAGAAGTGTCAGCATTAAAAACAAGCTCTTTTGTGTTTTCAAGCATTTCAACTGAAGTGCTCAGAACTATAGATTCCGCAGCGCAAACAATATCCTTGCCCTTTTCAGCAAACGAAGCGTGTCCAGAAGCCCTAAGACTTTTTAATGCTCCGTTTTTGCTGCTGACCAAAAGAACTTCCGTCACTTATGCCAGAACAACATCCTGAACAGTAACTTTTGTATACTGCTCGCGGTGTCCGATAAGACGATGATAGTCTTTCTTTGACTTGTACTTGAATACGAGAACTTTCCTGTCTTTGAAAGTTTCTCCAACTTTTACAGTAACCTTAGCGCCCTTTACATAAGGAGAACCTACAGAAACTTTATCGCCATCACTTACAAGAAGAACTGTATCGATTGTGATTACATCGCCATCTTTTGCATCAAGCTTTGACACCTCAAGAACAGCGTCTTTTTCTGCCTTGTACTGATTGCCTTTGAATTCAACAATTGCGTACATTTTTATAAACCTCTAATTTTTTTTGCTTCAAGGAGTAACGGGTTCCTTGAGAGCATTTCAACAAATAGTAAGATATTCTAACAAATTTCATAAAGCAAGGTCAAGCGAATTTTTTTTAGCAAGCGGAAAATTCGTCTTTTAATTTTCATGCTGATATTATAGAATGGAAACATGAAAACTGATTTAAAAAACATTCCATGCTTCGGAATCGCAGGAAATTTCACAGGCCATCTGGAACAGGCAGGTGAAGCCGCTGAATTTCAGAATGTAAAAACAAAAGAAAAAAACGCGCCGAAAGCCATTTTCCCCACATACATACCAAATGCAAAAAATCCAGCGCCTGAATTTCTCGGCGTATTTCCATTCGATTCGGGCAAAATAATTTTTCCGCACGGAGAAGAAAAGCTTCAGATAGAACCGGAATGCGCTTTGATCTTTAACGCGGAATGGAGCGATGGAAAACTGAAGTCGCTTAATCCAGTGAAATTCGCGGCATCAAACGACTGCTCTATCCGCAAGGCAGGCGCAAAAAAAATCAGCATGAAAAAAAACTGGGGAAAAAGCAGCAAAGGAATTTCCGAGACTTTAATCAGCATTGACAAATTTTCAGAAGAAGGAATTCTTGCAAAATACAGAATTGCATGCTTTCTGCTCAGAGAAGGGGAAATCTTTGAATACGGAGAAGACAGCCCGGTAAAAGGCTACAGCTATATTTTTGAAGAGCTCATAAACTGGCTAATAGAAAAATTCAACACGCAGAAAGACGAAGGCACCACGGAAAACATCGGAAGCTACCTTGCCGCAACCGGACTGCCGGAACAAATAATGGTTTCAATAGGAGCCACCCGCTACACAAAATTCGGAGAAACAAATTTCCTAAAAGACGGAGATGAAAGCATAGTCATACTCTACCCTGAACACAAATACACAAATGCTGAAATCAAGGAAATAGCAGCAGGAAAATATTTTGCCGGCAAAGACACAAGTGTCCTGAGACAGAAAATAATTGTACAGTAAAACCGCTGAATTTTTTAGAGCAAAAATCCAGCGGCAAATTTTCTTCTAGCTTGAGCAGAGACAAATATTCTTCTTTAGAAAATCCAAGGCCTGAACCGCATCCATTCCTTTTTTGTCCGCGCACTCAAGAATCTGGGCGACTTTTGCCATCAAGTCAAGATTATGTTCCGACATTTCGTTCCAGAGAATAATAATTTCTGCATGATTCTTAAAAATCCCCGCCGCAATGCAAAAAGACTTTACTCCTATAGACATTGCAACATGGACAGACACATTTCCAAATTTAGACTCTTCTCCTGCGGCCTTATCATGCTTCTGCAAATCGCTTATTACGAGCTGCCTGTCCATAACACAGCTTGAATCAACAGCATCAACCAATGAACAAAGAATTGATTTTTTTTCAGTACTTTTAATTTTTCCAGCGGAATAAAAAGACAACATGAATTTCTCCATAAAAATAATTATGAGAGCTTTTTAAAAGCAGTTTTCTGAGGCTCTCTTAAAAATCAGCAAGATTAAAATTATGGAAAATTTACAAGACCGAAGTCAGTTTTATTATAAAATCAATATACTTATGCCTGACTGGAACATACAGCGCATATAGCAAAAAGACAGGCTTTTTTTCTATTACAAAAATAAAAAGCGCCAAAAAGACAAGGCAAACTGCAAAGAAAACTTCAAATTTTCTTTCCTCATGCAAAAATGCCTCTACTTCAGAATTGTCGAAAAATGACAAAACAACTGCGCCAGAATCATTTTCAAATTCAAGGGCGCACTTATTGGAAATTTTTAGCTCATGCCTGAATGCAGGATATAAAATCCACAGAAAAAGTGAAAAGATAACTAGAATACTATATAAAACTTTTTTCTGCATAAAAACCTGATCCGGCACAAGCAAAGCAGCAGAACCAGAAAATCCAGTCCTGCTGTAAAAAAGCAAACCTAACCGCAAGCGTAGGAGTTTACAATTCCCCGCACAAATCAAGCGCCGTAAGTCGTAATGAAGACACCGGCCGCAATTGCAGTTCCAATTACACCGGCAACATTCGGTCCCATCGCATTCATCAAAAGGAAATTTGAAGGGTCGTATTCAAGTCCGACTTTATTTGAAACACGCGCAGCCATAGGAACTGCGGAAACACCAGCAGAGCCAATAAGCGGATTGATTTTCTTCTTGAGGAAAAGATTCATAATTTTTGCCATTAAAAGACCGCCAGCTGTGGCTACTGCAAAGGCAAAAAGTCCCAGAATAATAATTCCAAAAGATTCTTTCTTAATGATTTTTTCCGGAGTCATCTGGCTTCCAACACCAAGAGAAAGAAGAATTGAAACTATGTTCATAAGCTCGTTTTCCATAGTCTTTGAAAGACGGTCCGCAACATGGCTTTCCTTCACAAAATTTCCAAATGCAAGCATTCCAATCAAAGGACAGGCCGGCGGCAAAAGAAGAATTGAAATTACAAGAAGCAAAATAGGAAATAAAACTTTTTCAGTTTTTGAAACAGGCCTAAGCTGATCCATCTTTATAAGACGCTCTTTTTTTGATGTAAGGAGCTTCATAATTGGAGGCTGAATCATCGGAACCAAAGCCATATAAGAATAGGCAGCAACCGCAATAACAGCCATCATTTCAGGAGCAAGCTTTCCCGAGACATAAATTGATGTCGGACCGTCCGCGCCGCCAATAATCGAAATTGCGCTGGCCTGAAGCATCGTATAGTCAGTTCCAAGAAAAGCATTCATAAAAGCAACGCCAAAAAGTGTAAAGAAAACGCCAAACTGTGCAGCACCGCCAAGCAAGGCAGTCTTCGGATTAGCAATAAGCGGACCGAAATCAGTCATTGCGCCGATTCCCATGAAAATAAGCATCGGGAAAAATTCATTTCCAACACCTGCGCTGTAAATAATATGCAGCATTCCGTGCGGAGCGTCTCCCATTGCAGCTCCTGGAATATTAACAAGGACTGTTCCGAAGCCAATCGGAATAAGAAGAAGCGGCTCAAAGCCTTTTCCTACTGCAAGATAAATAATAAGGAATCCAATTGCAAGCATAATCAAAGACTGCCAGCCCGGAGCCTTAGGAGCCTCGTCAAACGGATTGTTTTCTTCCGCGGCAAGCTGAGCTTCTTTCTGAGCTTTCTCTAAGAGAATCTCCTCCTCTGTAGGCTGATGAATCATTTTATAGATTCCAGTCGACTTTCCAATATTTCTTATGAATTTTGAAATAGAAATATCATATTTTCCATTCCAATTTTCTGTCTTTTCTATTACGCGTTCCATCCTAGAGGCCGGAGCCGGCTTGTCCTGCGCAAAAGCCCTTGTTGTAAACGAAAGAACTCCTGCAACAGCCATAATCGAAAGCATAATAAACGCAATCTTTGTATTTCTAATCTTCTTTGTATCAGGCATATTTTTTTCCTTCAAAAAAACTGCTGAATGTCTAGCCTAAAAAGCATACATCTGCTGACTTTCCTGGCAATCCGCTCCGGACTATTGCTTTTGAACAAATCCGAATCGGAATTGCGGCCCAATCACGCCACTAGACAATCCGCAATGTTTCTAGCAAATTTCAGCCACAGGCTGACCATTTGTAAGCTGAGTTCCTGCGCTTGCAAGAAAATGGACTTTTCCATCAACAGGCGCTTTTATCTCAAGCTCCATTTTCATTGACTCAATAATAACTACGTTGTCCCCTTTCTTTACCGAAGCACCCTCGGCAACCGCAGTTCTAAGGAACACACCAGCAACCGGAGCATTAACCTTTGTTCCATTTCCAGATGAAACAGGCGCAGCTGAAACCGGGGCAACAGGAACAGAAACTGGCTTTGCAACAGGAGCAGGCTGAACAACAACTCCGCCAATAGTAGCAAGAACCTGTCCGCTCTGAATCTGAGAGCCAGGAGCAACAGAATAAGTGATTGTTCCGTCATCTGTAGCCTTGACTTCAAGCTCCATCTTCATTGACTCAATGATTATTATGGTCTGGCCTTTAGAAACCTTTGTTCCGTTTGCAAAGCACTGCTTAAGCAAAGTACCGGCAACCGGAGCTTTTACATCAACTCCGCCTGCAGCAACTGGAACAGAAGCAACAGGAGCAGCCGCGCCTCCAGCAGCAACAGAAACAGAATAAGGAGTTCCGTTTACAGTAACAGAACCGTTTCCGTCAGTAGTTACGCTATATGCAGAACCATTAACAGTAATTGTATAAGATCCGCTCTTTGAGCCTGATTCAGCGGCAGGAGTCTCCTTCTTTGCAAATGCAGACGCGGCATCAACCGGGCCGTTTGCTCTTTCCTTGAAGAATTTTGGAGCAACTTTCGGGAACATTGCATAAGTAAGAGTATCTTCATCAGTTCCGTTTCCGCCGTTTTCCTTCGCCTCTTTTACCATCTTGTCCCATTCAGGCTCAATCTTGTCAGCAGGACGGCAAGTAACAACTTCATCCATTCCGTTCTGGGCAAGGGCTTTCTTTACAAGGTCTGCGTTTGGCTCAGCAGGAAGCTTTCCATATTTTCCGACAAGAAGATCACGGAATTCTCCTGTCATTCTTTCATAGCGTCCAAAAAGAACATTGAATACAGCCTGAGTTCCAACAATCTGCGAAGTAGGAGTTACAAGAGGAACATAGCCCACATCTTTCTGCACAATCGGAAGCTCCTTTAAAACATCATCCATTTTATTGGATGCGCCCTGCTGCTTAAGCTGACTTTCAAGATTTGAAAGCATTCCGCCTGGAACCTGTGAAAGAAGAATGCGTGTGTCAGCGCCAAGGAAAGAAGATTCAAGTGAAGAATAATGCTTGCGCACCTCACGGAAATAAGCGGCAATTTCAAGAAGGGCCTTTGTATCAAGTCCTGTGTCATATTCAGTTCCCTTGAGCATTTCAACAACAGTCTCAGTCGGAGAATGGCTTGTTCCCATGGACATTGAAGAAATAGCTGTATCAAGAACATCCGCGCCGGCCTCAACAGCCTTGAGTTCTGTCGCAACAGAAAGACCAGTCGTGGCATGGGAATGAATTTCAATAGGAAGGTCGCAGGCTTTCTTTATTGCAAGAACCAAATCATAGGCTTCATAAGGCTTTAAAAGACCTGACATATCTTTTATACAGATTGAATCAGCACCGAATTCCGCATAAGTCTTTGCAAGGTCGGCATAAACCTGATTTGTATGGAAAGGTGTAACCGCATAGGAAATCGCCATCTGAACATGCTTTCCTGTCTTTTTTGCGGCTTTTGTGGCGCGCTCAAGGTTTCTAGGGTCATTGCAGGCATCAAAAATGCGGAAGACATCTATTCCATTCTTTGCGGCAGTCTCAACAAACTTATCAACAACATCATCAGCGTAATGACGGTAGCCCAAAAGGTTCTGTCCGCGCAAAAGCATCATAATCTTATTATTTGGAAGCGCCGCATGAAGCTTGCGGAGACGCTCCCAAGGATCTTCATTTAAAAAGCGGATGCATGAATCATAAGTTGCTCCGCCCCAGCCTTCCACAGCCCAGTAGCCGATTTTATCAATCATTCCGCAGGCGGGAAGCATATCAGCAGTTGTCATGCGTGTGGCATGCAAAGACTGATGTGCATCACGCAAAACGAGTTCAGAAATTCCAATTTTCTTAGACATAAATCAACCTCTTAATAAAAATCTATAATTACAAAGCTTTATTTTCTTTTAATGCAGCGGCAATAGCGGCAACCACAGCGCCATTATCCACGGCAGGAACAGAAGGAGATGAAGCGGGCTGCTCAGAAACAGGCTCTGAATCCCATTTCAAGGCATGAATAACAGCATGCAGCGCAATCATTGCAAAAATCATGATAATCAGAAAAAAGAAAACCACACCCATTCCCAGCAAAGTAAGAATTCCACTTTGACTGAACATTTCAAGAACTGTCATAGTTCCTCCCAAGAATAAAGATTTTATAGAAAGTGAATTTTTTAAACCGAAACTTTTCTCATTTTAGCAAAATGATGTTATTAATAATATAGAGAAATTTCAAAAACATTACAATTAGAATAGAAATAATTTATGGGCAAAAAGGGCAACAGATATGAGCAGGACAAAAAAAACCGCCCGGAATAAATGAGAAAAACTCAAATGCTCCAGGCGGAAATACAAATTTCAGGACTCCAGCGGCCTAGACCCTGAACTGGCCAAGAAGCCTGTCCATTGCAGAAATATTTTCCTTTGTAGACTGCGCCAAGTCTGAAACATTTTGCGCCGCAGAGCTAATCTGCCTTGCTCCGGCCGCCATTTCATCCATGCTTCCAAGGATTGTGGAGGAAACATGCTGAACCGCTCCCATTTCATTGGAAACTTCAACAATTCCGTTGTTCACATCCTTGAATTTTCCGTTTACTCCGGAAGCCTGGTTTCTCATATCGCCAAGAGCGCTGAAAATCTGTCTTGAGGCGTTTTCCTGCTCGTTCATGGCGTTGTCAATTTCCTTGATAATCGTATCAGTTGAATTCAAGTGGGTAACAATTTCACCGAATGCAGTCTGCGAGTCCTTTGAAAGAGAAACAACATCTTTAATGGAAGAAGAAATCTGCTTAAGCTCAGTATTGATATTCTTTGACTGCTGGCTTGAAGTTTCCGCAAGCTTTCTTATTTCATTCGCAACAACAGAGAAGCCCTCTCCGGCTTTTCCTGCATGGGCAGCTTCAATAGCAGCATTCATCGCAAGAAGATTTGTCTCTGAAGCAATCTGCGCAATAATCTGGTTCGCCTGAATAAGCATCTTGGACTGAGCGGCAATCTCGTTGACTTTTCCATCCACATTGGCAAGCTTTGTTTTTCCCTCGTCAACTGTTCCGCCAAGAGCCTTGAAGCTGTCTGACATTTTGTGGACATTGGCAGTAACAGATGAAATATTGCCAAGCATTTCTTCAATTGCGGCGGAAGACTCTGAAATTCCCTGGGCCTGGGCATCAACAAGGCTGGACAAATCTTTTACGCTTCCGGCAGACTTTCCAAGAATTCCAGTTGTATTTGAGACTGAAAGCGAAAGATTTTCAGACTGCTTTTTCACGCCGGTAATATTCGCCATAATCTGGGCAGTCGCGCTGGCAGACTCAGATGCGTTTGTTCCAAGATTCTGTCCGATTGAATCAAGTGAATTCTGCGCCTCGTTCAGCTCAACAACAATCTTCTGAATCATCTCGATAAATTTATTTATATCTATTGAAATGTCGTCGAATTCATTGTTCCACTTCACAGGAAGCCGAGCCGTAAGATCAGCATCCCCGGAAGCAAGATTGTTGATTGCATCGCCCACAGCCTTCAGAGGCTTTATAATCTTCGCAATAAGAATAGCAACAAGAATCAGAATAATTGCGACACCGCACAAAGCCGTGGCAACAAGAATCTGTGAAAATATAGAGAAAATTATTTCATGCACAAGAGAAACTTTCTTTCCTAGGAACAGAGTTGTAAGGAAGCGTCCGTCATCATATTTCAAAGGGAAATAATAAGTAAAATAGTTTTCTCCATTAATCTTTGCATTGTACAAAGTATCTTCGCCGGAAGCCGCGCGGTCAATCGGAGTCTTGTCAGCAATTTCAGTTCCCAGCATCCCTTCTATAGAAGTAAAAGCTCTTTTTGTTCCCTCGAAAATTGTAAAGTCGCAGGTTGTAGCCTTTGCAATGCGACCGACAAATGAACTGTTCAAAATTTCCTTCTTTGTGAAAAATGCTCCTGCAACCTTGCCGTTCACTTCAAGAGGTCGGCCTATAATATAAGAAACAACTCCATTGGCCTGCACAAAGTCAGAAAAAGTTTTTCCGTTCAGAATATTTCTTACAGCCTGCATATCAACTTCCGGCATGTTTCCTACACTCACATAGGCGTTTTCATCCTTGAAAAAAGCGCAGGCATCGAACATGGAGGCGGCGATAGAATTTTTGCAGACATTGCGTATAAGCTGAGGCTTGGAAAATTCAAAGTTCGAATAAACATCTTCTATCGTTCCCAAGGAAAACGATGTTGAATCTATGCAGGCCTTCTTAAAAATGTCAATCTCGTCATAGACAATGGAAACGTCATCCTTAAGCGTCTGCCTGAAATACTCAGAAAAATCTATTTTTATTCTGGAATAGACAATAACAGAAAGAGCAACCGCATAAAACGCAAGCCCTATAATATTCGACAGCATAAGAACCGCCGAAATTGAAAATCGTTTTTTCATAGTGAACCCCATTATTTTGACAATTCACTCTCCCAATCGTCGGACAACGCCATCAGATTTTTATATCGTGCAAGTATAGCACAACCAAATAAATATTCAAGCATAAAAACAGCGGTTTTAAGTTGAAAATCAGTCCTGAATTTTATCTGCTTAACAACTTGATTTTTTCTATTAAAATGCCGAAAATTCAACAGCGGACTTTTTATGAATACAAAGAACTTTATTTTATCCACAGCGATATTCTCATGCGCCTGTGTTTTTGCACAGAGCTACATAGAGCAACCCGGATTTTCGATAGAAGCATCCGAGCCGGCTCCGTCTGTTTATGTTCCGTACTCAGACATAGAAATCGAGCGGGAAGCCATGATGGCGGCGCAGGCACAAGGACACGTCTCGGAAAAAGACGCCGTAATGGCATCCTCAAGCTTCGTAAACTGGACAAAGGGCACATTCGCCTCAGACGTGTCATTCAATATTGAAAAAGCAGGAATTCCTCTTCCAAGCGGAAAATCGACCTCTGTAAAAGAAATTGAAATGAAGCTGCCGATTCTGGTAAAAAATCCGCTGCTTTCGCTTTATGTGGACGACACAAAAACGCTCGGGGATCTTGTTCTGGACGGAACCGTTACCCTCGAAAGCCTTACAAGAATCGTGGACAGCAGCAAAAAGACGCCGGCAGTATTTACAAAAGACGGACTTCTTCTTACAAAGCACACAATCAGCCTGAACGACATCTCATCAAGCCTCGTAAAGCATCACACGCCGTACAGGAAAGCGCAGCCGATTGAGCAAGTTTCTTCCAGGGAATACACAGGCATTGTTCTTGACGCAAGAGGTTCTCTGCCGGTCCACGGGGAATTTATAGAAAGCGAAGTTTACCCATGCCTGTTCCCGAAAGTCTGGACAGAAAACATGGAGCTTCTGTACGAGCGCAATATGGTTCAGCCGGAAACCGCAAAAAAAACAGGAATTGTAAAATATTCAAGCTCAGATTTTATAGAGGACTACGACGGCAGAGCAGGAAAAGACCCTCTCTGGATCACAGTAAAAAAAGTCTACGGAATAAACAGGTGCGATCCTGTAATATCAATGGAGGACTACCTGAAGATTGCTTCCGTAGAAAAAAACACAGAGCTTCTAAAAAAAGGAAAAGTTGTAATTCTGCTGAACAAGGAGCAGCTTGAGCACAAAGTTTCCGTTCCGAAAAAAGACAAGAACTACTACATTGCTTATCACCAAATAAAAAAGTATTTCTTTGAGCGGAAAATTCCAGATGTCGACCTGAACGAAGTTCTCACCGGAATTCAAATCACAATGCAGAACCTGCGGTTCATTGCGGATTCCTACGAACTGCTTCCACAGGAAAAGCCCCGCATAGCTCAGATTGCGCAGTCGCTGAAAAAAGCAGTTTCCTCTGGAGAATACTCGATTCTGATTGAAGGCCACACTGCGGATGTAAACAAGCCGAACGGACAAATGACGCTAAGTATTCAGCGCGCCCAGGAAATAATCAAAGAGCTTGCCGCAAACGGAATAGACGAAAAGCTTTTTACTTACAGAGGATTCGGAGGCACAAAGCCAGTCGCAGACAACAACACTCCCCAGGGAAGAGCGTTGAACCGCCGTGTCGAAATAATCATCATGCCGAAAGGCAGCTACATTCTAAGGGAATAGCATGAACCAGTTTTCCCGCTCAGAGCTGATATTTGGAAAGGACGGAATAGAGAAGCTCAACCGCTCAAATGTTGCAGTGTTTGGAATAGGCGGCGTGGGAGGATACGCAGTTGAAGCGCTGGCAAGAGGCGGAGTCGGAAGCTTTGACCTGATTGACAGTGACACTGTTGCCCTCACGAATATAAACCGCCAGATTATAGCAACCCATAAAACAATAGGCTTATACAAGGTCGATATCGCAAAAGACCGAATTCTTGAAATCAATCCGCTGGCAAAAGTCCGGACCCATAAAATTTTTTTCACAGCGGAAACAAAAGGCGCATTTGATTTTTCAAGCTACGACTATATAATAGACGCAATCGATACAGTCGCAGGAAAAATTGCGCTTGCAGAAGAAGCCCAGAAAGCCGGAACAAAAATAATCAGCTGCATGGGAGCCGGAAACAAGCTGGATGCGACACGTCTTGAAGTTGCGGATATCTACAAGACCAGCGTCTGTCCGCTTGCCCGCGCAATGAGAAAAGCCCTCAAAGAACGTGGAATAAAAAAACTGAAAGTTGTGTATTCAAAGGAAGAGCCTGTGAAAATCACCTACGGAAGCAGCCCGGAAACAAAGGGAAATGCAGGAAGACCGGCGCCTGGCAGCACATCATTTGTACCGCCTGCGGCCGGCTTGATTATAGCAGGCGAAGTAATAAAGGATCTTGTAAAATTCTAAAGCCTGCCGGAGCAAAGCATAAGAAGCCCCTCAACAATCGCCTCATGCTCATTCGGAGCAATTCTTTCGTACAAGGAATCCGGAGTGTCGCCGGGCATGACAGGAACCTTTTTCTGCACAAGGATTTTTCCAGTATCGCACCCACCGTCAACAAGATGAACCGTGCAGCCGCTTTCTTTTTCCTTTGCAGAAAGAACAGCCTCGTGGACATTGTGCCCCCACATTCCGACCCCGCCGAATTTTGGCAGAAGGGCCGGATGAAGGTTTATAATTTTATTCTTATATTCCTGAATTATTCTTCCCTGAAGAACGCTCAAGTATCCGGCAAGGACAATTCCGTCGATTCCGCGGGCTTTACACTCCTCAAGAATAGCATCTGAAACCGCAGCGTTTTTTTCTTCCCGGGAAGCTTTCTGCGCGGTCTCTTTTCCCATTACAGCAAACGGACTTTTTACAACGCAGTCAATCCCAGCATTTTTTGCACGCTCCAGCGCATAGGCGGTTTTTGTGCTGGAAATGACGACACTAATTGCATAGGGACAGTCCGAATGAGATTTCTGGTAGTCTATAAGAGCCTGAAGATTTGTTCCCCCGCCCGAAACTAAAACAGCAGCTTTAAACATAGAACTGAGTCATTTCCTTGTTGCCTTTAAATTCGCCCTTTATAACCTTGTCAGTATGGCCGACATATCCAATCTCGTATGCCTTCATAGCAGGAATGCCTTTCACAGCGAATTTTTTTGCATTGGCATTAAACCTTTTTAGAATTTCCGCAGCATCCTTTTTGCTTACCGCAAGTACAAATCCAATTCCCATATTGAAAGTCGAATAAACATTTTTTGGATCAGCGCCGCGTCTTACAAGCTCATCAAAAATTTCAGGAACTTCCCATGAGTCCTTTTTTATCATGGCTACAAGCTGCTTCTTTCCTTCCTTCGCATGAGGGAACATCCGCGGAACATTTTCGTAAAATCCGCCTCCTGTCACATGAACCATTCCATGAACACTGGCGCGGAACTTGCTCAAAACATCCATGACCGGACGCACATAAATCCGTGTCGGAGTAAGAAGAACCTCCCCGATTTTTCTCTCTTTTCCGGCGACTGTAATTTTTTCATCAAAATCTGTAACAAGCTTTCTGATTAAAGAATATCCGTTTGAATGAGGACCTGTTGAAGAAAGCCCGATCAGAACATCGCCTTCCTTTATTTTGCTTCCATTAATAATATCAGATTTATCAGCGACACCAACCCCGAAGCCTGCCAAATCGTATTTTCCGTCATCATAGAATCCAGGCATCTCAGCAGTTTCTCCGCCAAGAAGGGCGCATCCGGCATCCACACAGCCATCTGTCACACCTTTTACAAGCTCGCCGGCAACCTTGGAATCAAGCTTTCCGCAGGCAATGTAGTCAAGGAAAAATGAAGTCTTTACTCCGCTGCAAAGAATATCATTGACGCTCATCGCAACACAGTCAATTCCAACCGTATCATAAATTCCCATCTGAAATGCGATGTCAAGCTTAGTTCCAACTCCGTCAGTTCCAGAAACCATAACCGGGTTCTTCATATTCTTTGGAACTGCAAACATTCCGTTGAATGCGCCAAGCTCTGTCAGCTGTCCAGGGATTCTCGCGCGCTCGGACTGCTTCCTGTATTTGTCAACAGCCTTGTAGCCCTCGTTAACATCGACGCCAGCCTTCTTATAGTCAAATTTTTCCGCCATGATTACATTCCTTACAAAAAGTTATTTTCATAATATACAGTTTATTTTGTTATTATTCAATTCCACGGAATTTTTAGACACGAAATCAATTTTTATAAAAGGAGCTGATTTAAGTTTAATCTGCGCTTGAATTTTACCATTCATACTTGTTGCGGCAATGTCCAGCAACAATGCTATAGAATCGTTCCTGAAAATGGATAGCGGACTAACATAAAATAACCGTACATTCAGAAAAATTATTGACAAAAGATAAATTATAATATACAAATAACACTTGTTATAAAAAAACACACCTTTACATTCAAATTTTTAGGAATGAAAAACTTATTTGGAGAATATTATCATGATTAAAAAAATTTGCCTGGCAGCGTTTTTGCTGTCATCTATTTTCATGCCGGCATTTTCAAGGGCAGAGCTTACATTCAACGGCAGCAAGATTAAAATGGAACAAAAAGAATGGAGCTGGGAAAATCCAGTTACAGATGAAGAAGAGACCCACGGAAGCTTTTTCAGCCTGCTGATAGATATGCTCATATCAGAAAATTTTTTTATTTTCTACAACAAATATCCGTTCTACAACAACGAGCCATTTATAAATTTTTGCACTGATGAAGAACCAGAAACCAGCCCGGGAAGATTCTGGAGAATGGAAGCAGAGACCGGCGCATTTTGTTTTCCGGCCAAAAAATTCATAGGAAGCGAAACCCGGCTTGAAGGTGTTTTTTACCATATAATCGGACCGGTAATCGAATACCAGCATATTGCAAAAACAAACAAAGAAGACATCATGGGAAACCTTAAGCTCGGAGGCCAGTTTTTTCTGTTTCAGTCCAACTTTATATGCGCTTCCGTTATGTTTCAATGGAACAAGGTTTTCATAATCGAACCTGAACATGAGAAAGCCAGCGGCCCTGGTCTAGGAATAATATTGAAATCATACATGATTCCAAAATGTGTTCTTGAATGGAGAGCTTCCGTTGCAGTTATTTCCGGCTATAAAGATGAAAGCCATAAGATTTCTGAGTCGCATCTGGAGCTGGGCTATATGGCTGCAGGTCCGCTTGAAATCTACGCTGCATGGAAAAGACAGGAAAATGAAATTCTGGACTACAACACAAACGGATTTGCCCTCGGCCTGAAATTCCATTTCTAATAAAAAATGCCTCCACGGATTTATTTCCATGGAGGTGCTTTTATAAATCAGATTATCCTAACCAGAAATTTTCTTTCCGCTAAGTTCTCCTGGCACGGAAATTGGATATTCGCCGGTAAAGCATCCTTTGCAAAATCCATACTGCTCTGGATTACATTCTCGGCAGGCTTCTAACATTCCTTCTGCGCTGATAAAAGCCAAGCTGTCGGCTCCTATTTCATTGCAGATTTCTTCTTCATTGTGGATGCTCGAAATCAGCTCGCCCCTTGTAGGCGTATTTATTCCAAAGTAGCACGGAAATTTTACAGGCGGACTTGAAATCCTAAAGTGAACTTCCTTTGCTCCTGCCCTTCTTAAAATCTGAACAAGACGACGGCTCGTTGTTCCCCGCACGATAGAATCATCAATTACGACAACTCTTTTTCCGTCAACGACAGATTTTACAGCATTGAGTTTTACAAAAACCATGTTTTCACGCTCACGCTGGGTTGGAGCAATAAAAGTGCGCCCGATGTATTTGTTTTTAATAATTCCGCTGGCATAAGGGATTCCGGCTTCTTTCGCATAGCCTTGAGCCGCTCCAATTCCTGAGTCTGGAACACCGATAACAACATCAGCAGGAACACCGCTTTCACGTGCAAGACAGGCGCCCATTTTTTCACGGGCTTCAGTAACAGGAATCCCATCGATTATGCTGTCCGGGCGGGCAAAGTAAACATATTCAAACACGCAGGTTCGCTTAGAAGTACGTTCTCCAAATTCAAACGAAAGAACACCGTCCTCGTTTATTATGACAATCTCACCAGGCTGAATGTCGCGCACATAAGTTCCGTTTACAGAATCAATGGCACAAGTTTCGCTTGCAAGAATCCAGCCGTTTTCAACTTTTCCAAGGCAAAGAGGACGGATTCCGTTTGGATCTCTCGCGCCGATAAGGCATTTTTCTGTTGAAACAACAAGCGCGAAAGAACCTTTTATCATTTGGATTGTATCAGTCAGTGCGCGCTCAAGTCCTTTTTTATACGACTTTGCAATAAGTTTTAATATAACTTCAGTGTCGCTTGTTGAAGAAAATGTGCTTCCGGAATCCTCAAGCATTTCACGGAGCTGCTCGTAGTTTACAAGCTGACCATTATGGGCGACTGCGACTGCTCCAAGCTTTGACTTTAAAAGAAGCGGCTGGGCATTTTCTAAAGTCGCACTGCCGGCAGTTGCATAACGAACATGACCGCAGGCGATATTTCCCTTTAGCGATTCCAGATTTTCAGGTCTGAAAACTTCTGCCGCCGTTCCCATCGCCTTGTGAATCGAAATATCCTCGCCGTTACTTACTGCAATTCCAACGCTATCCTGACCACGATGCTGCAACGCATAAAGCGCATAATAAGCCTGAGTCGCAGCATTAAAATCACTGGCGGAATAAGCCACATATTCTTTTTTTTCCGGCTCGTCCTGCTTATGCGGATTCAAATAAATTCCAACAACACCACATTCATCACGGAGCTTGTCTTCCTCTTCTTCAACAAGAAATTCACAGCACTTCATTTTTCTTCCATTCTATCAATCAGACATTTATAAAATTAAAGCTCAATTCCAAGACCGCCATTTGATTCTGCATCTGCGGACATCTTTGCACGGAATTCCAAAAGCTTAGCCTTTATTTCAGGATATTTTATTCCAAGAATTTCAAGCGCAAGATAAGCGGCGTTTTTAGCATTGCCGATTCCCACAGTCGCAACAGGAATCTGCGGCGGCATCTGCACAATAGAAAGAAGAGAGTCAATTCCTGCAAGGCCATTTGATTTTCCAGGATTGATGCACTCAAGCGGAACTCCAACAACAGGAAGAACAGTTCTGCTGGCAATAACTCCAGGAAGAGCCGCGCTAAGCCCCGCGCCTGCAATAATAACATCGCAGCCTTCTTTTTCTACAGACGCAATAGTTTTCACCAGCAAATCTCCGGCCCTGTGCGCGGAAATAACGTAGGCCTTGTATTCAACGCCAAATTCCTTTAGAACATCGGCGGACTTTTTCATTGTATCCAAATCAGATTTGGAGCCTAAAAAGATAGCAACTTTCATACCGTAAAATATCACAATGAATAAAAGAAATCAACATAACATTTTTGCTATGCGCCGGTATATGGAAGCAGAATTTTTAACATTCTATTTATTTCAGCAGACAGCAAGGCAGAAATCTGCTCATCCGGAATATATCCAGCAAGCTCCTTTAAGCACAGAACAACTTTTAAAAGAAGAGCAATGCCGCTTTGCGTTTCCTGCACAGAAGGCACATACCCCGAATCTTTTCTTGCTTTCTCCGCAGATGCAAAAAGTCCTTGTTTCCCAGACAGGCGTGAAATTATATATTCAAGCTGAAGATTTGTTTTGCTTTCAAGAAAATTCTTTTTCTGGTCATCTGGAAGATAGCGGCACAGCGACTTTAATTTCTTAAAAAGCTGCGTCTGGGAACTTTCCATGCTGTCTTTTTTTTCTATGCTTTCCATTTCATTTTTATCTTTCAGTTCTGGAAGCTCCGATTTTTTATCAAGCTGCGCTGGTTCAGCGGAAAGCTCAGGCTCGTCATTTTCCATAAAAAATTCCTGAGCGGCGATATCCTTTTCCTGTTCCGCAAAATCCTCATTTTCAAAATCCAAAGTCTCATCTTCAAACAAATCCTCTGGTTCTTCAGATGAAGGTTCAGGCTGGACAGTCAAAGCGGAAGAGTCATCCTCTGAAAATTCATCGTCATCCAAAATTTCTTCAGGCTCTGAAATTTCACTTTCTGGTTTCTGAGGCGCAGTTTTTTTCTGCTCTGGCTTTTTAGATTCACGGAGAGGAGTCTCAGTTCTTTCTGGTTTTTCTTCAAGTGAAATAGGATTTGCATCAGGTCTTTCATCTAAACCAAAACTGTCTGTCTCAAAATCAGGCTCAAAAAAACTTTCCGCAGGAGAAGAAGATTTATCGCCGTAAGAAAAAGGATTCTGCTCAAAAAAATCTTCTGCGCTAGTCTCATCTTCCTCAAGTCCGCTCACCTGCTCATCCATATATTCTTCAGGAACCAGGCTGTCAAGGCTTTGAGAATATTTCTCCCTGTCATCAGCATCAGTTTCTTCTTCAAGTTTTCCGTCTGAAAAAATTTCTTCAACAGGAACTTCCTCTTTCTGAAGAGAATCAAATTCTGGTTCCTGTTCTTTTACAGGCTCAGTTTCTATTTCATCCGAAGCAGAAGATTCCGGCGAAACTTTCAGTGAAGAATCCTGCGCAGATTCATTTTCCTTGTTAAGGCCAATCTCAAAATTTTCGTCAGCATCTACAAATTCATCATCAAGGGAATTTCCTGCGCCTGCAAAAATACTGGAGGAATCAAGAAGTCTTTTGTTTATACGCTCAATTCCATCTTTATACGCTCTGTTTTCAGAATCAAATTTTTCAATCTGCCTGTAAGTAGACATCGCCTGAGTAAGATTTCCCTGCGCCTCATAGTTTCTTGCAATAGAATGAAGGCCGTCCACATTTTCAGGATTTTGAGCAATATATCTAAGATAAAATTCTTCCGCCTTTTTCAGCTCGCCTTTTTGTGAATAACGCATTCCGCCTTCACGGTAAAATTCCGAATACTTTGGATAAAGGGCTTTTATTTTTTTAAAGCATCCTGAAGCCTTGCGCTCGTCTCCAATGCAAATGTAATACTGACCAAGAAGATTCAGAACATGGACATCGGATGGATTTTTTTCATAGGCAAGCTGAATTTTTTTGCCGGCATCTTCAATACGGTCTGCGCTCAAAAGAACATGGGCATACTGGCAAAGCATAGATGAATCCTGCGGAGCTGTGTTTTCCATGCGTTCCATTATTTCAAGGGCATCTTCATTTCTTCCAGTGGATTCATAGGCAGATGCAAGTCCAGAAAGAGCCTTTGGAAATTCAGGACGAATTTTCAGAGCCTCGTTGTATTCAGCTTCCGCATTGTCGAAGTCACTTTGTCTTGTGTAGACATCGCCAAGCTTTGTATGCATCGCAGCGTCCTTGGGATTTAAATTCAGAGCGTGCCTTACAAGTTCGCCTGCATTGCGTGTCTTATTTTTTTTCAAAAGCAGATCAGCGTAGTTTTCAATTGCTTCAAACCAGCCGGGTTTTGTTTTTAACGAAGCCTCATATTCAGACTGGGCCTTTTCAAATTCCCCAAGAGCGTCATAGCTTTTTGCAAGATTAAGATGAAGAATAGGATGATTTGGATCAACTTTCAGGCCGCGTAAATAGGAAGCGACCGCATCCTTGTACTGATTCTTCAATGCATAAATTGAACCGATATGATTGAAAGCAAGGACATCCTCTGGATTTTCTTCCACGACCTTGTTAAAGCAATTCAGAGCATCATCGTATTTTTCCATGAGCTTGAATGTAAAGCCCAGATTGTAAAATGACTGGACATTTGATTCATCTGCAATCACTGCGCGCTCAAGGACAGAAATGGAATCGTCGTATTTTTTTTGACGGCGGTAAATGCCTCCAAGAGAATTCAAGGCTTCAACATTGTTCTGGTCAAGGCGGATAATTTCGTTAAAATACGCAAATGCTTTTTCGTCATCTCCGCTTTTTACATAAAGATTTCCCAAGGAACTAAGAAGCTCAATATTCTGCGGATCGCTTTTTAAAAGACCTTTATAAATCCGGGAAGCCTGATCAAAATCCCTGGAAAGAATCGCCGCATTCGCCCTGTCTAAAATTCCGCTGTTTCTCTTGCTTTCATTATCCATAAACATCTCCCTATTTTTTTGAAGGACGGGCAAAAACCTCTTTAGAAATTTCCCCCGTAATCCTTGAATCATATTTTGAGTAGGATGCTATTGCAAAATAGTAAATTTTTCCATTTTTCAAGCCGGTCAGTTTTATAGACACAGAATTTCCTGCGTCAATCGGAGACTGTCCTTCCGCCGCCTCCACGCCAAGATACTCGCCAGGACGCTCGCCATAGAAAATATAGTAGCCGCCAACACTGTCATCAACAGAATACGGCCATGTCAAAGTTACTGCGCCATCCATTGGAACCGCCGTAAGCTTGAAGGGAGCAAGAGGCAAAGGTATTTCCTTATAATTTATCCTAAGCTCTGTAACTGAAGGAGACCTAGATGCCTTTCCATCCGGATACAATTCAGCGGCAACTTGAAAATAAAGTCCAGAAACATTTTCAATTTTTTCTCCGGGCTTTACAGGAATCCATTTTGGAAAGTCCTGAGTCCAGTTGTAGAAATTGTCTCCGCCACGCACAAAAAATTCCACGCCAGTCTCTGAAGGCTTGTCAACAATTGCGTCTATGCTTGAAATGCTTGAACCCTGGCTTAAAAGAACCGGCTCTGTTTCAAATCGTCCGCCGGAAACTTTGTAGTTGTCAATTCTAAGTTCTTTTGAAACCTCGCTCTCTGATGCGCGCTGAATTCTAAAGTCATCAATCAAGCCTGTATACTGCGGACAAATATCAATGTCGGCCGGAACTCCCATGACCGGAACATAAACAGAGCCGCCGTACTCATGTCCGGAAGTTGTAACATATTTCAAATCCTCAAGCTTGCCGTTAATTCTGTATTCAAACGCACCAGTCTCCTGGTCAAAATGAATGGCATGGTGCATCCAAATTTCAGGAATTATAGTCGTGTAGCTTGAAAGAGTTATTTCTCCGCCATTTTCTATATATCCGTTAAAGACATTCGTAAACGACCATTCAAGATGATTTCCAAAAAAACTTGCTGTAATCATCTGGTAAAGCGGATAGCCTGCGACAGTTCTTGATGAGCGCCAAGAAAAAACAACTTCTCCGTTTTCAGCAATCGAAGGCTTGAGCCAGAATTCAATTGTTACAGAACCGCCCTGCCCCTGCTTGCCGAAAATCGTATCTTTTCCTCCATGCAGCCGGACTCCGCCAGCACCCCGGGAAAGCCCGGAATATTTTCCCATAAAAGATTTTTCCACAGGGACCAAAGAACTGCTTGTAACCGAATAGTTTCCAGAAATATCCTTCACTTCATTATTTTCAAAGTCAATAAGCAAATCAGTATCTTTATCCAACGGCCTGCTGTTGGTTGCAAGAACCATGGCATCATATCCGAACCTGCCTTTTCCCTGGACAATTCCATCCATTTTTGAAAGAGCCGGCCAGCCTTCTTTTCCACCAAGCACAATGGATTTTTCCTGAGCAAAGGCAGTATTCAAAAGCGCGAAAAAAAATGCTATAATTGCAGTCAAAATATTTTTATTCATAATATGAACGACCATAAAATAAATTCTACATCAAAAATTTCACATAGAGAGATTCTTCATCAGACTGCGCTCAAAGCACCGTTAAAAAGCGGAGTCTACCTTTGGCGGAATGAAGAACAAACCGTAATCTATGTCGGCAAAGCAAAAAATTTAAAAAACAGGCTGACTTCCTACTTCAGCGGAAGCAAGGATATAAAAACCAGAATTCTTATAAGCCGCGCCCGTTCCATTGAGTATATTACAACCGGGAATGAATATGAAGCTTTTCTTCTTGAAAACAACCTCATAAAAAAATATTCACCTCGCTATAATATCAGCCTGAAAGACGGAAAATCTTATCCAGTAATAAAAGTTACAAAGGAAAAATTTCCGCGCCTTTTTAAAACAAGAAACATAACACATGACGGCTCAATTTATTTCGGACCGTTTCCTGATGCATCCGCTCTGGATTCCTTTTTAGAAACGCTCTATGAAATTTATCCTTTGCGAAGATGCAAAAAATTCCGTGAAAAAAATTTTCCGTGCATGTATTACCATATAGGAAGATGCAAAGCGCCATGCTGCAAAAAAACAAATGAATCCACCTATAATGAATTTATCGAAGAAATTTGCTCGCTACTTGAGGGCAAAGGCGAAGAAACTGTAAAAAAACTTCAGTCGCAGATGAAAGAGGCGGCAAAGAGCCTGAACTTTGAAAAAGCCGCGCGTCTTCGGGACGGAATCAAGGCTCTGGAAATTCTTCAGCATAGAAATATCGTGGAGAACTTTGAAGGCACCGACAAGGACTACATTGCGCCATGGAGAGAAGGCGAGCTTGTAAGCTTTACTGTTTTAAAAATGCGCGGCGGAAAGCTTCTTGGCAGGGACAACTACAGAACCGTAAGTTTAAATGAAGACTCGGAGCTTATTCCAGAATTCATGGCGTCATACTACAGCGAGAAAGAGCTCATTCCTCCGCAAATTTTTATAATGCAAAGCGACGGAACAGAATTCATGCGGCGATGGATTTCTGAAACCTATGGAATCGAAGCAGAAATAATCGCTGTTGATGAAAATTCACAAAGCGTGCACAAGGCCGCAATCGGAATGGCCCAGCAGAATGCAAAGGAAGACATTATCCGCAGAATGAGAGAGCGCGGAGATTTTCCAGCGATGGAAGAACTCAAAAAGGAACTTTCGCTGCCGGCGCTTCCAGCAAGAATCGAGGGATTTGATATTGCGCATATCGGCGGAAAATTTCCAGTCGCCAGCTTAATCAGTTTCTACAATGGAAATCCGGACAAAAAAAACTACAGATATTTCAGGCTGAAAACAACGGACGGAATAATAGATGATTTCGCTTCAATGAAGGAGGCGGTTTCCAGAAGGTACACACGGCTTTTAAATGAAAAAAAAGAGCTGCCTGATTTGATTCTGATTGACGGAGGAATCGGCCAGGTAAATGCGGTTGACTCAATACTGAAATCCCTAGGACTAGACATTCCAATTGCCGGCCTTGCAAAGCGCGATGAAGAGATTTACCGCCCCGGAAACAGCACGCCAGTCTGCCTTCCAAAGCGAAGCGATGCGCTCAGGCTGCTGCAGCGTGTCAGGGATGAAACCCATAGGTTCGCCACGAGCAGGAACCAGGAGCTGCGTACAAAAGAAAACACAGTCTCTCCTTTTACAAAGATACGCGGAATCGGTCCGAAGCGCGATGCCATTCTTATGAAAAAATTCGGAACACTCAAAAGCCTTTCAGAATCAAATGAAGCGGAAATTTCGGAAGCGCTGAATGTAACAAACGAGGCCGCGCAGGAAATTCTCTCTTCCGCAAAAAAACTTTTCATCCGGCAGAATGAAACTCTTGAAAAACAAAAGCTTTCTATCGGAGCGGCGGGAACAACAAAAGAAAAAGCCGCACGAAGCAAGCTTAATGAAAACTTGGCGACGGCGGCTCTTGAAGTTGCAAGTCCCGATGAAATTTAGAAAGGCTTGACTGTAACACCCAAAGCAAGCATCACAACGTCTTTTGAAAGCTCCATTGTGTATCCTGCCTTTTTATAGTCCTCGCTGAAATAGTTGCAGTACATTGCCGAACCTGAAACCGTAACCATCTTTACAGGAGAGTATTCAACACCAGCTCCAATTACAAAGCTGTCAAGAACCGGACTGAAAACATTGTTCACATCAGACTTAGAGCCCTGTTTTCCGTACGAAAAGCCTGTTCCGAAGCTAAGTTTTTCATTCAGCCTGTAGTCTGCGCCAAGAACAATTTCCCATGAATCGTCATAGTCATACTCTGAACGGTCAATTGGACTTTCTATAGTGGCCTGCTTGTTAAAATAATAGTTAAAGCTCATGCTTGCGTTAAGCTTGTCAAAGAAAGTATAGCCAGCTCCAAGGTTCAAGACAGCAGGCAAGTCATTCTTAAAGTTGTCGCCCTCATCCGCCTTCAGGAAAGAAGACGCATAGCTTCCAGTCAAATCGTCATACTTATACTTGAGCTTTGTTATTGTCTGATACTGAATTCCGATATCAAGCGTATTCCATGGCTTTATATGAACACCAAAAATTCCGCCGAATCCATATCCGTTGGACTCATAGCCGATTTTGGAGCTTCCGCCATTGACTGATTTAAGACCGTCGCATTTAAGCGTAATGTTCTGCTCTCCGTGCATAAATCTTCCTGCCGCCGCAACAGAAATCATGTCGTTGATTTTGTATGAAGCTCCAAGAATTTCTCCAAGCTGAACTGAATACACTTCAAGTGAATGCTCCGCCATTTTTGCAGAAGCCGATGCTATGTAAGCAGCCGCAGTGGCAGGAGTACACTTTCCGCTAGCAATGAGAGAACCAATATTAGCCGTCAATGCGCTCGCAAATCCGCCCTGAAGAGCCAGCTTTGTAAGTCCAGTTCCATCGCTGTAGTCAAGAGTTCCGCCGCCGCCAAACACACCGAATCCAAAGAAAGCGGCCCATTTGTCCTTCTTGTAGACAACCTCCGCGTTCGGATAAAAGAAAACATTCTCATTGTCTTCAAATTTCTGTCCATTAAGCTTGTCAGCATAATTTTTCAAAACAAACTGATTTCCAAGCTCAAAGTACAGGCCGTCATTCATAAACGCAGTTCCGCCGATGTTGTACAAGACAGCCTCCGGGCGCAAAGTTTCAGTATTGCGGCTAGGGTTTCTCATGTAGCCCTGATTTAAATTCGTCTTGTTATCTACGCCGCCTGCAAAGGCAAATCCAAGTCCAGCGATAAAAGCCAGAAAAAAAGCTTTCTTCATAATAGTTACTCCAATAAAACATAAAGTTAAACTGTTAGAAAGAGTATCACGGAAGAAAAAAATTATCAAGACATTTTTTGCAAAAATGTCATAATGACAAAAAGTTATTTTATGTCAATCATTTCCGCCTTATATTCGGAATGACTTCAGCCAGAACTATTGCAGAAAAAATCAACGAGCAACCAACGAGCATTTTCAAAGAAAGCCGCTCTCCAAGAAAAATGCAGCTGGAAAGAACTCCAAAGACGCTTTCCAGTGAAAGGAAAAGCGAAGCCAGCGCAGACGGAACATATTTCAAGCCCACATTCTGAAGCACAAAGCAAACCATTGAACTGAAAATTCCAAGATAAAGCATAGAAACAACAACAGATGAATTTTTTACCAGCGAGGCGTCAAAATTTCCGTCTAAAAAAGGAGCCAGCATAAAGCCGAGAATTCCGCTTGTCGCAAACTGAAAGAATGTCAAAAGAATCACATCTTCTTTCTTTACAAAGAATGAGCCTGCTATAATATGCAAAGCGAAAAAAATTCCACATATCAAAGTAAGAGCATCACCGCGGTTCATAATATACCACGCTTTCTCACCGTCAAGCGCAAGAAGCCCGATTCCAGCAAGCGCAACAACAGCGGCCGCCCAGACATACCAGCCAGGCCTTTTCTTAAAAACAGGCCAGCCAATCAGAGGAACAAGTATGACATAGAAAGTTGTAAGGAAAGCATTTTTTCCAGCGGTTGTAAATTTGCAGCCTATTGTCTGCGTAAGATAGCCCAGAAACAATAAAACGCCTAGAAAACATCCATGAATAAAAACATTCTTGTTCACATTTTTAAATCGCTTTATAAAAATCAGGCCGAAGCATACAGCCGCAATAGAAAAGCGGATTGCAACCATCCATGTAGGTCCGACAAAATCCAGGCTGTCCTTGACAACAACGAAAGCAAAACCCCACACCGCAGCGGTAAGAACAAGTCCGGCTCCAAATATAATAGAAAGATTTCGATTTTCCATAGCGGATAAGATAATGATTTTCGAGCATAAAGGTCAATAACAAAAAAAGCCCCGTGCGTAAAAACACACGGAGCTATAGCCGCCATGACAAGCACAGCCGCTTTTTAATCCTTAAGCAGGAATTATTTTACAACAACTTTCTTCAAGTGCCAGATGTCCTTTACGTAGTCCTCAATTGTGCGGTCGCTTGAGAATTTTCCGCTGTTAGCTATGTTAAGCAAAGCTTTTTTCGCCCATGCCTTTTTGTCAGCATATTCAGCGGCAAGCTTTTCATGAGCCTTAACATAAGCATCGAAGTCAGCAAGAATAAAGTAAACATCAGGCTGCTGGCCTTCAACACCATAGACAATAGAATCATGAAGCTCCTTGAACAAAAGACCGCTTGGATCGTAAGTTCCGTCAACAAGCTGGTTTACAACTTTTGCAAGCGAAGGATTTCTGTCAAGATACTTTGTAGGATTATAAGAATGTTCCTGCTTCATCTTTACAATCTCGTCAGCCTTGAGACCGAAGATAAATGCATTGTCATTTCCAGCCTCTTCAACAATTTCAATATTGGCACCGTCCAAAGTTCCGATTGTGAGCGCGCCGTTCATCATAAACTTCATGTTTGAAGTTCCAGAAGCCTCAAATCCCGCTGTTGAAATCTGCTCTGAAACATCAGATGCTGGAATAATTTTTTCAGCAACTGAAACGCGGTAGTTTTCAACAAAGACAACACGGAGCTTGCCGCGGACACGGCGGTCATTATTAACCCTTTCTGCGACTGTGTTGATAAGCTTGATGATTGCCTTTGCACGGCGGTAGCCAGAAGCAGCCTTTGCGCCAAAAATAAATGTGCGCGCAGGAGGATTGTATCCTGGATCTTCAACAATCTTGTTGTAAAGATACATAATATGGAAAACATTCAAAAGCTGTCTCTTGTACTCATGAAGACGCTTTACCTGTGTATCAAAAATACTTTCCGGATCAAGGAATTCATTCTGGCTGTGCTTCAGATACTCGGCAAGCTTTTCCTTGTTGTGCCGCTTGATTGCAATGAGTTCTTCCAAAGAAGCGTCATCATCAGCATATTTTTCAAGCCCCTTAAGAAGTGAAAGCTCCTTTTCCCATCCATGTCCAATTCTCTTTGTGATGAAATCCGCAAGCTCAGGGTTCGCAAAAAGAAGCCATCTTCTCTGAGTAACGCCATTTGTCTTGTTGTTGAATTTCTGCGGATAAAGCTTGTACCAATCCTTAAGCTCCTGCTCCTTAAGAATTTTTGTATGAAGGGCAGCAACGCCGTTCACACTGAAACCAGCATGAATCGCAAGCCATGCCATATAGACTTTTCCATCATGAATAATGGCCATGTGGTTCTGCTTAGCATAGTCGTTCGGGAACTGCTGGCGAAGCTCAATTACAAAGCGGCGGTTGATTTCTTCAACAATCTGGTAAATACGCGGAAGAAGCTTCTGGAAAACTTCAATTGTCCATTTCTCCAAAGCTTCAGAAAGGATTGTGTGGTTTGTATAGGCAAATGTTCTCTGAACAACATTCCATGCATCGTCCCAGCCCACGTTGTATTCGTCAATGAGAATTCTCATAAGCTCAGGAATCGCAACAACCGGATGAGTATCATTAAGCTGAATAACATGATATTCCGGGAACTTTGAAAAATCAGCACCATAAGTATTCACAAAGTGGTGAACCAAATCCTGAAGAGATGCAGAAGTAAAGAAATACTGCTGACGCAAGCGAAGCTCTTTTCCCATCGGCCCGTTGTCATTCGGATAAAGAACGCGGCTAATGTTCTCTGCATCGTTCTGGCGCTCAACCGCACGGTGATACTGCATATCATTAAAAAGCTGAAGATCAAATCCGTTAGGGCTGGAAGCCTGCCACAAGCGCAGTGTGTTTACTGTATTTGAACCGTATGCAACAATCGGCATATCATAAGGAGTCGCTGTAATCTCCTCAGCGTTCTCAAGATAGAACCTGTCCTGTCCGTCAGGAGTCTTTCCATATTTAATCTGTCCGCCGAATTTTACAGTTACAGCAAGGTCGCTTCTTTTTACTTCCCACGGATCACGGTGCTTAAGCCAGTTGTCAGGAAATTCAACCTGCTCGCCATTTATGATATGCTGCTCGAACATTCCATATTCATAGCGGATTCCGTAGCCATGTCCCGGATACTCAAGAGTAGCAAGAGAATCAAGGAAGCAGGCGGCAAGACGTCCAAGACCGCCGTTTCCAAGACCTGCATCAGGCTCTTCATCCTCAATAAAGTCGTAGCTGATGTTCATATCTTTTAGAACATCCTTGACCTGCTCCATAATGCCGGAATTAATCAGGTTGTTTCCCAGCGCACGGCCCATTAAAAATTCTGCGCTCAAATAATAAAGCTGCTTTGTAGGCTTGGCCTCATACTCTTTACGGGTATTCATCCAGTTTGGCATAATAATCTCAAGCGCGCTTGCACTTACCGCATCAAACAAGTCATGCTTATTCGCCTGAGTTATGTCTTTTCCATACTGGCGGCGCAGACGGGCTGTAAGATTTTCCTTAAACTGCTCTGCATCAAAAGTCATTTTTATATTCCTCCAATCAGCCTGTTAAGCTATAAAGCGAAACGGCATTATGTTTACCTAGTATAATATGGAAACGTTTCCCTTTTCAAGTTCCCGCATTGTTTTATTTTGCCACCAGAACCAGCATTGAGCTGGCTGGAAGCACATATCTGTCCTGAGAAAGCAATGGCTCGGATTTTTCCACTGAAAGAAGAGATGTTTCGTCTTCAATAGAAGTATCCGCAACCCTGTACCATCTGCGTGAATCCGTAATCGCCGGAATTCTAAGCATTATATCCTGACGGTCTGTGTTTGCTGCGATGAAAAAGTCATTGTCAGAAATTTTTTCCGCCCCGGAAACAAAATCGCCAGAAAGCCTGAACGCAAGAAACCTTGAAATTTTGCTCCAGTCAGGATTGCTTCCATCAGCAGCATACCATTGAATGTCCGGCTGCTTTCCATCCACGCTTCCCTTAAAAAATTCCGTACGCCTGAACACAGGATGTTTTTTTCTAAGCTCTATCGCTTTCTTCGTGAATGAAACCAGAGCAGAATTCAGGCCGCAGTTTCCCCAGTCGAACCAGCTGATGTCATTGTCCTGGCAGTACGCATTGTTGTTTCCCTGCTGGCCTCTTCTAAATTCATCGCCGCCCAGAAGCATCGGAGTTCCCTGAGAAACCAAAAGTGTAAGCATATAATTCCGCATCTGCCGGTTGCGCATTTTTTCAATCAGCGGATTCATGGTAGGACCTTCGTAGCCATGATTATAGCTCCAGTTCGAATCAGAACCGTCTCGGTTGCCTTCTCCGTTCTCGTCGTTATGCTTTCCGTTGTAGCTCACCAAATCATTCATTGTAAATCCATCGTGGCAGCAGACATAATTTATGCTGTGGCAAGGCGCACGGCCGGAAATCGTAAACAAGTCGCTTGAGCCGCTGATTCTTGTGGCTGCGTTTGTAGACACATATTCATCTCCGCGCCAGAACCTTCTAATGTCATCACGGAAACGGTCGTTCCATTCAGCCCACCTTCCGCCCGGAAATCCTCCAAGCTGATACGCTCCGCCAGCATCCCAAGGCTCAGCAATTATTTTCGTCCGGGCAAGGACAGGATCCTCTGAAATTGCATTTGTAAGCGGAGGCAGCCTCAAAAGCTCGCCTTCCTGTCCTCTGCTCAAGATAGAAGCAAGGTCGAACCTGAAGCCGTCAATATGATAGTTCAAAACCCAGTAGCGCAAGCTGTCAATTATGAAATTTCTTACAACCGGATGATTGCAGTTCACGGTGTTTCCGCAGCCGGAAAAATTCATATAGTATTCTTTATGGCTTCCGACAAGTGTGTAATAGACGCTGTTTTCAAATCCGCGGAAATTCAAAGCGACACCATGCTCATTGCCTTCCGCTGTATGATTGAACACAACATCAAGAATAACTTCGATTCCGGCTTTATGAAGCTCCCGGACCAAAGTCTTGAATTCCGACACGCATCCGCCAGGAGTCTTGTCCGCCGCAAATGAAGCCTTAGGTGAAAAGAAATTTATGGTGCTGTAGCCCCAGTAGTTTTTCATCCGCTCGCCAGTGCGTGGATTCACATTCGAATTTTCAAATTCATCAAATTCAAAAATAGGAAGAAGCTCGACCGCAGTAATTCCCAAGTCCTTAAGATAAGGAATTTTTTCAATAAATCCGGCATAAGTTCCAGGACAGGAAACACCGGCATTCTTTCCGGCAGTAAAGCCCTTCAAATGAACTTCATAAATTATGCTTTCTGACAAGGGCCTGTTAATCGGCTTGTCTCCCTGCCAGTCAAAAATGTCATTGTCAACAACAACGCACTTTGGAAATACTTTTGAGCAGCGGCCCGCACCACGCTCGATATCATCCTTGTCAAGCGGCGCAGAATAATCAGGCGGAAGATTATAAAAAACAGAAACTGGAGTTATCGCCTTCGCGTAAGGGTCAAAAAGCCTCTGGTGCACATTGAACCGATGGCCCTTTGAAGGCTCGAACGGTCCGTCTGCTCTAAAAAGATAAAGAGAACCAGGCTTTATTCCAGGCACAAACGCATGCCAGATATCGCCGGTCTTATTTTCAGCAGGATTAAATTCAACCTGGGCATAAGGCTCGCTGTCCCCGCTGGAAGTATAAAATTCCAAGAACACCTTTGTGGCATTCCGGCTAAAGACTGAAAAATTAACGCCGTTTCCAGCAACAGAAGCTCCAAGTGGAAGCGGTGTTCCGGGTAGAGGTTTCAAAAATTCCATGCCGCAATTATATCAGTTTTTCATTGGATTTTCCACTTTTTAATGAAAAAATCCATATTTGTTCCAACAAAAGCCGCACAATACATAATTATACTAAACGCAAAAAAAAGCGACAGTGGAAAGACAAAAAAATCAGCTGAAGCAAAAAACGCAAGGAGCTCAAAGAGAACAACGCACAGCATCAGTGAAACTCCTGCCGCCAGCCACTGACGCATTGAAACACGCTCTTTTTGCAAGTTATACATCTCATAGGCGGAATCAAGGCGGCGCATTATATCAACGACATTCTTTGAGCCGCATGAAATTTTTTTCATATTCTCCATAGAACATTTTTTTTCAAGCAGCGAAAATTTTCTTACAAAGTTCCGGCATTTTCTGCAAAACAAAAGATGAGCAGTAAGACTTAAAGGCAGCCTTTCGTTTTTGTCCAGGGCAAAAAATCTGTCCATATAAAAATCGCAGTTTTTTTTCATTTGTAATCCTCCAGTTTCTTTCCAAGAATTTTTTTTGCGCGGAAAATGTGCGACTTGATTGTATTCACAGGAATTCCTGTCGCATTGGAAATTTCCTCATGGCTCATTCCATTGAAAAAATAAAGCCTCACACATTCGGCATAGCGTCTGGGCAAGACATCAAGAGAGCCTTTTACAGCCTCCACAGTCGCGGAATAAATCAGCTCCTCCTCAGGCGTTTTTATTTTTCCTGGAATCAGATTTTCATCAGAAAGTGTCTCCGTGTCATGGCTTCTTTCCTTCTGATTCATCGCTGTTGTAAATGCAATTCTTGTAAGCCAGGTTGAAAAAAGGCTTTCACCTCTAAAACTTGAAAGCTTTTCATACGCCTTTAAAAAAACATTCTGCGCAAAATCCTCAGAATCAGCCTGATTATGAAAAAATCTCATTCCAATTGCGAAAATGCGCTTGTAGTAAAAAGACGTCAGCTTGGAAAACGCGCGGGAAGAACCGTTCAAGGTTTCCTGCACATAGTAAAAATCACGTTTTTTTACAACAAGATTTTCCAGAGATGAAGAAATTGTTTTTTTCATCGGTAAAAACTAAAGCAGAAAAATCACTTTGAAATTCTGTGAAAAACCAAAAGCATTACACCGACAGCAAACGGAATCAGTCCGCCTAAAAGCCCCCAGGAAAGATGCTTTAGAAGCAAGAACATCAGCGAAAGAACAAACCCGACGCCGACAAGGCAAAGTCCAAGCAGCAAGGAAAAATTCCTAAGGTCGGCTCTAGGCGGCTTGTATGAATCTTTCTGAATCAGCATTACATTCTCATGATGCTTCCACAGCAATGCGAAAAAAATAATCGATGCCGCAAAACAAATTCCCACAATAGGAATAATCGAAACAATGACCTGCGCTGCAGGTGAAACAATCTGGTTCATATAAACTTTAAACTCCCATAAAAAGTCAAGAAGATTGTTTCAACAATCGACTGGCTTTTTACACTGTTCCGCAATGAAATGAGGAACAGCAGTTGATAGTAAAAGTTTGCAACGCAAACTTTAGTTAATATAAAAGCCGCGCAATCTCAGCGATTTTTATATTACACTTCTATAAAATAAGACACTGCTTCAGAAAAAAAGTTGCAAGAAAAAAGGCATGATGCAGAACACACCATGCCTGAAAAACAGAAATTTATATCAGCATTAAAGCTTTGGTTTTCTGTTGAAGTAATCTTTTGTTTCCCTTGCGACCACACCGCTCAGAACAATCAGCGAAATACAGTTTGGAATAGCCATAAGGCCGTTTGTAATATCAGCGATTGTCCATACTGCGGAAATTGTCATGTACGGTCCGATTGCAACAGCAAGAATATAAAGCCACCTGTAAATTTTTACAACAGTCATATTTCCGTTGGAAAGATATTCAAGGCACTTCTCTGAATAATAGTCCCAGCCCAGAATTGTAGTGAACGCAAAGAAAATAAGGCAGAGCATAAGGAGGAACTGGACTGAATGCTGGTCACCGCCAAGAACTGCCGAGAACGCAGCGGAAGTGAGAGCCGCTCCTGAAAGTCCGCTGTTCCAGACATCGCCGCCGGCAATTACAATTGAAAGCCCTGTCATTGTGCAGATAATAAGAGTATCGATTACAGTTCCAGTCATATTAACAAGTCCCTGCTCAACAGGCTCGCTTGTCTGAACCGCAGAAGCAGCAATCGGAGCAGAACCAAGTCCAGCCTCATTACTGAAAATTCCGCGCGCAATACCTTTCTGCATTGCCATCTTGATTATAGTTCCAGCAGCGGCGCCTGCAATTGCACGTACGCCAGTATCAACACCGAATGCGCCTTTGAAAATCAAAGCAAATGCGCCAGGAATTTTTGTAGCATTCATAATCAAAACTGAAAGGCCGAGGAATACATAGATTATTGCCATGGCAGGAACAACTTTTTCCGCCACCTTTGCAATTCTCTTGAGTCCGCCGATTACTACAAGAGCTACAGAAACTGTGATGACCGCGCCGCCGATTACAGTCGCCCACGAATATGAGTGCCCGCCGATAACAAAAGCAACTGAAGTATTTTCCGGATCAAAAGCATTCTGAACTGCGCCGCAGATTCCGTTCACCTGAGTAAAAGTTCCAATTCCAAAAAGTCCTACCAAAGTTCCGAACACTGCAAAAAGAATGCCAAGCCACTTCCAGTTCTTGCCCATTCCTTTTTCAATTGTGTAGAAAGGTCCGCCAAGAATATGACCGTCATCCTTAACCTCGCGGTATTTTATTGAAAGCATGCACTCGGCATATTTTGTAGCAGTTCCAAGAATCGCAGCAAACCACATCCAGAAAAGAGCGCCAGGACCGCCGGCAAGAATTGCAGTCGCCACACCGACAATGTTTCCAGTTCCAATTGTAGCGGAAAGAGCAGTACAAAGCGCGCTGAATCCCGAAAGCTCGCCATGGCCTTCATTTTCCTTGAAGATTCCCTTGAATGCGCGGCCAAGCTTTGTAAACTGAATTCCACGTGTACGGATTGTCATCAGGAGGCCTGTGACAAGAATCAGGATGATGGTAGGAAGTCCCCATACTACATCATCAATTTTGTTGAGGATTGTTTCAAAAGACATTTTTGTCCTCACAAGAAAAAAATAAGAGCCGCCCAGTGTTACCTGAACAGGCTCTCCAAAGAGTGATAGTCGGACATTTTTTATGCTCTGTCCACTTTGCCTGAGATATCGGCTAGAATAGCCTTAACCCTTCGGCGCTCCATAAAAACTTATGGAGACTCTCCAGAGAATCAAAAAATCAACAACGCTGTTTTCTTGACGGCTTAACCTATCATTTTTTTATAATTTAATCAACCAAATTTTTTAGAAGGTCGAATTTCGAGTTTTTATAATGAGTAAAAAAAACTGTCCTTTGATGAAGCTTAACTACTTCTAGGACAGTCCCGGTTTTGATAGACGCAACTCGACTGGCAGTTATTTTTTTTATATTGAATCATAGTTAACTCGAAACTAGGAGTAGAAAAAAAATGAACGTTTTTTTTCCACATAGCTACTTGCGGCGGCACTTTTTGCAGGCGGCAGCTCCAGGGCATCCTATGCAGATGCGGTTTCCAGTCAGGCGGGCATTTTTTTTCTGCTTTACTATATAGGCAATGACAGCAGCAATCCATGCTGCAAGAACAAAGATTCCGACAATGTTTCCAATCATAATCAGCCTCTAAAAAAAATTTTCTCTTCAATATAAAAGGCAAGACTTCCCAAGAGAAATTCCCGGAAAGCCTTTTTCAGTTCAAGAAGAAATCTTTATCAAGACTTATCCTTCTTTTTATACTTTTTAATTTTTTCTATGACTGTGATTGCCGCGACGCACAGAACATAAAGAACTGCGAGCACAGCAACCATTATTCCCATAGAAAACTTGCCTATGGAGCCGCCCATGTTTACGAGCTGCTCTTTGAATCAAAGTACTGTCCCTTGTAAGGATCTTTTCTAAACAAAGCAAAAATGATTCCTGCAAGGAAAACAAAGGCGAAAACAGTTCCAGCCCCAAAATGTCCATGAACAAAAAGCATTCCAAGCTGATAGACAATCAAAGTCATTATGTAGGCAAAAACATTCTGGAAGACAATCGCAAACCAGAACCATTTGCGGCTTTTAAGCTCGTTTGCCATTGTGGCGATTGCCGCAAGACAAGGAGAATCAAGCAAATTGAACATAAGGAACGCAAATGCAGCCAAAGCCGTGGAGAACCATCCGCCGATTGCATCTGCAACAACCGCATCATCCTCAACATTTTCCTCATCAACATTTGCAAGCACGCCCATTGTAGAAACAATCGCTTCCTTTGCGCTGAAGCCAGACAAGCTCGCCGCTGCGCTCTGCCATCCGCCAGTCTTTTCACCGAAGCCCAGAGGCTTGAATATATGGCGCACAGCATTTCCAACATCAGCAAGCAAGGACTCATCCGCATCAACAAGGCCGAATCCGCCTGCTGAAGCCTCTTCTACAACCACACCGTTTTCTACAACCTCATCCTTCGGCGAAGCGAATCCGTATGAAGAAAGGAACCAGATTACAAGGCAAGCAAGGAAAAGTATTGTTCCAGCTTTTACAATGAATCCTCTAAGACGTTCCCAAGTATGCATAAGAACAGTCTTTATCTGCGGCATATGGTACTGAGGAAGCTCCATGACGAATGGCGCGGCTTTTCCGTGGAAAGGCTTTGTCTTTTTCAGAATTATTGCAGCAATCACAACAGAGCCAATTCCTATTACATACATCAAAAGTGTAAGAGAGCCTCCGTCCCATCCAGTAAGCTTTGCTCCGATAACTCCAGATATAAGCGCAATTACAGGCAGCTTAGCTCCACAAGGAACCCATGTAGTAGTAAAGATTGTAAGACGTCTGTCATTGTCGTTTTCAATTGTTCGGCTCGCCATAATTCCAGGGACACCGCAGCCTGAGCCAACAAGAAGAGGTATGAATGATTTTCCAGAAAGACCGAACTTACGGAAAATACGGTCCATGACGAATGCAATGCGAACCATGTATCCACAGTCTTCAATCAAGCTCAAAAGCAGGAACAATACCGCCATCTGCGGAACGAATCCAAGAACTGCTCCGACACCGCCAATAACACCATTTACGATGCAGTCAACAAGAACGTCATTTGCGCCGGCATTTGTAAGAGCCGATTCCACAGAAGCCGAAATTCCAGGAATAGCAAGACCTTCAATTCCAAGGAAATTCCAACCGTCACCAAAGAGACCGTCATTCGCCCAGTCAGTCAGGACAGTTCCAAGCGAAGAAACAGCAATGTAGTAAACAACCCACATCACAGCAAGGAAAATCGGAATTCCCAGCCAGCGGTTTGTAACAACCCGGTCAATCTTGTCCGAGCGGGTCATTTTTTGTCCTGACTTTCTTACACAGCGGCTTACAATTCCCTGAATATAGATGTAACGCTCATTTGTTATAATTGACTCAACATCATCGTCCTTTGCTTTTTCCAGAGCCTTTGAAATCTCTTCAGCCTTCTCTGAATCCGCAGAAGAAAGAGCAAGCTGGCCAAGCACAACAGAGTCGCGCTCAAGAAGCTTTATCGCGTACCATCTTTTCAGCTCGGACTTCACAGTTGAAGGAACTATCGCTTCCATTTTTGAAATATACGATTCAACATCTTCCGAGAAAACGGCAGACGGAATAAAAGATTTTCCAGATTCAGCAGCTTTTTTTGCAGCGGCCGCCGCTTCCTTTACGCCAGTTCCTTTAAGAGCGCTTGTTTCAATTACAGTGCATCCAAGCTCGCCCTGAAGTTTTTCAGTATCAACAAAATCACCGGACTTCTTTAGAACATCAATCATGTTCAAGGCAACTACAGTAGGCTTTCCAAGCTCAAGAAGCTGGGTTGTAAGATAAAGGTTTCTTTCAATATTCGTCGCATCAACCAAGTCAAGTATTGCGTCAGGATTATCCTTTATAAGATAATCACGGGAAACAACTTCCTCCGAAGTATAAGGCGAAAGGGAATAAATTCCAGGCAAATCCGTTACAACGACATCCTTTATGCCTTTCATTTTTCCTTCTTTCTTTTCAACTGTAACTCCAGGCCAGTTTCCTACATACTGGTTGGAGCCTGTAAGATTGTTGAACATTGTAGTCTTTCCGCAGTTCGGATTTCCTGCAAGAGCAATTCTAATTTCTGACATTTTATTCTACCTCGATATTTTCCGCATCATCTTTGCGGACGCTAAGCTCATAGCCACGGATTGTAACTTCAACAGGATCACCAAGAGGCGCGACTTTACGGACAAAAACTTCACAGCCGTTTGTAAATCCCATGTCCATAAGACGTCTCTTTAAAGCGCCTTCTCCATTGAGCTTTTTCACCTTTACAGTTGAGCCAACTTGTGCTTCTCGCAATGTACCCATCTATTTTACTCCTATAAAAAATTAAGAAGATTGTTTAAATAACCGATTGGATTTTTAATCACATTCGCAATGAAAATGTGCAGCTTATAAAGTAGTCCGCAACGCAAACTTTAAGTAGACAAAGCCGCGCCATTTTAGCGGCTTCATCTTAGAGTTCGAAAAAAAACAACTCAGATAATAATCTTGGCTGCCATGCTGCTGTCCAATGCAACACGAGCTTCCTTGACCTTTACAATCAGGCCGGCCTTCACTTTCTGAACGATAGTAACAAAAGAACCAACATTGAACCCAAGCTCATTCAGATGCTGTCTTACCTGCGGATTTCCATTCACACCAGAAATTTTTACTTCATCTCCAGGATTTGCAAACAACAACGGCATAAAAACCTCCTAAGTAAGTTAACAAAAGGTAATAAAAATTACCCTAAACAAATATAAATTAACCTACTCTAATTAATGTTATCTTATACTAACTAAATTAATATGTCAATAAATTTAAAAAAATAGAAAAATAAATTCGAAGTTTTCATGGGGAATTTTAACTTTCACTTCTATTGATACTTGCGTTAAAAAATAAAAATGGTGTTTCTGGAATTTTTCAGCATAAAAAAAAGCTTCCAGACATGAAACAGCCTGAAAGCTTCAGCGAATAATTTCTAGGGATTTTTGGAAACGCAAAAAACTGCAAATAAAAAATTTATGAAATCTTAGGCTTCACAAATGCCGCCCAAACACGGTCAGCTTTTGCAATATGGTTTAGAACCCAGCCAACCATATATGAATAAAATCTTGCGCCGTCATCCTTGCGGTCTGAAGAAAGCTGCTTAATCTGATGGTTGACTTCATTTATAAAATTGTCATGCGCAGTCTTGTGAATGTCAACGCCAGAATAGCCGTACTTACGCATAAATTCTTCTTCGTTCGAAAAATGATAGACCGTATAGTCTGTAAGCTTTTTCAGAACCTTCGCCATATTAAGGCCGTAAGCCTCATCCGTGCCAGCCGTGGCAGCGTAAAGCTCATTTGCAATCTGAAGCAGTTTCTTGTGCTGATTATCAATTTCAGGAATTCCCAAAAGATAAGAGTCGCTCCATTCAATTTTTTCAACCATATTTTGCCTCCAATTATAATTGTAAAATACAAATCAACAATCCCGATGACAAGCAGCGGGCATCGTCACTTATGCAAATAAAGCCTAGTTAAAATTCTTCAAGCCTTCAAAATCTAGTGTAGCAAAGTAATCCTCGACTGTTTCCCGCCGGCGGATTTCCTTTACAGAGCCGTCTGAACGCAAGAGAAGCTCTCCTGCCCGCAGCTTTCCGTTATAGTTAAAGCCCATCGCTCTTCCGTGCGCACCGGCATCATGTATAATCAAAAGATCGCCATTCTCAATCTTCGGAAGACTTCTCTGAACCGCAAACTTATCGCAGTTTTCACACAAGCTTCCAGCAACATCATAAACGCAATCCTTAGGGGAATTTTCCTTTCCGCTGACAGTAATCTCGTGGTAGGCTCCATACATTCCCGGACGCATAAAATCCGCCATGCTTGCGTCAACTCCAATATAATTTCGGTAAATATTTTTTTCATGGATTGCGCTTGTAACAAGCCAGCCGTAAGGACCTGTAATAGGACGGCCGCACTCAAAGCACAGCTTTAAAGGATCAAGTCCAGCCGGAACAATCATTTCGTCATAAAGAGCCCTTATGCCTTTTGCAACATACTCAAGGTCGACTTTTTTCTGTTCAGGCTTGTAGGGAATTCCAATTCCGCCGCCAAGATCCGCAAACTCAATATTGACGCCACATTCTCTCTGAACCTCAAGAATCAGTTCAAACACAATGCGAGCCGTGTCTACAAAAAATTCAGGATTCAGCTCATTCGAGGCAACCATCGTATGGATTCCAAAATGGCTCACACCCTGCTCCCTGCAGATTTTATAAGCCTGAATCATCTGCTCCTTTGTTAAACCGTACTTAGCTTCTTCCGGCTTTCCGATTATGGAATTTCCGCCTTCCTTTAAAGGCCCCGGATTATATCTAAAGCATATTGTGTCCGGAAGTTTTCCGCCGAGAGCATCCTTCAAAAAGTCAATATGAGTAATATCGTCAAGGTTTATAATGGCTCCGAGCTTGTCCGCATAGACAAATTCCTGGGCAGGAGTATCATTGCTTGTAAACATTATTCTATGGCCTGATATTCCGGACTTTTCGCAAAGCATAAGCTCAGGAAGGCTTGAGCAGTCTCCGCCGCATCCTTCACTTTCAAGAATTTTTAAAATATACGGATTAGGAAGCGCTTTTACCGCAAAATATTCCATGAATGAAGGAAAAATACTGAACGCCTTGTAAAAATGCTTTACATTCTCCCGGATTGCTTTTTCATCATAGATATAGAACGGAGTCGGAAATTTTTTTGCCAGTTCAGCAAGCTGGCTGTGGCTCAGCGGAAAATTTGAACTCATAAAATGCCTCAACAAAAACTAAAATTTTCCGCTAGTATTGCACTTTTTTGAAGGGAAGACAAGCCACCACTTTAAAGCGCCATTACAAATATTTTTTTAGAGACCGCAAAAGATTCAGCTTTTAGAAGCATTTTTTGCAAGGATTTCTGACAACAGGTCAAGCAAAATCTTTATATCAAAAGGCTTGGAAACAAAATAGTCCATTCCTGACCTCAAGGCCTGCTCCTTGTCTTCTTCAAATGCGTTTGCAGTCATAGCCACAATTGGGATTGAAGCCTTTGACTTGCTTTCCATTTTTCTTATTCTTTCCGAAGCCTCATATCCATTCATAACAGGCATCATCACATCCATTAGAACAATTTTATAATATCCATCAGGAGAATTTGAAAGCATATCTACGGCAATTTTTCCGTTCTCTGCCTCATCAATAATAATTCCCGCGCCTTTCAAAAGCTCCCTTGCAATGTCCCGGTTAAGGCTGTTGTCTTCCACTAAAAGAATTCTAGCGCCCTTTAAATCCACAGTCTGCTCAATGGAAGATGCAAGCTCTTGCGTGCGCGGCTTTGATTCAGGAGCATTTTCAAAGTCAAAGCATATAAGAAATTCCGTTCCAACATCTTTCTTGCTCTTAAGAAAAATAGAACCGTCCATTTTTTCAACAAGATTCTTTGAAATTGAAAGTCCAAGTCCAGTTCCCTGAACATGAAAATTTTCTATATTCTCATCGCGCTCAAACGGATCAAAAACTTTTTTCTGGAATTCCTCCGACATTCCAATTCCGTTGTCCTTAATTCTAAACTGATATGAAGAATATCCGTCTGAAACTGAAGGAGTTTCCGCAGCCGTGAATTTTATCGAGCCGTTTTCCGCAGTGTACTTGACTGAATTTCCAAGGATATTTATAAGAATCTGCTTGAGCCTGAGCTTGTCGCAAAAAACCTTGCGGCTCAAATTTCCATGGCGCAAAACCGAATAGTCAAGCTTCTTAGACTGAATTTGCGGCTGAATAACGCTGTCGACTTCCGCTAGAATTTCCTCAATTGAATTCGACGTGAGCTTTATTTTTATTTTTCCGCTTTCAATGCGGGACATATCGAGCACATCGTTTATCAGGCAAAGCAAGTAGCTTGAGCTTGTCTTTATGCGCGCAAGGTCTGACATTATAAGCTCAGGATTTCCGATATGCTTTTCTGCAAGCGAAGTGTAGCCGATAATCGCGTTCATAGGAGTTCGTATGTCATGGCTCATGTTGGAAAGAAACCGTGACTTTGCGTGGCTTGCAAGCTCCGCCATTGACAAAGCCTCCTGCAGCGCCTTTCTCTGTTTCATCTCATGCTCGGTTTCTGTATCAACATTCATAAAGCCCATAAGAACGTTTCCTGTCTCCCGGACATTTCCAATTCTAACAACAGTAAGCTTCATATAGGAAATCTTGTTGTTTATATACGAGCGGAAATTGACATAATAGCTTTCCCGCTTAGAAAGCTGCTTCAGGATATTCTCACGGGAAAAAGCGCGCCTGATCATATCGCGGTCGTCTTCATACACTGAAACGCTGGCATAAAAATCAAGCACATCGTCATAAGAGAGGCCTTCAAGAGTTTCATTGTAAAGAGCACTCGCCCTGTCGTTAATTCTTACGATGCGGATTATTCCAGACATCACATTTATCATAAACACATTGCTGTATTCAAGCGTAAGGGCATTGATAATTTCCAGCTGGTAAAGTTTTTCCTCTTTCTGTCTGTAGCCGCTTGTAATATTCTTTACAACAGCAAGCCCCATTATATCGCCAGTGCTTTCATCCTTCGTAAGAATTATTGTTGTCCGCGTCCAGAAAGACTCGCCGTTATAAGTTGTTCTGCTTGAGTCAAACTGGATTTCATATTTTTCCATTATGAATGAATCCAGAAGGCAATACACGTTCATCTTCTCAAGGAAGCGTTTCTTTTCTTCGTCCGACAAGTCCCAGCAAAGCGCATCAATAAAATCAGTGTAGGAGCAATTATCAGGAAGTCCCATTGCGGGTTTCAGCTGAATTATCCTGTCGCTCATGCGCTGCACAGGATTTCCCACAATCAAGTCCTTTGTAAGATTGAATTCATATAGAATTATGGCATCAGCGGCAATCGCCTTTTTATACTGGTTTGTTTTTATATCGCCGCTGTCCAATATATAGCCGCTTACGCTCTTTTTTATCTGAGAAAACTCATGTTCATTGTCATCTGAAAAAATAGAAATATTATGCATTTTTTTTATTGTAATCCCAAACGCAGGAAAACACAAATAAAAACAAAGCGGCCTTTCGCTGCGCCAGAAATTTAAATTTCTGCATAAAAAAACCGCTTGCAAAAAACTTCAATCGTCAGTTAAATGCAAGCGGCCTTATTTTCTAGCTTTACAAATTTTTTAGCAGACTTAAATGCGGTCCACAACAAGCCGGCCCATTTCCTTTGTGCCAACGAGTTTTCCAGAAGACTTCAGCTGCTCAAACTGGCTTCCGGCAATGTCCCCGGTCCTAAATCCTTCATCAAGAACTGAATTAACAGCATCCTCAACAGACTTTGCTTCTTTCTCAAGACCAAAACTGTAGCGCAAAAGCATTGCCGCGGAAAGAATTGTGGCAAGAGGATTCGCCAGATTTTTTCCGGCAATATCAGGAGCAGATCCGTGAATCGGCTCGTAAAGTCCAGGGCCTCCGTCGCCCAACGAAGCTGAAGCCAACATTCCAATTGAGCCTGTAATCTGGCTTGCTTCATCTGAAAGAATATCACCGAACATATTGCTTGTTGCAATTACATCAAACTGGCGCGGATTCCGCACAAGCTGCATAGAAGCATTGTCAATGTAAAGATAAGAAAGGGCAACATCAGGATAATCGCCTTTTACAGATTCTGTAACTTTCCTCCAAAGCTGGCTTGAATTCAAAATATTCGCCTTGTCAACCACGCAAAGCCTCTTTTGGCGCTTCTGGGCAAATTCAAATCCCATGCGGACAATGCGCTCGATTTCACTCCAAGTATATTTTTCTGTATCCCATGCAGATTTTCCGTCTGCGGCAGTTCCCCTGTCACCAAAGTAAATTCCAGAAATCAGCTCGCGCACAATCAGAATATCAAGTCCGTCGCCAACAATTTCATCCTTTAAAGGGCAAGCGTCTTTAAGCTGCTTCCACATTACAGCAGGACGAAGATTGGCAAAAACTTTCATTCCGCCGCGCAGTCCAAGCAACGCTTTTTCAGGACGAAGGTCAGACGGAAGGTTGTCCCATTTTGGTCCGCCAACAGCGCCCAGAAGAACAGCATCGCTTTTAAGACACTTGTCAAGCTCTTCCTGAGGCAGCGGCTTTCCAAACTTATCAATTGCGCATCCACCAGCACAAACTGTCTCATAATTAAATTTGTGACCGAATTTTGAAGCCACAGCATTCAAAACATTCACAGCCTCAGCGACAACATCAGGTCCAATTCCATCTCCGGGAATCAAAGCAATATTCTTTTCCATAATAAAAACTCCTATAAAATATAAAACAGACTTTATAAATACTAAAGTTTATAAAGTATTTATAAAATACTTCAAAGAAACGTTTGTGTAAAGAACATTTAAATGAATTTATGATATTTCTTTTCAATATCCTTAATAAGCTTATATTCAAAAGAATCCACCAGAGCGAGCCATGAAGCTTCAATAACGTCGCAGCTTACGCCAATTGTAGTCCAGCTGTCTATTCCGTCTGAAGATTCAATCAGAACACGGACACGTGAGGCTGTCGCTGATTTTCCGTCAAGAACACGGACTTTATAGTCTGTAAGGTGAATATCCTGCACAGCCGGATAAAACGACTTAAGGGCGGAACGCAGCGCATGGTCAAGAGCATTGACAGGTCCGTTTCCTTCTCCGGCGGAAATTTTTTCATGCCCGTCGACTTCAATCTTAAGCTGGGCGAAAGAATACAAGCCTTCTTCAATCAGCGGAGATTCATCCGAAGTTTTATAGTAGCGCAATTTAAAGAACGGCTGGTATTTTCCAATCGACTTGCGGACTAAAAGCTCGAAGCTTCCGTCAGCGCCCTCAAACTGATAGCCCTGATGCTCAAGCTCTTTTACCTTCGCCATAATTTCTGAAACAACCGGACTTGACTTTGTAATTGAAGAATCAAACTTTCTTATTTTTTCAATCACCATGCTTCTGCCGGCAACTTCGCTCATGAGGAACACGCGTGAATTTCCAACTGAATCAGGCTCGATATGCTCATAGGCGAACGGATTTTTCAGAACAGCGTCAATGTGCATTCCGGCCTTGTGGGCGAAGGCATTCTGCCCAACATAAGGAAGCCCGGGATCCAGCGTTATGTTCGTAATTTCCGCCACCCGCTTGCAGATTGGTGTCAGAAGCTTTATGTTTTCATCTGGAATACATTTGCAGCCCATTTTCAGCTGAAGATTTGAAATAATCGTGGAAAGATTCGCATTTCCTGTTCGCTCTCCAAAGCCAAGAAGAACGCCCTGGACATGAGTTGCTCCGGCTTCAACAGCTACAAGGGAATTCGCTACAGCAAGCCCGGAGTCATTATGAGTATGGATTCCGATTACTGCGCCTGCTCCAAATTTTTCAACAGCGGCACGGACACCTTCACGGCACTCTTCTATCATAGCGCCGCCTTTTGTCTCGCAAAGCGAAAGAACGCTTGCCCCGCCGTCAATCGCCGCGCCAAGAGCTTTCAAGGCATAGTCCCTGTTCGCCTTGAACCCCGTAAAGAAATGCTCGGCATCAAAAACAACATTGCGTCCGCGCTGCTTCAGGTATGCGCAGGTGTCCCTTATCATCTCAAGGTTTTCCTCAAGGGAAGCATGAAGAATTTCAGTGGCCTGAAAATCCCAGGTCTTCCCAAAAATGACAACAGTTTCAGTTTCCGCAGAAAGAAGGCTCTGCAGATTAGCATCCTCAGCGCACGAAGAGTCTTTTCTTCTTGTTGAGCCGAACGCCACAATCTGTGAATTTTTCAGCTTGAGGCCTTTTGCTTTCTGAAAGAATTCCATGTCCTTGGGATTTGAGCCGGGATTTCCAGCCTCTATATATTTTATGCCCAAGTCATCCAAAGCCTGCACAATATGAATTTTGTCCTGAACAGAATAACTTATACCCTCACCCTGAGAGCCGTCGCGCAACGTAGAATCAAGTATTTCGATATTTCTTTCCATAAATAAAAAATATATCAGAAATAATTTATTTTTAATAGTTGAAACAATAAATTTTTAGCGCGCCTGTCAGCCAAAGAAACTGCCGATATAAAAATTGCACAATGATTTCTATTTTGGTAAAATGAAGCAAACTTTATTTGGAGAAAAATATGTACATTACATGCCTAGACTTAGAGGGAGTTCTTGTTCCTGAAATTTGGATTGCATTTTCAAAGGCTTCCGGCATTCCGGAGCTTGCACGCACAACACGCGACGAGCCTGACTACAACAAGCTCATGAACTGGAGAATAGGAATTCTAAAGGAACACAACCTTGGACTGAAAGAAATTCAAGAAGTAATTGAAAAAATAGATCCGCTTCCAGGCGCAAAAGAATTTCTTGACGAGCTTAGGTCAATCTGCCAGACAATAATAATCAGCGACACATTCACGCAGTTCGCATCTCCGCTGATGAAGAAGCTCGGACAGCCAACAATTTTCTGCAACTCGCTCGAGGTTTCTGATTCCGGTGAAATCACAGGATTTAAAATGCGCATTGAAAATTCCAAGCTGACTACAGTAAAAGCGCTTCAGTCCATTGGGTACGACACAATCGCTTCGGGAGACAGCTACAACGACCTTGGAATGATAAAGGCAAGCAAGGCCGGCTTCCTGTTTAAAAGCACAGACAAAATAAAATCAGAAAACCCAGACCTTCCGGCATTTGAAGAATACAGCCAGCTTCTTGATGCAATAAAAGCACAGCTCAAAAAATAAAATTCAGGCATGCTTTGTTTTTCCAAAGCATGCCCTTTTGTTTTTAGAACAGTCCTGAAATAACTCCATTGTCATCGACATCGATGTTAAGAGCGGCAGGAGCTTTTGGAAGCCCAGGCATATCAACAATGTCGCCTGCAAACGCAACCACAAATCCAGCCCCGGAATAAAGCTGAACATCGCGGATCGGGAACACATAGTTTTTCGGCGCGCCTTGCAAAGATTTATCATGGCTTATTGAATTCTGGGTTTTTGCCATGCAAATTGGAAGATTTCCGAATCCCTGCTCCTCAAACTGCTTAAGCTTCTTCAAAGCCTTTCCTTCAAATTCAACAGAAGATGCCCTGTAAATTTCTTTTGCAAGAATTTCAATTTTTTCTTTAAGCGGAATATCAAGCGGATAAATGTTTTTGAATTCAGAAGATGAAGCGCAAAGCTCAACAACTTTATTTGCAAGCTCAACAGCACCGTTTCCGCCTTTTTCCCATCCCTCGCAAATCACAGCATCGCATCCGTTTTCAGAGCAAAGTTTCTGCACAAGCGCAATTTCAGAATCAGTGTCTGTAACAAATTTGTTGACAGCAACTGCAACAGGCACTCCGAATTTTTTCATGTTCTCAATGTGCGTCTTTAAATTTTCAAATCCGGCTTCAACAGCAGCAAGGTTTTCCGCAGAAAGATCGGCTTTTGCAACACCGCCGTGCATTTTCAGCGCGCGCACAGTTGCAACAATCACTGCTGCGTTTGGAGCAAGTCCGTTCATGCGGCATTTTATATCAAAGAATTTTTCCGCGCCAAGATCCGCGGCAAAGCCAGCCTCTGTAACAACATAGTCTCCCAGCGCAAGAGCGCACAGAGTCGCATTAATAGAATTGCATCCGTGGGCAATATTTGCAAACGGTCCGCCATGAATGAACGCAGGATTTTTTTCAAGTGTCTGAACCAAGTTCGGACGGATTGCATCTTTTAGAAGAGCGGCTATCGAGCCTGTGCATCCAAGGCTTCCAAATACAACTGGATTCTTGTTATAATCCATACCTATTGTAATTTTTGAAATTCGCTCCTTTAATTCTGAAATTGTTTTTGACAGGCAGACAACCGCCATTATTTCACTTGCAACTGAAATCTGAAAATGGCTTTCACGCGGAATTCCGTCAATTTTTCCGCCAAGCCCTACAATTACATTTCTAAGAGAGCGGTCGTTCAGATCCACGCATCTTTTCCACGAAATTGTACGCGGGTCTATGTTGAGCGAATTTCCCTGCTGAATATGATTATCAATAAGAGCCGCCATAAGATTGTTTGCAGCTGTAATTGCATGAATATCACCAGTAAAATGCAGGTTTATGTCTTCCATCGGAACAACCTGAGCATATCCTCCGCCGCAAGCTCCGCCTTTTATACCGAAGCAAGGTCCAAGGGAAGGCTCACGCAAAGCAATAACTGATTTTTTTCCGATTTTTCTAAGACCGTCTCCGAGGGCGATTGTTACAGTTGATTTTCCTTCGCCGGCAGCAGTCGGAGTCATAGCTGTAACTAAAACAAGCTTTCCTCTGGATGACGGCTCAAGGGCTTTTTTCTGCAATGCACTAAGTTTTTCAAAAGAAATTTTCGCCTTATAATTTCCATAAAGCTCCAGAGAATCACGGGAAATTCCGATTTTCTCTGCAATTTTTTCAATTGGCTCCATTACATTTTTCTGGGCAATTTCAATGTCAGTCATTCTGTTCCTCTACATCTAAAAGTCTTATCTCTTCCTTTGTAAGCGGCCTGTAGCTTCCCTCCGGCAAAGTCTCGTCCAAAAAAAGCCTGTTGATTCGTATTCTTTTCAGGTAAACAACTTCATTTCCAAGAGCCTTGAAAATGCGCTTTACCTCATGGAATTTTCCCTCCGTAACAGTAAGCCAGCAAACTTCAAAAGGATTTCCGCCAGTCTTGGTATAATAATGATTTTTGTCTTTCCATTCAATTGCAGCAGGGCGGCAGTCGGCTTCTCCATCTTTTCCTTCCGCAGCAATGTGAACTCCAGCGGAAAGTTTTTTTTCATACATACGTTTTTCAGATGCATCAACTGAATCACGTAAATAGACAAGGTATGTTTTGGGAACTTCATACTTCGGAAATGTAACACGATGAATTAAATTTCCGTCGCTTGTAATAACAAGAAGCCCTTCTGTATCCGCATCAAGCCTTCCAACAGTGCTAAGATTTCCGCCGGAATATTTTCTATTGTCCTCTGCAGAAATATATTCAAAAACCGTTTTTCTTCTGTCGGACTTTGTGGAACAGACAGCGCCGCCCGCCTTGTTCATCATAAAGTATGCATTTTTTTCAACGGAAAGAATTTTTCCATCTACAAGAATTCTATCGCAATCTCCGTTAACCTGAATTTCCGGCTCGTTTACAATGATTCCGTTTACAGAAATTTTTCCGCTCCGTATAAGCCGCTTTACATCTCTTCTAGTTCCAACTCCATTATTTGAAAGAATTTTATCAAGACGTTCTGTAGTTTTTAAATCGGACATTTTCTAACTCAATTTTTAACTATAATAAAAAACAGCAGCCTCGACAGCAACTATCGTGGCTGTTGCTCCAACAAGGTATTGCGGACAAATTTTATTGCCTGCGCCAAAACAGCAGGGAAAATTATACCATGCTATTTTTTAGCCTTTGGATTTACCGGTTCGCCAAAAACAATTCTATCGCCAGTTTTCAGTTTCAATCCGCCGCCAAAGGAAAGATTTGACAAAACATATTTTTCATCACTAAGCGAAATTTCACCTATCGCAACCTTATCTTTTCCACGCCAAATTGAGCATGGGAAAATAAAATCACGATACTCTGGATTAGTAAAAAATCCGCGGCTTGACTGGGCAACATAAATTTCCGTGCCAGAGAAATCGCCTTGCTTTGCAATTATTCCGTCAGCAGAAGTTTTTCCCACAGGCTCTGAGCAGATTGCCTCAAGAAATTCATTGTAATCTGAATAGACACGCTCATAGTTATTTTCTGCGGAATTTCGTTCGGCAATGAGCCTGTTGACTTCTGAAACGCTTGCAACAGAAATCTGATTTCCGGCAGTATACGCATATCTCTTCATTGAGCGCACAAACGAGGCAACTGCGTTTTCATCTTTAAATGGAAGCTGATTTAAAAAATTTGAAATCTGCTCGATTGAAGCATACAAATCCTTTTGAATTTCAATTACTTCTTTAAAGTCTTCAGACGCTTCCTCAGAAACAGGAATTTCAATATCCTCATACACGGCGCCAGTATATTCATCAGTATAATTTTTTGCGGCAGAAATAAGATCTTTTGCTTCAGGACTGTCTTTTGGAACCGGCGGATCATACTGATTAATTGTAAAAGCAAGAAGTGACTCCTGCCTCTTTAAATCCTCCGCCTGTGTCTGCTTTAAAAGATTTCTTGAATCCTCAAGGCGGGCTTCATAATCGTTGATTATTTTTTCCTTTTCTTTTTCATGCAGGAAACGCTCGCTGTTTATAATCGCTTTTTGTTTTTCCGCTTCACGAACTCTTGTAGAATCAAATTCATTGCGCTGTTCCCTGTATGCTTTTAAGTCCTCATTATAGTTTGCAATAAATTTATTGTACTTTTCAACAGAAGCCAAATCCGCTTTGTAAGTCTGCTCAATCTGCTGTTCACTCTGAAGACGCTTGCTTTTGCTCTTTATGTTTAGCGCGGCAAGAGATTTTAACGCGGCGGCACGGATTCCCTCAATACGCTCAATTTCCGCATTCCGCTGCTCTTCAATTGCTTTTTTGGCATTTTCAATCTCGTGAATTTTCTGGTCAATATCATTGACTTTATTCAGCAATGTTGAAAGGTTCAGGCTTTTAAACTCATTGACTTCAACTTTTATTCCACGGTTTGAATTCGAAACAAAAACAACAAGGAAAACTGTTATAGCAAAAACAACTCCAAAGCAGATGAGAAGCCTAAGCCACATATTCCGCCACATAAACAAAAAGCTGTTCTTTCTGGTTTTTGAAAATTCTTCCTCGATGCTGAAAGACTCCTGCCTGTTATCCATTGCAATTCTGTTAAGCTCATTTTCAAGGAGAAGAGCAACTTCCTTGTGGACATTTGCAGCCGCAGGAACCATTGAATTTATTTTGTCGTCATTGTCCATATTCCACTCCAGTCTTCAGGTGAAGATTTCATTCCGATTCTTTCAAGGAAAACTTTTGCAACATCCAAATCTGATTTTTTAAATTCAGCTCTTGCAGTTTTCCAGTCGCCGTCATAATAAGCTTTCAGTCCCTCTTCAAAAATTTTAAATTTCTCATCAAGAATTTCAAACTTCCATTCTTCGAGGGAACATTCTTTATCAAGGGGGAAATAAATTTTTACGCCTTCTGTTTTTCCTTTGACTTGAACTGTGTCAATTTCATAAAACTTATAGCGAGAGGCTGCCTCGCTGTCACTAAGAGTTTCTTTCATAATGTAGGAGCTTACAATCACCGGCACTCTATAAATTCTTGTAAGGCCTTCCAGTCTTGAAGCGGAGTTTACATTGTCGCCAATTACGGTATTTGCCATTCGCTTTGAAGAACCAATATTTCCGTAGAAAACATTTCCTCCGTCAATGCCGACTCCAACATCAAGCATTACCGCCTGATAGACACGCTCCTCGCTTTCTGTAAGAGGTCTTTCCTTTTCAAGAACATTCCGGCGGTCAGACATTTTCTTTCTAAGCTCGGAAGTGACAGTTGTAATTTCCCATGCGGTTTTTATCGCATCGTAGGATTTGTTTGTTCCAACGTGCTCCTCAATTCCATAGCTTGCAAGAATCGCATCTCCGATAATAGAGCCAATGATTCCATTATTGTCGCTGACTTTTCTGATAACAGAATCATAGTGAACATTCAAAAGTCCTATGATGTCGTTTCCCAAAACTTCAGTCCTGTAAGTAAAGCTCTTTATATCGCTAAAAAGAATTGTAAGCTCGCGCTGGCTTCCTTCCAAACGGATAAACTGCTCCTCATGGGCTTTTCGCACAACGTTCTCGGGAACAAACTTCTGAAAAATCTGAAGCAGGTTTGTTATTGTAGAAGAAAGCGAATTAAAGTTTGCGGCAAGATAAGTGATATCATCATTCGGCGCTTCCGAAATATCAATAAGATTAAGTTTCTTGTCCTGCTGCATTTTATAAAGCTGTGTCGAAAATTTATTTATATTTGAAAGCAGTCCATCAAGAATTTTTGTTCCCATGAGAATAAAAAACGCTGACATTATGAGGACAAGCAGGACAGTAATCCACAGAACCTGATACATCGCGCGGTTTGTGTCTGCACGACGGTTCGCCCTGATTATATAAGTGAGCCAGTCCGGATGATATTTATAAACTCCAAAATACTCATCTCCATCAGGAGAAATAAAAGAAACAGAGCCTTCATGTGTTTCAGAAGATTCCATCATCTCGATGCAGCTCTTATCAGTGAACCGCTCCCACTTCAGCTCTTCATTCGGAGTCGCGAAAAACAAAAGAGAACCGTCAGGATTCACGCCAAGCGCAACACTGTTTTTCTCATCTTTTGCAAATCCATTTTTAGCGCTCTGGGAAATTGAATCAATAGAAGTTGCAGTATCCTGAGAATAAGCCTCAATCTGCTTCTGGCTGTTCGCAACATTATAAAGCTCTGTAAGCTTGTCAACAAGCACGATATTTGAAAGCTGAATCGTTTTTCTTTGGGAAAGCATAATTGCAACAAGGTTTGTCGAAAAAGTAGAAAGCAAAAGCATTGCCACAAAGAATATGATTATTTTCAATTTTGTAGGGACAATCGGAGTGTCTCCAACATATTGAAAAAACTTTAAATGACGTTTTCCAGTCTTCAAAATTTTCCTCCCAACGCTCCCCTTTAAAAATAGCTCATTAGCGATTGCTTTATTTTACCAAGCAGATTATTCTATATATTATATGTCTAGTTTGCAAAAAAATAAAGAAAAAAATGTACAAAATTCGCTTTTAGCAAAAGGAATTTCACTTTCACTGCTCACATTGATTTCCAGGATTCTTGGACTTGCCAGAGAAATGACAAAAGCTAAATTTCTAGGAACCTCGGCTTTTTCAGATGCGTTCGGCATCGCTTTTATGATTCCCAATCTTTTCCGCAGGCTTTTTGCAGAAAATTCCATTTCAGTAGCATTCATTCCGACTTTCAAGAACCATCTTGAAGAATGTGGAACTCCAGAAGGAAAACAAAAAACCCAGGACTTTATAAGCGCAACTTTCACGCTGGTATTTTTCCTTACGTCAGTTTTTGTAGCCGCAGGAATTATTTTTACTCCGCTCATCCTGCGGATTTTTTATGCTGATAAAAATTCCATGGGAGAAGCCGTCATTTTAACAAGAATAATGTTTCCGTATCTTTTTGTAATTTCCATGGCGGCTTTCTTTCAAGGAATTTTAAACGGACTGAAAATATTTTCACCGTCAGGCTTCACTCCGATTCTCTTCAATATAATTGTAATTCTTTCGACATATATTCTTTCACGGTTCACAGAAAATCCTGCAAGAGCGATGGCAATCGGCGTAATTTCAGGCGGAACAATTCAAGCGCTTTTTCAGCTTCCGTTTGTTTTAAAAAACAACTGGCGGATAACTTTTGTAAATTTAAAAAAAGCTTTTTCAAACGAGGGAAGCAAAAAAGTTTTTACACTGATTGGCCCGACTATAATCGGAATGGCAGGATATCAGATAAACGACATTGTATCATCAGCACTGGCGTCGCACGCAGGAGAAGGAATCGTTTCAAGCCTTCAATACTCGCTCAGGCTGCAGGAACTGATTCTCGGAATTTGCGCGGTAACAATAGGAACTGTAATTCTTCCGGACTTGACTGGCTTTGCAAAAAAGAACAACTGGGAACGCTTCAATTCACTTTTAATACAGTCAATAAAAATAATGGCGCTGATTGCGATTCCTGTAACATTTTATTCACTTGCAATGGGTGAGAATATCATCACGCTTGTTTTTGCTGGCGGAAAATTTAATTCCAAATCCATAAAAATGACTGCTGAAGTTTTTAATTTCCATATAATCGGACTTTTTTTTATTGCCGTAAATAGAATTGTCTCGCCGGCATTCTATGCACAGCAAAACACAAAAAGCCCGACAATCGCCGGACTTATAAATTTCTGCGTGAATATTGCGCTGGCTTCAGTTCTTTCCGTAAAATTCAATGGAAGGGGAATTGCTTTGGCTCTCACAGTAGCAAGCGCGGCAAACACAGTTATGCTTTTTATTTTCTTAAGGAAAACAAAAACAATCCACATTGGAAGCATATTAAAGCCCGCCATTTTCTATGCGCTAAAAATCGCCATCTTTTCTATAATTGCAGTTATTCCGGTTGTTCTAACAAAAAACTATTTCATTGAATTTTTCAAAGGAAACAAGAGAATAATTTCACAGGGAATTCCTGTTTTTATAGCAGCGGCGATTTTTGGAGCGACAGGGCTTGCGATGCTTTTTATTACAAGGGATTCGATTTTAAAAATGGCGCTTGAAAAAATTTCAAGGCGAAAATGAAATTTTAGAGGAAAAAAATGGATTTTAATTTTAAACAAATTTATGAAGACCGGCGGAAAAAAATCAGCGAATATTTAAAGCAAAATGGAATCAAGGCGGCAATCTTTGAAGACTCAGAGCAAAGAAGAGATGTTTGCGTCCGTTATCTTTGCGGACATCCAAGCGATGCTTCTTTAATTATTTTAGACAGCGGAAAATCTTTTTTAATTCCATGGGATGAAAACTTAGCAAAAGAAAAAGCATTTTCAGATGAAATAATTTCTTCTGAAAAATTCAAGCGGAGCTACATAAATGCCGCAAAAGAAATTTTAGCATCTTCAATTTCTGAAAACAAATCAAAGGTTTGCATTTCTCCTGAAACTCCATACATTCAGTTTAAAAAATATTCTGAAAGCCTTGAAAAATTTCAAATCTGCGCGGAAGAAAATTCCGTCCATGAATTTGTAAAATCACTTCGCGCTGTAAAAGACAAATATGAAATTGCCTGCACAAGAAAAGCCGCTGCAATTACAGATGAAATGACAGAAATCATTTTGGAAAATTTAAGCCATGGAAAAATAAAAACAGAAATTGACGTAGCTCTTTTTGCAGAAAGGGAGCTCAGAATAAAAGGAGCAGAGCGCACAAGCTTCGACACTCTTGCCGCAGGTCCGGCAAGAAGCTTTGCAATCCATGCTTTTCCGGGTTACACAAAAGGAAGCTGGGGAACAACAGGATTGTCAATCTTAGACTACGGTGTTTGCTATGAAGGATATGCGAGCGACTGCACAATCACAATTGCAAAAGGTCCGCTTTCAGCAGAGCAGGAGCAGCTTTTAAATTCCGTGCAGGAAGCCGCGGACGAATGTAAAAAACTTTATATGCCGGGAGAAAAAATTTCTTGCGCAGTAAAAAAAGCCGATGAAATTTTTGCAAAAATAAACAGAACTATGCCGCATGGACTTGGACACGGAACCGGCCTTGAAATTCATGAAGAGCCATTCATAAGCATGAGAGCAAAGGAAAATGATGTATTCAATCCTGGCAATATAATAACACTTGAACCCGGGCTTTACGACAAGACTCTTGGCGGCACACGTCTTGAAAATGATATTCTAATAACAGAAAATGGCAATGAAGTTTTAACACACTCTAAAATATTCAGGCTCTAAATTTCATTGCACCAGACCTTGCAAAGCCGGCTGTCAATTTGACAAATAAAATTTTCCTTTGTCAGCCGGATTCTTGTTTCTGTCAGTTTTGAAAAATAAGACATAACGGTTGAAAAAAAAATTCCAGCCTTGCCAGGAAAAAAAGTATTTTCTGAAATTAAAAACTGTGATACAAAAACAAAGCCGCAAAGACGCCCTGCCTTTATAAGTCCTAAAACCAAAGAATCCAAAGCAACATTCAGTTTCCAGAAGGAAAACAAAATTTTTCCACATGGGGGAAACAATGAAAAGAACACGATAGAAAAAATCAATAGCACGGATGGTAAAATTTTCAATTTCTTTTTTTTAATAAAAACCAAAAATGCAAAAAATATAACGGTAAAATAAATTTCAAAAACAGAATTTCTAAAAGTCAAAATTAAAAATCCAGATACAGAAACAATGGCATTAAAAAAATTTATTCTCTTACTTTCTGAAAACAAAGGAGCTGTTTTTTGCGGAACTCCATCGGCCAGCTCTTTGAACCAAACTGATTCCCCGCAAAATTTTTCTGCAAAAAGTCCTAAAGCCAGTGAAGAAAAAAATGATACACAAAGCATCGGCGGAGCAATAAATTTTACATTTCCGCCAAACATAAAAACTGCGGCTAAAAAAATTTGCGCAATATTATTTGCAAACGCGCCGCAAACAGAAATTCCAACAAAAGAAATCTTGCTCTTGAAAACAGAATAAACAAGCATCATGAAAAATCCGGAAGCAACAGAACCTGCAAAGGAAAAAATAAAAACATAAGAAAACAAAGTTCCAGTTATAACCGCCTGCAAAAAAATTTTAAGAAAAATAAGAAGCATCGTCTCTTTTTTTTTAAAGACAGAGAGGCTCAGCATAACTGGAATATTTGCGAATCCGATTTTAAAAAACGGCATCGGTTTTGGAACTGCATATTCTAAGGCTGAAAGGAAAAAACAGAGAGCCGCGAAAAATGCAATTTTATTCCATCTAATTTTTTCCATCAGTGAAGGTAAACCATCAAAAGCATAATGTCGCTGTTTCTGATTCCACTTATTCTTGAAGCCTGGCCTAAAGTAAGCGGCCGGATTTTTTCAAGCTTTGCGCGGCTTTCAGAAGACAATGCCACAATTTTGGAATAATCAAAGTCAGCAGGAATTCTTGCATTCTCCATGCGGTGCATTTTTGCAACTCTAGAATCCTGCTTTTCAATATAATAGCGGTACTTAAAATCTTCCTGCGCCAATGTCCATTCGAGGCTGCTGAAATTTCCGTTGTTTTCTGCGTCAGGATATCTGGCCAAGAATTCGAGAGCCTCATCGACTTTCTGATATTTCAGACTCATCTGCTCAAACTGCGCCTTAGAAACAAGCCCCGCATCAAAACCTTTTTTTCTCAATCTCCGGTCAGCCGTATCATGCCTAAGCTTCAGCCTGAATTCAGCGCGGGCAGTAAACATTCTGTACGGCTCTTTTGTCCCAAGCGTAACAAGATCATCGATAAGAACACCAATGTACGCTTCGTCGCGGCCAAGGACAAGCGGCTCATAAGGCGGAATTTTTTCAAATGAATCATATCCTGAATTTTTCTGAGCCTCCTTTATTTTTTTAGACAAAGCCTCCGTCTCATGCGCAGAAATTTCAGAGAACTTTTTCAGCTCATCAGAACTGAAAACAGGCTTGGGCATAAAGTTTCCAGGCTCAGCACTTGCAGGAAAAGCTCCAAGCGATGAGTCTGCGGCAGAAATAGGCCCGCATATTTTTTTATGCTCCCTTGCATAAAGCGCGGCATTTATTCCAGCAACAAGCCCCTGCCCCGCCGCCTCTTCATAGCCCGAAGTTCCGTTTATCTGCCCGGCATTAAAAAGACCTGCAACACGTTTAGTTTCAAGAGAAGGAAAAAGCTGAGTTGGCTCCACATAGTCATATTCGACAGCATATCCAGGACGGCTCACAACGCAGTTTTCAAATCCCGGCATGGTTCTTAAAAAAGAATCCTGAACTTCTTCGGGCAAGCTTGAGCTCAAGCCATTAAGATAAATTTCGTCAGTTTCAAGACCTTCCGGCTCCACAAAAAGCTGATGCCTGTTCCGTTCAGCAAAGCGCATGACCTTGTCTTCAATGCTAGGGCAATAGCGCGGGCCGACTCCGCTGATTTTTCCAGAATACAATGGCGAGCGGCTTATATTTTCCCTGATTATTCTATGAGTTTCCTCATTAGTATAAACCAGATGACACGGAACCATTGGACGCTCAACTTTTTCATCATCAAAGCTGAAAGGAACAATTTCTCCGTCGCCCTCCTGAAGCTCGAACTTTGAAAAATCAACCGTATGCTTTAAAATCCTTGGAGGCGTTCCAGTTTTCAGCCTGCCAGTTGTAAATCCAAGCCGGCTCAAACTTTCCGTAAGGCCAAATGCCCCGGCCTCTCCCAAGCGTCCGCACGGAGCATCATATTCACCAATGAAAATTCTTCCGCCTAAAAAAGTTCCTGTAGTGAGAACCGCCGCCCTGCAGGGAATAATCCGGCCGCGCTCAGTAACAACACCGATAATTTTTTGCCTCATTCCGCTACGGCAGGCTTGCGTCGCAAAACGGTATGAAGAGTCCGGACGTTTTTCCCCAGGAATTGCGCCTTCCTCCATGGAGCCTGAGCTGTCTTTTGGCAACGGCACATCCGAAGCCACAGTCAAGACATCGACAACCGTGTCCATCAAAGTGGAAAGGTTTTCTGTAGTTTCCACAACATGGCGCGCAAGAGCTGAATAAACAATTTTGTCAGCCTGCGAGCGAGGAGCCTGGACTGCAGGACCGCGGCTCTTGTTCAACATTCTGAACTGAATCATCGAGCGGTCAATCAGCTTTCCCATTTCTCCGCCAAGAGCATCTATTTCACGGACAATGTTTCCCTTTGCAATTCCGCCTATTGAAGGATTGCAGCTCATTCTTCCGATTGAATCAACCGACTGTGTAATCAAAATTGTCTTAAGCCCCATTCTGGCGCATGCAAGAGAAGCTTCTATGCCGGCATGACCTCCGCCACAGACTGCTATATCGAATGAATCATAAAAAGCCATAGTTCCTCTATTTTTCAAAGCGGGAAATTTTAAAAGAAAACTTTTAAGTTTGAATCCTTGCTTCTCTAAATGAACCTCGCCGCAAGCAGCAAGGCAACGTTCTTTCTTATAAGGTATCGCTGTCGGATGAATATGCAGCCATCCGCATAAAATGAGTATATCAAATTTAAAGCCTTAATGGAAACACTTTGCAGCAAGTTGCGCCAGTCCAAATCAAGTTGCCTTGCATAGATTTTTTTTATATCTTTATTGCAACAGCATATTGAATTTTTCAGTTTTTTGAAACACCACAAAACTGAACTAAAGTATCAGAACAAAGGCCTAATTGATTTTTTTGGGAGTAATATGAAAATAACTGAAAACCCAGACACTGAAATTACAAAAGCCGTAAAAGAAGGATTAAGGAAGAAAGGCGGCTACTGTCCATGCCGGATAGAAAGAACCCCGGACACAAAATGTATGTGCAAAGAATTCAGAGACCAGATAAAGGACCCTGAATTTGAAGGCTTCTGCCATTGCATGCTTTATTATAAATCAAAATAAATTTAGAGGAAATTATGGAAGTAAAAATTACAGAATCGAATTTCAAGGACGAAGTTTTGAACTCAAGCAAGCCTGTTCTCGTTGACTTCTGGGCTGAATGGTGCGGTCCGTGCAGAATGCTGGCTCCTGTCATTGAAGAAATTGCCGCTGAAAAATCTAAAACCCTGAAAGTTGGAAAAGTAAACGTTGATGAGGAGCCGGCTCTTGCAACTCAGTTCGGAGTTGTAAGCATTCCGATGCTTGTGCTTTTTAAAGACGGAAAGCCTGTAAAAACAAATATAGGCTACCAGCCAAAAGATGAAATTTTAAAATTCATAGAGTAGCAACATAAAAATCTGCCTGAAAACATTTTGCCATCAGGCGGATTCTCAATGCTGCAAAGGAATACTGCCTTGCGGAACAAATTCCCCGCTCAGAGCTCCAAACAGAGCCGCAAAAGAATAGCTTGAATAGCTGTATCCGCAAAGAATCGTGTCCGCCCATTCAAAATCATCAAGAACGAAAACCGGCGACATAATAGAAAGAACAACAACACGCTTGTCCATATACCGCAGCCGTTTTGCAATATTCGCAGTATGCCTGTCATAAACGCAGATAATTATTGTATCATAACCGTCTGCCACAGAAACTAAAGAAGCTGCATTCCAATTATCAAAATTGCTGTTATCATTTTTCAGCTCATAGCTAAAATGAAAAGTCGAGACATCTGGATAACGCTTTCGTCCCTCGCTATAAAGAGAAAGAAAAGGCCCCGCAATTAAAACACGTTCGCCTTCCGCAGGCTTCAATGGAAATGCAGAACCCTGCTTGTAGACGCTCACAGAACGGCAGGCCTGCTCAAGAAAAAATTTCTGGCCTTCTTTATCCGGAATATGCTCAAAAATTGAATTTTCATCAGGATAAAGCGGCGCATGGTTTTCACTTTTAAAATATTTCAGCTTAGAAAAAACAACACGCCGGGCGGCATCTTTCACGCGTTCTTTAAATTCTGGATCAGTCCGCATTTTCTCAAGGTTGCGCGTCCACATATTGTCATAAAGTCCGGCTGTCGTAGAAGAAATGATGATATCATTTCCTGCCTCAATCGCCATCATGACAGCGCGGTGAAACGAGCCGGCAAACAAAGTCGCTCCATTCATCATCATGTCATCTGTAATTATAAGACCGTCATAATTCATCTGGCGGCGCAAAATGTCAGTCAGAAATTTTTTTGAAAGGCTTGCAGGAGTTCCGTCGCTTTCAATTTGCGGAAAAGAAAGATGCCCGCTCATTATCGCCGGAATTTTTGCTTTTATCAAATACTCAAAAGGAACAAGCTCCCGGTTCACCAAAGTCCGCGCATCAATTTCAATCTGCGGAAGCCTTCCATGGCTGTCGAGGCTTGTGTCGCCATGTCCTGGAAAATGCTTTGCAGTCGGAATGACTCCTGCGTCCATCGAGCCTGCCGCAAAAGCTTCTCCTAGAATTCCTGCATCAACCGGCTCAGATCCAAACGATCGCGGACCGATTACGCTCGAATTCAAATTTGTATACAAATCCACAGTAGGAGCAAAATTCATGTTTATTCCCAGCGCGCGGATTTCACGGTTTATATAGAAGCCTGAATAATAGGCATCGACCGGATAACCTGAGGCTCCGATTGCAAGGTTGCCAGGGGTATCAGAAGTTTCTCCTTTTACATGGCGAATCCAGCCGCCCTCCTGATCAGTAGCCACAAACAGCGGTATCTTCAAAGGCCTGCTTGCCGCCTCCTGCTGAAGAGTCCGCACTGACTTAGCCACTTTTTGAATATTGTCAGTATTCCATCCGAAAACTTTTACACTTCCAAGACCGCGCTGAGTTACCCAGGAATTCAGCAAATCGCTCGGCTCAGCTCCAGCCCATCCGAACATAAGAATCTGCGCAAGAAGCTCTTCGTCTCCCATAGCATCGACAAGCTTTTGAGAAAGAGATTCCGGCGGAATGTCGCTCCAAAAATCTATCTTTGCAGAATCAGCAAAGGCGAATGTAAAAATCGCTGAACAGAAAAAAAATGCTAGAATTTTTGATTTCATCGGGGAAATATTTTAGCTTAAACAAACAAAAAAAGCAATTTTATAAAAAAATGCCGCCCGGAGGCAGCAATATATAGAATCGGATTCCAGCTATGCTTGTAAAATCCGTAAGCGCAAAAAAAAGATGCCTTGAAAAAGATATCTTCATTTGCGAAAGGCGTCAATCGGAATCGAACCGATGCATAGTGGTTTTGCAGACCAGTCCCTTACCACTTGGGTATGACGCCATAACGTGAAAATACTATAGCAAGAAAACAAATTCTTGTCTAGTAGAATTCACATTTTTTCAAAACGTTCCTTTAAAACAAGATAAGCTCCAAGAATACCGCATAGGCAAACAATTACAATCACATAAGTTTTCAGGGGAATCAAAACAGGAAGAAGCTCTAAAAGAGCGCAAAGAAGCAAGCTGCTTACAAACGGCGCATCTGGCTTTTGAATTTTTTTTCCATCCTTTCTCATTTCATTTTTTTTTGACGAGATTTTCAGATAGAAGAAAAACAGAACGCAAAGGTAAACACAAATTCCTGCGATGCAAACAAAAAGGCTAACGTTCATTCCTTATCTCCAGATATTTTAGAATAGCTTTTTTTGCAGAGCCAAAGGCCAGCGGAATTTTTTCTACATCTTCGGAAGATTCAATTTTTATCCATTCGAGCGAAGCAACCTCGCTCTTTTGCGCTTTAAATTCAAATCCGGAAGGCAAGGATGCAGAATAAAATAAATCGCAGGTTTTATATATTATGTTCTTATAAACGTATGTATTTGAATAAGCTCCGATAAATTTCAAATTCTCTGGCACAGCTCCAATTTCCTCTGAACATTCACGCACAGCGCTTTTTTCAGCATCCTCGTCCGGCTCACAAAAACCACCAGGAAATGCAAGAAAATTCTTTCTAGGCTCTTTTGCCCTAAGTTCAAAAAGAATTTCATTTTTTTCATTTTCAAGAATTACGCCCACCGCAGAAGCCACGTTGTTAAAAAGCTCAAGTCCACATTCAGGACATAGCCAGTGCCTTCCATTCAAAAGAGTCTGAATTTTCCTTGAGCCGCAATCAGGACAAAAATTAAATCTGTTGTTTTCCATGGAAAAAATTATAGCATAAAACAAGCTCAATGAAAAACAGCTATTTTATTTTTTTCAGATTAAATGTATATTTGCTTGCATGGATAATACACAAAAACTTTTTTCAGATATTCAAAAAATAAAAAAGCATTATCGTTCAGACAATCCTGTCTATGACGGAAAAAAAGTCTGTGTTCAAATTCAAAATTTATTTTCAAGCTCGAACAGAAATTTAAAACAGCTTGCGGACGCTTTTTCTGATTACTGGATGAATAAATATATTTTAGTTTCAGCAAATCCTGAAAACGAGCCTAGTGACGAGCACATAGCAATTCTAGGAGCAATGCAGTCTCTCATAGACAATGACATTTCTTCAACCGGAGCCTTGAGCGATGAAGACTGGAAAGAGCTTTGTCAAATCACAAATTGCGAGGCGGAAGAAATTCCAATTGAAACTTTAAACAGCATGATGATGATTTTTTTAGACAAACAGGCAATGTAATCAATGGAAGAAAATTTTTATCACAACTGCGTCCAATGCCCAAGAAAATGCGGAGCAGACAGAGACAATGGAAAAACAGGATTTTGCGGCGAAACAGATAATTTAAAAATTGCTTCCGCCGGACTGCATTTTGGAGAAGAGCCGCTAATCACAGTTTTTGGCGGAAGTGGAACAATTTTTTTTACAGGCTGCACTTTGAAATGCTCATTCTGCCAGAACTACCAGATAAGCCAGCAAGGAATGGGAGCAAATGTAGACAAAAATGAATTTGCAGAAATATGCATTAAGCTTCAGGAACTTGGAGCAGAAAACATAAATCTAGTTACAGGCAGCCATCAAATTCCCAGAATCGCTGAGTTTCTAAATTTTGCAAAAAGCGCAGGCCTGAAAATTCCTGTGGCATGGAATTCCAGCGCCTATGAATCAGTTGAAACCCTTGAGCTTTTAAAAAATACCGTTGATATATGGCTTCCTGATTTTAAAACAATCAGCTGCAAAACAAGTAAAAAACTTTTTATGGCGGAAGATTATCCGCTTGCGGCAGAAAAAAGCATTGCCTGGATGATAGAGAATTTTCCGCTCGAAATTGAAGAAGTTTTCCAAAGCGATACATCGAAAGAAAAAATAAAGCGCGGCGTTATAATAAGGCATCTTGCATTGCCTGGAAAAATTGACGATACAATTCTCACGCTTGAATGGCTTAAAAAAAATGCAGACGGAAAAAGCTGTATTTCACTTATGTCTCAGTATACGCCGGTTCCGTTTAAATCAAAAAAAGCCGCTGAAGACAACTGGAGAAAAAATTCACTTAGCGCTTTTGAAAACCGTTTGCTTGATAAAAATGAAGATGAAACTTTGCGCGACATTATTGAAGCCTATGATTTTGATTATTTGTTTTATCAGGATTTAAGTGATGACACAAGCTGGCTTCCTGACTTTGACAGAGCGCAGCCTTTCAGCAATGCTCTTGCAAAACCTGTCTGGCATTGGAAAGAGAAATTTTTAAAAGACTGATTACAGTAAAACTTATAAGACAAAGAAATAATTTTTTAAAATCACTTCTTCCAGAATGCAATGTGCTTATCCCCAATCAAGAGAGAATTTAAAACTTCCTTTTCAACCGGTGATTTATGACGGGCAATCACAACTGCAATTCTGCTTGCAGAACTTGAAGGACACTCAGGAACAAAATCATTTTTATACTTATAAATAATTTTTTTTCCAGGAAGAAGCTCATAGTTGTCATTGAAAATTTTTCCGCTTCGTGTAGGAAGGTAATTAAACTGCGAAAGACAATCTTCATCTGAATGAAAAACGTCAATTCCGCCTTCTCCCGAAATACTCAGAACTGCATTCGCATAAACATTTTCACCGCAGCATTTTAACAGCTCCTCAATTCCACCGCCGACTCTTGGCGCAAAATCAACCGGAACAAAATTCCCCTCATCGTTCTCAATAAAATCAAACTGGCCAAACGAAATATTATCTTCATCAAATAAAATGCCGCACCATTTTTCAATAGTAGATTTTATTTTATCATTAGGATTTACCAGCTGATAAACTGCAGTGCATGGAGTTTTATGAATAAAAACAATTTCTTTTTTGCAAAGACGGACGAAAGAAATTTTTCCTTTAAAATAAAAAATATCCGCGCTGAACTCTTTTCCAAGAACACACTCTGTAACAAGAGCTTCATTGCTTTTAATTTTAAAAAGCTTCAATGCACGGTTATTCACATTTTGAGCATTAAAAATAATTTTTTCAATTTCATCAATATTTTCTTTGCCAACAATTTTTATTCCATAGCCAGAAAAAAGTCCGTCTGGTTTCACAATAACGCTTTTTCCAGTCTGTTCAATAAAACGACTTGCCTGCGGAACCGAACTGAAAATTTCTGGAACTTTAAAATTCTTTAGCAAACCATAGAGCTTTCTTTTTGACCGTGAAGCTTCCAATGCATCTTTGGAAATTCTACAGCTGCCGTTTTTTATGCACTCGGAAATCCAGTATTCAGACAACGGAACAACTATTTTATCTTTGGAAATTTCATCAGTAAATTCTATTTTATTTTTTTCCGCAATTCTTTGATAAGAGAGCATATACGGAACTTCTGCAAACGACGCTTCGACACCGATGCTCAAGAAAGCCTCTCTTATTTCCTTCAGGCCGAAAATAAAAGAAGCTCCAGCCAAAACTATTTGCTCCATTGCAGCGCAATCCTTGCACAGGCATTTTCTCCGTCCATTGCTGAACTTACAATTCCTCCAGAATAGCCGCTTCCTTCACCAGCCGGAAAAAGATTTTTCAAACCCGCACATTCAAAAGTTTCCTTTCCTCGGATAATTCTCACAGGAGTGCTCGTCCTTGTTTCCGAAGCAATCAACAGCGCATCACGGCAGACAAAGCCTTTCAGATGCCTATTGAATTCTGCAAACGCCTTTTCCAGTCTTGCTGAAATATGCGCAGGGAGCCACGCATCCAGCCGGCTTGAAACAATTCCAGGAGCATAGCTTGTTTCCGGAAGTTCTTCACTGGCTTTATGATTCAAAAAATCAACAAGGCGCTGAGCAGGAGCCTTTTGTCCCTGCCCGTTATTGAATGTCTTTTGTTCAACAAATTTTCTAAAAAGGAGACCTGCAATTTTTTCAGTTCCAATTTTCTTTGCCTGCTCAACAAATTCTAAAGGAATGTCTTCCGGCCGAATTTCTACAACGATTGCGGAATTGCTCCATTTGCTGTTGCGCCCCGCAGCGGACATTCCGTTTACAACAATTTCATTGGAACAAGTGCTGCTTGGAACAATAAAGCCTCCCGGACACATACAGAAACTATAAACACCACGTCCGTCAACCTGAGCAGAAAGTCTGTACTCCGCGGCGCCAAGGCCAGTTTCTTTTCCATGGAATTGAACTGAATCAATCAAGGCGCGGGGATGCTCTACACGAACTCCCATTGCAAAAGTTTTTGCCTCAAGAGATTCTGGAGATTTTTTTGCAATCAAAGTATAAATATCAGAAGCGGAATGTCCTGTTGCCAAAAGGACTGCATCTGCGAAAATATTTTTTCTTCCATCATGATTTTTTACAGCAACACCTTTTACAAATTTTTTTCCGGCGGACTCTTCAAGAATAAAATCCACACATTCAGTATCAAAAAGAAATTCACCGCCGTGCCGCAGAATAAAATTCCGGATGTTTGTTACAATCGCAGGAAGCTTGTCTGTTCCAATATGAGGATGCGCGTCAGTAAGTATTTTTTTGTCCGCCCCGAAATAATTAAAAATTTTCAATATGGAATTTATATTTCCCCGCTTGTTGCTGCGTGTATAAAGCTTTCCATCGCTGAAAGTTCCAGCTCCGCCTTCACCAAAGCAGTAGTTTGAATTTGCATCTACAATTCCAGTTGTGCTTATCAATGCAATATCACGTTTTCGTTTCGAAGCCTCGCTGCCACGTTCAACTACAATAGGCTTGATTCCATATTCCAGAAGCTTCAGCGCGCCAAAAAGGCCTGCCGGCCCTGACCCGATTATAATGACAGTTTTTTCTTCGCCTGCGTTTTTCCAATCCGGCATAGAAAATTCATCAGACGGCTTTTCTCCAATATAAACTTTGTATCTCAAAAACAGCTTGACATTTTTATGGCGTGCATCGATTGATTTTTTTATAAATACAGTTGAAATATCTTTTTCATCAAATTTAATTCCCTGCCTTCTTAATGCAAGGCAAATTTCTTTTTGTATAAAATTTTTATCGTTTTCTTTTTCAGGCTGAATCAAAATAGAAACTTCTTTTATCATGCAGACAGTTTATATAGAAAAGAACAGGGAATCAATAATGCAGCAAGAACTTAAAATCCGTGCGCTTGAAATTATTTTCGATTTATTTATAATGTTCACTGCACGGGGAGCTTGCGCAAAGCTTGCTGAGAGTAGGATGTTTTTCCTTGACCCGAAAACCTGATTTGGATAATGCCAACGTAGGGACTTGCTAAAGACAAACCTCTTTAAATTCGTATGGCCTGTTCAAATTGAATTTTTAAAGAGGCTGATATGTTTAAAGAGTATCTTGATTCCGTAAGGGAAAAATCTCCGCTCATCCATAATATTACAAATTATGTAACCGTCAATGATGTTGCAAACGCAATTCTTGCAGTTGGCGCAAGTCCGATAATGGCTGATGAAATAAAAGAGGCTGCGGAAATAACTTCTATATGCAGCGGACTAAATATAAACATCGGAACGCTTAACCGGAACACAATAAAATCCATGTTTGCCGCCGGAAAGAAAGCCCAGAGTTTAAATCATAAAATCTTATTAGATCCTGTTGGAGCCGGGGCAAGCGGACTTAGAACAAAAACCGCGCTGTCATTGATAAACAAAATACACTTCGATGTAATCCGCGGAAATATTTCAGAAATAAAAACTCTTGCAACAGGAAGCGGAAATACAAAAGGCGTAGACGCAAATATAGAAGACGCAGTTTCAGAAGAGAATCTTGAAGCGGCAGTTTCATTCGCAAAAAATTTCGCAGAAAAGCAGAACTGCGTTGTTGCAATCACCGGCGCAATCGATTTAGTTTCAGACGGAAAAAAATGCTATGTAATCAAAAATGGAAATCCGCAGATGGGACGTATAACCGGAACTGGATGCCAGCTCAGCGGAATCATGGCAGCATTCATAAGCTCTGGCGGAAACACACTGGAATCGGCGGCGGCGGCGGTCTGCGCAATGGGGCTTGCCGGTGAAACAGCATGGAACAATATGCAGCCTGGAGACGGAAATTCAACTTACAGAAATAGAATCATAGATGCTCTTTTCAATATGACAGGAACAGAGCTTGACCAAGGCGCAAAATATGAAATCCGCTGAGCTAAAAAAATTTCTTCTGCTCTATGCCGTTACAGACAGGAGCTGGCTTGGAAACACTTCTTGCTGCGAAACTCTAAGCGATGCTGTTTTAAAAGCGATAGACGGCGGTTCAACAATTATTCAGCTCAGAGAAAAAAACATTTCTGAAAAAGAATTTTTAAATGAAGCTTTAAAAATAAAAAAAATATGCGATTCAAAAAAAACTCCCTTAATAATAAATGACAATGTAAAAGTTGCAAAAGAAACTGATGCATTCGGAGTCCATATTGGACAAAACGACATTGCATTAACGGAAGCAAGAGAGTTTTTAGGAAAAGACAAAGTCATAGGAGTTTCATGCCAGACTGCGGAGCAGGCTTTGCTGGCAGAACGGAACGGAGCTGACTACCTTGGAGTGGGAGCTGTTTTTTCAACATCTACAAAAACAGATGCGGACAATGTTTCCATTTCAACTTTAAAAGAAATTTGTGCTTCAGTAAAAATTCCAGTTGTCGCAATAGGAGGAATTTCATTAGAAAACATTGACCTGCTGAAAAACAGCGGAATTGCAGGAGTTTCAATTATAAGCGCAATTTTCGCCCAGCCGGATATATTGCAAGCCGCAAAAAAACTGCGTTTTGCATCAGAGCGTTTATTCAGCTAAAGCAAAGCGGCAACTGGGAGCACCACTTTTGCCGCTATAGAAAATAATGGAGGTAAAAATGAAAACCGCATTAACAATCGCTGGCTCAGATTCCAGCGGAGGCGCCGGAATTCAAGCAGACATCAAGACAATGACAGCGAACGGAGTCTATGCCATGAGCGCTGTAACTGCGCTGACTGCCCAGAACACAACCGGTGTAAAATCAATTCTTGAGTCCACTCCGGAATTTCTAAAAGATCAGCTGGACTGCATATTTACAGACATTTTTCCTGATGCTGTAAAAACCGGCATGGTTTCTTCCGTTCCGCTTGTCAAGGTAATCGCAGAGCGTCTGAAATTCTACAATGCAAAAAACATCGTGGTTGATCCAGTTATGGTGGCAACAAGCGGATCAAAGCTTATTTCTGATGACGCTGTGAAAAGTCTTTGCGATGAGCTTTTTCCGCTAGCAACGGTAATCACTCCTAATATTCCGGAAGCAGAAATTCTTTTCGGAAAAAAAATCGGCTCAGAAAAACAAATGGAGGAAGCCGCAAAATTTATCAGTGAAAAATTCAATGCCGCAGTTCTTTTAAAAGGAGGACACAATCTCAACGATGCAAATGATTTGCTTTTTCAAAACGGAAAATCAAAATGGTTCAAAGGAAAAAAGATAGACAACAAAAACACACACGGAACCGGCTGCACACTTTCAAGCGCAATTGCATCAAACCTTGCAAAAGGAAGCAGCCTGGAAATAGCCGTTGAAAAAGCGAAGTCATATATTTCAGGCTGTCTTGAAGCCATGCTGGATCTTGGAAAAGGCAGCGGTCCTATGAACCATGCATTCAGAATAAACGGAGAATACTAAGATGAATATAAAATCAAAAGAAATAAACATGGCGTTAATCTGGTTTGGAGCCGGAGTTTCAATTGCAGAGATTATAACAGGAACATACTTTGCGCCGCTTGGCTTTTCAAAAGGACTTCTTGCAATTCTTGCAGGGCATATAATCGGATGCGTTCTTTTGTTTCTGGCAGGCTGCATAGGCTCTTTCTCGCAGCGAAGCTCCATGGAAACAACAAAAGGAAGCTTCGGAATTCTTGGAAGCAAATTTTTCGCATTGCTGAACATTCTTCAGCTTACAGGCTGGACAGGAATCATGATATATGACGGCGCGCTTTCCGTGAATGGAATTTTTAAAAACGGGGCATGGCTCTGGGCTGTTGTAATCGGACTCTTAATAGCCGCTTGGATTTTTATTGGAATTAAAAACATAAGCAAACTGAACATAGCCGCGCTGTCTGCTCTTTTTATTCTCACAGTCATTCTATGCAAAATAATTTTTTTCAACGGCGGAAATTCTGTTTTAAGCGCTTCCCAGAAAGATGCCATGAGTTTTGGTTCAGCGGTAGAACTTGCAGCCGCAATGCCTTTGTCATGGCTTCCGTTAATCAGCGACTACACGAAAGAAAGCAGAAAGCCTGTCATATCCTCGTTTCTGAGCAGCGCAGTTTATGGAGCAACCAGCTGCTGGATGTATCTCATAGGAATGGGCGCCGCAATTTTCACTTCAGAAACAGACATATCATTGATTCTGCTCAAAGCAGGACTTGGATGGGCGGCTCTCGTAATTGTAATTCTTTCAACTGTAACAACAACATTTCTTGACGCATTTTCAGCAGGAATTTCATTTGAAACAATTTCTTCAAAACCATCAGGAAAAACAGTCTCACTTATTGTAACTGCGCTTGGAACAATAGGCGCCGTATTTCTTCCGATGGACAACATCACAAATTTTCTGTATTTAATCGGCTCGGTTTTTGCTCCGATGATTTCTATTCAAATCGCAGATTTCTTTATACTAAAAGATGACAGTTCTGAAAAAAGAATCAATCTTCAAAAAGCCCTTATCTGGGCAGCAGGATTCGCGCTTTACAGAATTTCTCTTAGCTGGAACTTCGTGCTTGGAAATACGCTGCCAGTCATGCTTATTATTTTTGCAGTAACAGTCGCAGCCGGAAAAATATCAGGCAGAAAAAAATAAACTAGAGCTTGTAAAAATTCCGCTCGTACACAAAGGGCGGAATCGCCAGTCCGAAAAAAAAATGCAGAAAACGCAACACACACTTGCTTACATTGCACTTTACGCACTCAATATTCAGTGGTAAAATCAAGATATTAATTTCATTTCACGGAGATTTTTTATGGGCAACAATTATTTTAATTCAATTCCATGGCGTGAAGCTAGACTTCAGCTTGGACACTGCCGCTCAATGGCTAAAGAAGAATTTGCAGACGGAGTAAAAGCTCTTAAAGGCAAGAAAATTGTAATCGTTGGATGCGGCGCTCAGGGGTTGAACCAGGGGCTTTGCCTCCGCGACTCAGGGCTTGACGTTAGCTACGCATTGCGCGAATCTGCAATCACTGAAAAACGCCAGTCTTGGAAAAACGCAACTGAAAACGGATTTAAAGTTGGAACTTACGATGAAATGATTCCAACTGCTGACCTTGTTGGAAACCTTACTCCGGACAAGCAGCACACTCCTGTAATCACAGAAGTTATGAAAAGAATGAAGCACGGCTCTGCATTGTGGTACAGCCACGGATTCAACATGATTGAGGAAGGAATGCAGATTCGCCCGGATATTACTGTTGTAATGTGCGCGCCAAAAGGACCGGGAACTGAAGTTTACCACGAATTCCAGCGCGGATTCGGAGTTCCAGACCTTATCGCTGTTCACCCAAACAACGACCCTGAAGGAAAAGGCTGGGCTTACGCAAAAGCTCTTGCAGTAGGAATGGGCGGAAGCAAAGCCGGCGTTCTGGAATCTTCATTTGTTGCGGAAGTAAAATCTGACCTTATGGGCGAGCAGACAATTTTGTGCGGTATGCTCCAGGCCGGAACAATCGTTTGCTACGACAAAATGGTAAGCGAAGGAATTGCCCCGGAATACGCTACAAAACTTTTGATGCACGGATGGAACGTAATTTCTGAAGCCTTGAAATGGGGCGGAATCACAAATATGATGGACCGTCTTTCAAACCCTGCAAAAATCAAGGCGAACGAGCTTTCAAAGCAGATTAAAAAGCTTCTTACTCCGCTTTACCAGAAGCACATGGACGATATTATTTCCGGGAAATTCTCTTCAACAATGATGAAGGACTGGGCTAACAAAGACCACGACCTTCTTACATGGCGTGAAGAAACTGGAAAGCTTCCGTTTGAATCAACTCCAGAGTCAAAAGAAGAAATTTCTGAGCAGGAATATTTTGACAAGGGAATTCTTCTTGTTGCAATGGTAAAAGCTGGCTGCGAGCTTGCGTTTGAAACAATGGTTGACGCAGGAATCAAGCCGGAAAGCGCATACTACGAGTCGCTCCACGAAGTTCCGCTCATCGCGAACCTTATAGACCGCAAACGCCTTTACGAAATGAACCGCGTAATTTCCGACACAGCAGAATACGGATGCTACTTGTTTAGCCGCGTTGCCGCTCCGCTTATGGCAAAAGAATTTATGCCGAACATCCACACAGATGTAATCGGAAAAGGCCTTGAGTTGAAGGACACAAGCGTAAACAACACAGAACTTGTTGCTGTAAACGCAGAAATCCGCAACCATCCTATTGAAGTTGTTGGCCGCAAGCTGCGCGAATACATGACAGCGATGAAAGCAATCATTTAATTTTATTAAGATTTGCAGCTGCATAGCAGGATGCACTTGAACCTTTGCAAATTCTTTTGCTAGACTAAGGCCGTCATTTTTATGGCGGTCTTTTTTTATGGGAGGCAAATATGCCGATTATTTCAAAGCCAAAAGTTTTTGACGCAGAATATTTTTTCATTTTCACAAGGAATGAAATTCTAGTAAAAAGCAATTCCCTAGTTTCAAAAGATGAATTTGAATTCTTTGCAAATGAAAATTTCTTAGAAGACTGGTATACAGAAAGCCCGCTTTCTTATGCCGCTGCCTTGCTGAAAGACAATTCTTCAGTTCCAGAAAACTTCAGCTTTGTCTCCGTCAGGCAATTTTGCTTTGAGCAAAAAGAAATCGCGTTTCTAGCCGCCAGAGCAGCAAGCCTAATAAAGCAAAGAAGAATGTTTTTATTCTGTCCGTCATGCAGAGGAAAATTAATAGATGACGAAAATGAATCCGCAAGAAAATGTCCGGACTGCGGAACTAAGTTTTTTCCACGAATAGAACCAGCAACAATAACCCTTGTCTCCAGGGGCGATGAAATTCTTCTTGTCAAAAACAAAAACTCGGCATACAAAAATTTTGCCTGCGTATCAGGGTTTGTAGAGCAAGGAGAAACCCTTGAGCAGTGCGTGGCAAGAGAAGTGAAGGAAGAAACAAATATTGAAGTTAAAAACATAAAGTACTGCGGAAGCCAGCCGTGGCCGTTTCCAGATCAGCTTATGGCGGCCTTCACAGCGGATTATAAAAGCGGTGAAATAAAAATTCAGGAATCGGAAATTCTCGAAGCCCGCTGGTTCAAAAAAAATAATCTTCCTGATGAATCGCAGCTTCCACGGCCTGGTTCCGTCGCATGGAATTTAATAAACGGCGCTTTTAAAAACTAAAGCACAAAAAGGCAGAATTTGACCACAGCAAAAAAAACAGCTAGAATAGAGTGCATTTTTTGAAACTCTTAATTGGTCTTAATTTCGAATTTTAATAGTGAGTAAAAAAAATGCCTAGACCTTATTTTGAATTTTTTATCAGAGGAAAATATGTCCGGATTTAATTTAATGAAACTGCAAAACGGAAGCGATGTGCGCGGAATCGCAATAGAAGGAATTGAAGAAGAGCACGTAAATCTTACAGAAGAAGCCGCAAATTTAATAGGACAGGCTTATATTTTATGGCTAGAAAAAAAATGCGGAAAAAAAGCAGCCGAACTAAAAATCGGAATAGGACGCGATGCCCGCATTACAGGAGAAAAACTTGCCCATGCCGCAGCTGAAGGAATTTCTTCCACCGGCGCAAAAGTTGTAAACTGCGGTCTTGCCACAACACCGGCAATGTTCATGTCAATTATTTTCAGCCAGATAAAATTCGACGGTTCTCTTATGATTACAGCAAGCCATTTGCCATTCAATAGAAATGGAATAAAATTTTTCAATGCAGATGGCGGCCTCGAGCATGAGGACATTGAAGAAATTTTAAAGACCGCACAAAATTTATCTCCAAAAAAAATCAGTCTTCCATTTGCCGAAAATTTTGACTTGCTTTCAGTCTATGCGGAATATTTAAAGCAGTCGATTTGCAAGGAATTAAATTCAGCTGAATCAGAAAAACCGCTTTCAGGCCTGAAAATCGTTGTCGACGCAGGAAACGGAGATGCAGGATTCTTCGTAGACAAAATTCTAATTCCGCTTGGAGCAGACACAGAAGGAAGCGAATTTCTTGAGCCGGACGGAATGTTTCCAAACCACATCCCTAATCCAGAAAACAAGCAGGCAATGCAGGCAATACAAAAAGCAACAATTCAAAACAAGGCGGATCTTGGATTGATTTTTGACACTGACGTAGACAGAATGAGCGCAGTTTTCAGTACAGGCGAGGAAGTAAACCGCGATTCTATAATCGCCCTTTTTTCCGCCATACTTGCTCCAGATTTTCCAGGAAGCACAATTATAACTGATTCTGTTACAAGCGACCGGCTGACTTTCTTTCTTGAAAAAAAGCTCGGACTAAAACATCTCCGCTATATGCGCGGATATAAAAATGTAATTGACAAATGCCGCGAGCTCAACAAAAAAGGAATAGTTTCTCCTCTTGCAATGGAAACTTCCGGCCATGGAGCTTTAAAGGACAACTATTATCTTGACGATGGCGCCTTTCTCGCTGTAAAGCTTATTTCATCACTTGCAAAAGCCTCCAAAGAGAATAAGAAAATCGAGAGCTTTATATCAGAACTTCCGCCGGCAGGAATTGAAGCTGAATACAGATTAAAAATAAAATCAGAGGATTTTAAGCAATACGGAAAAAAAGTTCTTGAAGAATTCAAATCCAACGCAGAAAAAAGCAATCTCAATCTTCCTGAGAATTTTGAAGGTGTAAGAATTTCATTTAGCGGAAAAAATGCAGAAGGCTGGCTTTTGCTAAGACTTTCGCTTCATGACCCTGTAATGCCGTTAAACATAGAAGGAAAAACAGAAAAAGACAAAAATGAAATTGTGAAAATAGCGAAGAATCTTCTTTCAGGATTTGATATGCTGGACAAAAGCGTTTTAGACAGCTGAATGTAAAATTTCCATGAAAGCCATTTTTTCAGGATTGACATAATTCATTTTTTTCTTCATAATTTAGTTCCCTGCGATATTTCGTTGGTGAGGATGGTGAACAAAAACATGGCAACAATCAATGTTGATGAGAATGAAAACCTTGAAAAGGCAATTAAACGATTCAAGAGAATGGTTGAAAGAGAAGGTATTATCCGTGAATACAAGAAGCGTGAATATTATGAAAAGCCTTCTACAATCCTCAATCGCAAAAACAAATCATTGGCTCGTAAGCTTTTGAAAAAGAACCACAAGCCGCATGATTCAAAATCGGCTTACTAAATTGTGATTGAAAACCCTGGAGATTTCCGGGGTTTTTTGCATTTTAAAACAAGCTCATAAAGTTTTAATTCTTAAAAAGAGGATCTATGCAAAATCTGGACAACAATGAAAATTACAGGCAGCTTTGCTTTAAATGTATGCGGCCAGTTTCTTCATGCTATTGCAAATACACATCGCCTATAGACTGCGGAATCAAATTCGTTTTTTTAATGCATCCAAAAGAAGCAAAAAAACAACGCACAGGAACAGGCAGGCTGGCATCTCTTTGCCTTCCAGAAAGCGAAATTCTCATGGGAATTGATTTCACAAAAAACAAACGGCTCGAGCAGCTTCTGAACGATCCGCAGTATTATCCTGTCCTGCTCTACCCTTCAGAAGAGGCATGGACCTGCAGCAAGGAAGGCTTCAAAGAAACAATACAAGGAAAAAAACTGCTTGCGATAATTGTGGACTCAACCTGGTTCTGCTCAAAGAAAATTCTACGCTTCAGCACAAACATAAATTCACTGCCAAAATTTTCATTCACAGGAAACTACAAGAGCATTTTCACTTTTAAACATGAGCCGCAAGAATATTGTGTTTCAACAATTGAAACCTGCTATTATCTAATCAAAGAGCTCCAGTCATCAGGAATTGTGAACAAGGAAATTTCACCAGAACCGCTTATGACAGTTTTTAAGCAAATGATAAAATTTCAGCTTCAAAAGGAGAATGACCGCATAGAAGGCAAAATTCCAAATAGCCATGCAAAAGACTGGAAATACACACGAAAAAAGGAAATTCCAAACTTCTAGCAGCCATCCTTCTATTTTTTCACATAAGGAACATTTGAATTCTCGTAGCCTGGAGTAGCTGTTTTCGCAACAATCCAGCAATCCTTGCTGTTCCGTATAGGCTGGCCGGTTTTATAAGCTTCAATAGATTCTGCTAAATTCAGACGAGAAAGACTTCTTGTTGCTGAAACATTGTCGCATAAAACCGCATTCTCAACTGAAACATCTCCTTGCCAGACACCGCTTTCTGAAACTAAAAAGGCAAGCTGCTCAGCTCCTTTCTTCCATTCTGCGCAGTCTGATTTTGCAAAGACGACCGCATCAAGAATTTCAGAAGTGCCAGAATTTCTTAAAACAACTATATCACTGGCGGCAAACGGCTTCTTTGTACACTCGCTCCACAAGTCGCGGGCAGTATCGCAAGAGTCCTCATGCGTTGAAACAGCCAAATCATCCTCTGTCTCATTGAACATTCCTTCACCATCAGGACCGTCGGCAACAATCGCTCTCATGTGCAAAGTAATATAATCATTTTCCTTAACTTCAACTGGCGGAAGAATAAATTTTGTTTTATCTCCGTTTGTCGCGCTTACAATTTCAAATCCAGAAAGATTTCCAGCCTTTAAAACATAAAGCTCAACAAATTCGCTGCGGTGAACTTTATCACTGGTTTCTTTTATTGTCCTAGCTCCATAAGCATTTCTAAGCTCCGTGATTATAACTTTTGCCGGATTGCTGTTGAATCCCCTGAACGGCACACTAAACGTCAAAGAATTTCCAGAAGAATCAAAAGCCAGTCCCTCAACTTTATATCCAGCTCCAATTGATGTTTCACTTTGAAATTCAAGAAAAACTGAATTCTCTTCATATCTACAGTCTATGTTTCCCATGCTTGAATCCTTGCCAGCTGAAAAAATCTCCATGTTTTTCAGCTCAACTTCCTTTGAAAAATCTATGCGCGCCGAATTAGAAGACGTAGCGCAAAATTTTGTTATCTTCGGAACTGAAAAATCGCCAGACAAAAGCTCAAGACTTTCCACGGAAGAACGGCAGGACAAAGGACAAACTGAAAAAACAGCAGCGGCAAAAAGTCCGGCAGAAATAAAAATCAGCCGTCCAATTTTTCTTACAATCAGATTCAATTTCATAAACACTCCTATAAAAAGTCAAGAAGATTGTTTCAACAATCGATTGGCTTTTTATACTGTTCCGCAATGAAATGAGGAACAGCAGTTGATAGTAAAAGTTTGCAACGCAAACTTAGTTAAGATAAAAGCCGCGCAATCTCTGCGGTTTTTATCTTACACTCCCATAATTTTTTGGGGACACAGCAATTTTCCCTTTACATTTTTATTACCTGAAAATAAAAAAAAATGCATTGTGATTCCATTTTTATATAAAATTCATTAAACTTTTTTCTATGCAATACAAATCATTTTTTGAAAAAGACAAAAACATTTTTCATGTTCAATCAAATATTTATTTCAGCCAGTGCAATGAAAACAAAAAACTGAGCCTGCACGAGCTTTTAAAGATAACTTCTGATGTAGCGGTTGAAGACTACAGGCAGCAGGGAATGCCGCGAGCAATACTCAAGGAGAACGGCTTTGGAATTCTTGTTTCAAGATGCTCATTCAGAATTCATCGCTGGCCGGAAGAAAATCAGTTTGTAGAAATTGAAACCTGGGAAGAAAAACCGCAGCCTCTCCAGCTGATGCGCGGCTACAGAATTCTGGATGAAAACAAGAACACTTTAGTTTCTGGAAAAGCCTCATGGCTTTTAGTTGATATAAATGAACGCAGAATTCTTCCAACAAAAAAATTTACGCTAAGAAAACCTTCCGAGCTTTCAATTGAGCTTGACTGCGACAAGCCGGACAAAATTCTTCAGCCTGAAAAAAGCGAGCTGCTAGATACACGCACAATAAAATTTTCAGATCTGGATGCAAACGGACATACAAACAATGCAAGATACGCTGCGTTTATTGAGGATGCAATTCCAGAAGAATTCCGCGGAAGAGAACCGAAAGATTTCAAAATAAATTTTGCAAAAGAAGCGATGCTTAACAACAAGGTAGAAATATTCGGCTTCAAGGAAGAAAACAAAATAACATTCCTTGGAAAGACTCCAGAATCAGTTTCGTTTGAGGCAGTCATCTTGTACTAAAAAATTTCAATTGCCGGACTGTATGATAAATCCAGCGCTGGCAATTGAAATCACAAACAAGAATCACGCTGTATAGTCAGAAATATCAACTTCCTTGTCGTAACGAAGATAATAAAGAAAAGTCTTTATATTCTTCATATCGACGTGAAATATTTCAGAGGCAGCCTTGCGGTAACAAGAAAGCTGCTCAATATAAATTTCAGGCTTCACTGAACGGTCTGTTTTATAGTCAACTATAAAAAAATTTTTATCTGAATCTTGAAAAATCAAATCCATTGAACCAGTAAAAATCACGCCATCCATAAAAAATTTAAATTTGTTTTCAGCCTTGCAAAGACAGCCTGATTTTTTTGAAGCAACTATTTTTACTCCAAGATTACTTTTTTCAAAAGCCTTGCACATAGACACAACAATCTTAGAAAAAATTTCTTTTGAGCCTTGATTTTCCGAAAATTTTCTTGCAACAGTTCTATCAACAAAATTTTCAGCGTTCAAAAGATTTCCAGTAGAAACAAAACACTCAAGATAAGAATGTGCAAGCCGTCCAAAATCAGCATAGTCGAACTCAGCGGAAGCCGAATCATTCTCATCATCTTCTGAACCATCGGGAGCAGACTTTAAAATTGAATCAATGGAAGAATACTCATCATTTATCTTAAATTCTCCATCCGTTTTCACAATTATTCTTGGAGGCAACTTTTCAAGACCGCTTGGAGTTTGAGTAATATCAGAATATTCCTGAGGAAATTCTTCGCTTTTTTCAAACGGAATTTCATTGTAAAAAGCAGAGAACAGTTTTATTCTTTCCTGCCTAAGCTCATCCAAGCTTATTTTGCCATCAGCGCGCACTTTTGAAGAAACAGGATTTATCTTTATAAAATCAAACGGCGCGCCATTTCCATTGAAAACAGGCTTGCAGCAATATTGCTCAAAAGAAAAGTCATTATCCTTATAAAGTTCCTTTTGATAATAAAAGCGGCAAAGCTTATGCATCAAGGAAAGCGAGCTGCTGTATTTTTTTTCAGCATTATCAGACTCGTCAAACTTCTTCAGCTCCTTGCTCCTTGAAAGGCTTCCGACTAAATAGACATCACTTTCGGCACGTGTAACAGCAACATAAATTTTTCTCTTCTGCTCAGCAAGCTCTCTGGAAGCAGAGTCGCTTTTTTGCCGTTCAGAAAAATAATTTCCTTCTTCACCAAGAGCGCATAAAGAAACTCCGGTCGCAGCATTATGATTAAATCCGTGTTCATCAAAAAAATATGAGCCGGCTGTCTGCGCCTTGGGATTTCCCCAGATTCCAATAACAAAAACATGCTTAAACTGCAACCCCTTGCTCTGATGAATCGTCATAATTTTTACGGCATCAGGCTTCTCAAGCGGATACGAAATTTCCTTAAAATCAAGCTCAATGCTCTCATCATTCAGAGAAGACGAAATTTCTTTCTGTTTTGCAATCCCAAGCTGATCAACAAACCAGGAAATGCTTTTTCCTTCATTTTCAGCCTGCCGCGCAGTTTCATAAAGCAAATCAAACTGCTCTGAATACAAGCCAAGATTTTTGTTAAGAAGAGTTTCAAAGTAATATCCTGTTTTATACCACAAAATTTCAAGTGACTTTGTAATACTCTGACAAAGAATATCACTTCTAAGTTCATTGTAAAAAGTTTTTGCGGACGAATATTTTTCCATGTCGGAATCAGAAAGTGAAAGCTCTTCATTTTCTTCAAATGCTGAAAAAAGGACGCAGGAATTTTTTATTGACGCTGACAAAATATTTTGAATTCCCTGAATACTTATTCCGGCAAACGGAGAGGAAAGAAAAGCTGCAAATGCATTTGAGTCAGAAGGATAAACACAAAGCCTCAAAAAATTATAAAAGTCATTTACAATTCCCTCGGAAAAAATATTTGTCTGCCGGTCAACTGTATACGGAATATTAAAAAGCGAAAGATACCTTTGCAAATAAAATCTTCCTGAACGTGAATTATCCAGAATCGCATAGCTGCTGAAATTAGAATCAATTTTTGAAAGCTCGTAAATTTTTCTCGCTATAAAATACGCTTCTGTTTCCTTTGCACCAAGGCATTTTCCGCTGTTTACAAAATCATCAAAGCAGTTTCCATCTTCATTTTCTCCTGTATTCAAAAGGCATAAATGAATAGGAACATTGTCCGCATCAACAGGAGACGGGATAGAATTTTTTTTCAAGGCATTGTGCTTATACTCAGCTTCATAGTTCTTTAAACTTGAAATCTCATTTTCCGCTGAATAAAACAACGAAGGAATCTCGGTTTCATTCAACGGCTGTCTTCCATTGAAATTTCCAAACATCATGTTAAAGGAATAAAGCAAAGGCTCAGAAGAGCGGTAATTGTTTGTCATGTTCAAATTAACATTCTCTTCAAGTCCTGAATTGTCCTTTAAAGATTTTTTTAGTTCATTGAACACACTTACATCTGCGCCTCGGAATTTATAAATCGACTGCTTTTCATCTCCAACAAAGAAAAGTTTCTCTGTGGAAATATTTTTTTCAAGCTCAGCAAAAAATTCAGATTCAGTTTTATCTTCAATTAAAATTTCTCTGCCGTCATTTTCAGAAATAAGAAACAAAAGCTCCTTGTTTTTTCTATTATTATCCTGAAACTCATCTATCATTATCTTTCTTATAATGCTTTTTTGCTGTTTTCTAATGTCCGGCTGCTCAATAAGAATTCTTAAAGCCAAATCGCTGACATCTTTAAACGAAAGATTTCCTGTAATGCGCTTTGTATTGTTTACTTCTTCAAGGAATTCATCAAGAAGTTCAAGCATTCTTTTTTGAGCAGAGAAATTTTTTATAAACTTTACAATTGAATCAATGGAAGAAACTGAATCCCTGATTTTTTTTACAGCTTCTTTAATTTCTTTTATAGGTTCTTTATAACCGCCTTTCTTTAAGTTTGCTGAACAAACAGCATTTATATTTAAAAGAAAACTTTGCGCTCTTTCCAAAAGCACACTTAAATTTTCTTCATTCAAGCAATCAAATAAAAATTCATTTTTCCTTTTTGTAAAATCATTTTTATCAATTATTTCTTTCAATTCAATTACAAAAGCATTTCCTTCATCAGCTTCCTCTAAAAGAGATTTTAAATTTTCAAACTGAGATTCTATAGAATTTTCGCTTTCATCAAAAAAAGAATTCCATGCTTCAACAATCTGCTTCCTTTGAATTTGAAAATTATCAGAGAAAAAATTCTTCCTTGTAGCGACGGAAGTACATTCCAGCACTGGAGCAACAAAATAGTTTGCTGCGAAATTTTCAATCTTGCCAGGCATAGAGTAAATATTAAAACACTCTTCAGTTCTATGCTTTAAAACAAACGGAAGCGCAGCATCTTCAACTGCACGCTCACAAGATGAAGCGCCTGTTGTAAAGTCCGGACGGATTCCATAGCGGCTGGCGGCAATCCGCACAATGGAACCGCTATAAGCATCAAGAGTTTGAATCTTAGCATCAGCAAATTCATCCAGAGCCCTTTTTGCAAGAGTTATCTGCGCTGCATATTTTTCCTTGTCAAGAAATTTCACAAACGCATTAAGCTTCTTATATATTCTGTCATAAATTTCAGAAGCCGCTTCCTTTGTAAAAGTAAGAGCAAGAATATTTTTCACATGCAAAGTTTCATCAGTCATAAGTAAAAAAGCATAGCGCAAGGCAAGCACATCTGTTTTTCCAGAGCCGGCACCGGCGGCAACAACTGCGTTATCCTTTTTTGTTATCGCCTTAATCTGAAAAACATCAGGCGTCTTTGAGCCGGCAGATTTTTCAGCCAAAGGTTCATTTAAAAAATCGTAATAAGCGCTCATAAAATTTCCTTCCTTGCAATATTGAATGATGTTCTACAAATTGAATTAAGCCCGCATTTCATGCAGTCTTTGTGGACATTTACGCCGTGTTCTCTGTCCACATGAAAGCTTCTGGGTTCAAAGTCAAATTCAGATGCTTTCCCATAAAAATATTCAGCAAAAACTTCAAGTTCAGCTAAAGTTGTTTCAAAGCCGCTTCTATCTGTGCCATGGCTTCTCGCTCCAGGAGCTTTTGAAATAACTTGCACAACACCAAAGTCTTCATCAGGATTTTTTCTTACTTTATAAAACATGGCGGAACAAACTTTTATTTCGGAGCTTTCCAAAAGCTTTACATACGAAGCTATTTGAAAGTCAGCCAAAGCAGGAATCGAATCCGCATTGAAAATACAGTCTTTTATAGAAGGAGTAGAACCAGTTTTATAGTCAATCACAATCAGCTCGTCAGGTTCATCAGAACTAGAAAGCACGCAGTCAATCTTTCCAAAGAAGTCAAATTTTTCTGAGCGGCACGGAATTTCTTTTTCAAGCTCAACGCCTTCAATAAAATATCCGCCAAAATTTTTATTTTCAGTTTTTCCAGAATAATCCGGAAGCGAACAGAACTGCTTAAAAAACAAGAACACATTTTTACAGATAAGATGCTTCTGGCTTTCAATAACACCAAGAGCAAGAGGACTTCTTGAAAAACCTGCATGAAGCTTAGATTCTTCAAAGGCATCATCAACCAGCCGCTCTATCTGTCCAGAAGTTTCTTCATTGAAGATAGGAATTTTTCCCTTGTAAATTCCATTCTTATCCTGAAACTTTCCACAAACAAGCTCGATTATTTTATGGACAAGAACACCAGCCTCATAGCTTTTTATAAGATCTACATCCAGAGAATCTTCCTTTAAACTTAAAACTTTAGTAAAAATAAATTTTCTAGGACAGGAAGAAAAACTTTTTAATTCAGTCTGAGAAATTTTAATTTTATCCGGCTCTGTGTTTTTCCCTTTTTCCCTTAGCTCCAGGCTGATTTTATTTTTCAACGAGCCTGACATCCTAGAAGATTCTCCAGAAGCAAAAATATTTTTCCAAGTAAGAAAAGACTTCTGCTGCATCTCTGAAAAAATACGTTCTGAGACAACTCCATTTCTAAAGTCCTTTTTCTCATTATTGATAAAATCAAACTGCTCAAGCATCTCCTCATCACTCTCAGGCAAAGGCTCAAAAGCCGTATGCATAATCGCAGCCCCGGAAAATGTTTTTTTTGCTGCGGAAAAAAACACATTCTTAGTTTTTAAGTTTCTTTGCTGAACACAATAAAGCTTTATAAAATCACTGGAAGCATCCTTTTCATCTAATCCAAGCAACGAACGTTTTTCAACATCATTTACAAACCCAAGCTTTCTAAAAGGAACTGAAATATCTTTTTGAGTCGCATTTATTACAAACTGATACTCAAAATCCGCGCAAACAGAAACCCTGTACGGAAAAATACTGACCCCATATTTTTTTTCATTAGGTGTATAAGACTTCTGGTTAATTTCATTTATAAAAAAATCAAATACAGATTTTAATTTGTAATTTATTTTAGAAAGATAATCATGCTCAATAGACACCAGAGTATTCAAATCAGTAATTATCCGGCCCAAAATTTTATCTGTTGCACTATAACGCTCTTCAGTAAACTTCTGTTCGTCAATGAATTTACTTTTAAAATTGTCCCATGCAAATTTCAATTTCTGAAAACTAGATGCCCTTTCAAACTGCATGACAGCATCTTTGATTTTCAAATAAAATTCCTTCTCCTCGCTTCCATCCTCAAGCGAAGAAACCCAAACATCATTAACACAGGAATCCTGCTCATAGTTGCAGACACATCTCTTTTCATTTCCTGCTCTTACAAGACGCTCATTTAAATCAAAATTTTTCCACGGAATATATCCATCAAGCAAAAGAGCACGAATACTTGCGTAGGAATAACAGGAAGATGCGCAGTCCCGTATCTTTTGAAAAATATCTCCTCCGCAGTTTCTTGTATACGGAATTCCCGCGCGCACATTGAACGGAATGGAGTAAATACGCAGTTCTCTTTCTAAATACGGTCTGACCGTTTCAAGATCAGGAACATTCACGGCCACAGTACGCAAGTCAACTTTTCCAAGATGCAGCTGCCTAAGCCTAAGAGCAAGCATCCTGATTTCCTTGCGCGCATCACTATAAAAAGAACATTTGCCGGCTTGAACATTCTTTGGAAGACAAACCAGAGTTACATTCTCTTCTGCGCAAAGAATTTTTTGAAACTCCGCAAAATCCTCAAGAATTTCTGGATAAAAAATAAAAATTTCCTTTTCATTCTTTTTGAAGGCTGAATCCAAATATGACGGCTCATAAAAATTGTTCTGCTCCAGAAACTTCTTGTAAAGCTCGAAAAGCATTTTATAGTCATTATCCTCATCATCCGGAATTTTTCCCGAGGCACAATATTTTTCAAACTGCTCATTCCAAAGTTTCAGCGAGGGAAGAATTCCTGCAATCCAGTCTGTAAAGCTGAATACATTCTCTTTGAACTCAGGCGCGGAAGAAACAATTCTTTTAAAGAAATGGCTCTCATTGTTTTCTGAAAGAACTTTCTGAACAAAGAACTTCCGCACAGCCGGAGGAATGCAGTTCAGCTTTTCGTCAGCAGCCCTCAAATAGTCAGACTTGAATTTGTCCCATGCCGTAAACTGATCAAGGTTAAACGCGCGGACTCCGGACTCTCCGGAATTCTTTACCGCCCAGTCTATCCAGCTTGACTGAACAATATCAGTAGGAAAAACAAAAACCGAATTAATGTTCTTTACATTTGCCGCAATAACTTCAGAAATTTTCGCTTCGCTAAAATTCATAGATTAATAATATAGCACAGAATCTCCTGTTTTTAGATAAAAACAAAGTTTTTTATAAAGTTTTTTTTTGGTAGATTGTAATATCAAGTTGAAACAAGATATTTAAGCGGCATTTCCATTGTGAAGCGCGGCTTTGTCTTGGAATCTGCTTGCTTTTATATCTTTTTCTCAATTTTGAACAAGAAGACACCCTCTTTCAGGCAGATTCAGGTTGTTTTCTTGTTTTTTTTGCCCATCTCATTCAGCGGGAATTTCTCGGGTTCGACTCCCGGACTTGGGCTTAGGCATTTGCCTAGAAAATCTTCTCTTTCGGAAGGACAGCTAGAAAAACTTTTGGGCGGGCAGAACACAGCTGGACTTCCGGAAGAGTTTCAACGGAAGGAAATAATATGGTAATCACGTACTCAAGCATGAAAGGCGGCGTCGGAAAAACGACAGACTCAATCCTGACAGCGACAAACCTGGCCGCAAGGGGCTTCAAGGTTCTTTACTTCGACCTCGACCCGAACAACTCAGGCACAATGTACTTTACATCAGGAATTGAGAACATTGCAGAAACAATTGAAAGCTGCAATGTCTTCGAGGCTCTAAGCCACAACAATGTAAAGAACTATGCGATAAAATCCCGGCTTGAAAACATCGACATAATTCCGAGCCACCTGAATATATACAAGCTGAGAGGAATCGGCTACAACGAGCTTCAGAAAGCTCTCCGCGAGAACGGATATGACTATGTTGTGATTGACACAGCTCCGACTTATGACAACATCGTTATCAACGCCCTTATCGCCGCGGACATAATTCTTACGCCGCTTGAATTCACATCCTTCAACCTGACGACAACAAAATTCCTCCAGAGGCAAATCTATGACGACTGTCCGCAGCAGGCTGGAAAATGGTACCTGCTGTATTCCCACTGGCAGGAAAAGCTTGCAAGCTTCGCAACCTCCACCCAGTCGCAGTTTGTTCAAGTCTTTGAAACCGAATTTCAAAATATTCTTGATGTCCATATTCCGCAGACATCCGCCGCGGACAAATATGTGCAGACTGATGAAAAAATCAGCACAACAAGCAAGCTTGTCGGCGCAAGACGGCTCGCAACCGAAATAAACAAGCTCGTAAGCATGCTTGCGGAAAACAGCAATGAGGTGGAGAAATTCTGACCGACACGTGTCGGTTCTTCGTTACAGAGAGGCAGGATAAAAACATGGCAAAAAAGCTCAACATAATAACCGCAGGCGGAAACCTTCCATTCGCAAACAACGGACTAAAGCTGTCCGAAAACATTCTGATTGAGAAAATCGAGGAGCATGAAAAGTTCAAGAGTCTTTTCTCCATAGACAAGACATTGCTTGACCGGATTGCTGGCGACATGGCAAAGAACAGCTTCGACTCAAGCCAGCCGGTGCATATATGGGTTACACGGGACGAAAACGGAACAGAGCATAATTATCTGATAGACGGATACACAAGGGTAGCAGCCTCCAAGATAGCAGGAATTAAAATGATTCCTTACTTCAAGCACACCTTTGAAAGTTTCGAGGAGGCGCACCGCTACGCTCTTCATCTTCAGACCGACAGAAGAAATCTTAACGGAATCGATCTCCTGAAAAACATACAGGAGCTTATGGGAAGCGAATATATCCAGTGCCTTGAGGGAAACAAGAACGAGGCCGTCGGAAAAGAGCTTGGGCTGTCGGAAAAAACAGTAGAACGCGCAAACAAAGTGAACAGCCGGGCAAACGGCGAGCAAATCGAGAGAATTAAAAAAGGAGAAGCCTCCCCGAACCAAATTTACAATGAGATTGTCGAGCAGGAAACCGTTGATGATGAGGCCACGGAGGAGCAGCTGAACAGGATTGAGTCCGGCGAGGCAACGGTAAAAGACATCTGCAAGGAAATCAAGGCTGAGAAGAAATCCCGAAAAGCGTCTAAGAAGAAATCTTCCGATGATGATATTTCCGAATCCCTCTCCACAAACGAGGGTACTCCTGCAGGACTGAACTTCAACCATTCAGACGGAATAGAGCGACCGTCATACAGGATTTCTTCGGAAGAGGATTCCGAGCGGACAAAAGAACGAAAAGCGGCTTACGAAGCTGGACTGAAAAAAGGCAGCGACCTTGCTTACGAAATCTATAACTTCATTCTTTCAGAAATTGAGAGCGGAAAATCTGCCGAGAAAATCCGTAAAGACATCCATTTTGACGATTTCTCTGTGGCGAGAATCTACAGGGCTTTCAATCTGGATGATGGGCAGAAACTGGAAAAAGAACATTCTGATTCAGAAAATGATGAGTCGGATATTTCTGATTTTGATGATGTCTTTGGAGAGGAGAACAAATGATTAAAGTTTTCAATTCAATAAAAGAAATTCTTCTAGTATTTTATCAAGTTCTGTTTGTAGAGGCAAAAGAAAGATACAAGGTTACAGAATTTTATCTGGAAAACAGTTGCCAGAGAGATAAGCCAAGCGAGGTTAATAAAAAATGACCGCAGGGCAGCTTGCAGATATTGTCGCCGAGATGAGGGCGGCGCAGAAATGTTATTTCCGTACTCGCTCACAGAAATCTCTTGAAAAGTCAAAGGAGCTTGAGAAAACTGTTGACGACATCATCGCCAAAAGAGAGGCAATGCAAGACAAGATGAATCAGGAAATTAGCAAATGACAAACGAAAAAATAAAAGAGGTTCTTCTTTCCCTTGAAAAAGCAGACATAGACTTATCGGTTACACAGACAGGAAAAGCTTCTAAAAAAGTGAATGGGCTATACAGACCTGCTACGTTTGAAATTTTTCTTCACAACAAGAATTTCACCACAGAAAATGAGCTTATATACACGGCAATCCACGAATATACACATCACCTTATAAACTGTAAGCAAAAGAAGCTCGGTATTGAAGTGAAGAATGGTGGTAAAAGCCACACAACGGAATTCTGGGCGAAATTCGATGACCTTCTGGAAAAAGCTGTTGAAGCAAAAATCTATACGAGAGAACGCTCCAAGGATTTGTCCGCTTTAATTGAAGAAGCAAAGGAAATCGACCGTGAAATTGTAAACCTAAAGAAGAAGCTCGGAAAAATTCTTTCAGAAATCCAGGAGAAATCCCAGGAAGAAAGCATCAGATTTGAGGACATTCTTTCGCACGACCTGAACATATCCAAGAATACGGCAGAAAAATGCCTTAAAACCAAAAACATTGAAGAAAACTTCGGTCAAGATGAGATGGAAACTGTTCTCAAAGTAAAGGATTCACATACTCGGCAAAACATAATAAATGGACTGAAAAAAGGTAAAACAATAAACCAGGCTTCTGTTTCCATAAAGAAAGACAGAAGCTCATCACCGTATGAAAAGCTCACAAAAGAAAAAGCCCGGCTGGAAAAAACAATTCAACATCTTGAAGAGCGACTGGAAATAGTTTCAGAAAAACTGAGCGGAATGTAGGAGAGCAAAGAATGAGAGAAATAAAAAGCCTTCCTGATAAAAAGACAAAAAAAAACGCAATTTTTATAGCCATAAAGATTGCTCTTACAGTTCTTTTTCTAATTCTAAATATCTCAGTTATGGTTACCAAGGGAGAAAATCTACTGCTATTAATTTCCTTCATTCTGGTAACTCTTGCCTGCATTGCACTGCAAATAATTGAGCATATCAGAGAGATAAGGTGCTGCAGGCAATGAAAAGCACATCCCTAATATTCTTGGTTTTTATAATTTCAATGCCATTTTTCTCATGCGATTCAGTGCCAGTACAATATGGAAACTACGACAACGTCAAAGTGCTCAAAGCGACGGACTGGGACAGCAGATATATCATAAAGACTGATTCCAAAGAATACATAGCATGGAATGTCAGAAACTGCCTGTACAAAAGCCAGGACTATCTAAAAAGAAATACTGTTTCTTTCAGGAAAGGAAACACGGAAATAACTATCGTACAGGTTGACGAGCCTACTGACATGAAAAGCGTTACAGCCGTATGCAGCACAGCAACAAGAATAACAATCTATTCGACAATTCTTGACGTTAAAGAGATTTTAAGCAAGGAGGATTCAGAATGACAGAAATTGAAAGAAGACTTTACGGCAAATGCAGAACCGCCTTTGAAAGCTCGTGCGGAGCGGAATTCCGTCTTTATTCGGATGGAAAATTCTCCGCAGAAGCAATGAAAATTCTCAAATCAAAAGACTTTTCTTTTTCACTGGAAGAATCAGAGGAGAACCAGCAATCCTGTTTTTCAGCAGTTCTTTCCCCAAAAGAATCCTATGCCTGTCTCTGTTTCATAGCAAAAATACGGCACGAGGAAAAAATTGAGCAGTCGTTAAAGGAAGTCATTGAAAGTCTTGTAAAGAATGTAGAAGTAGAAAGTGAGCGGCCATGAACTACATATCGACACTCCTTCAAAAAGGATACATCGGAACTCTCTCAAATCGCACGGAAACTGTCCATGCGCAGAAGCTCACTGACGAGGACTTCGCCGCAAGGATAACATCAATTTTTCTTCCGTTTATCGACAGGGACATTCCGGACGGAAAATTCATTCTGCTTCAGGAAAAACTCAAGGGGATTCTCCGTGAACACGGAAAAAATCTTCAGAAGGAGGAAAAGGCATGAGATTCAGTGTCTTCGCATACTCGCAGGAAAAGCTTCTCGAACACGGGCTCGATGTCACGGACGCGCTGATTCTCGACTAGTTCGCGAACTTCTTCATCGGAAAAATGGAGAAGCGCATTTTCAAGGACGCTTCCGGCAGCGCAAGAATTTTCGGCTGGGTAAAAATTTCCAAGATAATGGAAGACCTTCCTGTCATCGGGATAACATCGGAGAAAGGACTAAGGCGCAGGTTCGATGCTTTCGTCAGCAAGGGGCTTATGCAGAGGGAAACAGTGGTGACGCAGAACGGAAAACGCTCATACTACAGGACAACAGAGCTTTACGACACTCTCCTGAACACAAAATCCGCTGAAAAGAATGAATCCAGCAGAAAAGAAAATTCTGGCAAAAGCAACAATCCGCAAAGGAACTCCGCTTCCCATGCGGAAAATAAAAATCCGCAAGGGACAAAAACGACCTGTGCGGAACATGAAACGCCGCTGGAAATTCCACAAGGGAACTCCAGTACCTATGCGGAAAGGAACGGCGATGCCTTTGCGCAAGGGAAATCCAGTTCCCATGCTTTAAACGATTCTTCAACCAATGATTCTCTGATTACTGATTCTTTAAAAAGCTTCGAATTCAAAAATTCTGCTGCTGTTATAAAAGAACTGTCAGAAAAAATTTTCGGAAAAAACGCATTTGACAGCGGATTCCCGGAAAAAGCAGCAGCATTCCTTGCCAAAAATGAAGCAGGAACTGAATCTGCGGAGGCATACCTTGAGTTCATCAGGAGACGTGTGGACACAAAAAAATCAACAAATCCGAGGGGGCTGGCATACAGGCTGTTCTTTCAGGACGATGTCCTTCAGGAATTCAAGAACACGGAGAATAAAATTTCGGCGGAAAAAGCCGAAATCGAAAAATACCTTTGCATATGCCCGGTCTGCGGACGGGAAAAAATCAGCATGTACTCATGCTGCCCGGAATGCAGTTTTGACATGGCCGCGGCAAAGGACGAGAAGAAACTTAAAATCGCAAGGAAAATCTGGAGCCTTCCGCCGGAGAAGAAAATGCTTTTCAGGCTGGAGGAGGAGAATTTTGTAAGGAAAAAACTTTCAATGGGATTCGCCAGGCTCGCGGACAAGGAAACACGTGAGCAGAACGAAAAAGAGCTTTCCGAACTTTACAAGAAATACGGAATAGAGGCATGAGGAAATGAGAAAAAAACGGCTCGATGAATTCCTTAGTTTTTTCGAGAGCAAGGAACCAGTCGATGAAAAAGAGAATCTTGCAGTCCCGCAGCGAGTTATGGGATTCCTAAAAAACTTCAGGAACCAGCCGCTGCAGTACAAAATTGTCTGGACTGTGAGAATGGCGCTTTGGGCAGTTCTAATCTGCGCGGCTCTGCTTGGCACCGCCATGCGGATTAGAAACAATATCAGATAGGGCCGGCACGGGCCGGACAAGGAGCAAAAAATGGAGCTTAACGATGTGAAGCTTTTCGGACGCGTAGTCCGGGATGCGCAGATGAAAGTCATGTCAAACGGCATGAAAATCGCGACTTTCAGCATAGCGACAAACAGGAGCTATAAGAATGAGCAAGGTGAATTTGTTCAGGTCGGAAATTTCTTTCCGCTCTCCGTGTACAACCAGTATGCGGAAAAAGTTCTTCCGTATCTCACAAAAGGAAGAAAAGTGATAATTGACGGATTCCTGAAGCAGGACAGATGGGAGAAGGACGGCGTGAAGAAAAGCGCGACAGCAGTCGGCGTAAGAAACATCCAGCTGATATTCGACGCAAAGGAATCGGCTGAAAAAAATGCCGTCCAGAATTCAGAAGCAGCGGCGGAACAGCAGCCTGAAACTCAAGATTCAGAGAACATGATTTTTGAGAATGAGGCGGACTTTGGAACGGACGTATACTCAGAGCCGGAGGACATATTCTGAAAATGGACAGGATTATGCCGGCAATAAAATCATCAGGAATAATAAGGCTACTCAATGCAAGGCTGGCATATATCCTGCATATTCTCAACCTGCGGCTGACACCTCTTGCGGTCCTGGTATTCATAGCGGCAGGCTGCATTGTAATTCTCATAACGTCATATATCTTCCGCTACAGCCATTATGACTACTGGCACTGGAAGGGACGCGCGGCAACAAGGGCGTTCTGCTGGTGCGCCGCGCTAATGGCAATAAAAATCATATTAAGGAGCTTAATAAATTGAACACAATAACATTGCATGGAAAACTTGTCTCTGACGCCCAGAAAGTTCTTGTCGAGACATCGGCAGGACAGACTCCGCTTGTGATATTCAATGTCCTGGATTCCGGACTTCCATATCAGAAAAGCGAGCCTCTCATAATTGAAGTTCATTTCTTGAAGGAAGCCGCAAGCCATATCTATGACTATCTAAAGAAGAACAAGGAGATTGTTGTCGCAGGATTTTTAAGGCAGAAAAAATACAGGTACTACATCTCAGCAGAGTATGTAACCTTATGTCCTAAATATAAAACGGAGGAAACAAAATGACATCAATGACTGTCCCTTTAAGACTCACAAAAAATGACATCATGGTTCTCGCAGATGAACTGGACAGCCGCGACACAGGCTCTTCAGAGCTCGCAGACATAATAGAGCGAATTCTGAAATCAGCCTGCCAGACAGCTGAAAAGAACCGGGAGATTTCCGCAGAAATGAACAGCGTGAATCCATTCGCAAGTGCAAGAGCAAGCAAAGTAACGGAGTTCTAAATGAAGAGTTTCAAGCAGTACCAGTACAGACGGATAATGACAACGGAAAACAAGGTTGCCGACGGCGACTATAAAATAGAAGACTCCGTAATAATCAGAGTAAAGGACGGCTTTCTTAACGACACGGCAGATGAGGAAGGGAACCTGCTTCCGGCGATTGAGACGACAGACGGAACCCACATAGAGCACTGGAAAGACGGAGTCCTGCACTGCGACAGCGAGCCTGCCGTAATCGACCACATCGACAACTACGAGGAATGGTGGCATAATGGGCTTCAAGTGCCATCAAAAAAATAACTAGCAAGGAGCAGCAAATGACAGAAGCAGAAATTGAGGAAAAAAGAGCCGGATTTGCGAAAAACGCCCTCTTCAAGGAGTCCGTCTCGCCGTTCAAAGAATTCCAGCTGGAGCAGTTCATCATGGACGGAATCCCGATGAACGGACAGAACAGCAAGTCCATGAAAATAAACGGAGAAGACACGCTTGTGATTTTCAACTTCAAGGACGGGCTTATCCATTCCGAGAACGACGGGCCTTCCATTGAATATCCCATGCACTGGGAATACTGGAAGAACGGGCTCATCGAGAAAGTCGTGGACGCAGGCGGAGACACAGAGGAATACTGGGAAAACGGTGTTCCTGTCAGAATCGAAAGAAACCTTTCCGAAAGAAGAAATTAAAAGTCCGGCCGGCAAATGCCGGTCAAAAGGAAAAACCGAATGGCACTTATTCAAAACTTCTCAAACCCAAAGACAGAACTCCAGCAGGATAAAAACCATCCGCAGGCAGCTGAAAGGCTGGAGCCAAAAATGATAACAATTCCGCAGGCGGAGTCGGAAAAATTTCTCATAGGGCTTACCAATATTCTTGATGATGTCCAGGATTTAAAAGAAGTCGCGACAAGCCTTATCTCATCAAGAAACACCGAGCTTGAGCATTTCCGCGACGACACAATTACAAAATTCAATGCGCTGATTCAGTCGACTGCCGACTTAAAGGAAAAACTTGACACGGCGGAATCCTACGAGAACTATCTTGAGGAGCGCGTGAAGAATGCGAATCTTTCAGCCGAGGTCGCGGCACTTGAAAAGCAGCTGCAGAAGGAAAAGGCGGAAGTCTCGATTTTCATCCAGTCAATGACAAGCAGCATGGATAACTGCACATCGGAAATCCACTCAAAAATCACAGAGCTGAAGGCGGCGGACGAAATCATAAGGGACAGCATAAGAGAATTCAAGGAGGAAACTGAAAAAATCTCAGAAGGCTGCATGAATGAGGCTGAAAAGAAAATCGCGGAGGTCTCGACAACGCTTCTTGCAAATTCAAAGAACGAGTATGAAATTCTGAAAACGCAGTCGTCGGACATGATAAAAGCCTACACCGAAAAATGCCAGGCGCATCTTGAGACAATAAAAAGGCAGTCAATTGATTTCTTAAAGCAGTGCGCCGCCGAGAACAAAAAACTGGTTGAAAGCGTTCCAGGCGTAAAAAACAGAAAGCTCTCCGTAAAGGACATGATTATCTACTCACTTTCCATCATGGCAATCGCCGCAACTTTTTGCCAGCTAGCATTCCGGTAATTCTATGGGAGATAAAAGATGACTGTTATAAAGATAGATTATGAAAAGAAAGAATCTATAGAGAATTAGCGCAACGTTGCGCTAATTCATTAAAAGATGAAATGAAACGAAGAAACAGAAAATGCTGATATTTCCGCTTAAAAAAGAATGGTATGACAAGATTAAGTCCGGTGAAAAGACTGTTGAATACCGGGAAGTAAAGCTGTACTGGACTAAAAGAATTTCTTTAGATTTATGCCGGCCAATGTTCGCACTTTATCCGCCTGAAGAAGTTTTTAAAAAAGTTTCTGCCATAGGATTTAATCAACGCTTCGAATCTGATTGCATCTTGCGGCTCGGCTATACGAAAAAGTATATGACTGCAACTATAACAAAGATTGCAGTCGTTGACGGCGAGGACACAGACCTGCATATTGACAAGCTTGTGTATGCAATTCATCTTGCTGATGTGAAGGAGAAAATAAAATGACATTTGAAGAATTTGCTGCAACCCTGAATATAACACCGGAAAATACTCCGCCATCAAGTTATGACCTTATAACAGATGCATACAATATAGGATATGAAGCAGGAAAAGACAGCCAGCACAGATTTATTGAAAGAGTTGAAAAACTAAACGACAGTCTAATCAAAAAGTACAAAGCTCTTGTGGACAGATACAACAAGCTGGGGCAGTTTCTTAAACTGGAGATTGAAGAAAACAAGTCCTTGACAATCGAAAACGAACAGCTGAAGAAAAACTCGAACTGTCAAAAAGATTGGAGTTAATATATGAAGATTTCAGAGGAATTAAGTACAGATTGCTTAGAAAAAGAAAGAATTGACTTGTTTTACAAGAAATCTCTTAACGGCTGGTGGCACTGCAGATATAAATACACAATCATAAAGAACGGCGTAAAGATTTCTCTTTCAGATGAATGGTCATGCAAAGACGAATATTCCGCAGTTTATTACGCAGTAAAAGCATCAAGGCTAGACATAGAAAACTATTTAAATAAAAAAACTTCTAAATATTATCCACAGCTTTTAGAAGATGTCTGGAAAAAATTTGATGAAAGCAAGAAGCTGCATCTTAAACCAATTATTAGGCAGGAAAGAAAAATGAAAAGGTGAAACTATGACAATACGGAATTTAGTAATTTTATGTACAACAGCATTTTTGATTATTGTTTATTTGTAAAAAGATTCTATGGGAGATAAAATTATGAAAAAAGATTATAGACTAGGATTTAAACATGAGTTAAATCCATTATGTAATTCATTAGTCTGTATATTTATTTGGCATTTTCAGTGCCTATTTTTTTCAATAATTTAATTATTCCGATTATTACAGCATTTTGCATAAGCTTTACATTATTTGTTGCAACGAAACGGTATAACAAGTATCTTTCTCGGCGATATAGATACAAAATAGGTATAATCGACACAGAATATAGATGTAAGATTGAATATATTTATACAAATATGTTTTCTATTTCTGATGACGGCACTGTTTTTATTTCTCTTAGGAAAAGGGATAAAAGGATTCCGATTACAACTGTTTACAGAAAAGACGATAACGAATCAAATCTTTTTTCCTGGCTTCCTGAAGATTATGTTTTCAGAGACTTTGAATATAATTCCATAACTGATAATTTTGAAAACCACATTTTTTCTGCTGAAGAGTTGAAAGAAATGATTTTCAAAATTATAGAAAATACCTTGATAAAAAATCAGCTGTAAGAAAGCTCCATTCTGTTGCGGCGGCTGTGGCTCTGCTGGTGCCTCAGCTCTTTCAGCTGCTGCTCCTTGTAGGCTTTCAAGACTGTGTCGCGCGGAATTTCTATAAAGGATTTTTCCCTGTCCATCAGGGTTACAGTGTTCCCCTCTTTTGAGGCGGATATTACTTTCAGCCCGGAAAAATGGATATTTTCCTTTCCATGTCCGAAAATCTTGCCTGACTTAATATCTATGTCCTTCAAAGTGTCTCCAATTTTAAGGTTATAGTCCTTGTCCGTCCTTAAAAGCTGCGGGTCGCTGTCAATCTTCTGTCCGTCAGCGGAAAGAGTGTCATAGAACGGACGCGCAATCCGGTTTTCAGGCTGGTAATGTTTTATATACTCTTCATTCAGCGGAACTTCCTTTACCGCCTCATGGTAAGCGCGGACTATGAGCTGGTTCAGGCTCTCGCCTTCCCTTGCGATTTTCTTCAGCAGCTTCTTTGTCCTGTCCTGTTCCGCCGGGGACATTTTCTGAATGATTCCTTTTGCCACTTTCAAGGCGTCGCACGGAGAATTCGCCTCCTTGCGGCAGAAAACTGACAGGTTGTGCCTAAAATTATAGGCTGTGTTTGCCCTCTCCTTGAAAAAGTCCTCATACTGGGTTTTGAGCAGTTTCTTGTAAGCCGGAGTGTTCTCGTCAAATTTATTCTCAAAACGTTCTGGCGAAGTGATTTCCTTGAATTGCCCTTCCGTGACAGAAATAATGCTGTCGTTGTTTCGCAATGTGTATGTCCTGTCGCTCTCATTGAATTTTGCAACCACACAGTCCTTGTAGGTCAGAAGCCCATTCTGCGTCATAAGAGAGAATTCCGGGACGACAGTCCCCTTCACTCCTTTCTCAGGATTGTCAAACACAATTCCGTTTCCCTCCATGCGGAATATTTTTTCCTCCTGCTGACTCTTAGACAGTCCTGCCGGATTCAAAAGAGAATTGAAAGTTTCGCGAGGAATAGAAAGCCTTTCATCTCCATTCTCTGCAATGTACATTCCATTTTCGCTGTCATAGCCTTTGACAACGAAATTCTCACAGGTCTTAAGATGTCCGCCGGAAGTCATAGAGGCGAAAGGCGGAAGAACTGTCTTTCCGTATATAATTTTTCCTGCTGAAAAGTCCTGATAGGAAACATTATCCTTTTTGGTTTCCGGCTTCTCTTCGGAGGCTTCCTTTTCTATTTTCCGAGGCTCTTCAAGCGAGCTGCCGTTTTCAACAGGAATTTCTTTTTTCAAGTCATCAGTGGAAAATTTATATGAAAACTTTTCAGAGCTGAAAGCATGAGTTTTCTCATCAAAATCCTGGCCCAGGCTTGTAAGAAGAATCGGAGTCAAGATTTTCGCATAATTGATTTCCTCCTTTTCAAATTCTTCTGTTCTCATATATTCTTTCAGCTTGGCAAGGGAATTATCAAAATCTTTCTTACCAATTTCTGCAACCTGCGTTAAATGAAAAACAGCGGTCTTCTCTTCCGCGCTAAGATTCCATTTTGAAGGCTCGATTTTCTGAAAATTCTCGAGCACAGCAATAATTTTCTGCGGAGCATGGGGATTGCCGTTTGTGTCATAGAAAAATGTGTCTATTTCATCAGAGTATTCTTCTTCACTTTCATAAGAAGCATTGTTCTGCGCGGCAATTTCTGCCTCCATTGCGGCTTCGCTCATTCCGACATTTGACTGGACAGATTCTATTCCTCTGTCTATGATTTCATCTTGTGATTTTAATTGGCCTTGTATTTTTTTTATTGACAATAACGTGTCTTTGCTATAATTTGAATTCAGGGCTTGGGTGTTAATACCTTTTAGCTGCACATGGCTTCCCCCATTTTCTAAAATGAGCGAGGCTACTCGGCTGATTTCAGAATCTGCAAAGATTATCTGGTCAGCCGTTTTTATTTGCCTCGTAAATCTTCCAATATCCTTGTTGTGAGTTCCTATGGAAATTTCATCGCCATCCTTAAAAATCACTACAGACTCAACGATTCTTTTGTGATTTGAATCCTCACGAACAAAAGACTTTCCATAGACATTCACAGGTTTAAAATCACCAGAATTTTTATCAAGTGTTTCTTTTTCAAGAACAATGGATGGATTGGAAAGCGTTTCATACATTGCTGCAAGCAAATTATTCCTGTCTTCTTTCTGCAGCTTTTTAAACTGATTTTCGCCTAGTTTTACTGTTCCTATTGGAGTTTCTACACTTCCGTTTGGGAAGAATCTGTTCCAGTTTTCACGGTTAAGCTCTACTTCTGTCAGCTGGACTGTATTTTTTTTCAGCGCAAGCTCAATTGCTTTCTGAAGTTGAATTTCATCGCTTCGTCCTTCAGTTTCTTTTGAAAAGCGTTCAATGTAAGATGTCAAATTATTGTCTTGTTCAGATTCTATTTCTCTGTCTATTATTTTTTCATTTCGCCGCTTCCGAATATATGCAATTTGCTCCTGTGTGCCGTTTTGCCATGCCTCAGCCGATTCCATCGGATCTTCCCAGTCAACTGTTTCATACCACTGCTCAAGCTCTTTTTCATTTGTCTTTTGGTATTCTCTTTCGCTTTCCGCAACGATGCCATGCTGATTGACAATTTCTGATTTTGTGAGTATATTGTTTTTATCCGAATGGAGGGCCTCTATAGGGAAGTATACCCTTGCGACTGTGCTCCATTCGGATATTTTTTTGTCATCAACATATCTGCAAAGTCCGTTTTCAGTCCATTGCTTTACCAGGTCAGTTCCATTTTTTGCAGTCAATGTTCTGTCGTGAATGCTGCGGATGTCCTGAACTTCTATGAATTTACGATGTCCGTCTTCTTCAACTTGAATCTGAGCATTTGTGTTTAATGCCAATGCGATTGGTTTTGATTCAGAAAATTCATCTGTAAGAATCAGTTTTGAATCCAGCTTGTTTTCTGATTTTGTTTTGTCTGTGTCAAAAACTGCGACTGGGTCGTAAAGGCGCGTAAGTGAATTTTTTATTTCCTCATTGCTAAGTCCATGTGTTTCCCTGGCTTTTTTTATTACGGAAACAGGCAGCGAAATTGCAGTTTCATCGCTTCCAAGTTCTTTCAGATACGGAGGCACTTTTGGAAGTGTAAAACGTCTCTCTTGCGGAACGATTCCTTTGTCAAGGTAATCATCGATTTGAGAAAAAACATTTTCAAGCTCATTTCTTGTGTCTTCGGAAATGCCAAGCGATGATTCCGGATATTTTTGCTTGTACTCTTGTAAAAGTTCATAATTTTCTTGAAGCGGAATATCTCCAGCCGCCAATTCCTCTTCAAGACCTTTCGCCTTCCTTATCGCAGAAATCAGCTCCGCAATCTTCTGAATTTTCTTGCTTTTGTCGTTCATATTGTTTCTCCAGGTAAGATTTATCTTTCAAATGCGGCTTCTTTTTTACGCATTGTTTTCTTCTCCGCTTCACTGAAAAGAGACGGATTTATTCTTGTCTGCCAGGTCGCCTCGATGTCGGGATTCTTCATCTTTGCTCCATAGACATCAAAGTATTGTCTTCCCGGCAGAATATTGAATTTCTCTGTGACTGTTGATTCCGGCAGTGCCGCATCCATGAATGCGCTGCGCTCAACAAGATTTTTCAGCTTGTCCTCGAAAAGCTGTTCATCAACCGCGGACATTGTTTCTGCAAAATTCCTTGTGATGACAGGGAACGCCTTTACAGCTCCTGCCTCAAGGCCTGAGAACTGAAGCTCGTTCCGGATTTTCTGCGGCTCGCTGTCGAAGAATGACTTGTCATAAAGCTTTACTCCGGAAACCTTGTTCTGGCTGTCCGCAAATACAACTGGAATGAAACTGTCGTTCCAGCTGTTTCTGTCGTTTATTTTTTTTGCGACATTCTCAAGCTGGTATGTGGAGTCAACAGAATCTTTCAGGAAGGCGAAATTTTTGTTCAAGAGCTTGTCTTCCGAATTTCCATAGGCATTTGAATTCAGCTGCCTGTTCCAGCCTTTTTCCGGCGTATAGAGGTTGAAGGTGTCGTGGTCAAGAATTATGTGTCCTGCAAAACGGCTGAATCCATTTTCCCTGGTGCAGAATTTCTTTATGGCTTCTGTCGCCTCAACATCAAAGGAGCTTTCGACCGTGTTTCCGCTCGGATGGTTATGGACGGCGGCAACCATGCAGTCAATCTCCTCAGCGCGTGTGATAACCTGCTTTATTGTCTGAAAGTCAGGAGATGAAACCGCGCAGCAGTTCGGAAAATAGGACTTCACCGCAAGCTGGTCCCTTATCTCGCCGCTCTCACGGTCAACAAGGACATAGCGGAAAGTCTCAAACTGCTTGCTTCTGTAGATTTCCATAGCGGCCTGAAGCTGACTCCAGCCGGTCTCTGAAATTTTTCCAGAGCCGCCAAGCTCAATGTTTTTTCCCTGAATGTCAAAGACGCCGTGCTCCGCAAAATCATTGAAAGCCTTGCACATTCCAGACTTTTCTCCGTTCAGGACAGGAAATATAATCTCATCGCGCCTCATCTCTGATTCTGTAAGCTGCCGCTCAGTTATCGAGAAGTCGTCATACGGAGCTGTTTTTCTATATCCGTTTTCATGCGAATGTACGGAGAGAATATCCGAATCGTCAAGTCCAAAGAAAAGGCTTCCTGAATCTGCATAAAGAGCGTCCATCTCCTGATTTCTCTGTTTCTCAGAAACATCATTTCTGTTTTCTTCAGGCTGGTCTTCTTTCGGCGGCTCTTGGAAAGTTCTTGCTTCTGACGCTTCCATTTTATTATGCTGCGAAACCATCTCGGACAGCTGTTTCTCCGGATTTGTTAAGGCAAGCCGGTCTCCATTTTCATTTTCCGCTCTAACGCCCTTTGGAATTTTTGCGCTGCGGTAGAAATCAAGAGCCTCCTGAGGACTGGTGAAGGATTTTTCACTGTATTTCCAACCCTTGCCTTTTTCTCCCCTGTCCTCCGGCCAATGCCCGTCGAAGTAAACTATTATTTTCTCAAAGCTGCTTTCATCAGCGGATTCGGTTTTTATGAAGGATTCTTTTTCAATGCCAGTTTTATTTTCAGCTCCATCTTCTCCCAAAGAGTCAATCTCGCCGTTCAGCCATTTCTCGTATTTTTCATATCCCGCATTTTTGTAAAGATTAAATTCGTCCTCTGTGATTTTGCCAGCCTCCAGTTTTTCAGAGAGCATAGCCTCATGGCGCATTGTCTTGACTTCATATTCGACTTCCTTCATCGGGCGGAGGTTGTTCAGAATGTCTGCCTCAAGAATCCCGCGCTGCTTTTCGACAGGATATTCAATCAGCTTCTGCTCCATGCGCTCTATCTCAAGTTTTTTTAGAACCTGCGGCAATGTTTTTTCAATATGGCTGATTTTTTCCTCGCAGGCGTGCTTCTGGACATTCAAGTCATGGATATATTCCGCTTCCTTCCCGGAGTCAGTGATTTTAAGCGAAGAAAGCTTCTCCCTGACTTTTTCAAGTGCGCTTTCAGCCTTTGCAACTTTCTTGCCGCAGTTCCTTAGCTCTGACTTCATCCATTCAGGAGCTTCAAGCCCGCTGTCCTTGAACTCCTTTATGTTGTCATTGCAGGAATCGGCGGCGTTCTTTGCATCAGAGAAATCAAGCTCAAGCTGGCTGCGCTTTTCAATAATCTCGTCAAAGGACTTTATTTTTAAGCTGATGCGGGAAAGCTCCGCCCTTGCCTCTTTTGTCTCTTCCTGCAGGATAAGCTTGGCTTTTTTCTGAGGGTCTTTTATAAGGTCAAGCTTCAAGTCCTCTGGATTTATGTCCTCAACATTCAGGGAGTCGCCCTTGTAGTTCCAGAGCTCGTTGATTCTGCTCCGCTTCTCGTCATGCTTCTGGTACAGGACGGAATCAATGGAATCGTTCATCACTGGATAGACGATGTGTACATTTCCCTGAAGGTTTCCCTGCCGCCAGATTCTTCCTTCCGCCTGGATTGTCTCGCTTGGATTCCAGCCAAGGGAACAGTTGTACATGACAAAGCTGTTTCCGTTCAGGTCGATTCCTTCCGCGGTGTTGCGTCCGCCGATAATGATTTTGCAGGGATTTCTCTCGTCATTGAATTTTGAAGTGACTTTCTCTTTCTTTTCCGGAGTGCTGTTAATTTCTCCGTTGATGATTTCAACCGCGTCTTTTGGAATTCCGTGGGAAACAAGATAGTCCTTTATGATTCCGTGGCTCTCCTTTCCGAGCGGAACATACATGAACTGCCCTTTTTCCGGATTGCCCTTGTACATATCAATTATCGCGTCGCATACAAATTTCAGTTTCGGAGAGGTTTCAACAAGGTCTGAAAGCGGAGGCAGCTCTACGCCTGGATACATCGCTGGATTCGCAAGAGCCGGAGCGACACAGGAAAGACGCATATTGTTCATTGCGACAATGACAGCCGCGCTGTTGCCTTCCTTGACCTCCGCCATCCGCTCCTCGTCGATTTCACGCATCTGTTTCTGCAGGTCTGACATATCAAGCGGCTTTACGTGCGTGAATTTGTTCGGACGGATGATTCCTGCCTCCTCGCCGTCAACCTTGTCGATGAACTCTGTAAGTATGCTCTGCAGCGCAGGAAGTTCCTTCCAGCTTTTCATCACCTGCTTTTGATCAATTTCACCTTTTGCATTTACACCAAGTTCAAGTTTCGTATGTGCAAATTCTGTACAAAAATCTCGTAAAGAATAGATTCCAGAATCTACAAGACGTTTTCTACCTACATAACTAATCATTGAATATACTTCTAGCGGTGAATTTACAAATGGAGTTGCTGTAAGTAAAAATACATTTCTATCTTCATTATGACGCTGCGTGAGCTGTGCCATTGCAAATAATTTTAATGCTCTTACACTTGGTTTACTTGTAGGAATACCAGAAAACTCATTTGATTCACCTTTGCTTTTAGGTCTAGGAACAGTCCAAAGATTCTTAAAATTATGGGCTTCATCTACAAGGATATTATCAAAACCACAGTCTTCAAAAAAAACATAGTCAGAATTCTTTATCTGACTTGCAGCTCCAATAACACTTTTAATTTTGTCTGCATTTTGTGCATTTTCTCTAGCACTTCCTTCAAAATCTTCTGAAAGTAATTTAGAATAATCTTCAAAAAGTTCGTTTTCACAAGATGTATCTGTAAAAGTAATGTTCTTTAAAGCCTCATAAGTGACTAATGAAATTGAGTTTTCTGGAATATCAAGTTTATGTGGAGCTTCTGCATCACGGTATTTACTAGAAGATTCTTTGTTCAAATTGTAAAGATCGTTTACTTTCATATTAGGAAATAAAGCTTGAATATTCTCGTACCATTTTGGATAAACAGTATTTGGTACGACTATCAAAGGTCTTTTACTACGTCCTGTCTGAATCTGGTTCACAGTCGCGACAATTCCAGCGGCAGTTTTTCCGACTCCGACATCATAGGCCAGAAGTCCGTTTCCTTTGCTGCACAGGAATGAGATTCCTTTTATCTGCTGGTCGTAAAGCTTGAACTTGGACTCGCCCTTGTATGCGCTCATTCCGTCGACAAAGAGAGGCAGCTTTGAGTAGTCCGGGACTATGTACGAGTTGAAGCGCCTGTTGTATTCCTCTTGCAGCCGTGCGCGCGACACACCGTCAAGGCCTTCATGCAGGTAGCGGTCAAAAAGCCTGTCCGCGGCATCGCTTCTTGCCTGCCGCTTTATATCAGCCTCGCGCCTGCGCTCCGCTTTTTCGGCCTTTTTCTCCGCGTCGCTCATGTCATAGGTCCGCCATCCCCTGACAGCCTCGGCCTTCACCGGAGTTCCGTCTATATAGTTCACGATGTCGCTCCAGTCGACGTTTTCAGGAAGCTCCTCGCGAGAGATGTTCGCAGTGGCAAAGTCAATCCATCTTCTTCCGTCCTGGCTCTCAAGAGTTCTGTTCTGCGCCCACAAAATGAACGATTCCTGAAGATTCAAGTCGGCTTTGTTTCCGTCCGCGTCAATATGCGGAACCGTGAATTCTTCAGCAAGCGTTGTCTTCACTCCAAAGTGGATATGCTCCATTGGAAGCGTCGGCTTTTTCACAGATTCAAGCAGGCTGATATTTTCAGTGAAAAGCGCGTTGCGCCCTGACTTCTCAAAAAGAGCTTTCTGCTCTTCGATTTTTGCGTAGATGTCCCCGCTTGCAAAAAGCTCTTTGTGCGTCCACTCCCCGATATTTTTCTGGACATATTTTCCGCTTTCAGAAAGATACTTCAGGCCGTCAGCGGAAAGCTTTGAAAGATCGATATTACCCTGCCAGTCGGTTGCTCTCCAGATTGGAAATTCCCTCTCGTCAAAATCACGGCCATACAAATGGGCGAATTCCTCCGCGCTCATCACCTCGCCTTTTGACTTTGTGATGCTCCATTTTGATTTTTGCGTTTTTTTGGCTGCTTTGTGAGTTTGGTTTTGTTTTGATTGTGATTTTTGCTGTTCGTGATTTTCCGTTTCAAGCGTTCCTTTTTGATTTTCAATTTGCACAGAAATATTTTTTCCGTTCATCAAGTCTTTCATTGGCATTGCAAAGAATTCAATCATATCTTTACGGATTTCAGACGCTTCCATTTCCTGAATAAACTCATTTTCAGGGGTCGCTTTTTTTAAAAAGTCCAAAATGTAAGCAGCGGTTTCCTCATTCCAGTCAATCGCCTTGTCTTTTGTGATTTCACCGTCTTCATTTGCAATTCTTTCAAGAGTTTTCTCCGCCATATCTCCGCAGATTCTCGCATGAACTTCGCTTAAAACAAGATTGTCGTCATTCGCTATGTCCGCATAGTCCGGGTCACCCTTGACTTCGTTGAAGAATTTTGTGTCCTTGAAAATATTCATTCCCTTTTGCCATAGCTCTGGATTAGTGCGGCGCGTGTACTCGTCCCAAAGGTGCGTATACTCGTGGACCGCGACATTGGAGCTCAGGAAGTCAGGGTTCAGATAGATTTTGCCCTCGTATGCGAAGCCGTAGACATTTTCGCGGTCAGAAGCGAGAGCCATTTTCTGGACAGGCGTTCTTTTTTGCGAGCCAGCGGAAATAAAGTTGACAAGCCGCTCCTTTGTGAGTATATTATTTCCAGAGTCTTGACTTGGGAGACCCTGTGTAAGGAATTGGACCTTACATTCACGTTCCCATTCGAGGCTTCTTTTTTTATCCGCATATATCAGATTTCCTTCATCTATATTTTTCCGAACAAAATCGATTTCATTGTCCTTTCCGTACATTGAAGTAATCTCATTGATTACGATTCTTCCCTTGCGCTTGTTCACTGCGAGAGGAATCAGGATGCTGTGATTCTGGGAGTCTTTCCGCTCTGTGAAGAAAACATAGCTGTCATCACGTGTCCTTGACTTGAACACCATAATTGGATCCGCAAGCTGGCTAGGAATGTCATAGATGTCATCAGCTGAGAGAGCGTGTCCCTGGGCATCGTTCGGATAGCCCTGCGGCAAAGGGCGAACCATTTTTGAGAGAGTTGAATACTGCACTTCAATAGGATTGTCCGTAATTCCAAGTGCGTTGAACAAAGGCGGAATTTCTCCGACCTTAATCAGTTTTCCTGGATTAAAACGATTGTTTTCATCCTTGCTTTTTTTCCACTCGTCAACCTGAGACTTGAACCTTGCTGTGTCCGCCTCGTTGAATGTGAAATAACGCTTCTGCTCCTCTGGAGTGAGAGTTCCCGCCATTTTCTGCAGGAATTTCTCCCGCTCAAGAATTCTGTCAAACTCTTCTTTATCTGTCACAACCTCAATGCCAGCCGCCTTCAGCTTTTCAAGAACAAAATTCGCCGCCAGTGTCTGCGGATTAGATTCAAGCTGTCCGGCATTTTCATTTTTCAGTTTTCCCGGTGTCTTCTGCCCTCTTGAAAGATTAATTTCTTTAGCCACAGTTTCCGGCGGAAAATCGTAGCTGTCAGGATTATCCCTGTTTTTCTCGCTTCTTTGCGCAAAATATTCCTGGTTCTCTTTTCCAAAGAATCCCATTATTGAAAGCGCTGCCGTCGCCGTATGGCGGTTTCTGTTCTCAAGCTCGTTGAAGACGCTGGTGCTTAATGAGCCGTCAAAATCAATATGGCTTTTCATGAAAGAAAAATATTCTTCGGCGGCCTGGGCGTCAGTCTTGATTTTTACAGCTCCAATCCTATTCTGTGCTGACTCATCTATTGCGCTGATTCTGTCGGCGATATTCCTGAAGCCTTTAAAATCTGAAGAAAGAATCTCCGTGCGCGGCTCTGCCGTTTTCCGGGAATGATTCTCGCCTGGGTTTTCAATGCCCTCCTGCGGCAAAAATCCGTCAATCTTGTCAAGCTCATCCTGGACTGAAAGCCCGTCGTGCGGAACAACTTTTATCGCAGGCTTTCCGAATCGGTCTGTAAACCCGACTGTCTTTCCAAGAATTTTTTCCGGGTGGTCCTTGAACCACTGGCCGCCTGAAATCTTATACACCTCTCGTTTAGTCCATGATGTTATCTCAAGCTTCTGATACGCTTCGTTTCCCCTTGCCCTCTCGTTGAGGGCGCGCTTTCTTTCATCCCAGCTTTTCATCACGATGATGTCAGTGCCGACTTCTGTTGTCGGAAAAGTTCCGGCAGGCAGACGGTAGGCATCAATCAGCTCGCCCTGTGAAGCAATGAGATTTTTTGTTTTGTCATTTTCGGAATTCAAAAATCCGCTTGGAACGACGAACGCAAGAAGTGACTTTTCATCTTTTAGAGCGTCCAGGCCTTTTGAGATGAAATATTCTTCATAGCGGTCAAACTCTTTGCCTTCGCCCAGTCCTTTGTACTTGTCGCTGTACTTTCCGTAAGGCGGATTTCCAATCACAACGTCATATTTCGGCTGGACAAAGTCTGATTTCCTGCCGCGCCCGCCCTCGTCAAAGAACTGCCTCTGGTACGCGCCTTGAACCACCTCCGCCGCTGGATGCAGAATCCTGTTGATTCTAGCGGAGGTCTCGTCAAGCTCGTGCATTGTGAACTCATTTTTAGGGCGTCTGTCCGCAAATTTTCCAATGCCCGCGGACGGCTCAAGAACTGTTTTTGCGTCCGGAGCATAAGCGTCAACAAGTTCCCAGACTTTCTCGACAAGGTTCTGAGGAGTGTAGAATTCATTGAGAACGCCGTTCACGCTGCGGTTGTCCTCGTTGAGTCCGCCCGCACCCTCATACTTGGCAAGAACAGCCTTGTCATCATCTGTAATTTCGCTGTCCGACTTTCTGAGAATTTCGCGGCACTGGCTGCGGATTTCGGAAAGCTTTTTTTTTGAAAGTGGCTCCTTCTGTTTTTCAATAGGAACGCTTGACTTTTCTGCTTCCTGTGCTATATTTAACTCATCCGTTGTAGGAGATGGTCGCAAACGAGTAGCGGGCTGTCCTTTGGGAAACCGAAGGTCAGATATTGTGGGTGCAACTCCCACCCCTACAACGATATTTTCTTTTTCAGAAATACCATTTTGTCTGCCTACTTTTCCGACTGTAACTAAATAATTTCCAAGTTCATCTTTATTGAAAACAATTTTGTTGATTTTTTTAATATCATTTTTATCATCAAAAAGAATCTGAAAGTTTTTCACCCGGTTATCTACAAGAGCGAATGTTGCATCACGCATAACCTGTGGAATTTCACGGTATTCTTCCGTATCAAGAGCTTGCTCGTAACTTCCTTTTCTATCTGGGCGGATATGGGCTGCACTTTTTTTCAAGATAAACGCAGAATCCTTTTCAAGCCCGAGTTTTTCTGAAAGCTCCGCATTTAAGTTCGGAAGGCGGATTGCGTTAGGAATGTTCTTGTAATCATTCAGAATAATTGAATCAACGATGTCAAAAAATTCTTCATCAGAAACAATCTCAAGGTCTTTCACATCAGATTCTTTCAGCGTGTGATACGTTTTTAAGTCCGGCTTCGCTTCCATTTCTGCAAAAATATCCTGCCAGAAATCAGTGTTGAAATTGACTTTGTTTTTCTGCAGGTATTCAGAAATCCATTCATCTGACGGTGGATTCGCAGCTACAGAAATTTCTTTCTCAATATCAAGTGAAGGAATAAACGGATTATCTTTTTTGATTTGAGTAAGATTTTTCCGGAGAACGTTTTCCCATTCAGTAAGCATATCCTGGTCATCTGCTGAGCGGTAACCGTTTATAACCTCTTCCTTTTGTTCCGGCGATAAATCATTAAAGTAAATTGCCTGCGGATTTTCTTCATTGTTGGCAATTTCAGCTTCATTCATTTTATTTTCAGTTTCCTGGCCTGCTGTTTTAGACTCGATTTTCTCAAAGGCTTTCATCCGCTTTGTTATTTTTAGGCCGCCTTTAATGTAATCCTTGAAATCCCAGTCGTTTAATGCTCTTGCATCAGAGTTATGCTCAAATTTATTTGTTGTGTAATTGAAATAGGAAGGGACAGAATCAAAATCATAGAATTTGTCCTCATTGAAGATGACCACCCTGCTCTCTGTTGAAAGAATCTCGAAGCCGGAAGATTTTATTCTTTCAACTGCATTTCTTGCCTCAGCCAGGGTGCTTAGCCTGCCAAGCCTTCTTACGTTTTCTTCCAGTCTGCCCCGCGGCTGAATTGAAGTCTGCCTGTTTGTTTCTTTATTTACCACTGAATATGTCGGATGAGTCTCATTATAGGACAGCAGCTCCCCTTCCTGCGGAATTTCCCGGCTCTGTTTTTCCGCCGCCATATGCTCTACAACACGGCGATGAGCTTCTTCATTCTTTTTCTGCTGCTCTTTTTTCTCGGCGGCAATATTCTTAAAATCCTCATCTGTCATATTTTCAAGGCGTTCAATATATTCTTTTGTCTCAGATATATACTGGTCATCAGCTGGATTATTGACATCAGGATTGTTCAGTTCATCTTTCAGCTGCTGAATCGTTTTTTGGATAGAGAGCTTTTCCTCCTCGATTTCCGAGGCGGAGACAGGCGGGACGGATTCCTCGCTGTGGATATAGTCGTCGTTCTCTGAAATTTCCTCCGAACTTGTGAAAACATTGTTCACGTAGTCGCCGCCACGAATTCCATCCTCGCAGACCAGACTGAAGAATTCATCGGCAAGAGTCTTTGCTTTTTCAGAGGCCCCGTCATTCGCCCAGGCTGCAATTGTGCGTTCAACAGGAATAACAATATTGTCATTTTCCCTTGCGCTGAAAATAACCTCGCCGCTCTTGTTTCTAAGAGTGACAGCGTGCTTTTCATTTTCATACTTCGACTCAAGCGTGAAGCCGGCATCCTTGATTTCAGAGACAATTCCCTCAAGTTTCCTGACTGTATCAAAATCTCTGGCCGCAGCCTCCGCCCCGCGCCCGTCTTCTTCCTGCGAATACTGCATTCTCTGCTCTTCATTCCATTCCCGGGCATCTGCATAAGCCATCGTCTGTCCGTTTTCAGCTTCAACAGAATTTTCATATCCAGATAAATTCTGCTCTGTTTTTTCCTTTTGGATAAATTTCTCGACAGTCATGCCAGCCGGAACATGAAAGTCGGCTTCCATTCCGCGGATATTCTTAAGCTCGTCAAGATTGAGATAGCCCCATTCCGCATTCTCCCAGTCGCCGTTGAGGCACTGGAAGCCGAACGCCTCCCCGTCCTTTCCGATTTCTGTGACGAATGACTGGGTTCCGCTCGGATGAAAATAGCGGAGGACAATCTTATGCTCTTCAAGTCCGTCTGTACCGCCAATTCCCGGAGCTTTCTCAACAGCAGCCGCGATTTCCTTAATCTTCTTGACAAAGAATTCACGCTCCTCGCCCTGGGCAAATTTCAACGCCGAGACATACTGGACTGCCGGAAGCACACTTTTTACAGCGGCAAGCTCTTCCGGAGAAACTGAAAGAGCATCATCATTTGGCATTTCTGGATTGCGCAGGATTTTCTTCTCAGCCTGGGGCGTGTCTGCCGCGGCTTCCTTTTCCGCCGCATCGTACAGGAAGTCCATAATCTTGTCAGTAATTTCTATTGTCTCTGTAGAAACTTTGTTTTCCGGGTGTCTTTCAATATAGGCTTTTTCCTCTTCATCAGTGAGGGTGTTTTCTCTCTCCCATTCAGCCTCGCCATCAATTTCCAGCTGCTCCTTCTGCATTTCAATCTCAGCGGAGTTCTCCTCATTTTTATTTTCAAGAGCCGCCTCAAGACGTGAGATTTTTTCCTGGTCGCGCTCTCTTTCCGCCTTAAGCTCTGCAATCAGGCTTTCAAGATATGCGATTTTATCATCATTATTGAGGAAATCATTTTCTTCCGTTTTCGGCAGGCTCCGGTTATTTTCAGGATAGAAGCGTTCCGCAAATTCTTTCACAAATTCAGAGTTTCTGCTTTTTGCCTCCTGTGTGCGCGGATACCATGCGCCGCCATATCTTGACGTGAAGCTGTAGCCGTTCTGCTTAAGGAACTCTCTCTGCTCCTGTGCCGGTGCTTCGGAAAAACGAATGTTCTTGTTTCCAAAATCTGTATTGTCAAAAATTTCAAAATGTATGCCTGCCATAGTAATTTCTCCTTGGAATGATCTTCAGCCCTATAAAAACTTGCTACCGCTCAATGTCGGAACTCCGTCTGTACGGCCTGTTTATGTTCGCCTCGGCGACTTTCAGCTCCTCGATTTTCTTTGCGTTCTCAAGATTGTAGTTTTTTGCGACCGCAATCCGCTGGAACTCTGTTCCGCTTTCAAGCGCGCGGGCGATTTTCCTCCCTGCCTCATATGGCTTGTACTCTCCGCTCTCAACTTTCTTCACAAGCTCAAGGCACTGCCGGTAGCATGAGCTTCTGCTTGCCTCCCTGTTGTCCTTCAGCCTGTTTCCTGTGGAATTCTGCAGGCAGTGCTTGAAATGGCAGTCGACAGCCGCGGAAAAATCTATTCCGTCAATGCTGCTGAATTTCTTCACACGCTCGCGTGCCTTTGCGAAATTCTCATTTTGCCCTGGATTCTCAAGGCAGTTCGCCCTGAATGATTTCAAGTTCTCTTTCTGGTATGCGCTGTTCACTTCCTGTGTCCGCTCGTAGTATTTGAGCACAGCCTTGCGTGAGCGCTCGTCAAGGGAATCAATGTTGTAAAGATACTGGTTCTTCTGCTTGGAGCCGCCGTCCGAAATGTAAAGGTTCTGCTCATTCAGATGCGTCGCGCCGAAATATTTTGTCTGGCATAGGACAGGAGAGGCGTTCTTTTTCCAGTTGAGCGGGCCTGTCTCCTTTTGAATGCGGTTGAGCTCGTTTCCGTAAATCCAGACATTGGACTTGTACCCGCGTGAGGATGCGACCTGCTCAAGGGCGATAAGGTTCTCGTCGTTGATTATCTTCCCGGTGGAAAGCTCGCGCGGAACAGAATCCGGCTCTCTGCCGAAGAACGGCAGCGTTCCGTTCCTTGTGTTCTCTGCGAATGCCCTGTACAGCTGGTCATAGAAAAACTGCTCCGCGCTCAGTCCGTTTGAGTCAAAGCTTTTCCAGTCCGAAGCGAAATTTGTCATGGTTACCTCTCGATGTCCGTTTTCTTATTTTTACTTTGCCTTTGAATCTGATTTCTTAGCCTTTCGTTCTCGTCCGCAAGCTGATGGTTCACATCCATGAGCCTGTCAACAAGCCTCACGGCATTCTTGAATCCTTCAAGGACGCCATTCCTGCATTCACGCTCCTTGCCGTTCACTTCGATTTTCACGCAGCCTTCAAGCAGATTCTGACCGGAATTTTCATTTGACTTTTGCGAAGCTTGTGGTGTACTATGCTTGTAGGAAGCAATGACAGCTCCCACCTGGGCGTACATATCGAGAAACTCAGGCGTGTAGCCATACTCTGCGATTCCCGCTTTTATGGATTCTGTCGCTTCCGCTTTATTCTTCTTGTCATCAAATCCTGTAAGAACAAATTTTCCATTTTTGTCTTTGTCAATAATCGCTTGAATTCCGGCATTTTCTATTTTCCAGTTTCCACGTGGAGTTTGTGAGACACAGCCTTTGTCAAGACTGTCAGCTACAAGAAAGCATATTGCCGTTATTTCTTTCTGCGCATCTTCCAAAGGCATCCGCACTGATTTATTAAGGACACGCTCCTCATAGCGGCGGTTTATGATATGGGCAAGGCCAGTCGACTTGTTTCCATGCCTGAGCTGAATCTCTCCAAGCGTTTCATTGTCCGCCGTGTAGACAGCCCCCTCGTCAAGAACAGCGGCAAGCCTTGAAAAAAGCTCAAGCTTCTTTTTATCTTCATCAGACACTGAATTCACTCCTTGAGAATAAAGCTGTCCATCAGTTTCCACATGACGGAAGGCATACAAGAAGCCTGTAGGATTGTGGGAACTGCGGGCAGCTTAGCTTGATGCTAATAGGTCATCGACTCGCCGCGGTCTATTTTCCGCCCGTCTTTTTTCTGCTGCGGAGCAAGTCCCTTTTCCTTTTCAACAGACTTCACAATCTCGTTTGCCTTGACATCAGCGTTGTAAAGAAATTCATTGAGAGACTGCACGCCCTGCGCTTTTTCTCCGACTTTCGCAAGCTCGTTCCTGCATACAGCCGAAATGCTTTGCTTGAACTGCTCAGCGACTTCCGGCGAGACCTCAAGGCTTGCTCCGCTCTTGCAGGCGGCGATATACATCGGAAGATAGTTTTCTGCGGAGTCAATTTTCAGTGTCTCGTTTTTCAGCCTGTCCGGCTGGCGGATTTTTGCGCTTTCAACAAGGCGGTCCGGATGCTCAAGCTGCTCGGCAAAGAAATACTGCGAGTGCCGGAATTCACCATCCTTGTTCTTGAAATTGTAAAAAAGACCTTTCTCGCCGGACTTCACGCGTGTCCCCGCCTTGTCGATTGAATTCTTTGTCGCGACAATATTGCTTTCATAGCCAGCTTTCTGTCTTGTAATCTGAGCCGGAACAAGATCTTTCGCGTTGAGAAGCCAGCCGTTGTTCGCATTGTAAACAGGCCGGACCTCGATTTTACCGTCCTTATCCGGAAGAAGCGGAAGGGAATTGTCCTCGATTCCCTGTGTGATGAGCTTTGCGGTGTGCTTCGGCACAAGAGAGCCGAACCAGTCATTTTTTGAAGGATTTAAAGAGATGGCGTCTGACATTCTGCGCCTCCTTTTCAATCTGGAATTCAAGCCGCGGCTGTGCGCTAGGAGTGCCGGACACAGCCGCAGGTGGCTTGAAAACCGAAATGTCTTATTCCTGACAGGAATATTTCAAAGAAAACAATATATTTATTTTCTTACAAAACAATTCTTGTATACTGCAATTTAATAAATATTTCAATACAGTTTTTTGTAATTTTAGAAATTTTATGATATAATCACGCCATGAGATACAACATCACGGTCGATGTTCCCTATGGAAAGAAGCTGCCGTACACTCTTTACAGCAAAGGATTTCTCATCGACATTCCCCATGTGGACAAGGGCTCGGAGTTTGTGCATTTCAAGTATGCAGGAGGCAGCGTGATTGTGCTTTTCTACACATTCGAGCGTTTCCGGAGAGCTTACATTGTCACAGGCTGGGAATCGGAGAAAGACGGCGAGGCAGTCGCGCTTCCTGGAATAGATGAGAGGCTCTGCCTGATTTTCACCGCGCGGGGACGGAAAGTCGACCATCTGAAAAGGTGTGTCTGGCTTCTGACTCAGGAGGATGAATACAAGGTGTTCAAGCTTCCGCTTGTTTTCTGGTACAGGCTTGCATTCCTGATTCAGTTTCTAGGGGCAAAAAAAAGCGACGTGATGCTTCTCTATGAAAACTTCAAAAGGCACGGAGGCAAAAGAAAATGAATGTCACAAAGGAGCTTCTTGAATGGCTCAAAGTGTCGTCAATAGCCATAAGGAAAGACGGCGCAGACATAATGAGTTTTCTTGCAAGGTTCACTTCCGGCAGATGGACACTCACAACGCTGCAGAAACAGGACTTTCTGCAAAACGAGCAGGTTTCAGTCCAGATAAATTTTACCGACGGAGAACCGGAGGAATTTTCCGCGGCAGTCATTGAATCCGGCGAGGATTTCTGCGACATCGAAATTTCAGGCTCGGAGAAAAAGGAAAAGACAGCCGCATTCATCTCAGCCCTTGAGGAGCTTGACGCGAAATACACAAAATACGGACGCAGAAAGGAAGAGCGCGTTGAAATCGGAAAGCGGAACGCCGCAAAATTCGGCCTTTCATCTCCAGAGCAGACAGTCTTCATAAACGGAATAAAGGCGCAGCAGCCGTGCGCAGTTGTCGACGCGAGCATCCACGGAGTCTGCATAATAACGCCCTGCGCCGACCAGAGAATAAATGACTGCGGCAGCTTCAATGTAATGCTGAATTTTACAAACCCGGAGCAGACAGTCGTGCTCAAATGCCACAAAGTCCATTCCCAGCTCAAGAAAACAGATAGCAAAACCTACGCAAGAATTTCATGCCAGCTCCTCGAGCCGGTCCATTTTGCCTGGAAAGAACGTGTCATAAAACTGCTTGAATCCGAAAAGAACTTGTAAATCAAGCCGTTTTTGCAATATATTGTAATTGAATCAATATTTAATTTTTTGCGGAAGGAAACAATATGCTAAAGGAAATCCCGGAACGGATCACTTATGCCCAGGAAAAGCTCATAAAGCTGATTGAGGAGCGGGCCTTGAGAAAATGGTGCCTTGAGAACGGACTTTCGCACTCGACAGTCTACAAGCTGGCGACCGGGGAAAAGCTGCCGTCATATCCGATTGTCTGCTCAATGTCGCACCTCATCGCCCCGATTGAGTGGATTTTCTACACAGACGAGCAGATTCCATACGAGGCCCAGACCGTTCCTCCGCTCGAGCCTGGAAAAGAATGCAGGTACGTCGCCGCCCACAAGAAGGACTACAGGGAAATGGCGAAAAAATACGGGCTCACGGAACTCCAGGCGTACAACATAACAATCGGCAGGAAGAAGCCGAACCTTGCTTTCATCAGGCAGACGTGCCGCGAGACGGATCCGGTTGAATTCTTCATTCCTTCGGACGAGGCGGAAGAGAAAATCACAGTTCCTGAGCGCGGAGACATCGCGACCATAAAGGGAAGGAATTTTCTGGTCCTGTCCGAAAAAGAAGCCAATGAGACGAACGGAACTTTTATCGCCTGCCCTCTGACATCCGGTGAAAACGGAATTCCACTTGTATGCGGGTGCAACATCAGCGGAAAAATTCAGGCGTTCAGAGCCACGTCTTTTCCGAGCAGCGTAAATCCGGTTATCCTTGGAAAAGCGGCGGCAGACACTGTTGAGGCGGCGGCAAAAGAAATCATAAGACTAGTTTCAAGCAATAAAGATAAAAACTTTTAGCAGGAGATAAAAATGAAGCAGTTTGAGTACATGACACCTGAGACAGTGGCCAAGTCATACGAGGACGCAAAAAGAGGATGCACAACAGCAAACGGACGGCTTGAGCGGACAGAGCCGTTCTCAGGCTCTTTCAACGCCTATCTGAACAAGCTCGGAAAGGAAGGCTGGGAATTCCAGGCTGCCGGAGGAAACGGATTTGCAGTCTTTGGAAAAAGGGAAATTCAGGAGCGGACAAGCACAAACAGCTGGCAGAATTCAACTTCAGTTTCAAGATAGCCGGAACAACTGCCCCGGATTAAAGCGATACGCTCCGTCCCCAAAAAACGGCTTGACCGCTTTATATGCTTAACCATATAATAAAGAAAAAACGGAGGTCTATATGGCAACCCTAATGGAAAAAGATGTACTGATGGAACTGACGACCGGCGCAATGGCAGTTCTTTCAAGGCAAGAGCCGACTTCTGAGCTCAACTCAGAAAACAAATGTTTGTACAACTACTACAACGCCTTGGTGAGCAATCCGCCGGAGATTTTTGACTTCAAGAATATGGCGGCAAAAATAAAGGAAATCTATTGCAAATATGAATGACGAGGAGCTTGTAAGACAAACTTTTGATGCAGTCTGGAAAACTGTCATAGAGCGCAATGTAAAAAAAGTTTCTCCAGTTATTCTATCACCAAAAGGATATGTCCTTGGCGGCCAGCCTGGAGCTGGAAAATCAGGCTTAATCGAGAAGGCAAAGGACTTGTGCTATGACAACATCATAATCATCTCAGGCGATGACTTCAGGAAATTCCATCCTGACTATAAAAAGCTGCAGGAAGAGCACGGAAAGGACTCTCCGAAACACACAGCATCCTTTGCCGGAAAAATGACAGAGGCGGTCCTATGCAAGGCCGTCAGGGAGCATTACAACATAGTCATAGAGGGAACTTTCCGCACCCCTGAAACTCCGATAAAAACATTGTCCCTGATGAAAGAGAACGGCTATAAAACACAGATAATGATTCAAACCTGCGCAAGCGAGCTGAGCTGGAAGTCCTGCCGGGAACGCTACGAGAAAATGCTCAGCGTCATGCCCGGCGAGGCCCGGTGGACAGACAAGCCACATCATGACACGGTGTGCGGGAACCTGGCGAAAAACATCAAGGCCGTCATTGAGTCAGGAAAAGCTGACAAAGCAGAAATCTTTTTCAGGAATGAGGAAGGAAAAAACGAGCTGATATATTCATCGGAGAGCGGAAAAAAATTTAATGTGAAATCGCTTGAAAGAAAAATCGGCGCTACAGCCCTTGAAAAATCAGCTGGCAGAAATTCCTATGAAACCGGGCGGTAAAAAAATCTATAAATCCTTTGCAGAGGCAAGGAAAGCAAGAAACATCTCACAGGCTGAGCTTTCAAGAAAGTCCGGAGTCATACAGGCCGACATAAGCAGAATCGAGACAGGAAAAGCGAATCCGACGATAAATGTCCTGAGGCGACTTGCCGACGCGCTTGAGATGGACGTGAATTTAAGCTTTGAGGAAAGATAATATCCGGCAATGAAATCCTCTGCCATGCAAAGATAATTTTACAAGGCAGAAGATTTTGCAGCGCAATTCAGCAGTTTTCAGGTGTTCGCCCTTGATCCGCCGGTAACTTTGTCGCCAAGGCCAGAAGAGCCGGAATTTTTAGCGTTTCTCTGCTGGTTTCTCTCCTCCTCGGCTGCAACCATCACTTTAAGGGCGGCATTGTCCCCGGCCATTTTTCCCTGCCTGTCCTTCTCATCCATGAACTCCTTATGCGTCATGTTGCGCTGGCTTCCAGTGCGCTCGTCAAATTTTGTGGCGGTTCTGAAATCCATGTTGGAAGATGCTCCAAGTGTCTCGCCGGCATGGCCTGCAGCAGAGCCCTGGCCTGTGATTCCGTGCGCGCCAGCTCCGCCTCCGGAACCGCCTGGGCCTCCCTGCCCTCCGCCGCCGAGGCCTGCCATCTGCCTCATCTTGTCAAAGCCAGGAATTGAGTCATGCCCTTTTGAGAATTTTTCAAACCCGGCCTTTGCCCTGTCCTTAAGGTCTGAAGTCGCGACAGCGCCCATAGCCTTGAAGGCCGCAATGTTGCCCTGCCGCCTGGTTCCGCCAAGCCTGGCGACCTGCCTTGCGGCGTTTTTTCTTGCCGAGTTGATTTTTCCGGCTTCTCCGGCAATGTTTGTGCCTGTATTGACCGCTCCGCGCACGGCGTTCGCTCCGGCAGCCTTCATTCCGCCCGCTGTGGCAGCCGCAGTTCCTGCCGCCTGGACAGCCTCGCCCATGCTCAGCTTAGGCTGGCCCGTGAGGATTGTGTCTGCAATCTGCGGAGCGTTCTGCGTCATCACGTAGCTCAAGACCGCATTGAACGCCACATCCACAAGAAGCCACACAATGTCAAATCCGTCTGATGTGATTGTATTCACAGTGAACTCGACTATCAGGTAGTACACAAACATCAGGCACAATGTTATGACAATCATCTTGACCATGAAGCTTGTGAAGACAGGAACAAGCTTCTTCGGAATATCCTTCGTGCCGTCAAATAGAAGCAGAGGAATGAAAATCACTCCGACAGCCGCGACTATCGTAAATTCAACCACAGTCATGATGTACTGGACAAGCGCGAATATCACGCAGAGCGCAAGCACAATCACGCAGAACCAGACAATGATTCCGTCAAGGAGGAACTGCAAGCCGCTCTGGATGCTTCTTCCGGCGGCGGCAAACGGATTCAGCTTCGCCGCGTCAATCTCCTCGTTGCGCTCAAGAAAAGCGGAGGTGTTCTTGGAGTGCATTATATTCGCCGCAAGGAGCGTCATCCTTATGAGAGCGCCGGGCGAAAGATAAAAGCTGTCATTTCCATCCGCATCCTTTATGAATATGTCCAGCGAGATATATGTGTCGGTGTTGTCGCCGATTTTGTTCCCGTCCAGGTCCCTGTCGCCAAGAATCGCATTTATAGCCTTCAATGTCTCAGCCTGGAACAGCCCCCTGTATTTCTTCTTGCCGTCATTATCCTGCTTCTTGTCCGCAAGGCTTTTATTCATCTCATTTGAATCCCATCTAAAGGCGCCTTTCAAGCCGGGAATAGAGCCGGAGGCCTTCTCAACAAAATCATTGTAGCTCTCATTGTTTCCAATGGACTTTGGAGAATGTCCGTCGAGCCTGGACTCCGCATCCTCGTCATTTCCTGCCTCAATGGAATTCAGCTTGTCCAGGTCAGCCTCAATCTCAGAGCGCATGGCCTTAAGCTCGCTTACAATGGCATCCTTCGCGCCGCCGGCCTTTATTCCTATCTCGCCCGCGATTCCGCCGATTCCAATGACAATGGCCGGATAAAGGTTCAGGAGAAGAAGATAGCCGACCCACTTGAATATTGTGTCCCACCAGAAGTCCTTGACAGTCATTCTCGACATCGCGACCTTAAATCCCGACCATGCAAGTCCGACAAGCCCGAACAGGTTTCCGTACCACGCAGCCCACTTGTATCCCTGCGCCATGACGCCGCCGAAATACTCAAGCGTCTGCACAAGAGGAAGGTCAAACGCATCCATAAATCATTCCTCCCTACCTTTTGTAGCGCGAGCTGATTGTCTTTTTTCTGTAGTAGTCCGTCTCCTGCGCCTCGCGGCTGCTTGCCTGCTCAGCGTCCGCCTTGCTCTGGTCAGCAATCATCTTCGAGGCGGTAATAGCGCACAGGTCGCTGAACTGGAAGCCAAGCTCCGCAAGCTGCTGCGAAAGCTGGTCCTGGAGCCGGAGCGTGGCCTCGGCAATTCCTGCTTCCGTCGGATTTCCGTTGGAGTCAAGGTTGCCCTCAAGAGCCGCCTGCAGAATCGTGTTGTTCTTCATCGCAATCTCCTCAAGCTTCATCCTCTTCGCCTCCTCTGTGGCCGCCGCCATGACCTCGCTGCACTGCTTCTTGACAGAATTCACGCTCTGCTGCACGAAAGCATAGTTCTGAGGGCTTATTCCGTACTTTACCCAGATAGCCTTTCTCTGCTCCTCCTCAAGCCCCTTTGTAATATCATCAACAGCATCCCTCATTGTCTGCGACATGAACTGTCTGTAGTCCTTGCAGGCAGTCAGAAGGTTCTTATCGTTTTCCCAGAGGTCGTCCTGGTTTAGCGGCGATATTCCGCACAAATCCGCAATTGAATACTTCACGTTTCCGCAGCTTATCGATGGAGTTGTCATCATCTTCTTTATGTTGCGGGCGGAAGTGAGAAGCTTGTTCACACGCTTTGTCGCGTCCTTTATGTCGTTCCTTATGTCAAAGTCGCCGTCAAACGAGATGTTGTCCCAGTCAATGCTCTTCGCGCGCTCGACCTGCTGCTGAATCATGCTGTACTGGTTCTCAATCTGGGTGATTGTGTTCATCACCATGTCATACCCCTGATATACCTGGTCTATCGCGGCAAGCCAGCCAGAGACATCAAAAACTGGATAGCCAGTAGCCGACACATTCTGAACCGTGAAAAATAACATTCCGAAAGCAAGAACGATTCTGCCGATTTTTTTCTTAATTTTTTTCATATAAACTCCGTTTTCTGTTTTGTTTTTATGAGGAAAGAAGTATTTCCCTGTATTTTGAGTAATCAAGAGAACGCGCGTCTTTTCCGTTTCTCTTGTATTTTTCCCTGACCGCATCAAGAAGCTCAAAGGCAAGTTCCCTTGTTGTGTTTCGTCCGTACCTGCTCTCAAGGTTGTCCAGAAGCTCATGGTCGCTTGAAATAAGCGCGAGCTGGAACGCGTCAAGGTCAAGAGTGAACATCCGGCTTCCGTTCGGGTTTTTGAAATAATAGTCCCTTTTCATGACCGCCCCTGACAGAGCGGCTATCTCGCTGTCTGTAAGTCCGAAATCCCTGTAGCTTTCTGCGGTCTGAGCCGCATTCTCGTCAGCAAGATAAATCTTTGTAAGGCACTGCTGTACTATCGTGTCGCGCAATGACGACTTGCTCGCCGCACTGACTTCCTGTGTCGCGAATATGCAGAACACTTTTTTCTTTCTTAAAGTTCTGAGCCATTCCTGTATAAAGCCTGAGAAAACCGGATGCTGTAGATAGAGCCACGCCTCGTCAAGAAAAAGGAAAGTGAGAGGCTGCCTCTCTCCATGGGGAACTGTCCAGAGCTTCTCCAGATAGCGGAAGATGTACATAAGCGCCGGAGCGACCGCTTTTTCTGAAAGGCGCATGAGGCTTCCCATCTCTATTGTCATAAGCTTGGAGAGATTAAGAGTCGTGCTGTCCGCGTCGAATATTGAGCCGAAGGCTCCGCCGCGGCAGTACGGGTCGAGGCCTGTCCTTATTGTGTTGTCGCCGGTCTCCGGGTCCGTGTAGTTCACATACTGCTGGAACGATGTGAGGTCGCGCATTGAGCTGTCCTTTTTAGAAAGAAGCATAAGAGTCTCGCTTATCGCCTTGCTCATTTTTGGACTTGTCTCAATATTCTGCTGGACAAGAAGGCTTTCAATAAACTGCTGGCACCACATGAGGCTCTCGCGGTACTCTTTCTCAGAGCATTCCTCTGGATTCAGAAGCTCGCTGAGCGGCTGGAAAGCGACATCATCCTTTCCAGGCTCAACATAGACTCCGCCTGCCGCCACAATGAAGGCGCGGCTTGAAAGCTGCTTGTCTATGCAGATGATGTTCGCGTCCCTGTACTTTGTAGCCTGCGCCATGAGCAGGGCAAGAAGAGTTGACTTTCCTGCTCCAGTCGGGCCGAATACAAACGTGTGCCCTACATCGCGCACATTCAGATTTAAGAAGAATGGAGTTCCGTAGCTTGTCGAGCATGTTACAAGAGGAACAGCAGATCCACAAGTTTCTAGCGTGAAGTCGTTGTAAAGCATCCCCTGCCATGCCGAGCTTAATGGAATAATGTTCGACATATTCTGAGTGGAAATAAGAGGCCGGCGGATATTCGCATAGACGTTTCCCGGCATCATTCCTTCCCATGCCTCCATGTTGTTAAGCTTCTCCTCCATGCATGAGAATCCGCACGAGCGCACAACCTGCTGGAGCTTTCTCGACCTCTCCTTTGCCGCGGAAAGATTCCTGTCCCAGCACATAAGGCTGCTTGTGTAATATCCAAGGACATAGCTCCCCATCGCGATGTCCGCCTTGATCTGCCCGGCCTCGCTTTCCATTGCGACAGCTCCAGTGTTCTCGCGGTCAATCTCGACATTCGCCGCAAGCTCCGTGATAATCGTCCCAGCGCTTTTCCTGGCCGAGTACATCCGCTTCTGGTACTTGTCGGCCTCCTTCGCGGACATCTCCTTGCTCATTGGAATGAACCTGGTTGTCCAGCGGAATTCCTGCATTGTCCTGTTCAGCTTGTCAAAGACAGCAGGATAAGTGACGCTCGGAAAGTCCATCACAGCGATTACAGGAACATAGTAGTCCCCGATTTTCAGCGGCATTGAAGTCTTAATGTCCATGTCGCAGATGTAGTTGTCAAGAAAGAAAAAAGTGTTCTCCGGGTAGAACATATCCTGCCGCCTCATGCTCACCGACGACTTTATGTAGCTGAAAAGCTCCGAGTCATCCAGCCGATGGCACCATATTTTCGCCGAGAGAGTTCCCATAGCCTTGTCAGTCTCGTCAAGAAAATTTTCAATTTCCTTCTCCATGGCTGCAAGGTTCTCCGCTCCGCGTGAATGGCTTCCGGCTCCGCCCTTTTTCTTTCCTGCCCTGAAAAACATCGAGGCGGCCTTGCTCTCTATGTCTCCAGGCAGCTGATAGACAAATGATATGTAATAGTCCGTGGTGAAATGTTCCCCGAACCTGCGGTAGTTCTCCGCGCGCCTCTGGTCTATGAGCCAGCCCGCAAGGTTTGAGAATTCTCCTGCAGGATAGTCCTTTGTCTTGTACCTCTTGCAGTCGAAGAAAACCGCCCAGCCCTCCTGCTGGGCCAGAGCCATGGCCGTGCGGTTGAAAAGAGCCGCCATCGCGGCAATCGATGACGGAGACGACGACTCAAGGTCAGGATATTCAACCTGGTACGAAGCCATCAATGCTCCATTCTTCAGAAGGCAGACTCCCGGCGACATTATGAACGAGTAAGGGCTGACATATTTCAGCATGTTCGCGCTTTCCTTGTTCAGCCTGAAAAAATCAAGAAAAGGAATATCCATCAGGCTGCCCTCCATAAGCGCGGCTGCATGAGCCTTTCAAAGAGAATCGTCATCATGTATGGGTCGTTTCTGCAGAGGATTTTCGCCGCGGCAAAAAGGACGATTCCGACCGGGAAGCACCACACGCTGACCAGATTCATCAGCACGACTGTAAGGACAAGAATCATCATGGCCGGAGCGATTCCGATTCCAAGAACAACGTTCGGCTGCAGCAGGACCCGGTGGACAGGAACTGCATAGTCATATAAAGTAGGTTCGTTCTCCAAATTTTCCTCCAAAATCAGCTGTGGCAGGCAGCAGGATTTATGCCGTCTGCCGTCAGTTTTTTTTTTACTTTACACGACTCCCAGTTTTAAACAGCTTCCCAGAGCCGGAACAATTTTTTCCGACATTGAAATCTCGAAGCTCAGGTCGCCAAGGAAATAGCTGCATATTCCTGAGGCGCATAGAAGAATCAGTGTGCCTATTATCCAGGGCGCGAACTTCTTCAGAATCTGTCCGCCTCCGCCCTGCTGCCCTGCGACAACCACGCCAATCGCCTCGATTATCAGCGCGACAAGAAGAAGAACTTTCACCCATGTCGACTGCAGAAGCGACAGAATCTTGTCTCCCCAGGTGTCAAGCTGCTCGATGGTCTCGCCGCCGCCCGCCGCGAATGTCGGCGCTATAATCATGAACAGCATGAAAGCCGCCATGAGAACTTTTCTGTCTGTGGCAAAGCCTCTGATTTTTTGAGCGGCATTTCTTATTTTTTCAGACTTCATAAAATACTCCATAAAGAATGTTGAATTTTAATTTTCTGTTCGTGTCTTTAGCTTCTGTTCAAAAAAGGCAAAAATTTCTATTCGTATACGGACATCATAAAACCGTCTTCTATTCGCGGGCCTGGAAACTGTTCTTTCTTCGCACCTCCTTTCAGCTGATAAGATTATTGTTCTCAAGGTCTTCCATGAACGAGCCTGAGCCCATCTGCCTTGTCTCGACAACCTCGCTCACAACCGGGCCGTTCCTTGTCGGCCTCATGTGGACCAGGAGCTGGACGGACTGGGCGACATCCGGAAGCTCTCCGGGAATCACCTCGCGCAGAAGGTCGCGGATTCTGGCGAGCATTGAAAGCGCGCAGTTCGCATGGACTGTCGTGATTCCGCCTGTATGCCCTGAGTTCCAGGCCTTCAGGACCTCGTTTGTGACATCGCCATAGCGGAGCTCGCCGAAAATTATGCGCGACACATTGCACCGGAGCGCAGTGGCAACAGCTTTCAGGCAGTCTTTTCCGGCCGCCCAGACTGGAACAAAATCACGCGCCCTGCACTGGATTTCGCCCGCATCCTCGACAATATAGAAGCGGTCGTCCGGCGTGAACTCCCTCATCTTGTCTATGACCGCGCACAGAAGGGTTGTCTTTCCGCTGCATGTCTCGCCGCCGATAACAATATTCGAGCGTTTTCTTATATGCTCTATGAGCAGGTCGTAGCGTTCCTTTGTAATGCGCCCGGACTCAAGATAGCTTTCAAGGGAAAAAATCTTTGCCGGAGGACGCCGGATAAAGTACATAGGATTCCGGGCTGCGCGCGGAGGCAGGATTCCCTCGACGCGGATTTTCCAGTTCGGAAGCACGCCCTCCACAATCGGGTTGTCAGGATCCACAGTAACGCCCAGAACCGCGGCTGTCGCATAGATTATTCTTGTTATGGTCTGGTCGTCAAAGAAAATCCCTGTGAAGGTCTTTTCCATTCCGAGCCCCTCGACTATAAGCTCTCCGCCGATTCCAATCGCGATGTCAGTGACATTCCTGTCCTCGATGAAAGGAACAATGAGCCTCATGTCGTCCTCAAGGTTCTTTATCCACTTGTCAAGCTTGACCTGCTGCCCGAATCCGTCCATTCCCGTCATTGCTGGCTGTCTCCCTGCTCATAGGCATCAAGAATCATGCTCTCAAGAACGCCTGAATGGTTGGACTTCAGAATCTTAGTGCAGTCCCTGATAAATCTTTCGTATTCTATGTCCACAAGCTCGTCGCTGTTTATCTGCCTGCTGGGAAACGTCTTCATGATGAATTTCGTCTGCTGCATCACAATCAGCGCGAGAAGCTCTACCTTGTTCTCCAGATAGCGGATTTTCCTTGAATTCTCCACAAGGGAGGCGTGAACAATCTCCGAGTCGCTCATGCTGCGGTTTATGTAATTCGCAAGAGCCTGGCGGATAATCTCGCTCTCAGTCGTGTTGTGCTCAAGCGCCTTGCTCTTTATGAGTTTCTCCATCTGCTCTGTCATGCGGAGCTGCTTTAGGACGCCGTATTTCACATAGTTTTCTTTTCTGTTGTTCTTCACCGCTCAATCTCCTTTTCCTGATGATTTCCTGAACGTGTTTTGCGCTCCAGATTTTTCTTAAGCTCGCTGTTCTCCTTTTTCAGGTGCAGGTTCTCATCTTTCAGCCTGTCGACCATCCTCACGGCATTCTTAAATCCTTCCAGGACTCCGTGCTCACACTCACGCTCAAGGCCGTCGACATCCACCGCCGTCCTTTCATACAGCAGCTTTGACTCTGAGAACTTTTCTGTTATTGACTTTTCATCAGATTGTGATATATTTTTATTGTCATTAAGAGTAGAAATATTACGGACTATGCCGGCTTCAGATTTTTCTGACTGACTGATTGTGGGGTGTCCGTCCACAAATGACTGTTTTACAATTCCATTTTTCTGTTCAATTTCTTGCCATCGTTTCGGTAATTTTCTAGGCATATAACTGCTTCTTTCATAGATTAGCTTATCCGCAGCTTTTTTCATTATTACAACATTATGAAATCCTTCTGAGAACTTATCAAATATGACGGATTTTTTTGTTTCGTCAAAATAGCGGCAGTCAGGATTTGATAAAACATCTTGTATTTTCATAAGATCGGATGATTCAAGTTCCGGATGATGATTTACCCAATGGTCAATAAAACTTCCTAATCCTGTATAAACAAGATTATTCTTTGCGTCTTTCCAAATTCCTTTAAAAATAGGATCATATTCAGGAATCTCAGCTATTGGAACAGGCACGTCTCCATATTTCCTTACAATTTCGTTATGCGAAAGATTTACGGCCTCTATATAAAATTTCTCATTGCAGAACAAATTTAAATTTTCCCGTAATTTTATTTTCAATTCACTTTCTTTATCATCTTCCATTTCTCACTCTCCTCAGAATTTTGTCTCGCGTCCGGCATCGGAAAAAATATCGAAGTCTCCCGGAATTGACTGCATGACCTCGACTTTCTCGATGCGCCCTATTGCCTTCTCGATTGAACTGCCGGAATCAAAATGCTTCCTGCGGCGGCTCGGAAGCTTTCTAAGCCTTGCAAAAATTTCATTCATCTCAGGAACTTTCCTGAACGACTTGTCCTTGAACCGCGGGTCCTCGTAGTAGACGACCTTCTTTCCCTTGTACGGCGGCATCGCCTGGTTGAACACAATGCACCGCGAGAAGTCCAGCTTCATAAGCTCGTCAGGATTCACAAGGCTCGTCTGCGTTTCCTGCGAGCTGCGCGATATGCTGCTGAATCCCGCCTGCCACTTTGTGCCGGAGCTTGAAATGTTGTCCAGAAGAACAGAGCGGTTTCCGATTGTCTCCGAGAACTGCCTTGCGTCCTTCAAGTTTCCAGGAGCAAAAAGAATGATGGTCTTGCAGTGGTCAAGGAACGGATGGTTCTCGCCGTAGACATCGACAATCTGGTTGAGGGACTGGCTCACGATAAAGAAAGTAACTCCGTAGCCCGCGAGAATTCCAGCGTTCAGGGCGATGTCCGGGAAATATCCGAGAACAGGGAATTCGTCCAGAAGGAACAGGCACGGAATCTTGAGCCTGACGGCGTTGGCGTTTGTCGTTCCGCCTGAGAATTTCTTAATCATGAACGTGATTACCATCCTGAAAACAGGGCTTATACGCTTGATGTGGTTGTACGGAACAATCAGATAAAGGCTGATTCCGTTCTTTCCGTCGATAAAGTCGTCGACGCTGAAATCTGAATAGGCAGTCGCATTTTTTAGGAGCGGATCCTGGAACAGTGAAATCTTGCTGAACACTGTTGAGTATGTCGAGGCGCGCTCCTTGGGAGTCTGTGTCTCGGAGCGGTTCGCGGCCTTAACAATAAGCTCATGGACAAGCGGGCTTTCGTTTCCAGAGTCGTCAACGTGAACGCCATCCTCCCTCATCTGGGCAAGCATGGCTGAGCCGGGGCCTCCGCTCTCGTCATCGTCTCCGCCGCTGTCATCGCTGCTCTCCTGGCTGAAAATATCAAGGACTGTGGAAAGGTTCTTGTCCTTCCATGCGATGTAGCGGCAGAAGCGGACATGCATGACAACGCCTGCGAAAATATCGCGCGCCGTGTTGTTGAAATACTGCGTAGCTCCGTCAGATGCCGCCTTCGCATTCTCTGCGCCGAAGAAAATCTCGGCAATCATGTCAGCCCAGGAGAACGCCTCGCTCGGACTGTCAGGAATCTCGTGAATCGGATTGTAATGGGCTGTGTTTCCGTCCGGGTCAAGAGGCCTGAACGGAATGCACGTGCTGAACCTTGAGCGGTAGCCTGCGGAAGCCTCCCAGTTCTCGCCCTTCGGGTCAAAAATCACCATGGAGCCGCGCCCCTTGACGTTTTTCTTTCCAGTCCTGCTGTCCTTTCCCCAGTACGGAACTCCGTAGCTCAGGCAGGTCGGAATTACGGTGCTCACGCCCTTTCCGCTCCGTGTAGGCGCAATCATCCATGTGTTCGTGCGTCCCGAATGGCACACAACAGGAGCGACATGGACTCTTCTTGTGACAGGATTTTTCGGAAGGTCGAGGACAAGGCTCGCCTTCTCCCTGTCAACATGGTATCCGACATCCGCGCTGCTCATCTGGCCGCAGATTACGCCACGCGGCTGGAGCATTCCGAATTTCTCAAGGTCCTTTCTTGTGCCCCACCTAGCAGTTCCGTGTATATGCTGGTTCTTCTGGTGTGCAGAGACAATCACGCTGGTTATGAAGAACAGAAGCACAGCCGCTACAAGGCCGATGAACGCGGCAGGAGCGGCCTGAAAGAAATAGTATGAGTACACATCGTCAAACGCGTACTTGAACATTCCAAGAATGAATATCAGAGGATTGTAGACACGGTATGCGCCTTTTAAAACAAAAAGCGGCCGCCCGATAACATTGTAGTCATGGTTCATAAGGACGGCGAATTTCTGCGTCGTCAGGACAAGCCCTGTCAAAATGCACAGAACAGGGACAATCCAGTTCAGCACGGCAAGCCAGCAGACCTTGCGGGCCGCGTCAGGGTCAGTGCGGATAAATTCTTCTTTGTCTTTCAAAACAACTTTTCCCCGGGCGGGCAGAAAACATTGTTTTTTTTTACAGATTATTTCTTAAACCACAATACAACTTATCTGCAAAAACAGCAATATAAAGACATTACATTTCCGCCTCTTTCCGAAACAACTTGAAAAAAAAACTTGACAATTCAAAAACAATGCTGTAGACTGCAAGACATGAACACAAGCAACTGGGGCGGCCGCAGGGAAGGCTCCGGCAGAAAGCCTACCGGGAAAAACATAGTGAACATTACCCTCACTTTCAAGAATGCGAGGCAGGCCGAGGCAATCCGGACTCTCGCTAAAAACGCAGGCCTTACGGTAAGCCAGCTTGTGATAAAGAGATTCGGGCTTGAGCACGTGGAGGACACGGACTCACTTCCCGAGAGCATAACAGGAAACAGAAGGCTCTGCTAAAAGGCCTTTTAATGACATTCCCGGCGAAAAGCAAGCTTTGTTTTTTTATTTAATTTCCGCCTGGAATCATAACTGAACTACGTCGCCGCTATCCGGAAAGCTAGCATAGCACCACGCCGTAAATAACCGCAAGAAAAACAAGCCAATGGAGTTATTTATGACAGCGCAGGAGCTGAAAGAAGCCTACCCGGACGTCTTCTTTGTGAAGACAAAGAAATTCATCGACAGACCTAATTATTATCTGATAAAAGAATCTTACATTCCTGAGGACGACTCGCCTCTGCCGGATGCGGAGCAGCTCAACGGCAAAACACGCCTTTATCCGCTCTCGGTAACGGCATATCCAGGAGTCCTGAAAAGGATGAGCGCGATGGAGGCCGGCGCATGGGCAGTCACAAAATGCCGCCAGCAGAAATGGGCGTTCACGCTGGACAATTTCCAGTGCTGCCTCGCGAACCTTGAGATGGACTTCTAACGCCAGCACAAGACGAAATGAAACTGAAATGCCCGCCTCTTGATTTTTTTTCGGGGGGGGGGTACTATGTATAGTATTCATACAGCAATTCGGAAGGAAACAAAAAAAATGGTAATCGCAATCACAGTTATTTTAGCAAAGCTTGTCATATTATTTCTTTTTTTGCCGACAGTTCTCCTAGGCTACATTGCTTACGGAATCCACAGTGTTTTCATAGAGCCGCTTTCAAAAAGGCACGGAATCATCGCCAAAATACTTACATTCATTGTGGCGGCTCCGGCTGTCTTTGCATGTGTCTGTGCTATTATCTGCACCGCGACCTGTATCATGGAGGCGCTCAGATGAAATCAGGCAAAAAAGCAGCGGTTTTGACCGTGGCAATCATTTCGATTCTCTTATCCTCCTGCGCCACAAGCCGGAGCTTCTTCGACACAACGCCGTACGTGGAGACGGAAGAGGAAAAGGCAATACAGTATCCGTTCAAGGTGTTCGGATGGTACAGAAACAAGCTGGTCGAGATTGAATTCTATGACTCTACAAAGCTGTTTGTATCATTTCCGAGAATTGCAGGAGCAAAGAAAGTCCTCTATTCATACCAGATGTACAACACGCTTTACTCATGGAAAAAAGGACACAGCGATATGCAGCTCTGCGGAATCGAGCTGAAAGTGCTTTGCGTGCAGGAAAAGCCGTATTATGGATACGACTGGCTTGAGCTCTGCAGGAAAGGCAGCTTTGCGAAGCCGATAAGCGACCCTGAGAACTACCGCCAGCGCAAGACAAGAAACAAGATGGCGATGATTGACTTTTTCGGCGACAGCCTCACATACAAGAAAATAGAGGACGGCGACTTCGACCTGTCCTACAGCGCGCTTCCAGTCATAAGATTCGTAAGGATGGACGAGGAGCTAAGACAGGAGCGGCAGCGGAAAAGGGAATATCAGCGCATGGGCGGAAGCACATCAATCCGCAGAAAATACTAGCATTGGTGAAAATTTAAAATTTCATAGACTAAAAAATTTTAGAAAGGAGTTTTTTATGGCAAACGACAACTTTTGGCTCGGAGTCATGATTGGGAACTTATTCTCCAAAAAAGGGAATAACGCAGAACAGAAAGGAGGATGCCTTGGAAAAATCATAGGCATTCTGATTGTTATCGGCATAGGAAATCTTGCCATAAAGTATTACGGAATAAAGGGAATCCTAATACCAATTGCAATACTGATTGCAGTTCTTGCTTTGTTTATCTTCCTTTCGGTCAAAATGAACTATGCAAAGGATACAGCAGCTTTCTTTACCAATCTATACAACGAAGGAAAGTACACACAGGCAATTGAATATCTGGAGAGCCAAAACAAGCTTGACAAGGTATTCAAAAAGTATCCTGATGTGGCATTAGCAGCAGGCTTGTCCTACAGATTCGGAAGAGGCTGCGATGCAAATCCACAGAAGGCATTTGAATATTTCGGAAAAATCAAGGATAAAAGCATTGAGGCCGCAGGATACTATGGAGCAATGCTTGCTACTGGTGAAGGCTGCAATGCTGATGCAAAGACAGGAGCAGCCTATTTAAAAATTGCTGCCAAAGGAAATATTCCTTACGCCTGCTATGAATATGGAAAACTTCTATTTAATGGTGACATTATTGAAAAAAACGAAACTGACGGAAAAAAATTCCTCCGCATAGCCTCCGAAAACGGCGTACAGGAAGCGTCAGAATTTCTTAACAATATATAAGAAAATATGGAGTTTACAAAAATGAAGAAGACAGCAGCGGTGCTTGCGGCAATAACGCTTGCAGCAGCAACACTCACAGCAGAGACACTGCCGAACGGACAGGACGCGCCTGTTCTGAGCACGGCAAAAGATGAGGCTGGAGACATCTCGGCAGTTCTTGCAAGACCTTTCGAGCTTGAGACAAAATACGGAAAAATGATGGCTCCGGCAAATTCCGCTGTCAGCTTCTATGGAAACGGAAACCTGAAGTCGCTTTCCCTGGAGGAACCTCAGGAGATTGAAACAGAGGGTGGAAAATTCACCGCAAATTCCGCGGCGGAGTTCTATGAGGACGGAAGCATAAAGCAGATTTTCCTCGAGGGCACGCAGGAGCTTGCGACAAAAGCCGGAACATTTAAAATCTCGGCATCACCAAGAAGCGGCCAGGCACTGTCCAAGGACAAGCCTCTGTCGTTCCATGCGAACGGAACAGTGAAGTCGGCATATCTTTACGGCTCGTCCGCACCAGGTGAGAGAACCGCCGAAATCCAGACTCCGGCAGGTAAAATGGAAATACGAACAAGGGAATTCATAACCTTCTATGACAGCGGAAGCATCGAAATCGTGGTTCCTGCGGACGGAAGCACAGCGGACTTTCTGACAAAGCTTAAATCCGGCGCAAAATTCTTCTCAGGCTGCGAGCTGACATTCTACGAGTCAGGCAAGCCGAAATCCTTCACGCCGTCATCATCCCTCAGGCACCAGCTGGGATTCAGCACAAGGGCAAGGAAAGAAGTTGTCCTGTCAGAAAACGGAAACATAATCTCATGCATTCCTGAGAGGGCATCAACGCTTAAACTAGACAGGGATTACTGGCATCTGTCTCCAAGCATGCCTTTCAAGAATTTTGAGGACAATTTCCCGGAGGAGATGACAGTCGACATGACAGGAAAGCATTTCCTGTTCGGTGATGGGCAGTCCGGAATCTTCTACGACCTTGAGGAGGGGACTCCGACAATGCAGGGAAAAACCGGGAAGCCTTTAGAATCAGCCGGAACTGCGGGAAGCGTTCCTGCCGGAGTAATAACGCTTAAATTCTTCAATTCAAAGACACTGAGAAGCGCGGAGTCAAGGAATCCGTTTGTGATGAAAGTCGGCGCGATGGCGGTCTCAGCGAAATACGTGGAATTCAACGACAAGTTCAGCCTGCGGAAAATTCTTCTATCGCCTTATGCGGAAGTGCCTGTCGGAAGAACAACAGTGCAGGTCTCGTCGGCAGAGAACCCTGACATAAAAGTTCCCCGGTTAAAATACGAGTCGTGCATTCTGCAGAAAGTATATTTCAACAGCACGGGAATGAGCTGCGCAATCGGAGAATATTCGCAGACACTGCAGGGAAACAGCAAGTTCTATAGGCCTCTGAGCTGCATAGTAATGTTTGAGAGCGGAAAAATAAAGGACATTTCCATGAAGGGCGCGGAGGGGCTTTCAGCCGCATCCGAGCTTATATTTGATGAGAACGGAAAGCTGAAAGCCTACACGTCAAAGGACAATCTTGGAAATGAGAAAGTCTTCAAGGTAGAGCAATAAAAAACTCCGCTGCCGGACTATAAAACAGCGTTGCATTGAAGCATTTATTCACCGCCTAACAAAGAAAACGAAGCTCAAGACATCAGGTTATGTCTTGAGCTTTATTTCTTTATTGCCATTCTATACAAGCTGATATCTGTCCAGCAATTCAATTCATGCTGCAGTTTCTGATTTCACCGACAACCAGAAATTCTTTGTACTCAGACTTGCCGTTATGGTCTATCACAATCTTTATCCGTCCGAAATTCTGGATTTCCCTTACTGTCTCATCAGAGCTGTTTCTGTAGGTCGCATCCACAACGTCAGTCAGAACGGAAGGATAAACTTTCATCGACCAGCCCTCATCATCGGCAAGAGTTGAAATTCCGCTCGAATTGTCAGCGGAGCATTTGTAACCTCTGTTTGTATGATGCAGAATCACCTCGCCTGCTCCAGTCCTTGTGCCGGGACAATAGAACCAGCCGATTCTCTGGAAATCCTCCTCCTGATATATTTTGCCGCGGAGAGAAGTTTTCTCTTTTATAGAAAAGGAGCTGTTCTTTGTATAAGAAGGGCTGCTTCCAGCAAAATGCCCGAAGCTCCAGTTTCCCTGATTCCGGCCTATAGCCCTGTAAGCCCAGTTCTGCTGCATCCAGCTCAGAAGAGAATCACTGGTTTCATGCCTGCTGCAGCGGTATCCGTTATAATTAAAGTATCTGTTGTTTGAACTGTAAATCTGGGCAAAAGTCAGACAGTCATGCGCGTTTGAATGCTTGCAGTCCGCCGCCCACCAAGTGAACGCAGTCTCCCAGTCAGAAAGCTCCGCGCTGCCGACATAAGGAACATAAGCCTTGTTTATCAGGTACTCTTTTTTAACGACATCTGTCTGGGAATTTTTGACAGTATAGACTCCAGACTTTCCTGCGGAAGAAACAATGGAGATAGACGGAATATTGTCACCATAAGCTGTAATGCTCTGAATAGTCGCATTTGATTTTTCCTCCGCGATAGATATAGCTATATTTGAAGACTCTCCGTCTCCAAGAAACAAGGTGTTTGACTGCCTGTCAAACCGGGAATACTTTCCGTTTGAACTTGACTGGCTGATATCTACTGTGACACTGTTGTATGCAAACTGGGCCTTTACATTTCTTGTTCCAACAGTCTCATAGGACTTGTTAGGATTCCTTGCAATGAATTCAATGCCAACAGCGCTCTTTGTTTCACTTGCCGGGTGAATAACAATTTTTCCTTTTCCATCTCCACTGCTTACAACCTCATAAGAGAAAGCTGAGCCTCCGTTCTCAATGGCATCCACTGATTCAACAGAGACAACAGAGTCAGCCGGGCTTACAGAGTATTCAAAAGTCTTTGTTTCATCAGGAGTGCAAGTAAACGCCGTGGAGCCTGCTACGCTGAACTCGTAGTCCCATGCGACCCTTACAGCGCACTGGGCTTTTGCGCCGCCGTCCGTGACGCAGGCAAGAGTTCCGCTGCCCTCCTTGATTCCTGAAATTTCGACCTGTCCGTTTCCCTCTGAATCGCATCCAAGGTCCCGGTACTCAAAGTAGTCCTCTCCGACACCCTGGGACATTGTCCAGGTCAGAATCGCATCAGCGGGACTTACCTTGTAGTTCAGAATCTTTGAATGGAATGGCTGCACTTTCCGTGAGTTTGTCTCAAACACAAGGCTCTTTCCAGCCTCGACAACGACAGTGCATTTTGCAACGCTTGAGCTGTCAGGAAGCTGAGCCATCACTGTAGCCACGCCGACAGAGACAGGATAAATTGTGACTTTCTGGCCGCTGCCCATTACACGCGCCACCTCAGCTCCGTTCGCGCCCTCGCAGGTCCAGATAAGATTATTGTAGTCATTGCTGCTCTCGGCGTTCTCAATTGTCGTCTTCAGCTGGCTTCCGCTAGATCCCTTGAGGATTGTCATGTATGTCTTGTCGAACGATATTGCCTTCTCCGCTGTGCCGGGAACGACCACATAGAACTGAAGCGTGCTTGCCGCCTTTTCATGAGAGCAGGTTATGACAGCCTCGCCGCTCTTCAGCGCGGTTATGTAAATTGACTGCCCTTTCACTGTTCCGTCTGAGCTGATTCCTGTAACCTGAACAATGTCGCTGTCGGAGGTTGTCCATTTAAGATTGTACTGGTCGGAATTTGTGACTCCAGTTCCTGTAAGAGTCGCGCTCAGGCTCTGGCTTTTTCCTTTGTTCACTGTATAAATCGTTGTGGATGATGTTATATAGACCGCGCTCACCTGCTTCTCCTTGACGTAAACCATCATCTCGGAGCTTGCCTGCTCGACTCCTGTGCTTGTGGCAATAAGACGCGCCCTTACGGTCGTTGTTCCCGGTCCGACAGCCGTAATCTGGGCGACAGACTTTGTCCCGACAATAGAGCATATACTGCTGTTCTCAACAGAGTACTCAACGTGTGTGGAAACCGTTGTGGACGGAACTTCCATGTTCACAAACTGCACGCTTCCCTGCTCTATCGTCATGCTTTCCTTCGGGAAAGAGAATTCAGAGTACTGCTGGACATTCACAATTATCTGCTGGTCATAGGCGGCCTTCGGGTGGTGAATCGTTATCGTGACGCTTCCAGTCTGTTTCGGCGTGATTGTGCAGACATTCGCGGAATACTGGAAATCAATTATGTCATACACATCAAGCGACCAGCTGAAGTTGTACTTGTCATTTGCGCTTCCGTTCACAAGCGTCGCTGTTACTGTCTTCGCGCCGTCCGTCGGCTTCATCGTGATTATGCTGCTCGGAACACTTATAGAGCACTCGCTTTCCCTGACCTCGTCGCATACGACAAGAATCTGCGCCGGATAGACAGCCTTCGGATGGGAGACTGTGATATATGTAGTCCCGGCTTTCAGCGCGCGCGCTTTTCCAACCTCGTTCTGTCCGTAGACTGCGCATATAGAAGAATCATTCGACGACCAGACGAAATCAGAGAAGTCGCTCTGCTTTCCGCCGACCAGGTCCGCTGTGATTGACGTGTAGGTTGTTCCGACATTCAGGTTCATCACGCTTGATGTGAGCTGAATATAAGGATTTGCCGCGGCAGCAACAGGGTCGACGCACTGGGCGATAATCTGGAGCGGATACTGGCAGTACCTGCTTGTGACAGTTATCATCGCCGTTCCAATGCCGTTTCCATGGAGAACCGCAGTCGCTCCTCCGGAAGTAACATCGACAACAGACGGATTGCTGGAAGACCATGAGAAGCCATCAAGAACAACGCTGTCTGAATTCTTCACTGAGACAGAGACGCTCTTTGTGCTTCCCTCGCCGACAGCGACAACATTGCTGCTGGTTGTGAGATAGACATAGCCCGCAAGCTCCTCGGATGAATTTCCGACAACAACAAGGACTTTCTTTGTCAGCTCTGTCGCAGCATGTGAGATTGTGATTTCCGCCTGTCCGCTTCCGACCGGCTTTATATACGCGGTTCCGTTTCCTGACTGCGCGGAGATTCTGGCGACGCTTTCATTGTCTATTGAAAAGCTGAATCCGCCTGAGTCCGCACCCTTATAGTTTACAAGGGAGGCCTGGAGCTTCTGCGCTGAGTCGTCGCGGAGCATTGCGACCACATCCTGGGCTGAAATATAGACAAGCGGCTCCGCCTCCGGAACCACATACTCGCTTCCTACCCGGACATAGATTTTCAGGCTGTTCTGGCTTTCAGAGTGGGAGACATTTATTACAGTCTCGCCCTCTCCTGCCGCCGTTATTGTCGCGGAGGTTCCATTCGCCTGGACAGATGCGACAGACTCATCCTCAGACAGCCATCTTATTCCAGAGTATTTTGACGCGGAAAGATTGACCGCGCCCACATTCACAGACGCAGTTTTTCCCGGAGACTTAAGCGACACGACATTCTGCGTGGTTGTAAGATAAACTTCAGGGTCAGTCTGGACTGTCCCCACAGGATAAACTGTAATCTTGAAGTCGCAGGAGTATCCGTCAATAGAGCCTGTGAGCGTGCATGTGCCGGATTTCAGACCTTTCACAGTGCATGAGAGCGGATTATATGAATTTTTATCCACTGAAATAACTGCCGGGTCGGAAGTCCTCCATGTGAACATAGAGAAATCGTAGCTCTTTGTCTCGTCAGTCTCCTCGTCATACTCATCGAACCCTACAGCGTTGCAGAAAACAACAGCCTCCTTTCCAGCCTCGAAGTTGTAATAAAGCTTGTCGGAATACAAAGCCTTCATGCTCATCAGAGTCTTCTCATCATCAGCAGTCATAACAAGAACTGTCTTGTCATTTTCCGCCTTGCTGTGGCTGACTGTGATTCTGGAGACTGTCTGCCCTGTTCCGTAGGAGGGAGCCTTTATTGTGGCGGCAGTTCCGTTCCCAACAACAGAAAGCCTAGAATCATCATTGCTCCATTTTATGTTCTGCTCGTCCAAGGCGGTCTTGTTCTTTCCGTTCAGTCCGACTGAATACTCAGTCTCGCTTCCGTTCAGGACGCGCACCAGACCATTTCCAGTAAAATAAAGCGGCTCATCAAGAACTGCATCCTTTCCAAGAACCTTCACAAGAATTTCCGTCGTATAGACAATCTTCGGATGGCTCACAGTGATTACAGCAGTTCCCTCAGCTTTAGGCGTTATGTACGCAGTCCCGTAGGCATAGGTCATGGCCGCCGCCCTTGAATGGACTGCGCTACCGTCCGTGGTCTCAAGAGATATGACATCTGAAACGCCGTCGGAGGCTGAGCTTTTTACAGACCATACAAATCCTTTCTCGTCTCCGTCATCTCCGCCGCGCAGACTGACAGAGACAGACGACATCTCCGCGCCGACTTTTGTCCTTATGTAGTTCTGGCTTGTCGTGATGTAGCACGAGGCGTCGACGGCATCCTTCAACTGCCCGGTAACAATGCAGAGGACTTCCCTTGTGTATGCCGCCTTCGGATGCGAGATGATGAGCTTTGCGCTTCCGTTCGCAAGTCCGCGCAAAACAGCCTGGTTTCCGACTGACGAGACAATCTCCGCCGCGCTCAGGTTGTCAAGGGAATAGCGGTAGTCGTCAACCGAGTATTCGCCCATCTCAATGTTCTCAAGGCTGCAGGTTACAGTCTGCTCGTTTGTTCCGCTTAGCGTGACCACAGTGCTGTCCGGATTTATGTAGACATTCTTCACCATCGTGATTACCCGGCATAAAATATCAAGAGGATATGCCGCGTCAGGATGGGTGATTCTTACTGTGCAGCTTCCTCCGCGGAGAGGAGTCACGACAGCGTTGTTTCCGTTGAATGAAAGCCCGACTGGAACCTCGTCTGAATCCTTTGAGACAATCTCCCATTTGAAAGAGCTGTCAAGAGAGCCTTCCTTGCCGTTCACCAAAGAACAGCTTATTGCCTGCTCGCCGTCGCCCTGGTTCATTGTCAGTATGTTCGCAGATGTCGTTATATACGGAACATTCGTGGCATCTGAAAAGACATATACGCCCATGTAATATGGATAGCTCGCCTTGCTGTTTGTGACCTTGATTCTCGCGTATCCTGAATCCCTCGCAGTTATCAGGCAGTACTGGCCGGTCGGCTGAATCGCCGCGACAGACGGATTGTCTATTGTCCATGTGTAGCCGTCTATATCGGAAGCGTCTCCACCGTAAAGAGAGACAAAGACCTTCTCTGTTACGCCGGGAGCAGTCTGCAGAACAGAAGTGTTTGAGTAAATATACGGCTCGGCGGTCTCCTCATAGCCATCCTCAAATCCTGAGACTGTTATTATGCAGGTCGCGTCATATCCGCCGTAGGAACAGCGGAGCGATGTCTGCCCTTCTGAAAGAGCCGTTATAGTGACACCGTAATTTGAATCCGTGTCGCAGCTGATTATTTTTGAATCATAGGACCATTTGAAGCTGCAGTCCCTTTGGCTCGATGCCGGACTCACCTTTATTGTCATGTAGTCCATCGAGCCTACTTTCATAGACAGGCTTGTCCTTGCAAATGAAAGCGAGCTGATTCCGCTGCCGGCATAATCACTGCTGTCCGAGGAATCATTCCAGTGGCAGCCGGCAAAAATAAAAGCGGCCGCAAGAACTAGCACCGAAAAGGCCTTTCTTAAAAATTTCATCTTCTACTCCAGATAATTTTTCTCAATGTCTATTCGTGTGCTTATTTTTATTTCAGCTTTTTATAATGGAGAGTCCGCGTTTTTCAATCTTTCTATTCGGGAGGCGGACATCCCATGTCCTTCTTTCAGCGTGTTCTAACGTATTTTCTATCGGCCTGGCTAACCTTGCACGGCGGAAGCTCCAGAGGAACGTTAGTTATCAGCTTGATTTCTGTTCCGCTCCTGATTTTTATCGTAGGCTTTATGTCAAGCGCGCGGTCGATAATCTTGTTTCCGATTTTTGATGACTGCGCCCACACGTCCGCCATGGCGTTCTGTATATACTCGTTGTCCTGGCTTTTTATGCTCCTTGACATATCGGTCTGAATCATCGAGTAGACGGCAATCATTCCGAGCGCCTTCATTGTCGCCCATGGATGGTTAGAGACGCTTCCCCTGTAGCCGCTTGCTCCCTGCGCGCTGACTCCGTTCATGTTGCCAAGGGTGATTCTATAGCCGTCCGGACGGATAAGGAGATTCCATGCGACCTGAACCTTGTCCTGCCCGTAGCTGACAGAGCTGTTGTAGGTCGCGTAAAGCAAGGAGCCTTCTGGAATCAGAAGAAGCGAGTGGTCATAGCTTGAGTACACGTTCTGTGTGACGCGGGCAATCACAACGCCCGGATTGTCTGTGTTTATCGCCGTGACAAGAGCGCCGGAAATAATCGTTCCGTCCCATAGCGTGTTATAAGGCAGAAACTGTCCGTTTCCAGTTCCGCTTCCTTGATTATTAAAAAATTCCTCGCGGCTGGACTGATAAGCCGCGCTCTGGCTTTGGTTTCCGCCGCCGGAGCCGTAGAGAGAATTCTGAAGCTGCTGTGTGCGCTGCATCTGCTGCGCGATGTATTCCTCCTTCGTCATCCGCTGGGAGGATGCTGCCTGCGGAAAATTTCCGTTCATGACCGCGCTCACAATATTTGAATTCGCACTGGCTGAGCTATATTCCTGCCCTGCGATTCCCTCGATTTTCCTCGGCGACTTGGAGTTCCTTGTGTCCGGCCGGTCTGACTTCGCCGCCGACGAGCGGCTTCCCACTGATGTTACAGGAGCTGTTCCGCTTTGCAACTCAGGCGGCAGAGTTGAAAGGACTTTATCAGCGTCCTTCTCGCTCATCGGATTTTTTTCCTCTTTTTTCTCTTCAAAAATCTGCTGGACATCCTCCTTGACTTCCGCAGTCTTTTCTGTTCTGTCCTTGAATTCAATGACAGTCTTGCTTCCAGACTTGTCAAGCTCCCTGCTCTGAATTTTCTTTTTTGACTTTGAGGAGCCAGCCGCCATTACGATAAGAAAAAGCACGGCGACTCCTATAAAAATCATCGCAAGAACATTTCCGACATTGAGCTCGCGCGCCTCTTCCTTTTCTTCCTCCGGCGGAGGAAGCTCCTCGTCCTCGCTCTCAAACTCATCGGCAAGGCTCACAAGAGAGGAGTCAAGCACAAGTGTCTCGTCTTCATCAATATTATTTTCCAACTTGCTCTCCATGCTCATCTGCGATTTTTTCAGCAGCTCTTGCCGATGTCTTCTTCTTTTCAACCACAACTTTCTGCTTTCCAAGCCGGAGTGTGATTTTATTTACAAGGCGCGGAACAACAAACACATTCTTCTTCACGGAATAGTTCTCTATCTCATTTTTCTCATTGAAAAGAACTGGAAGCTTTTTCTGCAGGACAATCTCGTCAACCTGGATATAAGTTGACTGTCCGTCGTCATACACACGCTTCGGAAGGAATTCAGGCTTTCTGAACATCGAGTACTTTATCCTGTAGTCAAATGACAAAAGCTCCGGGCTGGAGATTCTTATAAAGTCGTTCTCAACGGAGCGGTTTTTTTCCGCCGCATTTTTTGCATAGACATTTCTCTTTCCTGGATATGTAAATTTCACAATCGCCATGTGGGTGTCTGCAAACGACTTCACGCGCAGATGGTAGACACGGCGGTCTGTTATGATGACAAGGCTTGAGTCAAGCTTTGAGTACGCGGGCTTCACAAAGAAGTGCTGCACTTCCTCTCCTGTCTCAGAATCAATTGAAACGCCTGCCGTAAGCTCCCACACGCTCTCGTCCTCGGAGAAGAACGGAGTTCCTTTCACTGTTTCGCCGCGCTCAAGGACAATGTCCGTAAGATGGTATGGCTGGGCGTAAACCTCATACACAAGGTTCTCGCTGTACTGGTAGAAAAAAGCTCCGTTCTTGTAGTTCTCAGGCTTTACAGTCGCCTTCTTCTGGCTGGACTTCACAGCGTCATACCCTGTTTCAAATCCGCGCTCAAGCTCCGGCGCATCTTTCTGCTCGGGAATATACACAGGCCTGTCTACAAAAACTACAGTGTCCTCCATGTCCTGTACTTTCAGCTCCTCCTGCACATAGCAGCCGTTAAGCTCCGCCTCGTTTCTCTGCTCCTCTTCCTCAAGCGATTCCGCGCCGCTGCTGTCAAAGTCAGTCTGGTTCACATTCTTCTCAAGGTCTTTTGTCGTGGAGCATGACCACAGCAAGAGCGCGGCCGCCAGAACCGACACGTGTCGGCCAATTTTCTTTCTAGTTTTCATTGTGCTTCTCCTGAATAGGCTTTTGTGTTTATTTCCTTCATGTCGAATGCGGTTATATAGATTCCAAGCGGATTGTCCTTTATGTCGTCATCGCTCGGCTGCAGGGTCTTGACGCTTATGACCGCGCGGTAGGCCACATTGCTCACTACAGAGCCTGAGACCTGCCGCGTCAGAACCTGGTAGTCAATCTGGTAGGAATCCCTGGAGAGCTTCAGCGGCTCGGTCTGAAAAAGAACTTCCCTTGTGCGCGAGCCGAAATACTCGAATGGCTTCTCTTCTTTTACAAGGGCTGAATATTTTGACGCTGTTGTGGAAGTCAAGATGTGGTAGATTTTGCTGACAGACTTTTTCATGACTGTCTTGTCAGTTGAGAGCGTGTGGTAGAGATTCAGAAAATCCTTTACCTGGTATTGGACCGCCACTTCCGGCACATTGAAGTCCTGGTAGTTTTTCCGCGACACCGGGCCGACATAGGACGCCTGCCCGAAGTCATTCATCGTGACAATCACAGGAATAGAGTCAGGCTGCGCGACTGCATACAGGCTTATCCCGATTGAAAGGAAGAACGCAAGGCAGGAAATAACCGCCACAATCCGAAGGATATGGTTTTCCCTGCGTATCTGTCCTGTAATCCAGTCAAAGTGCTCAAGCTGCGGATAGAACGGCGTCTGGACTTTCCCGGCGGGAGGATATTGCTTTGTACTCATAAAGTATCTCCAAGAAAGGGCGAGCAGATACTTTTGCTACAGATTACAAATTTTTTGCTCTACAGTCAATATTGATTTTACTACACAACCAAATATTTGTAATAAAGAAAATTTATTCACGCCTGCCGGAATTTTCTCTGCCTCTCCGGCTGCCCACAACACGGATGCCTGAGTCTGTCACCTGGCGCGAGAGGCTTCTGTTTCCGTCCTTTATCTCGACTGTCTTCCCAAGCAGGCCGTCTTTCTTCAGCTGCCAGACGGGAACATACACAAGAGATTCCCCGCTCTTTATAACAAGGGCATCGTTCCAGCTTTCATCCTTGTCGAACGATATGACCTTCTCGACAGTTCCTCTGATTCCGCCGCCTGCATAAAGGGAAAGCGTTCCGCCTGATTTCCGGTACTCGTCAAGGAATGTGTTGTAGCGTCCGGCCGCGGCAAGGACATCCTTCCATCCAGCCTTAAGCTCGTAGAATCCGGCTTTTCTGACAGCAAGATTTATCTCAGAAAGAAAAGCAAGGCGGTTCTGCATATCAGGGCTTAAAAGACGGAAGCTTATTTTTCCAGGATATTTTTCAAGCTCCTCGTCAAGCCTTGTCCAGCGTCTTGCGACAACAAGATTCTTCTGCTCCGCAAGAATTTCCTGCTCAGTTCTCTCTCCGGCCAGCTGTGTCGCGATATATGACAGGGTTTCCCTCATGGTCCGCTTAATCATCTCCGGCTGGAAATAAACACGCTTCCCATTCCTGTCTTTTCCGTTTATGCAGACATGGGCATGGCGGTGGGCTGTGTCAGTGTGAACCGCCCCGCGCCACAAGAAACTGTAGCCTGTCATAGTCTCAACACGCCTTATGAACTCAGAAGCCAGGACTTTCAGGTTCACATTCTGGTTTTCAGGGGAAATTATAAATTTGAAATGCTCCGGAACTTCCGCCGCCTCATACTCAGATGAGTCTGTGCCGAAAAGACCTGGCTTTTCAATGACCTCACTCTTGTTCTCCTGCGGCATGTAGGTTGAAAGATACTTGTCATGCGCCTGCATCGAAGAGCTGTGCGACACCTTGAACATGACGCGCTGGTCTTTCCGGCTTGCGGAGCCTGGAAACAGCGCGCCGCCGCTTCTTCCGCCCGAAGATCTTCCGCCGTCATCACGACCGACACGTGTCGGCCGTGCCTCAAGCAGCTTTGAAATCCGCCGCATATCGTCTTTCTTGTACGGAGCTTTTCTTATCTTGTAAAAGTCTTCCTCATAACGCTCCCTGGTCGGACGGCTCGAGAAAATGTCTTTTATTGAATGGGACTTCATAGAATGCGCCTAAAAACTCAGCTGACGGCTCATTGTATTATCACAGGAACAGTTCTTGTGCGTACTTCAACATTCTGTATTTTCTCCTCATGCTCCTGCGTTTCGCCGTAAATTTCAAGAACTTTTACAGGTCTGACAAGATGGTTTCTTACAAAATGTTTTTTTCCGTCATTGTCCAGAAAATAGGTCTGGCTCGCTTCGATTTTAATTTTCTGGCCTATATGTTTTTTGGCGATGTCATAAAGAGCCTGGTCTTCAATCTCTATTTCCTCTCCGTCCGGCAGTGAAAGATAGACATATCTGCTCAGCCCATGCCTGTTGCTGTATTTAACAAGATTGACATTGCCAACTGTGCACTCAATGGATTTTATCTCCCTTTTCTTCTCGCCAAGCTTAAAGCTATATATGAGCGCAAATAAAAGCAGCGCAGCTAAAATCGGTAGAACAAAAAAGCATAGAACCTTTATCCACACATCATCGTTGTCATCATAATAAGACATCTTGCCTCCAAAATTCAGATTCTGTTGTTTTCATTTCCTAAGTATGTAAACAACAAAACAAAGTTTATCGCCGGAAAATGCAATTGTTTTTGCAATAGACCATCCCCTCTTTATTCCTGCCGCAGCAAGCTTTGCCGCCTGTCTTGCATTGTATGACATATGCTCAGTCAGATTTCTATTGTCCACATAGACTATCCGATATTTTTTCATCAGAAGCTGGCCAGCAAGCCAAACAAGAGCCACAGATATGACTATAACCAAGTCCTTTTATCCCGAACGGCCTCACTTTCATTTTTTCTCCCCGACCGACACGTGTCGGTTCAGTGCTTTTCTGAACACGCCGCAGGATGAAAATGTCCGGTGTCTTTGTCCCACCTGATTTTTAATTCCAGCTATCTCATCATCTGAGGAATGGCTTTCAAAAAGGCTCAGGCTGCATAACCGCTCGACAGCCTCCATTGACTCTTCCTTGTCAAGAAATTCAACGCTCACGCTGACATCAGAGAAATTCCTCACTGCGCCGCACCAGGCAGAACACCAGCTTGAATATATTTTTTTCCTAATACGCCATTCCTCGTTTTTACTCCCGCCCTTAATTAGAGCCAAAAGGCAGAACCGCGGTCTGCACATTCCGCTTGCGCTGTCATAAGCAACATAGAATTTTCTAAGGATGCCGGAATAATTTCTGCTGAATGAGGTCCAGCGGCCGCTGCTCCAAGCCCGCCAGGCGCGGAACATCATGTCCGACATCTCCAAAACCTCCTGCGGTCCGCACCAGCCTGCATCAAGGGAAATCCTGCACAGAAGGTCCGCCGAGCCTTTTATCATTTGAGCCATTAAGATTTTTTTCTTTCTCGAGAAGTACATACGTTTCCGGTTTCCGCCAATGACATATCAAATATGTCATTATGGAAATATATTGTCAACATCTAAATATTTACTTCAAGAATATAAATTTCTGAATTTTCGATATAAAAACAGAAGAAACCTTTAGTAATACATCCATAATAAGGAAGAAAACAGAACTCCGCATTACACAGAAAACTTGCGTAACACATACAATTCCAGAACTGGAAACGAAATAGCACGGCTTGTAGTACAAACCTTTATCTTGCGTCCAAGAGCTACTGTTTTTTCTCTTCTGCTCATCTTCCTTTTTTCAGGAACGGTCTTCCTTAGAAAATTCTCTCAATGACTTAAAAAGAACGTCTTTAATGGAAAAACTGCCCGTTTTCAAAAATGAACCGACACGTGTCGGTTCAAGCAGCAGCAGCGGATTTCCATCGCCCTTGAAAAATTCTGAGCATCAGTCTATAAAGGAAAACGAACTTCTGCCCGCCCTAGGAGTTCAAAATGCTAATTCTCACTGAAAAGCCCTCGGTCGCAAAAGACTTCGCCTCTGCCCTCGGATTCAGGTTCTCCGGAGGGATCTACCAGAGCGGCACAGATGAAATCACAAACTGCATCGGCCATCTTTTCGCCCTGGAGGAGCCGTCTCATTACGGGAACGGCTTTCCGATAGTTCCATCAAAGTTTGACTACAGGATAAATCCGCCGCTTGAAAAACAGGCGCGTCTTGTAATCTCAAGGCTGAAAGCCCACAGGTCGGACTCAATCCTGATTGCGACCGACGCAGACCGGGAGGGCGAGATAATTGCCCGTGAATGCCTGGCCGCCGCTGGAATCACGGATTTCTCGCGCATAAAAAGATTCTGGGTCTCGCAGGCTCTTACAAAGGAAGTCATACAGGACGGAATCAGGAGCGCAAGGCCGCTGCATGACTATGACCTTCTTTCAGAGCAGGGGTTCGCCAGACAGAAATCAGACTGGCTCGTCGGAATGAATTTCTGCCGGTACATCACGCGCCAGGCAGGGACAAGGCTCGTTGTGGGAAGAGTCCAGACAGCAGTTCTTTCAGCCATAGAGCAGCGGTGCAACGCAATCAGGAATTTCAAGAGCGAGAAATACTTTGAGCATTACGGAGATTTCCGTCCGGCGCATGGCGGCACAGAAATCCATGGAATCTATTTTGAGAACGGGGAGACTGGCTTCAATGACAATTCACGCCATGAGAAACTGACCGCCTGCATCGGGAAACAGGCAAGGCTAAAGGACAGCAGGACTGAAAGAAAAACTGAGAATCCGCCGCAGCTATACAATCTCAACGCGGCGCAGAAGGACGCCTTCAGGCACTTCGGGTACTCAGCGGACAAGACGCTTAAAATAATCCAGTCATTGTACGAGGAGCTGAAATGCGTCTCCTATCCAAGGACACCGTCAAGAGTCATGGGAAGCGGAAACATTGACTTGTGCCGGAAAATATTCAGCAGTCTCATAGGCTCCGGCCAGCTTGAGCCCAGCTTCTCAGACAGGCTAAAAAAAGTTCTGTCAGCCTCAGACATTTCCTTAAAAAACAAGAGAGTCTTCAACGACTCAAAGCTCGAGGCGCACCATGCGATAATACCGCTAAAAGCCTTGCCGGAAAACGCGGGCGAGGAGCAAAAAGACATATACTGGATGATTTACAACCGCTTTACGCTTGCCTTTCTTCCTCCCTGTGAGTACGAGAAACAGACCTGCATACTTCAAGCCGGCGGCTACAGCTTTAAAATCACAGGCAAGAGAATAACAAATTCCGGATACAAGGATTTTGAGACATGCTGGGATGAAAACGAGGAGACAGAGAAACCTGAGCAATCACTGGAAAATATAGACTGGAGCACCCTTGTTCTTTCCTCTGTCGAGACAAAGGAAAAATGGACAAAGCCGCCGGCGCATTTCAACGAGGCGAGCATCCTGTCGTTCATGGAAAATCCAAGGCAGGAAGACCGACACGTGTCGGTTCAGGATGAGCCAAGAAGAAAGCTGGCCGGGCTTGGAACCGCCGCCACAAGACATACCTTCATTCCGAAGCTCATAAAATACGGATATATCGTCTTGGAAAAGAAAAATATCGTCTGCACGCCATTGGGCGCTTCCCTGCTAAACGCTGTAAGAGGCTCCGCGATAAAAAGCCTCGCCGACATCTCAGAGACAACATCATGGGAAGAGCGGCTCGATGAGAACCCGGGCAAGTTTCTTTCGGACATAAAGACATTCGTCCGCGAGTCAGTCTCCAGGGAAGCCAGGATTGAAATTCCTGCGGCCGCCGCAACAACTGCCGTATGCCCCGCCTGCGGAAAGGAAGTCAGGCGCGGAAAAGCAAACTGGTACTGCTCAGGCTACAAAGAAGGCTGCAAGTTCGTGCTATGGGAAACTGTCGCTGGCGCAAAGCTCACAGAAAAAGATGTCATAAAGCTCTGCGGCGGAGAGAAGACCGGAACAAAGCACTGCACAAACAAGGCAGGAAGGAAGTTTGACTGCAAATTTCTACTGGATGAAAACAGACAGATTAAGTTTGAGTTTTAACAAATTAAAGCGGCGCAACCAGGCCGGCACGTGCCGGTTTTAAGTCCAGGCTTGTGGGAAACTTAAAGGCACACTGAATGCCGTCCGCGCATAGGCGCGGTTAAAGTTTTCCACAAGCCTTTATTTCATCTTGAAAAAACAGTTTGACATATCAAAGTTATTATGCTTATTTAAACGAAAAGGACTACAACATAAAGCGCCAAGAGCACAAAGAAAATAATAAATCCGGCTTTCTTGAGGGCCATGTTATAGTCCGAAGAGGAATCTGCCAAATGAAATATACTCTTGAACATGTCAAAAACAAGCATCTTTCAATATGCGAGCGGACGCTTATACAGCTCAGGCTGAAGGACGGACGCACCGTATACTCAATTGCGAAGGAGATAGGCTGCGCCTACAACACTGTCAAAAATGAAATAAGAAGAGGCTCCAGGGAGATGTCCGGAAGAAGACGCCGGGGATACCGTGCGGAAACAGGCCAGACAACCTATGAGCGAAACCGCACGAAATGCCACCGGACAGGAAAATTCCCAGCCTGCGGAAAATTCATAGACTGCGTGGAAAGCAGTTTTTCAAGCCCTTTAAAACAATGGTCGGTAGACGCGGCGGTCGGAAGATTAAGGCTGGAAAAAAAATTTACGGATGAGGATTCTGTATGCACAAAGACAATATACAACTGGATTCACAAGGGGCTTTTAAATGTGAAAGTCATAGACCTGCCGGAATGCTTGAAGAGAAAGAAGCATGTGAAGAAAATGAGAGCAGGAAAAATGCGGCTGGGGACAAGCATCGAGAAAAGACCTGCGGAAGTTGCGGAAAGAAAGACATTCGGACATTGGGAGCTTGATACAGTTGTCGGAAAAAAGAAAGGCAGAAACGCAGTTGTCCTGACTCTTGTCGAGAGGCTCACGGATTTCTACATGACGCGGAAAATTCCTGCGAAAATGGCCGGTGCCGTAAATTCAAAAATCAGCCAGATAAAAACAGAATTTGGCTCAGAGGCAGATAAGATATTCATCACACTCACGGCAGACAGGGGATTAGAATTTGCCTCTCTTGCAGAAATAGAAAAGACAGGCAGAACAAAAGTCTACTTCGCACATCCGTATTCATCATATGAACGTGGAATAAACGAAAGGCACAACAGGATATTAAGAAGATACGTGAAAAAAGGAGCAGCTATCAATAAAATAACAGAGGAGGAGCTGGAGCAATACGAAGACCTGATAAACGGACTTCCAAGAAAAAGACTAGGATACAGAACTCCGTCAGAAGTTTTTAATGAGCAGCTAGACTTAATCTACAAACTTTGAAAAAAAATCAAAAAAAATTGCAACTTGATATTGCAATTTTTGAAAGTTTTTTTTTATTAAAGTGATTTATCAGCAAGGAAATGAATACATAGTCCTAATTTCAAGTTTTATAATACATTCAAAAAACTTCGTGTAGCCCAATATCAGGCAGTTTTAACAGACGAATCTCGACTGTTAACTATTTTTATACGAAATTATAGTTAACTCAAAATTAGGGTTACATAACAAAACAGGCCGCCTAAGAGTATTCTCATTAGACAGCCTGCGCTTAATTTTCAATAACCGCTATTTTTTGCCAGCTATTCCAAATTCCTGCCATCCCGTCTGCGGAATAGTCAGTTTTACACGCTTTCTCGCATCTCTGATTCGCAGATCCAGCTTTCTTGTTTCTTCAGCAATACCCAAAGTACAAGTCTTTAAATCTGACTTCAATTTTTCCTGCTTGTTGTCAAGCTCCTGAAGATTTGCGATGATGCTATCAAGCTCCAAAGCATTCTCTTCTCCTAAACTTACACTTGCAAGTTCCTCTTTGTGAGCCTTAATGCCAGCCGACATCAGCCGTGCGTCGCTCATTTTCTGCGCAAACGTATTGCTCATTGTTCTTCTCCTTTAAAAAATTAAGACAAAGACCTCCCTTTAGAATTAATTTTTTAAGCCGCCTCGAAAAATAATTTACGAAGCATAAGTTGATAAAATAGTTTGCAACGCAAACTTTACAGGGAATAAAATTAACAGAGAATCTGTTAATTTCCAGTTTTTCTTTTTCAGGTTTCAACCTAGAAACTGATAATAAAAAAGTAAAAAAACTTTTATGAATTTTCAAGGAAAAATCAAAATTTATTTAAAAAAGTAATCAAAAATCACAGAATAAAAGAAATCTCAAACTACATAAACAATTGCAAACAAAACTAAAGAAAAACTATCTGAATTTTCAGGATAATCAAGTGTTTTTTTCAAGTGAAACAGTTTGAATTTTATTAAAAACACTTGGTTCTGCTTCAAATTCATCTGTTTATAAAAGAAAAACACTTGGTTTTGCCCCAAAACCAAGTGTTTTCTCTCTAAAACCATCTGTATTTGCAATAGAAACAGATGATTTTTCATAAAATTCATCTGTTTTTAAAGCTAAAACACATATAATAGCTCACAAAACAAATGGATTTTATACAAATACAACTGTTTTTTCTCATAAAGTATAAGAGCCTTAAAACAATCAATGTCATTTTCCAGCTTAATCAACTTATTCAACAATAAATTCTTTGTATTGCCTTATACTTTGAACAAATCAACTTCGTCTCCAAGTTTCTTTATAGACTGAGCCATAAGATTAGAAATTCCAGACAAAGCGTTTCCTGTTTCATTGATTTTTCTTGCGCCAACAGACATTTCGCCCATTCCCTGTTTCATGCTCAAAGTCGAATCCTGCAAAGCTTTTATTCCATTTAAAATAGACTTGCCGCCCTCTGACATTTGCTTGGAAGATTCTCTTACCTGCACAGTGCTATCGTTCATCTGTGTAAGCGCAAGGGAAATTTGGCGAGAGCCTTCTCCTTGTTCCTGCATAGCATTTTTTATCTGCAATACAAGATTATTCGTTTCTATCATTTCATTTGAAACAGAAGAAAAAGTTTCAGATGCAATTTTTGAGGCGGAAACAATCTCTTCAATTCCATCAGTTATTTTCTGCAGCTGATCTCCAATTGTCTTTGACTGTTCAGATGAAGTTTCAGAAAGCTTTCGGATTTCATCTGCAACAACACTAAAACCTTTTCCAGCTTCGCCAGCATGAGCAGCTTCAATTGCCGCATTCATGGCAAGAAGATTTGTCTGCTCCGCAATGCTTGAAATAACAGCATTGGCTTCCTGCAAGGACTGAGACTCGCTTGCAATGACAAGAATCCTTGAATTCACATCATCTTGTTTTCGCACACCTTCAGAAGACTTTTGCTCAAGACTTTCGAATGAAGAAGCCATTTTTCCAACAGAAGAATTTACAGAATTTATGTTTCCAATCATCTGTTCAACAGCCGCTGATGCCTCTGTAACACAGGCAGACTGGCTTTCAATCATATTATTCAGATTATCAATTCCAATAGAAATTTTATCAAGAACAGTTGTCGTCTGATTTACACTTTCGGAGTTACGGTTTATGCAATTTTCAACATTTTTTATATTGGAAATTATCTGGCTTATAGAAGTCGCAGTATCCTGAGTTCCAGCGCCCAAGTCTGAATCCACTTTTAAAAGCTCATCCTTCAGCTGCTTTATAACAATAATTATATTTTGCAGTTTCTCCATAAAAGTATTGAAACTGACTATAATTCCGCCAATCTCATCATTGCTCTTTTTCTTAAGCTCAATTCTCTTGGTTAAATCTGCATTTCCAGAAGCAATCTTATTTATAGACTGCTCAAGAACAATAAGAGGCTTTGTCTTGCGAATTAAATTGAAAACCACTCCAGAAATTACAGCAATTCCAATGACAAAGTTTGAAATAATCATAATAGAAACAATTTTTCTAAAAACACCAAGAACTTCCGCCTCAGAAATAACTATGCAGTTACGCCAGTCGGTTCCTTCAACAACAGAATAGAAAAGATAATATTTTCCGCTGGCAGTATTTATAATGCCATTTCCACTTTCGCTTGAACTAGAAAGAATTTTCTTTGCATCTTCAGTTGTAAAAAACTCTTGCACTGCGTTAGAATCTCCAGAAGAAGCTATCATAAGTCCAGTTCCAGAAACAAGAGCAGAAACTCCGGCATTGCCAAGCTCTCTATTCTCCACGAAACGGCTCAAACGTTCCGAAGTTGTTACTCCAGAAAAAAATCCAATTGTCTTTCCGTCTAGTTTAAGCGCACGGTTAATATGAATAACTAGTTTTCCTGAAACTTTAGAAGGGCTAGGATTATCTATGAATGAATCAGCTCCATTCTGCATTATCGCTTTGAAATAATCACGCTCTGTCACAACTGTGTGAGTTCCTATATCTGATTTAAAGTTTCCATCTTTGTCAACAAAAGCCACATAATCAAACCAAGGTCTTCTTAAATACGCATGGCTTTGCAACCAAGAAACTATTTCAGCAGTATTTCCAGTTCTGCAAACATCAGCATTGACATACACATCCATTCCCACCTTAGATTTTTCAAGAACAGAAGAGATTTCAGATGAATAGGACCTTGCAAGTTCTGAATAATCTGAATAAGCATCTTCCAGCAAATTTTTTCTTGTTAAATGCACAATAACAACAAGCTGAATGGCAACTAAAAACATTATAATAAGAGATGTCTGAATTCCAATTGAAGTTGAAAGTTTTCCTTTTTTCATATTTTCACCTATAAAATGTTCTATGAATAGTATATTATAAATCCATATCAGAAAAAATCAAAGTGTTCAAAACTTAAAAAGACAGTTATTTTCATGATAAATTTGTTTTTTTGTCTAAAATTTAGTATTATCTTCTACAAAACATATTTATAGAGGCATTTATGAAGAAATCAACACCTATAACACTTCTATGCGGCTATCTAGGAGCAGGAAAGACAACTCTGCTGAACAAAGTTCTTTCAAATCAGGAAGGATATAAAGTCGCAGTTATTGTAAATGATATTGGAGAAGTAAATTTTGACGAGAAGCTTATTGCCGACGGAGCAAAAATAACAGACACATCAAGCATAGTTCCTTTGACAAACGGCTGCATCTGCTGCACACTCAAAACACAGCTTGCCCAGAACATTGAAAATCTTATCAAGAGCGGAAAATTCGACTACATCATGATTGAAGCAAGCGGCGTATGCGAGCCAATGCCAATTGTACAGGAGCTTGAGACTATAAAGAACGGCAGAGTTGACAATGTTGTAGGCGTTGTCGATGCGGCCCGTCTTGTAGATGAATTTGCCGGCGGAGACAAGCTTCTAAAGAAAGACTCAATTGAAGAGGAGGATGTAGAAAGCCTTCTTGTTCAGCAGATTGAATTCTGCTCTACGCTCGTAATCAACAAAAAAGACCTGGTTTCTGATGAAGAATTCAAGAAAGTGCGCAAAGGCATAGAGGTTCTTCACCCTGGCGTAAAAATAATTGAAACAAGCCATGGCGATGTGGACGTAAAGGAAATCATGGGAACAAATTCGTTTGAATTTGACAGCGTATATGCGAGCGCAGGCTGGTGCAAGCACCTTGAAGAAGACGAGGCTGAAGATGAACATCACGATGAACACGAGCATCATGAGCATGAACACCATGAACATGACGAGCACGAGCATCACCATCACGAGCACCGGCACGAAGGTGAAAGCGAAGATGAGTACGGAATAGGAACATTCATCTATTATAGAAGAAAGCCTTTTGACCGCCAGCTTCTGGATGAGTATGCAAACAGCTGGCCGCGCAATATAATCCGCTGCAAGGGGCTTATGTGGTTCGCGGACGAGCCAGAGATGGCGTGGGTGTTTGAAACTTCCGGCAGACAGATTCAAGCAGGATATTCCGGACAATGGATTGCAGCCTGTCCGCCTGCTGAACAGAAAAAAATCCTTGAGGAGAATCCGAAAATAAAAGATGAATGGGACAAAGATGTTGGAGACAGAATGGTAAAGCTCTGCATCATCGGCCAGAATCTGGACAAGGAGAAAATTTCCGCAGAACTTGATAAATGCCTTTCAAAATAGGACACAATCAGCGGACCGCAATGAGCAATACGAACGCTGATTAATCGATTCAAGTGTTAATTAGCGGACTTTGCCGCAAGCAGATGGAAATATATTTATGAAAGAAGATTTCGCAGCAAAATACCACAGAATTCTATGCAGAACAGCGCCTGATTTTCTAAATAAATATGTTTCACTGCCTGTTTTAAGGCGTCTTGAAGGAGCCGGACTTTTATGCGGAACAGACTGGACGCCGCTTTTTCACAATAGTTTTTTTTATTCACGGCTGGACCATTCAATAGGAACAGCTTTAATTGTCTGGAACTTTACAAAAGACAAAAAGCAGGCAATATCGGCTCTTCTCCACGATGTTTCAACGCCTGCATTCAGCCATGTCTCTGACTTCAAGAACGGAGACGCGCTTACACAAAGCAGCACGGAAAATCTAAATGCGCAATTAATAGAAAACAACACTGAACTTTTAAAGCTGCTAAAGCAAGACGGAATAAATCTCTCGGAAGTAAGAGATTACCACATCTACCCTATTGCGGACAACGAGATACCCTGTTTAAGCGCAGACCGGCTTGAATATATGTATCCAAGCGGAGCTTCACTTGACTCTGTCTGGACTTTGGCAGAAATAGAAAAAAACTACAGAAACATAGATGTCCTAGAAAATGAGATGGGAATTCCTGAGCTAGGTTTTTCAGATGAAGAAGAATGTTCGATTTATACAAAAAAGTTTATCCAGACAAGCATGATTCTTCAGCGCAACGAAGACAAGATAGCGATGCAGCTTATGGCAGATATTTTGTCACTGGCAGAAGAAAACGGAATTATAAAACCAGATGATGTTTATAAATTTTCTGAAAAAGAACTTATAGAAAAATTTACAAAATCAGCAAAAGAAAATCCTTCCTGGGAATTTTCAAGATATTTTAGAACATTCCGTGGAATGAAAAGAATTTTCCGTTCAGAAAATAAAATGAGCGGCCTCTATTGTGTCGGTTTGCAAGTAAAAAGGCGGTATATAAATCCGCTCGTAAGGACAAGAAACGGCGCAAAAAGAATTTCAGAAATAAACAAAGGCATAAAAGAAATTATAGAGCAGTTTTTGCATTTCAATGATGCGAAATTCGGCTGCGTGGAGTTTCTATGATTCAATGGAAGCCGCGGAAAATAATTTTTATAGGCAGCCACACTCCTCTTTTAAAGATTCTCGCAAAGGAAAACGAAACAGAAGTAATTTCATCTGTCAGCTTTCTTTCTAATATAGCCACAAGGTTCACTCCGGACTTGATTGTATTTGACAGCATACAGGATGCAGATATTCTTGAGGTGCGTAAAAATGAAAGGCTCATATTTGTTCCACTTCTAATTGCAGCCGAAAGCTTTAAGGAGCTCAACAATCTAAATTCTATTTCTGACTTTTCAAATGTAATTATATGCAACCAGTCTGTTTCCCAATGCGGCCTATTTATTGAGCGATTGAAAAATCTTATGTCAAAAAAGCAGCCAGTTCTTCCCTCAAGGACGGGTTCAATTGTAAAATACGCAATTCTTTATATGAACAAGAATCTTTCTAAAAAAATCAGTAGGAACACACTTGCAGATCAAGTCGGAGTTGATCCAGACTATCTCACACGAATTTTCCACAAGGAAATGGGTATTGGAATCTCTGCATATCTGTCTCTTTTTAGGCTGGAGGAAGGACACAGGCTTCTTTCTCTCACGGGAATGAAAATTCAGGATATTGCAAAGGAATGTGGATTTTCAAATCCGACATATTTTATAAATTTATACCGTAAAAAATTTGGAATTTCACCTGGCGCAGTAAGAAAAAAGGGTCTTTCATCAATAAAAAGCCTTTAAGCAAAATCAAGCGGTTATTCCGTGCGCCTTATTCAGGAAGATTCAGGCAATATTGTTGAATTCAAAAGTTTTATAGCCTATAATGCACGCATGATTCAGCTAATTGCATTTTTAGGAAACTACGGAAAAGAATATTCAGGCACAAGGCATAATGTTCCGTGGATTTTTGAGGAGCAGCTTCCATTCGCATCAAAAATCTTTTGGCAGACAAAGCACAAATCAGAATTTTCTTGTATTGACTATTCAGACTTTTTAAACTGGCTAAAAGACTCTTCACTTGTAAAGACGAGACAAGACGGTTCTTTGCCGGTGGCTTCAAATGCTCCAGACAAAATTTACCTTATGAAGCCTCTGACTTATATGAATTTAAGCGGCGAGGCAGTTGGAGAGGCAGCCCGCTTCTTTAAAATAAAGCCGGAGAACATTCTTATCCTGCATGACGAAATTGAGCTTCCGCTGGGAACACTTAGCTTAAAATGGTCCGGAGGTCTTGGAGGCCACAACGGACTTCGTTCAATAAAAGAACATCTTGGAACTGCTGATTTCTGGCGTTTAAGATTCGGAGTTGGAAAACCGCAGCACGGAAGCGTTGCTGATTTCGTGCTAGGCTCGTTTTCAGAAGACGAGAAAATAGCTCTTTCACAAGTTTTTTTACAGGCAAATATTCTTTTTTCAAAGCTCATGGTTTCCTCCCAGCCGGAAAAACTGATTCCTGAATGGGGAAAGAAAAAAGTTATTCCTGAAACAAACTAAGGATGCATTGTTTTTATGGAAGAATCAGAACTTACAAAGAAAATAGCAGGACTGTCACTGCCGGCGGCTTCATTCAACAGGCTTTTTGAGCTTGCGGATATTCTGCGCAAAGAGTGTCCTTGGGATAAAATTCAAACTCCGCAGACATTAAGAAGCACATTAATAGAAGAAACATTTGAGGCTGTAGATGCCATAACCGAAAAAAACGCCTTCCATGCACGTGAAGAGCTTGGAGATGTATTTTTCAACCTTATTTTCATAGCAAAATGCCTTGAAGAAGAAAATGCGTTTACGATTAACCAAGTCTTTGATGAAGTCTGCGAAAAACTTATCCGCAGGCATCCGCATATTTTTAAAAACACTGCTGACGGAACCACTCAGCCAACTAAAATCAAAAGCGCATCAGATGTAAAAGCGCAATGGGATAAAATAAAAGACACTGTGGAAGGCAGAAAAACAGAAAGCGCAATTGATTCTGTTCCCAAAGGTTTTCCTCCGCTTTTGAAAGCATTTAAAATTCTAAAAAAAGCCGCAAAAGAAGGATTCGACTGGCGCAAAACGGAACAAGCCTATGCAAAAATAGAGGAAGAATTAACTGAAGTGAAGGAATCTCCACAGGAAAATGTGGAGGAAGAAATCGGAGACCTGCTTTTGGCATGCGTGAATTTAAGCCGAAAGCTTAACGTAGATCCGACAGTTGCGCTTGAAAAGGCCATAAGTAAATTCAGCGCAAGATTTAAGTTCGTTGAAAGAAGCATGAAACAAGAAAATCTTGAAATGAAACCTGAAAATGACAATAAAATGATGGAATTTTGGAAAACAGCAAAGATTATTGAAAATACAGCGGATTTATAGTATATTTTTAACATGACTGTTCCTTATATTGCAGTCTTTTTTGGAGTAAAAATGATCAAAAAAATTGATGGCATCGTTTTAGAAGATGAAAAAGAGGAAAAAAAGGCTGAAAACGCGGCTCCAGATCCTCTTGCAGAGAAGTTTTTAAAGACAAGACAGATACTTTTAAGCGGCGAAATCTGCGAAGAACTCGCTGAAAAGATTATACGCCAGCTTTTGATTCTTGAAGCAGACAATGACAAACCGATTTACATTTACATTGACAGCCCTGGCGGAGATGTTTATGCAGGATTCGCAATTTTCGACACAATACGCTTTATAAATGCGCCTGTTTATATAATCGGAACCGGACTCATCGCAAGCGCAGCGGCTCTTATTCTGCTTTCTGTACCAAAAGAGCGCAGGCTTGGACTTCCGCACTCAAGCTATCTGATTCACCAGCCTTCAAGCGGAATGAAAGGAGTTGCAACAGACATTGAAATTCATGCCGCAGAGCTCGCAAAGACACGCACAAAAATAAATGAAATAATTTCACAGCAGACCGGAACTTCATTAGAGAAAGTTTCAAAAGACACAGACCGTGACTACTGGCTTAACTCAGAAGAGGCAGTTAAATACGGACTTATCTGCAAAGTAATTACAAACCGCAAAGACTTGGACTAGTTTTTCAAGATGACATTTGAGCTTACTGATTCTATCAAAAATGACATTATATTTGCCATGGAAGATCAAAACTCTCAAAGCGTTTTTAATGCCGCGGAAAATAGGGTCGTAAGCGTTTTAAAAAACACTGATGGTCAGGAAAAAAGCTTAAAAGCAGATGAAGAGCTGCTCTATTCCTTGCCGGGCTGGACCAGTGATGACGGCTTTAATCTTATGGAAGCCTTTTCAGAGAACTGCCGTTCGCCATTAGCAAGAAATGAATTGAAAAAGTGCCTGCAAAGCAGAAGGGGGGTGTTCAGAAATTTTAAGAATATTCTAAAAGCGTATCCAGATGTTGAAAAAAGATGGTCAGTATTCAAGACAAAAATAATGCTTTCCAAAATCAACAGATGGTACAATGACCTGCGCGAGGTTTGGGGACTTGAATTTCTTGAGGAAGATTCCGCAGATGAAACGGAGGAACTTGTCCGCAATGACTTCGAGTTCAAAGAATACGATTCTGACAGGGACAAAGAATACGTTGATCGTGCGGTCGAAATAATGTCAGATGAATATAAGAGCAGTTTTGAAGACGAAATTGGAATTGCCATTGCTGAAATGTGGCGTTACCAGTCAGCTTTCGTTAAAAGTGAGAATAAGAGCGGCTTTGTCTGCTATTCCCACTTAAAAGAATTTTTGGGCTGCATTTTATTTTCATCATGTCTGTCCTCGGCAAAAAGAACAGCTGTACTTACTGATTTTTTTGTCTTTCAGAATTACCGTGGCCTGGGAATAGGAAGGGAACTTTTCCAAAAATGCCTTGAAAAGGCTAAAAGCAACGGAATTCAGTGGGTTTTATTTTCAAATACAATTATCCCGGAATCCATGGAGCATTTATTAAGCAAATTTTCTTTTGAAAAGCTAGGATCCGGATATATTGTAGATTTATTAAAAGATTAATTTTTTTATTCTGAAAAGCCATACAGCGGCAAATTCAGATAAGAGCCTTAGTTTATTTACAGGAGTTTGATTATGGCATACAACAATAACCGTGAGGGTTTTAAATTGAACGAAGAGAATATCGCATCATTTTTAGCAGATGCAGTTAACCGCGTGGAAAAAGCAAGCAATGCAGAGATTGAAACATTAAAGCAGATTAAAAAACTCTTCAAGAAGAATGTTCCTTTTTCACGCAGAAGCTATGTGGCAGCGTTGCTCATCAAAAATGCAAATTCCGGATTTAAAAGCAACCGCTTCAGCCGTACAGAAAAGTCGGAAAAATTCGGCCGTTCAGACAGAAACGACCGTTTTTCAAGGAATGAAAACCGGCAGATGGAAAGAAATCCAGAGGAACGCAAGGAGCGGGCAGAAAAATCACCGCGCGCCGCAATTGATCCGGCCCTTTCAGACACAATTTTTATAAGCGTAGGAAGAAGCCGCGGAGTTTTCCCAAGAGATTTAGTCGGACTGCTTGCAAGCGTTGCTGGTCTTGAGCGCTCACGCATTGGAGAAATCAGAGTTCTTTCAAACTATTCATTTATAACTCTCTTTGCGGAAGACTGCGACAAGACAATCAAGGCTTTGAATGACTATGAATACCGCGGAAGAAAATTAAGCGTAAGCTATTCACGCAAAAAGGGAGAAAACGAGGCGTTTGAGAACGCAGAAGCAGCTCCTGCTGAGCCTTCTGTCTCCGAGGAAACAATACCGGCAAATGTTGTAAATGACTCGCACGCAGATATGTCAGCAAACACCGAGGAAGCAAAAATTGCAGCGGAGCAGAGCGCATTTGCAGCTTCCATGGACAATGCTCCAGTTGACGACAAGCCTTATTCAGAAACAACTGATGACGGCCAGGTAAAATCCCACTTTGGAAATGGTGAAGCATATTGATCCATTCAATACAAACAGGGCCTTTCAAAGTTAATACTTACATTGTAAGTCTGAAAGGCTCTGACGCATTAATTATAGATCCAGCCTGCTGCGAATTCTCTAATGACGAGAACAAGTTTTTCTCTTTTTTGGAAGAAAACAATCTTGTTCCAAAAGTCATATTTTTGACACATGGGCATTTTGACCACGTGGCAGGCTTGAATATAATAAGGCAAAGATTTTCCGATGTAAAAATTCTCATCCATTCAAATGATGCCCATTTTTTAGGCAATGGAAGCGAAATTCTACAAAGGCTCTCTCTTGAGCCTATGGATTTTCTTGACTTTCTGCCGTTTGTTTCAAATCTTCCGGAGCCAGATTTTTTAGTTTCAGACAATACGGCTCTTTCTTCATATATGCCAAATGTTCCGCTTCTTGAAAACTGGAAAGTCATGCACACGCCTGGACATACAAAAGGCTCTTGCTGTCTATATAATCAAAATGAAAAACTTCTTATAAGCGGCGACACTGTATTCCACCGCTCCTACGGACGCACAGACCTCTTTAGCGGAAGCGATGCCGACATGAAAAACAGCCTTAACAGGATTTATACAGAAATTCCCGGCTGCACAAAAGTGTTTCCAGGACATGATTACTACGGTTTTTCACTTGGAGAAAACTAGATTTCGTCCAATTTTCTCAATGAAAAAGAAAACCCCGGCAAAAACCAGGGTTTAACTAGATTTATTTCTTTTCAGATACGCTCTTTGGAGCCCGAGGCTTTCTAGCTCTCTTTGGCTTCTCTTCAGCTGAATTCTTTACAGCCGTCGCTTCAAGTTCATTGCAATGGTCTTCAGCCTTTATAATCTCCTGAAATTCCTTGCCTTCCATAGTTTCTTTTTCAAGAAGACGCTTTGCAATGTATTCAAGAAGACTTCCATGTTTCTTCAACGTTTTCAGAACTGCCTGATAACGCTCTTCCATGACACGGGCAATCTCTTCATCCACATACTTTTGTGTGTCTTCTGAAAATTCACGGACAAGCTCCGGCTCCTGAGCGCCATAGCCACGGCCGCTTTTTCCAAGAGTAACATTCTTGAACTTCTCGCTCATGCCGTAATCTGTAATCATGCGCTTTATAATATCTGTCGCACGGCTAATGTCATTTGAAGCGCCAGTGCTTATTTCGCCAAAAATTATCTGCTCAGCGGCACGGCCTCCCAAAAGGACATCGACCTGCCCCATAAGCTCCTTTTTGCTATACAGGAACTGGTCGTCTTCTGAACGCTGCAAAGTATAGCCCAAAGCGCCCATTCCGCGCGGAATAATTGTTATCTTATGAACAGGATCGCTTCCTGGAGTAAATGCGGCCACAAGAGCATGGCCCGTTTCATGGTATGCAACAATCTTGCGTTCATTTTCCTTTACAACGCGCGATTTCTTTTTAAGACCGACTAAAGTTTTTTCTATAGCTTCATCGAAATCATCCATAAGAACGATTTTTCTTCCAGCACGGACCGCAAGAAGAGCCGCCTCGTTTACAATATTTGCTAAATCTGCGCCGGCAAATCCGCTTGTAGAATGGGCAACTGCGGAAAAATCCACGCTTGGATCTATTTTCACATTTTTTGCATGAAGCCTAAGAATTTCTTCACGGCCTTTCACATCCGGCTTGTCCACAACAATCTGCCGGTCAAATCTTCCAGGCCTCAAAAGAGCAGGATCCAGAATATCAGGACGGTTCGTGGCTGCAAGAATTATAAGACCTTTTTCATTGTCGAATCCATCCATTTCAACCAGAAGCTGGTTCAAAGTCTGCTCACGCTCATCATTTCCGCCAAGGTTATTCACACGGCTCTTGCCTATTGCATCAAGCTCATCAATAAAAATAATGCAAGGAGCTTTTTCACGGGCAGCACGGAACAAATCTCGAACACGGCTCGCACCGACACCAACAAACATTTCAACAAAATCAGAGCCAGAAATTCTAAAGAATGGAACTCCAGCCTCACCTGCAACAGCGCGGGCAAGCAAAGTTTTTCCAGTGCCAGGAGGTCCCACAAGCAATGCGCCCTTTGGAATTTTTCCGCCGATATCAGTGTATTTCTTTGGCTGCTTCAAAAAGTCAACAAGCTCCATCAACTCTTCTTTTGCCTCATCAACACCGGCCACATCCTGAAAACGAGTTTTTACCTTGCCTTCATCAACTGCCTTTGATCTTCCGCCGCCGCCAAGAATTGAACCCATTCCGCCGATTCCGCCGCCCATTTTTCTGAAGATAAAAAAATACATCAGGAAAATAAAGCCGAAGGGAATCACAAGATTAAGCAAAAGCTGTAAAAGGTAATTATTCTGTCTGGTTACAAATTTATAACCAACGCCCTTTTCATCAAGAAATTCAATAAATCCCTCCATGAGGACTCCAGAAGTTCTATATATGCCGCCAGTTTCAGTGCCAAGGGACATTCCCATAAAGCCAAAACGAGAAGGCTGAGAATTGCCGGAAGAATGTGTTGTATAGCCGGTGAAATAATTTTCGCCAAGCTCAACACGGACAATCTGCCCCTGATCTATAAGATTCCTAAATTCGGAAAAATCAATCAAATCTGTTGGCTTAGAAGAAAACAGCATATTTACAGCTATAAGAATACCGGCAAGAACTAAAAGTATTGTCCAAAAAGGCGGACCTTTCTGCGGCCCATTGCCAGAAGGCTTTTTATCTCCCTTTTCATTATCTATAGAAAGCTTGAAAAAATCATAGGGATCATTTTCATTCTGCTTCTTGTCGTCATTGTTTTTGTCGCTCATTTTTACCTCAAGTAGAAATTTTACTATATCGCCTTAATTTCGAGTTAACTATAATCTATAAAAAAAACAACTGCCAGCCGAGCTGTTTTTGATTGCATATAAAACTCTAAGTTAGGACTATAGCAAATAATATACAATATATTCAGAAAGTGGGCAATTGTGAATGCGGCTTCAGAATAAAAAAAACCGGACTGCAAAAAGCAATCCGGCATAAGTTTGACAAATGAAAGCCCTACTCTTTTACACCGCCAGCAGTTACACCGCCAATGATATATCTTGAAAGGAAGAAGTAAATAACAATCAACGGCAAGATAGCAACAGTCATAAGTGTATAGTTAACGCCCAGGTCAAACATCATGTAGTCGGCAGAGCGGGCATTAGCAATAACAATCGGAACTGTCCAAAGTTTTTTGTCGCTGATTACGAGAGCTGGAATAAAGTAGTTGTTCCATGAAGTAACGAATGCAAAGATTGCCTGAACTGCAAACGCAGGCTTAAGCATAGGACAAACAATAGCATTGAAAGTATAGAACTCGTTGCTTCCGTCTACGCGGGCAGCCTCAACAATTGAATAAGGCAAAGTTGCTTCCATTGACTGATACATATAGAAGAAAACAACCGGAGCCGCAATCGCAGGAATAACAAGCGGAATATAAGAATTCATAATTCCAAGCTTTGTAATCAACTGCAAGAATCCAAGTGTAGAAACCTGTGTCGGAACCATCATGACAGCCATAATGAATTTAAATGCAGTCTTTTTGCCTTTAAAGTTGTACATATAGATTCCGTATGCAGTCATTGCGCTAAAGTAAGTTGTAAACGCCGCTGTAAGAAGAGCAACAAGGAAGCTGTTTCCAAGACCGCGGAAAATAGGATAGCTTGTTCCGTAGACCTTGCGTTCAACCTGCTGGCCGGCAACAACATCAAACCAGCGTTCGCTTTTCAAAAACTGCTTAATATGAAGCCAAAGCTGAGTCCCAGGAAGAGCAGAAAAACCACTCTGAATCTGCGGATGTGAACGTGTTGCATTGATAACCATAATATAGAATGGAAACAATGAAAGAAGCGCCAGTATGACCAGAACTGCATAGCAGATAAATCTTCTGGTAGAAAGCATTTTTGCCTGACTTTTTAATTTCTCCATAAAATTATCTCCTATCTTTTATTCTGATACTTGCTCATAGTAATCTTATAAACAAGTCCGCTTAAAACACCAGTAACTGCAAACAGAAGCACAGAAATAGCTCCGGCAGGTCCGTAGTTCTTGCTCTGAAGATGGTTATTAAGCTTCATAATAATAGTCATTGTAGTTCTATCCGGAGTACCGGCAGAGTTCGTCAAAATCTGCGGAACATCGAACATCTGAATACCACCAATCAACGAAGTTATGAAAACATATACAAAGATTGGAAGAAGCAACGGCATTGTAACTTTAAAGAACACCTGGGAAGGAGATGCGCCGTCTATGCGGGCCGCCTCAAAAAGGCTGTTGTCAATTCCCATGACGCCAGCCATAAGCAGAATCGTCGTGTTTCCATACCACATAAGGAAGTTCATTGCGGCAACCAAAGTTCTAGTCCAAGCTGTAGAAGTAAAGAAATAAATCGGCTTCATTGGCTCAGTATCGCCTGCAGCTATAGCAGCGGCATTTGTCTTGTCAACAAGCGAACGAATCATACCGTTTACAGGACCGTTAGGCGAGAACAAAGTAAAGAACAGCATTGCGAATGTCGCCGCCATAATCAAGTTAGGCATATAGATTACGGTTTTAAAGAATCCCTGGCATTTCAGGTTAAGCTCCGTGTTTGTAAACCATACAGCAAGAAGCAAAGATATTACAATCTGCGGAACAAATCCCATAACCCACATTATAAGTGTATTAAGGAAATATTTTCCCAGGCTGTCTCCAGCGGTAAATATCGCCTTGAAATTTTCCAAACCAATAAAAGTAGGTCCAACAGTAAGAAGTCCTACACGATAATACTCAAACAAGCTAAAAATGAAAGTTGTTAAAAGCGGAATGAGCGAAAATATAACATAAATCACAAAGAACGGTGCAATAAAAGCATATCCCCAGTTATCATACTGGATAGTATGTTTTTTGCTTGCACTTTTTTTAACATCATTTTTCATTAAATCCTCTCAGAAATAATAGCAACACATCATAGAGGGAAGTATTTCTATTGAAAAAAGCGGTAAAAAAAATGCCACCTTTACGAAAAGGCGGCATTCTTACTTTCTGCAACCTTGTAACTGAAACCATGCAAGCATGGCTTCAGTGATAAGAATTACATCAATTATTTAGACAAGTTTGGATAAAGTTCGATAACAGAAGTATAGAAGTTGTTCCAAGCCTGCTCCTGTGTAACTTTTCCATTGTAGTAGTCAGCCATAGCAGCCTGAAGTTTTTCTGTCATACCCTGATCGTACATAGACATACAGCTCTTGTCGATTGAAGCTGCAGAATCTACGAACAAAGCCATGTGGTTCTGTCCGCCCAAGAATGGGTTCTGATAGTCAGATGCAGCAACTTTGCGCATAGCTGGCTCGTTGTTTGTAAAGTCGCTCATTTCTGTAGCGATGCGAACCATTGTGTCTTCGTCGCAAGTAAGTGTGAGCATGATGTCTTTGATCAAGTCAACATTGTCTGAACCTGCTGCGCCACAAAGCCATGTTCCACCCCATGAGAATCCCATAGGTCCTTTGCAGAATGCCCAGTCGCCATAAGAACCGTTTCCAGCAACATTTCCCTTTGCAGGATCATCAAGAGTGTTAGGAGCAAGACAGAAGTCGATGAACCAAGCTGGTCCGAAATATCCGAATACTTTTCCATCTTTCTTTGCACCCTGGAAGCTTTCTGCTGACCAAAGGTTTGCCTTGTTGTTGTATCCCTTGTCTGTGTATGTCTTTGTCATGTCAACCCAGCGCTGGATCATCGGATCAACTTTAATCTTGTTTCCTACAACCCACTTTGTCTTTACGTTGTCAGAGAATACACGGAATGCATCATCGAATCCAGAAAGCATGAAGTATCCCTTTGCCTTTGCCTTTGCAGCAACTGAGTCAAATTTGTCCCAGTTAGCAAGAGCTTCCTGTACTTTTGCTGGATCGTCTGTTCCAAGAACAGCCTTTGCGATTGAGCGGCGATAAACGAATCCGCCTGGACAACCCTGCCAAGAAACACCTTTGAGAACTCCCTTAGAGTCTGTCATGATGTCTTTTGTGTACTTGAACTGGTTTGCCAAATCAGCCTTTGTAAGACCGATGTCTTTGATAACATCAAGAGTGTATGGTGTATCAACATACTTCAATGCGTAGTCAGCTTCAACAAGGAAAATATCGATTTTTTCATCTGCTGCAACTGAGTTCTGTGCAAGAAGAGCTTCATCAAGCTTGTTCTGATAAGCATTTCCCTGGTTCGGTGTCTGGATGAAGTTTACTTTTACACCAGCTGGAACTTTTGATTTGTAGTATTTTTCAAAGCGTGCTGGGAACTCATCATTCCAAACAGCGATGTTCAATACTTTTCCACCAGTTGTTTTGCCTTTAGCCTTCTTCTTTCCCCAAGGTGCTGATGTTGCTACTGATGCAACCAATGCTACTCCCAAAACTGTAGCCACTAACTTTTTCATGCAATTGCCTCCTTCATTAGTAATGCATAAACCTTTTTCTAAGGTGATTTTCATTATAAATCAGAATTTTTGTTTTGCAACAAAAAAAAAGGAAAAAAAATCAAATTTTATGGAAACGTTACAACAATAACTGCGGTTTTCCTTAGTCTGCATTTGCATTGCTTTCATCCGTCTCTCTCCTTGCGCTGTTTTAATTGGTCTTGATTTCGAGTTAACTATAGTCTATAAAAACAGCTATCAGTCGAGCTACGTCTGTCAAAACCGCCCGATATCGGGCTACACACTATTTTGCCTTGGAACTATTATCGTTGCCGCCTTTGCGGCAGCAAAACAGAGTGTTTTTGCCAGCCGCAGCTCTCCTTACGCTATTTTTATAGTATACAAAACTCTAAGTCAGGACTAACTGCATTAAATCCAGAAATTTGACCTTATAATAGAAAATTCAGTATAATCCACATCATGAAAAACAGCGGCTTCAACGGAATCATTCTGGACATCGACGGCACAATCTGGAACACAACAGGAATTGCGGCAGTCGCCTGGAACAATGCAATCGAAAAATCCGGGCTGGAGGCAAAAAAAGTAAACGCGCAGATTCTTCAGCAGGAATTCGGAAAAACAATGGATGCAATTGCCGGCGACTTATGGCCCGAGCTTAGCAAGGCGGAACAAAGCAGGCTCATGTCATACTGCTGCACAGAAGAACAGGTTGCAATCCGCGAGAACACATTCGACATAACATATCCCGGCGTAGTTGAAACAATAAAGGAGCTTTCTTCTTCTGAAAATTTTTATATTGTAAGCAACTGCCAGAACGGCTACATCGAGCTCACAATGGAAAAAACCGGTCTCGCCCCTTTTATAAAAGACTACGAATGTTTCGGCCGCACAGGAAAATCCAAGGCGGAAAACATACAAATTCTTATGGCAAGAAACGGAATAAGCTCGGCTGTCTATATCGGCGACACACAAGGAGACGCGGATGCCAGCAGGCAGGCGGGAATTCCTTTTATCTGGGCTTCCTACGGATTCGGAAAAGTTTCAAAATACATAGAAAAACTTGAGAATTTTTGCAGTTTAAAAAAGCTGCTTTCAGAATAAAAAAAGGGAGGAAAAAAATGCTTTACATTTTCGACATGGGCGGAGTTGTAACAAACACAGCTGTCTTGGATGAAAAACTTAGCAGGGTTCTTGGAATTTCAACAGAGGAATTTGAAAGAATCTGCGGAAAAAAAACGGAGGGCGCAAGCAAGGGACAGCTTGAAAGCCTGGGGCTGTTCAGTCTTTGCTCTGACGGAATAATTGACACAAAAGAATTCTGGGCGGAATTTTCCAAGCGCAGCGGAATCGCAGTGAAAACAGACTGGTTCAGGTGGCTTTTTCATCCGGTGAGAAATGAAAAAACAGTGGCAATAGTAAAAGCCTTGCGCTCAGAAGGAAACAGAGTTGTGTGCGGAACAAATACGGTTTCAGCGCATTACTTCAACCACCTTGAGCGCGGTGACTATGCGATTTTTGACCAGACGTACAGCTCATGCTACATGGGAGTTTCAAAGCCGGATACAAACTTCTGGAAAATAATCCTTGAGGCCGAAAATGTTCCGGCAAAAGACGCTGTGTTCATTGATGACAGAAAAGACAACTGCGAGGCCGCGGCTTCACTTGGAATACACGCAATCCAGTTTACTTCAGCGGAAGAAACCGCAAAGCTTCTGGGCGTTAAAATTTATAAAGCCTAGGTTTCAGATTTCCAGCAGTCAATGAATTCAAGCATGAACTGCTGGACTCCGCTGAACCACTTCTGCTGAAAGCGGCAGGCTTTTTTTCCTATATAGCGGAAGTGCCAGCATTCCCAGCGGTAGCCTGTAACATCCTCATAGCCTTTTGGAAACGAAAGCGACCAGCCGTATTCAGCGGCGTTTCTATAAATCCACTGTCCCATCTGAGTTTTATCAAAGTCATCGGAAATCGAGCCAAAATCAACCGCGGTTCCAAGCTGATGCTGGCTTGTTCCGGGACGCGCGCTTTCACGCTCAGCTTCCTCAAGGCCGTCCACGCTTACCCAGTAGTTAAAAAGATTTTCCTGATAAGAATAGGAGCGGTATACGGAACTAACCAAAAGTCTTATTCCGTCATTCAAAGCGGCCTGCGACATTTCTTTTAGGGCAGAATAAGCTTCAGGGCGGATTTTCATTCCGGCTTTGTTCAAATCAAAAAGACTGTTTTTTTCCAATGCGATCAAATCTTTTGGAACATAGGAAGATTCCGCCTTATGGCTTTTGTCAATCAAGAAAAAAAGACTCTTGTCATCCGTGCGGAACGTTTTTTCCTCTTCAAGAAGCTCATAAAGCTCCTTTATAAATTCAGTCCTGTTCTCCTCTGAAACACAAATGCCTTCTTTCGCCCTGGCGGACATTTTCTGATAAACCCTGCTGAATTTTTCATCCTCAGCGGATGGAATTTGCATGACTGTCTGATTCAAAGTCCCGGCATAAGCTTTTCTGCAGCCGGAAATGCAAAAAATACCAGCAGCTGCGCAAAACAGCAGAAGCATTTTTTTAATCATCAGAAACCTCGGTAACTGAATGAATTATGTGGAACATATCAAAAAATCCAGTCCGCTCCAAAGCTCTTTTGATTGTCTCTGAAGGATTCATTATAAAAAGCTTATTTCCAAAGCTTTCAGCATCATTGTATCCCGCCAGAATAACTCCTACGCCAGAATAGTCAACCTGAGTTATCTGGCTTGCATCAAGGACAACATTTGTGTCGGCGATATACTCAAAAAGTTTTTCCTGCAGCTCAGCAATTGTGTACGAATTCAATGAGCCTGTAAGCTCAAGCAGCATATAGTTAACACCTGTTTTTTCTTTAAGCGCAAGCTGATCCATTTTTTGCCTCTTTCAAAAATCTTTCAATAAAAAATCTTAAGCCTGAGCAGCCTGATTTCCCAAATACTTCATAACAAGCATTGTAATGTCGTTTTCAAGCTCTTTTGAAGTAAATTCAACAAGGGCATCATAAGTAAACTTCGCCATTTTTTCAGCAGAATAGCCTGAATTTTCCATCAGCGCCGTCTGCGTCCTTGTTTTTCCAAAAATATCTCCGCGCAAAGACTTTGTGTCAATGATTCCGTCTGTTACAACCATGACAATATCGCCTTCGGACAGTTTGACTTTCTTTACTTTTATATACGGCGTAATATCCTTTACGAATCCAAGTATATGCCCCTCGCCCTGAACTTCAATTACGTTATTATAGGCGCGTGTATAAACAAACAAAGCTGGAATTCCGCAGTTGATATAATACATCGTGTCTGTGCTGAAATCAAGAATTCCAAAAGTGCCGGCAAAGAATGTTCCCTTCGGGAGATTCTCGTGGATAAAACGGTTCACTTTTGCAACAAGCAGCTTGAAGTCTGTAGTTTCAGAAAGGAATGTTCTAATAATAGACTTTAGAATAACCATTCCCATTGAAGCCGCAATTCCTTTTCCGCTCAAAGCGCCAATTACAAAAATGTGCCGGGTGTCTGTAAGGCGGATCATGTCTACAAATTCACCGCCAATGTTGTGGGCTGGAATCATAAGATAGCCGGCGTCAATCTTCTTGCTTTTTATTAAATCCATGTTCTCCTGAATGGAAGTAATAATCTGTCCGGACATTCTGATTTCACGGTTTACAGTTCCAACTACGGCCTCGTTCATGATGTTCTTTACATAATAGCCGACAACAAACAAATTTGAATAGAATTTATTAAAGACCTCATAGTCATATTCAGAATAAATATTTCCGCTGATTTTTTTGCCAAGCAGAATCAGACCAACAAACTGGCGGCCTTCGTTCAGCATAATCAGGGCATCTGAATTCGTGCTGTCCATGACTCCTAGAATTTTGCTTCTTACAGAGGCGAGCGAGTTGCTTTTCTGGGCGAATTCGCGGAACACAACCTGATGATGGTTGTTCATAAGAACATCGGCAACGGACTGGTCAATCGGAGTAGAAAAACTTTTGTCGCCGTCGGAAGAATAGATACAGCTCATGCTTCCAATTCCATCATCAATAAGAATTTTCATTGAGGACGAGCCGACGTATTTTTTGAACACATTGAATACATTTCCTGTAATTTCGCTTGCCTCAAGGCTGAAATCAATTGAAGTTATATCGCGCTCAAAATCCTCAGAATACATTTTGTTTCTAAAAAGCTCTGAATTCTTGAATTTTCTGCGGAAAAGCATGAGAACAAAGAAAACAAACGCAACGGCAATATAGACCAAGCCTTCAAAAATATGAATATTCACATTTGAAACCGGCAGAAGAAGCATAAAAAATATGCCGGAAACAAGAATCGGCGCAATAAATCCAATCAGCAGACGGACAAATCCCATCAAAAGAATTCTGGCGTCGACAATTTCATCATTTCCATTTGAACGCGCGAAAAAGTACATTCCGGGAATAAATCCAATAGGCGCGAAATTATTCAGGACAGGCTGAATTTCAGAGCATAGATTCATGTACCAGAAGACAGCCCAGGAAAGCATAATTCCAAACACGTTCTGGAGCATATTCTGCTGCTTGAGCTTTGAGCTTGTATTTTCAGCGCGGACAATGACCATTACCGAGACAAACGCCGGAATTAAGACTCTATACAGGAAATTGTACAAAGTGAGCCATGAAATATCAAACGCGCCCGCCAGCTTTCCGTTAAATACAATTCCTGAAGAAATGCGCAGGAAATTTCCGTCTGCAAGCGAAATTGAAGAGAATGCATTCGGAGCAAAGAAAACCAGATAAACTGCAAGGGCAAAAAGCAAAACCTGAAACAACGCAGCAAATTTCAGCTTCTTGTAATCAGGAAAAATAAGCATATAGCTGCAGCTGCTCACAGAAAACCAGCCCATGATAAGATACGTAAACCTTCCAGAAAGCAATGCGAACTGCATTGAGTTGCGCTGGCAAAGTATAATCGTAACAGCCATAAAGAAAAATATAACGCCCAAAAACAGGAACAAATTTACAAGGCTGGCATTGGAAGAATTTCCATTTACGTTCTTATCAATGCTAAACGAAATATAAACAAGAACAGCGCAGATAATAATATTTATAACAGCAAAAATCATTTTCTACCTCTCAACCTTGGCGACCATCATTGTAACGTCATCCCTGAGTTTTTTTCCACCGTTGTATTCCATAATAAGATTTACAACATCATCTATAAATTCCTTAGGCGTCTTAGAGGCGCTTTTCTTAATCGTATTCTGATAAAGCTCAGTATCGCCAAGCTCTACTCCTTCCTCATTCATAACTTCAGAAACACCGTCAGAAGCCATAAGAATAACATCATCACGGAACAAGCGCTGCTCATCAACCTGAACATCATCAATGTCAATAATTCCAACAAGAGAGCAGTTTGACGTAAGCGGCTTGATTCTATAGCCAGACGGAGAATTCGTAATAATCAGAGGATCGGACATTGAAGCATTAACATACCTGATTGTCATTTTTTCGGTATCGACAATTCCAATAAAAAGAACCGTGTACTTATCCTGAAGCTTCATTCCTTTAATAGCCTTGTCGACCGCCTTAATCATCGCAGGAAGATTTTCCTTGTCTCCCAGAATTTTTACAGTGTTCATAACAAGTCCCATGACCAGCGCGGCCGCGAGACCTTTTCCAGAAACATCACCAAGCATAAGCAGTGTCTTTGTCGGCGAAATTGGAAGAACCGAATAATAGTCTCCTGAAACATTTACAAGCGGACGGTAGTATGCGGCAACAGAAAGCTTGTCAATCTTAGGCATATTCAAAGGCAGGAACGACTTCTGTGTATCCGCAAGCTGCTTCCATTCCCTTGAAAGTGAAGAAATTTCAGAAAGCTTGCTGATTGTAAGAGCCCTGGCCTGAAAACGCGCGAACTCATCATAAAGAAACTTGTAAATTTCAGAATCGAAGAGCTTTGTATAGCGGCAGAAAACGTAAAGATGCTTTTTATTGTTTGAAAGAATAAAGCCGCGCGCCTGGCTCTGCTTTGTTACAATGCCGAATTCATTTCCCATGAAGAAATAGCCTTCGCCCCATGTAACAGGATAATTCAGCTGAAGCGCATCCATTACAGACTCAGAGCAGGAAATTCTGTCAGGGCTGTTGTAAAGGACATAGTCTTTTTCACGGTCGATAAAGAGAACAGAGCAGTCTCCTTTCATCTCTAAAACCGAAGAAATCGCCTCATAAAAATCATCCAGTGAATAGCAGAAACGAATTTTGTCAATAAATTCACTTAAGATGCCGGTTTCCTTTGTAAAAAGCGCCCTTTTCCGGATTATATCAAGAAGCCCGTTTTTTGCGCGTGTAACAACAACATAGACAATTGAAAAAACAACAGAAAGTGTTATAAAAGAAAAAAATACAACATTGTCATGTGCGTTTCTTACAGCAGGAGAAACAGCTGAAACTAAAAAAGCTAAAATTACAAGAAAAATGGCTCCCGTTGCAACTAAAACAGCATGTCTTTTTGCCTTATACATCTCTGCACCTCGCTCTTGGGTTTATACAACAGTATACCATAGTATCGGCAGAAATTTAAGAAAAAATTATATGAAACTTGGAAATGTTGATTTTCAAAAAAAACGGCGCAGGCAAGCAAAACAATGCAGGCAGACCAGCTAAAAATAAACGAGCCCCGCCGCAAAACAGCGAGGCATTCAATCTTCCGCACGAATCAAAAGAAAAAAATCAAGCGAGACTGGGAACGCACCGTGCAAACAGTTTATTATCCCAAGGACTCTCTTGTTAAAAGATCCGGCGAAGATGCCGGCTTCTCCAACGCGGCAAAAGCCTCCATTGCAGCAATCTGCTGGCGTGAAAGCTTTGAAGGAATCTGAACCATAATCTTTACATAAAGATCGCCTTTTCTTGAAGAGCCTTCAACAGGAACACCTTCATCACGGACACGGAGAAATTTTCCATGCTGTGTTCCAGCAGGAACTTTTATAGACAGCGTCTTTCCATCAAGATTCTTTATTTCTATGCTGGCTCCTAAAATTGCCTGCGATATGCTTATTGGAACAGCGCAATACAAATCATGTCCATCCCGCTCAAAATACCTGTCAGACCTTACATTTACAACTATTATAAGATCGCCGGCAGCACCGCCGTTCGTTCCAGAATTTCCCATTCCATGGATAGAAAGCCGTCTTCCGTTTTCCACGCCAGCTGGAATCTTTACACTCATTGTTGTGGATTTAGAGAAGACACCGGTTCCGCGGCAAGAAGCGCAAGGCTTGTCTATCACGGTTCCTTTTCCACGGCAAGTAGGGCAAGTCTGCTGGACAACGAAGAAACCAGAATTTCTGCCAACCTGACCTCTTCCGCCGCAGCTAGGACAAGTCTTTACAGAAGAACCAGCAGCGCCGCCGGTTCCATGGCAGTCAGGACACTGCTCATCCCGCCTGAAGGTTATATCTTTTTTACAGCCGTAAACAGCTTCCTTAAAATCAATATGCAAATCATAGCGCAAGCTGGCGCCATCGTTGCTGCTCCTGCCTCTTCCGCCGGAACTTCCGCCAAAGCCAAAGCCCCCTCCAAAAAGGTTCTCAAAAATATCGCTGAATCCGCCCGAGCCGCCGAACAAGTCGCTGAAATCATGGAAAGCGTGGCTATACCCGCCTGCAGAACCGCCGCCCATGCCTTCAAGACCGGCAAAACCATACTGGTCATAAATAGGACGCTTCTGGTCATCGCTCAGGACTTCATAAGCTTCTGTTGCTTCCTTGAATTTTTCTTCTGCAGTCTTATCACCGGGATTACGGTCAGGATGATATTGTATCGCAAGTTTTCTATATGCTTTTTTTATCGCATCTTTATCAGCAGTTTTATCAATGCCTAAAACTTCGTAATAATCACGTTTTGCAGACATATTGTTTACCTATAAAATCGAGGTTGCCCTGAAATTTCTTTCAAGGCAACCCCGTTTCCCTTTGTTTAGATTAATTTTAGTTCTTTACTTCGTACTCAACATCATCAGCGTTGTTTGCGCCTTTGAATCCTGAAGAGCCGTCATTCTTGCCATCGTCCGGATTCTGGCCAGAAGCAGCTCCCTGAGCTCCTGCCGCACCCTGCTGTTGCTGTGCAGCCTGAGACTTGTACAACTCTTCAGCCATCTTATAGGAAGCCTGCTTCAAGTTTTCAGCCTTAGCCTTTATGTCATCGATATTGTCGCCCTTGAGAGCTTCCTTAAGCTCGTTCATAGCGGCTTCAATCTTTGACTTTTCATCAGCGGAAATCTTGTCGCCTATATCCTTAAGGGATTTTTCTGTTGCATAAACAAGGCTGTCGGCCTCATTCTTTGCGTCGATTGCCTCCCTCTTCTTTTTATCAGCGTCAGCATTTGCCTCGGCATCCTTTACCATGCGGTTGATTTCCTCTTCAGAAAGTCCGCTGGAAGATGTAATCTGAATATGCTGCTCCTTGCCGGTTCCCATATCTTTTGCGCTTACATGGACAATTCCGTTTGCATCAATATCGAAAGTAACTTCAATCTGCGGAACGCCACGAGGAGCCGCCGGAATTCCAGTAAGATCAAAATTGCCCAAAGTTCTGTTCTGAGCCGCCATTTCGCGCTCGCCCTGAAGAACATGGATGCTTACAGCAGTCTGATTGTCTACCGCAGTTGAGAACACCTGGCTCTTCTTTGTAGGGATTGTTGTATTGCGGTTAATGAGACGTGTAAACACACCGCCCATAGTTTCAATTCCCAAAGAAAGCGGAGTTACATCAAGCAAAAGGACATCCTTTACATCGCCAGCAAGAACTCCTCCCTGAATTGCAGCTCCAATTGCAACTGCCTCATCCGGGTTAACCGCGCGGCTGCCTTCCTTTCCAAAAATTGACTTTACAATTTCCTGAACTTTAGGCATACGGCTTGAACCGCCGACAAGAAGAACCTCGTCAATCTTGTCCGGTGTAATTTCAGCATCCTTCATAGCTTTTGTGCAAGGCTCGCGTGTAGCCTCAAACAAATGATCTGTCATCTGCTCAAACTGCGCGCGTGTCAAAGTCTTCTGCAAGTGCTTAGGTCCTGTAGCATCCGCAGTAATAAAAGGCAGGTTGATTTCAGTTGTTGTCTGGTTTGAAAGAGAGATTTTTGCATTTTCAGCAGCCTCGCGGAGTCTCTGCAAAGCCATGCTGTCTTTTGAAAGATCAATGCCAGTGTCGGACTTGAACTGCTCAATAAGCCAGTTTACAACACAGCGGTCCCAGTCATCTCCTCCAAGGTGAGTGTTTCCGTTTGTGGATTTTACTTCAAAAACACCGTCGCCAAGCTCAAGAATTGAAATATCGAATGTACCGCCGCCAAGGTCGTATACTGCGATTGTTTTTTCCTGCTTCTGGTCCTTGTTGAATCCAAAGGCCAAAGACGCGGCTGTAGGCTCATTGATAATACGCTTTACATCAAGCCCCGCAATTTTACCGGCATCCTTTGTAGCCTGACGCTGGGCATCATTGAAGTATGCCGGAACTGTAATTACAGCCTCGGTAACAGTTTCTCCAAGATAATCTTCCGCAGTTTTCTTCATTTTCTGAAGAATAAACGCTGAAATTTCCTGAGGGCTGTATTCTTTTTTTGCTCCATTTTCCTCAACTTCAACACGGACATCTTCACCGTGGTCTTTTACAGTGTACGGAACAAGCTTTGCTTCTCCAGAAAGCTCGCTGTAGCGGTGTCCGATAAAACGTTTAATAGAATAAATTGTGTTCTTTGGATTTGTAACCATCTGGTTTTTAGCCGGAAGACCAACAATGCGGTCTCCTTTTGCAGTGAAACCAACAATTGAAGGTGTTGTGCGTCCGCCTTCCGAGTTCTGGATTACAACAGGCTCGCCGTTTTCCATAACAGCGACACAAGAATTTGTTGTTCCCAAGTCAATTCCAATAATTTTACCCATAATATTTACCTCTTTTTATATTCAATATATTTTTTGAAGAAATTATTGATTTTCTTCAGTTTCTTTCTTTTCCTCTGAAGGCTGCGCGCTTACAGTTCCGTCCGGCATACTCACCATTACTTTTGCATGGCGGATTACCCGGTCTTTAAGCTTGTAGCCTTTTAAGTAGACAACTTTCAGAACCGGAGATGCGACCGGATCCTGTGAAGAGCCTATAGCTTCATGAATATCTGGATCAAAAGCATCGCCTGCAGCACCGTAGGCAACAAGATTGTACTTGTTTTCAAGCATGCTGATAAGGCTCTTGTTTATCATTGTAACGCCATCAGCAATAGACTTTGGATCTGTGGCAGATGCGGCGGCTTCAACAGTGCGGTCAAAGTTGTCAAGGCTTTCCAGAAGATCCTTCAGCAAATTAGTATTTGCAAAGTCAAAAGCCTCCTGTTTTTCCTGAATTGCTCTTTTTCTGTAGTTATCGAAGTCTGCCGCGCGGCGAAGAACCTGATCCTTTAAATCAGCATTGTCTTTTTTCAGCTCCTCAACCTGCTTTTCAAGCTCCGCAATCTTTTCTTCCGCGGAATTCTTTTTTTCTTCAGGCTGAGATTCCGCTGCTTTTTGCTCTTCAGCCTCCTGAGCTACAGCATTCTGAGTCTTGTTGAACTCTTCATGCTTATGTTCCTCATGATGATGATGTTTTTCTTTGCTCATTTCATTTTCCTATCTGATGAAAAAGATAATAAAATTTATATTGAATTGTCAACAAATTTTTGAATTTTTAACTGCGCTTATCCATCGGAACGTAATCACGCTCTTCAGCGACATTTTTGTATGCCGGACGGTAAATACGTTTTCCTGCGACAATCTCTTCTATTCTATGCGCGCTCCAGCCAGCGATTCTTGCAATAGCGAACAGAGGCGTATAAAGCTCACGTGGAATTCCAAGCATTGAATAAACGAAACCTGAATAAAAGTCAACATTTGTGCAGATGCGCTTTTTATGGCCATGAAGCTCATACAGAATTTCCGGAGCAAGCCGCTCTATTGAAGTATAAAGATTGAATTCCTCCTCGCAGCCCTTCTCCCTTGCAAGTTCCGCCGCTTTGTTCCGTAAAAGAATTGCACGGGGATCGCTTATTGTATAAACAGCGTGTCCCTGTCCGTAGATAAGTCCGGTGCGGTCGAACGCCTCTTTTTTTCCAATCTTGTAAAGATAGTCTTCTATTTCCTTTTCATTGCTCCAGTCCTTCACATTCTCCTTGATATTATCCATCATTTCTATGACGCGGATATTCGCGCCGCCATGACGCCGTCCTTTAAGAGAGCCGACAGCCGCCGCAACTGCAGAATATGTATCAGTGTCCGCAGAAGAAACTACATGAATTGTGAGGGACGAGTTGTTTCCTCCGCCGTGCTCAGCATGAAGAATAAGCGCAAGATCAAGAATCTCGGCTTCAAGGCGCGTATAGCTCTTGTCATTTCTTGTGAGGCGCAGAAAATTTTCAGAAGTGCTAAGCTCTGGAAGAGGATTATGTATGTACATGCTTTTTCCGTCATAATAACGGCGCTTGGCCTGATAGCCATAGGCGGCCAATGTTGAAAAACGTGAAATAAGCTCTATGCACTGGCGAAGTATATTAGCCACATCGCGGTTTTCCGGATCAGGATCGTAGGAGTAAGAAGCAAGAACTCCGCGCGCTATTTTATTCATGATGTCGCTTGAAGGCGCCTTCATTATCATGTCTTCTGTAAAATATTCAGGAAGAGACCTCAGGCTTCCTAGGAAACTAGAAAATTCATCCAGCTGGGACTGAGTGGGGAGCTGCCCAAACAAAAGCAGATAAACGCACTGCTCAAATCCAAACTGATGGTGAAACTCAGCATCCTTTACAATATCCTCAACATTATATCCGCGGTAAATCAGTTTTCCAGGAATAGCGACCTTGTTTCCTTCATCATCAATGTAGTAGCCTACAACATCTCCTATTTTCGTAAGCCCGACCAGAACTCCGCGTCCGTCTGCATATCTAAGGCCGCGCTTTACATTGAATTTTTCATAAAGGGCTGGATCTATGGGATCGTTGTCCACAGTAAGCTTTGAAAGTTTATCAATAAAATTTGAATTCTGACTGTTTTCGTTCATAGAAGAGCCTCCAATTTTGTATAAATATGCACTTTTTTTTATAAAAACTATATCAGCATACAAAAAATTAAGTATTTATTCAATATAGAGCATAATCACGGCATAAATTCAGATAAGAAACGGAGCCTGTCCAAGACGGCAGCCCTGAAAAAAACAATGCCTTAAAAAATCCGAAAGACAAAGACTGCGCGCCAGAAAGACAAGATCCGCAGCCTCTGCACGGGGATAAAACACAATCAAATGCCCAATTAAAGCTCAAGAAACTACATTTTTTCCAAATATGGCACAAGAACAAGCTCCATGCCGCTCTTTAAAACCGTCAATGTGCAGTTTGCTAGCGCAAGGCGGGCTTTTGCAAGACGCTCGTTTTCAGAGACAGCTCCAACAATCGGACAGTCCCTGTAAAATGCGCTGAAACTCTTGCTCACATCATAAAGGTAAGAAGCCATTCCGCTTGGATCTAAAGTTTCCGCAGCTTTCTGCACAACCGAAGGGAATCTTTCCAGAACTTTTATCAGGGCCCATTCACTTTCCGCTGTTAAAAGAGAAAAATCCTCAGGCGAAACAGAAGGCTCAATTCCCTGCTCCTTTGCCTTGCGTAGAATTGAAGCAATACGCGCTCCCATATACTGAAGGTAAGGGCCGGTATTTCCGTTAAAGCTAAGCGATTCTTCCGGGTTGAAAAGCATATCTTTTACCGGAGCAACATTCAAAAGATAATAATCCAATGCCGCCAGCGCAACTTTTTCAGCAACATCATCAGGATTGCCGACAGAACTGTCCCTGCCGCGCTCTTCAATTGCCTTTAGAGCCTGGGCATGAAGACTGTCAATCAAATCATCCGCATCAACAACAGTTCCCTCGCGGCTCTTCATTCTTCCGCTAGGAAGATTCACAAGCCCATAGCTCAAGTGGAACAGTTTTTCAGTCCAGCTGAATCCAAGCTTTTTCAAAATATGGAAAAGAATCTTAAAGTGATAATTCTGCTCGCTGGCAACAACATAGACAAGCTGATTGAACGGCCAGTCGTTATGGCGGCTGATGGCAGTTCCTATATCCTGAGTTATATAAACTGAAGTTCCGTCCTTTCTAAGCAGAACCTTTTCATGGCTGTCCTCATCCTTTCCTTTTCCAACGACATCTGTAACATCAATCCTGACAGAGCCGTCCGAAGCTTTAAAGAACACTCCCTTTTCAAGGCCTTTAAGAATTTCATCCTTGCCCTTCAAGTAAGTGTCGCTTTCAAAGTAGAATTTATCAAAGGCGATTCCCGTCCTCTTGTAAGTTTCCTTTAGCCCGTCCAAAGTCCAGCCGTTCATTTTCTGCCAGAGACTGCGGATTTCATTGTCGCCCTGCTCCCATTTTACAAGCATTTCCTCTGCCTGCTGAACAGCCTCCGGATGCTCCTTGGAATATTTGTCAAATTCAACATAGCACTGGCCCACAAAATGATCTCCCTTCATGCCAAGGGACTCTGGAGTCTCATTTTTTGCCTCATGGAAAAGCTTATATGCCAGCATGGATTTGCAGATGTGAATTCCGCGGTTGTTGATAAGGTCTACTTTAAAAACCTCCGCCCCGGCCTTCTTTAGAATCCGGCTTACGCTTTCGCCAAGAGCATCATTGCGCAGATGGCCAAGATGAAGAGGCTTGTTTGTGTTCGGAGACGAAAACTCCACCATAATCCGCTGGCCCGCAAGAGGCTTTTTTCCTTCTGAATCAAGAGAACCGTAGCTGTCTCCCTGCGAAACAATTGAAGCCAGAATTCCTGCGGCGGAAGAAGCCTTGTTAAGCTTTATATTTACATAAGGTCCCGCGGCGGCAAATTCTCCAAGGGAAGAAAGGGCGGAATCATTTTCTGCGGATTTTTTAAGCAAACCAGCCACAGCGGACGCAATTGCCGGCGGAGCCATCCTGAACATTTTTGCAAAAGGGAACATCGGGCTTCCCAAGTCTCCCATCTCCGGGCGCGGAGGATTTTCCACACGCACAAGCTTTTCATCGATATCAGGACAATCTATTTTATTTTCCAGCTTAAACTGGCTTACAGCGTTCAGGACTGCGGACTTAAACAAATCTTTTTGACTTAGCATAGTTCTTCCTTAAGAATTTCTTCCGCCGCAAAAGGCAGCGTGCAGCAATTTATTCGTGCGGAGGGTTTAATATCCCGACGTTTGAGGCGAGATTGCTGATTCCGAGAGTATAGCAAAATAAGAACAAAGTGAAAAGCATAGAGACTTTTTTCAGCAAAATGAATTTCTGTCTTAATGTTCTTCCATCGGATGGTCTTGAAGATGCCCTGTTTTTTTCCGGTTCACGGAATAATTCAAATAATGAAAGGCAATAAAAACAAGCTCAACTATCGCCAGAAACAAAGAAAGCTCGGCGGTTGCAACTCTTAAGGTGAGTTTATATGAAATTAAAACAGAAAAACAAACAAGAACCTGAAGCGCCAGAAGAAACGCAATTGTCGCTCCTCGGGAAAACCCGACATTCAGCATTTTATGATGTATATGGGCTCTGTCCGCGCTGAAAATCGAGCGATGGTCGCGGATTCTTCTCCATGTGGCGGCAAGAACATCTGTAAGAGGAATAGAGGCGGCAAGAAACATCAAAAGCAGCTTGTTATACTCAAAGCTAGGCGATCCCTCGCAAATAAGCGGAAATACCGCGACTACAAAGCCCAGCGTCTGGCTTCCAGAGTCGCCAAGAAATATTCTTGCAGGAGGCCTGTTGAAAAACATAAATCCAGCTATTGAGCCCGCAAGAATAAAATAAAGCGGAGTCAAATCATTTCCAAAGACCAGGCTCAAAATGCCAAACGTTATAATAGAAAGAAATGAAATTCCAGAACAAAGCCAGTCAATTCCGTCAATTAAATTGAAAGCGTTCACACAAACCAAAATCCAAAAGAAAGTTACAGCTTTTCCAACAAACGGATTCAGGCTGACAAAAAAAATCCTGCTGATTCCAACAGGACTCAGCGCAACAAGCAAAGCGGCTGCAATCTGAACTAAAAATTTAAACCGCGCATGAAGGTCAACAAGATCATCTATAAAGCCGAAGGTGAATATCAGAACAAGCCCCAGAAAAGCCTGCCATGCAAAGCCAAACACTCCCCGCTGAAAAAGAAAGACATAGACACCGGCGCAGACAAAAAATGACACAAAGACTGCGACTCCTCCAAGACGGGGAATATTTCCGCTGTGAATCTTCCGAGGATCTATTTCATCATAAATTTCATATTTTCTGCAAATCTTTATTATGAGCCAAGTAAAAAAAAGGCTCAAGACAAAAGTCAGCAATGAAAAATAAAACACCAAAGAGTACCCCCCCCCCGCCAGAAAGCTGAAAGTTCCGCTTTCTAATGAGAGTGGAATATAGATTAACATTTTTTTATATTATCTTCAATAATAATTATTATTTATAACATATATTATTGTACACAGATGCCTTTTATTGTATTTTTGTGGAAATTTGATTATATTCACTGCAAGAGAACTATTTATTAAGCATAAAAAAACCGAGGTGAAAGATGGCCTGTAATGGAAGCTGCTCCAGCTGCGGAGACAAATGTGAAAAGAAGCCTTTAAAAGAAACCCTTCATTCAGGAGCTTCTGTAAAGAAAGTTATTGGAATTGTTTCCGGCAAAGGAGGGGTCGGAAAGTCGCTTGTAACAAGCCTTCTGGCATGCAAGGCAAGCAAAGACGGATTCAAGGCAGCGGTTCTTGACGCTGATATCACAGGACCTTCCATTCCAACTTCGTTCGGCCTTGGAAACATCCGCGCTGAAAGCGTTTCAGAAAAAAACAGCGATGGAAGCGAAGGCGGATACTTGAAGCCGGTCAAAACAAAGACAGGAATTCAGCTTATGTCGATGAATTTTCTGCTTCAAAACGAAACTGATCCTGTTGTATGGAGAGGCCCGGTCATTTCCGGAGCAGTAAGACAGTTCTGGACAGACGTGCTGTGGGAAGATGTTGACTTTATGTTTGTAGACTGCCCGCCTGGAACAGGAGATGTTCCCCTCACAGTTTTCCAGTCGCTTCCGGTGGACGGAATTCTGATTGTCTCCTCTCCGCAGCAGCTGGTGCGTGTAATCGTGGAAAAAGCCGTAAACATGGCAAAGATGATGAACATTCCGGTTCTAGGCCTCATAGAAAACATGAGCTACGTAAAATGCCCGGACTGCGGAAAAGAAATAAATGTGTTCGGTGAAAGCAGCATAGACAAAACCGCAAAAGAATTCGGCCTGAAAGTCCTTGCACGCATTCCAATCGACCAGAGCATATCCCAGGCTGTCGACAAGGGCGAAATTGAATCAGTTGACGCTCCATTTATTGAAGAAGCCGCAAAAGCTGTTGAGTCGCTATGATTTCCCCGGAAGAAGCAAGAGAACGCGCAAAGGAAAATTTTCACAAAGGATTCAACTGCGCCCAGTCTGTCATCGGAGTTTTCTGCGGCGAGCTCGGAATTGACACGGAGCTTGCCCTTAAAGCGGCCCAGGCATTCGGTGGCGGAACATGCAGGCTACGGGAAATGTGCGGAGCCGTAAGTGGAATGTTGCTTGCAATGAGCATAAAAAACGGCAGCGCGGATCCGCTCAACAAGGAAGCAAAGGACTCTGTGTACAAGGACGGCCAGTTTCTATGCGCAAGGTTCAAGGAAAAAAACGGCTCATTTATATGCCGCGAGCTTCTAGGCCTTTCACCGCGCGGACAGTCCCGGGAAAAAATTCAGGCGGACTCTCCTGTCTCTGAAAAACGGACTGCTGAATACTACAGGAAGCGCCCATGCCCAGAGCTTTGCGCTGATGCCGCGGAAATTCTCGCGGAATATTTGGAATCAAAATGAAGCTTGTATGCGCGCCGATGGCAACGCTCAGCCATGAGGCCTTCAGAGTTTCCGTTGAGGAATTCGGAGGCTGCGATGAGTATTTCACAGAAATGATAAACGCATCCTCTCTTCTTAACATGGGGCCGTTTGAAAAATACTATCTCATGAGCGGTCCGTGTCCGCAAAAAATCGTGTGGCAGCTCACAGGAGCCTCCGCGGACAAACTGGCGGAAGCGGCTGAAATTGTGTGCGAAAATGGCGGAACCGGCGTCGACCTGAACATGGGATGCTCCGCGCCGCAAATCTACAAAACCGGTGCTGGAATCGCATGGATGCTCAAGCCGCTGGATGAAACAGCCCGGGCGGTCATGCAGGTAAAAAAAGCTCTGGAGCGTTCAGGCGCAAGAATGCAGAGGCACTTCAGGCTGAGCATAAAATGCAGGCTCGGCAGAGAGGACTTCACGGAGCAGGGGTTCATGGACTTCATAGACACGCTTGTGGAAAACGGAGCAGAGCTGATAACGCTCCATGCCCGGACAATCAAGGAAAAATACCGGGGACTTCCAAGACATGAGTTTGCCCAGAAGATTCTGGAGCGGCACGGCGGAAAAATAAAAGTCTACGTGAACGGTTGCGTCAAGGACACTGCCAGCGCGCGGCTTGTGATGGACAAGGCGCCTGATGCGGACGGAATCATGATAGCAAGGGCAGCCGCTGAGCGTCCGTGGATTTTCGCCCAGATAAAGAAAGAGCTTGATGGCCGCCCCGAAAAAATCACAGTGGACAGAATGAACACAGCGCTTCGCTTCATAGACAATGTGGAAAAATTTCAGCCTGTCGAATTCCACAGGACAAGAATCCAGAGGTTTTTCTCGTACTACTGCGCCCAGTTCAAGTTCGGCCATTATTTTCAGACGAGAATGTTGAACTACAAATCGAACGATGAAACCCGCAGCGAAATTCTAAGCTATTTTGAAAAGCAGCCTGAAGAGCGTTATATCGAACTATGAACTAAACTGCAAACAGGGAGCGCGCAATTTTCAGGCGGAATATCATGTATTCTTGGGATTTTCACCTTTTTCCTGGAAATTTTCCGGATTAAGGCCGAATTCCTCCTTACGCTGATGGGAATCCGAACCTTTCGGCTCAATATGAATCACGATATCATAAATCTCAGGAATTTCACGGCGGATCGCACATTCAGCCTGCTCGCTAAGCTCATGGGCCTCGTACACAGAGAGCGACGGCTCAACTTCTATATCAAGGTCAACATCGAAACTGGATGCCATTCTGCGGATTCTAGCCCGGTGAGGGTTCAGCACGCCGGGAACAGTCGAAACTGCGTCGAAAAGCTTTTTATAGAGAGAGCTGTCGGCGTTTCCGTCCATAAGCTCCATGTTCATCCGCATAAAAAGCGAGGCGGCATTTTTTATGACCCACAGCCCCACAAGCATGGCAACCACTGGATCAAGAACAGGCATCTTGAAAACCCCGGAGCAAAGAAGGCCGGCAAGCACAGCTCCAGAAAGCATGATGTCGCTTTTCATGTTCTGGGCGTTTGCCTTTACAATCTCGCTTCCGGCAAGATTTCCGTAATGAAGCTGCGCCAGCGCAAGAAGCGTTTTTCCCGCCATCGAAATGACAGCCGCATAGACCGCCGAAGACGAGACTTCTCCCTGAAGGTCATGAAGGACAATCTTTTTCACTGCGGAAAGGACAAGCTGGGCGCCCGCAAAGAAAATTATAAACGCAAGCGCCATAGTCGCAGTCGTCTCCGCCCTGGCGTGTCCCCACGGATGCTCCTTGTCGCCCGGCCGCTGGATAATCTGGCTCACAAAAAGTGTTACAAGCGCAATAAGCACATCGGTGGAACTGTCAACCGCATCTCCAGCCACAGCAAGAGAGCCTGAAAGATACGCGAAAAGGAATTTCACAGCGGCAAGGACAGCGTTTCCGGCCAGAGCCACAGCTCCAGCCACCTTGATATAATGCGCTTTCAAACTAGACGGATTCATCTATTTCGCCACAACATTCACCAGCTTGTCTTTTACAACAATCACCTTGGCAACTGTCTTTCCGTCGGTGAACTTCTTGTACCCTTCTGTCTCCGAGGCCATCTTTTTGAGCGTCTCATCATCAGTTCCAGGAGCAGCCTCAAATTTGTCGCGGAGCTTTCCGTTTATCATTACAACAATCTGAACGCTGTCTTCACGGCAGAATTCCTCGCTGAATGAAGGCCATCTCTCGTAGGCCACCGTTTTTTCTCCGCCAAGCTTCTGCCACAGTTCCTCGCCAAGATGCGGCGCGTAAGGGCTTAGAATAAGAACAAAGTCCTTCCACATTTCCTTCGGAAGAGAGCTGAATTTTGACGCCTCATTTATAAAAATCATCATCTGGCTGATTGCAGTGTTGAAGCTGAGCGACGCGGTATCCTCTGTAACTTTTTTTATTGTCCGGGCAAAAGTCTTTCTGAGCGAGGCAAGCGCCTTGTCCTCAATTTTTCCTTTTATATCGATGCTGTCCATAGGCTTTTCGCTGATGCCCCAGACTTTTTCAAGGAAGCGGTTTATTCCAACGAGTCCCTGTGTGTTCCACGGCTTGGAAACAGTGAGCGGCCCCATGAACATTTCATACATACGCACAGAGTCGGCTCCGTACTTCTGAATCATTTCATCCGGATTAACAACGTTCTTGAGCGACTTGGACATCTTTGCAATAATCTGCTCCACAGGCTCGCCGGTCGCCTTTTCAAAGAACTTTCCGTCCTTCTCCTCAACCTCATCAGTCGGAACAAGAGTCTTGTTGGCGCGCTGGAACGCAAACGAGGTTATAAGCCCCTGGTTTATAAGGCGGTGGAACGGCTCCTTTGTAGAGACTGCCCCGATGTCATAAAGAACCTTGTGCCAGAACCTCGCGTACAAAAGATGAAGAACAGCATGCTCCGCTCCGCCTACGTAAAGGTCAACCGGCATCCAGTATTCTTCCTTTTCCTTTGAGCAGAACTCAGAATTATTTTTTGGATCAAGGTAGCGCAGATAGTACCAGCAGGAGCCGCCCCACTGAGGCATTGTGTTTGTCTCGCGCTTTGCTTTTCCGCCGCATTTAGGACACGAAGTGTTTACCCAGGAATCAATCGCGGCAAGAGGGCTTTCTCCAGTTCCGGTAGGCTGGTAGGATTTTACATCAGGGAGCCTTACCGGCAGATCCTTTTCCGGCACTGGAACACATCCGCATTTCTCACAGTGAACAAGAGGAATCGGCTCGCCCCAGTAACGCTGACGGCTGAAAATCCAGTCGCGGAGCTTGTAGTTAACAGTGGCCTTTCCGCAGTTTTTGTCCTCAAGGAATTTTATCATTTCCTGAACCGCGTCCTTTGTGCTTTTGCCTGTCAGGAATTCAGAGTTGATTGAATATCCGTCCTTTGCGGAAGTACATTCGCTTGCCACGCTGAAAATTTCTGGATGGGAATCGGCAAGCTTTTTGTATTCATCAGGATTCTTCGATGCGGAACGCAGGATTTCAGCGCCTTTCTTTTCATCTCCGCCGCCAAGAGACGCAACATCTTCTTTTGTGGCAATCACTTTTATAATAGGAAGTCCGAACTTCTTAGCAAAGTCCCAGTCGCGCTCATCATGCGCAGGAACAGCCATAATCGCGCCAGTTCCGTATGAAGTCAGAACATAATCAGAAATCCAGATTGGAACTTTTGCTCCGTTCACAGGATCAATTCCGTAGCTTCCTGTAAAGACACCTGTCTTGTTCTTGTTAAGGTCCGTGCGCTCAAGGTCGGATTTTTTTGCAGCCTCCTCGACATAAGCCTCAACCGCAGCCTTCTGCTCTGGCGTTGTAAGCTCACTGAGCATCTTATGCTCCGGAGACATTACCATGTATGTGCAGCCAAAAAGAGTGTCGGCCCTTGTTGTGTATACTTTCAAATATTTTCCGCTTCCGTTTCCATCTTTGTCAGCAACCTCAAATTCAACTTCAGCGCCCGTGGACTTTCCAATCCAGTTTTTTTGCATAAGCTTCACGCTTTCAGGCCAGTCGAGCAAATCAAGATCCTCAAGAAGACGCTCGGCATAGTCTGTGATTTTCAGAATCCACTGGCGGATTGTTTTTCTGGTTACAACTGCGCCGCACCTTTCGCACCTGCCTTCCTTGACTTCCTCATTCGCAAGTCCTGTTAGGCATGACGGACACCAGTTGATCGGAGTTTCAGCCTCGTAGGCCAGTCCTTTCTTGTAAAGCTGAAGGAAAATCCACTGAGTCCACTTGTAATACTCCGGATCGCAGGTGGAAACACATCTGTCCCAGTCATAGCTGAATCCCAGGGCTTTTATCTGCCGTGTAAAGTTTGCAATGTTCGCATTTGTTGTAACAGAAGGATGCGTTCCAGTTTTTATCGCATAGTTTTCAGCAGGAAGTCCGAACGAGTCGTATCCCATCGGGTGAAGGACATTGTAGCCGTTCATGCGCAGATAGCGGCAGTATATATCCGTGGCTGTATAGCCTTCCGGATGACCCACATGAAGTCCCGCTCCGCTTGGATACGGAAACATATCAAGAATATATCTGCGTTTTTCTTTTGAAAATGATTTGTCTTCCTCTACACGGAAAGTCTTGTTGTCTTCCCAGTACTTCTGCCATTTTACTTCAATATTTTGAAAAGGATAATTAGACATAAAAAAGCCTCTGTAAAAAATAATGTAGCGGTATTATAGAACAAACAGAAAATATTTTCTATGGGACAAAAACATCACGGACAGGGCAAAAAAAATCCCCACAGGGACGCATAACGCCGCGCCATGGGGAAGCAGAAATTCTTCCAAACAAATACTGCAAGCGGACAAAATCCGTATCGAGCAGCGGTCTAGCTTTTTTTCTTTACAGGAATCCAGATTGCGCTGCGGTAGTCGCTGTCGGTCATTGAGCCTTTCTCGCAGTCGTACCACTCAATGTTGTATCCGCCTGCCATCTCATAGTCCGGATTGCCGGGAAGCCATTCCTTGAAAATTTTTGTGTTCACGTCCTGAAGAGCCTTCGGCATCGGACCGACGCACTTGAACTTCGCCCAGTCCATGTCCGGAAATTCAAAAAGCTTCATTCCGTCGGGAACATCACCGCCGCAGTATTTTCCTGCGACAAGATAGCGGAACTTTCCGCCGCCGATGTCATCAATGCAAACTCCGTACTCCGCGATGCAGTTGTCCTTTATAGCCTGCTCCTGCGGAGAAAGTTCTTTCTTGCCTGAATAGACGTTATTGAAATACTTTTTGCAAAGCTCATCCCAGAACTTTGGAATCTGGCTGTATGCGTCCTGCGCGTCGATGATTTTTTCAAATCCGATTACTTTAAAGCCGAACATCGGGCTTACTGTGCAGTCGAGTTTTTCCATTTTGTTTCCTCCTGTGATGGAAATTGTAATTTTCAACGGAAGAAAAACACGAATGGATTCCGGCGACGACTTGAGCTGAACCGGCGAAACTCCGTGAAAACGTGTGAACGCACGCGTAAAACTTTCCGGCGTTTCATAGCAGTACTTAAAGGCAATATCTATCACCTTCTCTTTTGCGTTCAGAACATCGAGCGCAGCAAGGTAGAGCCGCCTGTTCCTGATGTACTCCGCCGGCGTCATTTCCGTAAGAATCTTAAATCCGCGCTGAAAGTAAAATGACGACATGAAAATCTCACCGGCAACATCATCGGCCGAAATATTGTCGCAAAGATGAGCCTCCATAAAATCAATTGACTTTTTCATCGCGGTAAGCCATTCCATTGTTTTCTCCTTTGAACCGAAAAATTGCGCGCCGCACGCTGTCTGCAATGCGGTACGTTTGCAATATATAACAAAAGCACAGCCGGCTCTTGATATTTCTTGCACACTTCTGTCATCAAGTCAAGATATTTTTTTTATACAGCACTTGACAAAGAAACCGTTCGGTAACTATAATCTTTCACAAAGAAACCGAACGGTTACTTAAACACACAAAAAAAAGGAGCAGCAAAAGATGCATTGCAAAACAAAGGACCAGATTATGGAAACCGCTCTTAAGCTTTTTTCACAAAACGGATTTCCGGGAACTTCCATGAGCGACATTGCATCGCAGGTTGGAATCACAAAGGGCGCGCTTTACAAGCACTACGAAAGCAAGCAGGAGATACTCGAACAGATTCTAAAGCGCATGGCGGAGCGTGACCAGGAGCGCGCAAAAAAATACGGAATGCCGGAAAGCAGCACTGAAGATTTTACAGAAGCGTACATGAAAACTCCTGCCGAAAAAATCCGCGAGTACAGCATTGCGCAGTTCAGGCACTGGACGGAAGAAAAATTCTGCGCGCAGTTCCGCAGGATGCTTACATTGGAGCAGTACCGCAGCAGGGAGATGTCAAAACTTTACCAGAAGCACCTTGCATCCGGCCCCCTTGAGTACATTTCGGCGGTCTTTGGCAAGATGACAAATTCTACCGCGGAAGCAAAACAGCTAGCACTGGAATTCTACGGACCGATTTTCACACTTTTCAGTGTCTATGACGGAGCAGCAATAAAAAAACGGAGTGAAGTTCTTGCAATGCTTGAAGGACACATAGAGTCGTTCATAGAGAGGCTCGAAAAACGCAGGGCTGAAACCAATGCAAATCCACATTCCAGCGGCGCAGACAACATTTAAACTAATACCACTAATTTCGAGTTAACTATAATTCAATATAAAAAATAGCTAACAGCCGGGATGCGTCTGTCAAAACCGCCAGCAACGGAGTTGCCTTACACGGCAGTTTTGCCTTGGAACTATCATCGTTGCCGCTTTCGTGGCAGCAAAACTGAGTGTTTTTGCCATCCGCCTCTCTCCTTTCCGCTATTTTTTTACTTACTATATGAAATTCGAAATTCAGGTTAATAAAACATCATTGCTTATTTTAATTTTGGAGGAAAAAATGAAAGCAATCATCTACACAACAAACACAGGAAGCACGGCGCAGTACGCAAAAATGCTTTCCGAAAAAACAGGGATTCCAGCCTTTTCAGCTGAAGAGGCAAAAGAAAAAGTCGAAAAGGGGAACGAGGTTATTTTTCTTGGCTGGATTATGGCTTCCAAAGTGAAAGGCTACAAAGCGGCGTCTAAAAAGTACAGGATTGCCGCTGTCTGCGCAGTCGGAATGGAAAGGACTGGAAGCAGGACGGAAGAAATCCGCATAAAAACTAATATTCCCAAGGAAATTCCGCTGTTCACCTTGCAGGGAAACTTCAGTGTAAAGAAACTCCGCGGCGCATACCGCCTCATGATGAATCTAATGGTAAAAATGACGGCAAGACAGCTTGGAGCAAAAACCACACGCACGCAGCGGGAAGAAGAAATGCTTTCGCTTATGCTTCACGGAGGAGGAAATGTTCGCACAGAAAATTTAAACTCTGTTCTTGACTGGCTCAAAAGCGGAAATCATAATTAGCCACGCAATTGCATACGTCTGCTTTATCCAGCAGGCGTATTTTTCTTTAGAGTGTACGGAGTTTTCATTTAGTCCTGCATTTTTTTTACTAAGAATTCAGCTGAAATTAAGTATAAAATTGACTGATTTATACTTGCTTTCTAAAAAAGTATATAGGTATTTTTGTAAAAGTATCAAGATGTTTTTTTTAAAACAGCAAGCTACTTTCTGAAAAATATCAAGTTACTTTTTAAAAAGTATCAATGTACTTTTACAAGAATATCAAGCTACTTTTTCAGAAACACACTGACTTTCACCCAAAAACTCCTGTCAAATCAGTTTAAAACAAAGAGAAAATTAGCTGAAAAAAAAGTAGAAATTAATTGGCACAGCCGCACAAAATCATCAGAAACAGGCGGAAATAGTTCAGCCCGCCGCTAAAATTCAAACTCACCCTGGGAAATGTTCTGCTTTTCTTCCGGGAACGAGCCTAGAAACTCGAACACTTTTTCAATGCGGCATTCGATTCCGGCTTTTTCACATTCTGAAAACAAGATTTTCATCAGGCGCGGGTTTTCTGGGCTTGTGACTTCGTAGGAATTTCCGTAGGTTTGAATATATTTCTGCTTAAGGCCGGGAAAATGCCTGTCTAGCTGGCTGTAAAAGTACTCGCGGTTTCCTTCACGGAGCGTAAGTCCGATTGCGAAGCACATTATTCCGCGGACTTTCTGCTGAACGCAGATTTCGATTAGGCTGCGGAGATTCTGCTCAGTGTCGTTTATGAACGGCAAAAACGGAGAAAGCCACACAACCGTAGGAATTCCGCGCATCCTGCATTCAGAAAGAATTTTCACTCTTTCCTTTGTTGTGCAGACGGCAGGCTCGATTATGCGGCAAAGATTTTCATCAAAAGTTGTAAGTGTTATCTGTACGACGGCTTTCGCCTTGCGGTTGATTTCTTCTATTAAGTCAATATCGCGAAGAATCAAGCTGCTTTTTGTCTGAACCGCGACTCCAAAACCGTGGCGGCGGATTATTTCAAGGCAGCGACGCATAAGACCAAGCTCCGCCTCACAGTGCATATAAGGGTCGCACATTGCGCCTGTTCCAATCATGCACTTTCTGCGTTTTTTTGAAAGTTTTTCTTCCAGCAGTTCCGCGGCATTCTGCTTCACTTCAATATCTTCAAACGGATGATTAATCTGATAACAGCGGCTGCGGGAATCACAGTAAATGCAGCCATGCGTACATCCGCGGTAAATGTTCATTCCATTGCGCGCGGAAAGAATTCCTTTCACCTTTGTAAAATGCATAGTTTATGATATAACGAGAAAACGTGAATTGCAAGAAAACGCGGCTTTGCCTTGATTACTTTCTATTTGCTTCAATCCATTTTACGGCAAAATCAACAAGCTCCCGCTGCTTCATAAATGTTATTGTTCCGTTTCCGAGCCGGGCTTTTTTTACATTGCAGGACTGTTCAAAATCCTTTCCGATTTCTTCAAAATCTTCGCCGTCAACAAACAATACTTCATAAGGTTTCCAGACTCTTTTTCCGTTTTCCATAACCGCGCTATGGTCTGTGCAGAAATGTTTTCCAGGATAATCCGCGCGCACATCGGCAAGGTGAAGCGAAGTGTTCTTGTCATATCCAACGCCAATCAGCAGGACATATCCGTCCAAATCGTAAAGCTTTCCAATCGGGGAGCCGTCTCCGAACACATTTGACAAGTCATGCCTGCAAGTCAAAAATTCCGCATTCTTTCCCCAAGCAGCCACAGAGCAGGAAGGATGCTCGCTTCTTAATGTTCCGCGCCATTTTCTGAACATTTCAGCAACCGCGCCCATTGTATTTGTCGGCGTAATATCTTTATCATAGGCAGGCCAGTTGTCGCGAATCAGCTGCCACCATTCTTTCGGTTCTTCCCAATGAACACCGCACTCGGGATCCAGATTTTTCCAGGACTGAGCCGGCATCATGATTGTGCCCTCATTCCCAACAGATTCAAGCAGCGCTTCTATCACAACCTGCGCTCCGCCGCATACAAACCCCAATTTGCTTAAGGATGTATGAACCATAATTGACTGTCCGTTTTGCACGCCAACTTCTTTGAGCGCCTGCAAAATGTCATTTTTCAATACGATTTTTCGCTCTTTCTCCATAAAATCTCCACAAGCAGATTATACTTTCTGAAAAATCAAAAAACAAGTTTTTTTGCACGCATTTTCCAAATGAACAGCCGCCCAATTTGAATCACGCCAAGCATGAAGAATTTTATTTCTTCCCAAAACAGAAATCTTCTATTGCAAAAGAAAACTCATATAATCTCGCATTTGTTTTCCTGATTTGCATTTTGATTATGCCCAAAGTCTATTTTATTTCCAATCAAAAAGATTGCATAAAGCGGAACGTTCGTCAGCCAGTTATCTATTCTAAAATCAGAAAGAGAAGTTCTAATGGAATACTGATTATTGTATTTTTGATGAAAAGATTTAAGGCTTTTTGACTGAAGATTTTCTGCGGCTTTGACTTCAATCGGAATAATCTGGTCTTCAGCCTGAATCAGAAAATCAATTTCGCCAGAAGAATTCGGTGAAGAATAATAAAACGGCTTAAAGTCAGTGCAGGAAAGAAGCTGCTGTAAAACATACTGCTCTGTTACAGCACCTTTGAATTCAACAAAAAATTTATTATTATCTAAAATTGTTTTTATATCAGTGTTTCCAAGAGCGCACAAAAGTCCGATATCATTCATATAGATTTTGAAAGAATCCAGTTCTTCATAAGCCTTTAGCGGATAGCCTGGTTTTGAAACACTGTGAACAAGATGAATCAAACCGCAGTCAGACAGCCATTGAATCGCAAGCTCAAAATCTTTTGCCCTCGCCCCGCTTTTAATCTGACCATACATAAATTTTTTGTTTTCTTTTGAAAGCTGCGCCGGAAGCGACGACCACACTTGTCTTAACCTGGCAGTTAGTGTACTAGAAGCGTGTTTTGAAAAATCCTGTGCATAAACTTCAAGAAGAGTGTTCTGCACTTCGCGGACTTTTAACCAGTCCTGCTCATCAATAAAAGCCTGAACAACTTGAGGCATACCGCCAACATAAAAATATTCTTTCATCCGCGAAATCAATTTCGTTTTTAATGCTGTAATCAGCATCCAGTCTCCAGATTCCAAAACTGAAACCAGCTGATTATTTTCGCATGCCAAAAGAAATTCAATGAACGAGAATGAATAGAGAGTCATCAAGTCAACTTTACCAACAGGAAAATTAGTGCCTTTATGCAAAGCAACACCCATCTGACTTCCAGCCGCAATAACCGCATACTCTGAAGCATTTTCACAAAAGTACTTTAAGCTTGAAAGTGCCCTCGGAACTTCCTGAATTTCATCTAAAATTATGAGAGTTTCCTGAGGTTTTATAGAAATACCAGTCGCTGCGCTAAGCGCCAGAATAATGCGAGAAATATCAAAATCAGAATCAAAAACGGCTTTCATTGCAGAATTATTGTCAAAGTTTATGTATGCAAAATTTTTGAAACAACGCCTGCCAAACTCTTTCATAACCCAGGTTTTTCCAACCTGCCTTGCCCCGCGCAGAATAAGCGGTTTTCGGTGTGGAGAATTTTTCCATTGCTCAAGTTTACTTAAAATCTGCCGTTCCATATTGAAATATTACATTTTTAAGGCGGACTTTTCAAGGCAAAACTACATTTTTAAGGTGGACTTGTTAAAACAACTCTACACTTTAGCCGTTCTTTTTATCATAGTTGTGCGGACTTCTTCCATCTTCCAGTTTTATATTCAGCGAATGAAATCACGAAGTTGGCGAACCAGCCCATCGGAACGGAATACCAGACCCATTCAAGGCCGAAGCGGGGCGCGCAGACAATGGAAACGGCTACCCTTATTGAAAGATTTATCAGATTTGCAAGGGTGAAGACTTTCATGTCTCCGGCACCGCGCAAAAGTCCGTCGCACGCCATCTTGAATCCTATCCAGCAGTAGAAAAATCCTTCAAAGCGGAGCGCGGCCTGCCCTGTACGCAACGCGGCTTCGCTTCCGCCTTCGCCTAGAAAAAGCTGAATCAGCGGGCGGTAGAAAAGCTCAATGCACAGGCAGAGCGAAACAGCAAAAAACGCGACCATAAGATTCGCCGCATGGTAGCCCTTTACAACGCGTTCAGGTTTTCCTGCGCCAATATTCTGCGCCGTATACGAAGACATTGAATTGTTGATTGCCGCCATCGGAACTATCGCAATCGAGGCAATCCGGCTGAACGCTGAATATCCGGCAAGCGGTTCAGAGCCGAAACTGTTCACCACGGACTGCACAAGCATCATTCCAATTGAAACTGTTGACTGCTGCAGTATTGAAGGAACGGCGATTTTTCCCATTGAAAAAAGCTCGCGCCTGTCAAAAAATCTGAAGCGCAAGGACGAATCCGAATCCGTTTCCACAGTTTCCGAGCCTTCCGAAGCAACAGAAAAGCCTGCAAGAGTTTTCATAAAAACCGCGAATGAAAGAACACACGAAATTCCCTGCGCAATCAGAGTAGCCCACGCCGCGCCGGCAACTCCAGTCTTGAAAACCGCCACAAACAGAAAATCAAGCGCAACGTTCAGAACCGAAGAAAAAATCAGAAAAACAAGCGGAATCCGCGACTTTCCAAGCGCATTGAACATTGAGGAAACCACGTTGTACATAAAAAGAAACGGAAGTCCTAAAAAATAAATCCGCAGGTAGACAAGAGCCATCTCCAGCGTGTCGGAAGGAGTTTTTAAAAGCACAAGAAGCGGCCGGTTCACCGCAACTCCAAGCGCGCCAAGAAAAACGCTTATTCCAAGAAAAGCAAGAAACGCCGTGCTGACCGCCGTCTTCATTGCGGAAAAGTTGCGCGCGCCGAAATATTTGCTTACAACAACGGAAGAGCCAACGCCGCCGCCAATTGCAACGCAGATAAAAACAACTGTAAGCGAATACGAAGCCCCGACCGCCGCCAGAGCCTGCTCGCCCACAAAACGCCCCACGACCGCAGAATCGACCATCGTGTAAAGCTGCTGAAACAAATTTCCAATTATAATCGGAAGAGAAAAAACAAAAAGCGCGTAGAACGGCGGCTTAGTTGTAAGATAATCGCTTTTCACAGGAAGCCCTAGTTTTCACCTTGCACAGGAACGTAAACCGCATTCGCAAGGGCGGAAAGAGATTTTTCCCCGGCTCCGCTTCTCATGCTTACGCTGTACATAATTCCAGGCGCGGCATCCCACCAGATGCAGATTCCCACTGAATTTCCTTTTTCGTCTTTTGTCCAGCTTGCCTTCGCCGTGTTGTAGCCAACTTTTACTTCAGCGGAATTTTTCCAGTTGTAGTAAAATCCCGAAATATCCTTGAGTGAAGTTTCGCCGCTTGGTTCAGCACGGACCGTACATTCATCGCCATTCCAAGTAAAATCAACCTGCGAAAGAGTTCCGCCGATTACAGAATAACGCGCATTTTCCGCGCCTTCCGGAAGCGCAAACCGCACGCCGAACGTGTTCAAAATATCCTGGGCAGTTGAATCGCGCACAGGATTCGGCATTCCAATAACCGCCGGCTGGATTTCAGTTCCTTCATTTTTTTTGGAATCAATCCCGGAAGAAACTTTTTTGCCGCAGCCGCAAAACATCAACGACAACATAATTATAATAGAAGAAACTGATAAAATTTTCATAAGACGATTATACTTTTTAAAAACTCAAAAGACAACCGCATTTTTCACCGCAAATTAACAGCACTCCTAATTTAGAGTTTTACAAGCTGAAAAATCGGAGGAAGCCATTCTGCAAGCCATGCGAAAAAATCCATTACATTCCTACAGAATTCTGATACAATCCAGCTATGAGAATCGCAGCGTTTTTATCATTGTGTTTTTTTTATTCAGTTTATCTTGGAAAAATGCTCGTCCAGCATAAAAAAGGAATCCGCACAGACCAGATTGCCGCCGGAAACAAGAAAGGCTCTCTCTTCTGGACTGAGCTAACAATGAAGATTGCCACCTACGCCACTGTAGCCGCAGAAGCCGTAAGCATTCTTTACACGCGCCCCTTCCTGCCTTTTAACATCCGGATTGCAGGACTTTTTCTTTCCGCCGCCGGGGACGCTGTATTTTTATGCGCAGTTCTCACAATGAAAGACAGCTGGAGAGCCGGAATTCCAGAAAACGACCGCACCAAGATTGTTACAGGCGGAATCTACAGCATCAGCCGGAATCCGGCATTTCTTGCCTTTGACCTAGTTTATCTTGGAATCCTGATGGCGTTTTTCAACATTCCGCTTCTTGCGCTTTCAATTTTTTCTGCGCTCATGCTTCATCTTCAAATTCTTCAGGAAGAAAAATTTCTGCCGACGGTTTTTGGCGATGAATACCTTGCCTACAAATCACGAGTCCGCCGCTATTTTGGAAGAAAAAAATAAAAAGCCTGGCTGCGGCTACAGAACCATCACAAAAGTTCCGGCGGCAAGCAGAACCATTCCGACAAGGGATTTCACGTTGAATTTTTCGTGCAGAAAGATGAAGGCAAGAACAATTGTAAGAACGGTGCTCATCTTGTCTACAGGAACAACCTTTGAAGCCTCGCCCACCTGGAGAGCCTTGTAGTAGCAAAGCCACGACGCGCCGGTCGCAAGCCCTGAAAGAATCAGGAAAAGCCAGCTTTTTCTTCCGATTGAAGAAATTCCGCCCTGGGCGTTCGTAAGAAAAACCATTCCCCATGCCATGAAAAGCACAACAAGCGTGCGGATTGCCGTAGCAAGATTTGAATTCACGCCGTCAATTCCAACTTTTGCCAGAATCGAAGTGAGCGCGGCAAAAACTGCAGAGCCGGCCGCAAACAAGAATACTTTATACAAAACAAAGAAAGTTAATCCTTCGTTTTTAAATTTTGCTTTAATTTTAGTTATACATTCTTGAATTTCCTGAAGATTTTCCTTTTTGATTTGGAAATATTCGTAAAACAGTCCGCTTTTAATGAAAGATTTGCAGACGCTTCAACACTCAAAGAGTTGACATTTTCCTGCGCCGGAAAATTTGCTGTATCGCTAGCTCCAATTTTCAATGACGGAATAAAGGCAGACAAAGAATTATTAGATTTTCGTTCCGCAGCATTAAGTTGTATTCTCTGAGTTTGCAATTCACTGTTATTTCTTGCGGCCAAATCTAGCGAATCACCTAGTTCAGGGGAAAATTTCCTTTAATTTCCCCTAATTTCCGCTAATCGTATATCAAAATTCTTACTTCGTGTATAACCTGTAAGTCGTTTATTAATTGGCACAGTTTCCATAAGTCCCACTTTTACCAATCCTTCTAAATCAGATCGTAAGGTTTTTACAGAAACATTAAATCGTGTTTCTAAATCTTTACTTGTGAACATAGAAGAAGGTTTTTCTGCGCAAATTTTTATAATCTGCATTTGACGTTCATTTAGATTTGGAATCCTATATTCCAGTAAAGCATTGTTTTCCAAAGCTTTTCTTTCCAGATAAATCTGTAATTCTTCAAAGGCTTGTTTTAATACTTTTAAGTTATATTGAATAAAATATCCTAAATCAAAATCATCATGTTCAGTGTATAAAAAGGCTTTTTCGTACTGACCTTTGCTTTTATAAATTACGCGAGAAATAGAAAGATATTCTGTAAGCCAATAACCTTTTTTTAGCATGTACCAGTAAAAAAGAGAACGGGCTGTACGTCCATTTCCATCAACAAAAGGATGAAGATAAGAAATAATAAAATGAATGATAATTGCTTTTATGATGGGATGAATAAATTCACCATCTTCATTGGCAAATTTACAAATTTGCTTAACAGTTTCGGCGATGACTGTATAAGAGGGTGGTTCATGAGCAACTTCGCCGGTTATTCCATTTACTACAAAAATATTATTATCAGATCTGAACTTTCCTTCATCAGACGGATCATCTAAAGTTTTTTCTGTTATTTGCCTGTGTATTTCTAAAAGTAAGTCAGGTGTTAATTCATCATTTTTATGATCAGATATATAACGGATAGTATTGTAATTATTCAGAATCATCTGCTGACTTTTATCTTTAGGTTTAGACTGTTTACGAAGCATTTCTTTTGCAACTTTACGAGTTGTAGATGCGCCTTCCATTTGACTAGAAGCAATTGCTTCTTCCATAAGCGAGCTGATTAAATAATACTGCCTGTTTTTATCTGAAAGTATATTTGTGGATGCCAATGTTCCACCAAAATTCATATCAAAATTATGAAGGGCTTCCTGCATATATGATGTTTCTTTTAGAAAAAAAGTACAGGCAGAAAATCTAAATGTTTTAGTTTGTAAACGACGGGAATATTTTACTGCATTCCAAAAATCTTCTGCCTTTAATCCTTTGGGAACTTGATATTTTACTTTATCCCAATAAAGATATTCTTCATTTATTTTTGAAATTGCACTGGAATATTGTTCTTCCATGAGGATTTCTAATACTTTTGAAGTTACAGGATTTTTTGGGGAATCTTCTATCATAAATTAAGAATAGCATTAAAATAGTACTTATGCAATAAAATAAGGGAAATCCTCCCTTAATTTCCCTTATTCTCCGCTAATTACAACTCATCAGCAAATTCACGGATATGTTACAATTCTCCTGCAAATGCTTTTGCTAAAAAGGCCTGCTTAAGTTCGTCGCAGTTGGCAAGCTGTTTTGTGTAGATTTCTTCAAGGGAATGAACTTTCTGACTGAGGGAATCTAACTGTTATACAATGCTTTTTGTTCTGGGAGAGGGGGAGATTTAATTCCATTTCCAAAACATCTGCTCTTGTAATACCTTAAATCATAATATCCAGCAGAACACAGTCAAAATCATTTTCCTCAAGCAGTTTTAAACCAGATTCTCCATCCAGTGCGCCAGTTACAGAAAAATTATCTTTTTCAAGATACAGAGCAAGCAATTCAATGATTTCTTTTTCATCGTCGATAATTAGTATTCGAGGCATCTTTTATCTATTAGGTCAAATCCCGAGTTTTAAATGAATTTATAAAAATAGCGTAAATCATTAACTGAAAACAGCCTGATTACATTATATTACAACTTGATTTATCACTATGAAAGAAGCGTAACCGGAATGTTTCAACATTTCTTTCTGAACCTCTCCGCTTTTTTACCGCATCTTGTTTATGACAGTAACCAATGTTTTTAACAAAATTACCGATTCTTGCAAAAGTCGAATTTTGAAATTATACTTTTCACAGAACTCATTACTAGCATTAAAACGGAAACAAGAAATGAGGGTTTTAAAAAATCGTGCTTTTGATAATTGCGGTTTCGGTTTTCTTCTATATTTATTATTACAACGGCGGTGGACATTGCGCGGATGGGATGGCTGAGTTTTTGTTTCAGCGCAAAGCCGAAGACTGAAAAATTTCTTATTGTTTTTGAGGTGGAGAAAATCACAGGAAAATAAGTTGCCGGAAAACATGCTGCAAGCTATTTCTTGAATATCAGCACAACATCGGTTGTAATGCTTCCATCCGGCTCTTTGTAATCAAGATTCCATTTGCGCAGCATAGAAAAACCTGCTTTTTTCAACTGTTCTTCAACCACATCTTGGGAATGATAAGTCACCGTTATTGTTGAAGCCGGGTTGAATGAAGGATGTTCCGTTTGAGTGTAAAAGTTTTCATCAGGATGTTTTTTTTCATTCACGTTCATGAAGCTGAGATAATAGATTCCGCCGAATTTCAGATGGTTGTACACAGCCTCAAAATGCCGGCATGCCTCTTCCGGAGTTAAATACGGAACTCCGAAACCGTTTATTACGGCATCAAATTTCTTTCCGAGGGAAAAACTGCAAATATCGCCGCACAATATTTCCGCATTTGGCAAATACCGCTTTGAGATTTTAAGCATTTCCTGAGAGAGATCCATCATTGTAAATTTCAGTTCAGGAACTTTTTTATCAAGAAAGCGGGAAATATTTCCTGGACCGCAGGCTGTGTCAAGAACATCATCTCCTGGCTTAAGACAGCTTGCAAGCACGCTGTAAGCTTCGTTGTAGTTTGCAAGGCTTCCTATTTTCTTATCAAAAGATTCTGCCGATTCATTGTATGCGTCAAGATTATTTTGCAACATATTATTCTCCATTTTATCAGCTTAGTTACAGGAAATCCATCACATTCATGCCGTGGCATAAAATTTTCTCCGGCAAAAAAAAGCTTATTCAGCGCGGAGCCGCCGGAGGGCTACAGAACCATCACAAGAGTTCCGGCGGCAAGCAGAATCATTCCGACAAGGGATTTCACGTTGAATTTTTCGTGCAGAAAGATGAAGGCAAGAACAATTGTAAGAACGGTGCTCATCTTGTCTACAGGAACAACCTTTGAAGCCTCGCCCACCTGGAGAGCCTTGTAGTAGCAAAGCCACGACGCGCCGGTCGCAAGCCCTGAAAGAATCAGGAAAAGCCAGCTTTTTCTTCCGATTGAAGAAATTCCGCCCTGGGCGTTCGTAAGAAAAACCATTCCCCATGCCATGAAAAGCACAACAAGCGTGCGGATTGCCGTAGCAAGATTTGAATTCACGCCGTCAATTCCAACTTTTGCCAGAATCGAAGTGAGCGCGGCAAAAACCGCAGAGCCGGCCGCAAACAAAAGCCACATATTCAGCCTCCAAATATGAACATTTTAGGTTTACACCGTTTGCAGTCATTTTGCAATACATTTAAGAAACACTGTATATAGCCTGAATGTCGAGTTTTTTGTGGCAAAGAATAAAAGCGCAGGCAGATTTGCAATTTGTGAAGATTTTTGGCGATTGAAGTGCTTAAAGTGCGGAGCACCCGAATTAATACAAGCGAAGCGCGAGCCAAATCCATCTGAGCAAATTGAAAATATGCCGAAAGCGTTCTTTCAGAATTTGCAAAAAAACTCGAAATCAAGACTATATAATGAAGTCTCGCAATTGACAAAACTAATTAAATTAGTTTATTGTAAGTCAAAGGAGAAGCGAATGCAGAACGGAAAAATCACTACGGAACGGCTGATAATCAGAAATTTTCAGGAAAAGGACCTGGGCGACCTGCACGAATATCTTTCGGACGAGGAAGTTGTGCGCTTTGAGCCATATTCAGCGATGAGCCTGGATGAAACAAAGAAAAATCTTGAATGGCGGATTTCTTCCGACGAGATTTTTGCCCTTGAGCTTAAAAGCACAGGAAAAATGATTGGCAGCGTTTTTCTTGGAAAGCGTGAATGCGAAACGCTCGAGCTTGGCTACGTTCTGAACCGGAATTTCTGGAAGAAAGGCTACGCATACGAAGCCTGCAATGCGCTTTGCGGCGACGCTTTTTCAAAAGGAATCCACCGGATTGAGGCGAACTGCGATCCCTTGAACACAGCCTCGTGGAAACTTCTGGAGCGGCTCGGATTCTTGCGCGAGGGGCATTTGCGCAAAGACATTTATTTCAGAAAGGATTCAAACGGAAACCCAGTCTGGAAGGACACGTTCATTTATTCAAAGCTGAACGAAAACACCTGAGCGTTATCTTGCAAAAAACAAGTTCAGGCCGTTATAATTCAATATAAAAACAAACCCAAGTTATCAAAATGGAAAATAAAATGACACGAAAACATCTTTTTATCAATGTTGCCGCCGCGATTTGTATTTTTACCGCAGTTTTTTCAGGCTGCGCGCACAGGCAGAAGTCAAACGACGAGCTTTACGAAAACGCCGTGATTGACTCAATGGTTGCCGAACCGTCTGAAATTCATCCGCTGGTCTGCATTTCCAAGGACGAGCCGCTGATTTCCTGGAAAGACGGAAAAGTTCTTATGCTTACGATGAACAAATATCCGGATTTCTACAAGGAAGGTGAAGAAGTAAAATTCATTTACGGGCATACGTGGACTTTCACCGACAAGGAAATTGAAGAATGGTACAAGAACAACAAGCGCAATGTTGCTGACTGGCCGCTAAGATTCAAGCAGCTTCTGGGAATCACGCCGGAAGCAAACTACACGCACATTTCAGCATTCTGGTCAGACCCGAAAGACATCAGACGCCCGGCATACCAGATTGACACAGCAAAGCAGGTTACAGAAGATGTTCTGGACGGCTCCGCGCTTGGCGGACTTTCAGACTGGTTCTGCGGAAATATCGTGTCGTCATATTACATAGGAAAAACAAAATATCCATGGACGCGCCTTGGCTACACATACGACTGGGCGGACAACGGAAAAGAATACGGACTTACAGAATTTCTTGTCCTGAAAGATTCCACGGCAACAGTTGAATTTACAAAGACAATCCCGGAATTTGTGGACTGGCTTGAAGAACAGGCATCCAGATAAATTGCCGCGAAGGAGAGTTTTATGAACCGCGAATGGTCTGAGCTGAACAAAAAATTTCAAACGCAGCTGAAAAAAGAGACGACTTTTGAGGACGGAAAGAAAACGCTTTTTGAACTGCGGGAAAAACTCATTCAGACCGTCGACCGGTTTTTCAGGGAACTTGGCCGCGATGATTTCTGCGCAATTCCTTTTATAAACGCGGAAGGATTCCATTCAAAGACAATCGCATATTCGCTCTGGCACGTTTTTAGAATTGAAGACATTGTTGCGCACACATTGATTGCGGACGACCAGCAGATATTCTTCCGGGAAAACTACAAGGAGCGCACGGGAAGCCCGCTAATCACAACGGGAAACGAGCTTTGCGGCCAGGAAATTGCGGACTTTTCGCGCCGCCTGAACCTTGCGGAGCTTCAGAATTACATCCACGAAGTAAAAGCTGCCACAGAAAAAATCGTTTCCGCGCTCGGCTATTCAGAGCTAAAAACAAAAGTTTCCGCCGAACGCAGAAAAAATCTTGAGTCGCTGAACGTTGTGAGCGACGACAAAAACGCTTCCTGGCTCATTGACTACTGGTGCGCCAAAGATTTCCGCGGCCTTATCCAAATGCCGTTTTCCCGCCACTGGATAATGCACATCGAGGCGGCGCTGCGGATTGAAAGGAAGATAGATTTAAAAAGAGAGAAAATAAAGAAATGAGGGTTTTAAAAATCGTGCTTTTGATAATTGCGGTTTCGGTTTTCTTCTATTTTATTATTACAACGGCGGTGGACATTGCGCTGATGGGGCGGCTGAGTTTTTGTTTCAGCGCAAAACCGAAGACTGAAAAATTTCTTATTGAAAAAGAAAACCGGATTGACATTCAGGACGGATTCAAATGCTCGGGGTTTTCGTCGGCATTCGTGCTGCGCCATTTTGGCATTCCGGCGGAAGGAAATGAAGCGTACAGCCAAATGCCGTTCAAGATGAAAAACGGCTACGCCTACCCTAAAGGAATCCGCGCTTTTCTTCAGCAGAAAGGTTTAACCGCAAAATACAAAAGCGGAAACATCAGCGCGCTGAAAAATGCAGTTTCAAAAGGAACGCCGGTTATTGTGATGATAAAAATCCGCGCTGACAAAAACTGGCTTCACTACGTTCCGGTTGTTGGCTACGACGAAAAGAATATTTTTATCGCGGAATCGCTTTCCGAGCTTGCAAACTGCAGCGAGCCGCACTACAACAGAAAAATTCCTGCAAAAGAATTCAAGAAACTCTGGAACACCGCAATGCCAAAAATGCCGCTCTACGCGAACACTTTTTTTGAGGTGGAGAAACAGAAAGATGAAGGAAATGCTTCGGAAGAATATAGAAATTAAACCTAAAAAATCGTATAGTAACTTTATGCCTGCATTGTCTCAAAAAATCGAGAAACAGAGATTTATCCATGCAATAAAAACTCCGCGTCTTCACAAGGAAAATTACGGCCAGTTTTTCACGCCTTATAAAATTGCCAGTTTTATGGCTTCCCTTTTTCCTAAAACTGAAAATGAAATACGGCTTCTTGACCCGGGAGCTGGAATCGGAGCTTTAAGCTGCGCGTTCATTGAGCGCATAAAAAATGAACAATGGAACATGCAAAAAATCACGGTGGATGCGTATGACATTGACCAGACAGTGCTTTCCGAACTTGAAAAAAATCTTTCAGCGTCTCTGTCGGACATTCAAAATTCTGAGTATAAAATTTTTTCCGATGATTTTCTTTCAAAAACTTCATTTGAATACGCGTGGGGCGCAAGCAAAAAATACACACATATAATAATGAATCCGCCGTACAAAAAAATTCTTTCTTCTTCCATTGAGCGGAAAGCCGCGGAAATTTTTGGAGTTGAAACAGTAAATCTTTACTCCGCATTTTTAGCTGCGGCAATTGCCCTTTCTGAAAAAAACGGTTTTATTGTCGCGATTGTTCCCCGCAGTTTTTGCAACGGCGCATATTTCAAGACATTCCGAAAGTTCATTCTGGAAAACTGCGCGATAAAACATATCCATCTTTTTAATTCAAGGAGCAAGGCTTTTAGCGACGAGGCTGTTCTTCAGGAGAACATCATAATTATGCTTCAAAAAAACGCAGTTCAAGGCGATGTGAAAATTTCATTCAGCACAGACGACACTTTTTCTGATTTTCAGGAAAGAAACGCCGCTTTTGACGAAATTCTTAGCAAAAATGACTCTGAAAAATATTTCAACATTCCTCAAAACAAAAGTACAGAAAAACGTAACGCAAAAATAAATCTGCCGCTTTCGGATTTCAGCAATATTCAGGCGCAGGTTTCCACTGGGCCGGTTGTTGATTTCCGTGTGAAGAGCTTGCTTCTAAAAGATTTTCAGGAAAATTCTGTTCCTCTGATTTATTCAGTTCATCTGCGGAATTTTCATCTTGACTGGCCAAAAGATTCAAAAAAACCGAATGCGGTAAAAATTGCTGAAAATATTGAAAAGAATCTTTTTCCAAAAGGCTTTTATGTGGCAGTAAAAAGATTTTCCACAAAAGAAGAGGCAAAGCGGATTGTTGCATCACTTATAACACCGGAAAATTTCGCGGCGGAAAAAATAGCGTTTGAAAATCATCTGAATATCTTCCATAACAATAAAAAATCACTTGAAGAAAATCTTGCATACGGACTTGTATGCTATTTGAACACAACCTTTATTGATGAAAAATTCAGGCTTTTCAGCGGACACACGCAGGTCAACGCGACAGATTTAAGAAATCTTCCATATCCGGAAAAGGAAATTCTCTGCAAAATCGGAGAAAAACTAAAAAAATCAAAAAACTGGAGACAGGAACTTTTTGACAGAATCTGCGGAGAAAAATATGAAAATTGAAGAAATGCAAGAACAAAAGATTAACGAAACTGTTGAGCTTCTAAAACTATTCGGAATGCCGAAAAAACAACAGAATGAAAGAACTGCTTATTGCCTTCTTTCGCTCGTAAATATAACACCTGAAAAAGAGTGGCGTAATGCGGAATGTCCTCTAGTCGGAATTACACCGATGATGGATTTTGCAAGAAAATATTATGGAAAAGATTATGCGCCGAATTCTCGGGAAACTTTCAGAAGATTCAGCACACATCAGCTAGTTCAGGCAGGAATTGCGCTTTACAATCCGGATGAGCAGAACAGGCCGGTAAACAGTCCCAAGGCTGTATATCAAATTTCTCCAGCCGCGCTGAATGTCATAAAATCATATAAAACAGATGAATTTGAAGAAAAACTTGAAAAATTCCATTCACAGCAAAAATCCCTTGAAGAACAATATGCGCATGAACGAGAAATGAACATGGTCAGCGTGAAAATCAGAGACAGTTATTCAATAAATATTTCTCCCGGAAAACACAGCGAGCTTATCCGCAGCATTATAGAAGATATGGCGCCTCGTTTTCTTCCTGAAAGCGAGCTTGTATATATAGGCGATACAGGCGAAAAATGGGGCTACTACAATCAAGAGCTTGCAGGAAATCTTTTGTTCAATGTACAGCAGCACGGAAAAATGCCGGATGTAATTCTGTATGCCGAAAGCAAAAACTGGCTTGTGCTCGTTGAATCAGTAACAAGCCATGGCCCGGTAGATTCAAAACGCTATATAGAACTTGAAGAGCTTTTTTCTTCTGTAACTGCCGACAAAATTTATATTTCAGCATTTCCAGACAAAAGAACATTCACTCATTTTGCAACAGATATTGCATGGGAAACGGAAGTTTGGATTGCAGACAACCCTTCGCACATGATTCACTTCAATGGCGACAAATTTTTAGGACCAAGAAAATAAAATTATTCCAGAAAAAACACAAGGAGAAAATCAAATGAAGAAAGTATTGTTATCAGTTATTATTTTATGTCCTGTTTTATGTTCGGGTTTTACAGATAATCTTGTTATTGAATACAAATAAGATTCTCGGCTACAACACTGTCAGTATATATAATATAAAATATTTCATATCAAATATTTTTTCTATCGCAATTGATTCATAGTAAGTTTCCGCCTTATTTTTTCAAGTTCAAAGACCGCACATAGCATCGATTTTTTCGTGTGCAAAGCATAAAGAAAAATTAAATAAACACATTATAAATACAATAAAAGCTCTTGGCTTTACGTTTTTCCATGATTTTCCGCCTAAGATTTATTTCAAATAAAAGAATGGTACTGCTAGATTTCTTTTATATGCTTCACTCATGAAGTTCTCCAAAAACAAAATTCGTTGATTCTCTAAGATTCAATTCTGCTTCCGTCATATGATTCTTTTCCCGGAGCTGTAATTTGCAGGATAAAAAAATCCATGCTATAATTAGGGAAATACGAAAGAAAAATAAAAATTTCTATATTATGGAACAAAAGTAGAAAATTGAATAGAGAGAAGACACAATGAAAACAAAGAAAATCATATCCATTCTGGCGGCTTTTTTTATAAGCGTGCTGTGCGTATCATGTGAAAAGAAGCAAATGCAGAAAAAGAATATTAAGTCTGACAAAAATTCGGTTATTGAAAAAAATGAGCAGACAAAAAATGCTGAACCGAGCGACGAGCAGAAGGTATATGATGCGGCAGAGCAATTTTTTGACGAGAAGAAATATGAAGAAGCAATCCAGGAATATATGAAAGTCGTTAATAGAACCGACTGGCTTTTTCAACTTAATGAGGAAGAAAAAGCAAAAGTTTCTTCAGAATCAGGTCTGCAGTTTGACTCAAACGGCGAAATAAATCTTCTGTATTACTCGCTTTACAACATTGCATGCTGCCATTCGCTTATGGGAAATTTTGCAGAAGCAAAGAAATACCTTATTGCAGCCCTTCATGCAGGCTACCCTCACCTGAATCATATCCTGAACGACTCTGACATGAAGCCGTTCTTCTTGTCAGACAGTTCTTTAAAGTCCGAAATCACAAAAATATATAATCTTGGCAATTCAAAGTCACTTGTAAATGGAAAGAAATTTGAGCAATGGAATGTGAATGACTGTCAGGAATGTGGCTTTGACGGTGATACTGCGATTATGTATTTAGCAACATCTGACTGGCTGGATCACAAGCTAAAAGGAACTTACGAAGTAAAGAACTATCACATTCTCATGCACTTTTACAAAGTGTCATACCGAAAACCTGATCCGTGGGCATCTCCCCGGCCGGGTGCAGCCATGATAACAGTATATACTTCATATTCTGAATATCCCGAAACTAAAGATGTTGATTTTACACTGACTTTACGTTTTCCACTGGGACTGCCTGACGGGTACGGAGAACTTAAAGAAATTAGTTCCAGCTATATGTCAGATTGGCAAGAAAAAGATTATTCGGAAGAGATAGCCAAGCGGATTGAAGAGTATTATTCCGTAAAAAGAAAGATTGAGCGCACGGACGAAGAAATAACGGCTTCTGCTGCAAGGAGAAGACAGCGGGTTCTTGATTATATTGCAAAGGTCGGAGAAAATGACCCGACAGTTTTTATCGTCCCGGAAGTAACAAAGGAACCTGTTGATTGTATCGGCATGGATATACCAGATGGTACCGTTGCTGTCCTGCTTCCGGAAGGTCTTGAGTTTTTTTCAACAAACATTCCAAGCTCGGTTAAATATATAAACTTTCCGTCAACCTTAAAAATACTGTGTCCGTGGTTTTCTTCTGATTCGAAAATTGAACCTTTTGAAATTCCCGAAAACCTTGAAAAACTGACCACCGTATTGTTCTTCTACAATCCCGACAACGACAAAAAATGGGAAGTCTATGTTCCAGGCTACTCAGAAACGCCGCCAGACTGGAATCAGAGTTGGGATATGTATTGCAATGTTCACTGGGAAGAATATCAAGAGTAATAAACATGATACCGCCCAAAACAGCTATTATGAAGTATTTTTCTTTGACGATGTCTATGACACTGGAAAAGAAATCATGCCTAATGCTCTTGAAGATATATTCATAACGACAAAATCACTCTCACGACTTCAGGAATTGTCTGCTGCGGACACACGCCGCTATTTCCATACAGCATCTTTTGAAATATAATCCCAATCCAGTTCTCCCTGAGGCCTGAATGTTATAAATGAATCCTGTATTTTCCCGTGATATTTTTCTCCATCAGGGTAGACAAAATCAAATGAACCGCCGCTTATCTTGTATTTTATTACTACGGGATTTTTAAAGCCGACCACATAAGAATAATAGCCGCCTTTATCTGGGTGTTTGTTCATCTCTTTCATAAGAACATAATTCGCGTCAAAATGCTCTGAATCAGAATTGCGTTTCGGAATGTCGTCGCTTATATTGCTAAAACCGCTGTCATATATCATATCATATCCATCTCTAAGATAGATACAGACTTGCTTGTCAAAGAACAACTGTGAAAAAAAACGCTCGTCGCAATATTTTGTAACGCAAACCGTATTGATAGATGATGGGGTAACATCCAGCATATATGCAACCGGAAAATCAAAAAGATTTGAAATCCTTACCATAAATGACTTCTGGACCTCTGCCCACTGTTCTCTCGTATATTCTTGTCTGTTGTAGGTATATTCCAAAGTCTTAAGTGTTTCCATGCCGGCGTTTTCTATAAAGCTGAGGGCAGAAGATTTATCAAGAATTTCATTTTGTCCAACAAAAACAGCCTTATCAACAACAAGATAAAGGCGGTTCAGTTCCTTGTTATGGGCATATTTAAAGAAAACTTCTTTGAAGAATTCCATTATAGGGCTGCCGGCTCCGTCTTTTTCATGACACTCCGCGATGTCAGCGCCAAAGTTGAAAATAAAATCTTCACATTCAGTAATATAATCAAAACTGATGCCTGAAAAAACGTTGTTCACTCCTATAAAATTCACGCACAAGTCTTTGTACTTCGTGCCTTCGTAAACTTCCGGAAATGTGAGAATCAGCGTATTGCGCGGACGAACAAAAAATTCTTCTTCTGATTCAATGATTTTTAACAGCTGCGGCTCTTTTGTGTCCTTCAGGCAGAAAACCTTTTCTCTGCCGGTTTCTGCAAATCTTACGGAAACTTTCTTTGGCCTTGAATTCTTTTCATACAAGTCGGGACGGTCTTTTGACACATATCCGATTGAAATATAGATGTCCATCGCCGTGCAGTCTTTTATCGTAATTGACTGTCCCTTTCCGTTGTTTCCGCCGGCAGGAACCCACGGCAGAGCATAATCAGGTGAAAGACATTCCTTTGAGAACTTCGTTTTTCCTTCCGTAAGGAACGAACTTACCTCAAGTTCTTCAGGAGCAAACGCAGTAAATTTTTTTTCAGCAAAAATAAATCCGCACGCACAAAAAATAATCATTAACGCAATAATTTTTTTCATTTTTTTCAACTTTAGTAACTTTTCCTGTTTTTACAGCATTTATTCGTGTTCCTTTGGGAGCCGCGAAATCCATTCCCGAATGTCCCTCCTGTGTTCTTCAGGACGACCGAGCCTCAAGCATCTCGCATTGATTATATATTCATGTTCTGTTTTTTTCTACCGCAGTTCCCATTTAACCTAAAGCTCGCGTTTACTAGAGAATTTACAAAAAAGAATATTCTGAACCGCACAGATAAATTCTGTAGAATATAGAAATTAAACCTAAAAAATCGTATAGTAATTTCATGTCTGCATTGTCTCAAAAAATCAAAAAAGCAAGGGAGAAAATCAATTGGAGAAAGAATTGAACTTGACAATAAAACACAACGAGCTTACCGCTGAGCAGTTCATTGAGCTTTGGGAAACTGTTTGGGGCGCGGGGCCGGCGGCTGAGCAAACTGCGCTCGCGATGAAAAACACTTTGTTCAGGGTTTCGGTTTTTGACGGTGAAAAAATAATCGGCATGGCGCGGATGATTGGCGACCTGGGGCTTGACTATTTTATAAAGGACGTTGTTGTCCGCCCGGAATATCAGAAAATGGGTGTCGGAAAACTTCTTGTAAACGAGCTTTTAAATTTCATCAGAAAAAACGGAGTAAGTGGAACGAATATTTTTGTGGAGCTTTGCGCCGAGCCGGACAAAATTCCGTTCTATGAAAAATTCGGATTCAGTTTTGATGAGTCGCAGCGATTGAAAATGATGTGCCGTGCGGAGTAAAAATGAAAATCAGAAAAATTAAAAAAAGCGACTGGAAAAAAATTCTTGCGCTCTGGCAGAATATTCCCGGAATGGGGCTGAACAATATTGACGACTCAAAAGATGGAATAATCAGGTTTTTAAAGCGGAATCCAAAGACCTGTTTTATTGCTGAAGAAAACGGAACTGCCGCGGGAACAATCATCGCAGGACACGACGGCCGGCGCGGATACATTTACCACACCGCAGTTTTGCCTAAATTCAGAAGACGCGGAATTGCGACGGAGCTCCTTGCCCGCTCGGTTGATGCGCTAAAAAAACAAGGAATTGCAAAAGCCGCTCTTGTTGTTTTCAGCGACAACGAAGCCGGAAATGTCTTCTGGGAAAAGCAGGGATTTACAAAACGCAGCAACCTGGTTTACCGCAACAAAGTTATCACCGAAAAAGAAATGATTAGAAACAGAAAAGAAGAATAAATCAACCTCAACGCGCGGACAAAGAAAGGTGAAAAAATTGCATAGATAAAAGCGGCTCAAATTTAACGCTTTGACTTTTTATACTCACTTGGAATCATGCCGTAAAACTCTTTAAAAGTTGCACTGAATTTTCCCTGACTTTCGTAGCCGACTTCGGCAGCAGTTTCGCTTATGCTCATGTCCGTTTTTAAAAGAAGCTCAGCGGCTTTTTCCATGCGGTGCTCCTTTATGTGAAAGGCAAGGGAAGTTCCATATACGTCCTTAAAAACTGTTTTTAACGTTGTTGTGTTCATTCCAAATTTTCTTGCAAGGTCTTCAATTGTAAAGCGTTCTGAAATATGCTCGCACAAGAAATTATGAACCTCCTTTACTTTTTCAATCTGCCTGTCCTGAAATTCAGAGCGCTCATTTATTTTTTCATGCTTAGTTTCAAAATCCGGGCAGGTAGTCTGCATCAGCTTTTCAATCAGCCTGTGCATCATAAGCGATTGCTGGCTCCCAGACGCAGCGTAAAAAACTTCCTTGCCATCTCTGTACCCTTCAATAAAACCAGCATCCTTTAAAATCTTCAGATGATGGGAAACAGCCGGCGCAGTCATTTCCATGAAATCCGCAATATTCAAAACACATTCCTTTGTATGGCAAAGCAGCATAAAAATCCGCACGCGCACATCATCAGCAAAAACAGCAAAACATTCTGCTGTCTCTTTTGCAGCGTTTCCATCAGAAAGAATTTCCTTCAGCAAATCCAAGTTGAAATATTCATCATGACTGTGAGCCAGTTTCATTTTTCGCCTCTGCACTTCCGCATCCCAAACGGAAATTTATTTTTCCAAAAAGGAAATAAATTTTCCGCAGGTCTTGCAAATCTTTATTTCAAATTATATTTTAAACATAAAGATTAAACAACGGCTTAATCGAAGGAATACAAAAAGCAATTATTAAACTAAAATTTCCGGAGGAAAAAATGAATAAAACTTACAAAATTGAAGTGGACTGCGCAAATTGCGCTCTAAAAATGGAAGACGCGGCAAAAAAAGTAAAAGGAGTAAAAGATGCCAGCGTGAATTTCATGGCGCAAAAAATGTCCGTGGAATTTGACGGAGAGCAGAACGATATAAAAATAATGAAGGAAGTTCTCAAGGCATGCAGAAAAATTGAGAGCGACTGCGAGATTGAATTTTAAGACAAGGAGCCTGCATGAAAAAGAAGCAGAAAAAAATGCTTATAAGAATCATCGCGACATTCACTCTTCTTGCTGTTCTAAATATTTTTGACCAGCTGAATATTTTCACCATGATTTCAGAGAATATTCCTGTAAAGATGATTTTTTATATGATTGATTACTTGATAATCGGATACGACATTCTTAAAAAAGCTGGAAAAGGAATATGGAACCGGCAGGTTTTTGATGAAAATTTTCTTATGGCAACGGCAACAATAGGAGCATTTGCGCTGGCAGTTTATAACGCTAACGGAAATCTTCTTGAAATCAAAGACTGCAATGAAGCCGTCGCAGTTATGCTTTTTTATCAGACCGGAGAATTTTTTCAAAGCTATGCTGTCGGAAAAAGCCGCAGGAACATCAGCAAGCTCATGGATATTCGTCCGGACTATGCGAACATTGAAGCTGAAGGAAAGCTTACTAAAGTTGACCCTTCCAAGGTTGCGCCCGGCAGCATCATCGTAGTTCAGCCTGGTGAAAAAATTCCAATCGACGGCATTGTAATAGAAGGAAACTCAACGTTGAACACAAGCGCGCTCACCGGTGAAAGCCTTCCGCTTGAAGCCGGACCGAAGAGCGAAGTCATAAGCGGAAGCATAAACATGAGCGGACTTCTAAAAATAAAAACAACAAAAAATTTCGGAGAATCCACCGTGTCAAAAATTCTTGAGCTTGTAGAAAATGCCAGTTCAAGAAAATCCAAGTCGGAAGAATTTATATCAAAGTTCGCTAGAATCTATACGCCGGCTGTGTGCTGCAGCGCGCTTGCCCTTGCATTCATTCCGCCTCTCGTATGCATCGCCGCAAAGATGGCTCCAGACTGGGGCGGCTGGATTTACCGCGCCTTAACATTTCTTGTAATCAGCTGTCCATGCGCGCTTGTAATCAGCATTCCGCTTAGCTTCTTCTCTGGACTTGGAGGAGCAAGCAAGGAAGGAATTCTCATAAAAGGCTCAAATTATCTTGAAACGCTGTCAAAATCAAAAATTATTGTTTTCGACAAAACAGGCACTCTCACACGCGGAGTCTTTGAAGTTACAGCGGTTCATCACAACAAAATAGAAGAGGCCGATCTGCTTGAATACGCCGCGCTCGCAGAATGCGCCTCATCGCATCCCATAAGCAAAAGTCTTCAGGCAGCAAGCATTGCCAACGGAAGAAGCATTGACCGCAGCCGTGTAGCAAACATCGAGGAAATCAGCGGACATGGAATCACAGCGGATGTGGACGGACATAAAGTTGCAGCCGGAAATTTAAAGCTGATGAGAATGTTGAAAATTGAAGCGGCGGACTGTCATTGCGCCGGCACAATTATCCACATTGCAATTGACGGTGAATATGCAGGACACGTCGTAATTTCAGATGTCATAAAGCAAACTTCAAGGCAAGCCATCGCCGCGCTCAAGAAAGCCGGAGTTGAAAAAACAGTCATGCTGAGCGGAGACTCAAACAAAGCCGTCGCCAAGGCCGCAGCTGAACTTGGAGTCGACGAATTTCAAGGCGAGCTTCTTCCGGCGGACAAAGTAAATGAAATTGAAAAGCTGATTTCCGCAAAGCGTAAAAACGAATCGCTTGCATTTGTTGGAGACGGAATAAACGATGCTCCGGTTCTTTCACGCGCCGACATAGGAATCGCAATGGGCGCAATGGGTTCCGATGCGGCAATCGAGGCGGCGGACGTAGTTCTAATGGACGACGATCCGCTCAAAATAGCGAAGGCAATCAACATTTCGCGCAAGTGCATTGGAATCGTACACCAAAATGTTACATTTGCGCTCGCAGTTAAATTTTTATGCCTTGTCCTTGGCGCATTCGGAATTGCAAATATGTGGCTTGCAATTTTCGCCGATGTTGGTGTAATGGTTCTCGCAGTTCTGAATGCAGTACGTGCGCTTAACGTGAGGAAGCTGTAGAAAAAAGAGCAGGCACAAAAAACTTTTTGGAACACAATGCAGCCGCACTGAAATTTTATTTTCCCGATTGCGAAAATGAAAGAATGAAATCGGGAAACTTTTATCATAAAACTAGAACTGGACTAAGCTTATTTTTTTGAAGCCTCATAGAGCGGATAAACTTTTTTAGATATTTCAGTTAAATCTTTTATGCGGCTTGCATTGGAAGGATGAGTGCTCATAATTTCCGGAATCTGGCTTCCGCCGAGCGCAGACATTTTTTCCCAGACAGCAACAGCTTCATTAGGATTATAACCGGCGCGCGCCATAAGCTCAGTTCCAACGTGGTCAGCTTCAGTTTCATGCGAGCGGGAAAACGGAAGAGTCATAGCATACTGAGCCGCCAGTCCAAGCAGAGAGCTTCCGGTTTCATCAAGTCCTGCAACAGAAGAAACAACAGCAATTCCTGCGTTCTTCAAGGTCTCGCTGCTAGCCTGCTCACGGCTGTGTTCTCTAAGCGCGTGTGCAATCTCGTGTCCCATCACAGCGGCAAGCTGCTCGTCATTCAGATTTAGACTCTGGATAATTCCGGTGTAGACAACAATTTTTCCGCCCGGCATACACCATGCGTTCACAGTGCTGTCGCTGATTACATTAACCTGCCAGTCCCAGGAAAGCGCGTCTTCTCTAAAAGCTCCAGCCTGCGCAATCAGTTTTTTTGCAACAGCTCTTACGCGGGCAACAGTAGCGGCATCAACATTCAGCGTGCCGGCTTTTTGTGCTTCAGCAATAACCTGAGCATAAGATTCATTTGCGCTCTGCGCCATCTGCTCTTCGGAAACAATCATAAGCTGATTTCTGTCCGCGCCCACATTTCCGGCTGAAGTTGTTGTCGCCATGCAGCCAAAAAATAAAGCCGAAAGAAAAAAAGAAAATAAAATCTGTGAAAAACTTTTCATATAAAACTTCCTTATAAAAATTAAATTTATTATACAAATATTTATATCTTCTTCAATTAACTTTTTCATTTAACCGCAATGACATTTTTTTTACTTCTAAAGAAAACTTGCTTTGAATTTTTTCAGGAGAAATTATTTTTATATCAGAGCCAAAGGACAACAAAAATGGAATAAGCCAGTCATACTGCGGCGCATTAAATTTCACAATTGAACTTTCTGAAGAAAACTTTTCAACCGTGCAAACTGCAAATTCATCCATAATTCTATAAAGTTCTCTGTTCAAAACCAAAGCAGCTATTTCAATCAAGGGAATTTCTTTTTCATTGGCACCGGAAGTTTTACGCTCACATTCAGCTTCGGCTTCCTCTATAAGAACTTTTTTATTCAGCGTTCTTAAATTGCAAATTCTATTCAGCTTGAAATACCTTGGAGCAGAACGCATATTGCACCAGCCATAAAAATACCATCCCATGCCGCGGAATATAATTTTCCATGGCTGCACAGTCCTATGCTCAGTTTTTCTGTTAATAGAAAAATAATCAAACTCAACCTGCTGTTTTTCTATTATAGATTTTTTTATCACATTGAATATTTCATTTATATTTTTTCCATTCGGACTCCAGGGAGAAAAATCGACTTCAAGCCAGTCGGTATTTTTTGAAACAAGGCGGCCAAGTTTTTCTGATGCGGTTTTTTCCGCTGATATTTTTCCAGAGCAGTCATTACCGGAAAGTTTCGCAACAGCCTTCAAGCTTGAAATGACAGAAAATTTTTCTTCATCCGTTAGAATGGTTTTGTCCAGCGCATAATTCTCTACAATTGAAATTCCGCCGCCCTTTCCTTTAGTCGCATACACGGGAATTCCGGCAACAGCAAGAGACTCTGTCCAGCGGAAAATTGTCCTTTCTGAAACATTAAAATGCCGCGCAAGATTTTTTGCAGTCATCGTTTTTTTATCCAAGAGAATATAGACAAGCTCAAAAAGTTTTTCCTGTGACATTTTGTTTTAAAATCTGTAACACGCCATAACGGAAACAACTGAAGATTTTATGCCGGGAACTGTATAGCAGCGCACAGAATCTTTTCCATCTTCTTTGTATTCTGATTTTCCATTTTTACATTCAAGCAGCTCATAATTAAGAGAAACAGATAAAGACTTGAAACGCAATTCCGCGCCAAGCAAAAAACCAGAACCATACATTGCGTCACGGAAAACTGCATTTTTAAAATAATGCCTGTCAACCGCAAAGCAATAAATATAAGGATAGCACCGCCAGTTCAAAATCAAATCCCAGTCAAGGCAAATTTTACATTCAGTCTCAAGAGAAATAAACGGAAGAAAAAACTGCTGCTCATAAGAAAGACCCGTGCCCTTTATTTTTTTCTTTTCTAATGAACTGCTAAAATATTCGCCGTTTTCATAATCTGCATACTGAAAAAAAACATCATAAGCCTTGAACTTCTGGTTGCGGTACTGCATTCCAGCCTGAGGAAGAAGCTTAATTTTTTCAAAAATAAACTGATAGCCGCTTTTCACTTCAACCTCAAATTTTCTTTGAATATAAAGATTATGCTTTGAAAAATTTGTAGCTCTTGTTTTATCCTGTCCAAGCCAGTCCCAGTCCTCTATTGTTCCAAGTTTTACCGGCAATGCGCAAAGAAAATTAATGTCAGTAACCGCATGACAAATATCCAGCCTTGAAGAAATTTCCGCAGCCGGAATAAAATCAGTATTCCAATCAAGCCTGCTAAGAACTTCGCCGGAATCATAAACATATTCCTTGACATTTCCAGACTGAAAACCAAATGAAGCTGCAAATGAGAAAATTTCAGAATTTGATTTTTCACAAAAAGAAAATGAAATAAGAAAAATAAAAAAGAATATTTTTTTCGACATATATACTCAACTCAGAATAACATTTATAAAAGAAAAAATAAATGCTGTTTTAAAATAAAATATGACATAACGCTGTCATATTAAGGACGGTACAATCCAATCATAAAATCTCATAGGAGAGTGCGTTAAAGTTTTTGCGTAAAACAACGCTGAATCTTTTATCCACAAACTTGCGTTGCAAGCCTCCTTAATAAAATTGCTGCTGGTATAATTGACCATAATTTCGAGTTAGCTATAATTCCATATAAAAAATAGCTATCAGTCGAGATGTGTCTGTCAAAAACGCCCGATATCGGGCTACACGCTGTTTTGTCTTGGAATTATTATCATTGTCGCTACTGCGGTAGCAAGACAGAGTGTTTTTGACAGCCATTCCTCTCCTTACGCTGTCTTATAAGTGTATTATAAAATTCGAAATTAATTAAAAACCAGCACATCAGGAAAAACATGAAATACGAAATCGTAGAACTAAACACAATGACATTTGCAGGATTTACAGAAGTAACATCAAACACTGCGCCGGACATGACAGAAAAAATAGGCGGACTTTGGCAAAAACTTGGAAGCACACAGAGCCAAATTTCCGGCAGAACAAATAAAAAAGCGGTTGGACTTTACTGCGACTATGGAAAACCGTCAGAACAGGACTACACAGTTCTAGTAGGAGTTCAAATTGCAGACGAGGCATCAGAAATTGCAAGAGAAAACGGCTTTGCGGTAAGACAGATTCCAACTGGAAAATATGCGAAGTTTGTTATAAAAGGCGATGTTGTAAAAGATGTAGGCAATGCATGGTCTGAAATTTGGAGCACTCCGCTCGAACGCACATTCACCGGCGACTTTGAAGAATATCAGGAAGACTGCGATGGAAAAAGCGGAACAATTTTCATTTACATTGCGGTAAAATAATTTACTAGAATAAAAATTGCTGACATTTTTTTCAAATAAAAATATACTGTTGCAAATGCTTTATAAAAGCCATAAACTTTTTGGAATTTGTGAAGGCGGAAAATGTCAGCAGAAAAAATCTTCGGAAAAATATTAAATTGGTGCAAGAAAGAAACTGTATTCTGCATCACGTTTTTACTTGCGCTCATTTCAGCATTCTTTGTAAAGCCTGACAAAAACTACATATCGTATATCGATTTTGGAACTCTTCTGACTCTTTTTTCTCTCATGGCTGTCGTGGCAGGCTGGAGACAAACAGGGCTTTTTGATACGCTTGGAAATATTTTATGCCGCAAGGTTCATAGACAGCGCGCGCTCTGCCTAGTGCTTGTTTTGCTTTGCTTCTTTACAAGCATGCTGATTACAAATGATGTCTCGCTTCTTACATTCATTCCCTTTGCTCTCGTTCTTCTTTCAGGTAAAAATAACTTCGTTCTGTTATATACCGTTGTACTTCAGACGCTGGCTGCAAATCTTGGAAGCATGCTTACACCAATCGGAAATCCGCAGAACATATTTTTGTTTTCAAAAATGCAGGCAGGCACTCTTAACTTTATGCGGATACTTTTTCCGTACACATTGCTTTCTCTTGCAATGCTGATTTTTTCTACACTTCTCATAAAGAATGACAGCACAGAAAATAAACCGCAAGAAAAAAAAGAACAGAAACAATATGCACATTCTGCCAGTAAAAAAAATCATGCAAGCAAAAACATTTTGTACACTGCGCTCTTCGTTTTTTGTCTGCTCTCAGTTGTGAATATAATTCCAAAGTGGGCGGCAGCAGTTCTTGTCGCTGTTTCTATTTTTGCCGCTGATAAAAAAATCTTCAGGCGCATTGATTTCATCCTGCTTCTTACATTCACGGCATTCTTTATTTTCACCGGAAATATTGCACGGATAAAATCAGTGGACAATTTTCTAAGGCAGATAACAGGCGGAAACGAATTCGCCGTAAGCCTTGCGTTCAGCCAGATAATAAGCAATGTTCCTGCAACTCTTGTGCTCTATCCATTTTCACAAAACACAAGCGAACTTCTTTTAGGCGTGGATATTGGCGGACTTGGCACACCAGTAGCATCACTTGCAAGCCTTATAAGCTTAAAACTCTACACACAGGAAAAAGGCGGAACAGCAAAATTTCTTGCGCTCTTTACGCTGATGAATATTATTTACCTTGCCGTCCTCTACGGAATGAAAATGATTTTACTCGCCCAATAAAAAAATGAAACTGAGCTATCACATATATTACGCATGGCATCAAAAAATAATGCGATTATAATTTTTCAGTTTTCGCGGAACACAGGAAATATTTTTTTCATAAATTTTCCAACAACGGAAATTGCAGGTCCCAAGAGAAGAGCCATGCAAACTGAACCAAAAATATTTGTCCTAAGTCCGATTCCTGCAAAATACGCAACTGGAGCAGAAATATTTTTTTTCGCAAAATACGCCGCCAGAAGTCCAATGGAAATTGCAGAATAATCAAAAATAATGCGGACTGCAAAAAAAGGTATTCGGCCGCACGCATCGCTAATAATCGAAGGAACCGCATCATAAGGCGCAATTCCCAGCTCCGAATTCATATAAATTGCACAGGCAATTACAAAAAGAAATAAAGCAACAGTAAAGACTCCTGCCTTTGCAAAAAATTCTGCATTCTGAATAAACTGATGAAAACCAATCAGCTTCCATATCCATCTGGAAAAATCGCAGACAAAACCAATAAAGCACATATTCGCAATTGAACCAAACCCAATATGCTGAGCTCCAAACAAAATTACGAAAACAAGAAAAACCGCGTAATCCATAATCTGAATCAAGCCGATATTGTCTGTTCCAAGCAATGCAGCCACATGATAATTCATAAAAGTCGCAGGGTCAGTTCCCCAGCCTATTTCTATAAGAACAGAAAGCGTAATTCCCATCATCACGACCGCAAAAAGCATAATAGGAAGTTTTACCTGCCACTTCCGAGGAAAAAACTGACTAAGGCTAAAATTAATTTTCATATAAATCCCCTGTTGTTGAAATTTGACAATAAGCTTATAAAAGCGCAGTCTGCACAAGACTGTCCGGCTTTCCTGTAAGAAGGATGCGCAAATTTAATTTTACATAGCAGCATATTTCACGGCAATAGCTGTTCAGCACAAAAAGAGAAGGAGTTCTTGAAGCGACTCCATACACGTTTTGAAATCCCATTCTGGAGGCAAGACGCTGAGCACGGGCAATGTGAAAATCGCTTGTAACAACAGCAACCGCAGAAGCAAGAACTTCTTCCACACTGATATTATCATGCTCTGCAAGGAGATTTACACTGAACATAAAATTTTGAATCGTGTCTTTTGCCTTGTTTTCAGCAATGATGCGCTCTTCATCTATTCCGTAAGAAGCAAGCGCAGGCTTCAATACATCAGACTCCGGACATGGTGAAAAAGGTCCTTTTCCGCCAGTAACAACAGCAACCGCATCAGGATGAACCTTCAAATATTCAGCGGCAACACGCACACGCTTCTGCACGGAATCAGTAAGCTTTGCCTCCTTTGTAATTCCGCCGCCAAGCAAAATCACGTAACGAACATTTTCATTTCCGTCAGAAAGCCGAGGCGTGCAGATAAAAAACAGATTCAAGGCAGCAATAAAAACTCCAAAAAAAATAAAGAAAGCAAAAATTATTTTTACGCTCTTTGAAATTCTTCCGCAAATTTTTTTTAAAATCCCACACTTTTCTAAAACAAAAAGAGCCGCAAAAAAAACTGCAAGCAAAAGCCAAACCGAAGAAAAACTGAAAACTGTTCCCCAAAAAGTTCCGGGAGAAGCAATATTAAGCAAAACAAAATAAACACCGGAGAGAACAGATAAAACAAGAAAAATTATGGAAAGCATATAATCAAATTATATATCTATAATTATAAATCCACAATACTATAGTTTTTTATTCCGCATTATAAAATGCATTTCAGCAAAAAAATCATAAAACTTTCATAGCTAAAAAAAAGACAGGCGCATTTTATCAAGGGTATTGACAAATAGTTCTATATAGAACTATACTTCATAATACAAAATTATTTTGAGGAGGAATTTTGATAGAAAAGACAAATGGAGGGTTTTACATAAGCAAGATAAAACAAATTCAAGGGCGTATATTTGAAAGGCTTCTGGCAGAACAAGGAATCGAAGAATTCAACGGTGCACAAGGAAGAATTCTTTTTGTGCTTTGGAATAATGACGATATTCCTATCAAGGAGCTTTCCGAAAAAACCGGCCTTGCAAAAACAACACTTACCGGAATGTTAGACAGACTTGAATCACAGGAACTTACGGTGCGTTCATACAGTCAGGAAGACCGGAGAACTGTCAGAATCAAGCTGACACAGAAAGCAAGGAAACTTCAAAAAAAATACAGCAAAGTTTCCAGACAGATGAATGAAATTTTTTACAAGGGATTTTCAGATGAGGAAATTTTCGCTTTCGAAGCAAGCCTTGGGAAAGTGCTTGAGAATCTTAATAATTATTTATAGGAGAATATTTATGAACAAAGAAAAAGTAAAAGAAGAAATCATTGAACTAAGGAGAAATGCAAATGTAGCATACGTGGGCTCGATAAATGCAGAAGGCTTTCCGCAGATAAAAGGAATGCTCGTTCTTGAAAGCAAAAGCATGAAAGTTCACTACTTTTCAACAAATACAAGCTCACGCCGTGTTGCACAGTTCAGGGCGAATCCAAAAGCCTGTGTGTACTATGTTGATGACACAAAGGATAAATACAAGGGAGCGCTTTTCACCGGAACAATCGAAGTTTGCACTGACCATGAAACAAAAGCCATGCTCTGGCGTAACGGTTTTGAAATGTACTATCCGAATGGCATAGATGATTCTGACTACTGCGTTTATCGCTTCACCGCCCAAAGCGTGAACTACTATCATGGACTTGCAAACATGACACTCCCGATTGAAGAAATCGAATAGACAAAGTTCACCGAAGGAATAAAAAATATTTTTAATCAAGAAACGTCATCAGGAAATTTTGTTTTAAATTTCCATTGACGTTTTTTTTAACTGAATATATTATTAGCAAATAACATTTGTTATAAATAATCACACTTTGGAGAGACAGTCTTGAAAACAATAGGACTCATCGGAGGAATGAGCTGGGAAAGCACAATTCCGTATTACAAAATTATGAATGAAGAAATCAAGGAAAAACTTGGTGGACTTCACTCTGCAAAAATAATTCCTTACAGTGTTGAATTTGATGAAATAGAAAAATGCCAGTCAAGCGGAAATTGGGAAAAAAGCGCTGTCATTCTTGACAAAGCCGCAAAGGCTCTTGAAACAGCTGGAGCAGATTTTATTTTAATTTGCACCAACACAATGCATAAAGTTTACACACAAATCCAATCAGCAGTAAGAATTCCAGTAATCCACATTGCCGACGCAACGATAGCTGAACTGAAAAAGAACAAAATAAGCAGCGCAGGACTTCTTGGAACAAGATACACAATGACTCAGGATTTTTACAAGCAGCGTTTAATTGAACAAGGAGTAAATGTTATTGTCCCTGACGAGGAAGATATTGTTCATGTCAATGAAATTATTTTTCATGAACTTTGCGTTGGAAAAATAAAACAATCTTCCAGAAAGAAATTTCTTGAAGTAATGGAACATCTAAAAAATAAAGGCGCAGAAGGAATAATTCTTGGCTGCACAGAAATAGGATTGCTTGTAAAACAAAATGATTTTGAACTTCCGCTGTTTGACACAACAGAAATACATGCAAAGCGGGCTGTAGAGCTGGCTCTTTAATTTTTATAGAAAAAATGGAAATCATCGAATATTTTAGCTCGGAAAACAAAGAGCATTGGCTTTCTGAAATAAAAAAAGCCGACTGGGATGCCGCAAAGTTTCTTGCACATCTTTTGTCTGAAGGTAAACTGAAAGAAACGCTTGGACAAACCGCGCTTGTTCCGCTTTTGACGGACGGCGAAAAACTTGTATCATTCTGCACATTAGCTCCGCTTGATGACGTTCAGCCAACGGAACTTTCTCCTTGGATTGGATTTATTTACACTGCGCCCGAATTCCGCGGCAACCGTTACGCCGGAAAACTTTTAAACTGGGCAGAAAGCGTAGCCACTGCAATGGGAAAAAAATTCATTTACATTTCCACGTGCCACACCGGACTTTACGAAAAATACGGTTATGAGTTTTTTCAGAAAGCAAAAGATATAAACGGAGAAGAGACGCAAATCTACCGAAAAAATCTTTCAGCTGAAAGTGAAGAAAAACAGCGGCGCACAGAGGAAGGCAAAAAATGGAAAGCTGAAATTGTATCCGCAGCAAAAAAGAAAATCGATATGACTGCAATCTGCGGATTTTCATGCAGCCACTGTTTTCTTGGCGAATGGTGCGGAGGATGCCGGTCGGTTTTCAGCTGCTGCTCGTTCGGCACAATGTTTCCGGGCGGAAAATGTCCGAATGTCGCTTGCTGTGAAGAGAAAAAACTCGACGGCTGCTTTGACTGCCCGGATTTAGAAAATTGCGAAATAGGATTTTACAAGCATGGAAATGACGGAGCGGCAGCGTGCAAGGCTCAGGCGATTTTTATTCATCGGCATGGGAAAGAGAATTTTTTTAAGGCGCACGATAATTTACACAAGAAATTCAGTTTCAAGAAGACACAGGAAATTCTTGGGCAAAGCATAGAGGAAGGCTTAAAAATTATGGAGGAAAATCTATAAAAAAATGCAGATTAGAAAAGCAAAAGAACAAGACCTTTCACGCATAGCAGAAATTTTTGTGTTCAATAATCGTATAAATTATTTTCCGATATTTAAGGATCCAGACTATTCATTTAGAGAATTGCAAGTAGTATCGGTGATAAGCAATTATTTCGAAAAAAAGAAAACATTTGAAAATTTATTTGTAGCGGAAGATTGTTATATTATAAAAGGATTCGTGGAAATCAGAAAGAATGAAATTGTCAAGTTATATGTGGATCCTTTCTTTCAAAGCGGCGGCATAGGAAAGCATCTAATAGAATTTGCGAAAGAAAATTTTCAGGTGAACTTTCTTTGGGCATTGGAAAAAAATACAAGAGCCCGGTCATTTTACAACAGACATGGATTTTTTGAAAACGGAGAAAAACAATACGAGGAAGGAACAACAGAATATTTGCTAAAATTGACTCTAAGACCATAGGATGCAAACTTAAAATCCTTCAATCATAAATACAAACAGGAAATTGAAATTTCACATTTCGTTGGAAAGAGAAAAAATGAACAACACTTTGGACAGATATTTTGAAATTAAAAAGAATCTTATTGAACTGGCAGAGAATAGTTCAAATATAAAAGCAATAATTGCTACCGGCTCATCAACAAGAACTTACGCAAAAGCAGATGAATACTCAGACCTGGATATTTTTATTGTTACAGAAGACACTGATTCCTGGGTCTATGGAAATCTTCCTGACAAGCTTGGAAATGTAAAAATATCATTCGTTGAGCCAACGCTTGGCGGCGGAAAAGAACGGCGCATACTTTACAGCGGATACCTCGATGTGGACATTCTTGTCTTTTCGCAAGAGCAGTTTATAAACGCCGTCAACAGCGGAGAAGCCGGCTGGATAATGAACAGAAGTTATTCAGTTATGTTCGACCGGATTGAAATTTCAGAACTTCTTAAAAACAAGATAATTAAAGAAATCAGCAGGCCGGATATTTCAGAAAATGAATTCTTGAACTTGATAAATGATTTTTATTTTCATACAGTTTGGTCTGCAAAAAAGCTTTTGCGCGGTGAATTATGGTCAGCCAAAATGTGCATAGATTCCTATCTTAAGCGCCGCCTTTTAACAATAATCGAATTAAACTCATCGATAAAAAAGCAAACCGATGTCTGGCATGACGGAAGATTTCTCGACAGCTGGGCAGATGAAAATATCAGGAATGAGCTAAAAAAATGTTTTGCCCATTACGATAAAAACGACATGAAAAATACACTCAAGTTTACGCACCGGCTTTTTGCCCGGCTCACAAAAGAAACCGCAGAAATAAAAAAATACAATTATCCGGAAGATGCAGAAAATTTTTCAAGAGAATTCTTGGAAAGCAAAATGTGAGCCGGACTCTGCGGAACAGCGGCAACAAGCTGACAAATAATTCGGCATATTAATAGGAAGAAATAAAAATGATGATTGAAACAAACAGGCTTATCTTGAGAGAATACACACAGAATGATTTTTCTCCGCTTTACGAAATAATGTCCGACCCGGAAACTATGCGGCACTATCCGTCTGTATTTGACAAAGAAAAATGTCATAACTGGATTGAATGGAATTTAAACAATTATAAAAAGTACGGATTTGGACTTTTAGCAGTAACGCTCAAAGAAACAGGAAATTTTATCGGAGACTGCGGAATCACAATTCAAAATATAGACGGCGAATCTCTTCCAGAAATTGGATATCACATCAACAAAAAATACTGGCGGCAGGGATTTGCAAAAGAAGCAGCAAGTGCTGTGCGCGACTGGGCATTTACAAACACAACTTTCAACAGCATTTATTCATACATGAAATACACAAACATCGCTTCATACTCCACCGCAATTGCAATCGGCATGAAAAAAGTCAAAGAGTATCCTGATGAAAAAAATGAAGTCTCGTATGCTTATAGAATTACGCGGACAGAATGGGAACGGCTCAGAAAATAAAAGCGTCAATATAAAATCAACGAATCAAATTTTATTTTCAGGAGGAACATCATGAATGAAAATCTTTTAGTTTACATACACGGAAAAGGTGGAAATGCCGCGGAAGCCGACCACTACAGGCCGCTTTTCAGCAATTATGACGTAACCGGCTTTGACTACAAATCAGAAGTTCCATGGGATTTTCAGAAAGAATTTCTTGCCTGGGCGGAATCCGTTTTCCCAGAATACAAAAATGTAACACTCGTCGCGAACAGCATCGGAGCGTATTTTGCAATGAACGCACTTTCCGGCAAAAAGTCGCAGAGCCTCTCCAAAAAAATCAGTGAAGCTTTTTTCATTTCACCAGTTGTAGATATGGAAAAGCTGATTCAAGACATGATGCGCTGGTCGAACGTAACCGAAGCTCAGCTTGCTGAAAAGAAAACTATCGCCACATCATTCGGCGAAAACCTCTCCTTGGAATATCTTTCTTACGTCCGCCAAAATCCCCTGAGCTGGCATTTCCCGACAAAAATTCTTTACGGCGAACATGACAACTTGACTTCCCTCGAAACAATCAAAAATTTCGCGCAGGCACATAACGCAAACCTCACCATAATGGAAAACGGCGAGCATTGGTTTCACACTCCGACCCAAATAACTTTTTTGGACAACTGGATAAAAGCAAAATGAGTAAATACAACGCATTGTGGAATTACATCGAAATAAACGGAGCAAAAAGTAATTCAAAATTCTTCAAGCTGACTTTTGAAGAGATTGAAAAAATCGCAGGAGTTCCGCTTGATCATTCTTTTTTGACATACAAAAAAGAACTTGAAAAATTCGGATGGAAGGCCGGAAAAATTTCAATGAAAGAAAAAACTGTTTCATTTGAAAAATCATCTGCCGAAAATTTTCAGCCAAAAAAATTTTCTCTGCGGAAATTCAAAAAAAGCGATGCAAGGACAATTTTATCATGGCTCAGAAACGAGCGTGAATTCAGGCAATGGAGCGCAGACCGATACAGCGGCTTTCCAATAACTCCAAACGACATGAATGTTCTTTACTCAAATTCAAAAATTATTCCACTGACATTTTTAATTGGAACAGAAATTGCAGGACACATCACTATTCGTTTTCCAAATGAAAATCAAAATGAAGCGAGGCTAAGCTTTGTAATTGTCGATGGAAAAAGGCGCGGAGAAGGCCTGGGAAAAACAATGATTCAGCTTGCCTTAGAATATATATCTAAAAAAACTGAATGTAAAAAAGTTTCACTCGGAGTTTTTGAAAACAATCAAAATGCATTAAACTGCTATAAATCATGCGGATTCAAAGAAGCCGAACATCAGCAAAAAACAGATTACTTTTTTATGGACGAGCACTGGAACTGCATTGAAATGGAAATCTCCATGGAAAGATAAATATTCTTATTGAATTTTTCAAAGTGATTTCACGAATGTAGTTGGAACACACATTTTTGATTGTAACAAAAGGACTGCCAATTTTTCTGGCAATCCTTTTGCTTATCAATCTTCTGTCGATTCATAATCAATAATAGTCTTTACTATAGCCCTTTCAATTTTTAAACTCTTTGCAATTTCATCTACTTTCCATCCTTCTTTTTTCAGCTTAATAATATTTGATTTCAGCTGCGGTGTAAGTCCAGAACCTGTTTCAGCAGACGGCTTGCTTCCAACTTCCTTCACTGTAATATCATGAAGAAGCTTTAATTTTTCGTTCGCATCAGAATAAAGTTTCTGGAGCCTGACTTCAGTATTGCTGATTCCATCACGAGAATCTTTGATTTTTGCAATGCGCGCTTCTGCATCGTCAATAAGACCTTGCAATGAAGTTATCTTGTCAACTGCGTCATTAATCTTTCCACTGTTCTTCATGATTTTATCAATGTGAGTTTGCATTGACTTGATTTCATCCGGCAGAGAATTAACTTTGGTTGAACACTCTTCAAGACGCTTTTCAAGCTGAGAGATATTTTCAAAAGAAGAGTCCACCTCTTCCGCAACACGGTCATAGGTTTCTTTTTTATTTTCTATCCGCTCAAGCTTCGACTGTACATTCGCAATACTGTCCTGAAACTTTCCAACCTTTGCCTGCATATTCAAAATATCATCGCTCATAGAAGTAAGTTCCTGAATTTTTGAATCCATGCCGCTGCTTAAATTCATAAGCGTGTTGAATTTATACTCAATGCTGTCCAAGCGGGATTTATCAGAGCTGTATGCATTCAAGCGGGAATTAACATCATCACCGAACTTCTCAAGACGCTGGGCCTGAGCATACAAGTCATTGAGTTTTTCTTCAAAATTCTTTACCGATGAAATTTTTTTGTTCAAATCATCAATAGAAGACTCCAGCTGTTTTTTAAGAATATCAGCCTTATCAAAGACCGCTGTTTCAGTTTTGAAAGTTCCAATGCTTTTGTTTATTTCATCAATTTGGAACTGAAGCTTATTCGCCTCTTCTCCGATTTTATCAAAAGCATTGTTGTAGACACGCATATACTCATCAGTCTGCTTGTCAAATCTGCCTTTCAGCTCCTTGCTTTTTTTGTCTGCATAATCTTCCTGATCTGCTGTAAACTTTTTCACATTGGCAAGCATATTCTCATACTGCTCGCGGAAATTATCAAGCGCCACCTTGGACTTCTTGTCGTAGTCATCAAGAACATTGCTTGCCTTGCTCGCAGCCGCAGAAAAATCTTTTTGCAAATCATCAATTTTCTGCTCATTTGTGTCAGCAAGTAGTTTAAGCTGATCTTCAATCTGCTGTGAAGCGTCTTCATACTTTCCCTTCAGGCTGTTCTTCCAGGCAGTAAATTCCTGAACAGCCGCATCAATTGTCGCAGACTGGGATTCCTGCTTCGAAAGCAGAATTTCACGGAAATTATCAAATTTAGAATTCAAATCCTGCTCAATTTTATCAAGCTGGCCGTTCATGCGCTCATTATAACTGTCAGTTTCAGTCTTTAAATACTCATCAGCATTTTCTATTGTCTTTTTAATTTCATTTCTGTACTGCTCAATGAAATCATGAATTTTTTGGTTCACTGTATTAATCTGCTCCTGAACAGTTGTCTGCCCTGAAAGAAGAGCGGTCTGAAATTTTTTCTCCTGATCAAGAGTTTTCTTTGTAAGCTCAGAAATCCGCTTTGCAAGAGCATCATCATATTGTTTTTCCAAAGCCTCGCGCTTGAGCTCATATTCCGCTGTAAAATCAGAAAACTGCGTGTCAAATTTATTTTTCCAGTCAGAAAGTTTAAGCACAACATCATCCTGCCGCTTCGCCAAATCGGTTGTAAAGGAATCTTCAAAAAGTTTTACCTTTGCACTAAGTTTTGCAGCCGAATCCTTTTTGATTTCATCAAGCGAAGTCTGAACTGAATCCAAGTCAACCTTTAATTTTTCATATTTTGCGACAATTGACTTTTCAAAGTCGGCCTGAGTTTTTTCCGCTCCCTCTGAAAATTTCTCGAAATCGCCTATAACTTTTTTCTGGCTTTGATCCATAAGCTTTCTTAAAGAAGACTCAAGCTTGTCAACATCAGCGCCCGCAGTATTCAGTTTTTTAAACCTATACTCCATTTCTTTTTTATATGCGTCAAGCTGCTTGTCCAAAGCCTCAAGACATTTTGTCTGACGGATATCACATTCAGCGGCAATGTTCTTTGTAGACGAAATCAAATTCCCATTAAGCTCATCTATCTGGCTTTGCATTGACAATGAAAACTCTTTGATTTTTTCAGAATTAATTGTATTCTCATTTTCAATTCGCCCTGAAATTTCTTTTGCATCGTTTTCAATCTGGTCATAGCGTGAAAGAATAGAAGAAATAGTTCCATCGATATTTTCCTTTATAGACTTTGTCTGCTCATCAAGAGAACCAAGGGAATTTTTTATATCAATGTGCATTTCATCCACACGCTTCTGAACATCGCCTTTATACTTGTCAAGATTACCAGAGCTCAGGCTGCTGAATTTTTCATAAGCATCCGACTCATCTTTTGCCGCCTTTTCAAGTATAGAAGAAAACATTCCATCGTATTTTTCCTTAAGCTCAGCTGACTGATTTTCAACAGAATCCTGCAAAGCTTCAAGTTTTTCAGAATTGTCCTTTACATTCTGCTGCAACGCCTTTGTGATTTCGCTTACATTTTCTGCTGTCTTTGAAATTTGTTCCTGAACTTTTTCAATTGAATCTTTTGCATCAGAAACAAGATTGTCGGCCTTTTCTTTTATTTGCTTTTGCGCATCCTCAACATAGGCAAACGCATTTTCAGAAACCTCATCTGTTTTTTCAGAAATTATTTTTTGAACATCATCAAAGCGGTTCTTTGCATCAGAAACTGCATCCTCAGAAAGGGTCTGAATTTCACTTGTCCTTTGAGCTATAAGTTCCTGCAGGCTTGCAGTTTTGCTTTCAAGTTCATCCTGCAAAGATTTTGTGTTCTGCTCAATTTTTTGCGTATACTCGGAAGCCGCAGACTTGTACTGCTCCATTGCTCCATAAGCCTGAGTTTCCACATTATTTTCAAGTTCTGCAAGTTTCTTTTCGATTTCCTGCGCACGCTCATGAATTTGCCGCTCAAGAGTTTCCGTTCGCTCCGCAAGCTCCTTGCGCAAAACATCAGTTCTGTCTTCAATATCCTGTGTGTAAGTCGATGTTGTAGTTTTGTATTTTTCAACAGCCTGCGCAGTCTGATTTTTTACATCCTCAGTAAGAATTGAAAGCTTTCTGCGGACATCATCTTCAAGACCGTCTGTACGGTTTTTTATTTCCGTAGAAATAGACTGCGCCTTATTATTTATATCCTCCAGCTTTTTCTTGAATATTCCATCTATTGAATCAAACTTGTCTGTGAAACTTGTGTTCAAGGCAGCAGTTTTCTGGCGGATTTCATTTTCAATTTTTGAAATAGAATTTTCAAATGCATTGCTTGCAGCTCCAGTCTTTTGTTTTATTTTTGCATTAAGCTCATCAACATTCTTGTCTAAGTCAGCATCCAAAGAACGCATTTTCTCCTTGAGCTTTGAATCCAAGTTTGAAGACTTTTCATTAAACAAAGCGATAAGCGCCTGAGATTTTTTCTTCATTTCAGACTCCGCGCTTTCATTATTTAAATCCAGAGATTCCTTAAGCTTCTTTGTTTTCAAATCATAGCTTTCTTCAAGCTCGCGGGTTTTATCTTCAAAGAACTGAACAACAGCACGGCTTTTGTCTGCAAAATTAAAATCCATTGAAGAAGTTTTTTCCTCACAGGATTTTGAAAGCTCTTTCATTTTTTCTTCTATATTTGAAAACATATCAGCGTAGCTTTGCTCTAATGAATTCTCAAGGTCAGAAGTCCGTGAATTGTATTCTGTCTCAAGTGAAGACACATTGCTTTTGAAAAGTTCCTCAAGCCTTGAAGTTTTTTCTTCCAGCTGTGAATCAAGCGAGGAAATTTCAGAATTAAGTTTCTCTGAAAAAGCAGAAATATTTGAATCAAGCTCAGAAGAAAAAATATCAGATTTCTGTTTTACGCTGTCTTCAAAAGCCGAAGTCTTGTCTTCAAAAGATTTCGCCTGCTCCGTGAATGTTTCAAGCAAGACAGAAAATTTATTCTCAAGCTCTTTCTGAAGAGAATCAGCGCGCTCCTTATATCCGGCCTCAATGGAATTTGAAGTCTCATTAAAATAAGATTCAATCTGTGAAAGTTTTTCTGAAAATTTATTCTCAACGCTTGATGATGATGCCTCAAGCTTTTCTTCAACCTCAGAAATTCTTCCAGAACATTCGTTTTCAATTCTTGAAGTGGAACTCTCAACAATATCAGAAAGTTCCTTTATTTTATCAGAAAACTCGCTTTCAAATGTTCCGGCAGATTCATTTATTCTATCCTCGAGGGCACCTGTTTTTTCATCGAGCGAACGGCCAAGATCGGCAATTGCATTTTCCAGACGCAAATCAAAATTCTCAGAATTTTCCTTAACTTCCTGCTCTATCAGTTTTAACTTTTCGGACCATGTGCCGGCAAGAACATTTGTGCGGGCATCAATTATCTCTGTAATACGCTGCGTGCGGTCATTAAATTTCTCCTCGATGGCGGAAGTCTGTTCTTTCAGGGAATCACTGAACGACTTTGTTTTATCATCAAGGCTTTTCTGCGTTTCTGCGATTCTTGAATCAATAATTGCAGTAATCTGCTTTGTCTGAGCCTCAACTTCATCCAGACAGGCGGACGTTCTTTTCTGCGACTCATCCTTCAACTTCTCAAACGACTCATCTTCCAGCCGCTTTGCATTTTCAATCGCCTTGGAATAAGCCTCGCGGATATCATCCTCGATTTTTTCCATAATAGCCTGATTCTGTTTTATGGCCTTTTCTGTTGTCGCGTCAATCTCCGAAGCACGCTGCTCATACTGTCCAAGCAAATCTGAGCCAATCGCCTTGAGCTGCTCAGAGTTTTTTACAGAAAAATTCTTTGCAACATCCGCAACCTTCCGTTCAACAGCTTCAATTATCTGATTCTGCCGGGAAAGCTTGGCATTTACTTTATCCACAACAGACGACTCTTTTTTTACAGAATCAAGATTCTGCTCAACTGCGGCCGTCATTTCCATAAGGTTCTGCAGAACTTTGTCGTAAGCTTCAATTCTATTTTTTATGTTCTCAATATTCTGGACTGGATTTTCAAAATTTTCTGTAGCTGCACGGCACTCATCAATCTGCATCTGCATTCTTTTTATTGCAGCCTTAACCTGAATGTCTTTCGTATCCAAATCATTTGCAAGAAGCTTTATGGATTCCGTCTGCTTTTCAAAATACTCATCGAATTCAGCCTGACGCTGGTTTGCATAGCGCTTGACTTTCTCCATTGAATTTTCATTCTTGCTAGTCTGCTGAATAATAGCAGAAACAATCGCAGATAAAACTACCGCAACAACAATTCCCAATACAGTAATCACTTTTTATTTCCCGCCCAAGTTTATTTAAAAAGAAGTTCTATCTATTTTAACACAATTTTTTCAAGCTGACGATAATTTTTAAATGAAATATCAGCCTCAGGAAGTTTTATTCCGAAAAGCCGGCGCAAGCCTGTAAGGATATACGCGCTCTTCATTTTTGCATTGTTTGCGCCCAAAACATCATATTTTTTGCTGTTTCCCACATAAAGAATTTTTTCTGGCGGCACATCCAGTTTTCTGCACAAAATTCCAAACGGATAAACAGAAGGCTTTAATGCGCCTGATTCCTCCGAGCCGATGCAAACATCGCAAAGGTCCTTTATTCCCCAAATATCGCCTTTTTGCGACGGCGGAAAATCAGAAAGAATTCCAATTTTTAATCCGGCGGATTTCATCGCTTTTATACATTCATAAGCATGGCTATAAGGTTTTATTTTCTTAAAAAATTTTTTGATTCCTTCATAGCAGACATCGTTTATGATTTTCTTTGCCTCAGCTGAAGAAATCTTTGTTTCCTCAGCGAAAAGCCTTGCTTGAAATTCGTAAAAATCAGATAAAGGCGCAGTTCTATGGAGAATCTTGCGGATTTTATTATAGTGAAGATAAAACTTAAAATGCCTAATTACATACAGCGGCATAAGAAGATAAAGTCTCCAGGACGGATAAAGCGTTCCGTCAATATCAAATGCGACTGCTTCAATTCCCTCAAACATACAGCTTAATTATATAAAAATAACTACCTAATCTCAAGCGTATAATCAAAAGAAGCGGTTCCGTCCATTCCAGAAGGTTCCTCTGAAAATCTCCAAAGCTGGATTTGTTCTTTTATTTCAGCCTGAATCTGCGGAGGCAAAAGCGATGACGGCACTATAGAAATCCCTGTCAGCGGAACTGTTCCATCAGCAAAAATTTTAAATCGGACAATAACTTTTTTTGTTTCATCAACAAGTCTCGAATTTTCTTCAGATATAAAAATCACAGGATTTCTAGGATATAAAAGTTCTCTTGTTTTTCCATCTGACATTTTTATAGAAACTTTTCCCTCTGCGCTTTGAGAGGCGATAGAAGTTCTGCTTTTTATATTTTCAGAAACTGATGAGGAAAATGTATTCTTGATATTTTCCAAAGATTTTTTTGTTTCTTCCGAGGCTCCTGCGCTTCGTGTTTCCACAGGCTCAGATGAGGATGAAATTCCAGAAACAGCTTGCACGCTTTTTGCAGCGGTTCCTTCAAGCGAGCTTTTTGGCTGGGATTTTATCTGCGCTTCGGAAATATTTTCACTTCGCACAGTCTGTGAATCATCAAAAAAATTTTCATTCCATTCAGCAGTTTTCTTTGCTGAAGCGTTGTTTTCCAACATAAGCTGTTCAACACTTTTTTTAATTTTTGGCTCCTCAAAAATCTTTTGCTTTTCAGAAGAGGCCGGAACTTCTTTTTTTCTGGAAACACTGCTGGAGACTACAGGTTTCTTTGTTTCCTCTTTTCTTGAATTTTGCTCTTTAAAAGAACTTGTTTCTTTCTTCGGGCTGATTTCAGGAGACACAAGATTTATTGTCATTGTCTTGAATGTTTTTTTTGGCACAACTTTTACAAAAAGAGAAAAAATTAAAAACATCAAAAAAAAGAGAGCCGTAAATGAAAACGCAATTGCATTTCCGCGCCGTTCAAGTCTTGTCATTTTTTTCCGCTCGTTCTTAAACTGACAGAAGAAAATCCGCCCGCTCGTATTATGTCAAACAGCTCGACAATTTTTCCATTCTTAACATTTTCATCTGCGGAAATCAAAACAGGAAATTTTTCACGCTCGATTTCTTTTGTATCAAATTTTAAAAGCAGCTCTGACAATTCCTTTTCCGAAACCTTTTTGTCATTAAACCAGCAGGCTCCGTTTTCTTCTACAGAAATTGTTATGCCGCTAGATTCGGCTCCAGCTGAAGTGGAGCTTTCAGGCAAATTAACATTTATTGCAGGCAGCAAGTTGAATGTTGTGGAAACTAAAAAAAATAAAACAAGCTGAAAAATAACATCCAGCATCGGAGACAAATCAACTGACGGCTTTATTCTTTTTCGCGCCGAAACTTTCATTCTAAGCCTCGCTCTTTTTTGTAATACGGAACAAAACAGAAGTAACAGTCTGCTCCATGCGCATAATTCCATGATTAGCCTGAAAGCTAAAGTAGCTGCCAAAAATAATGGCAGGAATTGCAACGACAAGACCAGCAACAGTCGTAACCAGAGCCTCTGCAATCGCACCGGCAAGCAAAGCAGGATCTCCCATAGTTCCGCCGCCGCCAAGCACGCCAAAGGCTTTTATATTTCCAGTAACAGTTCCCAGCAGGCCGAGCAAAGTTGACACACTTGAAACTGTATTCAGCGCAGAAAGATTGCGCTCAAATTCAGGAGCAGCAAAATCCAGCTTTGACTGAACAAATTCCTTTAAATCATGCTCAGAAAAATCTCTATGGGCAACAGCATCCTTTACAACTTTTGCACAAGGAGTATCTGCAAGAATACAAACCGCCTCTGCATTCTGAAAATCATTTTTCAAAATACATTTTTCAATATCAACTGAAAATTTCTCGTCACGTTTTTTTATTGAAAAAAAATAATGGAAACGCTCGACCACAATAAAAACAGCAACCATTCCACATACAATAATCGGAATCATTACAATTCCGCCGCTCTTTAAAATCTCAAACATTTTTTTAGCCCCTTTTAAAAATAAAATTTTGCAAACAAAGATGCGCTGCCTGCACGGACAAGATAATCAGTTTTCATAAATTCCCTGTCTCTTCCTGCAAACATTTTTATAGCATCGGATAATTCAAATGAAAATCGTATTGACTCTTTTATGCTGTAATAAAATTCACCGCCAAGCAGAGGACATTTATCAGCATCAAACTCTATATTCTCCTGCAAAGAAACCGAAAACCCCCAGTTTTTATCTTTGGAATCAAATGAAATTGAAGTTGAAATATAATTTCTAAATTCATCTGAAGGAACATGAATCCAATAGGATTTCCAGCCTGCGCTTAAAACAAAGACATTCCATAAATAGGAAAAACCTGAATCTGTGGAAAAAAGAGTTCTATTTGATGGAGCTATTTTAAAAATACCAGAAGTTTCTTTAGAATCATAAGAAGCCTCCCAAGCTCCATTTTCAAAAGCAGTTTTTCTAAATTCCGCAGAAGAATAAATAGATGCAAATTTAAAAACTGGAATAGAAACTTTTGCATTTATAAACCAGTCGGAAGTTTCAGAAGGCAAAGACAAAAGCTGCGAGAACTTATATTTTTCTTCAAGCGCTGAAATAAAATTCAAATGTGTATCAAGGCCTCCTTGAATATCAAGAGAAAAAGAATTCTGCAAAGGCGAATCCTTTCCTGCAAATGAAATTCCAGCATTAAAAAACGGAATCGGATTTTTAGTTCCAGTTTCATTTCCGCCAGCAATTCCGCCGGATGCTGAAATCTCAAGGAAATCATTTTCCCAGCCAGCAAATGCGGATGTCTCTGCTCTAAAAATTTTTTCGATTTCAGCAGAATCAAAGTTTCCAATAAAAGTTCCGTAATCAAGAGTTCCGTCAAGACTAAAATAGAATTTTTTTCCGCTCCATGAAAAACTCAAACCCTGATTCAAATACAGAGCATCAACATTTTTTTCCTGCTTTAGAAAATCAATTTCGCTGTCGGATATTCCAGCATACCGGTTATACCAAGATCCGCCTGTTTTAGAATCAAAAGCAAATCCGTGGCGGAAATTTTTCTTTATGGAAAAATTTCCAAAGGCCGCCTGAGAATTCAAGCCGTGAAAAAACGGACTTCTGGATTGAAGCCCTGTTTCATTTTTCTTGTAGCTTCCGCTAAATATAAAATCTGTGTTTTCTACAGTAACCGTTTTTTCCGCAAAAAGATTTGTGCTGCTGTCAAAAAAACCGTCTCCAGCTTTATGCTTTCCATATCCATTTTTGCTCAAATGCGAAAACTCAATTTTAAAAGGATTTTCACCAATAGATTTATAGACTGAAAAATCACCAATAAAATCTCCAGGAAATCCTCCGCCAATAAGCCCCTGGGCAAAAATTGACTTTGCTTCTCCAAAAGAAAAATCAGCAACAGGCTCTTCAGCAAAAATTAAATTTTCCTCCGGGAGAACAGGAAGCACAGAATCATTTTTGTTATCAGCTGCAACAATTTTAGAAAAGCCAGGCACAGCATCTTTTTCAGCCGTAACAATTTCACCAGAAACAGTTGTCGTTATGTCAGGCAGAATTACATTTTCAGTCTGCGAAAACAATGGCATAGAAAAAAAAGCGGCGCTAAAAAAATAAAATATATTTCTAACATTTTTCATTTTTAATTTCATTCACTCCTAATTTTTTATAAACTGAATGACCGCGGATTTGTAGGCGCTTTTTGGATAAAGCTCAAGTAAAACTTTCGCGGCATTTTCAGAATCAGCATGGAGACTTGCAGCATCAAAAGATTCCGCAGCTCCGTATATAGCTTTTTGAGCAAGGTCTTCACTTCCAGATTCTCTGGCAAATTCCGCGCAAACCAAGAATTTCTGCGCCGCTTCTTTGTTTTTATTCTGAAAACGAAAATATTTTGCGCAGACAAATGCAGTCCTTGCAGCATAAGAATTTTCCGAAGCTCTGTTTTCTACGGAAGATTGAATTTTAAAAAGCGAAGAGGCAAGCTCAAAAGCATTTTTTTTATAATGCTCAGTTTCAATTAAAAACTCAGAAAGTTCAGTGCCGACTTTTCTTCCTTCATAAGTTGAATTCTTAGAATTTTCATCGTAGGATTTTTCAAGCAGCGCAAGCCTAGGATTTTCCCCATAAAGCAATTTTTTCAAGAAACTGATTTTTTGCTCTGCGTCTTTTTTTTGCTCCACGCTATCTGAAAGTGCAAAAACAAATTCCTGCTGCTCAAGCGCATCTTCATATTTCTTCTGTTCCGCAAAAATTTCTGAAAGATTTTTATGGGCATTATAAACGAAAGAGCTTTCTGGAAAATTCTCCACAAGAATTTTATACTGCAAAATAGATTTGTCATTCTGGTTTAACTTTCGGTACGAATCGGCTGAATAATAGTAAGAAGCGTCAATAAATTTTCCTTTTGGAAATTTCTTCTGGTATTCAGAAAAACAAACTGACGACTTTGCATAATTCTTTAAATTATAATACAAATCACCACGCCGGAAAGAGCTTTCATCAGCAAATGGAGAATTATAAAATTTATTTTGTATCTCTAAAAAAATCCTGTCGGCTTCTGAAATTTTTCCAGAACGTGAATTCAAAACCGCAATTTGATAACGGCAGCGAATTGAAAATTCAGAGGAAGCTTTTGCATAAGGCTCAAGAAATTTTATAGCATCCTGATACTTTTCTGCATCAGAATAAATTGAAGCGCAAAGCAAAACTGCTCTTTCCATTTCCTCCTGTGATGAAAAAAAATTCAATGCCTTTTTTGCCTGAACAACTGCATTTTCAAAATCCAAATTCTTGAGTCCGGAAGTCGCGCATACCATGCACGCCGAATAGCACAAACCGCTTTCTGGATATTTTTCAGCAAAATTTTCAAGAACCTTAAAAGCCTCTGAAGTCTTTTCCATTTTATACAATGAATATCCGTAATAAAATTCCGCAAATGAAATTTCAGCAGACTTTGGATTTTCCGCAATAAATTTAGCAAATTCTTCCGATGAATTTTTCCAGTCCTTTAAATTGAACGATGTCAAGGCAGAAATATAAACAGCATCAGAAGCAGAAGAGGAATCAGCGGCTTTTTTACATTCATTCATATTTCCAAGCATGAAAAGAATTTTTGCATAGTCACATTTTTGCTCATCGTTTAACAAAGATTTTTCAAAGAAATCCTTATAAATTTTTTCAGCGGATGCAAGATTCCCGTTTTCAAAAAGGCATCGTGCATACAATATTTTCTGCGCAAAAAAATATTCGCTTTCCGCATCACTGTTCACCTTTTCTTTTTCCATAAGAGAAATTACATTCTTTGATTTTCCTGTTGAATAAAGTCCAAGGCAATAATAATAAAAAGATTTTTGCTTAAGATGCTTTTTTTCCGGAGAACTTTTTTCATAAGCATTTTTTGAATGAGCAAGAGACTTTTCAAAATCATTCAAAGCCGCATACTGCTCTGCGTAGGCAGCTTCATATTCAGCATAATATTTTTTATCAAAATTTTCTTTTGAATAATAATCAAGAACTGAAATTTTATTTTCAGCAGCAAGCTCCGCCTTATAAAGACCTATCAGTGTTGAATATTTTTTTTCTGAATCGGCCTCTTCCGCATTTGAAAAATATTTTCTGGCAGATTCAAAATCATTTTCTTTAAAACATTCAATTCCGGCGCGAATCCAGAATTCAGATAAAAGTGATTTTTCTCCTGACAATACAGACTTGGCTTTTTCAACAAGCGAAGGAAAATCTTCAGCAGAAACATAATATGCTTTTTGCAAGGCTGCTGCGGACAAAGGAAGCTCCGCATTTAAAGCAACTTCTTCATAGCAGGCAAAAGCATCTTTTTTTCGCCCCAGCTTTTCAAAGGAAATTCCGGCAGAAAGCGCAAGGTTCCAGTAGCATGAAATACCTTGAGAAGAAAGAGTTTCATACTTTTGAACAAGCTTTAAATATTCATTTTCATTGATATAGCTGTCAAAAAGAAGCTGCAAGGAATTGGTCAAAACATCATTTTCATAGCTGGCATCCGAAAGCATGGATTCAAAAATTGAAGCGCTTTCCTTATACCGCCGCAGGGCATAGCATGAAAGACCAGAATAATAAACTGAATTCCGATAAACAAAATCAGTTTTTCCTCCTCTGATTTCAGCAGCTGCAAACCTGGCGCTAGAGAAAGAATTCAATGCGGCGCTAAAATTCTCCAAAGAAAATTCCGAACGTCCTTTCCAATAATAACAAAAAGCCCGGATTTCCAAATCGTCAGAAGAGCCCAGCTCATTCAGGGCAGCGATAGAATCTTCAAACCTTCCAAGATGAAAAAAACTTTCACCTTTATAAAGCAAAGATTTTTCCAAAAAAGGAGAAGCGGAAAATTCCTTTTGCATCTGCGATACATACGCTGCAACTTCAGAATACGCAGAGCCGGAATAGGCTGAACTTATTTTGCTGAACAAAGCCGCATCTTTTGAAATTCCAAAGCAAAATCCGCCTGCTGATATTAAAAAACAAAATAACGCTTTTTTTAAAACTTTATTTCTTTTCATAAGGGAAAAAAGCCTCTGCGGACTTTACACGCTCCAAATGAACATAGGAATTTTTATACTTTTCTATAAATTTATCCAGCGGAATTTCCTTGCCCTGATCAAAAATGAAACAGCCGAATTTTCCGTTGCTGTCAAAATAAGGGAATAAAACGGCGCAGTTATTAAAAACAAGCTCGTCAGGCTTTAGATAGGAACCCTGGCGGATAGCGGCAAGATAAAACCAGGAAGGCTCTGTTGCGCCAAGAGCATAAAGCACCGACTTTATTTTTTCAATTGAATACCCTGTGTTTTTTATATATCCGGCGGAGCTTGAAATTTCGCCATTTATAAATTCCGACGCAAAATAGTTTTTATTCACATCAAGACCGGCAGAGTCAAATCCGGCATTTCTTCTTGCGCGGACTGAATATGCTTTTGCAGCAAGGTTTCTGCACCAGTCCAAAGTAAAATATAAATTCCACTCCTGTGACATCACTCCGATTTTTCCAATAGAATCAAATTCAACAGTCGGCTCAGTCAAATCAGAAATTACAGTTCCAAGTCCTGTTGCAGGCTCAACGATTCCGTCTATAATCCATTTTAAAAATCCGGCGCCCGACAAGTAATGTTTTTTTTCATCAAGCGGAATTTCAAATCCGCTTTCGTCTTTTATCGAATAGCCGCTGCCAGTAATAATGGACTTAAGCTTTCCATTGGAATCATAGCAGGCATCCTCGGCGAAAACAATTGAATCCAAATTCGATTTTATGACTCCTGCCATAATAAGCGAATCACGGTAAAGCCCCGGCTCGGCAGAAACAATTTTCCACGGAAGCGTTTTCTGAGTCCAGTTTCTCACATCCTGAAAGCCTGCGGTATAAATTCGTTCAAAAGGAATTCCAAGCGGAACAGAACGCGCTGCAAAGGATGAAAACACGCTCATATCAACCAAAGTTTTTTGCCCCTGCGGACGGAACACAAGAAACACATCAGGATCAGGCTTAAAATGCCATTCAACACGCAACGGCTTTCCTGTTTTCTTGTCTCTAAAAAGAATCCAGCTGCCAGCGGCTCCCTTTGGATAAACAGCCGCCCTCACAATTCTATGGCTGTCTCCATTTATCAAGTCAACATCCAGCTCTGAACGCGGAGCGACAATCACTGAAAATTCAGTTTCGTTTTCTTCCATCCGGATTTGAAAAATTTCTCCGACCCTGTTTTTCCTTAAGTCCTCTTTATAGTTCCTGACCTCAGAAACAGGAGCAGAAAACCAGGAGCCAGATATAGTCCGGCGTATTTCCGCAGAGTCTGGAATTGCAAAAGTATTATATTCTGCAAACGCAAATTCCCAAAATAAAAAAATAAAAGAGAAAGCCAAAAGTTTTTTTTTCAAAACAAGCTCCAGTAATGCCCGGGGGCAGTCATTTTATGAACAACGCAAAAGCCGTTAGATTACAGGCACATCCTTCATTTCAACTGGCTCCGGATCGATAAAAGCGCCTTCAGCCATTTGAATTTCAGGCTTGACTACTTTTTTATCCGGCTGATGAATCATTCCGTCCTGCTCCTCATCAGGATGCTTTCCAACTGGCGCATTGCTCAAAAGAAGCTTCAGACGGTTCAGCTGGTTAACCTCGCTTGAGCCTGGGTCATAGTCAATTGCAGAAATATTAGACTCAGGGTAACGCCGGCGCAATTCCTTTATCATGCCTTTTCCTGTCACATGGTTTGGAAGACAAGCAAAAGGCTGAACGCAAGCAATGCTCGGACAGCCGGAATGAATCAGCTCAACCATTTCCGCAGTGAGGAACCAGCCTTCGCCAGTAATATTTCCAAGCTGAACAATATCGTCAACGCCTTTCATCATGTCGTAAATTAAATTCGGCGGATCAAAGCGGTGGCTCTTTCTAAGGCATTTTTTTATATATCCGCGGAAAAGTTCAACCGCCCAGACCATAAGCCGCGCATTTTTTTCAGTTTTCTTGTCGAATGCAAGCTGCTTGTGACGGAAAATTCCAGTGCTGAAAGTATAGAACAGGAAGTCCGCCAGGTCCGGCATAACACATTCCGCGCCTTCTCTTTCAATTACGTTTACAATATCATTGTTCGCAGTCGGATGAAATTTAACAAGAATTTCACCGACAACACCGACACGCGGCTTTTTAACAGGAAGCAGAGGCAGGGTGTCAAAATCCCTTATAATTCCACGGATAAGCTTTCTATATTTAAGCACAGAAAGCGACTTAAGAGCCACTTCGCATCTTGCGCTCCATTTTTCATAAAGAGCATCCGCGCTTCCAGAGACAGCTTCATAAGGACGTGTTCTGTACAAAACGCGCATAAGAAGATCGCCCAGCATAATAGAGCGCACAAGCCTTATAAGCATTCCTGGAGTATAAGTCCATCCCGGATTCTTTTCAAATCCCTGTGTGCTCATAGAAATAACTGGAACATGGCTGAATCCTGCGTCATTCAAAGCGCGACGGATAAATCCAATGTAGTTTGTGGCCCGGCAACCGCCGCCTGTCTGTGTAATAATCAGGCTTGTATTGTTCAGATCGAATTTTCCGCTCTGAAGAGCAGCAATCATCTGTCCCGCAACAAGAATCGAAGGATAGCACGCATCGTTGTTTACATATTTAAGTCCAGTTTCGACAGCCATCGGGTCAACAGCATCAAGGACAACGAAATTATAGCCTGAATATTCCATAGCCTTCTGAAGAAGCTTAAAATGAATCGGACTCATCTGAGGACCGATAATCGTATGCTTCTTTTTCATTTCCTTTGTGAAAATCTGACGCTTATATGAAGCCGGTTTTACAGAAAGCTTTGTTCTGTTTCTTTCGCGCGCCTTTACAGCGGCAATCAAGGAGCGGATTCTAATTCTTACAGCTCCAAGATTCGAGCCTTCATCAATTTTTATAAGCGTATACATTCTGCTCTTTGACTTCATAATCTCGTCAACCTGATCAGAAGTAACAGCATCAAGTCCGCATCCAAAAGACGTAAGCTGAACAAGCTCCAAATTCGCCATTCCGCTTACAAAAGCTCCCGCGCGGTAAAGCCGGTTGTGATAAGTCCACTGGTCAATAATTCTTAGCGGACGCTCAATAGAGCCAAGATGCGCAACAGAATCTTCCGTGAACACCGCCATGCCCAGTCCGTTTATCATCTCCGGAATTCCATGGTTAATCTCCGGGTCAAGATGATACGGACGGCCGGCAAGAACAACTCCGTTTGCGCCACGGCGGATTGTTTCTTCCAAAGCCTCTTCGCCTTTTTCCTGAACATCTTTTCTGAATTTTTCCTGCTCAGCCCAAGCCGCGTCCACAGCATCGCTTATTTTCCGAAGCGTAAGCTTTTTAAACTTAGGAGAAAGCTCTTCAAAAAGACGTTCCTTCAGCCGCTGCTTGTCATAAACAGGGAGAAATGGATTCATAAAAAGAACTGAATCATCCTGGCGAAGCTGCTCAACATTGTTGCGCAAAACTTCAGGGTAGCTTGTAACAATCGGGCAGTTGTAATGATTGCCAGCACCCGGATCTTCCTTTGTCTCATAAGGGACACATGGATAGAAAATAAACTTTATTCCCTGCTGAAGAAGACTTTCTACATGGCCATGTGAAATTTTTCCCGGATAGCAAACGCTTTCTGAAGGAATCGTCTCAAGCCCCTTTTCATAGACTGTACGGCTGGAACGCGGAGAAAGACGCACACGGAATCCAAGCTTTGTAAAGAAAGTAAACCAAAGCGGGTAGTTTTCATACATATTAAGAACCCGCGGAATTCCAACATCGCCCATCGGAGCATCTTCAGGTTTCAGCGGAATATAATGTCCAAAAAGACGCTTGTATTTCCATTCAAAAAGGTTCGGAAGATTTTTTTCAGTCTCATCTTCAGAAGGCTTATTGCTTGCATCCACAACTGAAGTTTTCTCTTCAAGCTCCGCGCCGCGCTCACATCTGTTTCCTGTAACAAATTTCCTTACAGCGCGTTTCTCTCCGTCTGCCAATCCGGAAGTAGAGAAAGTATTTATTGTAAGAAGACAGTTATTTGAGCATTTTCCGCAGCGGCGAAGCTCAAGGTCAACCTTAAATGACTCAAGCTGGCTCAAGTTTGCAATTCCGCTTTTTACAAATTTCGGAGTCTGGTCCGGATCGTCCGGCTTCGGGCGGCGCAAGTCTTCCCACTGGTCCATCGCAATAAGGGCTGAACCGTATGCGCCCATAAGTCCTGCGACATCAGGCCGGTAAACATTCACTCCGGCAATTTTTTCAAACGCGCGCAAAACCGCATCGTTAAAGAAAGTTCCGCCCTGAACAACAACTTTTTTACCTATATCGCTTGCCTTGCGAAGTTTTATTACCTTGAACAGCGCATTTTTAATTACTGAGTATGAAAGACCTGCTGAAATATCAGCGACCTCCGCGCCTTCCTTCTGAGCCTGCTTAACACGGCTGTTCATAAAAACAGTGCATCGGGTTCCAAGGTCAACCGGCTTTTTTGCCATCAGCGCAATCTTTGAAAATTCCTGAACGCTCATTCCCATCGTGCGCGCAAAATTGTCAAGGAAAGAACCGCATCCAGCGGAGCAAGCCTCGTTAAGCTGAATAGAAACAATCGCTCCGTCCTTCATTCTAAGGCATTTCATGTCCTGTCCGCCAATATCCAGAAGGAATTCAACTCCAGGAACAAAAAAATCCGCGGCACGGTAATGGGTTATAGTCTCAACTTCGCCTGCATCCACACCAAGGGCAGCCTGAAACAAGGCCTCTCCATATCCTGTTGAAACAGAACGCGCTATGTAGCATTTTTCAGGAAGAATTTTGTAAAGGCTTTTTAGAACTTTTACAGCCAGGTCAACTGGATTTCCTGCGTTCGCATCATAGAAACGCCACAAAATACGGCCTTTTGTATCAATAAGGACAGCCTTTGTTGTTGTGGAGCCAGCATCAAGTCCAAGAAAGACAGGACCTTCCGCAGAATCCAAATCACCAGTGCTGGCTTTTTCCTGCGAATGCCGCTTATTAAATTCATCAAGCTCTTCCTGAGTTGTAAAAAGAGGCTCAAGACGCTGAACTTCCTGCATCTCGGCGCCAACAAGATTTCCCAGCCTTTCCCGAAACTGTTTTATAGTAGGAAACGGGCCGTTTTTTTCAGAAGGATTCACGCACTTTATTTCACGTTCAGCGGAATAGGCCGCCCCGGAAGCAACAAAAAGCTGGCTGTTTTCCGGAACAATTGTCTGGTCCGCGCCAAGCTTAAGCGTGATAACGAATCTTTCCCTAAGCTGATCCAAAAAATGAAGAGGTCCTCCAAGGAAAGCAACATTTCCGCGGATAGGCTTTCCGCAAGCAAGCCCCGAAATTGTCTGGCTTACAACCGCCTGAAAAATAGAAGCCGCAATATCCTCACGGCGGGCACCTTCATTAATCAAAGGCTGAACATCAGTTTTCGCAAAAACACCGCAGCGGGCGGCAATCGGATAAATTGTAGTAGCTCCGCGGGCAAGCTCATTCAAGCCTGAAGCATCAGTTTCCAGAAGAGCCGCCATCTGGTCTATAAAGGCTCCTGTTCCGCCGGCGCAAGTTCCGTTCATGCGCTGCTCAACTCCGCCTTTAAAATACGTAATTTTCGCATCCTCGCCGCCAAGCTCAATAACAACATCAGTCTGCGGAATAATTTTCCTTACGGCAGTAGTGGCCGCGACAACTTCCTGAATAAAAGGAATGTTCAGCCACTGCGAAACAGAAAGTCCGCCGGAACCAGTAACCTTTACAGTCAAGGCCTGATTTTCCTTCGCAGGAAGAATTTGCTCAAGGGAGTCAAACGCTTTATTTACAACAGATATAATTGTATTTCTAATATCAGCCCGGTGACGCTCATAGGCTCCATACAAAAGCTCGTCATTTTCTCCAAGCGCAACAACTTTTACAGTAGTCGAACCAACATCAATTCCCATCCTGATTGGACGGGCCGCTTGAGTCAATGATGAAATCTCGCCTAAGCTATTATTTTCCATACAAAAATCACCTTTTTAATTTAAAAATAAGAATTCACAATATAATATATAGAAACACAACCAAAAATTCAATGTAAAAGATTCATGCAGAAAGAAACTGACATCAGGCGTTGAACTTTTGCGCCGGCGTAACAATCCAGATTGCCTTAAGCTCAGCAGTGCCGGTGTTTTCCAGAACGTGCGGAGAACCTGCATTGAATGTAATGCTGTCCCCCTCTTTCAGCGCAATTTCTCTATTTCCGTAGTGAAGAATTCCTTCCCCCTGAACAATCAGCCCCATTTCCTTTCCAAGATGACCGTAGCTTCCCCGGTGCGTGCGGCTTCCTGCAGGAATATTTATAGTATAGCTCTCAAATGAATTTTCACCGTTGCCGGAAAAAGGATCGGAAAGCTCCTCGTAAACAACATCCTCTTCGTTTATTTTACGGCGCTCTCCGCAGTGAATCACAGAAACAGGACGGCGGCGGCTGTATTCCTCGAAAAGAAATTCAAGGCTTATGTCCAAGGCATCCGCAATATCGAGCAAAGTATCAATCGCAGGAGAAACTTTGTTCCGCTCAATCTGAGAAACAAGGCTTTCGCTTACCTTTGCGTGCGCAGCCACTGCCTTAAGAGTCAAATGCTTTCTTTCGCGGACAGTCCGCAATTTTTCACCAAACTGATATTGTCTTTTATTTTCGTCTTCGCCCATTTTTCACCTGCAATGCCTTAACAAGCCTCATGATTTTGCAAAAGTATCATTCTTTTGCTTTTCCTGATTTTTTTCCATTATAAAGCGGATAAAATGGTCTTCCAGTGTGTTTTTGGGTCCCTCAATATGCAGCCTCTGCCTTGCCCTTGCATTATCGCGGCGCACAGTATAAAGAAGATAAAAATCCCTGTAGTCAAGGTTAATATCTGTTTTTACACGCTCGCCAAGGTAAGAGCTTACCTCATCACGGCCAATCGATTTTACACCCTGATCGCGGAGAATTCCTTTCAGGCGCAGAATCTGCTCATAGGAAACTCCGAACAAGAACTCTTCCATTGCCTGGGCCACATCCGGCTCGCTAAGCTTTTCCTTTATAAATGCGCCCCACTGGTCATCCATCTGAAAAGTAACCATCATAAGCTCGCTGGTTCCCATCATAGAGCCAAAAGCAGGGGCAAGACGGCGACGCGCGGACCACACAGACTGCAAAACCGGCGCAATATCAGAAATAGTCTGGTCGCTTCTGTGCTCCCAAAGAATTATGAGAGAATTAGCAAGCTCACGGCGCAAATCAATAGAAACAGACTTGTCCTTTATAAGATTCATATAGACATCTTCCGCCATGAGCGTAAACATCATGGAAACGGTCTCGTCATAGTATTCCTTGACTTCTTTTTCATCCATCAAGGCGTAATTCTTTGCAAGCTTTGACATTGAAAAGAAAGTATGAATTTTCGCCACGAGAAATCCCTTTCCAAGGATTGCCTTTGACGGCATATGAAGAACAGTGTCGCCCTCCTCCTGGTACGAAATAATGCTTTCAACTAAAGCCATCGGAGTTCTTGTGGAAGTTGTCGTGTTGGCGCGCTCAAGCAAAGAGGGAAACCGCGCAATGGACTGCGCAAGGCTAGTAACATCATCAAGCCGCTCCTGAAGCCTGGAAAGCCTGTCCGGGGAAGTCTTTTCAAGCGAATCCTGAAGTTTCTTTATGAGTTTCTGCTGATAATCTGTAAAAACAATTATTCCTGTCTGAATTACTTCGTTCTTTTTACTTTCATCACTGTTATTAAAAAAATAGGAAATATCAACTTGAGAAAATTCTGAATTTTTAACTTTGTCCTTGTCCAAAATAAATTCGCCTTTATTTTTAAAATCAGAGTAAATTATAACATACATTTTCTAATTTTCAACGTATAAATCCTAAAAAATTCTTGCAGCCGGGCACATCATAGCAAAAGCAGCGAATTTGCACTTCAACTCAACAAGTATCGCTCCGATAATAAAAGCATGAAAAAGCGCATTTTGTTTTTTACCATGGCTTTGCTTGGAACTGTCTTCGCACAGCAGACACGGATTGTAGAACTTCCGCAGATGCAAATTCTAGCAAGCGACATATCAGTGAAGGAAAGATATTCACCAGCTAGAGAGCGTGAGGGAGTCGATCTTTTTATAAGGAAAAAACCTTCTATAAATAGTGTAATGCTCGTTGAAACAACAAAAGACCCGAACGGAAAGGAGCCGAACTACGCATACCGCGCTTCAGAATGGAATGAAACGAACGGAAACGAAATCCGCTATCTGGACGGAAAAGAGCTTCATTCTGAATATTCCAAATACAGCCTCATTTCTTCAACCGTAGAAAACAATGCGGAGCTTGGACAGGCGTTCCACATTTTTATCCCGAATACAATTTACTATGGATATCCATGGTCACGCAGCGGTTCAGTTCAAATAGGAAAAGGAGTCTTTATAAACATCCGCACATTTGAAAAGCCTTACGGAGACTACACTGGCAGATACATGGACAATCCGTTCATGTTCGACATAGGAAACGCTCCAAAGAAAAAAGAGCCTGTAAAAGCCGAGGCTGTTCTTGCTGAAATTCCGGAGCCTGAAATAAACGAAGAGCCGCAGCCAGCCGCGCCGGAAGAGAAAAAAACGTTTTTAACAGATGACTACAATCCTTTGGCGGCAGAAAAATTCTCGCAGCTTGCAAATGACGGCGGAGGGCTTTTGTACTATTCCACGCCTGAAAATCTTGTCAAGGACCTTCTGGATTCCGTAGAACGAATCACGCCAAAGAAAAAAGCGGACATTGTGCTTGCAGTAGACACAACTGGAAGCATGAAGGATGATATTGAAGTTCTGCGCGGAAAATGGATTTCAGAATTCATAGAACAGGCAAAGGAATTCGAAGACCTTAGAATTGCCCTTTTGCTTTACAGGGACTACAACGATTCCTACAACTACAAGGGACTTCCTGTAAAATTCTTTGACTTCACACGCGAGCCTGAAAAAATCAAGAAGCAGCTTGACTCCGTCATAATCCACGGAAATGAGGGAGGCGATATTCCCGAAGCAGTGCATGAAGCCCTCTTCGCTTCGATAAATTTCTACGAATGGAGAAAAGATGCTCAAAGAAAAATCATTCTTCTTGGAGACGCTGAGCCTCATCCAAAGCCAAGAGGTCCAAAAAAAATAACACAGGAAAAAGTAATGCAGCTTGCGGGCGAAAAAGGAATCACACTCGACTGCATTATTGTTCCTGACGAAAAAGGAAAGACAGCGGATTAATTGTGCTTGCTGTTCTGAATTTTCTCAAAATCCTTCTGGGCAAGTTTCCTGTATGCGCCGGGCAACTGTCCAGGCTGGCTTGCATTATAAATTTCAAGAATTTCATTTATAATCGGCTCCGCCTTGCTGAATTTCTTCTGCTTCACATAAATATGCGCAATTTCATAGCGTCCTTCTATATAGATAGCCGTGTTCATTCCGTAACGCTGCAAAAGAATTTCATAATACTGCAAAGATTTTCTTGAGCTTCCTTTGTCCAATGCGGTCTGCGCAAACTGAATTATTTCAAGAGCTGAAGCATTTTCTGGAACTTCAACCTTTGTTGATGCGCAAGAAAAAAAAGAAGAGGCAACAAAAGCGGCCAGCAGGCTAAAAACAATTTTTTTCATAAATATTGAATCTTTCATTTCTAAAGTATATCATTTCGGCGGTTAGTGCACAACAAAAGGATGCACTTTCTGTATATTCCTAATTTCGAGTTAACTATAATTCAAGATCAGAAAATAGCTAACAGCCGGGCTGGTTTCTCCTTGCCGCTGTTAAAACTTGAAATTAGAACTATATATATAAGAAAAAAAACAGCTTGAAAAGTTACACAAAAAGAGGCGTCTTATGGCATATAAAATCTTTATCGACGGAAAAGAAGGAACTACCGGACTGAAAATTTTTGAGCGTTTTGAAAACCGCCGGGACATTGAAATTCTGCTCATTGACGAGGACAAGCGAAAAGACCCGGCAGAGCGCGCAAAGCTCATAAACGCATCTGACTTCACATTTTTGTGCCTGCCTGACGCAGCCAGCATAGAAGCCGTATCGCTTTGTACAAATCCAAAGACAAAAATAATAGACGCATCCACCGCCCACAGAACAGCGCAAGGCTGGGCCTACGGATTTCCAGAACTTTCGACTGCCCACCGTAAGCAAATAGAAAAATCTTCCAGAGTCGCAGTGCCTGGCTGCTATGCTTCAGGATTCGCCTCGATATGCTATCCGCTTGTAACGCATGGAATTATTTCCGCAGATTATCCTGTTGTATGCCACGCTGTTTCCGGTTATTCCGGGGCTGGGAAAAAAGCAATAGCACAGTACGAAGACAAAGAGCGAAACCCGGAACTAAAAAGCCCGCGTCTGTATGCGCTCACACAGGAACACAAGCATCTGCCGGAAATGCAAAAAGTAAGCGGCCTAAGCTACAAGCCAGTATTCAATCCTTATGTATGCGACTATTTTCAGGGAATGACTGTTACAGTTTCACTGCATTCGCGGCTGCTAGAACAAAAACTAAGCGCGGCGGAAATATGCAGCGTATTCAAGGAGCATTACAAGGACTGCCGCTTTGTAAAGACCGCAGATTTCCTTGGCGAAAATATTCTTCAGGATGGATTTATAGCTGCAAACACTCTTGCCGGAACAAACGATATGCAGATTTTTGTCTGCGGAAACGACGAGCGCATTGTAATAACAAGCCGCTTTGATAATTTAGGAAAAGGCGCAAGCGGAGCAGCTGTCCAGTGCATGAACATAATGATGGGAATTGATGAAGCAACCGGCCTTTAAAAAAGAAAATCCCTGCGCTGAAAGAATAAAGAGAAAAAAACAGCACAGGGAATATTTTAGTTCAAATTTTTATGCGCTAAATTCATTCTTCAAAGCAAATCCTCTGTCCCACATAGCATCCTCTGTATAATCTTCCAAATCATGGCCTGAGCAACATTCGGCGCTATCCAAAATTTCCTCAAACAATTCTGAATTCAAAGAAGAATCGCCGTCCAAGACATTTAGCAAAGCTGACAAAGAAAACAAAAATCCATTTCTGTTCATAAAGAAAATCTCCTGTGCACATTTTATAACACACGTTATTTTCTTTGTCAATTATTCAGAACAAACTGATTATATTTATCTACCGCGCGATTTCTGTATGAATATTCAAACACTGGAAACAAAAAGAGTGAATAAACACAAGTTGCTCCTACAACAGCAAGATTGTCAGCAACATAGGAATTTGCATCTTCAACACAAGCAGAAGCCACAGAAAAACCAACTGCGCCTGCAATTGAAAGCCATGTCATGCCACGCCAAAAACCAGCTTTTCTTGAAAGAAACTTTGCATCCGGAACATTATATAAAACTTCATTAAGCTCCTTTCTGTCTTTTATTTTTGTTCCATCAGAAAACTGGAATCTATTCACAGAAAAAAATCCATCCTGATGAATTATTGTTTGAAAAGCACCCTGCTCTGAAAAAGCGATAAAACTTTCCTTATTTTCCTGCGCAGAAACAGAAAAGCACACAAGCAAAATAAAACCAAAAACAAACTTTCTCATAAAAATACTCCTTGGCATCAAGAATAACAGAAGTTATTTTTATCGTCAAGAAAATTTCGTTTATTCTGTTATATTTTCAGTGTGATTTGTTATCCTTTTATTATATTCTTCAACATAGCCGTTGTAATTCTGCAGGGACTTTTTTTCATAACGGGCAGAAATTCGGTTCGCTGCAACAGCTCCAAGAAATAAAACTGCGGCAGGAATTCCAAATGCGCCAAGTTCTTTTGTGCTGCCAGCATCAATGCAGCCTACGGAAAGTCCGCCTGCAGCAGCGGCATTCACAACGGTTGTCCAGTACCAGAATTTTTCTTTTTTTATGACCGCCTTGTTTTCTGAAATTCCGCCGATAAGCGCCATGGCCTCTTCATTTGAAATTTCTGTTCCGTCTGCAAATTTATATACAGAAAAAAATGGAAACTTTTTTTCACGCTCAATTTGCTGCTTTAGTTCTGGAATTTTTTTTCTGGAACTTCCAAAAGGCACAAGAATTTTTTCTTCATAAAGCTGAATGAAATCAGAATCAACCGCAAAGGAAAAAACGCAGGCAGTCTGAATTAAAATCAAAAACAAAAACTTTCTCATAGAACCCCTTTTTTATTTGCATTTCCGCGCAAAAGAATTATAAACATTTTTAAAAGACGTGGCTATTTCTTTTAAAAACAAAGGCAAGTATTTTAAAAATTCAATTTTCACGGAAGAATAAAAACTGTATAATCGAAGACAATATGTTTGAAGTTAGAGTTACTGCTGATTTTAGCGCGGCGCATTTTTTAAAGGACTACAATGGAAAATGCGAAAATCTCCATGGACACAATTACAAAGTCTATGCACACGTCCGCGGAACTGAACTTGACAAAGGCGGAATGCTCATGGATTTTTCCATGCTGAAGAAAACACTACGGGAAGTATGCGGGGCAATCGACCACACAAACCTGAATGACATTGAATTCTTTTGCCAGAATCCAAGCGCAGAAAGAATCGCTGTTTTTATATACAGCCGCATAATAGAAAAAATTTCTTCACTAAAAAAAACAGACGGAAAATCCGCATGGCTGCACGCAGTCGATGTATTTGAAACAGAAACAAGCCGGGCGCGATATATTGCTGAATAATTTTTTATGGGAGTGTAAGAAAAAACCGCTGAGATTGCGCGGCCTTTTTCTTAACTAAAGTTTGCGTTGCAAACTTTTACTATCAACTGCTGTTCCTCATTTCATTACGGAACAGTGCAAAAAGCCAGTCGATTGTTGAAACAATCTTCTTGACTTTTTATGGGAGAAACAAATGCTTACAAGAAAAACAAAAATCGTATGCTCAATCGGGCCAGCCTGCGACAACGACAGCACAATCCGGGAAATGATAAAAGCAGGAATGAACATAGCGAGATTCAATTTTTCGCATGGAACCTATGAGTGGCACAAACAGGCAATGGACAGAGTGCGCAGAGTTTCCGCAGAGCTGGATGTTCCTGTCGCAATTCTTTTAGACACAAAAGGACCTGAAATCCGCACCGGGCTTGTAGACGGCGAAAACAACATCAAACTTTCCGCAGGAGAAACCGTAATTGTTACAGCAGACGGATGCGCCTGTGTAAACGCTTCTGGCGGAAATCCATGCAGAATTTCAATTTCATGGAAAGAAGCCGCTGAAAAACTTTCTCCGGGAATGAAAATTCTTATTGCGGATGGACTGATTGAGCTTGATGTACAGAAAATTGACGGTAAAAAAATCATCTGCACAGCATCCAACGCAGGAACTTTCGGAAGCAGAAAAAACGTAAATTTAATTGGAGTGCACGCCGGACTTCCAATCATGTCCGAGAAAGACAAGGAGGACTTAAAATTCGGAGCAGAGCAAGACATAGACTTTGTCGCGGCAAGCTTCGTCAGTTTTCCAGAAGAGGTTGTGCAGATAAAGGAATACTTAAAGTCCGTTGGCGCAAAAGCCCGCGTAATTGCGAAAATAGAAAATGAAGAAGGTCTGAACAATATCGAGCAGATTACCCGTGAGGCGGACGGAATAATGGTCGCACGCGGAGATTTAGGTGTGCAGCTTCCAACAGAAAGAATTCCGCTTGCGCAAAAAGCGATTATAAGATGCTGCCATTCATCCGGAAAGCCTGTGATAACCGCAACCCAGATGCTGGACTCGATGATTGTAAATCCGCGTCCTACAAGAGCGGAGCTTACTGACGTTGCAAACGCAATTTTTGACGGAACAGACGCTCTCATGCTTTCTGGTGAAACTGCCGGCGGAAAATATCCTGTGGAATCAGTAAAGACAATGGCACTGATTGCGCGCACAACAGAAGATTCCGTTGAATACAAGGAGCACATGAGGAAAATTGACTCCGACTATGTTCCGGGAACTGAAGTCGGCCACATGGTCGCCCATAGCGCATACAAGCTTTCAAAGAACATAAAGGCAAAGGCAATCATCATTCCAACGCTGCACGGAAACACAGCAAGAATGATTGGAAGCTTCCGTCCGGAGCAGATTGTAATCGCAGTAACTCCAGACAAAAAAGTTCAGAGGCAGCTAATGATTCAGTGGGGCGTAACTCCGGTTCTCTGCAGAATCGCAGGAGACTCCGATATGATGATACAAAACGCCGTAAAGCTTGCAATAGAAAACAACCTTGTAAAAATTTCTGACAGAGTTGTGGTCTGCGCAGGAATTCCTCTTTCCAGCCCGCTCATGGTAAACACAATCAGAGTTCTAATAGTTGGAAATATCATCGCAAGAGGAACCTTGTTCGGCTTCTGCAACACTGAAAGGCAGAAAATCTGCGGAAGAATAATACATGCGGAAGACATTGTTGAAATCCGGGACAATGTAAAGCTGAACCATAGAACAATTCTTGTTTGCGAAAGAATAACAGAAGAGCTTATTCCAGTGCTAAGGATTATTGATGGAGTTATTTCAGAATCCGGAAGCGACCTGCAGGAAGAAAACCTGAAGCTTATAAATCCAAATCTGGTCTATATTCAGAATGTTCCTGATGCCTGCAAAATTCTTGAGGACAACCTTTCAGTTTCAATAGACGGAGAGCAGGGGCTTATCTATGAAGGCGCAATCTGCTGAAAAAAGCTGTCCGCAGAACAAAAAGTCCACGGCAGCAGATTCACGCTAGACGAGCCTTACAGGGATTCCCTTTTCACGAAGAGAATCCTTTATTGAAGAAACAGTGTATGCGCCAGAGTGAACCATCGAGGCGACAAGAGCCGCATCTGCCTTTCCCTTTGTAAGGACATCCGCAAGATGAGAAGGAGAACCGCCACCGCCGCTCGCAATCACAGGAACAGGCACTGCCTCCGCAATCATTCTTGTAAGATTCAGCTCATAGCCTTCTTTTGTTCCGTCAGCATCGATTGAATTCAGAACAATTTCACCGGCGCCAAGCTCCACAGCTTTTTGAGCCCATTCCCTTGCGTCAAGCTCTGTCTTCACTCTTCCGCCATTGATGTAAACCCTGTATCCGCTTGGCATCTGGGAATCTTTTGCGGCATCCATTCCAAGAACAATGCACTGGTTTCCGAAGACACGGGCGCCCTGCTTTATAAGCTCAGGATTCTTTACAGCCTGCGAATTAAGCGAAACCTTTTCAGCTCCGGCAAGAATTGTAGAACGTATGTCATCAATAGTTCCAATTCCGCCGCCTACACAGAACGGAATAAACACCTGGGAAGCGACTCTTGCAATCAAATCAAGGATAGGACCTCTTCCGCGCGCGCTTGCCATTATGTCGTAAAACACCAGCTCATCCACGCCCTGACGGTAGTATTCAGCAGCCATTTCCACAGGGTCGCCAATATCAATATTGTTCTTGAATTTTATCCCCTTTGTTGTGCGGCCGTCCTTTACATCAAGGCAGATTATAATTCGTCTCTTAAGCATTTTTAAATTCCTCCGCCGAAGCAATGTCGGAAGCTACAAAATTTCTTAGAATCCTAAGCCCGGGTTTTCCAGATTTTTCAGGATGAAACTGAAACACTGAAATGTTGTCTTTTTCTACTACAGCAGGAACTTTTATTCCATAGTCCGCGTATCCTTTGACAATAGAGTCGTCCTCCGGCTGAATCACATAGGAATGGACAAAATAGAAGTCAGAATCCGGGGCAGTTCCGTTTAAAAGCGCAGAACCTCCATTTGCAGGCGAGACATTGTTCCAGCCGATATGAGGAACCTTTAAATCTGCGCAAAAACCTTTGTCTTTTAGGGATGAAAAATGCCTTATATTTCCTTTTAAAAGTCCAAGGCATTTTGTATCACCTTCCTCGCTGTACTCAAACACAATCTGCGAGCCAAGGCAAATTCCCAAAACCGGCTTGCCAGAGTCCGCCCAGTCCTTCAAAAATGAATCAAATCCAGTCAGCCGGAGCTGCTCCATTGCATAGGCGGCATCTCCTACTCCGGGAAAAATAATCCGGTCAACATTCTTTAAGTCGCCGGGATTTCCAGAAAGAACGTAAGGCGCGCCTATATACTCAAGCGCATGCTCAACGCTTTTTATATTGCCAGCATTGTAATCTATGATTCCAGTCATTGTTTTGCTCCGATGAAAAACTGAATGTTTCAAGTAAGTTTATATTAAAAACTGCCGATAAATTCAATATGGACATTACGGCTATTACCAGTCTTTGCATTTCAGTTTTAAAAGATACGCGGGTTATCGCCGCTGCGGTTCTTACAATTTTCTTTATCTCGCTAGGAAACTACGTTGTAAAATACAAAAAGCGGCCGCCCAAGCCCAAAAAGTCCAAAACCGCCTCAAAGCCTGTTCCTGCTGAAAAATCGGAAGAAACCCAAAAATCGGAATAGCAGCTCCTTCATTCAGCCTTTCAATTGAAAGAAGCCCCCAAAAATGATATTATTTTAAATAATCTTAATTTTGAGTTAACTATAATTCAATATAAAAAAATAGCTAGCAGTCGAGATGCGTCGGTCAAAACCGAAAGCAACTAAGTTGCCCTACACAGCAGTTTTGCCTTGGAACTATCATCGTTGCCGCTTCCGCGGCGGCAAAACTGAGTGTTTTTGCCATCCGTCTCTCTCCTTGCGCTGTTTTTTTTACTCAATATTAAAACTTGAAATTAAGGCTAAATAAAAAATGGTTGGGGATATTATAAATGAAATTTTTTAGCACACGCGACGCACGGAATATTGTAGGATTCAAGCAGGCAGTACTAGACTGCATTCCTTCCGACGGAGGACTCTATGTTCCGGACGACACAGGCGATTTGCGCCGCTGGATTTATTATACAAACGAAAAAACAACATTTGCCTCTCTTGCGGGCGCGCTTACTTCAGCAATGATAAATGACGAGTTCAGCCCCGTAATCTGCGAAGCAATCGCAACACACGCATTTCCAAAAGATCCTGTTTTAAGACAGCTGGACAAGAATCTTTTTATTCTTGAGCTTTACCACGGAGCGACAGGAACTTTTAAAGACTTCGGGGTTTCATATTTGACTTCTGCGCTGGAAACGATTCTACAAATAAACGGAAAAAAAGCCATTCTGCTCGATGCCACTACAGGCGAGCTTGGAGCGTGCATGGCAAAAGCTATCTGCGGAAAAAAGCTACTGAAGTCTGTCCTTCTTGCGCCAAAAGGAAAATTCCGCGGAATAGACGAAAAAAACTTTGTGTGGAACGGCGGAAATATTTATCCAGTTGAAATCGACGGAACAGAACAGGACTGCCATAAAATCGTAAGAGAAATTTTTGCAGACAAGCAGCTTGTAAAAAAACTCAGCCTGACTGTGGCGAACACAGCGAATATCGGACGGCTGCTGCCGCAGTCATTTTTCTACACATTCGCATTTTCCAGGCTCAAAGGAATTATAAACGGAGATATTTTTTACGCATTCCCGGCAGGAAACTATGGAAACCTTGTTTCAGGACTTTACGGATGGAGAATGGCGCTTCCGGTAAATGGATTCATTGTTCCTTCCACTCCGGAACTTACACTCGATGCCGCCGGAAACTGCATGGTCATGAACAGCATGATTCCTCTTGAAAAGCGGGCGGCCGCGGATCCGGCATCTCCTTCAAACATAGAAAGGCTTGAGCAGATTTTCAAGACAAATTCCCTTATGCTTAGAAGCTTCGTTTATCCAGCGGCTGTCTCTGAAAAAGAAACCGAAGCCGCATGCAAAAAGCTCTTTATGCAGCACAAGGTCTTTGCAGACCACGACACATCGGCAGCATACGCGGCAGTTTTAAAGAGAAATGACATTGCGGCGGAAGAAGACGGAGCTGTAGTCCTTGTTGCAAGGGAATCTCCTTCGCTTAGCAAAGATTTTCTTATGCACAACTTAGGAGAATCTCCTGCAATGCCGGACAATATCACAGAGGCATTCAAGCCTGTCAAGCTTGACAGAACTCCAATTGCCCCATGTGATACTGCTTCTGTTATTTCGATTCTGAATTCTTTAAATCTTTCTTAACTTTTTTTGAAGCTGATTTTTTGGAATCAACCGCCTTCTCAGAGGATTTTTTCGCCTTCTCCATCTTTGGGGACGGCATCTTCACTGGCTTTACCGCTTCCGTAAACTGACTGCATTTATATTCAGCAAGCTCCTTTGAAGCAAACAAAGTTCTATAAAGCCTGAAAATCTGCTCACGGAGAATTCTCTTGCTCGTCATGCAGTTGGAAGCAAACGCATACCAAAGTGTGGCATCCATTTTTTCCTTGTTGAACCAGCGCACTCCATTGAATTCATTCGCGCCTGTTAGAACAAACGAATTCTCAGAATCCACGAGGGACTTTGCCACAGTATATGTCGACTTTACAAATCCAGAAGTTCCAAAGTTCAATCTGTTTATCTTCATGCTTTCAAAAATGCGGATAAAGTTGTTTCTCATTTCTGAACTGAAGAAACCTGCGCTCTCAATTATTTCAGAAAGCTTACGGCTGTAGCCCCACTTCTTGCAGTTTTCACTTCCTGCGGAAGCAACAGCGGCAAAGGCGCACAAAATTTCCGCGCTGAACTCATTCGCCCTGATTCCAGAAGAAATTTCAAGCTCAAGGTTGTTTGCTGAATCCTTATCTTCAGAGGCGGAATAGGCTTCATGCAAATATTCAACGCACTTTTCAAAAGCCTTAAATTTCTGCTCTGGATCAAGCGAAGATTCAGGCTTCTTTGATTTCTTCTTGGAATTTTCCAGCGCGAGCTTTTCTTCTTCAAGCGCAAACTCACATTCTTTCTCATAATAAGCAAGAGCCGCATCTTTTGACGCCTTGAGAATTTTTTTGAGAGTTTTCGGCTCTTTGTTTTCAAGCTTGAATTCATCAGAAGACGATGCGCTGAACAAAGCATGGATATCCTGAATGAAATCCTTTGTAACAAAATTCTTGAGAGCCGCAAACAAATCCTTATAGCGGAATTCCTGCCATGCAATGTCAAGGTCTGGAACACCGGAACCATTCAAAAGCTCGTTAAGCTTAAAATATTTTCCGTCTGTACCGTCTATAACCTGCTGAACATCAAGGTAAACCTGAGACTCAAAGCCATTAAGAGCTACAAACATTCCGTTGTTAATCAAATCATCGCTTCTGCGCACAAACCAAAGCCCGCTTCTGTGCTCGCGGAAAATAACATAGTGATTGTAGCCATAAGTAAAGCCCATGCTTTCTCCAAGCGATTTAGAGGCCATCACCTTGTCATTCTCACCGGAACCTGTTTTAACGGCATACTCGCACGACTGCTTTATCCAGCCTTGAGCGCGCTCATACTTATTATTATAGAAAACAATTGTGCGCTCATTGCCTACAACATTCGAGTAGGCGAAAACATTTTCGTTTACAGTTCCATTATCCCAGACATCATAGAACAAAAAGTTTTCAACAGGCGCGAAAAGATAGCGCTTGTGCATGAGAGGGAAAATATCATGCCAATGGCGGTTCATCAGGTTTTGATCTACGCTTTCGTCCTTGTAGGCCCGGGTATATTCCATTCCGTACTTTTCTTCAAAGCCTTCAAGCTGTCCGTGTCCGAACATCGGAAGTCCAGGCATTGTAATCATCAAAGTGCAGACTCCAAAATACTTGTCGCCCTTTCCAAACTGAGCAACAGCAGTCTCTTCATCCGGATTGTTCATAAAGTTTACAAAGCGCTTCAGAATCTGCGGATCAAACTTTATTGTATTTTTTACAGTGTCGCGGTATTTCTGGTTCTCTTCCTTTTTAAGCATATTCATAAAAGCTGAATTATAAACACGGTGCATTCCAAGCGTACGTGTAAAATATCCTTCCATCATCCAGAAAGCTTCCGCAAGCAAAAGAGTATCCGGCATTTCCTGAGCGCAGCGGTCAACGACTTCTCGCCAGAATTCATTCGGAATACGCTTTTCAAATTCCGCGGAAGTCAAGGCGTAGCGGCTGCGGCTTGCAATGTCACCGCCGTGTCCTGGCTCCGGATACCAAAGACGGCGAATGTGCTTTTTTGCAAGAACCATCGCGGCGTCAAACCTGATGATCGGGAAATTTCTGGCGACTTTTAAAATCTGCTGCATAACAGCCTCGCGGGCCACCGGATTCAAAAAGTCAATCTGGGCGGTATCGTTCCAAGGCATTCCCGTTCCATCATTTCCGTGATAAATATATGTAACATCGCCTGTCGCATTGTCAACCCGCTTAAAGCAGACAGCACAGTCGCTCTTTGAATAATAGTGGTCTTCCAGATAAATTGAAACACGCCCGTCGCGGCTCAGGTTCTCTCCGTTGAAAGTATATCCCGGGAACGGACATTCTTTTGTTGAAATAAAATAGTCCGGATGCTCCGTAACCCAGTTTCCGTCCATTCCAGTATGGTTTGGAACCATGTCGCTTGCAAGGCGGATTCCTCTTATCCAGCACCTGTAGCGGAGATTTTCCAATGCCTGCCAGCCGCCAAGGTTTCCGGCAATCTCATAGTCAAGCAAAGAATATGCAGAAGCAGCCGCCTCAGGATTTCCGTTTATCTGCTTGATTCTTTTTGAAGCATAGCTGCGCTCCCAAAGACCGATAAGCCAAAGTCCGGTAAAGCCTTCGTCCCGCAGAGCATCAAGTTCTTCATCCGGAATCTGGTCAAGCCGTGAAATGTCCCTGTCATATTTCTTTGAAAGCTGATAAAGCCAAACAAGAACAGTCTTCGCCATCAAAACTACTTTCGGCATCCATTCTCTGTCCGGGCTGAACCGCTCGTATTCCTTCATCAGATTTTCTTCATCATAAGTATAGGCTTCCATGGAAACTTCGCCGCCGTTTGTAGGATGCCACGCCGCCTTTTCCTCTTCTGAAATCGTGTCAATTCCCTCAAGAAGACGGCGAATCCATTCACCAAGAACGCTGCTCCAGTATGTGCGAATATAATCCAGCTGGCCTTTCAATGAAGTAGGAGATGCAATCACCGGCTCTTTCAGCATATTTATAAGCGAATTATTCTTCGGGCCAAAGACAGGCTGAGTTAAAAAGAACGCCTTTATCTGGCTCCATGTCTTAACATAGTCAGCATTGGCAGAAAGCCTTGAGTCGTCAAACAAAACAGCAAACGGATGAAACGCCGGATTTTCATTCGCAAGGTGAAGCATAACAAGCTCTTCTAAAACCTGCTCGCGGTTTGAGCGCTCCATTTTTGTGCCGGCATCAATGCAGCTGAGCTCCAGAAATTCCTGAGCTGAAATTTTTCCTTTAAAAACTTCTACTGGCGGAAACTCTTCCATAAACTGCAAGAGCAATTCATTTATCTTTGCCTTCGAAAAATTTCTGTCCAAATCCGCAAGAAGATTTTTAAAGCAGTCCGGAGCGCGGTCTCTTCTATAAACCATGCAGACATAATGAAAAATTTCATCGATAAGTCCCATCGCATTCAGCGATCCTGCGGAAACTTTTTTTTCGCTCTGTCCGCGTTTGTCAAAGAGTTCGTTCAGTTTTGCCTGAAATTTATGAACAGCCTTGAAATTTGCAAAAACAACATTTCCAAAGGATGAAAAAAGCTGCTCCTCGAAGCCGCACTCTTCCCTTATTTTCCGGCTGATGTGAAATTCATTGTAAGAAATTTTCATATTTTACTCCAATAAAAAATTTTAGTTTTCCTTGTCATGAGCCTGAACTACAAATTTTATCTTGTTCATCAAAGATTTGTTTTCTTCAATCTCTTCTATTGATGCAGGAATTCTGTACGTCCAGTTAAAGCTGTTAACACTGCCAGGAACATTTATGCGCTCGTCATTTTCATTTTCAAGATAAAAGCAATGCTCAAGAAACAGATAATCCTGAAGCGGATTTATAAAGAACGAGCTTGCGCACCTTGCGGCGGACTTCAGCACAAATTCAGCTATATCGGGAGTAAATGCTGAATTCGCGTCGGGACAGTTTTCAGTTTTGCAGGCAGAAAGAAAAGCCCTTACACTGTCTTTCTCTGAATTCCACCACTGGCGCAAAGTCGAGCTGTCATGCACAGAAGTTGTGGCAACGCTTAAAGGCGGATACTGGTCAAACGGAACGTACGGCTGTCCTTCTTTTTCCCATTCACGGCACCAGCGCACAACTTTTAGAGAAAGAATTTCCAGCTTCTGAAGCACTTCTGGCATAACCTTTAAATTAACGCCCAGATCTTCCGCGCAAGGAATCATGTCAGAGGCATGGACAATTGCACCTAAAGCCGAAAGAGCCTGCTGCTTCCAAAGTCCGCTTTCTTTTTCTTCTGTGCTGGCAAAAAGATTTTTTAATTTCTCCTGCTCATCCCAGCTTAAAGTTTTCCACGATGAAGAGTTTTCAAATTTAAAGACTTTTATAAACCTGTCTTTTTTTATCTGAATCAGGGCTCTGTCCAGCCATTTTTTGGCAAGGGCATCTTTTACCGCTGAATCCTTGCGCTCGTCATCACAGAACTTTCTTGCATAAATATCCTTGTCGCCGGAAATTTCATTTTTAAAGTTCCAAAGCTCCTCGTTGTTTACCCGCTCGCAAACCTGCTCAAGGAATGAAACAGCCTCGTCATGATTCCATGTTATATCCTCAATAAGCCCTGTAGGAATATGCGGCTCTGAAATCCACTTGATTCTGTCATCAGAAAAACCCAAGTCGTTCAATGTCTTTCTGGAAAAATCGGAATAGGGAATTGTGTGTCCAAGATAAGCTGTTGTCTCTGATTCCTTCGCTGCCCATATTCTAAAAAAACCCAGAACATGGTCAATGCGGAAAGCATCATAATACTGCGATGAAACTTTTATTCTGTCTTTCCACCATGCAAATCCGTCAGCTTCCAGACGCTCCCAGTCATAGGTGGGAAATCCCCAGTTCTGTCCAAGAGGATTTTCTCCATCAGGCGGAGAACCTGCGCGCAAGTCCTGCCTAAAGAATTCAGGATAAGTCCAGCAGTCAACGCTGTCTTCATTCATCAAAATCGGAATGTCGCCTTTCAGAATTATTCCCTTTGAGCGAAGATATTCAGAGCTTTCCTTGAACTGCTCGCTTGCCCTCATCTGGCACCAGACAAAAAAATTATGGCTGGACTTTTTTGCCTTGTTGTTCCACTTGAGCATTATTTTTTCACGGCTCATGATGCGCACCTGCTCGTCCCAGCTTTTCCATGAAGCCTGCATATTTTCGTCTTTTATATTCTTAAAAACAGCATAAGGAATAATCCAGTTGTTTGCGCGGATAAATTTTTCCATCTGTGCCGGAAGCTTCTGAATAGATTCATTTTCTGATTTTGCAGAGTTTTTTTCTATATAATTATACAAAAGATGCAAAAGCTGATTTTTTTCGTTTACAACAGCATCATAGTCAAACCTGCGCTTGTATGTAAAATTCTTTTCAAAATTCTTGTATGCCTGGGCAAACTGCCTGCTTCCTTTTAGGGCCGCCTCAAATTCCGGCAGGGCGCTTATTCTTATAAAAAGAGGATGAAGCGCAAACGCAGAAAGTCCGGAATAAGGAGAAGACTGAGTTCCCGTATCATTCACAGGAAGAAGCTGAACAATGGAAAAGCCCGCTTTTTCGCAGAAGCCGGCAAAATTTTTCAATGCAAGAAAATCTCCGCAGGCAGCGCAATCCTTCGTGTACAATGCTGAAAGCGGAACCACAACACCAGTTCTTTTTTTCATAATTTAAACCTATTTCAATAATTCTGGTAAAAATAAAATCGTCCGCAAAGACGAAAACAGAATGTCAAATCTTCCATAAAATCCGACTGATAAATTATAGCATACAATAAAAAATTTACAATTTATTTTGCAGCAGAAAAGAATTTTATTATATTTCGCTAAAGACAAAAATCATAAAAAAAAGTAGAATCGGCGCATGGAAAATTCAATAAAATCGAAACTAGCCAACATCATATTGCGCTCTTTCATGACAGGAATTGCAATTGGAATCGGAGCCACAGCATTTCTTTCGTGCGAAAGCAAAACCGCGGGCGCATTTTTATTCGGAACCGGACTTTTTATAATTCTAAACTTCGGCTTTTACCTCTACACCGGAAAAGTCGGATACATTGTTGAAAAAAAGCCGTCATACATCGCAGAAGTCGCGCTTATATGGCTTGGAAATTTCGCCGGAACATTTGTTTTCGCCGCCCTTATTCTTTGCACACGCTCAGCCGCAATAGCACAGAAAGCCGCCGCAATGTGCGCCGTAAAAACATCGGACACGCTTTTAAGCCTCCTTGTACTGTCATTTTTCTGCGGAATTCTCATGTTCATCGCAGCGGACGGATTCAAGGAAATTGAAAATCCTGTGGGAAAAATGCTTGCTGTTTTTCTTCCTGTGATGGCGTTCATTTTAAGCGGATTTGAGCACAGCATTGCCGATATGTTCTACTTTTCAGTTTCACGCTCATGGACAGCGCGCAGCTTTTTATGCCTTCTTGTTATGACAGCAGGAAACGCGCTGGGCGGAATGCTGGTTCCGCTGGCAAGAAAAGGATTTTTGCGCAGCTCAGACTAACTTGAATTCAATTCCGCAAAAGATTTATAATGCTTTCATTCCACAAAAAAAAGCCAAGAGGTTCAATATGAAAAAAATTATCAGCGGAAAAGTCCGCGAGGTTTATGATTTGGAAGACGGAAGAATGGTCATTGTTACAACTGACCGCATCAGCGCGTTCGACGTGATTCTTCCAACAATGATTACAGACAAGGGCAAAGTTCTGAATGCGCTTTCGAATTTCTGGTTTAAATACACAGGCGACATCTGCAAGAACCACATGATTTCTTCCGACCTCAAGGATATGCCGGCTGAATTCCAGAAGCCAGAATACGAAGGAAGAACAATTCTTGTAAAAAAACTCAAGATGATTCCTTATGAAGTCATTGTCCGCGGATATATGTTCGGCTCAATGTACGAAGCATACAAAAAAGGCGAGCCGTTTCTTGGCCACAAATTCGACAGGGAATACCAGCAGGCTGAAAAACTTGACGAGCCGATTGTAACTCCTTCAACAAAAGCTGCGGAAGGCCACGACATCAACGTTACTCTTGAATATATGAAAAACGATCTTGGCGAGGAGCTTGGAACAAAAATTGAAAAAACGGCCCTTGCAATCTACAAGAAATGCTACGAGCACGCCTACAAGAACGGAATTATTATTGCTGACACAAAATTTGAATTCGGACTGGATGAAAACGGAGACCTTGTGCTTGCAGATGAAGTCCTTACTCCGGACTCAAGCCGCTTCTGGAACGCCGCAACATACAAAGCCGGCACAAGCCCCGCAAGCTACGACAAGCAGTTTGTGCGCGACTGGCTCAAGGACAACAACCTTGCCGGAGATCCTGGAATAAAATCTATTCCTCAGGAAATAGTAGAAAAAACATCTTCACTTTACAAAGAGTGCGAAGAAAAAATCTGCAGATAGATTTACCTTTGAAGGCTGCCGGGCTAACACCCGGCATTTTTTTTTATTCCGCTGCACAAACAGCAAAATAAAATTTGCGCCGGATTCAATCTCCGCTATTCATGGAAAATTGATTTTACAAGCGCCTTGAATTTATCTCCACGGTCAAATTCGTTGGAAAACATTCCAAACGATGTTGCTCCCGGTGAAAAAACCACAGGCAGGAAAGTATCAGAAAAAACCTCGCCGTAGCTGCGTTTTGCATTTTCAGACATGAGGCAAGTTTTAAGCACATCAAGAAGAATCTGCAGAGAATCAAACGGGCCTTCGTATTTTACGCCGCGCTCATCAAGCATAGAAACAAGCTTGTCTGTTCCAGTGCCGGAAAGCAAATAGATTTCATAAGGCGGAAATTTTGTATTACTTTCCCCGTCTAGGCATCTTGCAAGCGGAAGAAAATCCAGCCCCTTGTCTGTTCCGCCGGCAATAAGAACAACACGCTGGCTGAATGATTCAACCGCCGCGGCGCACGCCTCAGGAACAGTTGAGCAGCTGTCGTTGTAAAACACAACCTTGCGTCCGTCAGAAGGGCTTTTCCAGTCATAGAATTTTTCAAGGCGGTGTGGAATTCCTTTCCACTGCCCCATCACTGTGCAAATCTGAGCCGGAGCCACTCCCATAAGATACATTGCAAGGCATGAAGTCAAAACGTTGGATCTCATGTGTCCGCCAGGAACTTGCAAATTTTCCATTACAACTTCCTCAAGCACAGTTTTTTCCTTTAAGCCGGGCTTTACAAAGTCAGACGGAACACGGGCAATTCCCTTGCATGAAGCGCCACGGTTTTCTAAATACGCCCCAAAAACTTCATCAGGCAGAGAAGCCTTGCTGTATCTAAGAACTCTAGCCTTGGTTTCGCTTGCAAAAAGATCGCCCCAGCATCGGCAGTTTCTTTTTGGAGAAGCCGTCTCCTTAAGGTAGTTGTCCTCATCATAGTCAATGATTGTAAAGTCGTTCTTATCCTGGTCAGCAAAAATCAGCTTTTTATCTTCCACATAGCTGTCCATATCCATGTACCAGTTCTGATGGTCCGGAACAATCTTCGTGATTATAGAAATCTTTGGCTTCAAAAGCTTACGGCCGCGCAAGTCAGCGAGCTGCCAGCTGGAAAGCTCAAGAACAACAGGAGTTGTTCCGTCTGTCTTTTCAAGGAAAGAAAGAGGGCTTACAGTAATGTTTCCGCCTAAGAAACATTTAAAGCCCGCCTGGTTCAAACCGTACGAGAGAGCGCTCACTGTGCTGGATTTTCCCTTGCTGCCGGTAACTGCAATTATAGGCGCTTTTGTAAACTTGAGGAAAACGCTGATGTCGGTTTCTATCGCTTTTGCGGCCGCAAGAAACTGGTTTCCCTCAATCTTTACACCAGGATTTTTTATAACGCAGTCCGCGCCGGCAAAGTCTTCAATATTGTGTCCGCCCAGAACAAAGCGAAGCCTGGACTTGTCAAGAAACCTGTCTTTTGCAAGAGAGTCTATCGTAGGCGCAAGCTGTCCGGCTGTCTTCATATCTGTAACAGTAACGAATGCTCCGTGCCTTAAGAAAAAACGCACGCAGGCTTCTCCGCCGCCGTTAAGTCCAAGTCCCATTACAGTAATCCGTTTGCCTTTTATATCATCAGGCGAATTAAAATAGCATCCATGCGGATAAATATGCGGCATTTTTCTCCTCACCAGTATGAATTTGTTCTATTAAAACTAAAACTCAAAATTAAGGCTAAACAGCTATCTTGATGTGCAAAGTCTCTGCTTAGCCTTGAAGCTTTCTATTCCCTCTTCAAGAAGATAGTCAATCAGCTCAGAATATTCCAGTCCGTCTGCGGCGCACATCTTAGGGAACATACTGATTTTAGTAAATCCCGGAAGTGTGTTGATTTCATTCAAGTAGATTTCGCCAGTCTTGCGGTCTACAAAGAAATCCACGCGGCTCAAACCCGAGGCGTTTATCACAGAATAAGCTTTCTTTGCAGTTTCCCGGATAAATTCAAGCTTATCTTCAGGAAGAAGCGCAGGAATCTTTAGCTCCGCTCCATCGGGATCATTGTATTTTGCATCGTAGTCATAAAAATCATGCTTTGGAACAATTTCACCAGGCCCGTATGCTTTTACAATTGTGCAGGCAGAATCAGGATGGGCAGTTACAGAGTTTCCTGTTACAGAACACTCAACCTCACGGGCATCAATAGCTTTTTCAATCAGAACCTTGTTGTCCCAGCTGAACGCTTCCATGAGCGCAAACGAAAGCTCTTTTTTATTCCGGGCAAGATTTGCTCCGTCGCTTGAACCTGCCGCGCACGGCTTTACAAAAAGCGGAAAGCCAAGATTTTCTATTGTGTCTTCAATAATCTTGTCATAAAGCGCGCTCGAATTTATCTGGCTTCTTGAAAGACATATATACGGAACCACAGGAATTCCTGCATTTTCTAAAAGACGCTTTGTAGTCTCCTTGTCCATTCCCACGCTTGAAGCCAAAGTGCCGCTTCCTACAAAAGGAACTCCAGCCATTTCAAGCACGCCCTGAATAGTTCCGTCCTCGCCGTAAGTTCCATGCAAAACCGGGAACACAATGTCGCACGGAATATAGTTTCCGCACGCAAAGAACACTTTGTCCTTTCCAAGTCCAAACGAAACCTTCACTTCCCGGCTGGCATCCTCGTGGACACAAAGAGATTCATCCTGACTGTTTCTTATTTTCTCAAAAAGCTCAGGCTTTTCAAGATACCATTTTCCTTCCTTTGAAATTGAAATAAGAGAAACTCTGTGGGAGGCATTTATGTTCCTGATTACAGAAGCGCATGACATAGCAGAAATTTCATGCTCGCCTGATTTTCCTCCATATATTAAAACCACGTTCATTTTTTAAACCCCATTTCTTCTAACGCTTTTTTTGCCTCGGCAATCTCGTCGTACTTTATAGCATTGTCGGCGTAAATTATCGAATTTTCATGGCTTTTTCCCAGAAGAAGTACAATATCATTTTCATTCGCCATGGAGAACGCCTTTCTTATTGCCTGCGGACGGTCCGGAACAATGAACAAGTCTAGCCCGTCTTTTTTGCCTTCTTTTCTCGCCCCGGAAGCAATCTGCTCAATAATGGCCATTCTGTCTTCCTTGCGCGGATCTTCATCTGTAAGAACCACAGCATCGCAAAATCTGGCGGCGACTTTTCCCTGCAGAGGACGCTTGGCCGTGTCCCTCTCGCCTCCCGAGCCGAACACGCAAATCATTCTGCCCACAGCACGGTTTCTGAGCGGCGGAAAAATCGTTTCAAAGCTAGAAGGTGTATGGGCATAGTCAACAATCACTTCAAAAGGCTGGCCTTCGTCAATTACCGTCATGCGGCCTTTTACACTCACAAGTTTCTGCGCGCACAAAGCAAGGGTTTCAATTGAAGTTCCTGTTGTTCCGTGCACCGCTAAAATCGCGGCAGTTATATTGTACGCATTGAACGCTCCAGGAACAGAAGCCTTCACGTGCACAACAGAATTTTCATTGTTAAGAGAGTCGTGTGTCTCAAAACGGTGGATGCTGAACGCAAGCCCGAATCTGGCAGAAGCTATATTCCGGCATGAAAAATAAGGCATATCTTTTGGAATTTCAGGAAGCGCAGGAGATGAAAGCCCCAAGGCCGCCTGCTTTCCAGCCTTGCCTTCTGTTGTAAATCCTATGGTTTTATGTTTAGTGCAGGAAGCAAAATAAGATGCAGCAGGATCTTCCAGATTGACTACTCCAAATGCGGGAACTTTTACTGTCTTGCCGCCAATTGTCTTTTCATGGCTGTGCAAATCCAGCGCACGGAACAAATTCGCCTTGTCGCTTTTGTACTGCTCGTAAGTTCCGTGGAATTCCAGATGCTCAAGAGTAACATTCATAAACACAGCGCAGTCAAATAGAACATCACCAAGCCTGTTAAGCTTTTTGCTCAGACCGTGGCTGGAAGCTTCCACAACAGCATGGGTGCAGCCATTCATGACCATCTCATAAAGCTTCTGCTGAACAATAGGAGCCTCCGGAGTTGTCTGATGCTGAGGATTATCAGCCGCGTCTCCACCAAGAGAATACTGCACTGTTGAAATAAATCCGGCCTTGATTCCTGCAAGGCACAAAAGCTGCCATATAAACGAAACCGTAGAAGACTTTCCTTCTGTTCCTGTAACACCATAAACAACAAGCTTTGAAGAAGGATTGTCATAAAATGACGAGCTTATAGGCGACATGGCAAATCGCGCAGAAGGAACTTTTACGAACACAACATTTCTTGAAGAAGCCTGCGAGCTCTTTATCCGCTCCAGCTCATCCTCTGTGATTTCATCCTGAAAAACTACTGCGCTGGCACCGCTGGAAACCGCCTGGGCTATAAATTTGTTTCCGGTCGTGTGAGTTCCCGGCAAGGCAAAAAACAAGTATCCTTCTTTTACATCCCGGCTATCAAAAGCAAGGCCTTCCACACAGGCATCTGTATATTTTGGAGCAGAAATTCCATCTTCCGCCACAATCTTATAATCAGCATTTTCCATGCCTAAAGACTTTAAAAGCCCGCTCAAATTCTTTTTCATAATGCGCTATTTTAGCACTTTGGAAAGAAATGCACAATGAAAAGAATGAACACTCCGCACGAATAAACAGATGCCTGGCCTTGCAAGAATCATTTTGGAGCTTTCATTCTCGAAATGAGTTCAATGCACATACGGCCGTTGTGGTACGGACACTTCCAAGGCTCAACTATCGGCTGCCTTGTTGAAGGAATGTGATTCGCATCAACGCACCAGAACCATTCAGAGCCATCGCGCTTGTCAACTATATAGCTCTTGATGTATTCCCAGACTGACAGGGCAGCATCAAGGAATTTTTTATCATCTGTTTTCTGATACGCATTGAAAAATCCCACGACAGACTCAGCCTGAACCCACCAGATTCTGGTCTCGTTGTTTTTTCCGCGCTCGCACTCATTCAAGACGGAGCTGTCTCTATAGGCAGTCTCTAGAATTCTATATGGAATAATTTTTGTTATAGGAGCAACTTTCCGACGCAGCTGCTCATCATCAAGAATTTCAAGCGTACGGTCCACAAGCCAAGAGGTTTCTATGTCGTGTCCGTATGAATACAAATCAATCAGAGAATTGAAATTCATGTCAAAGAAGACTTCCTGCCGCTCTTTCTGCGGATTCCATATTTTGTCAGCAAACTGATTCAGAATAAAAGAAAGACTTTTTCTTACATCGTCTTCACGGCAGACACGGTAAAGCTCAGTATAGCCCTCAAGCACATGGAGAAGCGTGTTCATTGTGCGGTCCGCAGTCACACCGTTCTCGCTAAGCTTGTCATTTTCGTTAGGCTTAAAATCAGCGGTGAACGACTCAAGGTATCCATCACCATCGCGGCACTTTGTTTCTATAGTCCTGTAAAGCCCGAGCGCCTTATCCAGCGCATTTTTGTCATGCGAGATATCATAATAGCTGGACAAAGCATATATCGCAAACGCCTGATTGTATGTGTGCTTTGTTGAGTCAAGGATGCTTCCGTCAGCATTTGCAGACCAGAAGACACCTCCGTTCTCATTGTCGAAAAATTTATCACAAAGGAATTTATATGCATGCTCCGCATAGTCAGCAAGTCCGCCGTCCTTTAAAAGCTTATACGCATTTGAAAAGAACCACAGAATACGGCTGTTAAGAATACAGCTTTTTTCCGCATCCTTATGAAGATTCAGGTCAAAATCAAGAAGTCCGTAGAATCCTCCGCGCTCATCGTCACGCATTTTTTTCCAGAACGGAATGATATGATTTACAAGCTCGCTCTCAACTTCTTCAAGCATTTTCTCAGGCATTTTTTCCTCCCAAAAACAATCGGAATGGCAGCTTAAAAACCGCGGCATTCTTCAATTCATCTATACTAATACAAATTATTGCAAATGTGTATATTGGATTCCACTGAAATTCAGACGGCGGACGCACAGATTTTCATAAAGCGCGCGGTTCCCTTCACCTGAATTTCTTCACCCGGAAAAACAACGGCAAGGCTTTCAGCGCCAAGAATTTTTGTGTCTCCGCTGGAACTTGAAACACAGACATCATCTCCTTCTATGCAGTAAAGCAAAGTAATCTGTTCTGCCTTGAATCTGTTCCCGCAAAAAATCTCAAGTGAAAAATATTCGCACTTAAATTTTCCATCAAAAGATTTTATTTCTGAAAGCCGGTTCCGCTTTAAAGACTGAAGGCTCTTCTGCACATGAAGCTCACGGGGCCGCCCCCAGTCGTACATTCTGTAGGTAATATTGCTTGACTGCTGGACTTCAAGAACACGGATTCCTTTTCCGATTGCATGAACAGTTCCAGACGGAATGAAAATAAAGTCGCCTTTGCCCACTTTCTCAAAATTGAGCTCATTTTGGAAAGTTCCGCTCTCTATGGATTTTTCAATCTGCTCATTCGAAAAATTTTCTTTCATTCCGTAGGCAATCTTTGCGTCCGGCTGAGCATCAAGAACGTACCAACATTCAGTTTTTCCACGCTGGCCATTTCCTTCAAGCCGCCTTGCTGTCTCGTCATCGGGATGAACCTGAACAGAAAGTGTTTCGTCCGCCTGAATCACTTTTACAATAAGAGGATAATCATTTCCAATTGCGTCCAGAAAATCCTTCTGGCATCCATCGGGATGAGTAGAGGCAATCCATCTTTCATAACCCCAGATTTTGTCGCACTGAATAGGCTTTAATAAAATCATCTTGCTCTCACTTTATTATGTCGTATTTTTTTATGTACGAAACCGTCTCGTCAACAGTAGTAAAGCAAAGAGCTGTGTTCGTGTCTGCCGCGCCATAGTAAATTGAGATTCTGTTTGTGTCCGCATCAACAAGGGCCGCGCAAGGGAACACAACATTGGCAACAAAGCCGCGCTCCTCATATTCAGTTTCAGGAGTAAGGAGGAAGTTTCCGCAGCGATGAATTACCTTTGAAGGATCCTCCAAATCCAAAAGAGCCGCGCCCATTGAATAAACAAAACCCGAGCAAGTTCCTGTAACTCCGTGGTAAAACAGAAGCCAGCCTTCCTCAGTTTCAATAGGAGAGCAGCCCGCGCCTATTTTTACAGACTGCCACCATTCGCCGGACTTTCCCATAATCCATTTATGATTTCCCCAGTGCAAAAGGTCGTCGCTTTCAGAAAGGAAAATATCGCCAAACGGAGTATGCCCGCTGTCCGACGGCCGTGTCATAATGCAGTACTTTCCGTTAAGTTTCCTCGGGAACAAGACACCGTTTCTATTGAATGGAAGAAATCCGTTTCCTTTGGAAGTGAACGTCTTGAAATCTTTTGTCGTAGCGATTCCAATTGAAGCTCCATGAAAATCCGTGCACCAGATTATATGGTATGTGTCATCAATTTTTACAAGGCGCGGATCATAAGCGTAGTTCGGGCTTACATCGTTCCCAGCCTCATCTGTAATTTTTATCTTTGAGCTGCTGAATTTCCAGCTGAGCGCATCATCGCTGAATCCATAGTAAAGATACGGAATTCCGTTGCAAGTTTCTGCGCGGAACACACCGACAAACCCTCCGTCCTTCCATGTGGCCACAGCACTGTTAAAAATGCGTGTTACATTCGGAATTGGATTTCTGCCAATGACAGGATTCTTTGAATAACGCCATACAGGCTTTTCACAGCCAGCGGGTTTTTCTTCCCACGGCATATTTGGAATTGACTCGCCTTTAATCTTAATCATTTTTTATTCTCCAAAATTTATTTTCTATTCATGAACTCAAGGTTTTTCGCAATGAAACCGCAGCGCTGCTTCACACAGTCAGCAGAGCGTCCAGGATCAGACGGTGTATTGAATACATAGTCGGTAAGCTTTTCAAGAGTTGTTTGCGCAACATGAAGTCTTGTGTCGCTTGACGCATAATAAATATAGACGTTGCCAGAAGGTGTAACCGCAGCTCCGTTCGTAAAAACAACATTGGAAACATCTCCAACCCGCTCTTCTCCAAGCGGACCAAGAAAAAGCCCCGAAGGCTCGGCAATCACTTTTGAAGGATCATTCAAGTCAGTTGCGAAACAATAAAGGACATAGCGCAGGCCAGCAGCTGTATTCCGCACACCATGCGCAATGTGAATCCATCCGCGCTCCGTCTTTATGGGAACTGCGCCGGCTCCGTTTTTCACTTCTGTGATTGTATGGTACTTTCTGCGGCTGGAAATTTTTTCCTCGTCAATGACCGCATTCGTTATATCAGAGCAAAGTCCGAAGCCTATTCCGCCGCCGCTTCCAGTGTCAATAAAATCATCCATCGGACGTGTATAGAACGCATATTTTCCATTGACAAATTCTGGAAGAAGAACAACATTTCTTTGCTGCGGAGAACGGAGAGTCCTTAAGTTCGGAAGTCTCTCCCAGCTCTTTAAATCCTTTGTGCGGACAATTCCAGCACAGGCAACAGCCGCGCTCAAGTCCTTTGACTTTGTATCCTTGCTTTCCGAGCAGAAAATTCCGTAAATCCAGCCGTCCTCATGCTGAGTAAGACGCATATCGTATACATTTGTCTCTTCAGCGCAAGTATCAGGAAGCTGAACAGGATAATCCCAGAATCTGAATCCGTCCACACCGGAAGCGCTTTCCGCAATAGCAAAAAACGACTTTCTGTCCGCGCCCTCCACACGGGCAACCAGATAGAATTTTCCATTCATATATAATGCGCCGGAATTCATCACAGCATTCACGCCAAGCCGCTCCATAAAGAACGGATTTGTCGCAGGATTCATGTCATACTTCCAGAAAAGAGGTACGTGGTTTCTTGTAAGCACAGGATTCTTGTAGCGGTCAAAAATTCCGTTATAAAAACCGGTCTTCTCATTTTTCATCGCAACAAGAGATTCATACCTTTCTGTCTGAATTTTTACTTTCTGTTCAAAGTTCATTTTATCACCTTAATTCTTGAAATTATTCAAAAGCGCATCCGTCCGCCACGCTGAAAAAATTAAATTCATCAACGCGCCGGAATCATTATGCGCATATTAACTCTCAGCTTGCTTTTAAAGCTGAATACACTTCAGAAAATCCGGCTGCCTAAAACCGTTTTTTCATGGCTAGTCTTTCCTGTAAAAAATGACATCATCAATATAAACCAGGCCGTCATACTTAACATATCCAAGCGTAGGACAAACCGTCACAAATGTGTATGTTGGATTCTGCTGAAATTCAAGAGAGACAGAAACTTTGTAATATGACTTTCCATCATCAAGAGCTACAACCGGAATGTCTTTTAAGAAAGCATTATTTTCCTTCAGGCCTGTCTTTATCCAGCCCGGATCAAAGGCTACATAAGGCTGAACTCCTGGAAGTTTTTCTCCTTCGCTTTTCTTTGCGGCATGAGGAACCGCCTTGTCCTTTTCATAGTAGATGGTAAAATCAAGCTTTGAGGCCTCCGCAGCTTCTTTCATTGTCCCGAACTTGACCTTAAGCTCTTCCCATGCATTTTCTCCTGAATATGAGCTGTCAACTTCAACCATTCCGCCATTGAGTTCTGTGTGCTTTATGCCTTTCATTTCAGCCATGTAGCCGCCCAAGGAAGATGCATCCGAAATGCCGTTTTTAAAGTCGTAATGCTTTATGACGCTGTAAGTTATTTTATTTGAAACAACAACTGAATTTGATTCCGTCTCAAGTTTTGTTCCGTCGCTCAAAGTGAATACAACTTTTATAGAAAGAACGCTTCCATCTGGATATGTCTTTGCGTTTGCAAGCGTGTCAAAATTGATTCTATAAATTCCCGATTCAACATTGTAATTCAATGTGCGCGGAGAAGCCGCAGGTTTTCCGTTTATATAAAGCTCGGCCCTTTTCACCTTTTCAGATGAGCCGCTTCCTGGAATAAACTTCGCGCGAACCTCAAGAATTCCTTTAACATCTTTATTCCTTGCAGGATTAAGAAGATAAGCGCGTGGACTTGAAAGATAATCAGACATTCCTTTTCCAGAGAACAAAGCCGCATAGTCAGTCAAAAGATTTGAAACCTTGGACTTGTCGTTTCTTATTCTGAATCCATCATAGTCATCATAAATTCCGTCGCCGCCTTCTGAAGGCTCATAAGTGTTTGATGAGGTGAGAATCCAGAACATTGAGCCTGAAAGTCCTTCAGCGTATGCCGTGGAATTCCAAATATCATATACCGCCAGACGGTTCTGGTTTCCGCCGGAAGAAATTCCGTATTCCTCAAGCACAACAGGCTTTTTTACAGTCCGGCCGGAAGCAGCGTGCTTTTTTATAAACTCATCGCCCCAGCTAATCTGAGCTTCATCAAGGATTCCCCAGGTTTCCGGATAAAGATGGAAAGTTCCGTAATCGATGGTCTTTATGCGCAAAAGAGCGTCAAAGTCCGTTCCTTCGTAGCCATTATAGCAGGTTGCTCCTTCTCCGGAATATGGAGCAAATCCCGGCTGCCTCATGAACCCCTCGTCTCCAACTGCGCACAGCTGGTTCGGGGCAAGTTTCTTTACAAAGGCGCTCATTTCTGCCGCCCAGTTTCTTACAGTTTTTCCGCTTGTATCTTTCTGATTGCGAGGCTCGTTCATAAGCTCCCACGCCATTATCGTAGAATCTTCATTGTACGGAATTCCTGTATATGTATTTTTTCTAGTAACAAGATGCTCCACGAATTCCTTGTAGGCCTTGCGGCATTTTTCATTTGTATAGAATTCTTCCGCGCTCTTTAAGCCGAACCACTTTTGCCATGTTGTTGCATTCATAAGCCCCCCGAAAGCATCCCAGTAATTGTTCATGGCAATCACAAGCTTAATATTTCTTTTGGAAGCTTCCGCGATTGTAAAGTCAAGCCGCTCAAAAACATCACGCGGATAGCCGAACTGCTCAGAAGTCTTTGTGTTTTCTTCTATATATTTCTGCGGAACACCAAAAACGCCCGGCTCATCCATTCCATGAGAGTTATGGTCTGAATTAGGTCCGAACTGAAATCCCCAGCAGCGCAGAACAGTCACTCCCATCTCCTGAGCATCATCAAGGACATCAGTAACCATCTTGTCTGGAGAATAATGCATATAGTAGTTGTTCGTTCCTATAAAGCGGAATTCTTTTCCGTCGAGCATGAACTTGCCTTTCTGCACAGTTACAAATCCTTTCTGGCCGGAAGCTGAGCAGGAAGCCAAAAGTCCAAAGCACGCAAAAACTGAAACCGCCGTCATTTTTCTTATGAAGCCCACAAGCGCCTCCTCTACTCTTTTACAGAACCTGTAACCATTCCGCCGTAAATGTAGCGTTGCAAGAAAATAAACGCTATGAGAGTCGGAATAACTGCGATAACAACACCGGCGCAAATCACAGGCCAGTTCGTTCCAAAAGGTCCTTTGAATTTATAAAGCGAAGTCGAGATAACCTGAAGCGATTTTTTCGGCATATACAAAAGCGGATTATAAAAATCATTGTACAGGTTCACGCATTTCAAAATCAAAATTGTAACTGTCGCAGGCTGAAGCAAAGGAAAAATTATCTTTGTAAAAACCTGAAAATATCCGGCGCCGTCAATAATCGCAGACTCATCAAGGGATTTTGATATATTGTTCAGAAACTGAAGATAAATCATAATCGCAATAATGTCAGTTCCCATTGAAAGAATAATCACAGACAAATGCGTGTTGTACATTCCCAGCTTCTGGATGATCTGGAAAGTAGCGACCTGAGTTGTTATTGTAGGAATAAGGGAAATCCAGAGGAACATCTGGCGCACAACCTTCTTGAGCTTGAAGCTGAAGCGGCTCAGGACAAACGCAGTCATAGATCCGGTGAGCACAGTTCCAGCTCCGGAAAACAGAATAAGAATAAATGTATTCCAGAAGCCAAGAAGCATATTGCCTTTTATAAACGCAGTCTTGTAGTTCTCAAAGGAGAACCCTTCCCTGACCTTCACCCTCACAACAGTGCAGTTTTCTCCGGAAATATATGCGCCGCCTTTAGACAGTGATGCCGCGGCCTCCTTGCCAACTGCAACCCTGCTTTCCTCCGAGCCGAACGGAAGCACAGCCTTCGCGATTTCATTTCCCTGGGAGTCAGAGACAATGATGAAACTTTCCTTCGAGCTGTCCTCAATCCTGTCGTAGACGAATGTAAATCCCCTTGCGCTGCGGTTTTTAAGAACAGACGGCTTGAGCGAAATTCTGTTTCCGCCTTCAAAAGCCTCCGCGCCCTTCCACACTTCGTTGTCCGCCACAAGCCTTGGAAGATCAAACGGGCGGCTTCTGTTGAATTCCTCGCCTGTCTTGAACGAGCCAAGAAAAACAACAAGAATCGGAAGAATAACGGTCAGGGCTGAAAAGCACAGCAAAATATATTTGAGCCATTTAAAAATCTGGCGCTCATGTGTTTTTAAATTCATAGTCAACCTTCCTAAAAAATTACGTCAGTTTTTTTCATCTGAGCTGAAAACAGCATTCTGAATAAATGAAATCAGCAGAACCATAACCGTCAACACAATCGCCATGGCGGACGCAAGTCCTATCTTGTTGAACTTAAAGGCTGTGTCCATTGTCTTTATTACAAATGTAGACGAGCCGTTTCCGCCGCCGGTCATTATGTACGGAATCTCAAATACACTTACTGCGCCTTTCACGGCAAGAATCGCATTTATCTGAAGAACCGGAGCAATTCCCGGAAGAATTATAAAGCGGAACTTCTGCCATGCGTTGGCTCCATCCAGGGCCGCAGCCTCGAATGTAACCTTCGGCAGGGATTCCACAGCCGCCACGAACATAACAATATTAAATCCCATGTACCGCCAGATAGAAGTGAACGATAATGAGTAGTTTACAAGCTTAGGATTTGTAAGCCACAGAGGCGTGTTTTTTATTCCAAGACAATTCAGAAAAGAATTCAGCGTTCCTGTGTCCTTGAAAAAATATGTGAATATAAATCCGATTGCGACGCTGTTTATAAGATTAGGGAAAAACAGCACGCCCTTGAAAAAATTGACGCCCTTTATTTTTGTGCAAAGAATGACTGCGAACAAAAGAGCGAGAGCCAGCTGTATAAAAGAGCCGACAAGATAATAAATGCTGACTGCGAAAACCTTGAAGTATTCAGGACGCGAAAAAACTTCTATATAGTTCTTAATTCCGATGAACTTTTTCTGTCCAAGTCCGTCCCACTTTAAGAAACTGTAGCCGAACATATTTATAATAGGAAGAAATCCGAAAACAATAACAAGCGCAATCGGAACCAGCAGGAACGTGAAAATCACAATCTTCTGCTGTTTTTTTATTGAAAGTTGTATTTGGTTTTTCATTGTGGCTCCCATTTGCGCCGGAAGATTCCGCATGAAAAATTCCAGCGACTTTATGCACGAAAGTTTTTAATGGAGCTGCTCTTTATTTTTATATTGAACAGCTCCGGTGCTTCCTAGTCCAAGTACTCAGCCCGGGTTTTTGCCCAGCGCTTGTTCCAGTCCGCCATTATGTCATCAAAGGATTCCTTTGTTGTTCCAATAGCAGCGTCGATAATCCTCTTCTTTTCCGGGTCGTTCCAGAAGCCGATTTCTGACTCCTTGTCAATCTTGTCGTAAACGCCCTCGTACTGCGGCTCGGCAGGAGCAGACTCAATGTACTGAACGCCCATCTCGCCGAACGAGTCCAGAACAGCCGGATAAGGCTCGCCTTTCTTTACAGGAATTGACTCTGTATACTGAACCCAGTCAGTGTCGTCAGACATGAACTTTATCCATGCGTAGGCTGTTGCCTTGTTCTTGCTGTGCTTGTTGATGCAAAGAGGCATATCAAGCTGGGCTTCCGCATATTTTTTTCCGTCAATTTCAAATGGGAAAGGCATATATCCGATTGTTTCCGGACGGGCGGCAAGATCCTTTACCTGCTGGATTGCCCATGAGCCGAGAACCATGCATCCAATTTTTCCGTCAGCAAGATCCTGCTTGGACTGCTCCCATTCCGAAGCAAGCAAGTCTTTCTCGCAAAGGCCGCGCTTTACAACCTCGTACATCATCTTGTAAAGCTCGTAGTGTCCGTCGCCTGGAACAAAAGGAGAATCCTCGTGGATAATCTTCCTCTTGTACTCAGGATCGCCTGAAGAGCTAAGAAGTCCGCCTTCCCACTGGTTCAGAGTCCATCCCGAAGGATAGTTCATGAACACTGGAACAGCGTCTGTCTTGTCCTTGATTTTCTGCATAGCCGCATAGAATTCATCCACGTTTCTTGGAACTCCAACACCCGCCTTCTCGAATACAGACTTATTGTAAACAATTCCGGCGCTTACTGTGGCAACCATCGGATATGTGTATACAACATCCTTGTATGAAATGGCGTTTGAAGTCCGTGTGAAGTTCATTGTCTTGTCAAATTCTTCGAGGGAACCAAGAGGCTCAAAATATTTTTCAAAGTCAATAGACTGAAGATTGGGGCGGCAAAGAACATCTCCGTACTCCTGAGTTCCCATGCGTGTTCTTACTGTTCCCTCATAGTCTGTAATCGCTTCGAATTCAACAGAAGTTCCCGGATATTTTTCCTCGAACGCTTCCTTGTATTCCTGAAGCTTTGTATCCACAATGTCAGTTCTGTTTGTAAGGACAACAATATTTCCGCCGATTTTTCCGTGAATGGAATTTTCACCGCTGTCATTCTTTGAGCAGCCGGAAGCCAAAAGCACCAGGGCCGCAGCAGCACACAAAGCTGTACTTCTTTTCATTTTTCCTCCAAGCGCGGACAAAAGCCGCCGCAATTTCTAAAAACGGACTTCACGCAGAAGAGCACCGCCAGCAGTGTCCGCCTTTCATTTTTGTATCAAAATAGAGAAAACGGTTTCTTTATTTTGTTTAATTATAACATCAAAAATGCAGTTGTCAATCTTTTTTTTACCGCATTTTCATAAAAATTCAATCCGATTGCCAGCCTTGCAGCATGGAAAATCCGTACCGCATTATGTGCAAGAAACAGGATTTCCGCATAAAAATTTATTTTCTTTGCGGCAATTAATAGAAACAAATGCTGAAATCAGGCAAAAAAAAATATTCCATGGCGCGAAAAAAAAACTTGACAGCAGAAGAATTTCATGCTTATCATAAACACATAAAAGAGAAAACGGTTTCTTAAATCAAACAAAATTTCATGGGAGTTCTTATGAAGATTAGAAAAATGCTAGTGGCTTTATCAGCCCTTATTCTTTCACTGGGGACAGCATTTGCAGATGACGCTCCGGTTAAACAGAACGCATGGTTCGACCTCAAGATGCACAACACAGTAGGATATAACTTTGAGGAGAAACTTTACGGAATGGAGTCAACAATTGACCAGGCTCAAATTTACTGGGATCTGATTCCTGGAGCAAACCGCGGATACAGCTCGGACAACGACGGATTCTCCGTTTACTTCAGAGTCGAGGACTTGAAATACGTCTTCAAATTTTACGATGAGAAGAAGACCTACCTTGACAGCTACAACGGCGGTGATGACGGAAACAGCGGAACCACAGATTCCAAGAAGCAGTCCACAGGATGGGAAGAACGCCCCGGAACTGCGAACGACAAGGCATCCAACTACTTTGACTACTCGCGCATCGTGGCTGGAGTAAAGTACAAAAACTGGTTCATGGACTTCTACAACTACGACTACGAGGATGCCGCATCTGTAGGATTCAGCCATGCAAGCCTCAAGTCAATCTTCGACGATTTCCGCAGCGACAAGGCGTTTGATGCGGACAAGGACAACACGCTTGGATTCCTCTACTACAACGGAATTCAGGACACAAGGAATTTCCTTGAGAAGGACACAGGCGACCTTGGACTCACAGGTGTCATTTCTACAGGCGTTGAATTTGACAGCATGAAAATCAAGTTTTCAGCGGGCGCGGCCGGCTCGTGGATAGACAACAAGGATCCAAATGTTGACGGACCGGACGGCTACGGAAGCAGCAACAGCCCGTACACTTCAAGCGCAAGCATAAAGAGAGGCAAGGCGTACCAAAAGCTCAACGAGGGCAACGCCGGAGCTCTCCAGCTTGACGTAACGCTCAGCCCGGTTGAAAACCTTGAACTCAGCATGAGCGGAATGACAACGTTCAACTACAAGAAGGCTTATGATTCCAGACGCGACGGAGCGGACCGGCAGAACGGAAACATCAACTGGGGAAACCTCGGCTCGGCAAAAGACATACGCGCGTTCGGAGCAGAAGCCACATACAGCATCAGCACTTCAAAAGGTGTGATTGCCCCTTATGCAGGAATCGACTTCAACTACGCTGACGGAAGAACAAGAACATACTACAAGGACGGAGTTCAAACAACCAACGGTGCTGACAGCCAGCTCGAAGTGGGAGGCGGATTTGCATGGTATCCACGCGGCGCGGACGCAAAGGCAGGACATGAATCGCTTGACTTCTGGGGAAGACAGTTTCCAATCGGCTGCTCTGTAGGCGTGAACACAGACAACCACGGAGTCGCAAGCCTCGTTGTCTCTGCATTTGAAAAAGCCGATGAGAACGCCCTTATTCCTAACCTCGGCGGATTCGTTGAGTTTGAATGGGTAAACTTCGCGGAGCAGGACGGAGGAGACTCAAGGTTCTTCGCCGCAGCCCAGCTTGAGTACATGATTAAGACAGAAACAAAGAGCGGTCTTTCTGTAGGCATCAAGCCTTACGTTCTTGGACGCTGCATCCAGAGATGCGGAACAAACCTCCAGAGAACAGGACAGTACACAGTTGACTCAAGGCTCGGTCTTGTCATCTACCCTTCTGAAAAATTCAATGTGGACTTCCGCTACGAGCGTCAGGACCAGCTCTACTCAGACAGCAGAAGCAGCGACACTGACAAAGGATGCATCACAGGAACATTCGGATTTAGACTTTAGAATTTAAGTTTTATTTTAGCCTCCTATTTTAATAAAACTTAACATACACTTGCTTCCCTGAATTTTTTAGGGAAGCATTTTTTTTCTTGCTCCAGAGCCGATTTTCCTGTATATTTATAGAAACAAAAAGAAACCATTTTCTCTAAGTTTCCCATAATAAGAAACAAAATAATTATTACAAAAAAAACAAATATGAAATATACAATAAACGAAATCGCAGAAATGACAGGCGTTGCAAAAAGCACTGTCTCAAAGGCTCTAAACGGACAGAAAGGCGTAAGCGAGGAAAAGCGCATAGAAATAATGAAGCTTGCGTCAGAGTACAACTATATTCCAAACGCTGCGGCCAGGGCTCTTTCCCACAGCAAGTCTGAGACTATCGGAATCCTTATCTCATCCGATTCTGAGTACACGCTATCAACCTCCTACTGGATGGAAATCATAAGCGCAGTTTCCTACGAGGCGGAAAAAAACGGCTACAATCTCCTTGTAATTACACAGGACAAAGACGAGCCGCTAAAATCACTTGAAAACGCCATACTGAAAAAATCAATAGACGGACTTGTTGTTCCGGCCGAATATATGCGCGCGGATCTGGTCAAGCTCCTTAATACATCAGGAATTCCGTTTGTCATCCAGGGAAGAAGCCAGCTGTGCAGCCACTACTGCGTTGACGTGAGGAACAAAGAAGGCGCATACCTGCTTACCTCCAGGCTGATTGAAGACGGAGGAAAAAACATAGCCTGCATTTCCGGACCAAAAGAATTTCTTTATAACAATGAGCGCGCCGAAGGATTCAAGTCCGCCCTAAGGAAACACGGAATAAAAAATCCGCCGGTCGTTCACAGCCAATACACAGAGGAAGAAACCGTAAAAAACATCAGCGCGTTTCTAAAGAAAAATCCGCAGATTGACTCCGTTTTTATAACCGCCGGCGGAGACTTTCTGTTCTTTATATTCGACACAATGCGCAATGCGGGCTTTGACCTGGGCAAAATCAGATTCGCGCTTTTTGATGACTACAAGCCGATTCACTACATAATAAAACCACTGGTCTTCGCAAGGCAGCCGATAAGACAGATGGGCGCGCAGGACACAAGAATTCTTCTTCAGCTCATAAACAAGGAGTCTCCGCCAAAACTTTCGCTCTTCGACATTTCAATTGTGTAGGGAAATATTTTAGTAGATTAAAATATACTCCGCTCACTGAGTCAAGCCGTATTTCTTCAATTCCTGTGTCAAAGTCCTTCAGAAACCGCCCCGCCTGAAAAATCCGCAGAAATTCCAGACGGAATGGCTTGTTCATAGGCAGTGGAACGGCGGTTCCGCATCCTGTGGAAAGGCGAGGATGCAAGGGTGGACTTGCTGTGGAAATCAGGCGGCCTGTAAAAGTGCTGTTGCAAAGTCCTCTGGATTTCCGTTGGCGACAAAACAGCCTTTTGGTGGTATAGTATATATAGAAAATATGGAAACCAAAGGCTCTCTTTCCGAACGCGACATTATTACAAAATACATTCTCCCCGCAATTGAAGCTTCTGGCTGGGATAAGCGAAGCCAAATCAGAGAAGAGGTGTCCTTTACTGCCGGCCGTATTTTTGTAAAAGGCAAACTGACTAAACGCGGTGAAAAGAAGCGTGCAGATATTATCATTTACTATAAATCAAACATTCCTGTTGCTGTTGTAGAAGCAAAAGATAATAAGCATGCTGTTGGAGCCGGAATGCAGCAGGCTTTGGAATATGCGGACACACTTGATATTCCGGTTGCAATTTCAAGCAATGGTGATGGTTTTGTAATTCAATACCGCAGGAATTGCGGATGTCCAGACGCTTCTGGCAAGGCGATAATTTCGGAAAATGCAGATCTGGAGCACTTTCCGACTCCTTCAGAACTCTGGAGCTGCTACAAACGCTACAACAACATTGAATCAAAAGAGGCAGAAGAAACATCTCTTTGCTCATATTTTTTTGATGCAGAAGGAAGGTTTCCTCGCTACTATCAGCGGATTGCGATTAACCGCACTGTAGAAGCAATTGCCCGCGGACAGAACAGAATCCTTCTTGTCATGGCAACAGGAACAGGAAAGACTTACACGGCTTTTCAAATCATCTGCCGTCTTTGGAAATCTGGCTGCAAAAAACGAATCCTATATCTTGCAGACCGTAACAATCTTATTACTCAAACCAAGAAAGGCGACTTCAAACATTTCAAAGATAAATGCCATATCATCAGGCATAAGAAAATCGACAAGTCTTATGAAATCTATCTTGCTCTTTATCAGGGGCTTACAAATTATGATGAAGAAACTGACGCTTATAAAGAATTCAGCCCGGACTTTTTTGACCTGATAATTGTAGACGAGTGTCACCGCGGTTCAGTTGATGAAGACAAAGCCTGGCACAAAATCCTCAGCTACTTTAGTTCTGCAACACAGATTGGCATGACCGCAACTCCAAAAGAAACCAAGGCTCTTTCAAACATAGAATATTTTGGTGAGCCAATTTACACCTACTCACTAAAACAGGGAATTGATGACGGCTTTCTTGCTCCGTACAAAGTTCTGCGAGTAGGAATGAACGTTGACCTTGAAGGCTACCGCCCGGAACACGGCAAGACGGATATCAGCGGCGAGCTTGTGGAAGACCGGCTTTACAACACAAAGGATTTTGACCGCAATATCGTAATTGATGAGCGAACAAATCTGGTTGCCAAAAAAATTATGGAATATCTTAAAAATTCCGACCCGATGGCAAAGACAATCGTTTTCTGCGTTGATATTGAACATGCGGAAAGAATGCGACAGGCTCTTTTGCAGTATGCTCCGCGCGAAATAACTGAAAAATCAGACAAATACATAGTCCGCATTACTGGCGATGATCCTGTTGCAAAAGGTTATCTTGAAGACTTTATAAACCCGGAAGAACGCTTTCCTGTGATTGCGACAACTTCAAAACTCATGGGCACAGGAACAGATGCCCAGACCTGCAAGCTGATTTGTCTTGATGAGAACATCGGTTCAATGACAGAGTTCAAGCAGATAATAGGCCGTGGAACACGAATCAACGAAGACTACGGAAAGCAGTATTTTACGATTATTGATTTCAGAAACGCTACAGACAAATTTGCGGACAAAGATTTTGACGGCGCTCCTGTAAAAATCAAAGAATCAAAACAGGACGACCAGCTTTCAGAAAAGATTATCGACGAAGGAACTGGGGAAGAGCAGATTGACCCGGTGACAGGTGAGCAAGTTGTTTTTGCCGAATACAAAATTGATGAGAATTACGGATTGCAGAATGTTGCAGAGCCTGCCGAAACCAAAAAAGAAAAAGTCTACATCGCTGGTGTTGATGTAAGCATCCTAAGTGAACGCCGCCAGTTTCTTGATTCAAACGGAAAACTCATTACCACAAGTCTCAAAGAATACACAAAAAACGGAATCCTGGCATCATACCGAAGCCTCGATAATTTCTTGCAGGCCTGGAACGATGCCGAGAAAAAGCAGGCTATCATAGATGAACTGGAAAACCAGGGCCTTGTTTTTGAAGAACTAAAAGAAGAAATAAAATCTGACTTAGATATTTTTGATTTAATCTGCCATATCGCATGGGATGCGCCGGCCCTTACCCGCCGCGAAAGAGCCGAAAATGTCCGCAAACGAAACTACTGGACAAAATACGGAGACAAAGCGCGCGCAGTTCTGGAAGCGCTGCTTGATAAATACGCAGAAAACGGAATTGAAAATATCGAAAGCATGAAGATTCTGACTGTAGACCCGCTGAAAGAGCTCGGAACGCCAGCAGAGCTTGTAAACGTATTCGGCGGAAAACCGCAGTATCTTGCCGCAATCAGGGAACTGGAAGCAGAGATTTATCGGGCGGCGTAAAGCTTGATTTTTTGCTAATATCAGCAGGAGATAAAAATGGGAACATTAATAACGATTTTAGATAAAGAATATAAAAACTGGATAAAAGACCTCTCTTCCCGTTACCGCAAAAGTCAGATAAAAGCTGCGCTTAAAGTGAATTATGAAATGCTCCGTTTTTACTACGATTTGGGTAAAGACATTGTAAGCATGAAGGCAGAAAGCAAATGGGGAAGCGGTTTTATGAAAAATCTAAGCCGAGATTTAAAAGAACAGAATCCAGAAGCGACTTGTTTTTCTTCGACGAATCTTCTTTATATGAAGAATTTTTATCTTCTCTATCAAACTTATTTGGAAAATACTCAGCAAGTTGCTGAGCGAATTTCAGCTGACGTTTTCTCAATTCCATGGGGGCATCATATGCTTCTCATTGATAAATTCAAGGAAAATCCTCAAAAAGCCCTGTTTTTTGTTCATCAGACGGTTGAAAATGGGTGGAGTCGAGATACTTTGCTCAACTTTATCGGCACAGACTTGTATGAACGGCAGGGAAAAGCATTGACAAATTTCAAAAACACTCTTCCAGATGAAACAAGTGATTTAGCTCAGGAACTAACAAAAGACCCTTACAATTTTGCTTTTACCGGTATTACAACAAAATACAACGAACGAAAATTAAAAGATGCCTTGTTTAATAATATTACTAAGTTCCTGCTTGAACTTGGAACCGGCTTTGCCTATGTAGGTAAAGAATACCGTCTTCAAATTGGAGAAAAAGAAAAGTTCATAGACTTGCTCTTTTATAATCTGAGCCTTTCGTGCTATGTCGTAGTCGAAGTAAAGATTGGTGAATTTGATTTTGCTGATGTAGGACAGCTTGGTGGATATGTAGTTTCCTGTAATCATATCTTGCGCAAACAAGGCCGCGACAACCCTACAATTGGATTGCTGATTTGCAAACAAAAAGATAATCTTGTTGCTCAATATGCACTTGAATCAAGCAGCCAGCCGTTGGGAATTTCTGAATATGAACTTGCAAAACTCTACCCAGAAAAAGTAGACGGCACAATGCCAACTATTGAAGAAATCGAACAAGGCTTGGCTGATAAGGAAGGCACAAACAAATGAGCCGATGGAAAAAAGTTAAAATAGGTGACATCTGCCGCATCGTAAAGGGCACAACAGGAATTGCAGGCGCAGAGCCGGGCGAATATCCGCTGGTTGTCACCGCGGAAGAAAGGAAGACTTGTTCAACTTATCAATTTGACCAGGAAGCTGTCTGCATTCCTCTTGTAAGCTCAAGCGGACACGGCAAAAAGTCGCTCAAGAATGTTCATTATCAAAGCGGAAAGTTTGCCCTTGGAACAATTCTTTGCGCCGTAATTCCAAACAATCCCGAACAGCTCGATGCCCGGTTCCTTCATCAGTATTTGCAGTTTTATAAAGACACAGCCCTCGTTCCCCTGATGAAAGGCGCCGCCAATGTTTCGCTTTCAATGAAAGACATCGCCACCGTAGAGATTCCGCTTCCTCCGATAGAAAAGCAGAGAGAACTTTCCAGCCTGTTTATCACGCTGCGGGAAAATCAGAAAAAACTCGCCGCCGAATCCGAAAAGCAGCTAGAATACACAAAGCAGCTTCGCCAGAACATTCTGCAAGACGCAATTGAAGGAAAACTCACCGCTGGCTGGAGAAAATCGCACCACGTAATCAAAGGCAATCCCGACTACGATGCAGAAGCATTGTTTGAGAAGATACAGGAGGGGAAAGCCTCCCCCTCGCTCCACCCCGCCAGGCGGTCTTCCGCTGCCCCCTCTGCGGGGGACACCCCCGCAACGCCCCCGTTTGAAATTCCTGAAGGATGGAAAACAGTTAAATTGGATGATTTATTTTCACATAAAACAGGAAAAACATTAAACAGTTCTACAAATAAAGGAACTGTTTTAAGAAAATATATTACTACTTCAAATCTTTATTGGAATTATTTTGATTTTAGTAAAGTTAAGGAAATGTATTTCTCGGACGAAGAAATAGAAAAATACTCTGTGCAAAAAGGTGATTTATTAGTTTGTGAAGGAGGTGATGTTGGTCGCTCTGCAATATGGAATTATAACTATTCCGTTTGCTACCAAAATCATATTCACAGACTGCGAGCATATTATCCTATAAACACGAAGTTTTATTATTATATTTTGTATTTATACAAAATGTCTGGTTATATTGAGTCATTAGCAAGAGGTATGGGAATACAAGGTTTATCTGCTAATAGATTAGGTTCTTTTGTTCTTCCTCTTCCTCCATTAAAAGAACAAGAAGAAATAGTAACCAAAGTAGAAACCTTGCTTGCAAAAGTAACAGAATTAGAAAACCAAAGCCAAGAGCGAAAAACACTCTCAGAAAAACTCGCTTTTGGAATCATCAAAGAAAAACTGGAGGAGAAATAAATGATTGAACCAGAAGATTTTATCAATGAATTATTTAAGAAACAACGACAAGCAAGAGTTGAATATGCTCGATTAATGAATCCTAGAAAAGATAATAATGAAACATGTATGTTTTGTAGCTGTAATGATAATTGTATAAAATCTCATTCAATATCTCGTAATGTTTTAGAAACTATTTCTGACAATAATGAAGTCATTATGCCAATAATAGAGCCGTGTGATTTAGGAAACAATTATTTTGAATTAGAAAAAGCTGGTAAACCGAATATTGAATTCAAAAGAAAAAACATAGCTTCTGCAGGGACATATAGAGGGTTTTGTGAAAAACATGATAACGCCATTTTTCAAACGTTAGATGATTATGGTATAAAAACACAAAGAGATATATTTCTTCAACTATATAGAACAATATGTAAATATTTTTTTTGGAACAAAAATGTTGAAAAAAGTGAATGGAACACATTCAGACAATATTATTATGCAAATCCCGAATATGAAAGAAAAATTTTTTTATCAATCACTGAGTTAAAAGATTTCTTAGAGGATATGCTTATTGATTTTCCAGAGTTAGATACTTCTATTCCAGATACAGAAAACTCTTTTATTATAGAACCTTATTCAAATAGTTTTGAAAAGAAAAGTTTGATTTTATATAGACGTATCCCGAAAGATTTTGATTTCGCCATAGAAAATAATCTGATACTAAAAATTAATAATAAAATTTCACATTGTATATTTGTTATACTTCCAGGAAAAACTTATTCTAATTTACTTGCAATCTCTTCAGTTGAAGTTATAAGATTGCTTCATTCCCATCTTTATTCGAAGATTCAGATTCTAAATACTATCGAATCTATTATGATGCAAGATTCACAATTTTATTTGAAACCTGAAATTATTGAAAATTGGAATCAAGAAAAGAAAAAAATTGTTATAGATGATTTTTTCTTTATTACTGAAAGAAAATTTCTACAAGAGTATGATGTCTCTATATTTGATGATTTACGAAAGAAATTAATTGAAAATGAATCCATATCAATAAAAGAACATGAACTACAAAAGATTAACTTATTACCAGAACGTCCTAGATTTCAAGATCGTTACATTATATATAGAAATAAGACGATAAAAGATCGCCAAGATAAAATCAGATTTACTGGTAACAAAGATGGAAAAAATTATCCAATAGGTGCCTTAATAGTAGAATAGTTTAGGAGTATAAATAAATGAAGAAAGATGAAGTATATAAACTCATTCAAGATTTTTTAAAAGAACCGCCAGTTGTAATCTGGGGATCTGGAGCAACAATTGCTTATGGACTTCCATCAATGGATGAATTAAATACTGTTTTAAAAACAAAATATGATTTTTTTGATAAAAGTAATACAAATTTAGAAGAAGAATTAGGTAATCCTAAATATGAATCCAGATTAAATGATATTCGTAAAACAATTTGGAATTATATTCATGAGAAAGATAATTCAATTCTTAGTGATATTTTGATTACTCGTCAAAAATATGATGGAATCAAATTACTTATTGAGAAATTTACTGAACCACATCCACATGTGTTCAATATTATAACAACCAATTATGATAGAGTGCTTGAAAATATAATGGGGGTATATAATATTTCATTTTCAGATGGTTTTTCAGGACGCATATTATCTGTTTTTGATGAAAATTTATTTCAAACAAAAGCAGAAACTGCCTTTGTAAATCTTATAAAAGTTCATGGCTCCTTAAATTGGTTCGAAATTGATGGACAAACCCGATATTTTAATAAGAATGATACTTTCGAACCTCAAATAATTCCTCCTGGAAAAAATAAATACAGACAGGCTTTTTCTGATCCATATAGAAATTTGATACAGATTTCTGATAAAAAAATAAATAATTCAAAAGCGTTATTAGTCATTGGTTTTGGATTTAATGATGAACACATTACACCTAGAATTACTAATCAAATACGAAATGGAATTCCAATTGTCGTAATAACAAAAGAAATTACTAGCACTACAAAAGAAGAATTAAAAAAAGCAACATCATATTTAACTTTCGCAGAAAGCGGTGGTTATAAAACCAAAATGACTTACAAAAAAATAAATGAAAAAAAAGAACATATAGAAATAATAGATGGTTCTTTATGGAAATTAGATAAATTTATGGAGGTATTGTAATGATCGGTGAAAAAGATTCAATAGGTAAAGTTCTTAGTGTTGATACAGGAACGGTTGTAATTAGTGTAGAAAATGAAGATTTACTTAATAGTATGCAAGTTAATCAAATTATAGAAATTTCCTCAACAAAAACAAATGAAAAAATCGTGGGACTCATTTCAAAAATTATGAGAAGAGGTCTTACTAATGGAATTGATGAAGGTGATGAATCCAACATTGTTGAAAACATGTTAAAAGTAAATTTAGTTGGTACAATGAATTTAAAATTAGGAGAAAAAACAAATGTATTTAAAAGAACTTTGAATACAGTACCTTGTATAAATGCAAAATGTTGGTTATTACAAGGTACTGATTTATCCGAGTTTATGAAATCAATTTCATCAAATGCAAAACAACCACTAACGATTGGAAAATATACAATATCTGATGATTCCGATGCAAATCTAGATGGTAATAAATTCTTTCAACGACATGCTGTAATAGTAGGTGGTACAGGATCTGGTAAATCATGGACAGTAGCAAATCTTTTAGAAAAAGCTTCAGAGTTGAAATCTGTAAATGCTGTTGTTTTTGATTTACATGGTGAATATAAACCATTACAGGAGTTAGAAAATACCACTTTATTAAAAATTGCAGGTCCAGCAGACACTGTATCTGATGATGTTATTTTTCTTCCATATTGGCTTCTTTCGTATGAGGAAATGGAATCATTTCTTCTTGATAGAAGTGATAGTAATGCGCCTAATCAGGCAAGAAAATTATTTGATTTAATTATCCAATTTAAGAAAGAAAAACTTAGCGCTGAGAATAAAACAGAAATATTAGCTAATTTTACAATAGAAAGTCCAATTCCATATTCAATTAAAAATGTTTTGGATGAATTAAAACGATTAGATGAAGAAATGGTTCAAGGCGTTAGGGCTGAGAAACAAGGTCCATTAAATGGTAAGCTTACAAGGTTTATTCAGCGTCTTGAAAGTAAACAAATGGATAAAAGACTTAATTTTATTTTTAATACGGCTGATGAATTACAAAAATATGAATGGTTTGAAGGTTTGGCAGAAAAATTATTAGATTTTGGAAATTCTAAAGGACTTAAAATAATAGATTTTTCAGAAGTTCCTGCAGATATTTTGCCACTTATTACAGGACTTATCGGTAGAATAATTTTTTCTATTCAACAATGGATGGCAGAAGAAAAAAGACAACCAATAGCATTATTCTGTGATGAAGCTCATTTGTACCTTCCAAATAGAATTACAGAAGGTATAGAGGAAAAAGGTCTTAGAAATTTTGAACGAATTGCAAAAGAAGGTAGAAAATACGGTGTTGCCCTAATTGTTATTAGTCAACGACCATCTGATGTTAATAAAACTATATTAAGCCAATGTGGTAATTTTATTGCGATGCGTCTTACGAATCCAGAAGATCAAAATGTTATTCAAAGGCTTTTTCCAGATAATTTAGGAGACTTTGCAAATATCCTTCCTATACTTGATGTTGGTGAAGCCCTAATTGTAGGCGATGCATCTTTGTTACCAAGTCGAGTTATAATAAGCGAACCTAAAATTAAACCTAATAGTGCAACTATTGATTTCTGGGATGAATGGGCTAAGGAAAAGACCGACAAAGGAATAAAAGAAGCGGTCGAGTCATTGAGAAAACAACACAAATAATACGTGTTAGGAATTGTAGGGGCGCGAAGCGTTCCGAAACGAAGTGAATGAATGCGAAAACCGGAATCCATGAGTTTGCGTTGCAAACTCGTAACGAGAAATGCAAAGCATTTCTCGCAAAAGCCCGACCCGAACGAAGTGAGGGGAACACCCAGAAGAAAAAAGGAGACATCAAAATGTCGGAAAGTCAGAACATAGAATATAAAGAGTCTTGGCGCGATGAGTATCTTAAGTGGATTTGCGGTTTTGCGAATGCTCGGGGCGGAACTATTTTTATTGGGATTGACGATAAGGGAAATGTTGTTGGCGTAAAGGATTCTAAAAAACTCATGGAAGATATTCCGAATAAGATTCAGTCGGGCTTGGGGATAATTGCAGATGTAAATAGGCTTTCTAAAAATTGCATGGACTATATTGAAATTAAGGTTTCGCCGAGCAGTTATCCGGTAAGTTATCATGGGGAATTTCATTATAGGAGCGGAAGCACAAAACAGCAGTTGACGGGAATTGCGCTTACAGAGTTTATTTCCAGAAAGAGTGGCGTGCGCTGGGAAGATGTAACAGTTGATAATATCAAAGTTGAAGATTTGGATGATGAAAGTTTTAAGATTTTCAGGCGTGAGTCTTTGAGACGAAAACGCATGACTCTGGATGAGATTGATATTTCAAACAGGGATTTGTTGAATAAACTTCATCTGCTTTCTCCAGACGGAAAGTTAAAGTGTTCTGCTGTCCTGTTGTTTTATCGTGATCCCTCGATTGTTCAGAACGGCAGCATTGTTCAAATCGGTAAATTTGGCAAAGGGCCGGATCTTCAGTATCAGGATTTTTTTGAAGGTTCTCTGATAACAACTGCGGACAAGATTGTTGATTTGATTTATCTGAAATACTTAAAGGCAAAGGTTTCTTTTGAGCATGACGGGCGGCTTGAGACATATCCATTTGCGTGGGAAGCTGTGCGCGAAGCTGTTTTTAATGCCATTGTTCATAACTGCTATATGTATGGAACTCCGATTCAAATTCGCATTGATGATAATTCTATGATTATAAGCAACACTTGTATTCTGCCAGATGGCTGGACTGTAGATACTTTTATGCAGACTCACAATTCAAGATCGTACAATCCTGATATTGCAGGTGTTTTCTATAGAGCCGGTTATATTGAGCGGTGGGGTCGTGGAATTGAAAAGATTTGTAATGCCTGCAAATAGCTTGGTGCTGATATGCCTGTGTATGAGCTGCTCGGCAATTCATTGAGGGTTCATTTTAAGGCTTTGCCGGGAGCTGTGATTGAGGATGATGGATTAAATGTCGGTATAAACGAACAGAAGTTACTGGAACTGATTGCAGATAATCCTGAGATAACGGCAACTACAGTTGCGAAAAAACTAGGACTCGGACAAAGACAGGTTGAACGATTATTTTCGCAACTAAAGGATAAAGATTTAATTGAGAGAGTTGGAGCTAGAAAAAACGGATATTGGAAAATTAAGGGAAAATAGGAGCAAACAAAAATGCCAAGAAAGACAGATAAAAAAGAAATCTCAATCCGTAGTTCTGCTGCGGAGTACCTCACTTTTGTTGCGGCGACAGGCGATGATAAAGACAGCATTGAAGTTCGCTACGAGAATGAGAATATCTGGATTACGCAGAAGATGCTTGCAACTTTGTATGAAGTTGAAACAAATACTATTAATTATCACATAAAAAAGATTTTTGAGGATTCAGAATTGACCGAAGATTCAGTTATTCGAAATTTTCGAATAACTGCTTCAGATGGCAAGGTTTACGATACAAAACATTACAGTCTTCAGATGATTATCGCTGTCGGCTTCAAGGTGAACTCGGAACGTGCTGTTCAGTTCAGAAAGTGGGTGAATCGGATTGCAAAGGATTACACAATAAAAGGATGGGTTCTTGACAGCGACAGGCTTAAAAACAGCGGTTCTGTTTTGACAAAAGAATATTTCAGCCGCTTGCTCGAAGAAATTCGTGAAATTCGGCTTTCCGAGCGGCAGTTCTATCAAAAAGTAACTGACTTATATGCAACGGCTATTGATTATGACAAGAATGCAAAAACGACAAAGGATTTTTTTGCCAAGGTTCAAAACAAGCTGCATTGGGCTATTCATAGACACACCGCTGCAGAATTAATTTATGAACGAGCTGACAGTACTAAGGAAAACATGGGGCTTACAACCTGGGAAGGAAGCCCGAACGCAAAAATCAGGAAAAGCGATGTTTCTATTGCAAAAAACTATCTGAGCAAAGATGAGCTTCATGCACTGGAACTTATTGTTTCCGGTTATCTTGATTTTGCCGAGATGCAGGCAAACCGCAATATTCCTATGACAATGGAAGACTGGGCAAGACATCTTGACCGAATTTTAACGGCAACCGAACATGAAATTTTGACAAACGCTGGTAAAATCAGCATGGAAGTTGCAAAAGAACACGCAGAAACCGAATGGGAAAAATACCGCATAATCCAAGATAGAATTTATCAGAGCGACTTTGATTTATTCTTGAAAGATGTGAAGAAATTAGAAAAATAGGAGACAAACAAAAATGCCAAACATATCAGGAATCATAAAATCTTTGCAGAACATTATGCGCAAGGACCAGGGAGTTTCCGGCGACGCGCAGCGCATTGAGCAGCTGGGATGGATGATTGCGCTCAAAATTCTTGATGACAAGGATGCGGAGATGGAGCTTTTGAGCGATGATTATGTTTCTGTGATTCCTGAAAAGCTGCGGTGGCGTTCATGGGCTGGTAACAGCGAGGGCATTACCGGCGACGCTATGAAGGAGTTCGTGGACGGCGAGCTTTTTCCGGGCTTGCAGAATCTTGATGTTTCTGATGGCAGCGACCTGTCTGCCGACAGGCATGGTGGCGTAAACAGGCGCGCGGTTCTTGTTCGTGATATTTTTGCAGGCACCAACAACTACATGAAGAACGGCACGATTATCCGCCAGGTTGTGAACAAGCTGAATGAGATTGATTTTAACGCCAGCGAGGACCGGCACACATTCGGCGATATTTACGAAAGTCTTTTGCGCGATTTGCAGAGCGCCGGAAATTATGGAGAGTTTTACACTCCGCGGGCAGTTACAGAAATCATGACGGAGATTATCAATCCCCGCCTTGGAGAAAAAGTTCTTGACCCAGCCTGCGGAACCGGCGGGTTTTTGACGAGCGCGATTGAAAACATCAGAAAGCAGGATGTTCATTCTGTTGAAGATTTGAAGACTCTTGAAAGTACGATTCGCGGCCAGGAGCTTAAGCCGCTTCCTTTTATGCTTTGCGTTACAAACCTGATTCTGCATGATATTGAAGTTCCGAATGTCATAAACGGCGACAGCTTGAACCGCGAGTACACAAGCATTGGCGCAAAAGACAGGGTTGATGTGATTCTTGCTAATCCGCCTTTTGGCGCGAGTGTAAGCGATGGCGTTGAGACTAATTATCCGGCTCAGTTCCGTACTACAGAAAGCGCCGATTTGTTTTTGCTTTTGATGATTCGTTATCTTCGTGATGGCGGACGCGCCGCAATTGTTCTGCCTGACGGTTCTTTGACAGGCGACGGCGTAAAGCAGAGAATCCGCGAGGAGTTTTTGAAGCAGTGTAATGTTCATACTATCGTGCGGCTGCCGAACTCTGTCTTTCAGCCTTATGCTTCGGTTGCGACAAATCTTTTGTTTTTTACGAAAGGAGAACCAACAAAAGAAATCTGGTATTGGGAACATAAGCTGCCGGAAGGTCAGAAATCATATTCAAAAACAAGGCCGATTCAAAAGAGCGAGTTTGCTTCGCTAAAAGAATGGTGGGGCAAGCGTGTTGAAAACGAGCAGGCCTGGCGGGTTCCTGTTGAGCGCATTGCTGAAAACGGCTGGAATCTTGATATAAAAAATCCGTTTGTAAAGGAAGAAAAATTTGCTCATACTACAGATGAACTGCTGGATATGCTGAGCGCGTCGTTTAAGAAAAGCGATGCGCTGCTTGCGGAGTTACGGGAGGGTTTAGTGGAAAAAAGCGATAATTGATACTTTAAAAACTGCACAATTGTATGCAGATATTTATAAATTACTGCCGCAAGTATTTGAGTGCGAGCGTTCCCCAAGTATTTTAAGGCATAATGGAAATATTCCAGTCTATGTTTTTTATGACAAGAATGGCAAGGTCCAGTTTTATGCTTATGCAGATGGAAACAAAAATCCGGCTCTGCCAGAAGCTCATGCTTTAGTTATAGTTGAAATTCTAAAAAAAGATAAAAATGGATATGTTTTGGAATGGAGATGGAAAAACATAAGCAAATATTGATAAATTGCACACATTTAAATTTTTCTAATTCTTACAATCTTTTTATTATATGCTGGACTGCTGATTAAAAATTCCTCTTGATTGAATTTTCATTCTATTAATGGTAGTATAATGAAATATTTTTTAAGCAGGGGAAGTTTATGCTTACATTAAAGTTTGGCGGAACAAGCATGGGGTCTGCCCGCCGTATTCTTGACAGCGTGGATATTATGGTCGGCCGCGCAAAAACAGACAGAATCAGTGTTGTTGTGAGCGCAGTGGCAGGAGTTTCAAACAAGCTTCAGGCTGCCATCGACGGCTGCTCTTCCGGAGGGTCAGCTGAATCTTTTGTAGGCGAGCTTCGCAGGATTCATACGGATATCTGCGCGGAAATAAAGTCGGCATTGCCTGAATTCAGCCAGGAATGTGTAAGCGCAAAGACCGAACCTCTGTTTTCCGAGCTTGAAAAGCTTCTTTCCGGACTCACGGTATTTGGAGAATGTCCGGATTCAATCCACTGCCGCATCATGGGCATGGGCGAGCTGATTTGCGCTCCGATTGTCGAGGCAGTTCTTCTTGCAAAAAAGCAAAGCGTCCTTCTGCTGGACTCAAGGAAATTTATCTATACGACCGGAGACCAGAAGGAAGGCGAACCTGACTATGCCCACTGCGCGGATGCATTCGCAGACTACAGGGACGGCTCCGCCCCATCGGCGCAAATTCTTTTGTTCCCTGGATTTATATGCTCATGGATTTCTGGAACCGGCGCAAAGCCTGCGATGGGTCTTTTAGGCCGCAACGGCTCTGACTTCAGCGCGGCGATTGTAGGCTCATGCCTCGGCTCATCCAGAGTTGAATTCTGGACTGATGTTGACGGAATATACACAGCGGATCCACGCGTTGTAAAAGACGCTGTTCTTGTGGACGACATGACTTATGAGGAGGCGATGGAGCTTTCATTCTTCGGAAGCAAAGTCCTGCATCCTAAGACACTTGCGCCGCTTGCCGCAAAGGAAATCGAAGCCTGGAGCCTGAACTCGCACAATCCGTCCGCGCGCGGAACTAGAATCGGAAAAGGCCCGTTCAAGAATTCAGCGATGAAAGGTCCTGTCCGCGGAATTTCATGTCTAAAGGACTGCGCCATGATTTCTGTGAGCGGCTCCGGAATGAAAGGCCGCAAGGGAACTGCCGCGCGAATCTTCTCCGCAGTGAGCACCGCCGGCATTTCAATCCTCCTGATTACACAATCCTCCTCTGAATACACAATTTCATTCTGTGTGCGCAGGGCTTTTGCAGACGAGGTTCAGGATATTCTTAAGTCAGAGTTTTCACTTGAAATTTCCACAAAGATTATAAATCCTATAAAAGTTCAGGCTGACTGCGCCATTGTCTCAATAATCGGCGACGGCATGAAAGAGAAACGGGGCGTAGCAGGAACATTCTTTGACTCCCTTGCAAGCCGCGACATAAACATACTTGCGATTGCACAAGGCTCAAGCGAGCGCTCAATATCAGCAGTAATAAAGGCGGAAGACGGCGACACGGCAGTACGTGTGGCGCACCAGTTCTTCTTCAATACAGTCCAGTCAATTCAGGTTTTTGCATTCGGAGCAGGAACAATCGGCGGAACAATGCTTGACCAGATTGGCGAGCAGCAGAAAATGCTTCTGGAGCAAGGAATCGATATCCGTGTCATGGCCATTGCGAACATCGACGGAATGATTTTCAACGCTGAAGGAATTTCTTTGGACGGCTGGAGAGAACAGGTCAAGAAAAACGGAAAAAAGACAAACCTTGATGAAATTATCAGCTTCGTAAAAGAAACAAAGCCTATCAATCCGATTTTTGTGGACTGCACCGCAAGCTACGATCTGCCGGAGCGGTATCTTGATATTTTCAAAGCGGGAATGAGCATTGCCACTCCGAACAAGCGCGCAAATTCAATGGACATGGATTTCTACAAAAAACTCCGTGACACAGCGAACGAGATGCACGTAAGATTCCTGTATGAAACAAACGTCGGCGCGGGGCTTCCAATCATCGACACACTGCAGAACCTGTTCAAGTCAGGCGACAAGCTCACAGGATTCAACGGAATCATGTCCGGCAGCCTGAGCTATATTTTTGGAAAGCTTGACGAGGGCAAGAAATTCAGCGAGGCGGTTCTTGAGGCAAAGCAGCTGCGCTACACAGAGCCGGATCCGCGCGATGACCTGAAGGGAACTGATGTCGCAAGAAAGGCGCTCATCATTGCCCGTGAAAGCGGAATGAGCATTGAGCTCAAGGACATCGAGATGCGCTCAATTTTCCCGCAGAGCTTCTCTCTCGAAGGCACTGTAGAGGAATTCCTGGCAAAGCTTCCAGAGCTGGACTCTTACTTTGAAGAGAAAATGGCTGCGCTCAAAAAGGAAAACAAGGTTCTCAGAATGGGCGCAAGCATAAAAGACGGCAAGGTTTCTGTCGGAATGCTTGAAGTCGGACCGGAAGATCCGCTTTACGGCGTGCGCGGCGGAGAGAACGCATTTGTATTCCACACAGCGCGCTACACCCCGATTCCTCTTACAGTCCGCGGATACGGCGCAGGAGCAGGAGTTACAGCGGCAGGCGTCTTTGGAGACATTCTAAGAACTGTAAGCTGGAACAGCCACAGCTAGCAAATTATCTGCTTAACATAGCCGGAATTTTAGACTGAACAAGCCTGAAATTCCGGCTTTTTTTATGCCAGGACAGCGGCTTTTCAAAATAGCAGGAATTGAAAAATCCGCCTGTTTATGCTAGATTCTTCTGAAATGGTTATTGTATTAAAGAAAAATTCAACTGACGAACAGAAAAAATATATCTGCCAGTTTCTTAAAGAAAAGAAATTCAAGCTTAACGAGATTGTCGGAGAGGAAGACACTGTCATTGCAGCCGTAGGAAAAGTTTCCATGGATGTAAAAGAAGTTGAGCTTCTGCCGGGTGTAAGCAATGTCATCCCAATCAGCAAGCCGTTCAAGCTGGCAAGCCGTGAATTCAAAAAAGAGAACACAATAATTGAAGTTCCAAACAGCCGCGGACAAATAATAAGAATAGGCGGACAGCACGTTGTTTCAATAGCAGGTCCATGCGCTGTTGAAAGCCGCGAGCAGATGATGGAAATTGCAGCTGCAGTTGCTTCCAGCGGAGCCGTCATGCTCAGGGGAGGCGCCTACAAGCCGCGCTCATCTCCATACAGTTTTCAGGGACTTGGAGAAGAAGGACTGAAGTACTTGAAGGAGGCCGGGGAAAAATTCGGGCTTCCTATTGTTACAGAAATAGTTTCAGAATCTCTTATTCCTGTGATGAAGGACTACGTTGATGTCTACCAGATTGGCGCAAGGAATATGCAGAATTTCGACCTGCTCAAAAAAGTAGGAGCGCTCGGCAAGCCTGTGATTTTAAAGCGCAGCTACACCGCGACATTGGAAGAACTTTTGATGTCTGCGGAATACCTGCTTTCAAGCGGAACTGACGATGTTATTTTATGCGAGCGCGGAATAAGAACATTCGAGCACGCAACACGCAACACGCTAGACATTTCAGCAGTGCCTGTATTAAGGTCGCTTTCACATCTTCCGATTATCGTAGACCCAAGCCACGCTGTAGGAATCCGCGACAAGGTGCCTCCAATGGGGCTTGCTTCAATAGCAGCCGGAGCCGACGGAATAATTGTTGAAGTCCATAATCATCCGGAAAAGGCGCTTAGCGACGGAGCGCAGTCCATGCTTCCTGTCCAGTTCGACAAAATGATGCATGACATTGAGGCTCTTGCGCCCGTAATCGGAAAATCAGTCGCCCATATCCGTGAAGAAAATTCTTCTATTGTAAATGGACAAAAAAATCCGAACGGAAAAATTATCTGCGCCTACAGCGGAAAAAGAGGAGCCTATGCTGAACAGGCAATTTCAAGGTACTTCGACTCAAACGATGTGGAAGCAGTGGCGGTTGATTCATTCGAGGAAATCTTCCAGAGCGTTGTAGACGGAAAAGCCGACTACGGAATGGTTCCGATAGAAAACAGCCTTGCAGGAAGCGTATTCCAGAACTATGACAACTTCAGCAGATTTGAGGACATAAGCATAGCCGGAGCTGTAACTTTGAATATCCGTCACGCTTTGCTTGGAGTTAAAGGCGCGTCAGTTTCAGATATAAAAAATGTCTATTCACATCCGCAGGCCTTGAGCCAGTGCAAAAAATTTCTGGACAGCCACAAGGAATGGAATTTCATAGATGCAGTTTCCACAGCATCAGCAGCCCAGCTTGTAGCCGAAAAAAACTCAAGGGAGAACGCCGCAATTGCAAGCACAGTCAACGCCCCGCTTTACAATCTTGAAGTTCTTGCGGAAGACATTGAAAATGATCCGGGAAACTTCACCCGCTTTGTTGTAATTCAGGCAAACCACACAGCAAGACCAAGCGGCGCAAAAGAAGCGAATGTCCCTGCGAACATGGCGAGCTTTATCTTCAAGACAAAAAATGAGCCAGGCGCCTTGTACAATGTGCTTGGAGTTTTCAATAGCTGCGGACTGAACATGACACGGCTTGAGTCCCGTCCAATCGCAGGCCAGCCATGGAGATACTGGTTCTATGCGGACGCTGAAATAAAAGACAAGAACTCAGCTGAATATGTAAAGTCATTGATGCAGAAACTTTCTGACAAAGCTGAGGAAATTCGTCTTCTTGGAATTTATTCTGAACTAGGAAAATAAGGAGTTTTTATATGGAAAAATATGTTCTTTCAGTTCTTGTTGAAAACCATGCCGGCGTATTAAGCCGTGTGTCCGGACTTTTTAGCCGCCGAGGATACAACATAGACTCGCTCACAGTCTGCGAGACAGCAGATCCTGAAAAATCACGCATGACAATTGTTGTGCGCGGCGATGAATACATACTTGAGCAGATTGAAAAGCAGCTCTCAAAGCTTGTGGAGGTTATTTCCATTGAGCACTGCGAGCCTTCTTTGACCTGCCAGCGCGAGACAGCCTTAATAAAAGTAAAAGCCGCCGGAGAAAACAGAGGCGTGATTATCGAAACCTGCAGCATATACCGCGCCCACATTGTTGATGTTTCAGAAAACAGCCTGATTGTAGAAGCAACTGGAAGCGAAGAAAAAATCAGCTCGCTGAAACGGCTTCTTGAGCCTTACGGAATTCTTGAATTCTTAAAGTCCGGCCTGATTGCAATGGACCGCGGCGAAAAAGTCATGCGCTAGACTCTAGGAGACAGGCCGGCATTTAATCCATTTTTCATCAAACAGCTGCCAGCTGTTGTTCTGAACTATGACACTGCCGGTTTTAAATATTCTGATTTTATGCGGAAAGCAGCTTTCTATTTCATCAGACGCAAGATGAAACTGAAGGCCGCTTTTTTTATTTCCAAGAATCTTTCCAAAAACAACTTCAAGCTTAACTGTCTTTTCGTTTTCTCCTTCCAGACAAATCAGCTGCACCGGAAAAATAAATTTTTCATCTTTCAAAACCGGCTCGCAAAATTCACAGGAAACTATTTTTTCAGGCAAAGGAAAATCAAAGAATGCCCAAAGCGGAAAAACAGGGCAGGCGGCAACCTGTCCAAAAAAAACTGAATTAAAGACAGAAAGGCATTTCTTCTGAATTTTTGCAAGAAATAAAAGCGCATCTTTTCCAGGAACAAGGGCAAACATTCCATCAGTGTAGCGCAAACTAAGAAAAAAGTTTAGTATATTTTCATGCAGAAATTCTTTTTTAAATCCCTGATAGTATTTTCCATTGCCGTGCTTTCATCCTGCACATTCAGCGCCAGAAATTCTTCAATTGGAATGGGCGGAGAAAATTTGATTGCCCTGAACAAGGCCGCGGAAAAAGCAAAAATATCTAATCCGCATAAAAGCCAGTATATGTTCTTCAAATTCACAGAAAACCAGAAAGCGCACTTCAGCAATGTCCGCTACAAAAAATCAGGCGCAGGATTTTCTATAAGAGTTTCATTCGCAAGAAATTCAATTCCAAAGTCCGGCGAAAGTGTTTTTGCACTTGGATTTTTATTTGACGACGATTTTTCAAAAGGAAGCCTAAAGGCATCAATATATTCAAGAAAATTAGTAACTGGAAATTTTTCAGAATTTGAATCGGAAAATTTCAAGGTCCTGTTTTCAATTGCACAAAACGATGTTGTGCCGGCAGGATTTTTTGTATACGGAAATGCAAAATTTAAAGTAGACGAGGCCCAGATAACAGAAGCGGCTCTTGGCTGGGAAAATGAAAACATTCCTCTTTTTGCTTTCGGGCCGAACGGCGGAAAAATTGAATGGAATTTTGATTCTGCGGATTTCAGCGATGCAAAGAATCTTTTTCCAGATCAAAATATTCCAACGCGCATAATGCCAAGAATCGAAATTGGAATTTCATCTCCGGAAGATATCGGCACTTTAAAAAATCAGAAGAGGTTGACTTTTTCAGCCGGAAATAAAAAATTTGCAGTCCGACTCACAAAGGACAGCGGAATAAAAACATTGCAGGCTTCCGCAATGGAAAGTCCAATTGAAAAAATTGAACTGCTGGAAAACAAAGCCCTTGTGAAAAAACTCCTGATGAAATCCTCAGCCTCCATGCTCGCGCAGGATTCAGATGGAAAAGTTTTATATCCTTTAAAAACTGATCTTGGACTTGTGAACAGCTGGCCGAAAAAAAATTGGAGACGAAGCGACTATGAAGTTTTTGAATGGGAGCTTTTTCCAGGAGTTTTATTTTTCGACTTTGCGGACTATAAAATTCAAAACCAGTTCTTTACAAGAATTGCATATTTTGTTGAAAAGGATGGCTACAAAGGCACTTTAGTTTCAGATGATTTTATAGAAAACAACCACGGCTACAATGCGCATGACTACAAAGCCGATGACCTTGCCGCTTTTTTTTCTCTGGCCGAGCAAGAAAATCTTAGGATTAACAGTTATGAAGAAATTTTAAAAGAAATTCTGATTGCAAATAAAATCATACATAAGGATAAAAATAAATTTAAAGCCGGAAAAGGCGCGGTTGTTTCATTCAGCAGAGAATCTCCTGAATATCTTAGGCACACTTTTATGGCGCATGAAAGCTGGCACGGAATTTATTTCACCGATGAGAATTTTAGAAATATTGTCGCAACCTGCTACAATATGTTTGACGAGGAATCTTTAAACTTTTTAAAAACATTCTGGGAAACTCAGCCAGGCCTTAAATATGACACAAGCGATGAATATTTAATGCAAAATGAATTCATGGCCTATATAATGCAGCAGTCATTTTCAAATGTAAGGAACTATTTCCTTCAAATTTCAGGACGCGGCTCTGTAAACAGAATTCAGCCTGAGAGCGCTGAATATATAAGAAATACAAATGCACAGGCTTTCGTTGATGCGGCGGAAATTCTAAACAGCTATGCCTTTGACAACTGGGGACTTAGCGGCGGAAGGGTTGCGCTTGTTCAACGGCTGGACTAGCATGAATTCTAAATCAAATCGATATTGAACTGCTTTTCACTTTCAATAGTGCTTGGAGAACCGTGCCCAGGAAAAACTACAGTTCTATTTGGAAGTGAAAAAATTTTATCCTTGATTTTCTTGCAAAGCAGCTTATGTGAATACTGGCTCAAAGTGCTTCCTGTTACTCCAGAAATCAAAGTATCTCCTGTAAAAATCATATCTTCAATTTTATAAACCATGCTGTCTGGAGAATGTCCCGGCACAGAAAAAAATTCAACATTGAAATCTGCGATTTTAATAATTCCATCGCCATTTAAAATCGAGCAGTCCATTCCATAAATTCCAGCATCAGCCGCATACACCACCGGAGTATAAATTTTTTTAAGAGTTCTGAGCCCCTGTACATGATGGCTGTGCTTATGAGTAATCAAGACAGCAGACAGCTTGTAGCCGCCACATTCAATCAAATTTATTGTTTCCATGTCAATTTTTCCAGGATCAACAATAATTGCCTCTTTAACATCCGGACTGTCGTTTAAAATTGTATAGCTGTTTGTAAATCCATCAATGCACAAATGAAAATAAACTTTCATAGCTCATCTTCTCCTTCAGGGTCAGAAAAGTCCTCAATCAATCCGCTCTTATTTCTGTCTATTAAAGCCTCACGGGTATTTGAAAGTTTAAAGGAAACATGCTCTCTTGCTGAATTATAAAAGATGGCCTTTTTTAGATTGCAATTTTTCATCGATGTGTTCATAAGAATTGCGCGTATAAAGCGGCTGTTGTAAAAATCTGAATCGTCAAAACTGCATTGATAGGCAGTTATTCCGTTGTAGTTATTATGAACCAAATCGCTTCCTGTAAAAACCACATGAATAAATTTCGAGCCGGAAAAAGAAGAAAACTGAATGTCGCTTTTCAGCATATCACAATCTGAAAATGTTGAAAAATCAAGTGTGCATATTTTAAATTTTAAGCCGGTTGAATGTATATTTGAAAATATTGAATGTTGAAAATTGCATCCATAAAATTTTTTATCGGAAAGATCGACTCCATTTATGGATATTCCATAAGCGCAAAGCCCGATGATTTTTTCATGTGAATTTATATAGTTCAGCAATGATGTAAGATGACCAATTTTATCCTCTGTATGCTCAAAGCAAAAACCCGGCTCATGTGGAATAATTTCATTGTTCCGAATCACTGAAAGCGCAGGATTCTGGCAATCCTTGCACTGGCACTTATTAGTCACAAACATACTTAACTTTACGTTATTGAAAACATTTAGTCAAATAGTCATTCAGCACAGGGATTGCAGATAAAAAGTCAATGCAAGTCTTTTAAAGGAACAATTTCATATCCGTTTTCTAAAACCGCAGAAATCAGCAAATCCAGCTTTTCATAAAGATAATCACGGCGCACGTCATCATCTGCTCCAATCGGAACTGGAATTACAATTCCATCGTAAAGATTCTCGATATAAGAATCCACAAGAGAACTGGCATCCTTGCAGACTTTGGTATTTTCCTTGGATGGCTTAGAAATAATTCCGCTTTTGAATTTATCAAAGGATTCAACATAAGTGTAGCCGGCCTCTGCTCCAGCATCTTTCATAAGCTGATTTGAATGATAAAACGGAGCATGCCAATAAAGAGAAAGTTCTTTTCCTGTCGCGTCAAAAAATTCATCTTCATTTCTAGCAAGTCCACGCTGAACAAAATCTTTATCAACTAAAAAATTATTTCCAAGCAGGTCGGCGCAACTAAAAAACATTGAGGCACACTCGTTTCCAGAAAATGCAATCTGCTTTGTCTTGTGCGGATAACGCCGGATAAATTCCCCGTTCAAAAAGAAAGTTCCGCTTACATTAAAATCATCAAGCACATAAAGAACTTCTGCAAGTCCCTCTGAATTTTTCAGCGCATCAAAGGCAAGAGAAGCTTTCTTTAGAGGCTCCGCATATTCTTCAGTTTCCTTATAAACTGAATATGTCCGTGTTTTTCCGGAAAGAGACCTTACATAAATTGAATTTGAAAATTTTGCATTTAGCGATGAGCCAAGGAAAACCCTGAACCTTCCGTTCTTTTCTAGTCTTGTGAAATTTTCTATAGAAGACGGAAGCGTTGTTTTCCAAGTATTTTTATCCGCCTCATAAACAAACACTTCCTTTGAAATTTCAGACCTGCACAAAATTTTTCCATTGCTCCAATATGGCTGGCAGGCAGAAGACAAGAAAAGAAGTTTTTCATCTCCACGGAAATTTATAAGCTTTACAGTTTCCTCTCCGCCGGCATAAATTGAAAAATTTCCATTCCATGCTGCTGAAATAATTTTCTCACCTGCCCTTGTCAGAACAGTTTTTTGTGAAGAAATGTCATACACAAAAAATTTTCCTGAATCTGTATAAGCAATTTTCTTTCCGTCTGGCGAAACAAGAGGCTCAATGGAATTTTCAGCCTTGAACAAAAGCTCCATTTTTTCTTTTACAGAATAGGCATAGCTGACTTTCTTTGGATTTTCAAAGGAAAAAGAATCGCACCACAAAACAGGCGAAGAGTTTCCGCTCCAGAAAACCTTAAAATCATAATTACTTCCGTCTATTTCCAAAAACGGAAAAACTCCTTCCGGCTTTAAATATCCAAGCTCATCATTTTCCGTAGCAGTATAAATGCAAAGAGTATTTTTATTTGAAACTATTGCAAATTTTTCACCGTCTTCATTTGTCCAAAATTTATCTTTCAACGGATTGAACAGACTCGGAAGCCTGCCAACAATTCTTCCGCTTCCAATAAGCGCAGCATAAAGACCTCTAGTGTAAAACTCGTTTTCTTCAATTAAAAAAACAATATCATCTGAAATGTAAACTATGTTTCCGCTTTTAGTCCACTGAACATTATCTATCGTGCCATTTCCAATTTTTCTATAGCTCTCCGGCAAAGTTATTTTTTTGAAAAGCTCACCTGGAGTTATAAAATATATGCATCCGTCCTTTTCATACAGAAGAAATTTTCCATCCGGCGACCATTTTGCATTTATGTTTTTATGGCTGAACGGAGTTTTTTCAACAAGAATTTTTTCTTCCTGAGTTTCACAGTCAACAACAAAAAGATTTCCAGATGTATTTTTTGTTTTCTTCACATAGCAAAAATATTTTCCATGTGGACTTGCAGAAATTAAATTTGCGCGGCTGTAATTCTGCGGAATTCCCAAGGCACTGGAAGACCAATTCAAGCGCTTGTCTTCAATAAAATATTTTGCAGTTCCGTATCTATTTCTAACCTGAAGAATTTTATTTTCGTTGAGCAGTTCAATTTTTTCTGGAAAACAAGTTAAAATTACAGGCTCCTTTTTTATCTTCTGCTCCTCAAGCTGAGTGAGAAAAAGAGACTTGTAAGAAATCGTTCCTGGAATATTTTGTTCAGCTGAAAATATAAGAAAATCATCGCTGTTTAAATCCAGGCTGCCGAATTCAATCTGCGGAAAGACTGGAAAAATGAATGTAAAGAAAACTATAAAAGCAAAACTGCGCAACTTGAAATTTCTGTTCATATAAATTTCCTCTAAAATTTATTTTAAAATCGTAAGCGGATCAACAAGCTTTGAATTTTTATAAACTGTAAAATGAAGATGCGGTCCGGTAGAATACCCAGTATTTCCAACAAGTCCGATTTTTGCGCCCTGAGCAACCGCCTCGCCTTTTTTTGCAATAATCTTGCTCATGTGCGCATATAGAGTTTGATATCCGTCGTAATGATTTATAATCACATAGTTTCCAAAGACAGAAGAAAATCCTGTGTACGCAATTTTTCCGCTCATAGACGCATAAATTGGAGTTCCTGTAGGACAAGCCATGTCAATTCCAGTATGATGAGAAGCGACTCCGGTAAAAGGATCAGCCCGGAAGCCAAACCTTGAAGTAAGCCTGTATTTAGTTTTCAGGGGATTCACAAAAAGCTCGCCCATCGCCTTCCGCAAGGAATTAGTATCGAGCCTTGCGCCTGGAATAAAAATCTTCTGGCCGGCCTGCAATTCTTCAGACGACAAATCATTTATATCCAGCAAATCTGAAACAGAAACAGAATACTTTTTTGAAATAGAACCCAGCGTTTCGTTTTTTAAAACCTGATGAACAAGACCGTCCGCAGAGGGAACCGAAAGTTTCTGTCCTGCATAAATTGAGCGGACATTCTCGATATTGTTTACAGCAATCAATGTTGAAATATTTGAAAGCCCGAACTTTGAGCTTATTCCGCTTATTGTGTCTCCAGGCTTTACTGTATAATTTTGAAAAACAACAGGCTGCTTTAAGAGAACAGAATTAGGCTCGGCTTTAATTCCGTCCTGAGAAAAAACATTTCCTTCGCTGTCAAAATATGCGCTCCTGTCAAAAGCAAATTCTTTCATAGCATTGTCAAGAACCTGAAATTCATCCAATGAAACAGGATTCAAATTCACAGTCCTTGCAAAACTTTCAGAAAAGGAAATAAACTTGGAAACCAAAAATGGCGAAGCCGCGCACAAAAACAAAACAGGAACAAGCCATGCAAAGCGGGAAGCAATTTTTATCCGTTTTCCTGCAACTCCAATTCTGGCGCGAAGATTCTGAATAAACGAAAAAATGCTGAACTCAGCTCTAACTGAATTTGCACTAAGGACATTTCGTGTTCCATAAACAACCTTTGCTGAAACACGGATGCTCCGCGGAATATTATGTCGAATCAAATGTGTAGTATTTTTTTTAAAACTAGAAGATTCCAAGCAATTTATTATTTCCATATCTCCAATATCGACAAAAAAAGTTTTTGTTATTAGCAATTATTGACGATGAATATAATAATGAAGAGAAAGCCGTCGGAACCAAATTTATGGAAATATATACTGGCAGGAATTTTTTTTGGAGCCATAATAAAAATTTTCATTCTTGATATTCTTTCTGTAAAAGGAATTTCAATGGAGCCAGCAATCCATGACAACGAAAAAATTATAGTCTGCAATCTTTCATACGGAATTATAAATCCATTCGGAAATTCAACTTTCATCAGATGGAAAAATGCAAAGCCTGGAGACATAGTGGTTTATTTCTACAAAAACAATCTTGTTGTAAAAAGATGCGTTGCCGCAGACGGAGACTCCCTAGAATATTCATCAAATTCAGGATATACTTTGCACGTGGGAGAAAAAAATTACCCGCTTACAGAACTTCAGTATAATCTGATGAAAAACAGCCCTTGTGTTCCACGAGGAATGATTCTTGCAATAGGAGATAATTTTGAAAACTCAATTGACTCAAGAACTTACGGCTTTGTGGCTCAGAAAAACATTTTGGGCAAGGTGATTTTTAAATGAGTGCATTTTTTAATAAATTCCGGATTGGATTTATTTTTTTTATATGCGCAGTCAGCCTAATTTATGTTTACATAAAATTTGTAAATCTGGCTTTTTATCCGCAGAAAAAAACAATTACGGCTCCAGTAACAATTGAGCGCGGTTCAATAACAGACCGGAATGGGAAACCGCTCGCAGTCCAGACAAATTTTTATCACTTTGTAGTAACGCCAAAACTCATAAAATCTCCAGATGAATTTGCCGAGCGAATTTGCGCTCCACTGAATATGGGAATACAGGAGATTACACAAAAAATCAAGGATGCAAAAAATGCGAACTTTATTTACATAAAGAAAAAAATCTCGCAGGAACAGTATGATGAGCTTATAAAGATAATTGATGAAAACAATTACTATAATTTTACCCGCTTTGATAAAATTCCAGGACGGCTTTATCCTGAAAATTCTTTAGCAAGCCAGCTGATTGGCTACATGGGCGATGACGGAACTGGGCTAAGCGGAATTGAATACTCTAAGCAAAACATTCTTTCGCCAGAGCCGGAAACAGACGCATCTGGAACAATCCATGGAAGCAATGTTTACCTAACAATTGACTCCGGACTTCAGTATAAGCTTGAAAAAATCGCCAAGCAATCAATGGAAGAGACTCAGGCTGAAAGCATGATGCTTATTGCCGCAGATGCAAAGAGCGGGGAAATCCTTTCGTACATAAGCTTGCCTTCCGCCAATCTAAATGAATACGGCTCCGCCTCAACACAGGAAATGACAGACAGGGCATCGGTTACAGCCTATGAGCCAGGAAGTGTTTTTAAAATTTTCTCTGTGGCTTCGTTTCTTGATTCAAAATCAATTACCGCAGATGACAGTTTTTTGTGCGACGGAATTTTTCAAAGAAGAACTTCCTCAGGAGAAGTAATCAGAATAACCTGTCTTGATCATCACGGATGGCTTAATGCAAGAAGCGCTCTAAAATATTCATGCAATGATGCGTTAGCCCAAATGAGCGAAAAAATATCAACAGAAGAATTTTTATCTTATATCAGGCTGTTCGGATTTGGAGAAAGAACTGGTGTCGAGCTTCCATCAGAGACAAGAGGCTCCGTAAAAAATCAAAACGACAGATACTGGTCTGCACGAAGCAAGCCAACAATGTCAATAGGACAGGAAATAAGCGTAAGCGCGCTGCAGATGGTCCAAGCGGCAACTGTACTGGCAAATAAAGGCGTTCAAATAAAACTTACATTCATAAAAAAAATAGCAGACATAGATGGAAAAATAGAATATGAACACGAACCGACTTATGGAAAACGTGTTTTAAAAAGCTCAACAGCAGACTATCTTTTAAGCTGCATGGAAACAACAGCAAAGAGCGGAACAGGAACAAGAGCATCTTTAAGAGATATTTCAATCGGTGTAAAAACCGGAACTGCGCAAATGGCAGATACTGTAAACGGTGGATACAGCAACACAGACTTTCTTTCAAACTGCATGGCAATTTTTCCAATAGAGAATCCGCAGATTGTTTTGTACATTGTCATTGAAAAGGCAAAAGGCGAAACTTACGCAGGAAGAATTGTAGCGCCGGTAATTGCCAAGGCTGCTGACGAAATAATAGATCATTTAGGAATAAGCCGTGAAGGAGCGGCAAGCTTTGAACATTCAGGCCGGGTAACAATAAAAGAAAATTCACCGCTTACAATTGGAAAAGTTGTGCCGGATTTTACCGGACGTCCAAAAAGGGATTTGATTCCTCTATTGGGAAGAAAAGATCTGAACTTTACAATAAAAGGTGAAGGCTGGGTTTCAAGCCAGAATCCAGAGCCAGGAACACCAATAACGGAGAATATGACTATTGAACTCGATTTGGAATAAAAATTTTTCTTTGTTTAAAGAGCGGTTCCCAGTGCTTTCAAATTCTCTAGAAGTTAAGTTCTCAAATGAAATTGAAATTGAAACCGCAAAAAACGGAAGTCCCACTGCAAAAAGGAACGGACTTTTTCTTCATTCAAAATACAATCCTGAAAAAGAAGCCTGCAGTCTTATAAACAGTTTCGACTCAGAAAAAAAAGACGCAGCGATTTTTCTTGGCTTTGGCCTTGGATACGGTCCTATAGAATTTGCAAAGAAGTTTTCACAGCCAACTTTAATTATCATTGAAAAAGATATTCCGTCATTTTTTTCCGCATTGAACAGCATAGACTGGTCGCCAGTTTTTAAACATAAGAAACTCATTTTTCTAATCGGCGCCACAGCCGAACAAGCAGCTTCAATAATTTCAAACTGCTCCTACTCCACAACTCATATTTTCAAAATCAAGGCCCATGTTGCGCACGCCCAAGAATATTTTGACTCAATTGAAAATAAACTGCTGCAGAACAAGCAGAAAGAAGAAGTAAACACAAACACTCTCGAAAAATTTTCAAGGCTCTGGTTAAGCAACAGCTGTAGAAATTTAGATTATATTGAAAAACTGGACGGCGTAAATAAATTCTTAAACACATCAAGCGACCTTCCTTTTGTTGTCTTGGCGGCTGGACCAAGCCTAGGAAAACTTCTTCCTCATCTGAATAAAATTAAAGACAAAGCCATAATCGTATGCGTGGACACAGCGCTTCATTCATGCCTGGAATTCAATATTGAGCCGGATTTTATAATTCTTGCTGACCCTCAGTATTATTGCTCTCTTCATCTTGAATTTTTAAAATCGCCGGAATCAGTTCTAGTAACAGAAATAGCAGTTTATCCTTCCGTGTTTAGATTCAAATGCAGAGAAATTGTTCTCTTTTCATCAATGTTTCCAATCGGAAAATTTTTTGAAAGAAACACAGGGGAAAAGGGACTTCTTGCAGCGGGAGGAAGCGTATCAACTACAGCATGGGATTTTGCAAGAATGTGCGGAGCTTCTGAAATTTACTTGGCAGGAATGGACTTAGGATTTCCAGGAAAAGAGACACACATCAGAGGCTCAAAGTTTGAAGAAAAAATTCACTATGAAAGCATCCGCATAAAACCTTCTGAAACAAAAAACATTGAAACATTGTTTTCCGCCGCTCCGTTTTATGCAAAAGACTATAACGGAAATGAAATCCTAACTGATAAAAAAATGGAGCTTTTCTCATGGTGGTTTGAAAAGAATTGTACAAATGCAGCTGCCAATGGAATAAAAACTTTTTCACTCACAGCAGAAAGCCTTGCAATAAACGGAATAGAAAAAATTTCCCTTGAAAAATTTCTTTTAAAGCCGTCCATAAATACTGAAAGAAAAATTTTATTTGAAAAAGCCCATGCCAATAAAGAAAAAATTTTGAAACAAACAAAATGTTCTTTTAACCAGCAGAAAAAACAATTCAGTGAAAATTTAAAAATTCTTGAGACACTTGCAAAAAAAGGAATCAATCTTTGCAATAAAGCAATTCAAAACACACTTGCAATTCCAGAAGTTCTTACAAAACTCAATGAGATAGATCAAAAAATATCATCATCCTCTGCAAAGGATGCGGCTGCCCTTGTATTCCCAACACAAAGGCAGCTCGACTTACTTTCAAAAAAAATTCCAGGCACATCGGAGGCGGAAAAAAAACTTTATCCCCTGCGTTATTCAAATTTAATTTATACGGAACTTTTAAAATCAATATATCTATATAACAAATTTCTTTCAAATTCAAACTAAAGTTTTTTTAGGCTCCACCGATAATATAAACGTGCAGTGATAGAAATTTACTACAGGCGGTTCTTTGAGAAAATCTTAGAGGACATCCAGACGCCTGTAAAAAATTTCCATACATCTACAAAGATGTTAAATATCTCCGTAAGAAAAGACCAGAGGAAGCCGCCTTTGGTCTTTTCATTTTTTTAAATCATTTGAATTCGGATTGTACTAAATTCCAAAGCGCAATTTTTTTGTTTCCCGTTGAAAATTCAAAAAGCACAGTCAGAATGAAAATTCAAATTTCAGAGTGAATCCATAAAATCACAATATATTAACTTTTACAAACTTCTGCCGATAATGAAATATATAGGAAAGAATTATGGTCAAATACAAAGTTGCAGAAATAAAACCCGACACACATTTCAGCTCAGATGTAATGCTGGATTCTCTTTTTTTACTGACAACTCCGCCATGCGCATTCACGCAGGAAATGCTCTCATGCTTAAAAAAGTGGGGATTTCTTGAAGTCTACAGTGAAGATGAAAAAATTCTTTCCAAAATTGAGGAAGATAAAAATCCAAAGAAAGCTGAGCAAAAAAAAGTTTCCCTTGGCGAAACAGAGTCTGTAGACCTTTCTGAATTTACAGATGAAGAATCTTCTACGCCGGAAGAGGAAATTCCTGAAAAGTTTAAAACAAGCGAGGAAGTAGATCTTTCCGAATTCACTTCAGAAGCACCTGAGCCAGAAAGAAAAGCCCAGCCACAGCCAGCGCAGCCGCAGCAATTTTTTCAGCAGCCGAAACCAGCGCAGCCTTTTCAAAACACCGCTGCGCAAATACAAAATGCCTATCCGAATTTTTCAACTAGCGCACCACAGCCGGCAATGCAGCAAGCCTTCAATTTTTCTTCAGAGCCAGCTTCAATTTCAAAAGAGGAAGACAAAAGAAAACTTTTGGAATCTCAGAACGCCTACGATAAATTTATGGAGTTTGTAAATTCTGTCTATACAAAATATGCAACTCAAAAAATAATTTCTTTGCCTGAGCTGAATGGAAAGGTTCTTGAGCTTTGTAATTTCGTAAGGGAAAATAAAAAATTCCTGCTTAGAATTTCGCCAAGCATTGAAGCGAGAAACAAGAACTTTTTAATAAGCCACAGCCTTCGAACTGCAATTTTTGCAATCATAATCGGACTGCAAATAAAAATGCCGTATGAAAAACTGATTGAGCTGGGAGTTGCAAGCATTCTGCATGAAATAGGACAGATACGTCTTCCGCCTCAGCTTTACATGAACAACAATCCGCTAAGCCATTCAGAAAAAGCGCAGATGCAGACTCATACCGTAATTGGGTATAACATTGTAAGAAACGCAGGACTTCCGCTCACAATCCAGCTGGGAGTTTTGGATCATCATGAAAGGGAAAACGGAACTGGATATCCAAGACATCTTTTAAAGAACAACATTTCGCTCTACGGAAAAATAATAGGCGCGGCGTGTTCATTTGAAGCAATTACCGCTCCAAGAAATTTCAGGGAAGCAAGAACAACTTACGAGGGCATGATTGAGATGCTTAAAAACAGCAACCATCTTTACGATGAAACTGTAATCAAGGCGCTTTTATACAGCGTCTCGCTTTTTCCAATCGGCGCGTTTGTTTTCCTCTCAAATGGAAGAGTCGGCCAAGTTGTTGACGTTTCTCCTGCAAGCCCTAAAAATCCTATTGTTCAAATTGTTGGCAGCATAAATCCGGACGGAACTCCTAAAAGAATTCAGACTGACGACAATGCAATAAAAATTGTGCGGACAATGAATAGAGAAGAATCTGCTGATTTGCGTAAAGCGCTTGGTGATACTTTATAAAATTTATTTTAGGCTAGTTAAAGAAATCCTGGGCTTTCTGAACTTCATCTTTAAAAGACTCGTCAACAATCGGCGGATGGTCATTAAAGAAAAGAATCTGCTGAAGCTCTTCCTGCGTATGCGTGCCCCAGACAGGAACAACATTTTCAAACTGATGCAAAAACCCAAACGCCAGAGGAATATCATTAACAATGCCTCCGTTCAACGGCTGGGAAGCAATGCATCCGACTTCTTTTTCCTGACACAATTTCACAAGGCCCGTTACCGAATCTGAAGAAATCATGCTGAACGGAAACTGAACAACTTCATAAAGCCCGCTTTCAACAGCTTCTCTTGCGATATCATAATTTTCAGTTGCAATTCCAATGTGCTTTATGATTCCTTTTTCTTTCAAAGATAAAAATTCATTATAGATTCCGTCCATGCCGTTCTTTTTAGGAACAACAAGCGGATTTTCAAGCTGAAACAAATCAAGCGTATCGCTTTCCAGAGCCATAAGGCTTTCATTCAAATCATGGCGGATTTCTTGCAGGCTTTGTCCAGAAGTTTTTGTCGCAAGAATCACATTATGCCGGATTCCATGCAAAGCAGCTCCGAGACGTTTTTCACAGACCGGCTTGGAATGTGATGTGTCAAAAAAGTTTATTCCTCCAGCATACGCCTGATGAACAATAGAGCAGGCCTTCTCGTCTGCGCCTTCACCAAAACTTTCAATTTCCTTGCAATCAAGGCTTTCCGCGCCAAAAGCTGTGCAGCTAACGAGAAGATTAGTTTTTCCAAGAGCAACATAGTCCATAATTTGAAATCCGCCTGCAATAAAATACAGGGCCGCATAAAAAACATTGCATTTCCTATGCAGCCCATCTAAAAAAACGTCTGGCTATCGTTTTACAGGAACATAAGATTTTATTTCCTTCTGAATAAAAGGAATCAAATCATCAAGAGAAACTCTTTTCTGCTCCATTGAATCACGGAAACGGACTGTAACTGTATTATAATCAGAGCTGGAAGAATCGAGCGTATCATGATCTACAGTAACACAGAATGGAGTTCCAATTTCATCCTGCCGTCTATAACGCTTTCCGATTGTACCGCTTTGATCATAGTCAGTAACAAAATCTTCTTTTAGAATGTGCTGAATTTCCTTGGCCTTTTCAGCAAGCCCGTCTTTTTTCATCAACGGAAGAACTGCAACTGTAACAGGCGCAAGACGAGGATCAAGATGAAGAACTGTCCTGAAATCTTCAGGCTCGCCTTCTTTTGCAACGTTCTGCTCCTCATAAGCCTCGCAAAGGAACATAAGGAAATTTCTGTTGAGTCCGGCGGAAGTTTCAACAACATAAGGAATATACCTCTTGTTTCCGTCGTCCTGATCAATATAGTGCATATCTTTCTTTGAATACTGCTCATGCTGTGAAAGGTCAAAGTCTGTGCGGCTATGAATTCCCTCGATTTCCTCAAAGCCAATCGGGAATTTGTACTGAATATCATAGGCATCCTTCGCATAGTGAGCCAGCTTGTCATGATGATGCCAGTTAAGATGGTCTTCGGCAATTCCGTACTTCAAATAGAAATTCCAGCGGTCCTTTCTCCAGCGTGAAAAAGTTTCATCCTCGGTTCCAGGCTTGCAGAAATACTCCATCTCCATCTGCTCAAATTCGCAGGTGCGGAAAATAAAGTTCTTGAAAATAATTTCGTTGCGGAACGATTTTCCAACCTGGGCAACACCAAACGGAATTTTCATTCTATTTGACTGAACAATATTCTTGAAGTCTGTAAAAATTCCCTGGCAAGTTTCCGGGCGAAGATAAACCAAGGAGGCTTCTGTAGCAACAGGTCCCTGATGAGTCTTGAACATCAAGTTAAATTCACGGACATCAGTCCAAGAATGTTTTCCGCAGGTCGGGCAGTTAATTTTTTCATCGATAAAAGACTTCATCTCTTCATGGCTCATCGTATCAACAGGCTTTGAAGGAGTCTCTCCTGTCTTGGAAAAGTAATCCTCAATAAGCTGATCAGCGCGGAACCTTGCCTTACATTCGGTGCAGTCAATCATCGGATCTGAAAAATGCCCAACATGGCCAGATGCCTCCCATGTTGTATGATGCTGAAAAATCGCAGAGTCAAGGCCAACAACATCATCATGAAGCTGAGTCATGTAATGCCACCATTCGTTCTGAATATTGCGCTTGAATTCAACACCAAGAGGACCGTAGTCCCATGCGCCAGCCATTCCGCCGTAAATTTCCGAAGCCTGATAAACAAAGCCCCTTCTCTTGCAAAGACTGATGATTTTGTCCAAAGTGCAAGCATGCACATCTTTCTCATTTGCCATAAAAACCTCATCTTCGACACTTGGTGTGTGCCGCATAAAATTCAATCTGAAGATTTTAACACATAAATCTTTTTTTGCCTATATTTCCGGAATTTTAATGGCATTGAAAATTATCACCGCTTTCTATAGAATAGTTCATTATGAATTTTAACAAGAAAAAAAAGAATCTGCTTGTTCCTATAGCAGTTATATTTTGCGTCCTGTACATTATTCTTTCAGTGCGGCCAATGGGACAGGAAATTCATTTTACACCAGAATGGACAGAAGACATTTCTCATATTCAGGAAAATTCAGATGATGCAAAAAAAATTCCATTCAAGCTTTCACAGAACATAGGATATTTTACTGCTGATGGAAAAATTGTCTCGTCAATAACATTTCCGTTCAAATCATCAATCTCAGAAAAATGGTATTCAACGTTTGGAGCAAGCAGCACAAAAACTGAATTTTTTTCTCCGGATGGAACTCTAGCAGGAACAATAGAAGAACCGGGATTTCCATTTTTTGATCAGGATAGAATTTTTGTAATGCAGCCAGGCGGAACTTCTTTTATAAAATGCGGCCCGGACGGAAAGCGGGAATGGAATTATGAGCACTATTCCCCGATTATTGCATTCTCTTCAAGCCAAAACGGAATTGCCGCCGGATACGCAGACGGAACAGTCATTTCGTTTTTGCCTGACGGAAAAATTGACCAGAAATTCTCGCCGGGAGGAAGCAACTACGATGTAATTCTTGGTGTCGCAATTTCCGAGGACGGAAGCAAAATCGCCTGTGTTTCAGGGCAAGACCAGCAAAGATTCATTGTTGCAGAAAAAAACGGCGGACACTCAAAAGTGATTTACCACGAATATCTTGATGAATCTGTCTCCAGGCAGACGCTCGTAAAATTCAACAACAATTCTGACTATGTTTACTTCAACGGAAAAGATTTTCTTGGAATCGTCAACTCAAAAAAATCTACAAGTAAAAAAATTCCGGTAAAAGGAAAAATCTCCCAGATAGAATTCTCAGACAACAATGAGCTGGTTTTTATTCTAAGCAAAAACGAAAACAAATACACTGTAACAATTCTGGAATCTTTTGTTTATCCAATGGCCTCGTTCAGCTTTGAAGGTGAAAGTTCTTTCATTCAAGTTCATGACGATTCGCTTTTTATCGGACGAAACACAAAGATTTCCAAAATTTCAATTTCAAAAAAATAACCTAAAAAATTTTGCGGAGAAAAAAAATGAAAAAAACAATTTTAAGTGTGGCCTGCGCATTTTTCAGTTTCTGCGGATTTTCATTTGACTGGCCGCAAAAGGAAACTCAGGCAGATTCTTTCTATTCATATTTCGGGCAGCTTCGCGGAGGAACAATAAATTCTTCCCTGATTTTTAAAGATGCCTCAGAAGTCAAAGCCGCGGAAAAAGGAAGAATAACCGCCGTGATTTCAGACCACAGCGACGACTTTGGATGGTTTGAATCAGCTTTAGGAAATTCCGTAATAATCTCGCATGAAGACAAGCTTTCAACAGTTTATGCGAATCTTGATGAAAATGCAGTTTCACAAGAAATAAACGAGAAGCAGTTCGCTGAATCCGGAGAATATCTTGGCTCAAGCGGAAACACAGGCTGGCAGGAAGGACAAAGCTGTCTTGAATTTAAAGTCTTCGACTCAAAAAATAATTCAGCTGTAAACCCAAGAATTCTCATGCCGCGGACAGGAAGAGAACTTCCGCTCACAATGGGAACAATAACTTTGACAGATCAAAGCGGACTTTCGCATAACCTTCTGCTTGAGCGAAGACTGCCAGCAGGAAAATACTATGTCTACAGAACAAGGCAGAATGTTGCCGTTCCATACAAGACAATCATAGCAATAAATGGAGCAACTGTAGAAAACATTTCCTACGATGTTCTAAAGGAAAGCAACGGAAAACTCTGTGTAAAGGGAAACGCAAATTACAGCATTAAAGAAATTTATCCAGATGAAACAAAGCAGCTTGCAGGAATTGTCCAGCTGAACAAAGGCTCTTGCACCCTGACAATAACAATCGTCAATATTTTAAATTCAGCCTCTGCGATTTCCTACAAGCTGGATATTTACTAGGCTTTTATCGCTTTTGAAATAATTCCTCCGCCAAGTGTTATTCCGTCCTTATAAAAAACAACGGACTGGCCTGGCGCAACAGCCCGCTGCGGCTCGTCAAACACAACCTTATAAGCCGGGCCGCAAAAACTTTCATCCTGCAATGCCTTGTACGGCTCAACATGGGCTTTTACAGGCTTTGAGGCAAGGCGGATTTTTACCATCGCATCAAATTCACAGCAAGGGTCGTAGTCTGCCGGCCAAACAAAATCATCTGCAATAAGACCGGAGCAAAACAAATCGCTGTCTTTTCCAAGCACAACCAAGTTTTTTTCCTTGTCAATTTCAGCAACATAAAGAGGATATGGAGCGCTTACACCAAGCCCCCTTCTCTGGCCAATTGTATAATGCTCGATTCCCTTATGGCGGCCAAGAATTTTTCCGTCCAAATCAATAAAATCTCCTGGCACAGAAGGCTTGTCCTTGAACATATACTCAAGCATTGGGGCCGGAATAAAGTCCTGGCTTTCTTCTTTTTCCGCAGCCTTTAATCCTCGCTCCCGCGCCATCCTGAAAACTTCTTTTTTACTGAAACCTGCAAGCGGAAAACGAACCTTCTCTAAAATGAGGCTCGGGATTCTGTATAAAAAATACGCCTGGTCTTTTGAAACATCAAGCGCTGTATGAATCTGAACAGGACGGCAATTTCCACGTTCATCCTTTGATGCGTTTTCACCATAAACTGAAAACAGAGGCTGCGTTCCACGAACAGCTTTTGCATAATGCCCTGTGCAAAAATAATCGTATTCAATTCCCAAATCTTTTAAACCGGAAAGCATCGCTCCGAATTTTATAAAACGGTTGCATCTTATGCATGGATTTGGAGTGCGTCCATTTCTGTATTCACGCTTAAAATATTCTATTACTTCCTGCTGATATTTTTCTTTCACATCAACAACGACGTACGGAATATTTTGCTCCAAGCAGAACTTTCTATTTTCCTCTATATCCTCAACTTCCTTAGGACTGTAGCAGCTGTCCGGAATTTTATAATCCCCGGGAAGATTCAAGTCACTTTCCTGCCATAAAGACATAGTCACACAAGTTACATCACAGCCTTTTTCTTTTAAAAGCATTGCTGTCATTGTAGAGTCAACGCCACCGGAAAGCCCCACGACAACTTTGTCGCCTTTCTCTGGAAGCTCAAGATCCTCATAAGTCATTGGATTATAATTCATGGAACAAGTATAAATAGAATCAGCAAAAAATTCAATTTTCAAAAACAAAAGCCTAATTAAACAGAAAGGCAGTTCCCAAAAAATCCAGACGCAGAAACTTTCTCGTTTCCGCCAATTAAATGGCTCACATCTCCCATCTGCTGAATTCTAAAAACAGCTTCACCGGGAATTCTTTCCTCTGCGCCAACAACCGTAACAGAACTCGGAGCAACAAAAAATCCCTGCCAAAGCTGGACTGGACTAATGCCTGTAAGGTGGCTCAGCATAACAAACATAACTCCCAGATGACAAACAAAAACAAGATTTTTTTCATCCAAATCTTTTTGCTCAGAATCAAGATGCGTATCCACCAAAGACTCCTTTTCTGAAACATGGGGAAAACAATTATACAAAGGTGTCCTTGAATCAATCCGGTTATAATCATAGGATGCCAAAATATCATCAAGCCCACGGCAAACTTCTTTGTAATGGAATTCTATATTTCCGCTCTTCATCGATTTTGTCTGAAAAAATTTCTGGACATTCTTATACTTTCTTTCACCAAAATAGTCGCGCGGAAGCCAGTCCCAGGCAATTCTTTTTTTACCAGTTTTAAAATCTCTTATATCATAGCTGAATTCCCTGAGCCAGGGCAATGTTGAAACTTTCATTGGAGGCTTTGAAAAATCTGTCTGAAGATTTTCCAAGCATGCCTTCGCTGTAGCCTGCGCCCGTCCCATTGGAGAAATAAAAAATTCCGTTGCGTTCAATTTTGAAATACGCTTGCCTAAAAGTTCTATTTCCCGCTTTCCTTTTTCAGTAACTGAATCAACCGAATAGTCAGGATCTCCATGACGGATAAAAATCAAATGCATTTTACTGTTCCCTTTGAAATATTTTTTATTTGCTCAATAAGTGAATTTTTTTCAGACAGAAAAATTTCCCCGTGAATAGAAATGTCAGTTCCAAAATCTTCAGTCAGATTAAAAATATTAAATTCCTTAAACAAATGCTTCACAGCCTGATATAAATCATAGCCGCAAGAAAACGAAAACAAAGTTTTTTCAATGTAAGGCTCGGCCTTGCAAACAGAAAGCACTTCCTTTGCACTTTCGCTATATGCATGAACAAGACCGCCGGTTCCTAAAAGCGTTCCGCCGAAATATCTGGTTACGGTAATTAAAATATTTGTAATTCCGCTTCCTTTTAAAACATCAAGCACAGGCCGCCCTGCAGTTCCGCTTGGCTCACCGTCATCGCTCATTCCGAAAGTTTCAGAATTTAATCCAACGGAAAAAGCATGAACAACATGAGTAGCATCAAAATATTTTTGCTTTATCTCATGAAGTTTTTCTCTTGCCTGCGCTTGAGTTTCAACAGGAAAAGCTTCTGAAATAAAACGAGAATTTTTTACAATAATTTCAGCTCTGGATTCTTCAAGAAGAACCTTCATTGCTATCTCCGCCAATCATTCCGTTCACGCTCAGAAATGAAAAATAATAAACTGGAATGCAATAATAAATTTTTGCAAGAATCATGTAATATTGAATAAATGCATAGAAACCGAGCAAAAGCGAAATAAAATTATTTTTTCCTGAAATAATCGCATTAAAAAAAACAGCAATAAATAAAACTGCGAAATTTTTTAAGCAAACGAAAATTACAAAACCTAAATAATGAAAATATCTTCCGTGAATAATAAAAAGGCTTTTCGCAACTGCATTTTTCAGGCTGATTTTTTTATCCTCAAGAAAAGCATTCCAAACAAAAATAAAAGGAAGAAAAGAAAATGCGAAAATCAAAAAGAAAAACGCTGTATAAAAAAGAGCAAGAGCAAAGGATTTTGCAATCTTTTCAGAATCAAGACGATTTAAATCTCCAGTTGAAAATGCTTCTGCAAAAAAATCAGAACAAGAAATTATTTTCTCTTTAAAAACAAAAATCAATGCGGCTGAAACAAAAGCTACAAAAACCACAATAAGCGTAAAGAAAACTGAAGAATAAAATATGCGCTTTGATTTTTCAAAGAATCCGCAAAAAATTCCGCCTGAAGAATTTTTTTTCCCAAGCACAATGCCTGTAAAATCAGCGACGATTCCATATAAAATTGTAAAGACAACAATAAGTATCAGAAAGGTAAAAACAACTGAAAATGCGTATCCAGCAAATCCATTAAAAATCATTGCAGGAGAAAATCCGCTTGTAAGCAGAAAAGAGAGAATCACATTAAAAAGCAAAAGCAACAAAATTGTATGGGCAGTATTTCTTGCCAGCCGTTCTCTTAAAACCTGATACATTCTTTTATACTCAGGATTTTTTAATTTCTCTTTATCCATTTTTTTGATTCCTGTTTTATATATAATTTACAAATCAAGTTTTGTCTGCAATCCAGAATCTTCAACTTTTATAGAATCAACTTCTTTAGCCTCAAGGCGAATTCCGTTTGTCTTCAGGCCTTTTTCCTCAAAATCCTGCGCCTTAAAATCCTGCGACGTAATTTTCACACGTGGCTTTTTTGTGTAGTTCAAAGTAAATTTAAATTTAGGCCTTGTGTCAACATGAAGAACTTCCATTCCGTCCGGCACAAAATTATAATCGCGGTTCATAATCCAGCCAGCAATCCGGCACCGCTTTATAAAACAGAATTTGGTTTTCGGATCACGGTAAATTATTGTAAAAAGAATTTTGTTGATAATCTCTTTGTCCGCATAATTGCAGAACCAAATTCCTGAATCAACAAAGAGCTTGTCAGGAACATCGAAAACACTCCAAAGTCCGCTTTTCCGCACAATAAGAATTCGGTCGAAAGGCGTAACTTTCAGAATTTCTCTTCCGCCGTTAACAGAAGTTCCAAGGTAGCCTTTTTCATCATAGCGCAAAGAAGTGTCCCGCTGGACAATTTGCTTTACATCGACCGCAGAAAAGGAAGTTATCTTTGTCTGGCGCTCAAGAAGAGCAGGATTTATTGCAGTATGGTCCTGCTTTGGATCCAGCGCGGAAAATTTTTTCAGCTCGTCAAGAATTCCGCCAAGATATTCAACAGCACAGTCCGTCAAATGCTTAAGCCGGCGTGCAATTTCTTTTAAGCGGTCATTGATAGCCTTTACTTGATCACGGTTTTTGTTTATATCAAAAAGCGAAATTCGCCTGATTGGAATTTTTAAAAGCTTCTCAACATCCTCGTCTGTAACATCCCTGATAAGCTCGTCCTTAAAAGGAACAAAGCCATCTTTTACTGCTTTGTTAACAGACTCTGCGGTTTTCATCTGCTCAATAAATTTGTAAATCCGCTCCTCTATAAAAATCCTCTCAAGCGTGCGCTGATGAAGTTCCTCGGTCAGAGACTTGCGCTCAAACTCAAGCTCATCCTTTATAATGCCAGTAAGTTTTTTCGCATAGTACTTTATAATTTCCGTAGCAGTCATAGCCACCGGCATATTGTCTTTTATAACAAGCATCTGGCAGGCGATTGATTTTTCGCACGAAGTATATGCATACAAGGCTTTTTCTACATCCTTAGAATAAACGCCTCGAGGAAGCTTTATTTCAATATTACAATGGTCAGTTGTAAAGTCTTCCACTGAACTGATTTTTATTTTTCCGGCTTTATAGGCTGAATCAATTGAATCAAGCAAGTCCTTGGAAGTAGTTTCAAGCGGAAGCTCGGTTATAACAATCTTCTTTTCATCGCTTAAATCAAGCTTCGCCCGTGTAATTATTTTTCCATTGCCGTCATTGTAGCTGCTGACATCCATCAGTCCGCCGGTTGGAGAATCCGGGTAGATTTCAAACGGCTCGCCGCGCAAGGCTTTTATTTCAGCATCAAGAACTTCCTTTATATTATACGGAAGAATTTTTGTGGACATTCCGACTGCAATTCCTTCCGCGCCTCCAAGAAGCACAACCGGAATTTTTGCACGGAAAGCGACAGGCTCTTTGCTTCGTCCATCATAGCTTGGAACATATTCTGTGATATTCGGATTATACAAAAATTTCTTAGCAAGAGGATGAACACAACATTCAATATAACGTGAAGCAGAAGCCGTATCGCCTGTGTAAAGATTTCCAAAGTTTCCCTGACGCTGAATAAAAATTTCCTTATTCGCAAGGACAACCAGCGCAGCCCCGATTGAAGCATCTCCGTGCGGATGGAATTTCATGCAGTCGCCAACTACGCTTGCAACCTTGTGCATTCTTCCATCGTCAATATTAAAAAGCGTATGCATTATTCTGCGCTGAACAGGCTTCAGACCGTCCTCCAAATCAGGGATTGCGCGGTCGCGGATAACATAGCTTGCATACTCTATGAAATTCTTGTCGAATAAATTTTTTACAAATGCCATTTAAAAATCCTTATGCATCTATATCAGCATTGCTAAGCAGGTGTTTTTCAATAAAAGCTCTTCTTTCCGGCGTATTTTTTCCCATGTAGAACGAAAGAAGCTTGGGCACCATTTTCAGCTGGCTTATTTCAACAGGAGTAAGATGGATTGTTTCCGGGGAAATAAAATCCTTAAACTCTGACGGACTGATTTCTCCAAGTCCTTTAAATCGCGTTGTCTCAGCAGAAGCTCCAAGTTTTTTTTGAGCCTTGTCGCGCTCCTCTTCGCTGTAGCAATAAATATTCTCTTTTTTATTCCGCACACGGAAAAGCGGCGTTTCCAAAATAAAAATTCTGCCTGAAGTTACAAGCTCTTCAAAATATCCGAGGAAAAATGTCATAACAAGATTTCTGATATGAAATCCATCGTTATCAGCATCGGTTGCAATTACAATTTTTGAATACTTTAGATTTTCAACATCCTGCTCTATTCCAAGCGCCATCATAAGCTGATAAAGCTCATCGTTCTTATAGATTTCACTTTGCTTTTTTCCATACATATTTTCAGGCTTTCCACGCAAACTGAAAATCGCCTGATAGTCAGCGTTGCGGGAATGTGTCATCGTGCCGGAAGCAGAATCTCCTTCTGTTATAAAAATCATGCTGTTTTCGCCTTTTGGGCCATCCTGAATATGAAAACGGCAGTCTTTCAGTTTTGGAATTCTTATGCTGATTTTTCTTGCGGCCTCTTTGGCTTCTTTTTTTACCGCGCTAAGTTCTGTACGAAGCTTTTCATTCGCCTGAATCTTTTCCTGAATTTTTTTTGCGGCATCCGGATTGTGATGCAGCCAGTCATCAAGTCCGCTTTGTGTTTCTGAAACAATCCATTGGCGGATATCCGTATTGCCGAGCTTATTTTTTGTCTGGCTTTCAAAAACAGGATCCTTGACCTTTACAAGAACAGCGGCCGCCATTCCCTCCCTGATGTCCTCGCTCTTATATGAAGTTCCGTAAAAATCATTTATTCCTTTTACAAACCCCTCTTTAAAGGCCGCAAGATGAGTTCCGCCGTCTGCCGTGTACTGGCCGTTTACAAATGAAAAGTAATTCTCACCATAGCTATTCGTATGCGTAAAAGCAAATTTCAGCCTCTCTCCCTGATAACTTCCGATTGCATAAAGCGAAGTTCCTTCAATTTCCTTGTTAAGCAAATCAAAAAGTCCGTTGTCGCTTTTGTATTCCTGGCCGTTAAGCTTTAAAGTAAGCCCTGCATTTAAATAAGCGTAATTCCAAATTCTCTTTTCAACAAATTCCATGTTGAAATTATATTTTCCAAAAATCGCTTCATCAGGAACAAACTCAAAATAAGTTCCGTCAGGCTGCTTTTGCTTTAAATTTCCTGAACGCTGGCTTACAAGCTTTCCCTGGGCAAAAACAGCTTCAGCGCACTGGCCGGCACGCACTGAAACCACACGGAAATAAGAAGAAAGAGCATTTACAGCTTTTGTTCCGACTCCGTTCATTCCAACTGAAAACTGAAAAACATCATCATTGTATTTTGCGCCGGTATTAATCTCGGAAACACATTCGACAACTTTGCCAAGCGGAATTCCACGTCCATAATCACGGACTTTTACCCGGTTGTCTTTTACTTCGATTTCAATCTTTTTTCCAAAGCCCATGATAAATTCATCAATGGCATTGTCAACAACTTCTTTTAGCAGAATATAAATTCCGTCATTCTGGTTTGAGCCGTCTCCCAAACGTCCAATGTACATTCCGGAGCGCAGACGTATATGCTCAAGAGCGTCAAGGTGAATAATTTTATCATCGCCGTAGTCTTTGCTTTTCAAAGCGGCAGGCTCTGTAGAAATTTTCACAACAGAAACATCCGAAGTCTTTGAAACTACATTTGACTCTTTTTTTATTTCCGATTTTTTCAGCGCAGGAATTTTCTTTGCTGAAACTTTTTCTTTTTCAACGGATTTCTTTTCTGTTGTTTTTTTCGCAGTTTTCAATTCAGATTTTGCCGCCGGCTTTGAAGTCTTTTTCTTGGCTTCAGGCTTGGAAGCCTTTAATGTCTTTGCGGCGGATTTTTTTTCTGCCGGAATTTTTTTTTCAGTTTTTCCACCCATAACATCCTATTTTAATGTATAAAATAAAATTCTTCAATGTAAATAAATAACCGAAATTTTAGTTTTTCAAGCTCGCTAAAAGCTGATCAAAATGCTTTCTAAATTTTTCCACCTCGATAAGCTTTGGCGGAAGTCCATAGACAGAGCAGACAGAAGCAAAAAGAATTCCAAGATTTTTCATTATTTCGCTTTCAGAAAGATTTTTATATCCAGAGCTAATAAAAACCGCCATTCCCATCAAAAAGGAAGAAGCCATCTTATGAATCGCCATTGCGGTTTCTCTTTTGTAGCCGTACTTATTTTCAAGTATATCAAGAATCACAGGCATTCTAAGCTCATCAACCTGCCTTCCAATTTTTCCATCTATAATATAAAGCTGCCTGAAAACAAAAGGATCGGTCTGAACAAATTTCAAAAAAGAAAGGCCGAATGAGCGGTAGACGAATTCTTCAGAATCCCCGGCCACAGAATTAAAAACCTCATTAAGCCGGACAACAACTTTTTTTATAATATCATCCTTAAGCTCATCCATATTCTTGTATTCAAAATAAATCGGCTGCGTAGAGCATCCCAGCCTAAGAGCAATGCGCCTGGATGTAACAGCCTCGAATCCTTCCGCCCTGAAAATTTCCAAAGCGGCGTCAAGTATCATATCTTTGGTGATTTTTTTTATTGCCGACATAATTTTTCTCTATTTATAATTAAACTTCAATCTGAACTCTTGTTCCAGCCGAAGAGGATTTCTGCGCATATATTGAATTCAGCGAACGGTACGGATTTCTAAAATCAGCAATCTGCTTTTTCAGCTGAACCATACGGACTTTTAAAAGCGAGCGGTTTTTTTCGTTCTGGGCAAGAACCTGTCCCTGAAGCCTGGACAAATCATCCTGAATCCGTGAAATCGGAAAAGCTTCCTTTGGATTATAAAAGGCTGCTCCGGATTTATTGTAGAGCTCCTGCATTGGAACAATCACTTTCTGCAGCGAGCCAATTCCCTGAACAATCTGAGCCTCCAGTTCGCTGTGCGCAATCAGAGAGTCCGAATCTTCTTCCGAAATCTTGTTTTCCTGAGCCTCCAGAACCTTTAAATATTCCTGAAACCTTTTTCTTTGCTGCTCAAGAAGCGCCCTGAATTTTTTTAAAATCGCAACACGCTCGTCAAGTTCTTCCTTGGTAATTTTTTGTTCCATAAATTTTCTCCATATCAAAAAAAATCAGCAAACTAAAAACAAACTTCCGGCTAAAAATTATCCTGTTATATTCAGCGACGGAGTGGCTCCTGGAATTTTTGTCTGGGCATTCGCAGTGCTGTTTGACGCTGAAATCCAAGAGTCCTGAAGCTGAGAAAGCATATCCCGCACAAATGAAAGTTTTTTCTTGTCATGGCTTATCGTGGAATCCAGAATCTGCTTATTAAAAAAAACATAAAGCGACATAAGATTCTTTGCAATTTCCCCGCCCTGCTCCATGTTAAGGCTCACTTCAAGCTCAGTGATTATATCCATAACCTTCTGCAGATAGTTCCCGAAATTTTCAATGCTGCCTGGAACAATTTTTCCGTCCTCAGAAATCAGGGAAATCGCCTTGTCTAAATTTGAAACCGCACCATCATAAAGCATTACAACAAGTTTTCCCTGGCTGGCGGTTTTCACTCCGATTTCTCTGTAAGCGCTGAATCCGCCATAAGGATTGTTTCCATACGCCATTTTTTTCCTCCCGTATTCCTGCTTCCGCTTTGCAAAAACAGACTGCTACTTTCGATTATCGGAATAAAAAAAAATGTCTTTAGCGAAACGGAAAAGCGCACATTTCATGGAAAGCAAAATATTGAACATAGAATTAATTTTCACTAAAATATCTGATTATGAAAACTTCACAAATTCCATTCAGGACGCTTCGTGATTCTCCGTCAGAAGCAATTATATCCAGCCATCAGCTTATGATGCGCGCTGACTTAATCAGGAAACTTGGAAACGGCCTTTATACATATATGCCGCTCGGCTTAAGAGCATACAGGAAACTTGAAAAAATAATAAAGGATGAGCTTGAAGCTTCAGGCGCAATGGAATTCAAGCCGACTGTCATAGTTCCGGGAGACATCTGGAAAGAAAGCGGGCGGTGGGAAACGATGGGTCCCCAGATGCTCAAGGCAAAAAACCGCCAGCAGCAGGACATGGTTGTAAGCCCCACAGCAGAAGAAGCTTACACAGCCATTATGCGGCAGGGACTCACAAGCTACAAACAGCTTCCAATAAACTGCTATCAGATAAACACAAAGTACCGTGATGAAATCCGCCCTAGATACGGAGTTATGCGCGGACGTGAATTCAACATGATGGACGGCTACACACTCAATGCGGACGACGAATCTCTTGACCAGTCGTATCAGGCATACGCAAAAGCCTATCTTAAAATTTTCAAAAGACTAGGGCTGAACGTAATCACTGTAAAAGCTGACACCGGCGCAATGGGCGGAAGCGGCTCAGAAGAATTTATGGTGGAAAGCGAAATTGGAGACGACACGCTTATTCTGTGCAAATGCGGATATGCTGCAAATGTTGAAAAAGCTTCTTGCGCAAAAGACATTCCTGTAGACATAAACGGAGAACCTGTAAAAGCAACAGAAAAGAACTACGAGCCTATAAGCACACCAAATGTCGGAACAATAGATGATTTGGAAAAGTATTTAAAATGCTCAAAGCATCAGCTTTTGAAAACTTTAATTTATAAAGCCACAAATGTCTGCCTCGACTTGAGCGGGCTTGAATGCTGCAAAAACTTAAAGACAATTACAGAGGGAAGCATAAAATTCTATCCAGAAGTTTTTGTCGCAGTCTGCATAAGAGGAGACCTTGATATAAACGAGGCGAAGCTAGCAGGATTTTTAAAAGCATCAGAAGTTGAACTTGCCACAGCAGAAGAAGACACAAAAATAACAGGAGCGCCTGTCGGATTCGCAGGTCCTATAAATCTTTCCAATGTGCCTGTAATAGCAGACAACTCTGTTCTGGATATGCACGATTTCCTTGTTGGAGCAAACAAAGCCGACACGCATTTTGTCCATGTTGAATACGGCAGAGACTTTTCAGCGTGGAAAACAGCAGATCTTAGAACCGCAAAAGCCGGAGACAAATGCCCTGCCTGCGGAAAGCCTTTTTATACAACAAAAGGAAATGAGCTTGGACATATTTTCAAGCTCGGAAAAAAATACACAGACTCAATGGGCGTAACTTTCCTTGACAAAAACGGAAAATCCGCAGTTCCAACAATGGGCTGCTACGGAATCGGTGTTGACCGCGTGCTTGCCTCAATCATTGAAACATTCCATGATGAGCGTGGAATCATCTGGCCAATGTCAACTGCGCCTTACCAGGCTGCAATCGTTCCAATCAAATACAGCGGAGCAATGAAAGAGGCGGCGGACAGGCTCTATGATGAGCTTTCAAAAGCCGGTGTTGAAGTTCTGCTTGACGACCGCGACGAGCGTCCGGGTGTAAAGTTCAACGACATGGATTTAATCGGTTTTCCTATAAGAATCACAGTTGGAGACAAAAATCTTCCAAATGTAGAAATAAAAATGCGCTCAAGCGAGCAGGCTGAGCTTCTTCCGCTTGAAAGCGCTGCCGCGCGTACCGCTGAAATTGTAAAAGCAGAATTCAGCAGACTGAATTCATAAAAACTGCCATATATAAGGAAAAAAATATTGAAAAGGATAATTCTGACTTTGCCATTTATTTTTACTGCGGTTTTCTCTGCATTTTCTCTTCCGGGAACAAAGCAGTACATTCCTGATATTTCCGGAGAATATGTTTACTACAGGGACAAAAGCTTTAAAAATGAATCCATTGTCGGATTCCTTTATTACAATGAAAGCACTTATGCAGCCCGATTTTATTCGCCGGCCGATGAAAAAAACAGCACGCCAGAAAAAGACATCACAATCTACATTACTGTAAATCCAGAATCAAAAGCCGGAATGGAATTTACAGGTGAAAAAATTCAGGGCGCAAATTCTGAGCAGGACACTGAAATTGTAAATTATCTGCACGACTTGTTCTACGAATTTACTTCACGTAGGCAAAAAGAAAATCTTGACTCGTCGCAGAAAATCAACAGCAAGCAGGACTTTCATCAGTTTGGAGGAAATGTAAATATTCTGTTCAGCTCGTATATTCCAATTTTCAACATCGAGGAAATAAAGGCGGCGGACGGACAGAGCATTTTTTCAATTGAAACTTCCGGGCATCTTGTGTCTTCAGCTGATGAGAGCTTCGCGCTTTTTAAAGGAATTGAGGGGCTTCCGAAAGACAAAAAACGCATCTTCAAAAAAACAGGCTCTGAAAAAATTCAGGCAAAATTCGGTTCTCAAAAAATCTCGCTGGACACAATGTGGAAGCAGTCTATGGAAAATCTATGGCTTCTTGAAGACTTTGCAATTCTTTCCATGACAACAGCAAACATTCCGGAAGCCAGTCCAAGCCATGCAATGGATACTCTTTTGCGCCGTCTTTGCCAAAGCACAGACTTGTCATATTCAATTGCGCCGCAAAGAAAAGTGAGCGTTAATGGAAATGAAATTTCCGTGATGAATGTTTTTTACCAGCCTGACTCAGAAAATGTAACCCGCGACTTCAAGGTTATCACAAAAAACGAGGACGGCACAATTTCACTTCTTACGCTCACAATATTCGACAGCATTTACCAAAAAAACAGAGGCTACTTTTCAAAAATTCTAGAAAGCTACGAGCCTTTCTAAAAAAGCCTAAAAGCTGTTGCGGTTCAGCGGAGTTCCAATCCAGACGCCCTCGCTGCCAAGATATTCCTTTTTCTCTCCGTCAACTAGAAACTGCACATTTTCCACAGTAGGAAAAGCAGTCGCAGTAAAAACAATCTGCTGGAGCTGTCCGCGCAACCCTTCAATTCCATATTGATTAAACTCAAAGTCCCCGCTGAAATTCAAAGTGGCTGTTCCGTTTTTTACAGAAGCTCCAATAAGCCTTGTGTTTTCAGAAACAAGCGAACGGCAGCCTGAATTTTCCTCGGAAGCAGAAGGACCTTTTATCAAGGCATTCACCGCATCCATAAGCGGGCTGTCTGACTTTTTCATTTCACGTGTAATTTCTTTTCTTGAAACTGAACCGTCGCTGTTTATTGTCATGAAATAAAGCTTGAGCCTCATGCTTGAAGTCTTTGGCACAGTCTTTACAGAAACTTCTTTTCTTACCGTTGTCCCGCTTTCTTCATTTTTCTGCGCCGGCTCTTTTTTTTCAGTCCGGAAATTTGTTTTCTCCTCAGCAGCGGCTTCAACCTGCTTTTTTGCAGCGTCATTCTGAGCCTTTATATTCTCACTGACAATTTCCTGAGCCTCAAGCGGCCCGTTTTCCTCTTCAGCATGGGAGCCAACACCATTCAAATCAATTTCAACAGTTTCAAGAGGCGCGACTTCATTTTTTCCAGAGCTGGAAGAATTTTTCACTTCCGCCCGTTCTACAAATTCAGGCGTTTTCAGTCCAGTCTTGCTGAAAAATCCGGTTGCCTTTAAATTACCTGCTATTTTATCTTGATTTATAAGGAAAATTATAAGAATCAGCAGAGCCGCCAAAACCCAAAGAGCAAGCCCTATTCCAGTTCTTTTTTTATTTTTATTTTTTTCAGCCATAGGCAGTTAGTATAAACCAGACCCGCTAAATTTTCAATTAGCTGAGCAATGCGCTGAAACACAATCACATTCGAATCTGATTTTGATAATATGTTTTTACGCCGCAAAAGAACCAATAACAGCCTTAATTTCGAGCTTTAATATTGAATAAAAAATAGCGGCAAGGAGAGAGGCGGATGGCAAAAACACTCAGTTTTGCTGCCGCGAAAGCGGCAACGATAATAGTTCCAAGGCAAAACTGCGTGTAGAGGCAACTTAGTTGCTTCGGTTTTGACAGACGCATCTCGACTGGCAGCTGTTTTTGCACAGAATTATAGCCGTCCCGAAATCAGAACTAAAGTCCTATTTTCCAGTTCATGGAAACCGGAGTTGCAGAAAAACGCACGCTTCCTCTGCGGAATGCAGTTTCCTTTTTTTCTGAGCGAGAAGCAATCAGCTCATGAACAACAGGAATTCCAATTCCACAGGCAGTTCCAAGAACCGCGCCGAAAATTGTGTCAGAAAGAAAATGATTTCCGCTTGCAATTCTTAATGCGGCTGTTCCCACTGCCACAGTATAAGAAGCCGCAATTACAGGAATTTTCCATTTTGAGTCCGGAAAATACCGGCTGAATGTATACGAAAGAAAGCCCGCGCCTAAAAAAGAATCTGTTGTGTGTCCGCTTGGACTTGAAAATTCAAAGTCGTAATCATCAAGCTTGTCTTTCGGATATCCGTCATAGTACATATATGGACGCGCTCTTCTTATTCCCATTTTCAAAAAATTCTTTGCGCCATAGTCAAAAAGATACGCCTCAATATACATAGTAGTCAGCGTAAGAAAATCTTCCGCAGAAAAAACATCATTGAAAAATCCTGCTCCATAAACAGCAAAGGGAAGGAAAAGATTCACAGCACAGGCTGCAGTTCCAAGATTGTCGAGCGGACGGCTGTATTTTTGAGAAAGCTTTCTGTCTATGAAATTTACAGAATCCAAATCATAGCTGCGCTCAGTGTATTCTGGAAAATCAAGCATTTTTTCGGCCGCAACAGCAGAAGCCGTGAAAACAATTCCAGTTCCAAGAATAATTCCATCAACAGCAGGATTAAGAGCAAACGGAGAATTTTCAGAATCAGCAAAAATACGGGCAAAAATGAAAAGCAGGACGAATGCAGACAAAAACCGTTTCATTTTACTTTTTTAGCTCGTACATTATTACTGAAGCCGCCTGGGCAACATTCAGGCTGTCAACCTTGGGACCAGAAATTCCCATTCCTGCGAAAGGAATTATCACAAGCGAATCGCAGTTTCTGGCAGTCTCCTCGCTGATTCCTTTTTCTTCATTTCCAAGGACAACCAGCGCGGGCTTTTCCTGACAAAGCGGCTTCATTTCCGAAACTTTTTTCTGCGCCTGCAATGAAGTTCCAAAGCGCATCATCTTGCCCTTCATGTCCGCAAGCAAAAACGGAATTGATCTTACAGAATAAACATTTACAAATTCCATTCCGCCTTCCGCAACACGGTAGCTGCTGGTTGTAATTGAAGACTGGGACTCATCAAGCGGAATCACAATATTTCTTATGCCAAAAAACGCCGCGCTTCTTACAATTGCGCCAAGGTTGTTCGCGTTTCCAACATGGTCAAGAATCAGCGCGTCTTCTTTCTGCTCAACCCAGCGTGCTGTAATATCTGTGTTAAGCGGAAGAATTACAGGAGTGTCAATCATCGCAACAACACCTTGATGATGAACACTTCCGCAAAGCTTCTCAAGCTCAACAGGATCTGAAACTTTATTGTAAGGACGCTTTGAGGCAGCCATCTTCTTGCAAAGCCCGCCAAAAAGAGGAGCCCTTTCCTCCAAGAAGTACAGGCGGCGGATTTTCTGGCTATTAACTTTTTCCAATGTTTTTACTGCGGCAAAACCGCAGACAGCAAGTTCGTTTCTTTGAGTGTTTTTCATAGCAAAAATATATTCCTAAGAAAATAAAAATTCAATTCAGCTTTTGAGCCGAAAACTATTCTTCAAACTTTGAAATCTTTGACTTTTTTGAGCCGACAGCATAAACACTTCCAAGCACAGCGCTTGCAAGCACAACCGCACAAAGAATTTCAAAAATTCCGTTTGTAAGCATTGTCGTTGCAATAATCGCAGCAAACGCCTTGAGTCCAGAAATATTTTCTGTATTGATTCCAATTTTTTCAATTGCGCCTAGAACAAGCGGAAGAAAAATGTTTCCGTAGAAAATAAAAATTGCTCCCATAACCAGAACTGTATGAATAAAAGTTCCGATTCCAGCAGCAATAGCGCCGCTCACAACTTTTGGCATATGCGGAATGAAATTAAGCAAATTAAAAACCGCCCAGACAGCAACAGGAAAAAGAAGCCGCGGCAAAACAGAAACAAGCGGATTTATAAAGAACGGACTGGCGGCAGCTCCTGTCATCAGATTTTTCACAAGACTGGAAACACCAAAAATAATTCCCGTCGCAAGCCCCGGAATAAGCCCTGCCAAAAGAGTCGCAAGAATCACAGGAATATGCATAAGAGTTATTTGAATTGCGCTTCCAAGCTGAATATATCCAAGTGGAGTAAAACTCAAAATAATACTGAGCGCGGAAAAAACACCTGCCATGGCAATCTTGTAGTTCATGGAATTTTTTTCACTTTTCATTTGTCACCTCAATTTTTTAAAATATTGTCAAAAGAAATTTTCCTGCAGAGCGCAGAAATAAAAGGGCGGCCGGCAAGCACTTCTGAAGCGCCGTAGCTTTGCGCCTTGAACACATCGTTCCATGAGCGTATTCCTCCGTCAACCCAAATCTCTGCGCAATTTGATTTTAGCAATTTAAAATTTTCAGAAAGAAATTCCGCGGAGCTGCCGTCCATTGTTTCAACACGCCCTCCATGATTTGAAACAAAGGCCACGTCCGGCTTAACTTCCTCTACAAGCCTTAAATCTTCATCTGTAAAAATTCCCTTTATTACAAAAGGAATTCCTTTTCTTGAAAAATACTTCTTCAGCTCAATCAGCAGAGACGAATCTTTTTGTTCAAGCCAGGCCTTGTTCCGCATAGTCACAATATTATATGCATCTATATCGACACCGCAATACTCGCAAATATCCTGAGCCCATTCAAAACGCTCAAGAATTTTTTCATTGCTATAAGGCTTTATAAAAACCGCCGCTTTTTTTCCTGCCGACTGAACAGCTTCGATTCCCCACTTTAACTTTGTGTCCGGAATTCCATCGCCAATGCTAAGTTTTACTCCGGTTTTTGAACATTCGCTTATCAAGTCAAAGTAAAACTGCTTTTCGTCAAAATAGCCTGCATTTTCAACAGCGCCGGTCATAGGAGCAAGGCGGATTTCTTTCCTGCGGAAATCAAACGGACCGAAATCTATTTTTTTCCAGGCAGCGCAGTTCTGTATAAAATTCTTATTCGCATTTACGCCGCCCATTCCCGGAAGCTCATTAACACAGCCGAATCCAAGACATTCACTGCAGAACCGGCATTTAAAGTTAGTCTCCAAGGCAAATACCCAAGTCTCTGGCTGTCTTTATCATAGAATGATCAAGAGGAATATTTTTTACTTTTCCCGCGACACAATCAAGAGGAACTGGTTTTATTTTTCCATTCTGAACTGCGACAAGATTTCCAAATTTTTCCTGGGCAAGGAAATCAGCGGCTGCTGCTCCAATCTGGGTAGAAAGAAGACGGTCGTAAGGAGAAGGAGTTCCGCCACGCTGCAAATAGCCAACAACAGTCGCACGGCACTCAAAACCAGTCGCCTTCTCAAGCTCACTTGCAACCCTTGCGCCTATAGAGCACTGCATTGCCGCCCTTGCTTTTTTAAAGGCCTTCTTGTCAAGCAAGGATTCTTCCTTTGACTTTGCGCCTTCTGCAACAACAACAACAGAAAAATTCTTTCCGGAAGACTTGCGTTCCTTTATTTTTTCCGCGACTTTATTTATATCATAAGGGATTTCAGGAATCAGAACCGCATCTCCGCCGCCTGCAATTCCTGAATAAAGTCCAAGCCAGCCGGCTTTGTGGCCCATGATTTCAACAATCATAACCCTTCCATGGCTGCATGCTGTGGTATGAATTCTGTCAATCGCATCGGTCGCAACATCAAGAGCTGTATAAAAACCAAATGTCACATCAGAGCCTTCAATGTCATTGTCTATTGTCTTTGGAAGCCCGATTACATTCAATCCAGCCTGAAACAAGAGGCTTGCGGTTGTGTTCGTTCCGTTTCCGCCAATGCAAACAAGTGCATCAAGGTTCCACTTTTTGTAGTTTTCCTTTATAGCCTCAACAGGCAAAAGTCCTGTCTTCTCATTTACAACGGGATTCTTAAAAGGCTTTTCCCTTGAAGTTCCAAGAATAGTACCGCCCTGAGCAATAAGGCCGGAAATATCATCTTCAGAGAGAACTTTCATATCTCCGTTTATGAGTCCGCGGTATCCATTAAAAATTCCGACAGCTTCCATTCCGTATTGCTTTTTCGCAGCGCGGCACAAAGCCCTTATTGCAGCATTAAGTCCAGGAGCATCTCCGCCGCTTGTGAGAATTCCAAATCTTTTAACCTTGCATTCCATGGACTGCATTATATATCAATTATTCCATTTAGAAAAGCCAAAGACACAGCAAGGCAAAATAGCTAGCAGTCGAGATGCGTCTGTCAAAACCGCCAGATATTCGGGCTACATAGTCTTTTTACGCCACAATCATCAGGGTGTGCGGTCCTCCCCGCAGGAATCAATTTTTATGAAAAGCACTGTTTAAAATTTAATCTGCGCTTGATTTTTCCTTGAAATTCCCTGAAAATAAATTCGCTAAACTTTTTTATCCCTATGTCGAGAATTTATAAGTTCAGGACTCTAAAAGAAAATGTCGGAATTTGAAAAAGAACAAAAAATCTGTATTTCCTCTTCTTCGGAGCATGGACTTATGAAAAAAGCCCTTGAACTCTCAAGTCGCGCTGATTCTTGCGGCTCCGGGCTTCTTTCAAAGATTACAAAATCATCATTAAGGACAAAAGACATGACTAAGGCAATTGTTGAGCGGAACGGAATCTTTACAATAAAAGAAAATCTTGAGACTTCATCAGTAAAGCAAGATCCGGGCCTGAAAGCTTTAGTTGACTCTGTCTTAAAATAATTCTATGGACGAAGCCCTTCCACGATAAATTCTTTTGGCAGGCGGGCAGGCGCATTGTTTTTTACAGAGGCCCATGTTACATCGGCTTCTGCGCAGATGTGTCCGTCCTCTTTTTTTATTACCTGATGGAAAGTTCCGCTTACAGCTCCCAGTTTTACTGGAGTTGTTTCTATTATAAGCTTGTCGTCAAGGAACGCTGAATTTTTGTAGAAAATATCAATGTGCGTTACATAAAGATAGTAGCCGGCCTCTACAATTCCCTTGTAGTTGAATCCAATCTGATGAAGATAATCCATGCGCGCTGTTTCAAGGTAGTTTAAATAAACGGCATTGTTTACATGGCTGTAGCTGTCGCACTCATAGGAGCGGACTGTAAGGTTTGTTGTGTATGTCATAGCTGGCTCCGGGCTTTTTTATCAGTCTTCATTCACTTCAATGTGGAAATTCTGCATAAGAGAAACAAAAGCGAAAATTTCTTTATATACACTGATGCACATCTGCTTGAGCTTTCCTTCTGCAAAGTGGTCTATGTCTTTCCAGTTTCTTATTAAAGTCGGATGCTGCTTTACACAGTCCTCAAGAATCATTTTAAGGTTTCTTCCATAAACAATAAAAAGGTTCACAGAGCTAAGAATGATTCTGGCGGCGGAAGAGTTTACAAAATTCAGCGTTGAGTGAATTATATTCCTTGACTCTTTGTCGCGCTCAGTACGAGGCAGATGTGTTTTCATTTTTAAGCCAAGATCAACGCTGTCGTCGAGACTGTTGTCAAGAGCTATGATTTTATCCGCATTTTCAACAAGCTGATGGAAAGCCTCGCTCATCGGAGACGCAAGCTGCTGGCTCGCCCATTCACCGCGGACAAGAAGAATATCAGAAAGTTCCTTTATATCTTTTTTAACATAGTCAAGAATAAATTTCTTTAGATATGAAAGAGGCTCGCAGTATTCAAATTTTCCGATTTCCTTGCGTTCAAAAGGCGCGCTTCCGGCTTCTGTGTAAAACTTGAGCTTTTCTATCTGGGTTGTTCCAAAAATCTGGCTTAGGAGGGCTTCTATCTTTCCTTCCGTCTGCTTTTCCTTGAGGGCCGCCAAAGTCTTTTCCGCCTGCTGTTTTACTTCTGTGATAAAGTCGTCAACAATATACAAGTCCTTTTGCGTAACTGACTCGCTGTAAGATGGATCTTCAGAAACAAGCTGGATAAGCATTTCCAGTATCCTGTTTTCTTTCAGATAGCGGATTCTTGCAATGATTTTTTTCCATACTCCAGGTGAAACAGGATCCGCGCCCTTGATTCTTTTTATCAGTTTAAACACATCGTCCCATGATGATTCCAACGGAAGAGCATAAGAAACATCCATGAAATTCTTTAAATCCTCAAGAACATAGCTTCCGCTTATAGGCATAAATCTTGGCGCGCTGGAAAAGTTATGCTCTTTCAGGCCGCTGTCAAATTTCTTGAGCAGAAAGAAATAGTCAAACTGCACAAAATTCACAAAGCTCATAAGTTTTGTGTAAATGCTATCTATTGAAGAAATCTTGCTGCTGTCGAATTCGGAGGAAAATGCCTCCACATAGGTTTTTGTCTGCTCAAAGACTTCTTTCAGCGGCTTTTTTTTCGCAGCATCTATAATAGAAAGCTCTGTGATATTGTTCAGGGCATCAAGCTGTTTGTCTGAAAGCGAGTTGTCAATTACAATCTGCTTGAACGCCTTTGGATTTATAGACTGAATCATCGCCTGTGCAGGTGAAAGAACCTTGTATATTTCATAGAAGAATTTTGCAAGCCCAGGATCTATTTCATTAGAAGCTTTATAGAAATGATATTTAGTCTTTGAAAGGCTTTTTGCAATGTTTTTTAATGCGCGCTTTTTGGCGGCTTCCGGACTGCTTCCTCCAAAGAATGAGCTGAGCAAGTCCTTAAAAAAGTTTCGATTCCCCATGCAAAAAAATATACCTAAATGCAAAAGGTTTTTCAAGGCGGTTTATCTTGCGGCGCGGATATTTGCATTGGCTGAATCTTATTCCAGCGATTAATATGCGGAAAATCCTGCAATGACAAACTTGATGAAAATCTGTATACTGAAAAAATGACAGAATTATTAGCTCCTGCGGGAAACATTGAAGCTCTTGACGCCGCTATTGGCGAGGGCGCGGATGCAGTTTACATGGGCCTGAAAAGCTTTAATGCCAGGCTCAGGTCTTCAAATTTTGCATGGAATCAGTTTGAGGCGGCTGTCCAAAGCGTGCATAGGCTTGGCAAAAAAATATATGTGACTGTAAACACCGTTTGCGAGGAAAGCGAAACAGAGCGTCTTTACAGATTCCTTTCATATTTAAATAAAATCGGACCGGACGGAATTATCGTTCAGGATTTTGGCGTAATAAGGATGTGCCAGGAATTTTTTCCTGATTTAGAGATTCATGCTTCTACCCAGATGAATGTTGAAAGCGCAGCCGCCGCAAATCTTTTGTGCAGGCATGGAGTTAAGCGCGTTGTTGTCGCACGGGAGCTTGGGCTTGAGGAAATCCGGGCAATAAAAGCAAAGACCAGCGCCGAGCTTGAAATGTTTGTTCATGGCGCGCTGTGTGTAAGCGAAAGCGGCCTCTGCCTTTTTTCAAGCTATCTTGGCGGAAAGTCAGCCAACCGCGGAGTCTGCACACAGGCTTGCCGCAGGCTTTATTCAGCTGAACTTCCAGGAACAGTTGCAAACGGCTACTATTTTTCTCCATGCGACATGGAGCTTATTTCGCATGTGCCTGAGCTTATGGAAGCCGGAGTGGACAGCTTTAAAATTGAAGGCAGAATGAAGAGCGCGGAATATGTCGGAGCTGTTACAGCCGCATACCGCTATGTGATGGACCACTGGCGCGAGGACAAGAAAGGCTCTATTGCGGAAGGAAAGCGCATTCTAAGCACTGACTTTGCACGCTCGAAAACAGACTACTGGTACGGATTTAAATCCGTGGAGGAAGGCGTTGATTCTGCCGGCGCAAAGATTCTAAATCCAAAGCAGTCTGGAGGAACCGGCATTTTCCTTGGAAAAGTAAGCCAGACAAGGCCTGCCTCTGACTTTGAAAAAGAGCAGTATGCATCTTCCATGGAAAAAAAGCAGGATTTTTCTATTCAGATGGCCACTCTTTCCGGCGGCGACTACAGCCCTGATCCCGGCGACAGCATCCGTCTTCATAGAAAAGACGACACAGGCCGCGAAAGCCATAAAGTCCGTGTTCTTACAGAAGACGGAAAAGGCGCAAGATGGATTGATATTCCATACGGTTTCTCCAATGGAGACAGCGTTTACCTTCTGCAGACAAAGTCAATGTCAAAACGATACAAGAGAGTGCTTCCGCCAGATCTTTCAAAGTTCAGGAGACAGCCGGGACCAGAGCGTCTTCCTATACTGGATCTTACACCGCTTGCAAAAAACGGGCTTAGCTGGTTTCCGGAAGGGCTTTATATTCAGGTTTCAACAGTGGCAGATGCGCACATTGTGTCATCGCTTCATCCTGTTCGTCTTATAATTGAGCTCAATTCCGAAACTTCCTACGATCTTTTGAACAAGGACACTCCGGCAAAACCGCTGCTTCCGTACAGCAAAAAGATGCTTATTGTTTCTCTGGATCCGTTCTTTGCAGAAGGAAATTCAGAGGAATTTGAGCGCACAGTTTCTGCTCTTGTGGAAAAAGGCTACTCTGCTTTCATTGTGAACAATATTGCCCACATAAACATTCTTAAGAAGCACAATGTGAACATGATTGCAGGTCCTTACCTTTATACGTTCAACCGCTGGGCTGTCAGTTTTCTGGAAAACAATAATATTATGGCGATGCAGTCTCCGGCTGAAAATTCAGAAAAGAACCTGAATAGGATTTTTGAAACATCAGCGCAGCGTTCACGCGTTCTCCTGAGCGTTTTCTCTTATCCGGTTCTGTTCCGGATGCGATTTAAGCTTCCAGACGACTATGACTTCACTTATTTCAGCGACAAGGAAGGCATGGGCTTCAAGGTGAATTCCACTCCGGACGGCTCGTTCGTCATGCCTGAATATCCGTTCAGTCTTCTGGACAAAATGGAAATCCTGAAAGGAAAAGGATGGACGCACCAGCTCATTGATTTCTCAAAGACAAAGATTCTAAAGAGCGATATACGGAACCTTGTTTCAATTATTCAAAAGCGGGAATTCATTGAAGGAGCCTCGCGCTTCAACTGGAAGGACGGCTTTTACAATCCAGAAAAAATGGAAGCATACCAGGCCGCCCAGGCAAGAGACGCGCAGTCCGCAAGAAATTCTAAGAAAGGCCGCTAGCGTTATGCGCAGGAAACAAAGCGAGCCTGCTGAACCCGCTCCTGTTTTCCTTGCGCTCTTGCTAATGGCTAGAATTCCAGTTCTTCTTCCGGCAGCTCGCATGGTTCATCCTGAACAGAAGAATCTCTTGTTTTCTTGCCTGATGCCTTTTTTTCCTGCGGCTCGGAGCCGTCTTCCTGCGACTTTTTAGAAAGCGGCTTGAACTCGACGTGCTCCGCGATTATTTCTATGCTGCTGCGCTTTTTTCCGTCTTCAGCCTGTGAAGTTATCTGCTTGAGCCTTCCCACCACGCGTATTCCCCTGCCTTTGGGACACCATCTTTGGCAAAGGTCCGCTGTCTGGCCGAACGTGGTTATGTCAAAATACGAAACCTCGTCAACATAGCCGCCCGCGTTGTCCTTGTACCTTCTGTTCACGGCGATTGGAATCCGGCAGAATGAGGCTCCGTTTTTGCAGCTCTTTTTTTCCGGCTGGCGCACAACATTTCCTTCCAGGATAATTTGGTTCAGGGCATTCATAGAATTTCCTCCATAAAAAATATAGTTGAATAATTTTCCCGGGCTTTTTCGTTCCCGGCTTCTGTCAAATTTATTTACGTTTTTTTACAAAAACTGCGCCTGATTCTGGAAAAAAATACAGTTTTTTAAGAAATATTCTGCTGGATGTCAGCAGTCATTCCACAGCTCATGGCGTTACAGGAAATTTGTTGTGGCATTGCTATTCACACGGCTTGGCTAGACTGTCCACAATGTGTGGCGTGTAATGTCATGATTCGTGGACTGATACGTCATGCGGCGTGGAGTGGTATGCCGCAAAGAATAGCATGACTGCCCGTGTAGAATTTATGCCCGAAACAGCTATACTACGCATTAGCGTTTAAATATAAGCGTATTAGCGTTTAAAGAAGGCTCATAGGCGGCAAAATTCAGCATTATGGGCGTTTTTTATTGGGCGCGGCTTTTTTTGCTGATTTTTCTCTTTAAAGCAGGATTTTCTGCGGTTTCTTTTGTATAATGTAAAATAGCTCTAATCTCAAGTTGACTATAGCTCTAAAAATCAGCTGTCAGTCGAGATACGTCTGTCAAAACCGAAGGCAACTAAGTTGCCCCTACACGCTGTTTTGCCTTGGAACTATCGTCATTGCCGCTTTCGCGGCAGCAAAACAGAGTGTTTTTGCCAGATGTCTCTCTCCTTACGCTGTTTTAGTGCATTATAAAACTTGAAGCTGGGTCTAATATAACACACTAAAAATTTTATGGAGAAACAATGAAAATCACCTTAAAACACATTACCCCCCCCCATTATAGCTTTAGCCTGCGCCCTTGCGCTTTTTAGCTCCTGCTCTGACGGAAGCTCCGGCGGCAGCTCTGACAGCGGAACAATTGGCAGCGAAGAGAAAATCCCGGAAGGATTCGTAAAAGTTCCGGCTGTATCAATCAACGGAAGCGAAACTTGGACACCGGCTTCAGAAGTATTTGTAAAAGGACGTAAGTTGGAAATAAAAGCCTTCTATATGAGTGACCACGAGGTTACCCGCGGAGAATACAAGAAAATTATGGGAAGCGACCCAAGCACTGCAAAAGCATACGATAAAGACGGAACCGAGCTTACTGGCAATGCGGCAGATAACAATCCTGTAAATTACGTAAGCTGGTATGATGCGATTGTCTACTGCAACAAGCGTTCTATAAAGGAAGGCTTGAATCCCTGCTACAAAATAAACGGTTCTACTGACCCAAACGATTGGGGTGATGTACCGAATTCATACAATATTACATGGAACGACGCAACCTGCGATTTTACGGTGAACGGCTACCGCCTGCCTACGGAAGCCGAATGGGAATGGGCTGCACGCGGCGGAGAAAACTATAAATACGCCGGAAGCAACGATATAGATGAAGTTGCGTGGTATGAAAAAAATACGAATAATACAGGAACAAGGGAAGTAAAATCAAAGAAGGCAAACGGCTACGGACTTTATGACATGAGCGGCAATGTTTATGAATGGTGCTGGGACTGGTACATTAAAGACATATCAATCGATACGCCTGCAACAGGCTCGTCGTCTAAGGGTAAACGCTGTGAACCTAGCGGTTGCTGGAACGACAACAACAACTGCGAGGTTGCTTCTCGTGACGGCATCATCCCTCACGACCGGTACAACGGTACTGGCTTCCGTGTTGTGCGAACGGCAGAATGAGTAATATAGCGTAATCTAATTCCGCAGCGAAGCAGAGCCAAGCCTCTGCTTTGCCTAGAGGCGTTTTTATGATTTTATAGCCGCTCTTTTTTTTACAGAATGTATTTTCAGTTTATTTGTTTACTCTTGTTGTTTTTCTATATATAATATTCCGCATGGCTACAACCTCTAATATTCTGACACTTTTAAAGTTCAATTGCTCCAAGCAGAAAACAGACATGCTTGAATACGGACAGTTCGCCGACTATGTGCATAGATATGCCCAGCATCACATCGAAGAAAATTCCGCCCTTGAAAGCTACTGCACAAGCGACTATAAGGCCGCTCTTGAATCTGAAATAAACAGCCTTGTGGCGGACCGTCAGGTTGTAATCAGCTCAATACGAAACAAGGACTATATTTTTGTTGTTCCGTATTTCATCGAAAAATACAACGAATTGTTCAGCCAGATTGAAGCGAATATTTCTATTCCGTTCCCCAGCATAAATGATATGCCTAAGATTGTTCCGCTTGATGTCGTTACAAAAAAGCAGGCCGACGAAATACTTTACAGCCGCATGGACAAGGAGGAGCTCAACGACAGGACTCTTTACTGCGTTGTTTTTTCAAAGACAGTTCCCTCGCTGATTTATCCGTCCAGCTATCCTGTAGCCTCGCTCATAAACCTTTCGCTAAAAAAGCTTCAGGAGCTTATGCACAAGGAAGAGTCGCATGACTATTTTTTAAAGAAGCTTTCTATTTCAAATCCTGGAAAGGAGCTTTCAATAAAAACATTCTTCAATAAATTCTGCGCAAACCCTGCGGCGGTTCTTGACGTCCTTAAAAGCACAGGAGACAATTTTTACTACTGGAGCCAGCTCTGCTACTTTATAAAGCAGGATTACACAAAGCTCAAGGATTTTGCCCCGGAAGACATTACAATTCTTCAGTCGGTTGCTATAATTGAAATTGCGACCTCCTACTACAAGTCCAAGGCTGCGGAAAAACTTCAGGCCCAGGCGGCGTTCGAGCAGCTTGATATCCTTATGAAAAATCCTCCATATTATTATAATCTGAATGACATCAGAAAAATGAAGGACAAGTCAGGAATTCCGCTTCTTGGGCAGTACAAGGAAGAGCAGCTTCTTGAGCACCTTAAGGCAAAGACACAGGAGTCAATCGGAAACCAGATGCCGGAGCTTTTGATTTTTAAGGTGAACGACGGAAACGGCTACTACATCTTCAAGGAGCGTGTTATTCCGCTTATACTCAGGCTTGCGAACGATGTGCGTATTCTGGTGCGCGAGGCTCTCATAAAAAGCTGGTACAACAATCTCAAGGAATATGAGCTTCTTCCGGAAATGAAGGAAAATTCCGCCTTTGAACGGTGCCTTGAGCGCGAAGTTTCTTCTATTGAACCAGTTCTTTCGGCGCTTTTGAACGCTTCGTTTTTGCCTGTTGTCGCTTTTGAAGACCAGACTCCGGGGCATATAGCATTGTTCAGGAATGACTCTCTTATTTCATACAGCGAGCTTCTCATGCTGAGCAGACAGGAGCTTCTTGCGGACGCAAAGCTTAAGCTGCCTTTCTGGTACGCAATGCCGGTCATTTCATTCATAATGAAGCTTTTGTTCAAGAAGCCCAAGCCAAAGGCCAGAAAAAACGCATCCGAAGCCTTGAGAATTCAAAACGAGCTTAAAGAAAAAGAAAGCGAAATATTGAAGCGCCGCGACGAGGACGACAGCATAGACCCTAAGAACACAAGGCGCAGGGAATTAAGGAAGCTTGCCGTTGAAATTGAAAAGGAATTCGTTCCGGAAAGCAGCACGCTTGACCGCGAGCTTAAAGGCTATATGCATGAATGGAACGACAGAATTGGAAAGCAGAACTATGATAATCTTGGCGAGGACATTAATTCTTTGATCCGAGATTACTTTAGAAAGGTTTTGCGCACGCTTAAGGCCGACACTTTCAATGCGGACCGCATCCGCCGTCTTGCAGAGGCTTTGGTGGACACTCCGAGCATGATGAAAATAAAAAATCATCCGGCTTTGAAAAGATATGTTGAGCTTTACATCATAAAGATTGTAAAGAACCTGCCATCAAACTAGCGCAGAGTCTGCTATGGATGGAGACGGCTGTTATCAGCGCAGGCTAAAGAAAAGCACGGCAGTTTCTGTTTTGTTTCCGTAGGATTCTGGAAGCTGCCTTTTAGCGGGGATTTGCTATGATTACATATTGGCAGCAGGAAAACGGAAAACTTGTAAGCAAGGAAAAAGAAGAGCTTGTCCCGGAAATGAACACTTGGGTTGACGCGCGCTCTGTTACAAGGGACGACATACGCGAGCTTGAGGAGACCTATGGAATTGACTCCGAGAATATGCTTGATATTCTTGACCCGGACGAGCTTTCCCGAATCGAGCGGAACGATGACACCGGCTATACTTTTACAATTATAAAGCTTCCTGTTTTTTCACCGGGAGACGATGTAAGCTACTTTACAGCTCCTCTTGGAATCATTACGTTCGATAAATTCTTTATAACAATCTGCTGGACAGACTGCGAGGTTCTAAAGGATTTTGCCGCAAACCGAATCAAGGAGCTTTCCCTTAATGATTTTCCGGCGTTCACAATACGCTTTATGGCCCGTGCCGACCTTACGTTTCTGCGCTACCTGAAGGAGCTTAACCGCCGCGCCACAACTATCCAGAATGAAATGCTGCGCTCTGTGCAGAACCATGAGCTGATACAGCTTTTGAATATCCAGAAGTCCCTTGTGTTCTTTACAACTTCATTAAAAAGCAACCAGATGCTTTTGGAAAAACTGCGCAAGACAAAGATTATAAAGCTGGATGAAGAGGACCAGGACTGGATTGACGACGTTGAGATTGACAACAAGCAGGCTCTGGACATGGCCGGAACCTATACAAACATCATGGCAGGAATGAATGATGCGTTTGCCTCGGTTTTGTCCAACAACCTTAATATCGTCATGAAGACAATGACCGCATGGAATCTTGTGCTCATGCTTCCAACTCTCGTAACAAGCTACTTTGGAATAAACGTTCCGCTGCCGTGGGCGCACTCAAGGTGGGTTGGAGCTGTCGCAATTGCGGGGCTTTGTGTTTTTACTTCTGTGTTCGGATATTTTATGTTTATGAAACGCCGTCTTACTCCGTCCTCAGAGGCAAGAAAGAAAGTTTCATTTAAAAACAGGCGCGCGGAACGAAAGCAGCGGCGCTACATAAGGAAACAGGAAAAAATAGCGGAGAAAAGAAAATGAAAATTGCAAAAATTGCCGCATGGATTTTTTTTGCGGCGGCTCAGGCATTTGCGCAGGAGTCCGCTTCCGGCTCTTTTAATGACATTGATTTTGTTGAATTCGGCTTCTCAAGAAAAAAGACCGAGTATGTAATTGGAGAAAATTCCCAGTCGGTAACTGCAAAAAGAAGAATTTTTCCGTTCAGGCTCAACCGCTACGAAACAACGTACAACCTCTGGTACAAAGTGCGGCTGTGGGCAGAAGAAAACGGATATGTTTTTGCAAACCCAGGACAGGAAGGCTCCAATGGCTCAAGGGGAAAGCCGGCCACGCAGGTCAGCTGCTACGAGCCTGTTACAAATATAAACTGGTACGATGCCGTAGTCTGGTGCAACGCATTCAGCGAGATGGACGGAAAGGAGCCATGTTATTTTTACAACGGACAGGTTTTAAAAGATGCCACGGACACAGCTTCGTGCGACCTTGCGGAATGTGCCTGGGAAAACAACGGATACAGGCTTCCGACCGAAACTGAATGGGAATATGCGGCTAGAAAAACTTCATCAGGGCTTCAGTCTGGAGCCTTGGCCAGCGGACAGGTTGACGCAAGCGGAAAAGACGACGCTTCTGTTCCTGTTGCAGAAGTCGCATGGTACTTTGAAAATTCAAGCGGAACAAAGCGTGTTGGAACAGCCGGAACTCCGTTTTCTGAAAGCGCGCCTCCAAGTCCTTCCAGCGGAAATCCGAACGGAGCAGGAATTTTTGATATGAGCGGAAATGTAATTGAATTCTGCTGGGACTGGGAATCACCTTATGAGGCCGGAGACTTGTCAAAAAGATATGCCGGTCCTAAGTACGGAGCGGAGCGTGTTATGCGCGGCGGAAGCTGGAATGAATACACGCTTTTTGTTTCTGCCGGCGACCGTTATTCTTATGACCCGAACGAAGCGTACAATTTCTTCGGATTCAGGATTGCATCCAGCGGAAAATGAATTTTCAGAATTACAAGGAACTTTTGTTTTCCTCTCTTTCGCAGACTTACAGGCTCGGCTCTTTTTACCTTGGCGAAGAATATGATATTGCAGGAACATTTTCCAAAGATGACGGCGGCTTTGAGCAAAAGGAGGCCTGCCTGGTTTCCTTTTGCAGCGATGAGAATTTTATTCTGTCCGAGCTTCAAAGGCTGCCGGAGATAACACTTTCCGGCGCGGATGGTTTTTCACGCAACAGGCGCTCTGTTGTTCTGCGTGTGTTTGTGGTTCAGGATGCATCGTTTGAGCTTGTGAAGAAAATCCGTTCGTTCAGCTTCAGCAGGGCAAAAAAAGGACAGTTCTGGAGCTATGCGGAAAGCCAGGTTGTCCTTGTGGATTTAAATAACCGGTGCGCATATTCAAATATGGCTGGCGAGGAAAAGCGAAAGATGTTCAAATTCGCCTGAACCGGGCCGCGGATGCCATTGTCTTGCGCGCAATTGAAAATTATTGCAAGATGAACTACAATATTTTTCATGGAAACACGTAACATTTTTGAGAATATTTCTTGTATTGACCACAGGTATTCATTGTCAGAGGCCGAGGTTTTCAGCGGTCTTTCTAAGTATATTTCCGAGGAAGCCTCAGTACGCTCATGCGCAAAGTGCGAGGCGGCCCTTGTTAAAAGCCATTTGAAATTGCGCGGAAAACTCACAGATGAGATCGCGCAGACCCTTGATAAAGTTGCTTCAGAAATTGATCCGGCGGAAGTCTATGCGGAGGAAGAAAAAACAAAGCATAACATCCGCGCGCTTGTAAATGTCATGAAGACAAAGGTTTCTGCGGAAATAGGACCTTTGGTTCACCTTGGAGCGACCAGCGTTGACATTCTTGACACGGCTCTTTCCTGCAGAATGAGAGATGTTACGAAAAATGTTGTTCTTCCAGAGCTGAAAAAACTCGAAAAGCATCTTTGCGCCATTGCGGACCGGGATGCGGAAGTTCCTCAGGTCGGACGAACTCATGGCCAGCATGCCGTTCCTATTACTTTCGGCTGGAGCATCGCAGAATTTGTAAGCCGCCTTGGAAAGTCAATCCTGCGCATAGAAGAGCTTTCCAGCCAGCTTGTTGGAAAACTTGCCGGTCCTGTCGGCTCCTACAACGGGCCTTCAATGATTGTAAAAGACCCGGAGGAGCTGGAGCGTGTCTATGTTGAATTCCTTGGACTTTCTGCCAGCGAGTATTCAAACCAGCTTGTTGAGCCGGAATATCTTTTGTGCCTTCTCCTGGAAATGAATGTTGCCTTCGGAATTATAGCGAACCTTGCGGATGACCTGCGCAATCTTCAGCGTTCAGAAATAGGCGAAGTCTTTGAGTACTTTGCGTCAACACAGGTTGGCTCAAGCACAATGCCGCAGAAAAGAAATCCGTGGAACAGCGAGCACGTGAAGTCATTATGGAAGGCTATGTGTCCGCGTGTCATAACATTCTACATGGACCAGATTTCAGAGCATCAGCGCGACCTTACAAATTCAGCGAGCCAGAGGTTTATTGCTGATTATGTCGCAGGATTTTCAATGGCGGTCGCCAGAATGAACAGCGTTGTCTCAGGGCTTCAGGCTGACAAGGAGACAATGTCCCGCAACCTTGAGAATGCCGGCGGAAAAGTCAAGGGCGGTGTTCTTGCAGAGCCTGCCTATATTCTGCTTGGCGAGGCTGGCGTGAACGACGGCCATGAGGTTATAAGAAAAATTACGCTTGAGGCGGAGCAGTCTGGAAAGACATTCTTTGAGGTTCTAAAGACCCACAAGGAGACTTTTGAAAAGATTACAGCTCAGCTTGAAAAACTCGGCGTAGAGAATCCGGAAAGCTTCTTTGAGCATCCTGCGAACTACTGCGGACTTGCCGCAAAAAAATCACGCAGGCTTGCAAAGAAATATGAAAAGCTGATGGACTGATTCCAGCCTATGAAAAAGTACACGGCGGCTTTGGTTGGCCTTGGAAGAATCGGCTATAGTCTTGGACTTGACAAAAAGCGGGAGCAGCCGGCCAGCCACACAATGGCGCTTTTGAACAATCCTCGGATAAGCCTTATTGCCGGATGCGACACTGATCCAGCGGCGCTTTCAAAGTGGCAGGACGCAAACAGGAAAGCCGCCGGATATTCAGACAGCGCAAATCTTTATGCAAGGTGCAGGCCTGACATCGTCACAGTCGCCGTGAATGAAAACGCCCATTTAAAGGAAACTATAGAGGCGGTCAGCGCAAGACCTAAGCTCGTCATTCTGGAAAAGCCCGTTGCGCTTAATCTTTCGGAAGCAGAGAAAATTCAGCAGGCGGCGGAAAAGTTCCAGGTGCCGGTTCTTGTAAACCACGAGCGGCGGTTTGCGGAGGATTTTAAGCTTGCAAAAAGCTACATGAAAAAAATCGGGGAGCTTCAAAGCATCCGCGCAGAGCTTTGCTCAAGCCTTTGTGTTTATAATCCGGCGGAAGAAAAAACCGGAGCCTACAGCCTTATACACGACGGAACGCATCTAGTTGACGCAGTTCTTTTTTTTCTTGAGGAAGATTTTTCTCCTTCAACGCTGGAAAAAATATCTTTAGAAAATCCTTCTGAAAAAAAAGGCGGGCTTCTCAGCAGGGCTTCTGTGCTGAACAGTACTGAAAGAAAAACTAAGGCTGTAAATTCTCTGCTTAGATTTCCTATTATAACCGGCGTTTTCCGCGATAAAGAAAAAAATGTCAGACAGCTGAGCGCGCATTATTCAACTTCAAAGTGTCCTGATATTACAATCAGCATAAGCGGCCGCTCACGTTTTTTTGGATTTGAAATTTCTATCATAGGAACAGAAGGAAAAATCTGCATTGGAAACGGATATTTAAAGCTGTATCACCGGGAAAAATCCTCCCTTTACACTGGATTCTATTCACTTTTGAACGACCGCTCCGAAACTTTGCCAAAAAGAACCTGCTACTTTTCAAACATGATTCAAAACGCAGTCGATTTTTTAGACGGAAAAGAAAACCTGCGCTCAACGCTTCAAACTGGAATAAACGCGCTTTCTGTTCTTGAAGAAATAAAAGAAATCATTAGATAGCCTCAATTTTGAATTTTAACAGTAAGAAAAAACTAGCGGAAAGGAGAGAGGCGGATGGCAAAAACAAGCCCGGAATTTTGCTGTTCAAATGCCTGTTGACGATAAAAGATTATTTTTCTACAATATATCAGTTTGGAGTATTTTAATGAAAAAGTTTTTGTGTGCCGCGGTTTTTGCGTGCGCTTTATGCACGGCGGCTTTTTCACAGGCAATTACAACAGCGGGCGACTTTTTTAAATCTGTCAGCGACCGTTATGCAGAAATAAAGGACTATGAGGCTGACATTGATATTTCAATAGGCAAGAATGAAATGACAGGAAAAATGAGCTTTAAGCGTCCAGAGATGCTGCGCATAGATTTTTCTGATCCAGCGGACCAGGTTGTTGTTTTCAACGGAAACGACCTTGTGATTTATCTTCCAAGTCCGACTTCCGCAATTCTTGAGCAGAATGTTACAGCATCCGGTCCTAATGCCGCGACTTCGCAAGGACTTTCACTTTTGCGCCGTTACTATACAGTTGCCTATGAATCAGGGCAAAGCGCAGTTCCTCTGGATGAAAACAGCGATGAAATGGTCGTGAATCTTTTGCTTTCAAGGAGAGCCGCATCTGAGGCATTCCGCACAATAAAGATTTCTGTAGATCCTTCAACAAAGCTGATCCGGCGTGTTGTTGCAGTTTCAGCCCAGGATGTGGATTACATTTTTGATTTTCATAATTACAAGCTGAACATGAATATAACTGACCAGCGTTTTATTTATGATCCGCCGTCATCTGCAAATAACTACGATAATTTTCTTCTCTCGGAGTAATAAATGGAAAGCTATGGAGAAATATTGCGCAAAGCCCGTGAAGAGAAAAACGTTTCCATGGAAGCGATTGAGCGCGCCACTGCAATTACAAAAAACTATATAGATTCTCTTGAGAATGAGCGTGTTGAAGAGTTTCCGGGAGAGTCATATTTTATAGGATTTCTTTCAAATTACTGCGAATTTCTCGGGCTGGACAAAGACGAAATTCTGAGGCTGTACCATGCGAAAAAAATTCAGGAGTCTCCGGTTCCAGTGGAGCTTTTAAAAAAACGGAAGCCTGTTTTTCTTGTTCCTGGAATTGTCTGTGCGGCTGTTTTAGTTTTAGCGGCGGCCGGAATCTATATTTATTTCAGCGTGCTCAAGATTCCACAGAAAAAAGAGCTCAAGGCGAAAGAGCAGATTGAAAAAGAAAAAATCCATCAGTACCAGTTTACAGGAAAGCCGGAGACAAAAAGGCTTTACAAAGGCGATCAGATTCTTGTTCCTGCAAAGCAAGGCAAGGGAAATATTGTCCTGACAGTTGGCGGAACCTTGGGCAGCCTTTCAATTCTCACGCCTTCCGGAAACCAGATTGTGGAGCTTAGCGAGGAGCGCGACATAGATATTGACGGAGACGGATTCGCGGATCTGATTGTTTATTTGAGCGACATTTCCAATGACAATGAGTCTAACGGCGCGGAAGTCAGAATACTTGAAAAGTCTATAGAAAATTCTTTTGTTGAGCTTGCAAACGGAAATTTAGGAACAGAGCTTTCAGAAATTCCTGCGGCTTCAGCTGTAAAGAACAATGCAAACAGAACTGTAATTCACGAGGACACACGCGCATATCCGTTTACAATAAATGTTACATTCCGCGGCTCATGTCTTTTCAGATACAAAAGCGACCGTCAGGATTATGTTGAAGGCTATTACAAAAGCGGCGAGCTTGTCACAATTACTTCAAACAACGGAACACGACTCTGGATGAGCAACATCAACGCTTTGAAAATCCATGTTATCGCAGGGCTTTCTTCTTATGACCTTGAAGTTGGCCGGGCGGGTGAAGTTCAGGCGGAAGATATAAAGTGGGTTCGCGACAGCGATGGAAAATACCGTTTAGTGGTGCTTGAGCTTGACTAGTAAAAAATTTTTTCTTGACCAGCATGGCTGCGCAAAAAATCAGGTTGACGGCGAGCTTATAATGAGCCGGCTTTCCGCCCTTGGACTGGAACAGGTTTTTGAGCCGGAAAAAGCTGATTTGATTATTGTAAATTCCTGCGGATTTATTGAGAGCGCAAAAAAAGAAAGTCTGGATTCCCTTCTGTCTGCGCGCGCTGCATTTCCAAATGCGAAAATTCTTTTGGCTGGCTGCCTTGCCGAGCGTTATGCAGATGTCTTTAAGGAAGAGCTGCCTGAGGCCGACGGAATTCTTGGAAACGGAAACTTGGAGCTGATTGATTCCGCTGTAGAAGACTTATTTGCTGAAAAGCGTCCTGTTTTAAAAGCTGAGCAGAAAGGTGTCTGCTGCGGCGAGCGGAATTCGCTTTTGTCTTTTAAAGGAAGCGCGTTTGTAAAAATCACAGAGGGATGCGACAACCGCTGCTCTTTTTGCGCAATTCCGGTTATCCGCGGAAGACTGAGGTCAAGAAATTCAGATGAGATTATTGAAGAGATAAAGTCGCTTTTGGCGCGCGGAATTTTTGAAATCAATTTGATTGGTCAGGACTTGGCGGCTTATGGATGCGGCGAAGAAGACAAGGAATTTTCTTCTGAAAAAAAATGGCATGAAATACTTTATAAAAATTTGAAGTCTCCTGTCTGTATGGAAGAAGATTTTTTTGAGCGCAACGGCGGTTCTCCTTTGTCCGTTTTAATAAAGAAAATTTCTGCGCTTGAAGGAAAATTCTGGGTCCGCCTTTTATATATTCATCCCGACCATTTTAACAAGGATATTCTTGAAGTCATGAAAAACGACGCAAGGTTTCTTCCGTATTTTGACATTCCGTTTCAGTCAGGCGATGACAAAATAATCCGCGCGATGAACCGAAAGGGCGGCTTTGAAAGCTATGTGTCTCTTATAAAAACAATCCGCGCCAGTTTTCCTGAAAGCTGCATACGCACAACTTTTCTTACAGGTTTTCCTGGTGAAACAGATGAAAATGCCTTGCGGACTGAAGAATTTCTAGGAGCAATAAAAAGCGACTGGTCCGGATGCTTTCCGTACAGCAGGGAGGAAGACACTGCCGCTGATACAATGAAACAGCAGGTTTCTTCAAAGAAAGCGAAGGCAAGGGCTGCCAGACTGGAAGAAATTCAGCGCGGAATAACGCATGAAAGCCTAAAAATGCGCTGCGGAAAAATTTACGATGTGCTTATCGAAGAAGTAATTGAAAATCAAAACGGAAGTGATGAGGGGCTTGCAATCGGACGGGCATGGTTTGATGCGCCGGAAGTTGACGGAGCTTTTGTCGTGCGCTACGACCTTGACAATAAAAACGCCATGGACAAAATTGTTTCTGGAGCGGTTGTAAAGGCAAGGGCTCTTGCTGCGTCAGATGTTGACGTTGACGGAGAATTTCTTGAATGAATGCGGAAGATTATCTTTCAGTTTTAAATAAGGAGCAGCGGGAAGCCGTTGTGCATGAAGGAAGTCCGCTTTTAATTCTGGCCGGAGCAGGTTCTGGAAAGACCCGCGTAATCACAACAAAAATCGCATATATGATTTCGGAGCTTGGAATAAATCCCGCTTCGATTCTTGCAGTTACGTTTACAAAGAAAGCGGCGGAAGAAATGAAAGAGCGTGCGGTCGGACTTGATGAGCGCGCGCAAAAATCACATATAAGAACTTTCCACTCATTCGGAGCGTGGTTTCTTCGTCTTTTCGCAGAAGAGTCTGGAATTGGACTTAAAGGAAATTTTACCGTTTATGATGATGAAGATGTGGCGGCATTAATTTCAAATACTGTTCCGTCTCTTACAAAAAAAGACGCGTTGCATTATGCAAAAAAAATTTCCCTAGCAAAGGACTACTGCCTTTTTCCTGGCGATTTAGAGCTGGATCGTATTTGCGACGAGCCGCTTTTTTCCGAAGTCTATGAAAAATACCAGCAGCGTCTTAGGAATACTGGAAATGTTGATTTCGGTGACTTGATTCTGCTTCCGTATTTGATTTTAAAAGAGAATGATTTGATTAGAAAAAGTTTCCATGCGCGCTACAGGGCTATCTTGGTTGACGAGTACCAGGACTCGAATGTCGCGCAGTTCAAGCTTTTAAAAGAGCTTTCCGGCATTGCAGAAAATTCCGGAACTTATGTCTGTGTGGTCGGCGATGATGATCAGAGCATTTATAAATTCCGCGGAGCTGAAATTCAGAACATTCTTAATTTTAAAGATGAATTTCCTGGAACCAAAATTATACGCCTTGAAACCAACTACCGTTCTACTTCTGAAATTTTAAATTGCGCAGGAAATGTTGTAAGAAATAATTCCGGCCGCCTTGGAAAAGAGCTTGTGTCTGCGCGCGGAAAAGGAAAAATACCGGCTCTAGTTTTTCTTCCGTCGCAGGATGATGAAACGGAATTTTGCTTCAGCCTTATAGAGCAGGCTTTTGAGCGTGGGATTCCATATAGCGACTGGGCAATTCTCTACAGAACAAACGCGCAGTCGCTTGGCTTTGAAACAGAATTTCTGCATAAAAAAATTCCTTATGAAGTTGTAGGCTCGTTAAAATTTTATGAGCGTGAGGAAATAAAAGACATTGTTTCCTGGCTTTCATTTATTATAAATCCCCGTGATGAAATTTCTTTCAGGCGGATTGTAAACAAGCCTGTCCGCGGAATTGGAAATAAAACGCAGGATAAAATAATTGAAGCTTCTGGCGGCAGCGATTCAATTTTAACCGGAGCGGATTCTATAAAGCTGTCGAAAAAAGCAAAGGATGAATTTTCTTTATTTAAATCTCTTGTTGAAAATTTTTCCGCCGGTCTGCCTGACGTTCCTGTAACTTCGGAAGCGGCTCTTCTTGCAGGACAGGCGATAAATGAAAGCGACGCTTATTCTGCGGATGAAAAAAAACTTTCAGAATTTATTGAAAGAGTTGTAAAAGAGAGCGGCCTTGCGGATTTTCACAAAGAGCAGGACGATGACACCGGCACGCAGAAAACTGAAAATTTACAGGAACTTGTAAACAGCGCGCTTTTGTATCCGTGCACAAAGCAGGGACTTCTGGATTTTTTAGACCACATAAATCTTGACCGCACGCTTAAAGCAAATTCTGAAGAAGAAAACAAAGAGGACAAAGTTACCCTGATTACACTTCACAATACAAAAGGACTTGAATTCAAGCGGGTTATAATAACTGGAATGGAGTCTGGAATTTTTCCACGCGAAGGAAAGACCGAAGCGGAACTGGAAGAAGAAAGGCGTCTTTTTTATGTTGGGATTACGCGCGCCAAAGATGAGCTTTATTTTACTTCATGCGGAATGCGCAGGCTTTTTGGAAAAACAAGCTTCATGATTCCCAGTCCTTTTCTTGGTGAGCTTGGCAGCGGAGTCCGTGTGCTTGGACAGAAGCCTGAATCATTTTCTTCCGGCCGCCAGGAAAAAAGTCCGCTAGAAAAAAAATACTGCACCGGCGCCTGTGTTTTTCATGATGATTACGGCCATGGCCAGATTGTAAAATGCAGCTACAGCGATGAAGGCGAGTACGTTGTTACTGTAAGCTTTGAAACTGGAGGAATTAAAAAGTTTCTTCCAAAGTATCAAAAAAATTCTTTGCTTGTTGAAGATAATCTATGAAACTTATTTTCTGTCTATATTCTGCTGTTCTTCTTTTGCTTGCCTCATGCTCTGGAAAAACCGAAGCAAGAACGCAGGTCGTCATGGATACGGTTTGCACAGTCAATGCTTTTGATGATGGAACAAAAAAACTTTATGATGAAATCTTTGAGCGGCTTTCGCAGATTGAAAAAAAATTCAGTGCGACTTTGCCGGATTCTGAAATTTCACAGATAAATTCAATGGCCGGAATTTCCGCAGTAAAGGCTTCAGATGAAGTTTTAACAGTTCTGGATTTTGCTTTAAAAACGGCATGGATTTCTGACGGAGCCTTTTCCCCTGCCGCCGGCCCTCTTATAGATTTATGGGGAATAAACACAGACCACCAGAAAATTCCGTCCCAGACTGAAATAAACAGCGCGCTTGAGCTTTCAGATTTTGGCTGCGTAGGACTTTCAAGAGATTCAGTGTTCTTAAAGAAATCCGGCATGAAAATAAACCTCGGCGGAATTGTGAAGGGATTTGCCGCAGATGAAGTCTGCATAATTTTAAAGGCGCATAGTGTAAAAAAAGCCGTTGTGGATCTTGGCGGAAACATTTATGTCTATGGAAAAAAAACAGGCGGAAGCAAATGGACAGTCGGAATAAAGAATCCAGAATCTCCTTCTTCTGCTCCGCTTCTTCGGCTTTTCACAGATGAAACTTCCGTTGTTACAAGCGGAGACTATGAGCGTTATTTTGAGTCAGGCGGAAAACGTTACCATCATATTTTTAATCTTGCCACAGGATTTCCTGCGGATTCTGGAATTGTTTCTGCGACAGTAATTTCTTCTTCAAGCATCGCCGCGGATGCTCTTTCAACAGCAACTTTTGTGCTTGGCGTGGAGAAGTCCTTTAAAATTCTTGATGAGTTAAAAAAACAATTCGGCCAGGATATTTCATTTGTTTTTATTTGCAAGTACGGCTCAGTTTTCGCTTCCGAAGATTTAAAAGGAAGCTTGGAATTTGCACAGGATGACTCAAGGAAAATAGTTTTCATTCCTTAAGTCACGGGTGCAGTCATACGCACAAATCAGAGCACCGGCAATCCGCCCAGGTGTCCTGCCAGATAGTTCTCGTCCATCACCTTGTCGATGCGCACCTGCTTTTCGTCAAAGTTTGACAGGACGCTTGAACCGTCAAGAAGAGCTTTGTCTCCTATAGGCTGGTCAGGATAGATTACTTCAATTTTTTTTACGAACCATTCAAAGGCTTGCCTCAGAACAGCTGCCTTGGCGTTTTTCTCATAGAATTAATTTGTGCTGTGGTTTATGCAGTAAAGAAAAGGACTTTCGCCGCCGGAAACAATGTCTACGGCGGACAGACTGCCAAGAACATCTACTTGGGCGAGACACGGATTGTAACCAAGCTGAACTCTGGCAACGATCCTAAGTACAATGAAAATTTTTATACACAGCATAAGAAATTTCTGTTAGAATAGATTCATGGCTAGAGAAAGATTAAGCAGCAGACTTGGATTTATTCTGCTGAGCGCAGGCTGCGCTATTGGATGCGGAAATGTCTGGAAATTTCCGTGGATGGTCGGTCAGAACGGAGGCGGCGCATTCGTTCTTGTTTACCTTGCTTTTCTTGTTCTGCTGGGACTTCCGGCGCTTACAATGGAATTCGCAATCGGAAGAGCTGCCCAGGCAAGCCCAGTCAGGATGTACCAGAAGCTTGAAAAGCCCAGCTCAAAGTGGCATATTCACGGCTACATCTGCCTGCTTGGAAACATTTTTTTGATGGCGTTCTACACGGTCGTTACCGGCTGGATGATTTATTACTTTGTCTCGTTCGCAACAGGAAAGTCCGCCGGGCTGAGCTTTGGCGCAATGATTTCAAGTCCAAAAATAAATGTCGGATATCTTTTTATTGCGGTGTCTGTTTGCTTTGCAATCCTGACGCGAAACCTTCAGAGCGGGCTTGAGCGGATAACAAAATATATGATGGTTCTGCTTATGCTGCTCATGCTGATTCTTTCGGTGAAGTGCATTTCCCTTCCAGGCGGAGCAAAGGGACTTTCGTTCTACCTTGTTCCTGATTTTAAAAAGCTGACAGTTCCAGTTCTTGTTGGCGCGATGAACCAGGCTTTTTTTACGCTTTCAATTGGAATCGGCGCGATGTCAATTTTTGGAAGCTACATAGGAAAAGACAAAAGCCTCATGGGAAGCTCTGTCAAAGTAATTATTCTTGATACGTTCGTTGCAATAACTGCCGGCTTAATAATTTTCCCGGCGTGCGCATCGTTTGGAATTTCAGTTGACGCAGGACCATCGCTTCTTTTCAACACAATGACAACCGTCTTCAACAGCATGGGCGGCGGCAGAATCTGGGGAAGCCTTTTCTTCCTGTTCATGGTTTTTGCGGCGTTCTCAACAGAGCTTGCGGTGTGCGAGAACATTCTTGCCTGCGTGCGCGAGCTGACCGGCTGGACCCGGCTTAAAGGCTGCATAGTCTGCGGACTTGGAGTATTTCTAATTTCACTGACGACTGCGCTCGGATACAGCGCGCTAAAATTTCATCCGTTCGGCGAAGGTTCCGCCTGGCTTGACTTCTGGGATTTTATTGTAAGCAACAATCTTCTTCCGCTTGGCGCCCTTGTGTTTGCCCTTTTCTGCTGCAGTAAAAAATTCGGACTTGGCTGGGAAAAATTTATGGAAGAGGCGAATGAAGGCGACGGACTTAAGGTAAAAAACTGGATGAAGCCAGTCTTCGCATACTTCGTTCCGTTGTGCATCATTGCAATCTACATTATTGGACTTATTACTTTCAAGTGGAAGTAAAAAACTTGATTCACGCGCAGGATTACATATCCCGATACTTGTATCGTAAAAAAGGAATGTAATCCTGACTAAGATACCTCATGCGGAAAAGCCGGAACTGGCGCAATTCTTTAGACCAGCCCGGCTAATTTTTTATGCACGCTAGAGATTTGAATATCCCATCAAGTATTCATCAATTTCTCTTGCACATTCCCGGCCCTCTGCAATCGCCCAGACAACAAGAGACTGTCCTCTATGCATATCTCCGGCTGTAAAGATTTTATCTATTCCAGTGAAATAGGAATTTGGAGCGGCGGTTGCTACAGTGCTTCTTGCAGATAGCGATGCGCCAAATGAAGCTGCGGTATAGTCCTCGCATCCAAGAAATCCAGCGGCAATCAAGATTAAGTCAGCAGGGAGCTCTTTCTCGCTGCCTTCAATTTCGCATAGAGTTCGTTTTCCGTCTATGTTCTTGAATTCAACCTGAACTGTCTTTATTCCGCAGACTTTTCCGTTTTTCTGATAGACTTCCTTGATTGTTGTTTTATAAACGCGCGGATCATGCCCGAATTTTTCGATTGACTCCTGCGCGCCGTAATCTGTCTTTAAAACCTTAGGCCACTGCGGCCACGGATTGTTCGGTTGGCGTTCTTCAGGAGGACAAGGCATCATTTCAAGCTGGGTTACGCTTGCCGCTCCGAGCCTTATGCTTGAACCTGTGCAGTCATTGCCTGTGTCGCCGCCGCCAAGAATTACAACGTGCTTTCCTTTCGGGTCAAAGAAATTTTTGTCTGAAAAATTTGAATCCAGAAGGCTTTTTGTAACACTCTTGAGCCAGTCCACAGCGAACATTATTCCCTGGGAATCGCTTCCGGGAACAGACAGCGGCCGCGGCTTTTTTGCGCCGCAGCACAATGCGACTGCGTCATAGTTTTCAGTGATTTCCTTTGCATCAACTGTGCGGCCAATATCCGCGCCTGTAATAAATTTTACACCTTCAGCTTTCATCAGCTCGATTCTGCGCTCAACGATTTTTTTATCCAGCTTCATGTTTGGAATGCCGTACATCAGAAGTCCGCCGACTCTGTCATCGCGCTCATAGACTGTAACATTGTGTCCGCGGCGGTTCAGTAAATCCGCAACAGCAAGTCCCGCAGGTCCGGAGCCTATAACCGCGATTTTTTTGTCGCTCCTGAATTTTGGAATTTGCGGCTTCATATATCCTGACTCAAATGCCTTTTCAATTATGTAAAGCTCGTTGTCATGGATTGTTACAGCGTCCTTTATATCTCCGCCGTTTCCGCAGTTGCAGGCTTTTTCACACAGCGCAGGACATACTCTTCCTGTGAACTCCGGAAAGCTCGAGGTTTTTAGAAGCCGCCACGCCGCCATGTCGTACTGCCCTTTGTAAAGCGCATCATTCCATTCGGGAATAAAATTATGAAGCGGACATCCGGTTACCATTCCTGCAAGCCTGATTGCGCTCTGGCACATTGGAACTCCGCAGTTCATGCACCGCGCCGCCTGTTCCCTCCGTTCCTTGTCATTAAGATGGTTGTGGAACTCCTTGAAATTTTTTATGCGTGAAGCAGGTTCAATCCATGAATCTTCAACGCGCTTGTATATCATAAATCCGTCATTTTTACCCATAGTGCACCCCTAGATTTTTTACTATGCAGTCAGTTTTTTAAAAGCTTCAAGAACTGCTTCTTCGTGAGTCAAGCCGCGCTCCTCGCCTTTTGCAATCTCTGTCATCATTTTTTGATAATCATTAGGAACAATCTTTTTAAAGTGCTTTATGTAATTATCAAAGTCCTTGAGAATTTTTTTAGCAAGGCCTGAACCTGTTTCCTTTGCATGGCGTTGAATCAAGCTGCTTATAATTTCAATGTCATGGCTGTCTGAAACTTCGGTCATTGAAACAAGCTGCTTGTTCAGCCTTAGATACAAGTCATGGTTCATGTCCAGAACATAAGCAGTTCCGCCGGACATTCCAGCCGCAAAGTTCCGTCCAGTCGGTCCTAGAATCAAGGCAGTTCCGCCGGTCATGTATTCAAGACCGTGATCGCCGCAGCCTTCAACAACCGCTGTTGCCCCGGAATTTCTTACGCAGAAACGCTCGCCGGCAATTCCGTTTATAAACGCGCTTCCGCCTGTTGCTCCGTACAAAGCTACGTTTCCAATGATAATATTTTCTTCAGCCTTGTAAGATGCTTTCTCTGAAGGATGGACTACAATTTTTCCGCCGCTCAGTCCTTTGCCGAGATAGTCATTCGCATCTCCTGTAAGATTCAATGTAAGCCCCTTTGGAATAAATGCTCCGAATGACTGTCCGCCGCCGCCTGTGCAGTTTACAACGTAGCTGTCTTCTTCAAGCGACGAGCCGAATGTCCGCTGAATTTCCGAACCAAGGATTGTTCCCACGGTTCTGTCTGTTGATGAAACTGAAAGTTCAAAAATTCCTTTTTTTGCTTTCTTTGATTTTTCAAATGCCTTCAGGAGCTTTGATTCATCCACAGTTTTTTCAAGATGGAAATCGTAAATGTCGGCCGGCTCAAAATGCGTCTTTGCGTTTTCCGGAGTTTTCCATCCAATGATTCTGCTCATGTCCACGAGATTTGCTCTAGGGAACGAGCTTTTTTCCTTGAGGCCAAGAAGCTCTGTGTGTCCGCACATTTCATCAATGCTGCGGAAACCAAGTTTTGCCATGTACTCGCGCAGCTCTTCCGCAATGAACTTCATGAAGTTTTCAACGTATTCAGGCTTTCCTGTGAAACGCTTTCTAAGCTCGCTGTTCTGGGTCGCAACGCCGAACGGACAAGTGTCAAGGTTGCAGACCCGCATCATCGCGCAGCCCATTGTGATAAGCGGAGCTGTGGCAAAACCGAATTCCTCCGCGCCAAGAAGACAAGCAATCGCAACATCGCGGCCGCTCATAAGCTTACCGTCTGTTTCAATAACTACCCGCGAGCGAAGTCCGTTCTGAATCAATGTCTGGTGTGTTTCCGCGAGCCCCAGTTCCCACGGGAGCCCCGCATGGTGAATTGAAGAAATCGGAGCCGCTCCAGTTCCGCCGTCATGTCCAGAAATAAGAATTACCTGCGCTCCGGCTTTTGCAACGCCAGCCGCGATTGTTCCAACGCCAGCCTCAGAAACAAGCTTTACAGAAATTCGCGCGGCGCGGTTCGCGTTTTTTAAGTCGTAAATCAGCTGCGCCAAATCTTCAATTGAATAAATATCATGATGCGGCGGCGGCGAAATCAATGAAACGCCAGGAGTTGCATAGCGTGTCTGCGCAATCCATGGATAAACTTTTTTTCCAGGAAGATGTCCGCCTTCGCCAGGTTTTGCGCCCTGAGCCATTTTAATCTGAATTTCCTTAGCGCTCAGCAAATATTCTTCTGTAACGCCGAACCGTCCCGACGCAACCTGCTTTATTGCGGAATTCGCCTCAGTTCCAAGACGCTCCGGTTTTTCGCCGCCTTCACCTGAATTTGATTTTCCGTGCAGATGGTTCATCGCCAAAGCCATGCAGCGGTGCGCCTCTTCCGAAATCGAGCCGTAGCTCATCGCGCCTGTCTTGAATCTTTTTACGATTTCTGAAACCGGCTCAACTTCGTCTATGCTGATTTCCTTTCCTTCCGGGAAATTGAATTTAAGCATTGCACGCAAAGTATGCGGATGGGCATTGTCGTCAACCAAAGATGTGTATTCCTTGAAGCGCGCGTAATCGCTGTTTCGTGTGGATTCCTGAAGCGCAATAATTGTTTCCGGGCTGTAAAGATGGTCCTCGCAAGTCGGGCCGCGCCGAAGCTTGTGCATTCCGACTGAATCAAGATGCGTGTTCACTGTAAGTCCAAGCGGATCAAAAGCCTTGTTGTGATGGAAATTCACATCCTCGTCGATTTCCTTCAGGCCGATTCCGCCTACCCGGCTTACTGTGTTTGTAAAGTATTCGTCTATTACATCCTTGCTGATTCCAACTGCTTCAAAAATCTGCGCCGACTGGTAAGACTGAATTGTTGAAATTCCCATTTTTGCGGCGATTTTTACAATTCCGTTGATAATCGCCTTGTTGTAGTCTTCAATCGCAGTGTGGTAATCCTTGTCCAAAAGCTTCTGGTCAATCAGCTCGGCGATACATTCGTGGGCAAGATACGGATTTACTGCGCGCGCCCCGTACCCCAGGCACATTGCAGCCTGATGAACATTTCTGACTTCCGCAGATTCAAGAATAATTGAAATCGCTGTCCGTTTTTTTGTGCGGATTAAATACTGCTCAACTCCGCTTACGGCAAGAAGGCTAGGAACGGCAACGTGGTTCTCGTCAACACCGCGGTCGCTTAGAATAATTATGTTGCTTCCATTATGGTACTCACGTTCTATTGCAACAAAAATATTATCCAGGGCTTCCTTGAGAGAAGTATTCTTGTAATACAAAAGCGAAACAACAGCGGTTTTTAGTCCAGGCCGGTTCAAGTTCTTGAGCTTGAGCATATCTACGCCGGTCAGAATCGGATTGTTTATTTCAAGGACCGTGCAGTTTGTGCTTCGCGGTTCAAGGAGATTTCCGTCCGTTCCAACATAGACAGTTGTATCTGTAACAATTTTTTCACGCAGGGAATCAATAGGAGGATTTGTAACCTGAGCAAACAGCTGCTTAAAGTAATTGTAAAGCGGCGGATGCTTGTCGCTCATGACTGCAAGAGGCGTGTCTACTCCCATTGCTCCGGTCGGCTCGACTCCGTTTTGAGCCATCGGAAGAATCATTTCGTTTACGTCTTCATAGTTCCAGCCGAACGCACGGTACATTATGTCGCGCTCCTCCTGCGAGTAAACTGGAATTTTTTTATTAGGAATAACAAGATCCTTTAGCTTTAAAAGATTCTGGTTCAGCCATTCACCATAAGGATAAAGATCTATGTACTGCTTTTTTGCTTCCTCATCAGAGATAAGGCGTTTGTGCGCTGTATCAACAAGGAGAATTTTTCCTGGCTGAAGACGTGATTTTTTTACAATATTTTCTTCCGGAATATCAAGGACTCCGACTTCCGAAGAAAGAATAAGCATATTGTCTTTTGTTATATAGTAACGGCTTGGGCGCAGTCCGTTTCTGTCAAGAGTGGCTCCAACAAAATCTCCGTCGCTAAAGAGAATTGCGGCAGGACCGTCCCATGGCTCCATCATTGTCGCCCAGTAATGGTAAAAGTCGCGCTTCTGCTGGCTCATTGTTCCGTCATTTTTCCATGGCTCAGGAATGCAGACCATTACTGCAAGCGGAAGCGGCATACCGTTCATAACAAGGAATTCCAATGTGTTGTCGAGCATCGCAGAGTCAGAGCCTGATGTGTCTACCGCCGGAAGAATTTCATGAAGCTCCTCATCCTTGAAAACAGGGGATGCAAGAGTTTCTTCTCTTGCGAGCATTCTGTCAGCATTTCCGCGGATTGTGTTTATTTCTCCGTTGTGCGCAATGAATCTGTTTGGATGCGCTCTCTGCCAGCTAGGCTGTGTGTTTGTGCTGAACCTTGAGTGAACAAGAGCAAGCGAAGATGTGTAGTCTTCTGACTGAAGGTCTTTGTAGAACGTTCTGAGCTGCTGGACTAAAAACATTCCCTTGTAGACGATTGTACGGCTGGAAAGGGATGCGACATAAGTATTCAGGTGTGAATGTTCAAACTGGCGGCGCAGAATGTAAAGCTTTCTATCAAATGAAAGCCCGCGCTCAATATCTGAAGGACGCTCTATGAAGCACTGCATTATGCAAGGCATGCAGTCTTTTGCGCGCTGTCCCAGAACATCAGGATTCACAGGAACTTTTCGCCATCCAAGAAACTTAAGGTTTTCTTTGCTTGCAAGCACTTCAAGCATTTTCATTGCCTGGGAGCGGATATACTTGTCCTGCGGAAAGAAGAACATTCCGACTCCGTAATCCCTTGCTTCTCCAAGTTTTATTCCTGCTTCTTCCGCAGCCTTCTTAAAGAAGCCGTGGGAAATCTGGACAAGAATTCCAACTCCGTCTCCGGTTTCTCCAGCGGCGTCTTTTCCTGCCCGGTGCTCAAGCTTTTCAACAATGGAAAGAGCGTTGTCTACAATTTTGCGGCTTGCAGTTCCGTCAATGTTTACAACAGCTCCGATTCCGCATGCATCATGCTCAAATGACGGATCATACAAAGTTTTGTTTTTTTCAGTCATAGTAACCCCTTGCATAAAAAAAAGGCGCTTTGCAAAAAACAGACAGTTAGCCTGTATTTTACAAAACGCCTTCGTTTCGTTCCTAAGACTATATAAAAAATCCAATAAATTATCAAGAGATTTGCAAAAAATATATTTTCATGGATTTAGTTTGAAATTGCATCAAAGCCGCTTTCCTTGCTGTTTCCTTCTATATTAATAAGCACTCCGTTTGGCAAACAGGCCGCCCACTGCCCGTCCATGCTGATTTCCCCGCTTTGGATGCAGCTCTTGTTTTCGCATGGCGAGTCTATGAATCTTGCTTTTCCGTCTTCAATCTGAATAGATGTTGCTCCTAAAAGCCCCTGAAATTTATAGATTCCGTCTTTGGAAAGGCTGTAGACAAATCTTTCCTTTGGAGTCTTCACAAAAAGTTCCGCCGGGCTTTCATTCTTTTTTCTGAATAAATTGAAGAACGAAAAGAATACCGCTGTTAAAAAAATCAGAATAGACACAATGTCAAATGGCTTTAAGCGAAGTTTCATACAGACTTTTTACATCAACTTTAAACAAAAGTCGAGTTGTCTTCATTCAAAAAGGCAGGCAATGTTTTTAAGCTGAAATTTCCATGAAAATATGCCGAAATATGTAAAGTATGGGTAAAAAAAATTCTTTGAAAGTTGTTTTTGATTCTCCGGTTGTGCTTGTTTTTTCTTTTGTTTCCGCCGCAGTTTTTGCCGCTGACTTGATTTTTAAGCTCAATATTTCTGAAAAAGTCTTTGAGTGCCACGGAGCAAAATCTGTTCCTGCATTCGACTTTAAATCAGCGATGGATTATGCAAGGCTTGTTATTTATCCGTTTTGCTCTGTAAATGCGACTTCTTTCTTTTTTAACACTGCGTTTGTTCTTTTGCTTGGGCCTGTTTTAGAAGAGCGTTACGGCTCTCTTATGCTTGCCCTCATGATTTTTATAACTTCCCTTGTGGGCGGCGTTCTCACAGCCTGCGTTTCAACATTCGGAATTTCTGGATGCGGCGGAATCGTTTTTATGATGATAATTCTTTCGGTGCTTTCCGTGTTTATAAAGAAGCAGATTCCTGTTTCATGGATTTTTATTTTTATCCTTTATCTTGCGTTTTCTCTTGCCGTCGGTAAAAAAAATTCAAGCTTCGTGTCCTTTATGAATGAAAATATTCCTGTTTTTATTCAGCTTGCATCCGGAATCTGCGGAAGCCTGTTTGGATTTTTTGTCTGCCCAAAAAAACGTTCCTCCCAGGTTCAGAAAAAGCAGCAGGAAAAAACTGCCGCGCCCGAAAGTGAATATTCTTCAGCCAGCGATGAGACTATAGTCGGAAACATCAGCTTATAGGCGTTGCCGCCGCGGATTTATAAAATTTTTTCCGGACACTGCCGCACTTTCATTTGTTTATTTTTAACTGTATAATAATTGCCATGATTGAAATACAGCAGGAACAGGAGCAAAAAGTAAAATGCCTTTTAGTCGGCGCCCCGGATAAAAAGCACGGAAACCCGGAGCCAAAGGAGCTTCAAAATTTAGTGCAGACTCTGGATATGGAAACAGCCGGCACAGTCGTCCTCACACGCATAGAGCCTACGCCCGCCTACGGAATAGGAACAGGAAAGGCGCAGGAAATTGTAGACAAGGCAAAGGAAGTTTTTGCAGACTGCATAATCTTTGACTGGGAAATAGATCCGTCAAAACAGCGCAACTGGGAAAAGCTTGCAAATATGCCGGTTTTTGACAGAAACGAAGTTATAATAAGAATTTTTGATTCGCGCGCGCAGACAAAGGAAGCTAGCCTTCAGGTAGAACTTGCAAAGCTTCAGTATTCGCTTCCAAGGCTGAGCCACACTTACGGAGACATGGCCCGTCAGAGAGGAGGCTCTTTTGGAAACAAAGGAAGCGGAGAAACACAGCTAGAGCTTGACCGCCGCCAGATAGAAGACAAGATAGTTCAGATAAAAAAAGAACTTGCGCAGGTTGCCATAAACAGAAACATTCAGCGGAAGCAAAGGGAACGGACATCGACGGCAGCCTGCTCACTGGTGGGCTACACAAACGCCGGAAAATCAAGCCTGCTCAATGCGCTGACCGGGGCTGACGTTCTTGTAGAAAACAAGCTTTTTGCAACGCTGGATCCGACTACAAGAAAATTTGCGCTCTCAGAAGCTTCATCTGTCCTGCTCACAGACACGGTCGGATTTATTTCAAACCTTCCGCATACATTAATCGACGCGTTCAAGTCCACGCTGGAGGAAACTTCGCTTTCCGATTTTCTTCTGATTGTTGTCGATGCCTCCGATCCTGAATGTGAAAATCAATATCAGCAGGTGCAGAAAGTCCTAAAGGAAATCAAGGCTGAAAAAATTCCGCAGGCAGTTGTCCTGAACAAATTTGATGCCGTGCAGGAAAATTTTATTGCAGTTTCCCGGCTGAACAAGGCATTTCCGGACGCAATCCACGCAAGCGCAAAGACCGGACTTGGATTCAGCGAGATACTTTCAGTGCTTACAGAAAATCTCCTTGGCAGGCAAAGGAATTTCAGAATCCCAATGCAAAGGGCGGATTTAGTCGAGCTTGCAAGAAAGAATGGGACAATAGAAAAAGAGGAATGGCTTGAAAATTTCATTGAGCTGTCCGCAAGAATTCCAGGGACATTCGACGAAAACGGAAACGCAACGACCAGAACACTTTCCCTGCTAAAGGAATTTATAGTATGAATCTCAACAAGCTGAACAGGCTTCTTCTTGCGCTGGCATCCGCAATCGTTCTCACAATAATAATTGTTACAATCGCTTTCTATGTATCCACAAGGGAAAATCTGACCGGCGCATACAGAAAGTCCGATCCGGATCCAAAAAAAATAACAAACATTGCCACAGGTGAAAAAGAAAGCGTGGACGCATTCACAGACATAGGACAGCTGCGCATTTTTACAAGGCAAACTTCCGGGGACGACAGCCGTGTTGTAATCGTAGTTTCTCCATGGTTTTCATATCCTGCGGACGACAAGGCTCTGTTTGAGGAGCTTTCGCTAAAAGAAAGACAGATAAAAGCGGTCTTCACAAATTATTTTTCTGCGCTCACATTCAACCAGATTAAGTCAAAGGGAGAAAAAACAATAAAAGAGGAGCTTCTTCAAAAGATTAATGAAAATCTTATAATGGGAAAAATCCGGGCAGTTTACTTTAATGACTATATTTTTATAGAATAAAAGGGGTTGCATCCTGCTATTTTATAAAGAGCCTTGCCTGTCCATTTCCATGTTGCAAAGCTCATCGCACATTTCATTGTACTTTATGCCCGCATGGCCCTTGACCCACTTCCATTCAATGTCCAGAAGACTGTAGACTGAATCAAGCCGAACCCAAAGGTCCTTGTTCAGCACAGGCTTCTTTGCGGAAGTTTTCCAGCCGTTTTTTTTCCAGTTCTGAATCCATGAAGTAATTCCGTTTTTTACATACTGGCTGTCTGAATAAACTGAAATTTTCCGGCCGCTCAAAAAATCATTCTCATTTATAAAATTCAATGCGCTTATTGCCGCCATAAGCTCCATGCGGTTGTTTGTTGTCAGTTTTTCACCGCCAGAAATTTTGTATTCCTTTTCTCCGTCTATAACGACACACCCCCAGCCTCCGCAGCCAGGATTTCCGCGGCATCCGCCATCTGTATAAACCACAATGCCAGAATTATTTTCCATAATAAATATTTCCTCTTAATTTTTTATTTTGCAAGAAGCAACTTTAAATTTCCGGCCGCAGACTTTATTCCGTTGACCAGTCCGATAAAAAACAAAATGCCCAGCAGAAAGCTGAATCTTCCAACCGTTGTGAATCCAAGGAAACAAAAGAAAATTTGAATTATGCTCAGAAAAAATCCAATTACTGAATAGTCTTTTTTATCCTCCGAATCTTTTGAGGAATAAGTGTAAGTATACTGATAATTTCTATTATTAAAAAAATCCGCAAAAGGATCGCTTTGATAAAATCCGCTGTCCTGCTGGAAAGTTTCAGAAAAGCCGCCCGCACTGTACTGGTCATATTGACGGCGCTTTGTTTCATCTCCTAAAACAGAATAAGCCTCGTTAATCTTTTTAAAGCTTTCTTCTGCGGACTTATCACCAGGATTTCTGTCCGGATGAAATTTAAACGCCAAATTTCTATAGGCCTTTTTTATTTCATCCACAGAGGCATTTTTTTCAACATTCAAAATTCTATACAAATCTTCCATATCAACAAATCCATAAATATAGCAATGAAAAACTCTTGAACTTAATATTCCTAATTTCGAGTTAACTATAATTTAATATAAAAAATAGCTAACAGTCGAGATGCGTCTGTCAAAACCGAAGCAACTAAGTTGCCCCTACACGCAGTTTTGCCTTGGAACTATTATCGTTGCCGCTTTCGCGGCAGCAAAACTGAGTGTTTTTGCCAGCCGCCTCTCTCCTTTTCACTATTTTTTTTACTAAATATTAAGACTAATAAAATCCAGTGAATAAATCAATTGAAGCAATCTAATTTTTTATTATCACCCAGGTCGCGCCGGAGCCTCCGTGGTTTCTATCTGGATGTCCGGAAGTTCCAAGCCGCTTGTCCTGCTCAATAAAAAGGCGGACAACCTGACCCAAAACCGGATCTGTACCATGGCTATGATTTCCCTTTCCGTGGATAATGAGAATTTTCTTGAGCTTTCTAATACAGCAGCTGTCAACAAAAATTTTCAGCTTGCTCCAGGCTTCTTCCCTTGTAAGCTGGTGCAAATCAACAGTGGCTTCCGGAGCAAGAGTCTTTAAATAGTTTATGTCCCGCAGTTTTTCATGCCGCTCGCTTTCTTCAAACGACTTGTCTTTGTCTACTGTTCCATAGCGCCTAAGCCAAAGCTCCATTGGATTTATGCGCCTTTTGCTGTCCTGCTCCATAATCTGCTCATAAGAATATCCCTGGCGAGCAGCTTCCTTTTCTTCTTTTGTAGGAGCATTTGCTTTTTTTCGGCAAACCTGAGGCTCCTTCTTTTTCTGTGCAGACTGTTTTTGAATAGAATCCCACTGCGATAAAATATCACCGAAGTCCATTTGTATTTTCCTTGCTATTTTATTAAATAGACGCTTTCCGCTGAAACCCAGCCGTAAGTATCATTATGCCTTACATACATCCAGCCACCGGCAGTCCTTATTATAGAAACAACCGCACCAGCCTGAATGGTTACACCTGTTGGAGCTGTTGTTTCAGGAATAGGGCTCATTGTTCCTCCGGCATATACTCCGCGGGAAGCAAACAGGCGGCATCCGTATATTGACAAGAAAACTGCGAGCGTTACAAATATGGAAATAAAAATTGCACAAGTTTTTTTCCGCTTAAAAATGAAAAGCACAATTGAAGCTGATAAAAAAATACAAACAGCAAACAGCATTATTCCAAAGAAAACAACACTAGGCTCAACTCCAGACGGAGAAAGCCCCACAGAAAGCTCAATCTGCCTTTTTTCTTTGAAGGCGGAATTAAAAAACGGAATTGAATGGCGCTCCTTTTTATGAAGCTCAATCAAATTCAGAATATCATAGTTCTTGGCTTCAGGCTTGGAAAGATTTTTATCATAGTCTGGAGGCTCTATAAAAGCGTATGCAAACGGACTTTCTTGCTTTGACATTCCGCTGTCCAAAGGCTTTTTCTCCTGAACTTCAAATGCAACAGCAGGACATTTTATATCAATAATTGTTCCATTGTAGGAAACCGCCGTAACAAAAATTTCAGGGAGAATCCATTTTCCAGACTTCAAGGGCTGCCAGTCAAATACAGCGACCGGTCTGAATTCCGTAGAAAAGGACTCCCCGCTGAAACTTACATCCCTAAGTTTTTTAAATACAGAATCCTCCGGAATATTCCAGAAAATATTTTTTACAGAATTTGCGTATTTCACATTCACTGTAAAAATAATGTGCTGCCCCTCATAAGCCTTGGCAGCCTTTGCCTTTGACGGAACATTCAGATTATTGAAAGAAACTGAAACCTGCGGATTTATAAATCTCGGATTTTCAAAAACCTCAACAGAATTAAATGGAATCTGATAAAATCCTCCGTTTATAACAATGTCTATCGGGCTGATTTTATAAAATCCGGTCTTCAGAAATTTCATCCAAATTGTAATTCGTGTTCCTGCTGAATACTTTTCATTATGCCCGCTGCCGCTTTTTATCATGACGGTTTCTTTTTTTGATGAAACAAAGCTTACATTATGCGGAAGAGAATTTACAGCAAGCTGAATGCTGTCGGGCGTAACTCCCTCAATTTCAACGTAGAACGAATTATCAGTTTCAGTAAACAAAGTTTCCTGAGTCTGCCTGAAACGAAGACTCCACAAATAATTCCATGAAACAGGCTTCGCAAAAATTGGAAACGTCTGCACAAGCAGAACAAAAATCAATAATCGCGGGAAGTCCGTTCCGAATTTTTTTGCATATTTTTCCATTGCTGTTTTTCATCCTCCCGGATTATAGAATAAAGCGCGTTCTGAACATTCAGGTCTTCCTTGCTTTCAGACAACGGCACAAGCTCCTGCGCGCTTTCTCTGGAATGTTCCAAAGTTTCTCTTAATGACAGTTCAAGATTGATTTTTGCATTTATGCTGCTGCCGTCAATTAAAATCGCTTTTTTAAAAAAATCGGCCGCGGCTTTATAATCTCCATTTCGATGCGCAATTATTCCTGAATTATAAAGTATTGCGAATTTTATTTTATCTGGGGAAGCCTCGTACACTTGCGAAAATCTTTTTAGCGCGGCATCGGTTTCGCCCTGCATAAGATAAGTTGAGCCAAGTCCAAAAACTGCGTATTGCTCAACAAGAGTATCTTTGCGTAATTCTGCGTTTGAGGCAGTCTCCAAAAAATCTCCGATTGCATTCTGGTAGTCCTGCTTAGACCATGCGAGCTTGCCTTCAAAAATTTTTATGCCGTCATTAAAACGCGGGGAACATCCAGTCAATAAAAAAACAAGAGAGACAGTAGAGACGGATGAAATCAATTTTTTCTTTCCGCCGGCAATATCAAGCTCACCGAAGAAAAATGAAGCAAGAATAAATAAAATTGCAAGCGAAATAAAAAAGCCGTAACGCTGAATATTTTGAACTTCATAGGAAACAGACGGCTGCAAACTATTAAGATCAAGCATTTTTAAAATAGCAGCGGCAGAGCCCATCTGAGAAGCATCAATGTAAACAACAGAAGGAAGCGGGCCTTTTCTCTTTGATAAAACAATTTTCTCTTTTAAAGATGAAATCATTTTTTCAATTGAGCCGGATCTTAAAGCCGTTTTCACTTTTGTAATTCCGTCGCCGGCAAAAACCTCGCTTTCGCGCTCAGAGCCAAATCCAATAATCACAACCGGAATTCCAGCCTTTAAACTTTCTGAAAGAGAAGCCTGAAGACTGTTGTCAGTTTCCTCGCAGTCTGTAAACAGCCAGATAAAAGAAGCTGCGGAAGACTGCTCCGGGAAAGAGGAAACCGCGGCCTTTATTCCATTGCCGAGGCTTGTTCCTTCCGAAGTCATAAGAAGCGGCGAAAGATTTTCTATCAAATTCCTCACGCTCTGAAAATCCTCTGTGAGGGGAACAACAGTAAGTCCGTCTCCCTTTGCAATAACAGCTGAAACTGCGCAACCGTCCATTCTGTCCAAAAGCTCGCCCGCATAGCTGGAAGCCGCCTGAAGACGGGAAATTCCTCCGGGCGCATCTTTCGCTTCCATGCTGTACGAAATATCGAAAACAAAAGAAACAGCCTTTCCGTTTTTTTGAACTGGCACAGAGTCCGTTCCAAAAGAAATTCCTGCAAGCGCAAGAACAATGCAAATTCCACTTAGAAATCTAAAAAAAGTTCTGCTCCAAAAGCAAACTGAAATTCTAAATGAACCATTTTTAAATTCAAAAAATCTTCCGCAGATATTTTTTTTCAGGCGAAGATAGCGCGCCACAACAAACACAAGCGCAAGGACGACAGGAATAAGAAGATAAAATGAAACCGCATTTTCAACAGAAAAATTCATAAAGTCTCCTGCAGAAGCAGCCTGCGAACAATCCACGCAAGGCAGGCAAGAACAGACGCGGCAATCAAAAACCGCCTGTAATAAAATATATCCTGATTTTTTATATAATAACTTTGCGCTACATTTTCATTTTTTGAAATTGCAGAAACAGCCTGAGACAGCGCAGGAAGAGATTCAATCTCAAAAAATTTTCCATTTCCCTCCGAGGCGATTTTTGCAATTGAAGACGTATCAAACTTTGACTCAAGATATCCAGAATAAATTTTGTTTGACTTTGGATCCACATAATCAATCGGAACAACGCCTCTTGTCCCCACACCAAGAATATAAAGGGAAATATCTTTATTCACAGCAAGACGGGCAGCTGTATGCGGATGAACTGCGCCGGAATTATTCTCTCCGTCAGTGATAAGAACTATGCTCTTTTTGGGCGACTTAGATTTTTCAAGATGATAGATTGCGCAGCTAAGCCCAGTTCCAATTGCAGTGCCGTCGCCAAGCTCACCTACACTCACAGTCTCAAGCCGGCTCATAAAAAATTTTCTGTCCATTGTTGGAGGAACAAGAACAACGGCATTCTCAGCCATTATAACAAGACCAAGCTCCGCGCCGCCATTCATTTTTGCCATGGAAACTATAGAATTCCTTGCAGCCTCAAGCCGGCTCATAGAACCAATGTCCTTTGCCGCCATCGAAGGACTTACATCCAGAACAAAAACAACAGACGAGCCTTTTGATGAATAGACTTTCTGCTGAAGATGAAAAACCGGATCCGCATAGGCGAATACAAGGCATATATAAAACAGGATGCAAAGAATTCTTGCAAGCACAGAAAAAATTTTTCTTGACTTTCCTTTCCACTTAAAATTGCTTCCGTTCCAGTCGCTTAAATTCAAAGGCAGAGAAAGCCGTGAAAAAATTTTAATATACCGCAGAATATAAAGCACAGGAATCAAAAGCAAAAGAAAAAATGCCGGAGGATTTTCAAATTCAAACATCTTACATTTCTCCTTTTTCAAGCAAATCAATTATCCTGCAGGTTTCCAAAACCATAGACTTTTTTTCGCCCTTGACAAACAAAGCCTGATGAGTTTCAGCCGGTAAAAGACTAGAATCAATTGAGCCGGCCGCAAACCTTATATAATCAGTGCGCACAAAAAGACACACAAGAGATTCAATAGCCTCGGAAACGCCGGCTCCTGCAAGTCCGTTCATTATATCAAATATTTTTGCACCGATATTTTTTCCTGAAACAGAGCGGAATGAAACTGCAAACCTAAATTCCAGATACTTGCGCAGGGCAAGCTGCCATTTTTCACAAAAGTCCTTGTCGTCGATTTTCTTTCTTAAAAGCAAAGAAAGCTTCTTTTTTGTCCGCTTTGCATTTCTATAAAGCTCAAACTGCTCTCTTAAAAGCTTTAGTTTTTTTAAAATATGCGGAAGCCTTATCAGAACAATGCAAGACAATGAAAAAAATCCGGCAATTAAAAAACCTGCAATCCATAAAAAATAATTTGTATTCGGAAGCAAAATCGGTGCCTGCGGAGTCCGTAAGTTTTTTACTTCAAGTTTTTCTACAAGCGAAAGAATTGTAACCGGAGCAAGCTGAATTCTAAAATCAACATTTTCCTGCTGTCCGGAGCTTTTTCCGCGGCAGAATTTTTCCAGGCTGAATTCTTTAAATTTTATCATTCCTGTTTTCCAAGGAATTATAGTTATGCAAAGATTGTAGCTCACGCCGTTTCTTACAAGAACTGATTTTGTAACAAGACAGTCCGCAGGATTTTCTAAAAAATCACTTGAAGAAAGATTCAGCGAAAGAGTTTCATCTTTTATCATCGATGAATCCGCAAAAGAAAAAAAGTCCACCGGAGTTCTGAACGAATATTGAATTTGTCCGCTGTCGCCAATAAAGACATCGCGCGGAACCATGACCTGTGTTCCAAAAGCCGCCGTGGTTTCAACAGAATTCTGCGCAGCTAAAAAGTGAATCAAAAAGCACAATCCAAAAACAAAGCAAATATTTTTTTTCATGCAATTTTCCTAAAACTAATGCCTGTGCCTGCTGCTGAAGAACTTTATAAGCTCGGCGGCAGGATCTTGAACAGTGCTTATAAACAAAGGGATTCCTCCGTGGCGCAAACATTCTTTAAGCCAGTTTTCATTGCGCATCTCATTTTCTTCTCTCCATCCACGGATAAATTTTTTGCTGGAAGTCGGAAGAACTGCCTCATAGCCGGTTTCTGGATCTGCAAAAAGAACAGAGCCGACAGAAGGAATGCTTCCGTCTGAAGAATCCACAATTTTTATTGCAATAACATCGTTCTTCTGGCAAAGACGCGCAAATGAAGCCTGCCATGACGCGGCCCTGAAATCAGAAATAACAAAGACGAGGCTTCTTTTTTTTAAAAGCTTCTCTGCGCCCCTAAGCGCGCTGTCAAGAACAGAGCCAGGCTTCTGCTTTTTTCTGTCAAAATCAAAATGGGATAAAAGCATGAGAGAATGTTTTTTCCCGGATTCCGGAGAGCAAAAGAATTCAAGCTCGCCGTCAAAAACAACCGCGCCGACAGGGCTGGAATTATAAAATGAGGCAAGAGTCAAAAGAGAAGCACATTCCATTGCCTTTTCAAGCTTTGTTTTCCGGCTGGTTCCAACACACATAGAAAGAGAAGCGTCGGCAACTATAAAAACATCAAGCTCCCGCTCTTCCTCAAAAACCTTCACAAACGGCTTTCCCATTCTTGCCGTAACATTCCAGTCGATTGCACGCACATCATCGCCGCGCAAATATTCACGCACTCCGCTAAACTCAATTCCGCGTCCACGGTAAAGAGAACGGAATGAACCGCTTTTCATTTTTTCAGCAAGAGAAATGGAAGATAAATGCAAAAGTGAAGCACGGCGGCTTATGTCGTTTTTCATGGAACCGGCATCAGATCTATGATTTTTGAAATCAGGCTGTCAGCAGAAACATTGTCCGCGGCGGCCTCGTAGTTCAAAACAAGCCTGTGCCTTAGAACCGGCTTTGCAACTGCCTGAATATCATCCGCAAGAACAAAGCTTCTGTTTTCAAAAAGAGCATGGACTTTTGCGCATCTCAAAAGCGCAATGCCGGCGCGCGGCGAAACACCAAATGAAATGTAACGCTGAATATCATTGCGGCGGTTCAACTTCGAGGCGATGTCGGCCCTTGTAAAATTCACAATAGAAACTATATAGGCAAGCATTTTGTCTGCAACGGTAACGGCATCCACCGCATCTCTGCATTTTTGAAGAGCGGCCGCGGAAAAAACTCTGTTCACGGGAATTTCGCCCGCCATGCCCTCTGACTTTATAATTGAAATTTCTTCTTCCGGCGTTGGATAAGAAATAATCAGCTTTAACAGAAAGCGGTCCAGCTCCGCCTCTGGAAGACTGTAAGTTCCTTCCTGCTCAATAGGATTCTGCGTAGCAAGAACAAAAAAAGGCTCGTTCAACTTGTAAGTTGTTTCTCCGATTGTAACCTGATGTTCCGCCATAGCTTCAAGCAGCGCTGACTGGACTTTTGCCGGCGCGCGGTTAATTTCATCAGCAAGAACAAGGTTTGAAAACACAGGGCCCTTTCTAACGGAAAACTTTCCGGTTCCCTGCTCATAAATCAAAGTTCCGCTTACATCAGCAGGAAGAAGGTCCGGCGTAAACTGAATTCTTTTATACTCAAGTCCGGAAATATCCGCAAAAGTTTTCACAGCCAGGGTCTTTGCAAGCCCTGGAACTCCCTCAAGAAGAACATGGCCGCCTGCAATAAGAGCGGTAATAATTCCGTCAACAACATCTTTCTGGCCGACAACACGCTTTGCAACTTCCGCGCGGCATTTGTTTATATAATCAAAACACTCGTCAAGCTCGGCTTTTGTAACTACTTTCATTTATACCCACTTTTCCTTTTTTAATAATTATATCCATAAAACTATTCCATGTAAACTTCACCATAAGTATGGAAGCCGGAATCAATTATAACATCATCTATGTTGCTTTTTTCTACTAGCAGCGGCTTTAAAAGAATCGCAGGAATTTCCGCAAAGTTGTTATCAATTGATTTTAAATTAGAAAGCGACTGAATTTTTTCTCCGCGTGCAAGTTCCACAGAAATTTCAGCGGCGGTTCTTGCAAGCTCTACAATCGGCTTGTAGACAGTAAAATCCTGAAGTCCGCGCACAATATTCTGGCAGGCGGCAATATCGGCATCCTGTCCGCAGATTGGAATATGCTTGTCAGGGTAATAGATCTGCAGAACAGAAATAACGCTGTCCGCAACCGCATCGTTTCCGCAGATAACTGCGCCGGGAATATTTCCGCTTGTAATAACATCAAGCATTTTCTGCCGCGACAAGTCATAATTCCATCCCTGCGTATAAAAAATTTCACTTATAACCGGAAGAGATGTTTTTATAGTTCCCCTAAGTCCTCTTAGAAGCATCGACATATTGTTGTCTTCCTGCGGCCCAAGAATGCAAAGCCAGTTTCTTAGCGGCGCAATTTTCTGAAGCTCATTCCCCATAATCGCTCCGACCTGCTCAGAGTCAATCGTAATGTACAAGTCAATTTTTGTATTCAGAATCAGGCGGTCATAGGCAATCACCGGAATATTTTTTGCACGGATTTTTTCAATTTCATCTTTCAAGGAATCTGCGGTTTTTGCAACCACAACCACAACGTCCACATTTTTATCCAGAAGATACATAAGCTGCTTTTTCTGAACTTCAACGCTGTTCCCTGCATTTTGAACGATAACATCAGCATCAAGCTCCCTTGCCCGCGCCATAAAAACATCCAGATCCCGCTGCCACCGCTCAATCGCAAGAGTATCTATAGAAAATCCAACCAGAGTCTTTTTTTCATCTGCAAAGGAATTTTGTTTCTGCACAGAAGAAATTCTTTTGCTTTTTACGCATCCTGCAAAAACAAACAAAAGGGAAACTGCAAACACTAAAATTATTTTTTTCATAAAGTCTCCGGTTTTCTGCTTGTGCTTCTAAAGTCAGTCGGAGAAATTCCGAATTTATTCTTAAAAATTCTGCTGAAATAATTCTGGTCATTGTAGCCTATTTCTGCGGAAATTTCTTTTATAGAAAGCCCTGTGTCGCAAAGCATAAGCCTTGCCTTTTCAAGCCGTCTGTCTGTCACATAGTTTATAAAAGTTTCTCCAGTCTCTTCTTTAAAAAGCTTGCTCAGATAAAAAGAGCTTACACCGGCAAAGGAAGCGGCATCGTCAAGCGAAAAATTTTCCGCGATATGCTCCTGAATATATCCAAACACTTTTTTTACAAGCGGATTCTCCTTTTCGTCCTTCAAGCCGTATATAAAAGCCGCGCAGTCAGAAAGCCTGTTCTTAAAAAAATTCTGAAGCTCAGCCTTGGAATCAATCCGGCTCAAGTCAGAAAAAATATTTTCAAACGCAGAATTTTTCCATGAGGAGCCTGCCGACTTTGCGGAATTCTTTGCTTCAATCAAAGCTTCAAAAACATTTCCCTTTATTTTATCCAGAGAAAAATTATGCTCATAAAGCTCGCTGATATAAACCTCCGCCAGAAACTGAACACCTGCAACATCTCCTATTTTCAAGCGGTTCAAAATGCGCCCGTACAGCTCATGAACTTTTTCATCATCGCCACAAGAATTCAAAAGCTCATCCGCAAACAAAATTCCGCCGTCAGGAGAAGTTCTGTTCAAAGCCTGAATCGCATCCTTGCAGCTGTCAAAAACTTCCTCAAGCCTGCTGCAAACTCCGCTTATTCCAGCCCGAAGCTTCTGTCCGATTTCCACAGACAGCAGAGTAAAAATTTCCTTCGCGGCAAAATGAAAATCATCTTCCGGCAGTTCCGCGGATTTTTCTACAGAAATAAAGACCGCAATCCTGTTTGACATGAACGAGCCTGCCAGGCACTTGAATTTTTGAGAGACAATTCTTCTGACTTTTGAGCAAGCCTCGTATATGTTTTTTTCAGAGCCGGGAATTTCTATGCAGGCAAAAAAGTACTCATCGACCTTCATATTAAAATAGTCAAGGTAGCTTTGAAAATCCTCATTCTTTGCCTTGCTGAAAATGCACGAGTAAATAAAGTCGCTTTCAATTATGGGATATACAATGTCCAGCTTTTTCTGAAGCTCAAGGTTTCCAGAAGCAGTTCCGGCGCGCTCATCAACAAGGTTCATCGCATTGCGCACAGTCTGAATCACAACATTGCGGTTCACGGGCTTTGTAATATACTTGTACGCTCCAATATTCATGGCTTCCTGCGCATACTGAAATTTATCGAACGCGCTCAGGACGATAATCACCGCGGAAGGCTTAAGACTTTTTATGCAGCTGATTGCCTCAAGGCCGCTCATTCCAGGCATATTTATATCCATAAAGATTATGTCGATTTTTTCACGGCTCGCAATAGACACAGCATCGCTTCCTGACAATGCGGAAAACAAATTCACCTGGCCTTCAAAATTTTTCCTTATTATAAACTGAAGCGAGTCAATCATAATCTGCTCGTCATCACAAGTTAAAATATTATACATTCGGAATCCTGATTAAAAATTTCATTCCAGAATCATCTCCGGAAAAAATATCAAAAATATCATCGCGGTGAAAATAAATCCTAAGCCGCGAGAACACATTTATAAGCCCAATACCTGTATGCTCCTTGCCTTTAGTTTCTAAAGAATTCTCATTTGAAGCAAGCGATTTTATTCCGCCGCTTCTGGCAGCCTTTAGAATTTCTTCACGGACACCAAAGTCAAATTTGCTGCCGTTATCGCCAACAAAAATTTCAACAAAGCCGTCCGCCTCCTTTACAGAAAGAAAAACCTTGCCCATGGAATTCTGCAGGCCATGCTGAATGCAGTTTTCTACAAGCGGCTGCAATGTCATTGCCGGAAGCCTCTGCGGAAACTTATGCCCGGGAATGCTCTTTACAAACTCAAGCCTCTTTCCAAAGCGCACTTTCATAATGTAAACAAAGCTGTCCACAAGCCCAAGCTCATCATCAATTGAAGCATCTTCCTTTTGCGCAATGTTGTATCTAAAAAAATCCGAAGTCTGCTCAATGAAAAAGCACGTTTTGTCCGCGCCTTCCATCATCGCAAGCTGCGCCCCTGTGTTCAATGTGTTAAACAAAAAATGCGGGTTTATCTGGCTCTGGAACGCCTTGAGCTGCGCATCCGCATAAAGAGCCTGCATTTCCATCTGGCGCTCCCTGAGCTCGTTTTCCGTCCTTGCCTTTTCCCAGATTTTATCTATGTATTCCCTTATGCTGATTATCATTCTGTCGAACGCGCGGCAGATATTTCCAATTTCATCATGCGACTTCTTGTTAAAAAGCGGAACATCAAAATCCCGCTCAGCCACACGAAGCGCAACCGAAGAAATTTCAGCAAGCGGCCGCGTAATTTTGCCTATAAGAAGATTCAGCAGCGCAAGAATAAAAATAAAGAAAAGCGCAAAGAAAACCGCATACACCTTAAAAAGCAGGTTTATGTTGTTCCTGTCCGCGGCATAAAGCTCAGCATTATTCTGCATATACAGAATATTCAGCTTTTGTATTTCCTCTAAAAGAAACCTGTAGCACTCAAGGCTCTGCATATAAAAGCTTCCACCAGAACTGTTCGCCCTGCGGTCTGCAACCGCCTTCAAACTGTAATATAGAAAAGACTGGGCAAGCTGGTTCACAACATACTCTTTCTGGCGCACTTCATTTGTAGACGGCGAATTCTGCATCGCATCGCAAATCGCCTCTACCCTTGCAGAGCTTGCATAGTACGCGTCTATGCTTTCAAAAGTCCTGTACTCAATATAAACCTCAAGCGCATTTTCAAGTTTCGCCAGATTGTTTGCAAACACATTCAGCTCCGAGTTTGACTTATAGGATTCTCCCACGGACTTTAGGACGTAATGCTCCATAAGCATTGTAAAAGCAAGGCTCGCGCTCATTACAAGAAAGGCCGCGATTATGCTTGCCATGATTTTCCAGCGGAGGCTTTTGTTTTCTGCAAGCTTCATTTTTTTTCCGACCTCCTCACCTGAAGGTCAGCTGTAATGTAGCTGTTCGCATAGCCCTTGTTCCTGTATTCAAAAAGCTCGGACATAGCAGTCCTGCCAATCTTGTTAAAGTTAATTGAAACCAGCTTGGAAAGAATCCCTTTTTCAAGGTACATGGCCACCGTTTCATTTTCACCGTACCCCAGGATTTTCACACGCTCCGAAGCAGAGAAAGCCGCGGCAAGCTGAAGAACCATAGTCGTATCCTCTTCTGTAAGGCAGACAACAGCGCAGCCCTTGTTTTTTTCCTGCATGAAAATTTCTTCCACCCTCTTCCGGTTCTCGCTAAGAGACTTGTCGAACACTTCAAAATTTGAAATTTTCCGCGCCTTGTAATATTCCATGAGGCTGTTCAGCAGATTGCTATGGTTCGCCCTGCCGGAAATTCCGCTTATAACAATATATGCTTTTCCGCCCGGCTCAAAAAGCTCCTCCGACTCTATGCCGATTTTCCGCCCCAGATTTGAATAGTTGCTTCCAATAAAGGAAATCTGCGGATTTTCTGCAAGATAATGGCCGATTGTTATAACAGGAATTTCTGTGCCGTCCATCCGGCTTACGGACTCAAAAGGAACCGAAGAAGGGCTTACGTACGCAATGATTCCGTCCGCGTTTATAAACTGACCGTAGTCAATAAGCGACTGAAGCGAAATGTTTTCTGCAAGGGAATCCGGAGACTTAAGCTCCACCAGCGCGCTGTAGCCCTGGCTCACGCTTTTTGCGCCTTCAAAAATCTGGTTAAGAAAAACGGAGCTGTCCGCCTGCCCCACAACAAGAATATGGTAGTTTCTGTCTTCGCCTTCAAGCTCCGCGCCCTGAATAGAAATGCCGGAAATAATCCGCGCAAGAAATAAAATTCCCGCCGCAAAAAGAAGCGCAAGAGGAGCGGCTGCCTTGAGCGCAAAGCCATTTTTATATTTCACCGGATTTTTAAACATAAATTCAATAGAATAATATCACAGATTGCACAAAAATTCGATACAGAATAATCGCAGGAACAACTTTTAGCGCAAGATACTACCGCACACCGCCTGCCGACAAAAAAACCGCGCCCAAAAAGACGCGGTCTTCTATTTATACTGCACAGTGCGAAAAAAAGGCTGGCTACAGTGTTTTTGTAGCACCGTTAGAAAATATTATTTTAATACCACTGCCACTTTCAAAAGGAGGATTGTTTGACTTAATAGTTATATTTTCCCATTCAGCTTCAGTTCCACCATAATTCACAGTAGTCAAGGCATCGCATTCATCAAATGCGTAGGTGCCTATCTCTTTTACACTGACTGGAATATATATGCTTTTAAGTTTTTTACAGGTATGAAACGTGTCGTAACTAATTTCAGGCAAGTTGCCTGGCAATTCTATGCTTTCAAGTCCGTAACAGTTTAAGAACGCAAGTCCTGCGATTGCAGTTACGCTATCGGGGATTGCTATGCTTACGAGCGCATTGCAACCTTCAAATGCACGCTCCCCTATTTCAGTTACACTCTCTGGAATTTCCACAGTTTCAAGAGCAGAGCAGTGCCGAAAACAATATGCTTCAATCTTAGTTACATTTTTTGGAATCTTAATGCTTTTAAGCGTAGAGCATTCATGGAATGCTTGGTATCCTATTTCAGTTATTCCTTCTGGAAGAACTATGTTTTTAAGAGCAGAACATTTATAGAACACAGATTGCCCAATTGTCATTAAACTGTCTGGAAGAACTATGCTTTCAAGCGCGCTGCAGTTTTCAAATGCACTGTCTCCTATTGAAGTTACGCTATTCGGAATAGTCACGCTTTTAAGAGCAGAACACCCGCTAAACACAGAAGAAGCTATCACTTGTATACCACCATTAGGGATTGTTATACTTTCCAGAGCCGTGCACTCCTGAAACGCATTAGGGTGTATTGCTTTCACAGTATCTGGAATTGTTATGCTTGCAAGCGACGTGCATCCGCTAAACGCATTTTCTTCAATAGAGCCTATTCCCTCCGGGAGAACTATGCCGGAAAGGGATGTGCAGCCCATAAACTTGGACGTTCCAATTTCCGTAAGCCCGGTTGTCCTGCTAAGATCAAGGCTTATTCGTCCTGAAATGGAGTTCAAATTTTCAGATATTTCCAACAAGGTGTTGTAGTCTATAGGGCCTGCAACAATTATGTTCCAGTTCTCGCCGTTATTGTCGCTTATGCGCTCGGCAGCCTGCGCCGCAGTGTACACGCTGCTCATAAGAACGCTGCATGAAGCAGTCTCGCCTTCGGAAACCGCAACCTCCGCGCTTCCCACGCCGCTCAATGAGCCGCTTAGACTTGCCTCAACATCAACTGTGTAGCTTCCGGCATCAACTTCGTCAAACTCTACCGCCCCCCCCCGGCACGGCTGTCTGGCTTTCAATTATATTTCCGCCTTTCAGCAGGGA